>JABARH010000010.1 GCA_019187665.1 Anaerolineales bacterium
GGACGGTATCGCCGTTTGTCACGAGATTTTGAACATACTGTCTCTTCCAGCGAATCCATGGTTTACATTGCCAGCATTCGTCGCATGTTGAAACTGGCGACAAATTGACTTAAGAAACACTCTCTTAAGGCGAGGCGATGAATTTGTGGTCACAGCCAGCCGCTTTTCGGTCTCGATGGGCGTCCGCTTTCCTGCAAACGCGCTGACTTGCGATGACATGATCCACGCGCGGACGGTGGAGGATATTGAATGGCTGACTCCCGTCTTTGAGGGGCAAAGCCAGATCGCGGCGCTGGCGCTTGGAAGACCCAAATCGCGCCTCGAATATTCGAGCGGGGACCTGGAAACGCTTTCCGAAGTGGCCGATCACATTGGCACAATCGTCTCTCTCTATAATCGAATGGACAACCAGATACAGGCGATGCAAGCGCCGAAAGAATCGCAGACACAGCAAGCCGAAATTAATATCGTTGCCAGAGAGATAGCGCAATCCATATCGAATCACCCGGAACCGGAATTTGTGCGCATGGTGGAGTATGCTTTGCGCCACATCAACGATTTTATCGCCCTCGGAGAATCGCCACTGGCGGAATGGGCGCAATCCCAGGGCGTTTCGCACGTGGAGAGAGGCAAGCATCTTCAGCAATGGCTGGTCGCCATCATGGAATCCCTGCGACCCTCGGAAAAGCGGCCCGCAGAACCGCTTCCGCGCGCATGGTACAACTATGTGGTCCTGCATGATGCGTACGTGGAGGGAGTCCAGAACCGCGAGATCCTGGCGCGGCTCTACATTTCTGAGGGCACATTCCACCGCACCCGCCGAAATGCCTTACGAGGGTTTGCGCGCTTGCTCAAGGAAGAGAAAACCCACTCTGTGAATCGGAGCATTCAATAGAACCGTTGCGGAAGCGCGCTGGAGCGCGCGCAATATCTGCGCAAGGGAGGCTCTCCAGCGTCGGCTGAATTACGCAAGATGTCAAATAAATGAACCGGCCACACCGTTCATGGAAAGGGGAGAAAAACGAGTAGTTAACACTTTTTGGTAGTTTTTTATCTGGCTTTAACAGTTCGAATGTGCGAAAGTAGGCGGGAAAGGAAAATGCTATGAAAACCAAAAAACCAACCAACATTATTTTGATCGTTGTTGCCCTTTTCCTGAGCGCATGCGGACCATCTCCCGAGCAGATCGCCACCATGACCGCCTCTGCCTGGACGGCCACTCCCTCGGCGACCGCGACATTCACGCCGAGTCCGACAAACACGGCGACCCCATCGCCAACATTGACGCCGACCATCACGCCGACTCCCACACAGATCCCGCTCGATCAACTCGAAGGCAAATGGAGCGGACCCCTGGAGCAGGGCGGAGCCGTTCTAATCGAAGTCAAAGACGGCAAGATCGTTTACTACGAACTTTCCTTTACCAAGTCCGGTTGTGAATCGGTCACTCCATTTGCCGTGGCCATGCTGAGCCAAGCCCTGCCGATCGAGAACAACTCGTTTTTGATCAAAGGCGATCTCTTCGGCGAACTTTCAGGGACATTCAATCTCGAAGGAATTACCGGCGCGCTGAAATTCGAATTCTTCGGTTGTGTCGTGGACACCACCTATACCGCCGCGAAGGAATAATGCGCGGGATAAAACTGAAATTTTCACTACATTCTGCCAAGCCTGCTCTTGCCAAGAAGGAGAAATATCATGAACACCAAGCCCCTGTTTGTTACGTTGTTGGTCGCCTTAAGCCTGATCGTTTCTGGCTGCGGACCGTCGGCTGAACAAATCGCCACCATGACCGCATCAGCCTGGATACCGACCTGGACTCCCTCTCCCACATCAACGAGCGCCCCTGCGGCAACCAACACTCCCGCGGCAACTGACACCCCTGTGCCTACCAGTACGCCAACATCAATCCCGTGTCCCACGCCGTACCCTGACAGCCTGTTCAGCGACGCGTTTGAGTTGGATTGCGGAGCCTGGAGTTTGAGCAAGTTATCCGCAATTCAAGATGGCGTTCTGCAACTGACGAATGGCGGACATGAATTTGGCGGCATCGTCATCCCCGTCGGCTCGCCTTTGACTGATTCGATCGTTCAATTTGACTTCGTCCCCTCGCCCAAAAATAATTCGTCGGAATTCTATTTTTACGGAGCAGGGTGCAGGATGAACGCGACCGGGACCGATTTCTATTTCTTTGGATTGTCGCCCGTTGGGGACGGGACTTTTCTGGCAACGTTCATTCAATTTGCAGATTCGAAGATCGTTGATTCCGTTATGATTCCCAATTTCTTCGGCTTGCCAGTCTCGCAAAGCGGGGAAGGCGTTACAGCGACTCTTGCCTGTCTCGACCATACCATTGGTATTCTCTCTGACGGAAAGTATGTCGCCAAAGTGACGGATAGCGATCTTGCCGCTGGTGATGTGTTCCTCGGTATTTTTCAGACCGAAGGACTCGAGGGCAGCGTCAGTTTTGACAACGTGGTGGTTACTATCCAACCCTAGCGCCGTAGCAGTTTTTGGTTGGTTTACGCGGCTCTGATCGGGCTCTTGATGACGAACATCGGTGGATGCATGAATATTATGCTGAGATAATCTTGAAACGGACTGGAAGTGCCGCAAGCCTTCCATAATCCTCCGCCCTCTGATACAATACTGCCCGCACGCCGACACTTCGACAGGCTCAGTGCAAGCCTCTCGTTTTCTGAAAGAAACCCTCGGCCTCCCCGTCGGGGGTTTTTTGTGTGTGTTAGTCTGACAGTCACATAGTCGCATGGTTTAATCGCTATTCATTGGCAGGCCATCAGATTAGAAGACTGTCGGACGCCCGACTATCAGACTATTCGACTATGAAACTATGAGACTATGAACATCGAACGAACCGACCTCCGCAACATCGCCATCATCGCCCACGTTGACCACGGCAAGACTACCCTCGTGGACGGCTTGCTCCGCCAATCGCACACCTTTCGCGACAATCAGCACATCGAGGAACGAGTCATGGACTCGAACGACCTCGAACGCGAGCGCGGCATCACCATCCTTGCCAAGAACACCGCCATCACGCTCGACGACCCGCAAACCGGTAAGCCGATCAAGATCAACATCGTGGACACCCCCGGCCACGCCGACTTCGGCGGCGAGGTCGAGCGCGTCATGAACATGGTGGACGGCGTCCTGCTCCTCGTGGATGCGGCCGAAGGTCCCATGCCGCAGACGCGCTTCGTGCTTAAAAAAGCGCTCGCCATGGGGCATAAAGCCATCGTGGTGATCAACAAAGTGGATCGCCGCGACGCCGAACCCGCGCGCGTACTCAACGACACATTCGACTTATTCATCGAGCTTGGCGCCACGGAACAGCAAGCCGACTTCCCGGTCGTCTACGCCGTTGCCACCACGCAACGCGCCGGACTCACGCCGGATCTGGGTCCCGACCTGAGTCCCCTGTTCGACGTGATCCTGCGCCACATCCCCGCCCCCAAAGTGGATCCCGACGCGCCCCTGCAGCTTCTCGTCACCGCCCTCGGCTACGACGACTATCGCGGCGTGACCGCAGTCGGGCGCGTTCATGCGGGCCGCATCCAGGCCGGCCAAAAGCTGGCGCGCCTCACTGCCGAAGGAAAGAACCTGCCCGAAACCGCGCGCTATCTTTATACATTCCAGGGCCTGAAAAAAATCGAAGTGGACGAAGTCAGCGCGGGCGACATCGTCTCTCTCGCGGGACTCGAAGGTATCGCCATCGGTGAGACGCTGGCCGACCCACTTAATCCCGTCGCGCTGCCCACCATCAAAGTGGAGGAGCCGACCGTCCGCATGACCTTTGGCGTCAACACCTCGCCGTTTACCGGACGCGAGGGCAAATGGAGCACCTCCCGCAAATTAAGAGAACGCCTCTTCGATGAACTTCGCACCAACGTCGCGCTGCGCGTCGAAGAAACCGACTCTGCCGAAAATTTCCTCGTCAGCGGGCGCGGCGAATTGCATTTGGGAATCTTGATCGAGACGATGAGACGCGAAGGCTACGAGTTCCAGGTTTCGCGCCCTGAGGTCATTTATCACAAGGCCGATGACGGCGCGACGCTCGAGCCGTTCGAGGAAGTCCACGTGGAGACCAGCAACGAAACCGTCGGTGTGGTCGTGGAAATGCTGGGGAGCAGGCGCGGCAAAATGATGGAGATGTACGATTCGGGTCAGGGTACGACGCGTATGGTCTTCATTGCCCCCACGCGCGGCCTGCTCGGATTTCGCTACCAGTTCCTCACCTCCACGCGCGGCAACGGCGTAATGCATACCATCTTCCACGGCTATGACGAAATGGCCGGGGCGATGAACACGCGCAACACCGGCTCCATCGTCGCGATGAAAGCGGGCGTCACGACCTCCTTCGCGCTTGAAAACGCCGAGTCGCGCGGCGAATTGTTCGTGGGTCCCGGTGTGGATGTGTATGAGGGCATGGTCATCGGTGAAAATTCGCGCGGCGCCGACCTGTCCATCAACGTCTGCAAAAAGAAGCACCTCACCAACATGCGTTCCTCGCGCGGCGATATGGAAATCCGTCTCACGCCCCCGCGTGCGATGTCGCTGGATGAAGCCATCGAATATCTCGCGGATGACGAACTGCTCGAAGTGACGCCGGAGACTTTCCGCATCCGCAAGCGCATCCTCAATACGGATGAGCGCGGCAAGCAAACGAAGAAGGCCAAAGAGTTGCTGGAAGATTAGCCCAAATCTCTTTACCGTACATCTGCACCGCTAAGCCCGCAAAGAGCGCAAAGAAAACCTTTTTAACTTGGCGGCCTTAGCGTGCTTTGCGGTAAAAGTCTTCTCGTGTACGGTAGAGAAGCCCAAACAAAAACCAGGCTTCTCGCAGAAACCTGGTTTTTGTTTGTCAGTCGCTGCACGAGAAGGTTTGCGCGCCGCCGAGCTTTTGCCCGGTGACGTTGAACGAGGCGACTTGATAGATATTGGCCTGCGAAGCCGTGCCGACAAAAATATCGGTGTAGGCGCTGGTGTTCGCGGGCAGCGTGGCGATCAGCGCGCCGTTGCGATACACGTAGAAGCCCTGCTCGTTATCCGAGCGATCGCTCCAGCCAAGTTTAACGGTGATGGTGTAGCTCGCGTCGGCGTTGTACGCGCAGCTATAGGTGTATTTCAACCCGGTCGGCGCGGCCGGCGAACCCGAAGCCGAGGCGGTTGGCGCGGAGGGGGTGACCAGCGGCAGCAGGCTGGTGTTCCCGAACGCATTCGACATTTCTGCCGGAATCCAGCAAGATGCGGGCTTGCCGATTTCGGTCACGATCCAATATTGGTTATCTTCGGTGCGTCCGATCATTTGATATTGCGTGCCAGCCACAAGCACGATGACCACCTTGTATGTTGTGCCAGGCCCTTCGCGGCAGTTGGTGTTTGAGTCGACGGTGAGCAAGGTTGCGCCCGGCGTGCCGGTACCGGGTGTACTGGTCGCGGCGGATCCGCCGGCGGTTGGCGTGGCATTCGGCTGGATGGTCGGCGCGGGCCCGCCCTGGGTGGCGGTCGGCAGCGCTTGCTGCGCTTCTTCGGTGGCAGAGGGCAGTAGCGGAATCGGTTCGCCGTTGCTCGCGGCGGCGGTCAAGGTCGCGGCGATGATGGTCGCGGCCTGTTGTTCCATCGAAATGGATTCCCCAGGCGTGGACGGCACAGGGATGTTGCAGGCTGAAAGCAGAAGCCCAAATATGCTGAATACGAAAAATATTTTTTTCAACGCTCGCTCCTTTAATGCAGGTGTGGTTTTTTTCACTGTTACGCGATCTTTTTGTGCGCCCGGCCAAACACGCGGAAAAATTCCACGCGTCCGTCCGCGCCGCGAATCACGTCCGCGATGGCGCCCTTGCCGGGTTCGTCCAACCCGACCAGTTTTTCTTTTTCATAAAACGCAAAACGCATGGGCGGCAACGCCGGACCGGGCGGGGTGTCGGGCGTGGGGAAGCCGCCCAGCGGAATGTTTTGAAGGACCAACATTCCGTTTTTGATCTTGAGGTCGAAACATTCCGTGCCGATCTGATAGCGCCCCACGTATTGCCCGAGTTCCGATTTTTTTAATTCAATGTGTTTCGGCGCTTTGGTTTTTACGCCAAAATATAATTCATGCGCCCAGCCGATCGCGTTGGCGGTGATGATCCCGCCCTCGTCCGCGTTGGTCAGGATGGCGAGCGCGAAATCTTTTTCAGGCACGAAGAAGAAATATGCCTGCTGTCCGTGTGTCGCGCCGCCGTGACCGAAGCGGGTGACGCCGCCGATCTCGTTGCGGAACCAGGTGATGCACATCTCGCCGCGCCCGCCCGCGTTGATCTGCGCGACGCGCATGGCCTTGAGACTCTTGCGCGCGATCACGCGCCTGCCGTTTTCCGATTTTCCATCGCCCATGTGGAAGCGCGCATATTTCAACAGTTCGTTCACGTTGCTGATCACGCCGCCCACGCCGTTGCCCGCGCGGCCGATCGCCCAGGGGCGCGAGACGAGCATCCTGCCATGTTCGCGATGATGCCCGACCACAAAACGGTGCGTGAAGAAAATGTCGCTGGGGTAAAAGAAGGTCATGCCCAAGCCGAGCGGGTCGAACAGCATTTCCTGCGCGGCGATCTCATAGGGTTTGCCGGTCAAAACCTCGATCAATCTCGCGGCGATGTTGAATCCGGTGTTGTTGTACGACCATATTTTTCCCAGCGGCTGAATTTGCGGGAGTCTGGCAATGTCTTTCACCATCCGCTCGTTGGCGTCGCTCCCGTTGCCGAAGTCGTTGAAGTAATCGCCAACCCAGCCGCCGGTGTGCGTCAGCAAGTTGCGCGTGGTGACTTGTTCCGCGACGCTTTCATCGCTCAACTTCAACTCCGGCAGGTATTTGCGTACCGGCTCATCCAAATCGAGTTTGCCTTGTTCGACGAGTTGCATCAGGATGGTGGCGGTGTATGTTTTGCTGATCGAGCCGGTCTGGAACAGCGTCTCCGGCGTGACGGGGAGCGGATTCTCCACGCTGGTCACGCCGAAGCCCGCGCTGTGTTCCCGTCCCCTGTGCCAGACACCGACCGCCACACCCGGCACGCGCAGACGTTTCATCTCTTTTTGAATACGGGAGGTGAGTTCCTGGAATGGTTTGTTCATGGGGTTTTCGCTTCCTCCAGCGTTTATACATCTTCCGTTTTGGTTGGTCCTGTATAGGATGCGCTCTCTGGCGCTCCTGTGCGACGTTAGAGAACGTCGCTTATGCACAATCCTGCCTGTGGTTCCGTTATGGCGTCGAGATCGTGATGGATTCCATCAGCGCGTCCAGCGTCTCGAGCGACGGTGAGAACACAGTTGGGTCCGCCGAATTCAAGGCGCTGGTGACTGCCTGAAAATACGACTCGTAGTCGCTGGGGTTGAGCGTTGTGTATCCGGGGAATTGCACACCGCCGGGCGGCGGGGGCGCCAGCGGGTCGCCGCCATTGATCAGAATGGACGCGCCGAGCGGCAGGATGGCGACGATGTAATACATCCCGTCGCTGGTCAGGCCTTGAAAGTGATAGAGCGTCGCCGAATTGCTGATAGCGCCGACCGCCTGGCCGTATTCCACCATCATGCGTACACCGGTTCCGCTGGCGAAGTTGACCTGTTTCACCTGCGCGGCGATCATCTGGGCCGCGTTGAAAAACGGCACCGTCGGAAGATTCTTTTCGATAATTGGCGCGCCTGGCGCGGCGAGGAACGCTTGTAGTTCCGACAGGCTGCGCCCGCCGCCGACACTCATGCGCGCGTATTCCTGCGCTGGATAAACCAGAATGTCCATGGCGCGGGCTTTGGCGAGTTGATCGTTGTAACCGTAGAGTTCAAAGCGGATATGCTCCGGCGCCACATCCCATGGCGCGCTGTTTTCCTCGCCTGCCAGGGGCACAACCTCGGCATTGGCGCCAAGCGCCAAGCCTTCCGGGATGATGAATCTGACGTGTTGAAACGAAATGGGAATTCCGTTCGGCGGCGCGGCGGTTGCGGTGGGTGGAGGGGCGGCCGCGGTCATGGCCTGAAATGTGGCGGCCACGATCGTTTCGAGGCCGGGGCCGGTTGTGGCGACGGGTTGCGCGGGCAGGCACGCCGACAGGATCAGACCGGCGGCCAACACGATCCAAAGTTTTCGTATCATGCTCTCTCTCCAATTTTGTGTTTCAATTTTCCGATCCACTCCACTTCCACAACGCCGCCGGGCGGCGCGAATGGGTGGGATGGAAGGCCGAAATCAAAGGGACATCGCGTCCCCGGTTTTGGTTCGCAGTTTTCGTGTGTCGTTCAAAAGCATACGCGTCGCGCAAGGAGCCGGCTGGCAGCATGAAGACGGGGCGTATCCGGTTGGAAAAAATGCGGTTCAACAAAAAAGCCAGACCTCTTCTGAAAGCACGGCGTTGGCTTGCGCATCAGGTTTGTACGGGCTGCGACCTGGCGCGTTGCAGGTCCATGATGAGATAGGGCAGGTACATCGCGCCGAGGATGGCGAAGGCAACGAATTCCAATTCGAGAATATACCAGGGCCAGGGCGCTAGCACGTCGAGCAGGGTGGGGAACGGAGGCTTATACGCGATGAAAAGATAGTTACTGCCGATGGCGAGATTGAGGAAGAACACACAGACCATGTAGACGTTGGTCCAGAGGACGACGCGCTTGAAGGATTTTAACGTGGGGCGGTAGCCTTCAACCACGGCAAAGTATAAACTTGCCAGCACAATGCCGCCATGCGAAGCGAAGGTCTGGAAGGCGCGATAATGCGGAAACCCATAGGCGCCCGCGTCGGGCGTGATGAGCGCCTGCAACGCGCCGCCGATGCCGAGAAAATAGGTCACTTCGAAGACGGAATAGGTTTTGTTGATCAGGAGGTACACCGAGAGCCAGACCGTGACGCTGCACAGGTGAAAGGGAAGCATGGTCTGGATCGTCCACGTGCCCCAGACCAGGTTCAAGATGTGCCAGCTGATCTCCCAAAACACCAGCCAGCCCGCCAGAAAATAGCGGAAATTGCGCTTCGCTTCTTCGCCCCAGAGTTTGCGCGCGGCAATGAAGGATAGACCGATCAGGGCGATCAGCCCAAGCGCCGCGAGATGTTTCGAATCGAACAGCGCGAACGGCGCGCCGCTGTAATTGATGGTGAAATACTGTTCCATGATATCTCCTCGAATCAAGAAAGATGCGTGGACGCTGGCGCAACGCGTGCCTTCTACGCGTGCGCCGACCGGAATTTGTCTGTATTAACGCCGCGCCACAAACACGGTTACGAATTTACTGGAATTGATAATCCCAGCCGAAGTTGACCGTGTTGGGCTTCTCCACCGGAATGGTGATCTGGATCACAGCGGCGGCGGAATTGGTCTTCGGGACCGTCCATCCGCCGGGCAGGAGCAGCGACGCGTTCGACGCGCCGCCGGCGTCAACGGACAGGCAGATCTTCTGCTCGTACACTCCCGCCGCGGCGGGGACCGTGAACGACATTTTGTAGAATCCGCCCGAATCGGTCTGCGTGGTGAATGCGCCGTAATTACAGTCAATTTCGAGTCGCACGGTTACGCCGCCGATGCCCGGCTCGCCCGCCGAAAAAATCCCATCCGCATACAAGCCGACGCCGGGTTCAAAGATACATCCGGCCGGGGTCGGGACAGGGACGGGGTTGTAGGGTTTGCATGTGTCATGCCAGACGTAACCTGAGACATAGAAATGCAGAATCTCCGGCGTGGCTGTACTGGGGATGATCGTGGCGGTCGCCGTCTCCGCGATAGTTGGCAGCGGTTCCTGCGTGGCGGAAGGGAGCGCCTGCGGCTGTGTCGGTTCCGTCGTGACCGTAACGGGCACATAAATGATGGTCGGTTCCGGCGGGACGGCTTGCTGAATGGGCAGGGAACAGGCGGAAATCAATAAAGCGATAACGCAAAAGACTGCCGATAAAAGGTTTTTCATTCGATTCTCCTTCGAAGCATGTTTCAAGGTTTTGGATGCACGGCAAAAAATTCCCAGATCAATTGCGAGGCGGAAATGGATTGAGTCGGCTCGTCTGCGCCGGGCCAGCCGCCGCGCCCGCCCGGCCAGGCGTGACCGCCGCCGAGGATGGTGTACAACTCCACGTTGATCCCGCCCGGGCAGGTCCACGTTTCATGTTGAATATCCGCGAAGGATTCGCTGAGCGGCGCAGACTCGCAGTTGTTAAACGCAGTCCAGAATTGAATCGAATACGCGACCGAATTAAAATCCACGCCCGCCAACGATTCTTCGCCGACGCCTCCGTCATAAGGAAGATGCAGGTCTGCGGTGCCGTGAAATTCGATGACCGACAGCGGCTCGGACGGAACACAATCCCGGACGTTCAACGTCCCCGCCACCGGCGCGATGGCGGCAAACAGGTCGGACGCCTCGCACGCCAGGCGCTGGGAAAGAATCCCGCCGTTCGACATGCCGCTCGCATAGATGCGTTTTGCATCCACGTTCATCTGTGACTGCAACTCGGCGACGATGGCGCGCGCAAACCCGACATCGTCCACGTTTGTTTTTTGAGCGTAGCCGCAACATTCGCCGCCGTTCCACGTCAGGATGATGTCGTCGCTCAAACGCCCGCTCCCGTCCGGATACGCCACAATGAATCCATGCTGGTCGGCGACTTGATCGAATCCGCTCATCACGCGCGCGCTTTTTCCGTTGCCGGTCCCGCCGTGAAAGACGAGGACGAGAGCGACGGGCTGACTCCAATCCACGGAGACTGGAACGTAGAGCAGGTAATTTCGCTCGCGCCCGTCGTGTGTCAGCGTGTGTTCGCTTTCGCCGGAGGGCAGAATTGAAAATGTCTCTGTGGGCGCGGAAGCGCTTGCGGGGCTTTGCGCGGGTGGTCGCGCCGTCCGCGCACAGGCAAGAGGCGATGCCGCCAAAATAAGGACCGCCCAAAAAAGCGAGAGCCGCCTTTTCATTTCACGCGCGCCGTTTTTCCGTTCGTCATGGTTTGCAGATCGCCGGTCTTCAATTCAAAGATCGCATTGGGCGTGCCAGCCGCCGCCCAAATGGTTTGATATTGCAAAAAATCCTCGTCGAGATAGGTTTCCATGTTTTGCGCGTGACCGATGGGAGGCACGCCGCCGATGGCGAAGCCGGTCGCTGCACGCACAAAATCCGCGTCGGCGCGGACGATCGGCTCCCCCGCATAGCCGCTGATGCGCTTCTCGTCCACGCGGTTCGCGCCGCTGGTCAACACAAGGATCGGCTTGCCCGACTCGCCGCCCTTAAAGATCAGCGACTTGACGATCTGCCCAAGTTCGCAGCCGGCGCGCTCGGCGGCTTCCTGCGCGGTGCGCGTCGACTCGGCGTGTTCGATCACAACGTAATCATAGCCAAGTTCGTTCAATAAATTTTGGATCTTCTGCGCGGAGGGGGAAAGTTGAGTCATGCCTTCATTATATCAGCGCGTGATGTACAATCGGCGCATGACCGATCCTCAGCGAATCATTTACCAGACCGACGCCGACCGTTACCAGGCGCTGATCGCGCGCGAAGACCATCCGGGAAATATTTTGCGGACATTGGAGGAGATCGTCCCGGACCTTGCCTCCCGCCTCGCCCTCGACCTCGGGGCGGGCACCGGGCGCCTGGCGCGCCTGCTCCTCCCGCACGTAACCCATGTCCGCGCCTTCGACGAATCCGAGGAAATGTTGCGCGTCTGCCACCAACGTCTCGCCGCCAGTGGATTCTCCAACTGGTCTGCGGACGTGGCTGACCATCGTACATTGCCGCTGGAAGATGCCTCTGCCGACCTCGCCGTCTCCGGCTGGAGTGTGAGTTACCTGGCGGTCTGGGGCAGCGAACAGTGGCGCGCCAACCTGGAAGCGTGGCTGACCGAAATGAGACGCGTCCTGCGGCCGGGCAGTTTCATCGTCCTGTTTGAATCGCTCGGCACCGGGCGCGAGTCGCCGTTCCATTTGCCTCACCTCGTAAATTTCTATGCGTGGCTCGATCAAGTTGGATTCCAAAACAAATGGATCCGCACCGATTACAAATTCGAATCGCTGGAACAAGCCGAATATCTCGCACGCTTTTTCTTCGGGGACGAGATGGGTGATAACGTGCTGAAAAATAATTGGGTCATTTTGCCGGAGTGCACCGGCGCGTGGTGGATGAAACTCGAGGAATGAATGATGAGGCTGAATCATGAATCATAAAAGCCGCCCAACTTGCCGGGCGGCTTTTTACTGCCTTCTATATGGTCTTTTCAAAATCGCTTGACAAACCGGCGGGTTTGGAACGCGAATGCCACGAATAGGCGAATTTCGCGAATTTTCCTGGGTTTGTTCGCGTCATTCGCTGATTGGCGTACTTCGCGTTGAGGAATCTCCGACTGTGAGAAAGCCATGCTGCCTTCTAGTAGACCTCTTGCGAAAGTGCGCAAGAGAGCGCACAATACGCCCTTTCCCAGGGGACGTTCTCTAACCGCGGTTGACTTATGCAGGAGGTCAATTCCCTGTTCTCTACCCTCTCACACTTGCTTCTTAAACCCGTTCAGCGCGGCGCGGATCAATCCGAGGAAGATCAACCCGAAGGATAAAAACGCGAAGAACCACTTGATCGTCATAAAGGCGATCATCACCCACGCCAGCGCGACCGGCTGGAGGGGCCAGACCGAAACCAAAGTAACAATGGCGATGTTTTCAAGCAGATCGAAGAACCAGGCAAAGACCGGGACCACATTCCACCTTTGAAGCCTGTGTCCCGCTTTAAAGCCGCGTTGAAAAAGCCACGAGATCAGCAGTCCGAACGCGATTGTGTAAATAATGGGATACAGGATATCCAGCGTCAACTCCACGTTGCGATAGAACATCCGCGTCGTGTCGCCGTAGCGCTCGATCATCGCAAAAATTTTCTCCGGCGTGGAGAACATCATCAAATCGAGCGGCTGTTCAAGCCCCGTGCCGCTTTTCATCAACGCGCCCGTGACCGGCATGATGAAAGCCATGAAGAGCAGGTCCAGCAAAACGAAAACGATCACCCGCCAGCCTGTTGCCCACGCATGAAACTTGCCTGAAATTTTTTCGAGCATAGCGCCTCCGGTGAAATGGTTTTTCAGTACAACCCCGCCCGCTTCCAGTGGTTGCACAGGTATAATTCCGCCCGATGCTTAGCCATAAAATACACGGAGGCGGTCCGCCGCTTCTTTTGATTCATGGATTCGGAATCTCGTTTAATATCTGGAATGGACTGCGCCCGATCCTGGCGGATCATTTCACCTGCATCGAGGCGGAACTGCCGGGCATCGGGCTCTCGCCCGCTCCGCCTCGAGACTCCTCCTATCTTGCCGCGGCGGTGGACGCGTTGGAATCCCTGCGCGCATCCCTCAGCATTGCGCGCTGGCGCGTGTTGAGTTACTCCACCGGCACGCGCGTAGCAGAGGCGTATCTTCATGCCCATGCAGAGCGGGTCGAGCGCGCGGTTTTTCTTTGCCCCGCGCAGGCAACATCAGCCAATGCGCGCGGTCTGCGGTTTGCCGATAAAGTTGACGCGCGATTTCCGCCTGTCGGAAACTGGATTCTCTCCGGCTGGCGGATTCGGTTTTTGATTCAACTGTTGGGATTCAACCTAAAGACCAATGCGCTCGCGCCCGCATGGTTTGCAGAGATAACATCCCAGCCTGTACATATTCTGAAGACCACATTACGTTCCATGCCGGGCGGCGGAGTCGCTCCGATTCATGTGCCGCCGAAAATTCCCGCGTTGTTTGTTTGGGGAAAAGAGGATCTTATTACCGTCAGGCCCAAGCGATCATCCTCCCGGGATGTGATCATCCACGCCAATCATTCCATGCCGCAGACGGGGGCGAAGGAGGCGGCGGAGATCGTCGCGCCGTTTTTACGTGGATAACCCCGAGGGGGTGAAGTGATTATAACGATGTGTGCGCCGGGAAAATAAACCCCGAAGGGATGACATAATCAGTAGATCACGAAAACCCTGCGTAGGTTGCGATCTCTATCGCAACCTGGCGGTAGAGACCGCCAAATACGCGCTTTCGTGAAGTACTGATAATTCAAAATCCATGCCACCCCCTCGGGGTTGTTGTGCTCGAAAATGGGAAATTATGATTTGATAAACGTCCCGTTGCGCAACTCAGCCAGCGTCTGCTGGATCTCTTCGACGGTGTTCATCACGAATGGACCGTAGGGGACGATGGGTTCGCGGAACGGCGCGCCTGCGATGAGCATGAAACGCACGCCCGAGTCGGACTCGACCTCGATCTGATCGCCGTCGCCGAAGACGATCATCTTCACGGAGTCAACCGTCTCGCCCGCGAATTTTCCTGTGCCCTCGAAAACGTAGGCGAGGGCGGTGTGTCCGCTTGGGACGGGGAAAACGAATCGGGAAGCGGGAGCCAGCCTGACATCCATGTAAAGAGGCGAGGCGGAAATTTCAGTGACGGGACCGCTCACGCCGTTGAACTCTCCCGCCACGACGCGCACTGTCGCGCCGTCTTTGGTCGCGGAGGGAATCGTTGCGGCGTTAACTTCCTGATAGCGGGGCTGTCCCATCTTTTGCGCGGCGGGCAGGTTGACCCACAGTTGGAAACCGTAGATGACGCCGCTTTGCTCACTGCGGCGCGGCATTTCCTCGTGCAGGATGCCGCGTCCGCTGGTCATCCATTGCACGTCGCCGGGACCGATGCGCCCGGAGTTGCCGAGGCTGTCGCGATGGTTGACCGAACCCTCGAGCATGTAGGTGACGGTTTCGATGCCGCGGTGCGGGTGCATGGGGAAGCCGCGGATGGGACCCTCGACGGGATCGTTGAAGGCGAAGTGATCGAAGAGCAGGAAGGGATCGTATTCGTTCGATTTGCGCGGGGCAATGGAGCGGCGCAGTAAAACACCCGCGCCTTCGATGGCGTATTGCGGTTCGATGATTTGAGAGATGGGTCGTGTGATCATGTCGTGTAGATGAGGCGGATGGCGGGGATATTACCTCCGTCAGGCCATCGTGCGCGCTCTGGCAGGCTGCGAACAGGCTGATTGTGAAGATGCCAGCAAGATCGCCAATAGGCTAAAAACGCTGCAATATATTTGCCGAGTACTAGTGTTAAAATCTCTTTCATGGCTTTTCCGAACCGTTGAGGTGTAAGAGGCACAACTTGACTCGATCAGGCTTGTTTCATCTGTCTGATTTTTGCGGAGGTATTGGGAAAAATGAATCTAACCTGGGAACCGATCACACTTGAATTGAAGACGACTTTCCGTGTGGCGCATGGGGCGAGCGACCAGCGGCATAATGTGTTGGTGTATCTCGACGATGGGGTGGGCGAAGCGGCGGCGGTCCCGTATTATGGCGAGACGCAAGCGGGCATCATCGAGTATTTGAAGTCTGTGCCTGATTTGGGCGATGATCTTTTTGACATGGACAATGTGTTGGCGCGGCGACCCGCTGGCTCGCGCGCGGCGCGGTCTGCAATTGACGAGGCGTTGCATGATCTGTGGGGAAAAAAGTTGGGACAGCCGTTGTATAAGTTGTTTGGATTGAACCCGCAGAAGATTCCGCTGACTTCGTTCACGATTGGAATGGGTGAACCTTCTGTGATGGCGGAACAGGCGAAAGCATCGGGTCATCCGATTCTGAAGATCAAGTTGGGAGGGGAGGAGGATGAAGGGCGCATCAAAGCCATTCGCGGCGCGACCAACTCCAAATTGAGAGTCGACGCGAATGCGGGGTGGAGTCGTGAGCAGGCGCTGAGTATCATCCCGCGTTTGGCGGAGTACGATCTGGAATTTATCGAACAGCCGCTGGCAGTGGATGATGTGGATGGATATTTTTGGTTGAGAGATGAGTTACGCGCCCAACGAATCGACATTCCCATCTTTGCGGATGAAACGGCGAAGAATTCGCGCGATGTGGCGAAACTTGCAGGCGCGATTGACGGCGTGGTGGTGAAGACGATGAAGAGCGAGGGAATCCGCGAAGCGTTGCGGATGATCCACGCGGCGCGGGCGCATGATATGCGAATCATGCTCAGTTGCATGGTCGAGTCGTCGGTGGGGGTGACGGCGGCGGCGCACCTCGCTCCGTTGTGCGATTATACCGACCTGGATGGTCCGCTGTTGATCAAGAACGATCCCTATCGCGGGGTGACGTATGATGGGGCGAGGATGTTTTTGCCAAGCGGCGCGGGGATTGGGGTGGAGAGAATTTAATTTATTGCTTCATTTTGCGCAAGACAAAGACCCCGAAGGGGTGTCAGAGATGGTAAAGATATGTCATCCCTTCGGGATTGACAGGCGTGTAAGTTTGGTTATTCAAACCATTTTTCATCAAGCGGATGCCACTCGTCGGATTGGTCGGCGCGGTCTGCCCAGTTTTCTTTGCCCGTCCACGATTCGATTTGGATCGCGTAGATCGAAGTGGCGCGTAATTCTTTGTCGGTGATCTCGCGGTACTCTATGCCAGCGGTCATCGCAGGGAAATATTTTCCGATCAGCCCATACAACAACTCACGCGCCTCGGCGGGATCGTCCACCAGCCGCGCCGTTCCGTAGACAATCGCACTGCGGAATTGAAGCGAGAACTCGAGCGCGACGTTCGACGGCAGGAACTTCCCCAACTCGCTCGCCTCCAAACTGACCTTCGGGTTGGCTTCCACATTCGAGCGGACTCGCCCCGCGATGTTGGAGTGGAACACGATCTGGTGATTCGCTTCGTCGTACCAGAACATCGTCGGGTTGATGAACGGCTGTCCATCAATGGATGTGGCGATGTGTCCTATTTTTGCTTCATTGAGAAACGAGCGAATCCAGTCGTCGTCTTTGGTGAGGTGCGGGCGGCGTTGGAGCGCGGCGGGAGGCTGGGAGATGTAGTCGCGGGGCATGAGTTATCCAAACAGGATGGGAATGAGAATGGAAGCCACGATCAACATCAACCCGATGCCGGTCGTGATATAGGCGGTGTTTATGCCTTGCGCCAAATCAGCGAGTATCCGTTTGTTGCGTCCATCCGCTGATGCATTGTTGTCCGACTGGGCATCACTCATGCCAGATTTGCCGCGCGTTTTGGAAGCGCTCAGCGCGGAGTATGCACCGAAGACAGCCAGCGCCGCGCCTAAAATGAAAAAACCGTTGCTGAATTGCGTGCTGGTCCTCCAGCCGACTAACCATCCCAGCGCGGTCACAACGATCAGTATGGCGGTCGTTCCAATATCAACGAGAAGTAGGGCGCGCAGGATGGGAGGAAGATTTTTCATGATGTGTTATCCGTTTTCTCTATCACGATGGTCGCTTCGCTGACCAGCGCAGCAATGGCGCCGATCGCCGCCCAGACCGGGACGAGGATCGCGCCGACCACGCCGAGAGTCAGCGGGACTTCGATCAGCGTGCGCCCATCCTTGTCTTTGATGATGATGCGCCGGATGTTGCCCTCGTGCAGGAGTTCTTTTAATTTGGCGACGAGTCTCTCGCCTTCCACGCGAAACTCTTCGGTGCCGCTGTGATATTTGCTCATCGTTCTCCTTATTGCAGTTGACCGTTTTATATTTGGGCGGGATGGGGACCGCGCCAAAGAAAAGCCGATTCGAACGTTTTGTCTTTGAATCGTTCAACCTGATACTCACCCTGCCCTGCATATTCGAATTCGGCGATTGGAATTTCATCGGGAATGAGGCCTGGTTTTTTTGCGGCATGGCTGATTATATCGCTGCTCACCGAAGGTCCTCCAGAATTTTCCGTACATCCGGCAGCGCATCCACGCGTCTGGGATAGGTTAATTCATAAACCGAGATATGGTTTGCGGCGTCTGTGCAGGCGCGCAGATGGGCGGCAAGCAGGCGCGGGTCGAGCAAGCGGGTGGATGCGGTATGCGACAGTAAAGCGTGAGCGGCTTGTCCGCGCGATATTTTGCGGACAGTCGGCAATTCATTTGCGGCTTCGCCCAGGAGAAAAAAATGCCGCGCCGGGAGTTTCTCCGGCAAGTATTGTCCCGGCTGGGAATCGGTCCTTACTTTCAATTGAGGAAACTTCGGCCAGACGCTTGCTTCGTCCGCGGCGATTGTGAATGGGAGGATGTCATCTGCCACCCACGCCCAATTGCGCTGACGGGCGAGGAACGCGGCCAGGGTGGACTTGCCGCGCCCCGATTCCCCAAGGAAGACAAATGCCTGCCCGTGGAGCATGGCCGCGCTGGCATGCAGGCACCAGGTCCCGCGCGCAGCGAGCGCCAGCAACAGGGCCGGTCCCAGTAACGCTTCGCGGTCCACCGCGTTCAGATGATCTGCATCGGTCTGTATGAATAATCCGCCATTGGGCGAAATGTAAATATCGCTCCCCTTGTGTGTCTTCAGCAAATTTCCCGGTGGGGCCGTCCAGAGTTCAAGATCGCGCTGTTCATTTGCAAGCCAACCGCGCGCACGGACGACCAGGGTCTGCGGTTTGGGGACCAACAGCAAGATAACCGGCTCGCCTTCTGTTTGAACGAAGGCGAGCTCCGGTAATGGAATGGAAAAATAGATGGGTTGCCCGGCGATGCGCGTCCAAGTCATGGCGCGGAGCATACCAGATTTTTCTCCCTACTGCTGAACGACGAGGGCGGGATCGCCGAGGAGGGAATAGCCGAGGAGTACGTCGAGCAGGGACGGGTTGAGGTAGGCGAGGTTCTGCTTTGCGGAGAGGAAGGCCTGGCCGATGGTCATGGCGGGCGTGGTCAGGCGCGGGGTGAGCAGGGCGCCGAAGAGGGCTTCGCTGGAAGAGTCGACGAGAGTGGAAGCGCCGATGGATGCGGCTGCGCCGCGGTCGCCGCCGACGAGCAGAGAGTGGGCGAGGGTGTTGTTGAGCGGGTCCACATAATAGTTGTTCCAGCAGCCATACTGGACGGCGACAAAGGGCCGCCCGGCGTTGGAGAGCGAGTTGGCATGGGCGCTGTTGAAGAAGCTGCTGTAGTTCCACATGGAGGGTGCGCTGTGGCCGGTGTAGGTGACGAGCGCCGTGCCGCGGTTCATGGCGGCCAGCAGCAGAGTGCGTGCCTGGGCGGTGGAAAGATCGTCGAGATAGATATTCTCAACCGTCCAGCCGTTCGGCAGGGCGGCGACGAGGTCGTCGTTGATGGTGCGGTAGGAGACGACGCCATCGAAGCGATCGGCGGAGAAGGTGGCGGTCAGGCCGTAATCCTTGCTGGCATAGGCAAGCGTCTTCTGGATCAGCGTCTGCAATTCGGTGCGTGTGCGGACGGGGAAGCGGCCGAGGGCCAGGTTGGGTGCGTTATCTCCGTCGGTGTCGGCGTAGAGCGCGTCGGCTGGGGTGAAGCGTGCGATCGAGCCGATGGGGACGTAGAGCGAGGGGATGAAGGACAGGCTGCCCGCGCCGAGGTGATCGAGATAATCGTAGGAGTCGCCGCCGACGAGCAGGACATATTGCGTGCCGAGATTGTGTTCGGCGTAGGCCAGGTATTGTCGGATGGCCTGCGGGTCGAGGGTGTGGTGCGCGTAGCGTGCATAGAGATCGTTGACATCCACCACGTTCACGGTGAAGCCCTGGGCCTGCCTGGCCTGGACGAGCGGGGCGAGATCGGCGATGAAATTGGGATGGGAGATGATCAGGTACTGTGCGGGCAGGTCCAGGTCGGAGTGGGTGGAGGCGACTTCAAAGTTGGGTGAGAGGAAGGCGCTGGCGTCGTAGACGAAATAGGTGGCGGGTCGGCCGTTGCTGGCGAAGGCGGCGTTGAAGGTGGCTCCGCTCTGGGTCAGGCGGACGCGGCCGAGGCGGGCGAGTCCGCTGGCATCGAGTCGGTAGACGACCACGTTGCGGCTGGGCAGGTTGGAGACGGTGAAATTGCCGCCGCTGGAGGAGAAGGTCAGGCGTCCGTTTTCGGCGCGCAGCATGCGCTGGTAGGAGACGGAGAAGCGGTCGAGGTTGATCACTTCGCCGAGTACGCCTGTGTCGCCGGGCAGGAGGATCTCGAGGGAATTGTTGCCTTCGAGCAGCAAGCCGCCGGGCAGGGCGACGTTGATCACATGGGCGGTCAGGCCGTCGAAGAGTTCATCGGCAACGGGCGTGCCGTTGATCTTCACGATGACGTGATGATCGGAAGCCTGCGGCCAGTCGGTGACGCCCCACAGGGTGAGTTGCAGGCTGGCCGGGTTGGCCGGGTTGGCGAGGCCGGAGACGGTGAAGGGGAAGGCCCAGGATTCTGGGGAGGTGTCCACCTGCATGAGGGTGTCGTACCAGGGGTCGTTGCCGGGGGCATAGTTGGCGTAGGCCTTCTGGTTGTGAACGTTGAGGGTTTCGGTGTAGGAGGTGAGCGGTGCGGTGCGCGAGATCGAGCTGCGCAGGGGAATGCGCGCGGGCGGAGTGTTGGAGACCTCCAGGGTGTAGACGTTGGTGCGGGTGTAGAGCGTGTCGAGCGCTTCGCCGTAGAACTCGAGGTACGCGCCGGGGCCGAAGGTGCCGCGTCCGTTGACGGTAATCGGGATGCGCTGTCCGTTGTTGAGCAGGTGCAGGCGCGTGAGGGGTGTGCCGCGCAAGTCGAGTCCGGCGTCCAGCAGCATTTCGTAGGTGAGGCGGTAGAGGCCGCTCTGGTCCACCTGGATCAGCAGGGTGGAGGGAGAGGCGGGGGCCGCGGTGAGATCGGGGAGGAGGCGCGCCTGGCGTGCGTTGTCGGCGCGCAGGTGTTCACTGGCGATGGCGGCCCAGTCCATGCGTTCCGCGTCGATGCGTGAGCCGATTGGCTCTGCGAGTTGGAAGGGGCCGTGGCGTCTGGCGCTTCCGTCAATGGCGAGGTCTTCGATGTAGAAGGTGTCGGCGTTGCTGCGGGCCGCGAAGGAGTAGTCGAGGCGGCGGAGCGAGTCGACGGCCTGGGAGGGGATCAGTTGTGCGTTCAGCCGGACGAGCGTGCCGTTGTCTGCGGCGTACAGGTTGAAGCCCAGGTTGCCGCTTTCGGTGGCGGTGGACCATTCAAAGTTCACCGTCTCGCCGCTGCGCTGCGCGAGGAAGTAGGACAGGGTCACCGGGGTCGGTACGCCGTTGTTGCCAGCCAGATAGTCGCTAAAACTGGTGAAGCCTGTGCCCGTGACTGTGGTAGAAGTGGATGAGGCGGAGCCGGGGTTGGTCCACCCGGCGGAATATTTTTGCAGCGCCAGACTGCCTATCGAAGGCGAGCCGACAAGGTCGCCCGGATTGACGAAGGTGAATGTGGCGTTGTAACTGGTGAAGGTCAGGCCGGAAGGAGTGAGAGTCCAATAGCGTCCGATGTAATCGTCGCTGCTGATGCCGCTATCCATGTAATTTGGATGCTGGCCGTCGGTGGTGGAGCCGGTCAGTGTGCCACTGCCGGAAAGCCCGCTGAAGGTGAGGCTGATCGGCGCGTAGTTGGACGCTCCACCCACTTCGAAGGTCAGCGAGGAGGGCGAGCCGCTGACGATGGTTTTACGGAGATTGCCTTTTACATATTTTCCCGCGCCTGCGCCGGTCACCGATCCGCTGTCTCCGAGGATGAGTGCGTTTGCGCCGGTGGTGATCTTTCCGCTGGTAAAGGCCAACGTGCCATTGACAGTCTGATTGACGCCGAGGGCGGCGCCGCTGGAATTGCTGATGTTCAGGCTGTTGAACGTGGTGGACGCGCTGCCGCCAATGTTCTGCGCGGAGGAGCCGTTCAAGACAACCTCGCCGCTGCGCGCGTTGAATGTTCCGCCATTATTTTCCCAATCGCCGGAAAGACGAATGGTTGCCGCGCCGCTTCCGCCGTTCCCGGCGTCCAGCGTGCCGCCGCTTAACAAATACAGGTCCCCTCCAATATTGATGATCGGATTCGCCGAGCTGTTGGTCGCGTTGAGCAGGCTGTCGTCCACCGTCAAGTTTCCGCCCACAGTCAATGTCAATGCGGTCGCGCCGGTCAGGCGAACCGAGCCAGCGCCGGTTGACAGGAATTTTAATTCGCCGTTGACGTTTCGTAAATTACCGGAGAGGTTGATGTTCCTTGTTTGGCTGGGGCAATTCCAGGTGAAATTGCTGAAGGTTTGAACCAGCCCGCTCGGGTAACTTGAGTTGTCTGTGTATCCGACAATTTCCACAGTCGAGCCTGTGTTCCATGTCGCGGTTGGGATCGCGCCGTTCGTGGTGGTATGGTTTAAGCGGTAGATGCTTCCATTGTTGAACACGACCGTTCCTGTGGTGGTGATCGTCCCCGCGTTGAGGATCGCGCCGTTTGCCGTCAGGTCTGTGCCGCTTCCGTTGGCGATGGTCCACGTGACGCTGTCGTTGACCGTCGCCTGCCCGCCGGAGTCAATCGTGGTTTCATCTGCGGAGAGCGCGCCGGTGATGGTGACAACATGCCCGTTCCGGATCTGAATGGAACCGTTTGTGTTCGTGGGCCAGCATCCGGCTGGGTTCCAGTTTGTTCCGCCGTCGGTTGAAACCTCCCAGGTCGCGTTATCCTCCCATGTGCCGCTCGAGGCGGAGCGATAGATGTTTGCATCCGCTGAACATGCGCTTGCCATCGCGGCCTGCGGCGGCAGAAGCAGAGCCAGTCCCAATGCCAGCAAAACAGCCTTCCAAAAAATTGGTCCGGTTTTGTGCATTCGAAACATATCAGCCTCCACCATTCGACGCGAAAGGGCGAAACGATTCTTGTTCGGCGGAGTATACTCCTCCGCCCATGAAGCAGCAAGACATCGAATCAGATGATGGCACGCGTAACTTTCAATCTGCCCCGCCGGGCGCGCGCCTTTTACGCTCAGAAAATGCGATACCAGGCAGCATTCGTTCCCGGGCGCTGGATGAAGCAAAAGCCCTGTGAATGTTACGTGGAATGGCGGCGCAGCCAGTGTTCGAACGAAACGCACAACCATACCACCACGGCCGAAGGACCGCCGTTGCGGGGAATCATTTCCTTTCCGAGGTAATTCCACAGCCAGTCATCGCGAACATAATTGCGCCAGGCGGCCTGCGGGTTCTCAAAAATCGGTCGCAGGGTTTTTCGTTCCGCGTCCCAGCCCTGCAAAAACAGCGGCGTCAAAAATGTGGATTGCGAGCGCTCAAGCACCGGGCGCGGCAGGATATCCTGCATGGCCGCGCGTAAAATGTATTTATAAAACCCGAGGTTGTACAGTTGGTAGGCCGGAATCGAAAGCGCGAATTCGATCAGGCGGCGGTCGCGATAGGGATGCCGCAGCTCGATCCCATTTCGATTCGCCGCGCCGATCTCGTCGGTGGAGGCCTGCGAAGCCTGAATGTCGAGGAGGCGCGATTTGCGATCGAACCCGGAGGCGGTCAAATCCTGTCCGGGTTGCAGGTGCGCCGCCGCCTCGCTTCGCAGCCACGCGGGGGCCGGGGTGGCGCGTCGCAGGCGTTTGCCTGCGGGCAGGCGGTCCACCAATCGCCGAATGATTCGCCGCGTGTAGTCCGCGTTCAGCGCCCGTCGCCAGCCGTAATAATCCACATGACGTTTCCATTCGCGCGCGGCCTGTCTCCAGCGCCCGTCGCTGACAAGGTCGAACAGCCAGTCCTCCGCGTCGAGATACAGGTCGTCTCCGAAGACGCCGGGCAGGAGGATGCGCAGTCCCTCGCGGCTGGCGCGTTGATAGGCGCGCTCCTTCAACAGGCGGTACATGTTGCCTTCCGGGTGGTTGGGGTCGTGCGGCCAGCGATCCATGTCGCGAAACGGCGCGGCGTCATCGCAGGGAATGTAAATTGAGCGGAGTTCCCAGCGATCGGCAATGGACTGGATGAAGACTCGTTCATCGCAGATGGTTAGTTGATCGAACACATACGAGATGGCGGTTAACGGCGTCGGCGCGATCATTTGTGCGGCAATGCAGGCCAGCGATCCTGAGTCCAGCCCGCCGCTCAGCAAGATCCCGGCCGGTGTCGTGGCGCGCAGCCGTACGCGAACGGCCTCCTCCAGCAGGGCGCGAAACTGTCCGGCGTACTCGCGATCCGTCTGACCGCGCAGGCGATGCGATGGATCGGGATTCCAATAACGCCACGCGCGCCGCCCATCGGAGTTGATCCACATCCCGTGCGCTGGCGGGAGTTCGTACACGTTCCTGAACAGGGTCTGCCCGTCCGGCGCGCTGCGCAGGGCAAAGAAATGTGCGATGGCCGCTTCATTCAGGTCACGGGACGCGCTCCATGCGCCCGCGGCCGCCCAGGGTTCGGAGGCGATGGCGGTGCAGGTCC
Organism: Anaerolineales bacterium; assembly: GCA_019187665.1. GTDB lineage: Bacteria > Chloroflexota > Anaerolineae > Anaerolineales > Villigracilaceae > Denitrolinea. The sequence continues at coordinate 24,147 of JABARH010000010.1, forward strand.
CCTTCTCGGAATAAAACAGGGTGCGCTCGCCCAACGCGTCGCGCGCGCAGAACAACGCGTTTTGCGTTTTATCCCAGATGACAAATGCAAACTCTCCGATGAAATATTCCACGCACGATCTTCCCCAGCGCGCGTAGGCGCGCAAAATCAACGCGGCATCCGAAAAGCGCGCGACATCGGTTGGGTCGAGGCCGAGCTGCGAGACCAGTTCTGCGCGATTGTCCAGCCTGGCGTCGGATACGATCTTGAACGGGAGTGAATCGTTTGCCAATGGTTGTCGTTCCCCTGACTCCTCCGGGGTGACCCAAAAATGCCAGCGGCCCAGCGCGGCGTTGCCTTCGATTGAAACATCGCGGCCGTCCGGGCCGCGATGTTTCAGTCGTTCCATGGCGCGCCCGAACGATTCCGCGTTCAGCGGCTGGGTGGATGTTTCAAAGAAAACAACAAATGCGCTCATCGCCTTTTATGAACTCATCTTGTGTAGATTGCAGGATCGCAACCTTCACGCTGCCCGCGGCACAAGACGAATCTCTTTGCCGCTGCCCATCACATTGTCCCGTCATGTACGTCAGCATGCAAGCGCGGGCGTTTGCTTCGGGAGGAGGACGCGCCGTGAATTGTGGATTTAAAACGCCAGGCGAGAGTTGCAACTCTCGCCTGAATCGTAATTGTAAAAAACGAATCTGTTCCAGCCGTCGAACATCGCCCGGAACGAACGCTGGCGGTGAATTGACGAGACTGCGTAGTTAGAAATCGTCTGGCAGCCAGAAACCATCCGGGCGAATGATATTGCCCGGAGGAAAATATGAGGTCGAGCCGCCCGAATCACCGGTGCCGAGGGAGCCTCCAAGAGTCACAGAACGCAGGTCTCCCAGATTCTCCAAAACGGGACGATGATATGGCTTAAGCAGGGAGACGCTTTCGTTATCCGCAGGCTGATTTAATTCTTGAACGAACATAAAGACTCCTTGATGAGAACGCGAAAAGATGATGAGAACGAACCGTTTGAAAATTCTGCTGAACGAACATCAAGCAAATAGATTTCCTGTTGAAGACCTGCCGCTTCACACACCGGAGAAACTTGATCCGGTGTGTGAAGCGGTTGTTGCAATAATCCTCTGGACTCTCCCTACTGCTGAACGACGAGGGCGGGATCGCCGAGGAGGGAATAGCCGAGGAGTACGTCGAGCAGGGACGGGTTGAGGTAGGCGAGGTTCTGCTTTGCGGAGAGGAAGGCCTGGCCGATGGTCATGGCGGGCGTGGTCAGGCGCGGGGTGAGCAGGGCGCCGAAGAGGGCTTCGCTGGAAGAGTCGACGAGAGTGGAAGCGCCGATGGATGCGGCTGCGCCGCGGTCGCCGCCGACGAGCAGAGAGTGGGCGAGGGTGTTGTTGAGCGGGTCCACATAATAGTTGTTCCAGCAGCCATACTGGACGGCGACAAAGGGCCGCCCGGCGTTGGAGAGCGAGTTGGCATGGGCGCTGTTGAAGAAGCTGCTGTAGTTCCACATGGAGGGTGCGCTGTGGCCGGTGTAGGTGACGAGCGCCGTGCCGCGGTTCATGGCGGCCAGCAGCAGAGTGCGTGCCTGGGCGGTGGAAAGATCGTCGAGATAGATATTCTCAACCGTCCAGCCGTTCGGCAGGGCGGCGACGAGGTCGTCGTTGATGGTGCGGTAGGAGACGACGCCATCGAAGCGATCGGCGGAGAAGGTGGCGGTCAGGCCGTAATCCTTGCTGGCATAGGCAAGCGTCTTCTGGATCAGCGTCTGCAATTCGGTGCGTGTGCGGACGGGGAAGCGGCCGAGGGCCAGGTTGGGTGCGTTATCTCCGTCGGTGTCGGCGTAGAGCGCGTCGGCTGGGGTGAAGCGTGCGATCGAGCCGATGGGGACGTAGAGCGAGGGGATGAAGGACAGGCTGCCCGCGCCGAGGTGATCGAGATAATCGTAGGAGTCGCCGCCGACGAGCAGGACATATTGCGTGCCGAGATTGTGTTCGGCGTAGGCCAGGTATTGTCGGATGGCCTGCGGGTCGAGGGTGTGGTGCGCGTAGCGTGCATAGAGATCGTTGACATCCACCACGTTCACGGTGAAGCCCTGGGCCTGCCTGGCCTGGACGAGCGGGGCGAGATCGGCGATGAAATTGGGATGGGAGATGATCAGGTACTGTGCGGGCAGGTCCAGGTCGGAGTGGGTGGAGGCGACTTCAAAGTTGGGTGAGAGGAAGGCGCTGGCGTCGTAGACGAAATAGGTGGCGGGTCGGCCGTTGCTGGCGAAGGCGGCGTTGAAGGTGGCTCCGCTCTGGGTCAGGCGGACGCGGCCGAGGCGGGCGAGTCCGCTGGCATCGAGTCGGTAGACGACCACGTTGCGGCTGGGCAGGTTGGAGACGGTGAAATTGCCGCCGCTGGAGGAGAAGGTCAGGCGTCCGTTTTCGGCGCGCAGCATGCGCTGGTAGGAGACGGAGAAGCGGTCGAGGTTGATCACTTCGCCGAGTACGCCTGTGTCGCCGGGCAGGAGGATCTCGAGGGAATTGTTGCCTTCGAGCAGCAAGCCGCCGGGCAGGGCGACGTTGATCACATGGGCGGTCAGGCCGTCGAAGAGTTCATCGGCAACGGGCGTGCCGTTGATCTTCACGATGACGTGATGATCGGAAGCCTGCGGCCAGTCGGTGACGCCCCACAGGGTGAGTTGCAGGCTGGCCGGGTTGGCCGGGTTGGCGAGGCCGGAGACGGTGAAGGGGAAGGCCCAGGATTCTGGGGAGGTGTCCACCTGCATGAGGGTGTCGTACCAGGGGTCGTTGCCGGGGGCATAGTTGGCGTAGGCCTTCTGGTTGTGAACGTTGAGGGTTTCGGTGTAGGAGGTGAGCGGTGCGGTGCGCGAGATCGAGCTGCGCAGGGGAATGCGCGCGGGCGGAGTGTTGGAGACCTCCAGGGTGTAGACGTTGGTGCGGGTGTAGAGCGTGTCGAGCGCTTCGCCGTAGAACTCGAGGTACGCGCCGGGGCCGAAGGTGCCGCGTCCGTTGACGGTAATCGGGATGCGCTGTCCGTTGTTGAGCAGGTGCAGGCGCGTGAGGGGTGTGCCGCGCAAGTCGAGTCCGGCGTCCAGCAGCATTTCGTAGGTGAGGCGGTAGAGGCCGCTCTGGTCCACCTGGATCAGCAGGGTGGAGGGAGAGGCGGGGGCCGCGGTGAGATCGGGGAGGAGGCGCGCCTGGCGTGCGTTGTCGGCGCGCAGGTGTTCACTGGCGATGGCGGCCCAGTCCATGCGTTCCGCGTCGATGCGTGAGCCGATTGGCTCTGCGAGTTGGAAGGGGCCGTGGCGTCTGGCGCTTCCGTCAATGGCGAGGTCTTCGATGTAGAAGGTGTCGGCGTTGCTGCGGGCCGCGAAGGAGTAGTCGAGGCGGCGGAGCGAGTCGACGGCCTGGGAGGGGATCAGTTGTGCGTTCAGCCGGACGAGCGTGCCGTTGTCTGCGGCGTACAGGTTGAAGCCCAGGTTGCCGCTTTCGGTGGCGGTGGACCATTCAAAGTTCACCGTCTCGCCGCTGCGCTGCGCGAGGAAGTAGGACAGGGTCACCGGGGTCGGTACGCCGCCGTTGAAGGTGTAGTAGTAGTCTTCCACTTCGCCGTTCCAGCGCGTTCCTACATAATTAGCGCTGGTGAATGGCTGGGTGGAGGCGCGCACGCGCATGTATACGCGCGTACCATCCGTATAGGTGGGAGGGATGGACACGGTCACATTCACGCTGGTCGGGCTTCCGGTCACACCTGAACCGCTGTAGAAGGCGTCCAGGCTCCCGTTGTTGTCCCAGTCAATCCAGTATCCAAAGTAGACTGTGACCGCGCTCGCGCTGCTGTTGACGGTGATCGTGGCTGTCGAGGAACCTCCCGCGCTCCAGCCGCTGCCGGCCAGGCTGAGACCGTCCTCGTCGTCCGATGTGGCATTGTCATCGCCGACAGCATCTGTGTTGGGTTGGCCATCGGATTCCACATCAACATTGGCGCCAAGCCAGACCGCCGGAACGCCGCCGGTGGTATCCGGCTCGCTGCCGGGGTCGGCGCCATCTGGGAAGATGGTGTGTGCCGGTCCGGGCTGGAAGTAGGTTGAATAGGTGTCCGGCATGTCGCCCAAGTCGAGACGCGTGGTATAGAAGCCGCTGTCGTACGTGGTGTCAGATTCGCCTTCGGTCAATCCGCTGACCGTTGGGCTGGTCCCGTTGCTGTCGGTGCTGGTGGTGCCTTGACCGGTCGGGGAGGCGGCGGTTCCGGGCGGCGTGGAGAAGGTCAGGGCGTAGGTCGGTTCGCCGCCGCCTGCGCCATCGTGATTTTCATCCAGTAAGAGATTGCCGAAATTGTATAAACCGTTCGCGTCGGTCTGGACGGAATAGGTTGTAACGTTGCCGTTTGGATACGTGATGTTCAGGGTGACGGTCACTCCGCCGATGCCCGGTTCGTTCGCGTCCTGGACTCCGTCGTTATCGCGATCGAGCCAGACGTAATCGCTGACCGCGGCCGGGGTGCGATAGTAGCCAAAGTCGGCGGTCGAGTTGGTCTGTCCGCCGGATACGGTGACGTTATACGGATCGGACTGGCTGTTGTTGTTTGAGCCGGGGGTTGGCCCAGCACTATGCCAGTAACCGTCAAGGACATTCCCAGAATCTGTTACATCGACGCGATAAGAACCATCCGGGAGATTGGGGAAACTGTAGTTGCCACTGGCGTCGGTGGTTGTCGTCCCCACAATGTTGCCGGACGAATCGTATAGGAAGACGGTGACGCCGGCAAAGCGTCCGCTTTCGCCGCCTTCCAGCAGACCGTCAGCGTCTGTGTCTGTCCAGAGTGTGCCGCTGATCGAATTTGGGCTGCTCTGGTCGCGGTAGCCGAAGTCCTGAGTTAGATTGACTCCGCCTGCCGCCATGGTCAAGCCGGATTCGTTGGCGGGCGAGCTGGATGTGTCGGGATCAACCGTGTTGGTCACGCCCGCGGGCAGGCTGGTCGTATCCACCCTCACCACGTAGTTGCCGGCCGGCAGGTTGCCAAAATAGTAATTGCCGTTTTCGTCGGTGACGGCAGTCGCCAAAACTGGCTCGCCCGCGTCATAGTTTCCGTCGCCATTGGTATCCTGATGGAGGCGGACCGTCACGCCTTCGAGTCCCTCTCCGGCGTCGTAATCGTTGCCGCCGTCGCGGTCGAGGAAGATCGTATCACCGATCAGAGCGTCGCCGCTTCCATGACCGGCGGGAGCATAGCCAAAGTCCTGGAAGGAACTGCCGCTTCCGCTCACGGTGACGGTGTTCCGGTCGTTGCATGTGCCGCACGGCTGTCCGTTATTGGCGGCGTTGTTTGGCGTGCTGTTTTGTGCCAGGTCGCCCAACACATTGGCTGTGTCGTTGACCCAGACTGTGTATGTGCCGTTCGGCAGGCCGGGGAAACTGTACTGACCGCTCGAGTCGGTGACGGTGGTGGCGATCACGTTTCCACTGACGTCCAGCAGGGCGACCGTTACACCAGGGATGCCCGGTTCGCCCGCGTCAAAATTGCCGTCGCCGTTGGCATCCATGAATATCTGGTTGCCGATGGTGTTGGCGCCGCTATTCAGCTGGTAGCCAAAATCAGCGTTGACGTACACATCGCCGGGCGCGAGGGTAATGGGAGTGGTGGTTTGGTTGTCGCAGGTTGAGCAGAGAGCGCCGGGTTGATCGGGGTCTCCCTTTTGGGTATAGCCGGCCGGAGGCAAAACCTGCACCTTGTACGCGCCGGGCGCCAGGCCATCAAAGATATAGTTGCCCGCCGCGTCGGTCGTTGTTGTGGATGTTCCATCGTCGCCCGTGCCGAAGATTCCATCCGCACCGGGGGTGACGAGCGTGACGGTTGCACCGGCCAGGCCGGCTTCGCCGGTATCCTGAACGCCGTCCCCGTCCGCGTCGATCCAGACACGGTCGCCGATCGCGCCGGTCGCGTTGAGAGGCGGATTCGTCACATCCGTGGTGGGAGCCCAGTTGTAGCCAAAATCGGCGGTGACGTGTTCTTCGCTCGAGCTGACATTGACGGCAATGGTATTGGCTGTGCCGATGCCATCCTCATCGTAGGTTGGGTTGGCGGATAGTCCGGCGGGCAATCCGCCGGTCACGGCCACGGTATACGACCCGGCTGCCAGGCCGGTGAAGATGTAATTTCCTTGCGAGTCGGTGATCGTGGTGGGGCAGTTGACGCCCGGGGTGCAGACTCCGTCCCGCAGTTCCACAGTCACGTTGGCAATGCCAGATTCGCCGGCGTCCTGAAGGCCGTCGCCGTCCTCATCCAGCCAGATGCGATCGCCGATGGAGGCGGGGGATCCGCCGCCCACCTGCACGGTTACGAGGTCGTCGTCGTCTTCTGTGGTGGAGTTGTTTCCAGGCGTGGAATCCACATCTGCCTGTATGTGGCTGGTAATTTCAGCGTAGTTATCGTATTCGCCGGAGGCGTCTACCACGGCCTGATACGTCAGGTTGACGCTGCCTCCGGAAGCGATTGAATCGATTCTCCACTCCAGGCCGGTGCCGGTGGGGTTGCTGTCGTCGCGCGAACTGCCGCCTGTGATGGAAGAGGCCACATAGGTGTAGCCGGATGGAACCGCGTCGGTTACGTAAACGCTGGATGCGGTACTGGGACCGGCATTGGCGACCACCAATGTGAATGTGACGGTATCACCGATATTCGGCGTATCGTCGTTGATCTGCTTGTCCAGCGACACATCAATGGTCGCGGCGTAGGGAACAATGATCGTGCCCAGGTCCAGGGCTTCGCTATCGCCGCTTTCGCTGCGGGCCGGGTCCTGACCGTAGGCCGCGGAAAATCGCGTGCCGTCGCAAGTCTGGATGATCGCGCCGGTCATATCGAAATCGCCGCTGGTCGAATATTCGATGTTTACGTTGTCAATCTGCCATTGATCGCCGGTCTCCAGGTCGTCAACAAAGCGGAAGCGGATCGTGGTGTTGACGGAGATATACGGCGTGATGTTGTAGACTTTGGTTTGCAAGGAGGCAATCGGGTCGTCGAATTGTTCGAGCGCGTACCAGGTGGTCCCGCCGTCCGGGGAGACCTCCGCAATGATGGCATCATCGCCGGCCTCTACGGTTGTTCCCTGTATCTGGAAACTAAAGCGCGCGAAGATTCGCCCGCTCAAATCGCGCTGGCGGGTGATGTAATCCCCGGCTTCGGCGCCCCCCTCGCGTAACACGAGGTAGCCGCCGTTGATCCGCATGGAACCGCCTGTATCCACTCCATCGTCGCCGGTCTCGATCCAGTTTGTGGACCAATTCTGCGTATGATTCGGGCCGTTATCGTTATAGCCCGCGGCGGCAAACTCGTCGCGCACGTTGTTGCGCCCGGTCACGCCGTCGTTGTTGATGCGATAGGAATAGAGCGCGTTGGCGGTGATGGTCTGCTCGGCGCCCGCGCCGCCCGGGCAGGAGATGTCCGAGCCGTTCGTATCCACGTAAATGGTGGTATTCGCCAGCGGGGTGACCCAGATCATGCTGCGGCTGACGGAGCTGGCGTAATTCGGGCTTAGGTCTGGGTCCCGGCATACCCCTAGGTGACTTTCGTCGGTGCAGCCCGGCGCCCACCCAACCAGGAAGCGGGTGCTTAGCTGAGAGGTGGGGAAGAGCGATGAATCCCAGTCGTAGATCTGTCCCCCGTTGCCGCCGGATGCATTATCGGTATCCGTCACAGAGAAGGGTAGGAAGACATCTGCCGCGCTGCTCGTGTACACGCGCATGGCGCGGTTGTAGCCCACCTCAGGAGAGGGAGCGACGCCGCCCGCTGGCACGCTAAAGGTCCCGGTGGCGGTTGGGTTTCCGAGGGTATAGTTCACGGTGATCGCCGACGCTTTTGGGTTATAGACCCAGACGCGGGTGCTGGCTTCATCGCTGCCTTTATCCGTCGTGCCGACTGGGCTGACGTAATCGTTGCTCCAGTCGCGGCGCGGCTGCAGCGTACTCCAGCGCATTTCGTAGGTGTCTGAGGTATCCGCGTACGTGACAGTTACCTGGATGTCGCTTCCGTCCACCACCCGAATGGTTCCACCGGCGGAGGGGTTGTGTACAGAGAATTTCGCCCCTTCCGCAAGGAATAGATCGTTGGAGTCGCCCGCGTCGTTAACGTCGCCGTCGCCGTTGGCGTCCACGTCAACGGTGGCGCCTTGCGGACCGGCCATAATAAAATAGATGACATGCTCATACATGCCGGTGTAATCTGTGCTCTCGGTGAGAGGAAATTCATAAAGATCGCCCCACAGTCCGTATTCCTGCATTTCAATACCGCCCGCCTGCAGAGAGCCCGGCCCGGTCGGCCAGAGCGCGCGCGAGACCGCCACCGGTTGGCTGGCCTGGAACTTATCGCGTCCGTCAAAGAACACTTTTCCCGAATCGCGGGAATAACTGCCCGGCGAACCTTCTACAACGACCAGGTTGTCTAAAACAACGACATCTCCGGCCTGCAGCGAATCGTCCGCCGCCACAAGACAGGGATTGGGGGTGTTGCTGATGCTTGGCGGACAGCCATTGGCGAGGTTACCGTCGCCCCAGGTCAGGTCCGCCGAAGTCTGGATGTTTCCTACATAGCCGTCCTCCCACTGATCGTAATAAACGACCGTGCCGGTCGTGCCGATGGCAATGGATGTCACGCTGCGCACCGGGGTAACTGCGGTGGCCCCGCCGGTGTCGCGGAACAATTGCAGGGCGTCATCCTCCGGCATGGTGAGGTAGTACAAAGGCGTAAACGATTGCGCCGCGTTTGCGGGCCGGCTGCTCCATGGCGACAACATTAACATTGAAAGTAAAACTGTCAATATTAGCGCGCTGCGGACGACTTGCATCTTTTGATTCATAAGACCTCCAAAATGAATGGTTGACCGTCTCATAATTTGGTAACTTTTTCTCTACCGTACATGAAAGATTTTTACCGCAAAGCACGCTAAGGTCGCCAAGTTAAAAGGTTTTCTTTGCGTTCTTTGCGGGCTTAGCGGTGTAAATGTACGGTAGAGAGGTAACTTTTTTTGATGTGCTAAAGCGCTACGATTGAAAAAGCGCAATCAGGGGGCAGTTGTTGTGCCGGTTTACGAACAAGCGAAAGCCATGCATGGTACAAAAGTACTACGAAATTATACAGCCCTTTTCATCAAATGAAATGAACAAATTTGATAAGCGATGCGACTATTTGGACTTAAATTATCCTGTTTGATGTGGGAAAAGGTGTGATATGCAGGCTTACGAATACAGGACGTACGCAAAACCTTGCGTAGGGCGCGCCGAAGGTCTAACGCGCCTGCTGGCGTTACGCCTGCCTGATTTGCCTGGCAAATCACGGGCGGCGCCAGGGGAGAGCGCACAATACGCCCTTTCCCAGGAGGCGTTCTCTAACGTTGGTTTCTCTACCGTACATGAGAAGATTTTTACCGCAAAGCACGCTAAGGTCGCCAAGTTAAAAAGGTTTTCTTTGCGTTCACTTCGGCTTCGCTCAGTACAGGCTTTGCGGGCGTAGCGGTGCAAATGTACGGTAGAGAGACGTCGGTTGACTTATGCAGGAGGTCAAGTAAATAACTGATGTTACGCAGTCTCAGTCCGCAACTTTCAATCTGCATCGTACTGCGTAAGGTGAGTAAATAAAATACGCAGGGCGTTAAAAAATGACACAGGATGCGAAGTGAGAACGCACCCTGTGTAGATGACGAGCCGGGCTTTTGCTTCCTCCAGCGCTATACCGCACTCGGTCACAAATTGCGCTTTTTTAGAAGGTGGAATGCGCAATTTGTGACCGAGGGTATTATCAGTACTTCACGAAAGCGCGTATTTGGCGGTCTCTACCGCCAGGTTGCGATAGAGATCGCAACCTACGCAGGGTTTTCGTGATCTACTGATTATAGAAATCGTTGGAGGAAGCGGCTTCGATTGAGCGTAAAAGGCGCCCGTTTTGCGCCGATTTGCGGACAAACGAACGCCCTGTAATGCACAAAGAACTACTCCACAATATTGATCGGCAACTCGTTTCCGCCGCTCAGCGCCGCGACCGAAATACGAGCGGCGATATTTTCGGCGACGCTTCGCAGCGCGCCTGCGACCGGTGAATCGGGATGTGTCACCAGGATGGGCTTGCCGCTGTCGCCGCCGATGCGCACGTTCTGGTCAATCGGAATGTTTCCGAGAAACGGGACCTGCGCAGACTGCGCGAGTTGTTCTCCGCCGCCGGAGCCAAAAAGGTCCATGCGTGTTCCATCCGGCAGGTCGAGGTAGGACATGTTCTCGATCACGCCAAGGATTGGCACTTCGAGTTTGCGGAACATTTCTAGTCCGCGGCTGGCGTCTTCGAGCGAGACCAACTGGGGCAGGGTCACGATGACTGCTCCGCTGAGCGGCAGAGCTTGCGCGAGCGACAGGGCGGCGTCGCCGGTGCCGGGCGGGAGGTCAATGATCAGGTAGTCGAGTTCACTCCATTCCACGTCGCCCAAAAATTGACGGATGGCGGAATTTAACATCGGCCCGCGCCAGATCAGCGGCTGGCCGGGTTTAACGAGCAGGCCCATCGAGATCGCTTCGATGTCGTACGCTTTGGCGGGTCTCATTTTATTGCCATTGGGCGGCGGTAGTTTTTCGATGCCGAGCATGGTCGGGACGTTGGGGCCGTAGATGTCCGCGTCCATCAGGCCGACGCGCGCGCCGCTTTGCGCCAGCGCCACCGCGATGTTGACCGCCACCGTGCTTTTGCCGACGCCGCCTTTTCCCGATCCGACCGCGATGGCGTTCTTGATCGTGGTGTTGACCAGTCCGCGCATACGCCCATCGTTGGGAATCTCGGAAGAGAGTTTGACTTCGACGCTTTCGACTCCCGGAAGCGCCATGACCGCCTGTCTCGACTCGGATTCGATCCTGCCTCGCAGGGGGCAGGCGGGCGTGGTGAGCATGACCGTGAATTTAACCCTGCCCCCCTCGATCTGGATCTCGCGGATCATGTTGAGCGTGACGAGGTCCTGATGAAGTTCAGGTTCCTGCACTTTCGACAGAGCCGCGAGGATGGATTCTTTGGTGAGTATGTTTGTCATGGGTAAAGTATACACGTAAACAAAGTACACAAGTAAACACGTACACAAGTAAACACGTACACAAGTAAACACGTAAACAAGTAGATAAGTAGACAGGTCTCGCGCAAACTCCCGTGTGTACCTGTCTACCTGTGTACGGGTACGGTTTCTATGCCGCTGCCGCGTGCGTCGCGCTGCGGGCCGACTTGGCCGCTTCCTTGGCCTTGCGGGCCTCCTCTTCGCGCGCCGCATTCGCCGGGCGGATGCTCGCGTAATATGTCGAGGATTTCAACAGTTTCTCCAGGTCGTAGATGTTGCGCGTGTACGCGGCGAGTTCGTAGTCGTGATCCATCTTGATCGCGTCGAACGGACAGTACTCGGCGCAGTAGCCGCAACTCATGCAGATGTCGCCGTCAATGTAGAACTCAGCCGGCTGCGGCACGGGTCGCCCGGTAAGCGGGTCGTTGGTGCGCACGATCCAGATGCACTGCGGCGGGCAAACTTTGGCGCAGATGCCGCACGAGGTGCAGAGGATTTCCCGCTTGCCGTCCGCGCCCTCGTCATAGACGAGGAATGGCAGGTAACGGAACTCTTCCGGGACGGGCAGTTTCTCCTCCGGGTATTGCACGGTGAAGATGCCGCGCGCGTTCTTGCTTGAGCGGTGCGCGATCCCCTCCTTGGAATGATAGCGTTTGTCGCCGGTCGTCACGCGCCGCCACATCCAGACCGCGTCATCCCAGTACGTGTTCCAAAAACGCACCAGGGTGACGCCCAAACCTTTGAGCATGCCTTTTCCATACATAATGCAGTTCTCCTGTGTCGGATGTCAGGTGTCTTATCTGTCAAGTTCGCCCAGTACAATGTCAATGGCGCCGAGGATGGCGACGAAGTCGGCGATCTTTTCTCCCTTGCACATCATTTCGAGCGCGGTCAGGTTGATGAACGATGAGGCGCGGATGTGATAGCGCCACGGATTCGGCTTGCCGTTCGAGATGACGTAGTAGCCGAGTTCGCCCTTCGGCGATTCGATGCGGCCATACGCTTCACCAGCCGGGACCCGAACCTGATACTGCGGCTTGACGCTCATGGTCGGGCCTTCGGGAATCTGCTTCAGCGCCTGCTGGAGGATCTTGATCGACTCGCGCACTTCGTCCACGCGCACCATGTAACGGGCATACAGGTCGCCGTCAGGACGGCAGGCCACCTTGAAGTCGAAGCGATCGTAGATGGAATACGGGTCGGCGCGGCGGATGTCGTATGGCACGCCCGAGGCGCGCAGCATGGGCCCGGTCATCGAGGTGTTGATGGCATCCTCGGCGCTCAGGTACCCAACTCCCTTCAGGCGCGAGACGAGCACATCGTTTTCGGTCAGCAGGCGTTCCATCTCGTCTATCTTGCCGGGCAGGCGGTCGAAGACCAGGTCGCGGAGCTTTTGCAGCGCCTCGGCCGGCACGTCGCGCACGACGCCGCCGAAGCGATAGTAGTTGCACATCATGCGCGAGCCGGCCGCGGCCTCGAAGATATCGAGGATCAGTTCGCGTTCCTCGAAGGCGTACAGCGCCGGGGTATACATCGCGCCCAGATCGTTGAGCAGCATGCCGAAGAAGATCAGGTGATTTTGGATGCGGGTGATTTCATCCATGATGACGCGGATATATTCGGCGCGCTCCGCCACCTGAATGCCCATCAACTTTTCCACGGCCAGCACGTACCCGTGATTGTTCGTCATCGAGCAGAAGTAGTCGAGGCGGTCGGTGTAGGGGATGATCTGCAGGAAGGTATTGCGCTCGCCGATCTTGTCGTGGTTGCGGTGCAGGTAGCCCATGACCGGCTTAAGACTGACCACCGTTTCACCGTCCAGGATCACTGCGGAACGGAATACGCCGTGCGTGGACGGATGTTGCGGACCGAGGTTGACGATAATGTGATCGGCCTGGATGCCGTCGGCATCCTCGAAGGTGTATTTTTTCAGCGAACGGTACAGCGCTTCTTCGGGATCGGCGAAGGTCATTTTCTCCGGGTCGAACCCAGACGGGAATCGGAGGTTGTCGCTGAAGGGATTCCTGGCTTCGGCAAGAACGTGTTTTCCGTCTGGCCAGCGGCTCTTGAACGGTTTGGCGTCTTCTTCGTAGAAGGCTTCCTTCCAATCTTTTCGGAGCGGGTGACCTTCGAATCCCTCCCACATCAGAATGCGGCGCAGGTCGGGATGACCGGTAAATTTAATTCCAAGCAGGTCCCAGGCTTCGCGCTCCTGGAATTCAGCGCCTTTCCAGATGGGAGTCATCGAAGCGACAACGGGATTGTCGCGCGGGACTTGAACCTTAAAGACCAGCGCCGGTCCGCCGGTGGTCTTGTAGGCGTGATAGACCACTTCCATTTTATTTTCAGGAAGATAGTCCACGCCGGTCACAGATGAAAGAAGATCGTATCCGAGTTCATCGCGGATGATGGTGGCAACTTCAACCAACTTGTCCGCGGGGATAGTGAATCCGCTGAAGCCGGGGCGGGTATCGGGAGAGACAACGCCCGGGAAACGCGCGGCCAGGTCGGAGGCGTCGCCCTGAGCCGGTCGAAGGGTCGGAGTGGAAGCGGGTGTGGTCATGTCAGCCTCCTAGGATTGAGTTGCCGGGGCGGGAGTCGAAGCGAGTTCCGCGGCTTTGGCTTTGATGTCGGGGATGCGGCGCGGGTCTATCAGGTCCGGTCCGAGGATCGGTACGGGAATTTCAACGCTGTCGGGTCCTTTGCGATACCAGCGCACCTTGCGGATCGATTCCTGGTCAATTTTCTTTTGGAGCAGGATCAAACCGTTGAGCAATGCCTGGGGGGTGGGCGGGCAGCCCGGCACGTAGATGTCGACCGGTAAAAATTTATCGATTCCCGCCACTACGTTGTATCCCTCTTTGAACGGACCTCCGCTCGACGCGCACGCGCCCATCGCGAGAACGTACTTCGGTTCGGGCATCTGGTTCCACAAGCGCACAATGGCGGGGAGCATTTTTTTGGTGACGGTTCCGGCGACGATCATCAGGTCGGCTTGACGCGGGGTGGGGCGCATCACTTCCATGCCGAAGCGGGCGAGATCGTAGCGGGAGGCCTGCGCCGCGATCATTTCGATGGCGCAGCACGCCAGTCCGAACATCAGCGGCCAGACCGAGGAGCGGCGTCCCCAGTTGTAGAGGCGGTCAAGCGCGGTGACGCTGACCACGTTCTTCAATTCGTCGGGGATTTCGTATCCGGGCAGGTTGAGACTTTCTTTATTTTCCATGAAGATTCTCCTCGAACCAGTCTTGGTAGATTGCGTACAGGATGTCGTCGTTCGCGAGAGCGGGGTCATCCTCGAATTCCGGAAGGGCGAGAGTCCAGTTGTAAATTTGCTGAAGCGTGACCTGCTCGATATCCGCCTTGGGATGCTGACGGCGCAACTCTAAAGCGATGGCGTAGGTGGATTCCCAGTTCATTGGTGATCAGTGAATAGTTATCAGTAATCAGTGAACAGTAATCAGTTGAACGCCGGTGGTTGAGTAGGCGGTGTTTGTCCGCCGTATCGAAACCACCGACTTACATCCTAACAATTGTTTTCTTGGAAAGCGGTGGTTTCGACACCGCACCTGCGGTGGGTGCAAGTGTACGTTCCTCGCTGGCGCTCGGAACTACTCAACCACCGTACGAAACATCACAAACGGGACGATTATAGCATCCGTCAAGAATACGTCAACCGAATTACGTAAAAATATATTTACAAAACTAGATTGGTGAGTATAATCACCCCATGCCTGTGACAACCGCCCGCCAGAAAGTGTTCGCCCAACTCAACAAACTCGGACCCTCGTCTGCCCGTGACCTCGCGCGGACCTTGCGCATGTCCGAGGCGAATGTGCGTCACCACCTGCGCCACCTTGCCTCAGATGGACGCGTGACCCCCCTTCCGTCCCCCCCAAGGGGGGGAGACCAAAGCCGTGGACGACCGGAGAAGGTGTACCGTCTCTCTGCCGCGCTGGAGGGGGACAATCTCGCCGCGCTGACGGATGCATTGTTGTCGGTCGAAGGTCAAAAGTCGAAAGTCGAAAATCTAGCAAGTCAAATTTTGAATACAGAACAATTTACCAATCTGCCAATTTCCAAACGACTTGCACTACTGGTCGAGAAATTAAACGCGATGCATTACCAATCCCGTTGGGAAGCCGGAGCGGAGGGACCACGCATGCTGTTCGGACGCTGTCCCTACGCGGCGGTGATCGGGAAGCATCCCGAGTTGTGCCGGATGGATGTCAGTGTGTTGGGGAATGCGCTGGGACGCGAGGTCAAGCAGTTGGGGAAGATTGAGAAGGGGATGGGGGCGTGCGTGTTTGCGATGGGATGAGCGTTACTCCACGCCCCGAAACCACCCCAACTTCGCGAATATCGCCGACCAGACCTCGCTCATGCCGCGCAGGCTTCCCGCAATCATTCCCGTGCCGAGTAAAACGAGACCGAGATAACCAGCGCCGTCTATGATCAAATACGTCAGGAATGCGCCGATGCCTCGCGCCTGATTTTGAGCGGACATGGAATCAAACAGATTGTACATCGCCGCCAGTTGCACTGCGGAATAAATAACCACCCCGACCCCGCCGATGAAAATTGCCAGCGCGACCAAAACCAAAATTGGACTCTGCGTCAGCCTGATCCCTTCCGCATTTTCAGCGTGGATCGAATCGAGGATGGCCTCGGCCTGCTTCCAATCCAGTCCCTGCGATTCGCACAGGTCAAGGATGATGTCGTTGCGATTGTTGCCGTCTTCCAGCCGTTTAATAATCTGCCGTTGAATCTCTCTGGGAAGGATCATTGTCATGGGCTGCATTTTAAATGAGAGTGGCATTCGACGAAAGGGGGGAGGGTGGAACAACGGATATAATCAGTACTTCACGAAAGCGCGTATTTGGCGGTCTCTACCGCCAGGTTGCGATAGAGATCGCAACCTACGCAGGGTTTTCGTGATCTACTGATAATCTGCACATCGAGCCCTTATCTTCCCAAAGGAGAATGCACATGAAAACCCGTACTCTTCCGATTTTGCTGGCGATCGTTGCCCTCGTTTCCGCGTCGCTGGCCTGTGCCATCGGCGGTGAACTCAGCCTGTCCAACGCGCGCGCGTCGTTCGATCAAGAAGGCAAGCAGGCGACCACCACGTTCTCGCCGAACGACACGGTCTACGTGGTCGCCGATCTTTCCAATGCGCCGCTCGGTACGGTTGTCACATCGAAATGGTTCGCCCTCAATGCGGAGGGGATGGCGCCCAATGAGTTGATAGACGAAGCCGACATCAATGTAAATGAGGATAACTTCAGCGGCACGGTCTATTTCTACTTCCCGCCCAGCGCTCCCTGGCCCAGTGGAAGTTACGCCGTGGAGTTGTATCTCAACGGCGCGCTGACCACCTCCGTGACCTTCTCCGTTCCGTAACCCCATCCAGCGGACCCTCAACGCGAACGCGTTGAGGGTCATACGTTATTCACGAGAGACATGCGCCTCAAAGCAGACTTAACCCTCCTCTTCGTTTCCGTTGTCTGGGGCTCGGCCTTTGTCGCACAGCGCGTGGCCGGGCAACTTGGCAGCGTATACTTCTTCAACGGGGCGCGTTATCTTCTTGCCGCGTTGGTCGTACTGCCCTTTGCTCTTCGATCCGCGCGCGCGGCCCGCCAGGCAGATTCCTCTGCCGTGATCTCCCGCGCCCAACACAAATGGATGTTCATCGCCGGACTCATTCTTTTCATCGGCAGCGCGCTTCAGCAGGTGGGGATGGTGTATACAACGGCCGGCAATGCCGGATTCATCACCGCCCTGTACATTGTGCTTGTGCCGGTCGTGCTGTTCCTCGGCTGGCGCGAACGCCTGCACTGGCTGGCGTTTGCAGCGCTGGCGCTGGCCGTTTCGGGCGCGTTCCTTCTTTCGACGGGAGGCCGCTTCGAGGCGCGCGCGGGCGATGCGATCGAATTGGCAGGCGCATTCTTCTGGGCGCTCCACGTGATCGTGCTTGGAAAATTCGCTTCGAAATTCGACGCGCTGTCCTTCTCGACCGGGCAGCTCGCCGTCTGCGGCCTGCTTAACTTCGCGGCGGGCGCGCTCGTGGAAACTCTGCCCGCCTTCGATTGGGCGCTGGTTGGCGCGGCGCTCTTCACGGCGCTGTTCTCGCTTGGGTTATGTTACACCTTGCAAATTTGGGCCCAGCGCCACACGCCGCCCGCCGACGCCGCCCTGATCCTCGGACTCGAATCGGTCTTCGCCGTCCTTTCTGGCTGGCTCTTTCTGGACGAGACACTTAACCTGATTCAACTAGTTGGCTGCGCGCTGATCTTCGCCGCGGTGTTGCTCTCACAATTAAAGGAATGGACATCGGGTAAAATTAACGCATCCCATCTTGTGGAGGGCCGATGACCGCCAAAGTGATTCTTAACCCCTATTCGAATCGTTGGGGTGCAAAAGCGCGCTGGCCAGCCGCCGCGTCTGCGCTGAACGACGCGGGCGTGAGCTTCGAGGTCGCGTACTCGGAGCGGAAAGGTCACGTAACCGACCTGGCCGAGCAGGCCGCGCGCGACGGCTTCTCGCCCATCATCGCCGCCGGCGGCGATGGGACGATCGGCGAGACCGTCAACGGCCTCGCCCGCGCGGCCAGGTCGGAGGCAGAGCCGCTCGGCCCCCTGGGAATTATGCCGCTGGGGTCGGCGAACGATTTCGTTTTCAACCTCGGCCTGCCCTCAGATTTGAACGAGGCCGCGCGTCTCATCGCACGCGGCAACACCAAACGCGTAGACCTGGGCAGACTCAACGAGCGCTACTTCATCAACAACTCCGCCTGCGGGCTGGAGCCGCTCGTCACCACAAAACATGAAAAAATTCGCTACGTGCGAGGCATCCTGCGCTACGTGATCGCGGCCATACAGGGCATCCTCGAAAAGCCGGAATGGCGCGGCCGAGTGACGTGGGATGAAAGCGAATATACAGGCCTGCTCACGCTGGTTTC
Source organism: Anaerolineales bacterium (assembly GCA_019187665.1). GTDB lineage: Bacteria > Chloroflexota > Anaerolineae > Anaerolineales > Villigracilaceae > Denitrolinea. Next base: position 42,188 of record JABARH010000010.1, read on the forward strand.
CGTGGGCAACGGACGCCGCACCGGCGGATTCTTCATGTCGCCTCACGCCGATCCCTTCGACGGAAAACTAACCGCCGGTTTCGGCCATCGCCCCACGCGCTGGTCCATGTTGACCGCGCTTCCGCATGGATTCAATGCAGAAAAGAACACCATTGTCGAACTGGAGGGAATGCGCGAGATTCATTCGACGAAAATTGCGATTCATCTCGAGCAGCCCTCGCCCGCGCACACCGACGGCGAATTGCTTCCCGAATGGATTCGGGATCTGGATTATTCGATCCAGCCGGGGCGGGTGCAAGTTCTTTTCCCGTAACGGCGGCAGGATGGCCGCCGTTTTTTCCTGATGATAAAACGCTCTCCCGCTTCCCGCGCTCTTCAAAGCGGAGTAATGTTTATTCTGCCCGGACTGATCCTCGTCAGCGCGTTGATTCTAGGCAACGGCTGGTTGGCCGGTCAATTTGGAACGGGTGAAGAGATCCTGCCTGCATGGAACGGTTCGCGCGCGTTCTTATTCGAACACGCCGACCCGTACAGCAAAACCATCATGGAGCGGACCCAGATCGAGGTCTATGGACGCGCCGCCCGTGGGGAGGAATATCCCTACGCATTGGACATTCCATTTTCGTTGCTGATTCTCTTCTTCCCTTTATCGCTCATCCCGGACCCGGTCTGGGCACGTGCTGTTTGGATGTCTCTCTCTGAAGTTGGTCTTATCGCGCTCGTCCTGCTTGCCCTGCAATTAACAGACTGGAAACCGAAGGGTTGGTTTCGCATTCTGCTCATCCTTTTTTCGCTCGGTTCGTTTTACTCCATTGTCGCTTTGCTGGATTCATCCCTCTCGATTTTGCTGACACTCGCTGTAGTCGGGGCGCTTGCTTTGTTGCGAACCCAAAATGACGAAGCCGCAGGTATGTTGCTTGCCATTGCATCCTTTAAATGGGAAGTGACGTTGTTGCTTTTTATATTTGTAGTGATCGGCGCTTACCTTTCCCATCGTTGGCATGTATTTATTGGGTACATTATGGTTTGGGTCGTGCTGGGCGGCGTGTCATATCTTTTATATCCGACTTGGGGCTGGCCGTACCTACGTTCCATCACGGCAAACCTCCGCGCCGACGATGCGCACACGCTGGCAAAATATTTATCAGCGTGGAATCCTGCCTCCGGCTCGAACATCGCCCTCCTCCTCATCTCGATTCTCTTGCTCATCCTTGTCCTCGAATGGTTTGCCGCACTGCGCAGTAACGACTTCCGCCGCGTGACATGGGCCGCCGCGCTTTCACTTGCGATCACACCGCTGGCGGGTTATTCCACCACCTTTGCCAATCTTGCGCCGCTGGTTTTTTCGTTTGTCGTCATCCTTCCCTTTGCATGGGAACGTTGGGCAAAACGCCCATATCTTGTTCTTTTTCTTTTATGTTTTATCTTTTTCAGTTCCCCGTATTTGATCCTGAGACAAATCACTGATGAACTCCTCGCAGGCGCGTTGCTCTATCTTCTTCCCCCAGTGCTGACCATCCTCGGTCTCTATTGGACTCGCTGGTACGTCGTCCGCCCGCCGCGCACGTGGATCGAATCCGCCCGTCGTGAGATTCGCAAATGACCCGCCGCGACTTGCTCATCCTCTTTCTCCTCGGCCTCGCGGTCAATTTTGCGATTGCGCAGTTTCAGTCCCTGCCCGGCTACATGGACGCGGATTACTACTTCGGCGGCGGCCTTCAACTCGCGCGTGGAAACGGATTCACCGAACCCTATCTTTGGAATTACCTCGCCAACCCGCAGACTCTACCCGCGCCCTCCCACGCCTACTGGCTCCCACTCGCCTCCCTCCTCGCCGCGGCGGGCATGTGGCTGACCGGGCAAACCACCTTCGCCGCCGCCCGCATCGGATTCATCCTGCTCGCCGCGCTCATCCCGCCGCTGACCTCACTCCTCGCTTTCCGAGTCACCTCCAATCGCATCTCATCGCTTCTCTCTGGACTTTTAGCCTGCTTCTCCATTTATTACGCACCCTTCCTCCCGGTCACTGACAATTACGCCATCTATATGCTTCTTGGCGCGACCTTCTTTCTTTTATTCTCGTCGCTTCGAACATCCCCCAAATCTTCAAATCTCATCTTCTTCGGTTTTGGTTTACTCTCTGCTCTCGCATCTCTCGCTCGCTCAGATGGACTTCTGTGGTTGGGAATTTCCTTCCTCATCGCAATTTGGTATGCGCGAAATTTCCATCTCCTAACTCCCAACTCGCATTTGCCATTACGTCCCTTTATCTTTCATCTTTCATCTTTCATCTTTTTCACTCTTATCGGTTTCATCCTCATTGCGTTTTCTTGGTATGCTCGCAACCTCTCCACATTTGGAACACTCATGGCGCCCGGTGGAATCCGCGCCCTCTGGCTGACCCACTACAACGATACCTTCATATATCCCGCCTCGCAATTGACCATGCAATCCTGGCTGGCCTCCGGCTGGGACGCGATCGCGCAGGCGCGCCTCTCCGCACTTGGCATGAACCTGCTCAACGCCTTTGGCGCGCAGGGCGGCATTTTCCTCTTTCCGTTTATTCTCATCGGCGTCTGGCAATATCGCCGCGATACCCGCGTTCGTTTCGCGCTCCTCGCCTGGATGATCCTCCTCGCTGCGATGACCTGTGTCTTTCCCTTCGCCGGTCCGCGCGGGGCATTCTTTCATTCTGGCGCGGCGCTCCAACCGATGTGGTGGGTCCTCGCCCCGCTCGGGCTCGATGCAGCGGTCGCGTACGCGCGCCGCAAAAACCTCTTCGACGACCGCGCCTTCGTCATCTTTCGCGGCTCGCTCGCGCTGATCGCCATCCTGATGACCGGCCTGATCTTCACCATGCGCGTCCTGCCCGGCTGGGAACGCGAGGATGGCCGCTATGTCAAAGTGGAAGCGCTCCTGGCCCAACAAAATATTCCCGCCAGCGCGATCTTCATTGTCCGCAATCCGCCGGGATTCCATGTTGTAACCGGCCGTCCCGCCATCGCCATTCCCACCGGCAATATCCCCGCCATCCTGAACGTCGCTGAAAAATTCAACGCGCAATACCTGCTGCTCGAACCGGACGGCGTCTCGAAGGAACTGCGCGGCCTCTACGATCACCCCGAACAATTCCCCTCCCTTCTTTACCTCGGAGAAACCGATGGCAACCGTCTCTACAAAATCCTCCGTTAATCTCGCGGCCCGCGCGCTCATCATCCTGGCCGCCGCGTCCGCGTTCAGTCTCGGCGCGTACCTTCTGGTGAGCGCGCTCACATTCCGCACCGGCTTCCCCCTCGACGATTCGTGGATCCACCTCACCTACGCCCGCAACCTCGCCTTGCGCGGCGAGTGGGCCTTCCTGCCCGGCGTTCCCTCCGCCGGTTCCACCGCGCCGTTGTGGTCGGCGCTGCTCGCGCTTGGATTCTTGTTTCGCCTCGGCCCCTATATGTGGACATACCTCCTCGGCGGTTCGCTGCTCTTCGGTCTCGCCGCGCTGGCCGAACTCGCCGCGCGCAGATTGATGCCCGATTACAAAACCGCGCTTCCTTTCATTGGATTATTTTTCGTGTTCGAATGGCATTTTGTCTGGGCGGCCGGATCGGGGATGGAAACCCTTCTTCACGCTTCGCTCCTGACCCTGGTCCTGCTTCTGCTCACCCGGCCTTCGCCCCCCTCCCTGACATTGGGCCTGCTGACCGCGCTCAGCGTCTGGGTCCGCCCCGACGGCTTAACCCTCCTCGGCCCCGTCGCGCTGACCTTGCTCCTGCGCGAAAGACCCGCCGCACATTTAACCCGGTTTTTTCTCGGCTTTGCATTGTTATTTGGTCTATATCTTCTCTTTAACTTATTTCTGTCGGGAAACCCATTGCCAAACACATTCTATGCCAAACAGGCCGAATATGCCGCATGGCAGGCAAAACCCCTGCTGGAAAAAACAGGCCTGACTTTTTTGCAGATATTAACCGGATCATCAGTCGCGCTTCTGCCAGGAGTGGTAATCTGGATCGTCAAATCCATCCGCACACGAGAGTGGGGTACGATCAGCGCCGCGCTCTGGGCGTTTGGATTCATTGGGTTATACGCGTTGCGCCTTCCGCCATATCAACATGGGCGTTACCTCATGCCAGCCATGCCGATTCTATTTTTGTGGGGGCTGTTGGGGGCCTGGCAATTTATCCGCGAGGGCGCGGCCCGATTCGAGTCGAGGGTGACGCGCCTGGCGTGGGCCGCCTCCATCGTCATGCTGACGGTCGCGTTTTGGGGATTGGGCGCCAGATCCTATGGGCAGGACGTCGCGTTGATCGAAAGCGAGATGGTGGCCGTGGCGAAGTGGGTGGATGCCAATCTCCCCTCCGACGCGTTGATCGCCGCGCACGACATCGGCGCGCTGGGATATTTTGACCAGCATGTGTTGATTGACATGGCCGGGCTGGTCTCGCCGGAGGTGATTCCGTTTTTGCGCGATGAGACACAACTGGCCGCGTATCTCGACGCGCGCGGCGCGGATTACTTGATTGTGTTCCCGCATGTCTACCCAGGCCTGACCGCTTCATTAGATACTGTATTCGCCGGCACGGGCATGTTTGGACCGGCCCTGGGCGGCGAAAATTTAATCGTGTATCGTTGGGGGCGGTAAAATGGGATGAAATTTGATTTTGTGCTAAAATCAAAAAACATGCCAAGGATGCCGATGAATAAAATTACACTCGTGATTGTGGATGATCACCCCCTCTTCCGCCAGGGCGTTGTGGATTCGCTTTCGCTGGAGGAAGACATGATCTTCCTCGGCCAGGCGTCTTCGGGCGAGGAAGGACTGGAGATGATTCGTCAGTTGCGCCCGCAGGTGGTGATCATGGATGTGAACATGCCCGGCATGAACGGCCAGCAGGTGACACATTTGATCGTGCAGGAAAAGATTCCCTCCCGCGTGCTGTTGCTGACCGGATACGATGATTCGGCGCAGGCCCTGCACGCGGCCCTGGCCGGAGCGGCAGGATTTTGCTCGAAAGACATCGATTCGCAAACCCTTGCCAACGGCATCCGTGAGGTGGCGGCCGGTAAATACATCATCGGTGCGCGCGTGATGACCCGCCGCGAGGTAGATGCCTGGCTCGATGAGCAGACCGAGGGCGCGCGTCGCTCGTACAGTGAACCGGGCAGCCCGTTCCACCCGTTATCCGACCGCGAGATGGAGGTGCTGGGCTGTGTGGTGCGCGGCATGAGCAATAAAGAGATCGCCAATCTGTTGGGCATCAGCCATCAGACGGTGAAGAATCACGTCACTTCCATATTGAGAAAATTCAGCGTGGAAGACCGCACTCAGGCGGTAGTGTATGCCTTGAAGCGCGGCTGGGTGACTTTGAAACATACGAACGACCAGGAGAAAGATTGATGGTTTCCAGCGATTCCCAGTCTGCCGTCCAAATTGCGACGGAGATCCAATCTGAACTGGATGAGACCCAGCGCGCGCTGCGCGAGGTCACATTGATGATCGAGCAAAGCCAGGCCGAGATCAACAAACTCACGCAACGCAATGCGGCTATCACCGGCCACCTGCAACAGGTGCAGAAGCAGGTCGGCGCAATCTCGCCGGATGAGATCCGTATGGCGTATGATTCTGCGCTGGATGCGCAACAACGTCTGCTGGTGATGCGCGGCCAGCTGGAGAAATTGCAGAACGACAAGACCCACCTGGAAAAATCAAAGGTGTTGATCGAAAAACTGCGCTCGCAGGCGGGAGCTGGAAAGGGAGCAGCCACCGCAGGCGGAAAGATGGCGAGCGTGGAAATGCTGGTCAACGCGCAGGAAGCCGAGCGCCAGCGGCTCTCGCGCCAGATGCATGACGGCCCGGCGCAGGCGCTCTCGAATTTTATTCTTCAAACGGAGATCGTCATGCGTCTGCTGGAGCTGGACCCGGCGCAGGCGCGCGAGGAATTGACCAACCTTAAAGTTTCTGCGCTCGGCACATTCCAAAAGGTGCGCAACTTTATTTTTGAATTACGTCCGATGATGTTAGACGACCTCGGGCTGGCTCCGACTCTGCGGAAATATGCCGAAGCGTTTCGCGAGCAGGCCAACCTTGAGGTCAACCTGACTGTAACCGGAAATGAACGGCGACTGGAACCATACCTTGAAGTCATGCTCTTTCGCGCCGCCCAGGAATTGATCGGCAACGCGTCGCGTCACAGCCAGGCTACCCAGGTGAAACTTCACCTTGATCTGGGCGATGAACTGATTCGCATCAATGTAGAGGATAATGGCAAGGGGATGGATTTCGAAGCGGCGCAGGAGGGCAAGAGTCTGGGACTCAAATTAATCCGAGAGCGTTCCGAGTTGTTGGGCGGCGCGTTCGAAATTGACAGCGCCATCGGCAAGGGGACGCGGGTGACGTTTTCGGTTCCGGCGCGGAGTTAATATCTGATGGTACGCAGTCTCAGTACCGCAACTTTCGAGTTGCATCGAGGAGCGCAAGATAAATCCTGCGGTACTGCGTTAATATAGAATACAGAGCTTACGCATAATTGGCGTTCTCTAACGCCAGCGGGCGCGTTAGACCTTCGGCGCGCCCTACGCAAGATTTTGCGTAAGCCCTGGAATATAAAACAGGGCTAACATTTCTGTAATCGTGGGAGTTTGGTACGGTCTTGCCAATTTGTGTACAGCGTGTATAATACAGGCAAGTCAGGAGCCTTTTGCTCGGACAAATTCTCAAAGAAAGGAGAGATGCAAACATGTTGTTCGCCCCCAAGGAAAAAGGTCAAGGCTTGGTCGAATATGCGCTGATTCTCGTTTTGGTTGCCATCGTTGTCATTGCGGTTCTCATGCTGCTTGGCCCGATTATCGGCAACGTCTTCTCGACGATCAATGATAGCCTCTCCACCTCCACCTAGTTTCGTCGCTGTGCATATGAAAGAACCCCATCGCAAGGTGGGGTTCTTTTTTTCTGACGCACGCAGGGTGATTGGACTGGCGCGTCTTGCAGCGCCATGATCGTTGCGCACAGACACCCCCACGTTTGTACCAAAGCGGAGCAAGAATGTGTTTCTCCGCATTTTCCTGAACGAGTTATTGAAATTTTACTGTATAATTCAATTGATTAAAATGACATGCCGCCGGTTGTCGGCGGTATTTCCAGAGAGGAGATCTTATGCGTCGAGGAAGGATTCTAATTCTGCTGGTGGTTGTCCTGCTCATCGTTGCAGTCCTCGCGATGCTGTTGCTTCCGCGCGTTCTGCCCGGGCTGTTGGGCGCCACGCCGACCCCGGTGGATGTTCAAGTATATTATTCCGCCCAAAGCATCCCGCAAGGGGAGCCGATCACCGACGAACGTCTCGGAACGCGGACCCTGCCGCAAAATCTGGTCACTGAGGATATGTTCACCCAGGCGGAACACGATGTTCTTGTGGGCAAGATCGCGAAATACCCGTTCGATCAGGGCGTGTTCATTACCCAGTCCATGATTGCGAACCCTGACGAGTCGTTCGAGACGGGCGGCCCGCAATGGGCCTCTTTAATTCCGGTCGGCATGAACGCGATCTCGGTGCCAACGACGCGTCTCAATACAGTGGCGTATGGTGTACAGGATGGCGCCCATGTAAATGTGACCGCCTGCATGATGATGGTAGATGTGGATCCATCTTTTCAAACCACCCTGCCCAACCACGTTGGGGTGGTAACTGCCCCCTCCAACGTGGCGGCCTCTGAGATGTCAGGTATCAGCCTGGGGGTACTCACCACTGCTGATGCCGGCGCCGTTCAGGGCCGCGCTGAAGTGGAACCCGCTTTCCAACAGGGCATCTATGTGCTTCCCTCTGAGGCGCAGCGACCGCGCGTGGTTTGTCAGATGATCTTGCAGGATGTGCAGGTGTTGAAACTGGGCACCTACGATTATCGTCCGCAGCAGACCTCGCAGCAAGATCAAACCGCCGAGCAAGCCACTTCGGTTGACCAACTTCCCCCGGATATTGTCACACTGGTCGTATCTCCGCAGGATGCGGTTACGTTGACCTACATGATCTATTCGAACATCCCGCTGAATTTGACCTTGCGTCGCAGCGGCGATGCCTCGCGCCAGGCGACAGAGGCGGCCACCCTGCAATTCCTGCTGAGCCAATACAACATCCCGGTTCCGGTCAAATTGGCGTACGGCCTCGCCCCGCGGCTGGATTTCCTCTCTCTGCCCTTCCTGCCTAACGATGTGGTTACCGTGTCGGAAGAGTAGCCCCAAATAACTTAAGGTTCTTATGGCTGGTGAAAAAATTCGAGTGCTTATCGTAGACGACGTTGCGGAGACGCGCGAAAATGTCCGTAAGCTGCTTCAGTTCGAGACCGATGTAGAGGTGGCGGGAACGGCGCGCAGCGGCAACGAAGGGATTCAACTGGCCGGCGAATTGGATCCGGACGTGATCCTGATGGATATTAACATGCCGGATGTGGACGGCATTACGGCGACCGAGCAGGTTCGCCAGAAAATGCCTCATGTCCAGGTTGTGATTTTATCCGTACAGGGTGACCAGAACTATATGCGCCGCGCCATGCTGGCCGGCGCGCGCGACTTCCTGACCAAGCCGCCGATGGGCGATGAATTGATCTCCGCCGTTCGTCGCGCCGGCGAAATGGCGCGCTCCGAGCGCGCCAAAGGATTGGGGGCGCGCGTTCCTTCCGCTTCGATGACCTCGACCCTGTCTCCTGTCATGCCCATGGGCGTCCCGCTGACGCGAGGGAAAGTGGTGACCGTCTACAGCCCGAAGGGCGGGACCGGCTGTACTACGGTCGCGGTCAACCTGGCGCTCGCCCTGCACAACGATGATACGCGCGCGGTTATTGTGGATGGCAATCTCCAGTATGGCGATGTGGCGATCTTCTTTAATGAACAGGGCAAGAACACTGTCGCCGACCTCGCCCCGCGCGCCGACGAACTTGAGCTGGAAGTCGTGGAAGGCGTCCTCCTCAAACACGCCGCGAGCGGGGTGCACATTCTCGCCGCTCCGACGCGCCTGGAACAGGCCGAAAAGGTCTCTGCAGACCAGTTCACCAAGATCGTCGAATACCTGCGACAGCTGTACGCGTATGTGATTGTGGATGTCTCCGGTCACTTGAGCGAAATCGCCATTGCCGCCATTGACCTGAGCGATGCGATCGTCCTGCTGACCACGCAGGATATTCCGGCTGTGAAGAACGCCCGCCAATTTCTAGACGTGCTTCAAACTCTCGGCGTCCAACGCGAACGCATGATCTTCGTGATGAACCGCTACGACAAGCGTATTCCGATCACGCCGGAGCGCGTAGGCGAAAATCTTAAACAGGAAGTTCTGGCTGTGATTCCATTGGATGAACGCGCCGCCATCCCGGCCATCAACCAGGGCGTTCCGTTCATGGTCAACAATAAGACCCTGCCCGCCGCTCGTGGAATCTACAGCCTGGCTGAGTTGGTGCGCGCGCGCGTCAGCGCCCGCGAAGATGCGCTCGACCGACCCGTAAAACGTTAGGAGCGATACGATGTCACTTCTGCGAAGAATCGAACAAGGCCAGGGCGGTTCCAGCAACACACCGCAGCAACCTCAGACCGGTCAAGGTTCTGGTGGGGGAGGCGGTGTTTCCAATGTTCAGGCGCGGCGTGTTAACGCGCCGATCACCGCGCCGCAGGCGGGAACGTATTTCGATCTTAAAACCCGGGTCCAAAACCGTCTGCTGGCCGAACTCGATCCCTCGATGGATATCTCCAAACTCGATGAGGTGCGGCGTACCATCCAGGAACTCTTTGAACAAATTCTCTCGGAGGAGAACATCGTTCTTTCCCGCCCCGAGCGGGTGCGCCTGTTTGAGCAAATCGCGGCCGAGATCCTTGGACTTGGCCCGCTCCAGCCGCTTCTCGAAGACGACACCATCACCGAAGTGATGGTGAACGGCGCGAAGAACATCTATGTCGAGCGCAAAGGCAAGATCCATCGCGTGCCGGTCACCTTCGAGAGCAACGAACATGTAATGCGCATCATTGATCGTATCGTGGCGCCGCTCGGCCGCCGCATTGATGAGGCCAGCCCCTATGTGGACGCGCGTTTGCAGGACGGCTCGCGCGTAAACGCCGTCATCCCGCCCATCTCCCTTGTGGGACCCACACTGACCATACGTAAATTTTCCAGAAACCCCATCACGGTTGACCAGATCATCCAGTTCGGCTCCATCACAGCCGAGTCGGTGCAGTTTCTCAAGGCCTGTGTCGAGTCACGTTTGAACGTCATCATTTCCGGCGGCACAGGTTCCGGCAAGACCACGCTTTTGAATATCCTCTCCAGTTTTATTCCTGGCGACGAACGCATCATCACCATTGAGAACGCCGCCGAATTGCAACTGCGACAGGAACACGTAGTCACGCTCGAGTCGCGCCCGCCAAATATCGAAGGCCGCGGCGAGATCACCATCCGCGACCTTGTGATCAACTCGTTGCGTATGCGCCCCGAACGAATCATCGTGGGCGAGTGCCGCGGCGGCGAAACCCTCGACATGTTACAAGCCATGAACACCGGCCACGATGGCTCGATGACCACCGCCCACTCCAACAGCCCGCGCGACACGCTTGCCCGTATCGAAACCATGTGTCTCATGGCTGGCATGGACCTGCCCATTCGCGCCATTCGCGAACAGATCTCCAGCGCGGTGGACTTGATTGTGCATCAGTCGCGCATGCGTGACGGCACCCGCAAAGTCACCCATATCACCGAGGTGACCGGTATGGAAGGCGACGTGATCACCATGACCGACCTCTTTGTCTTTGAGCAAACTGCCATCGAAAACGGCAAGGTGATTGGCCGCCTGCGACCAACCGGTTTACGCCCAAAATTCATGGACAAAATCGAGTCCTCCGGCATTCACCTGCCTCCTTCCATCTTTGGGATTGGCGAACGCCGCCGCTACTAAACCATGACTACTTTTCTCTGGGTCGTTGTCGGCCTTTTGGTGATTCTCGTCATTGCCCTGATCGTCGGCCTGGTGATCTCTTCGGGCAGCGAACGCGCGCTCGTGGAAAAACGCCTGGGCCAATATATCCAGGGCGATGCTTCTGAGCCGGCGCGCAACGCGGACGATTCCGCGCTGACCGCGTGGGTGAACAAACGGGTTGAGAAATCATCCGCCGGTGACCGCATCGCGCGCAGCCTGGCGCGCGCCGATCTAAAATTGAAGGTGGCGGAATATTTCGCCCTGATCGTTATTTCCATCATCGGCATTGGTCTCCTGGGATGGGTATTGGGCGGCATGGAGTTTGGCCCGCTCGGGACGGTCTCTTTTATCATCGGTGGGGTGGTGGGTTTCTTCCTGCCAGGTTTCTATGTTCGCCGCCAACAGGCAAGACGCCTCCTGAAGTTTGGCGACCAACTATCGGACATGCTGAACCTGATGGTGAACGGCCTGCGGGCGGGATACTCCACCATGCAGGCCATGGAGGCGGTCAGCAAAGAACTACCCTCGCCGATCTGCGACGAGTTCCGCCGTGTGGTTCAGGAAATGCAACTCGGAATCTCGATGCAGGCCGCGCTCGAGAACCTTCACCGCCGCATCCCCAGCGACGACCTGGATTTTGTGATCACCGCCATGAACGTGCAGCGCGAGGTGGGCGGCAACCTCTCTGAAATTCTCGATACGATCTCCTTTACCATTCGTGAACGCGTCCGTATCAAAGGCGAGATTCGCGTGTTGACCGCGCAGGTACGCACGTCCGGCCAGGCAATGTCGTTGATCCCGATCGCCCTCGCCATCTTCCTCTGGTTTCTGAATCGCGATTACATGATGTCGTTCTTCGATCGCGGCCCATTGTGTGGGTTCGGCGCGCTTGGATGCGCGGCGGCGCTGATCGTTTCCGGATATTTCATTATGATGCGCATCGCGGATATCGAGGTGTAACATGTCTGGCGTACTGGTCTGGATCATCCTCGGAGTGGTTCTGGTCGGCGGCGCGGTGGCGCTGGTTCTGGCAGGAACGCGCGCCGCCCAACGCGAAGACGAAGGCGACCCGGTACTGTCGCGCCTGGCCGAGTTCACCGAGCGCGGAGAAGAGGTCTCCCTCGAAAAGCTCGAGCTTTCGCAGCCGTTCAGTGAACGCGTCCTTGTCCCTTTCTTGCGCAGGGTGGGCGAACTTTCGGCCCGCTTTACACCGCAAAAAGTAGTGATCGAAACCAACCGGAAACTGGAGATGGCCGGAAACCCCGGCCGGATAGACGCCACCACCTTTTTGGCCGCACGCTTTATCGTCCCAATCTTCTTCGACGGGTTTATCCTGCTGATGTCCTCCCTCGCGCCGGATCCCTGGCCGCTGGGACGATTGCTGCTCGTCCTGCTCATTTTTGGCCTGTTGGGTTTTTTCTTTCCGCAATTGTGGCTCACCAGCCGCATTCAATCGCGTCAACACGAGATCCGCAAAGCCATGCCCGATGCGCTCGACCTGTTAACCATCTGCGTCGAGGCTGGACTGAGCTTCGACTCGGCCATGCAGAAAGTAAGCGACAAATGGCAGAACCAGTTATCGCTCGCGTTCGCGCGCGCCATTCGTGAAGTGCAGCTGGGCAAGATGCGCCGCGAGGCCCTGCGCGACATGTCTGACCGACTTGGCATCGCCGAGATGACCAGTTTCACCGCGGCCATCATTCAAAGCGAACAGCTGGGCGTAAGCATGGCAAAAGTGCTTCGCATTCAGTCTGAGCAGATGCGCATGAAGCGCCGCCAGCGCGCCGAAGAGGAAGCCCACAAGGCGCCGGTCAAGATGATCTTCCCGATGGGACTATTGATCTTTCCTTCCATTTTGATCATCCTGATGACTCCCGCGTTGATTCAGATCACGGCCACGTTCGGCGGAGCATTCGGAGGCAATTAGATTTGACCAAACCGCACTGGTCGTATCCGCTATATCGCCTCGGCTGGAGCGGGCTCGACTGGATCTTCCCGCCCCAGTGCGGCGGTTGCGACAAGACCGGTTCGCGTTGGTGCGACGAATGCCAGGCGAAGGTCCCATGCCTGAACGATCCATGGTGCGAATTGTGCGGGACACCGCTTCGTCATACCGGAAGATGCCAACGCTGCCAGGAAAACCCGCCGCCCTATCGCGCCTTGCGCTCGTGGGCGGCGTTTGATTCCCCGATCCGCCCAGCCCTGCATAAATTAAAATATCGACGCGATATGGCGCTGGGAGACGCTCTTGCTGTTCACATCAAGCGCTTTGTGGATTCGCTGGGCTGGGAGTTCGAGGCGATCGTGCCTGTGCCGCTTGGAGAAAAGCGCATGAGGGAACGCGGGTATAATCAAGTTGCATTGATCGCCAAACCCGTATCGCTTGCGCTCGATTCCATGTACCGGCCAGCCGCGCTGAAACGCCAGCGCGACACCCGTTCGCAGGTGGGACTGTCGGCCGGAGAACGGCGGGACAATGTGCGCAACGCCTTTCTTGCCGACCCAAATTTCGTGCGGGGAAAATCTGTGTTGGTGATGGACGATGTCGCCACCACAGGCGCCACGCTCACATCCAGCGCCGAAGCATTATTACACGCCGGAGCCAGTCAGGTCTATGCAATCACCGTGGCGCGGGCATTACCGCATCACGGATTGAATCTCATCTAATCTCTCAAGGAGGTCCTGCCATGACATCGCACGTTGACATCCAAACCCGCAACATGGAACTGACCGACCGCATTCACGATTACGTCATTCAAAAAGTGGAAAAACTCGACCGCCATCTCGCACAGATTGAAAATGTCCGCGTCGAACTGACCCACTCCAAATCCGCCCGCAACGCCGCCGACCGGTACACCGCTGAAGTGACCGCGCACGGCAAAAACCTGTTGCTCCGCGCCGAAGAACGCGCCGACGATATTCGCCTTGCCTTCGACACCGCCCTCGACAAGATGGACCGTCAGGTTGAACGCTACAAGGGCAAACACTACCGCGGGCGCGGCGACGGCCGCACCGCCGCCGATGTGGCTGAACCGATCATTGACGAGGAGACCGGCGAACTCTCGCCGCTGGTGGCGCGCCGCAAAAGATTCGAACTCGTCCCCATGACCGAAGAAGAGGCGCTCGTGCAAATGCGCGAACTCGGACACGACAACTTCTTCGTTTTTTACAATGCCGAGTCGGGGCGAGTGAACGTGCTATACCGCCGCCGCAACGGAAGTTACGGCTTGATCGAGCCGGTCATCGGCTGACACGTGAACAAGAAACCGCTGACCCGGGGCAACCGGGCCAGCGGTTTAAGGAACGGGAAGGCGCTCGATGCAATTTGATCACGAAGAAAACGGGAACGAGACCGACGGGCAGGAAGCGAACAACCTGGCGCTGGAAGATTCCATCCGCGTTCTGCTGCAAGCGCTCGGCGAAGACCCCCAGCGCGACGGCCTGCAGCGTACCCCGCGCCGCGTGGCGCGTATGTACGCCGAACTCCTGCACGGCTACCGCGTCGACCCGGCGGTTCTTGTCAACGGCGCGCTCTTCGATGTTCAATATGATGAAATGGTCATCCTGCGTGACATCGAATTTTACAGCCTGTGCGAGCATCACATGCTCCCCTTCATGGGACGCGTTCATGTGGCATACATCCCAAACGGAAAAGTGCTGGGCATCTCAAAAATCCCCCGCGCAGTGGACATGTACGCCCGCCGCCTGCAAGTGCAGGAACGCATGACCCGCCAGATCGCCGACTTTCTGCGCGACCTGCTCAAACCGCAGGGCGTGGCTGTGGTGGTTGAAGCCCTGCACATGTGCATGATGATGCGCGGCGTAAAAAAACACGACGCGCGCATGACCACCTCCGCCATGCACGGAGCCTTTCGCTCCAACCTTGCAACGCGACAGGAATTTTTGGATAACATCTCGCGCGGCGCGGCGCCCCTGCAGATCTAACGCTTCGTCCCTTTTCTGACCTGCGCCGCTCTCGCTCGTTCGACCTCCACACCCACCGAATCGGCTTGCGGCACCGCCCCGGGCTTTTCCACCCGCACGATCACCCTGCTCACATTTGGCTCTTGCAAACACAGCTCTACAAGATCGTTTGCCAGCGCCTCCACCGTCATCCGCGCCGCGCTTTCCACGTGTGCGCGGATTTTTTTTGCCAGCGCGCTGTAATCCACGCAATCCCGGATATCGTCGCTTTTCGCGGCGCGGCGCGTGTCGGTGGACAGCCTCACGTTGACGAGGATCTCGCGCGGCGTAACGCGTTCCCAGGCGTGGATGCCGAGGATGCCCCGAACTTTCAGGTCGCGGATAAAGACCGTATCCATATCATCCCCGGTCGTCTTCCTGGATGCGCGCCTCACCCATCATACGCTCGATCTCGCCCACACGCTGGAGCAATTCCTCGATCTCAACCTCCGCCTTAAGGTTGACTCGATAATCCAACTCGCTTCGCAGGCGGTCTTTCGCGTCCTGCCGGTTCTGACTCATCATGATAATTGGCGCCTGCACGGCGGCGAGCATGGAGAGGAACAAATTAAGCAGGATGAACGGATACGGATCCCAGGGCTTGGGCAGCTCGCTATTTGCAAACGTGTACAACACGAGAATCACCCCAAACAGAATCACGAATTTCCACGAGCCGCCGAAGCGCGCCACCGCGTCCGCCGCGCGGTCCCCGAGCGTATCGGCTTCTTCAATCTCCTCGTTCAAGTTGCGGGCGACGCGCGTGCGCATCAACTCATGCGCGGCGCGCAGATGTTTTTCCACGATCGTTAACATATCCAACCCTGCCTGCGGTTTTGTATTGAGCAGGGCGACGATATCCTTGCGGTCAATTTCGATGGCGGTGGTGTCCTCCACAGCGACGGCGGTCGTCTGATGATTCTCGCCAGCCAGCAGGGACGACATCCCGATCAACCCGCCGTCATCCGCCATATCCACCACAATGCTGTCTTTGTTGGCGTCACGTATGGTCACCTGCACCGCGCCCCGTTGAATCACATACGCCAGCCCGCCGGGGTCGCCCGCTTTAAAAACAACCTGCCCTTTTTTAAATTGCCTCTGCGAAACCTGTTCCGCCAGCACTTTGCGTTCATCCGCATCCAACAATTGGAAAAGGGGGACATCATCGAACACGTCAATTTGAACCATGCGCGCCTCGCAATCTGAAATTTTTTCAGACTATACCACCTTTGGTACAATGGGAAGAACACAACTTCATTGAGGAAACATGACAACCGACCTGCAATCACGCGCGATCAACACGATTCGATTCCTGTCCGCCGACGCGGTCCAGCAAGCCAACTCGGGTCATCCCGGACTGCCGATGGGCGCCGCCACCATGGCCTTTACCCTCTGGACGCGCCACCTGCGCCACAACCCGCGCAACCCACAGTGGATGGGACGTGACCGCTTCATCCTCTCCGGCGGACATGGCTCGATGCTGTTGTACTCGCTCCTGCACCTCACCGGCTACAATCTCTCCCTCGGTGAATTGAAAAACTTTCGCCAATGGGGGAGCAAAACGCCCGGCCACCCCGAATATGGCTTGACCCCTGGCGTGGAGACGACGACGGGCCCGCTGGGGCAGGGATTTGCGACCGGCGTGGGCATGGCGATCGCCGCCAGTCACCTCGCCGCAATAACCTCCGCTGAACTCTTCGACAATTTCATCTACGCCATCGTCACCGACGGCGACTTGATGGAAGGCGTAGCCTCCGAAGCCGCCTCGCTGGCAGGACACTTACAACTGGGACGTTTGATCTATCTCTACGACGACAATCACATCTCCATTGACGGCTCGACCGACCTCGCCTTCACCGAAGACCGCGCCAAACGTTTTGAAGCCTATGGCTGGCACGTGCAGAAGGTCAACGATGGCAACGATGTGGAGGCGATAGACCGCGCCATCCTTGAAGCCAAAACGGATCCGCGTCCGTCCATCATTATGTGCCGCACCATCATCGGATTCGGCGCGCCGAAGCGGCAAGGCACATCGAAAGCGCATGGCGAACCGCTCGGCGACGAGGAACTGAACGCCGCCAAGGAAAACCTCGGATGGCAGAAAGAACCGAGGTTCTTTATCCCGGCGGATGCGCTTGCATTTTACCGTCAAGCCGTTGAACGCGGCCGGGACATGGAATCAGCATGGAATCAAAAATTTGCAGAATTTAAAAATGTGAATCCCGAAATGGGCGCGGACCTGGAACGCCGCCTCGCGGGAAAATTTCCAAAAGGCTGGCAAAAGTCTTTACCGGCTTTTCCCGCCGATCCAAAAGGAATGTCCACGCGCGCCGCCTCCGGTAAAACGCTCAACGCGCTCGCGCCGATTCTTCCCGAACTGCTGGGCGGTTCCGCCGACCTGGCGCCCTCGAACAATACCAAGTTGGACGGCTCTCCCGATTTTCAAAAAGATTCGCCGCAGGGACGCAACTTCCACTTCGGCGTGCGTGAGCACGCGATGGCGGCGGCGCTGAACGGCATGACGCTTTTCGGCGGGCTGATCCCCTACGGCGGGACGTTTCTGATCTTCGCGGATTACATGAAGCCCGCCGTGCGTATCGCCGCAATTTCGCACATCCCCTCAATCTTTGTCTTCACCCACGACTCGATCGGACTCGGCGAAGACGGTCCGACGCACCAGCCGATCGAACAACTGGCAATGCTGCGCGCCATGCCCAACCTGACCATCATCCGTCCTGCCGACGCGAACGAGACCGCGCAGGCGTGGAGAGTTGCCATCGAGAATCGTCACGGACCGACCGCGCTGGCATTGACGCGGCAGAATCTGCCGATTCTTCCCCAACCAAAATTCGGCGATGTCTCGCGCGGCGCGTATGTGTTGAAGGATTTTGGCAGGAAGCCCGAATTGATCTTGATGGCTTCAGGCTCGGAGGTTGGTTTGATTCTCGAAGCCGCGCAGAAACTCGCGGACAAAGGCCGAAATGTGCGTGTGGTCTCTTTCCCAAGTTGGGAACTCTTCGAGAAACAGGATGCGAAGTATCGCGAGTCTGTGTTGCCGAAGAAGATCACCGCGCGAATCGCTGTTGAGGCTGGGTCGGGCTTAGGTTGGGAGCGTTACGCCGCCGAAGTGGTATGTATGCATTCCTACGGCGCGTCGGCTCCATACAAAACCCTGTTCGAGAAGTTCGGCTTCACTGTGGAGAATATTCTCGCGCGCGCCAAGCCGCTTCTGCCGAAGAAATCAGCCGTTAAAAAACCAGTGAAGAAAACTCCGAAGAAGAAAAAGAAATAAAGGCATTGATGAAAATTGTCGTTGGTTGTGACCACGCGGGCTTCCCGCTCAAACAAACCGTGATGGACGCTGTCCGCGCGGCGGGACATGAAGTCTTTGATGTTGGCACGAACAGCGCCGACCCGGTGGATTTTCCCGACTTCACGAAAAAACTTGGCGAGGTGATTCAACGCGGAGAAGCCGAACGCGGAATCCTCGTCTGCGGATCAGGCATCGGTGCTTGCATCGCCGCGAACAAGATGAAAGGCGTGTGGGCTTCGATCTGTCACGACACGTATTCGGCCGCGCAGGGAGTCCAGCACGACCGCATGAACGTGCTTTGTCTCGGCGGAAGAGTGATCGGACCGGAACTCGCGACCGCATTGGTCAAAGCCTTCCTCGGTGCAAAATATATGGGCAACGATATCGGTGGCGAACGATTTGCCAAGCGGGTTGAAAAAATTGAAAAAATGGAAGAAGAGAGATGAAATTTCACCCGGCGCGCTTGCAAGCCATGAGCAAAAACCTGAAACACGATATCCTGCTTCACGCGGCCAGGCAGCACCTGTCACAATCACACCCTACGATCCTCTCACGCAATCTTACAGATCTGCGGGTAACGTGTAACATGTAACTTGTAACGAATAACGTGTAACCCACCGCTCCCATCCTCGATTGGAACCTCCCAATGAACCCCATCCCAAAACTTACCTCGCTCGGACAATCCCTCTGGTACGACAACATCCAGCGCAAACTGTTGGAGAACGGCGAATTCGCCGCCATGATCCAGCGCGGCGACATGCGCGGCATGACCTCCAACCCGAGCATCTTCCAGAACGCCATCGCCAAATCGAACGATTACGATTCGGCGCTCGTGCCGCTTGCCTGGGCGGGCTGGGACACAAAAAAAATCTTTTGGCAGCTTGTCATCGAAGATATCCAGGACGCATGTGACGCTTTTGCGCCGCTCTACGAAGAATCCAACGGCGGCGACGGCTATGTCAGCATCGAGGTCACGCCCGACCTCGCCTACGACACGCAGGGAACCATCGCCCAGGCACAGCAACTCTGGGCGCGAGTGGCGCGCAAGAATCTCATGGTGAAAATTCCGGCCACAAAAGAAGGCATCCCCGCCATTCGCAAATCCATCGCGGCGGGCATCAACATCAACATCACGCTGATTTTTTCACTGGCGCGCTACGCCGAAGTGATGGACGCCTACCTCAGCGGGCTGGAAGACCGCGTCGCGGCCGGACATGCCATTGACCGCATCGCCTCGGTCGCTTCGTTCTTCGTCTCGCGCGTCGACTCCAAAATTGATCCCCAACTTCCCGAAGGCTCGCCCCTGCGCGGTCTAGCCGCCATCGCCAACGCCAAACTCGCCTACGACGCATTCGAATCCGTTTTCACCTCAAAGCGTTTTGCCTCGCTCAAGGCGCGTTTCAGTGCGCGCGTTCAACGCCCACTCTGGGCAAGCACCAGCACAAAAAACCCCGCCTACCCCGACACATATTACGTGGACAATTTGATCGGTCCCGACACCGTCAACACCGTCCCGCCTGCCACGCTCGATGCGTTCCGCGATCACGGTAATGCCGCCGTCACCATCACGCGCGACCTCGACAAAGCGCAAGCCGCGCTCGCAGGGCTTGAATCTGCGGGCATTTCGATGGATGTCGTGACTCAAGAATTGGAAGACGAGGGAATCAAAGCCTTTGCGCACGCATTCGATTCGCTGCTTCAAACGATTGACGACCGACGCAAAGCCGCCGCTGCCTCGCTTGGACCCATTGCGGATTCTGCCGCCGAACGTTTAACCTCCCTCGAAGCGGATTCCGTCCCCGCCCGATTCTGGTCCCTCGACCCAACCCTGTGGACGAAGAATCGCGCCGGTCAAGCCGAAGTGAAGATCCGCATGGGCTGGCTCGACTCGTCACACAAGGCGCGCGAAAAAATGAAAGAGTATCAAGATTTTGCAAAGGAAATCAAGAAAGCAAAAATAGACCGCGCGCTCGTCATCGGCATGGGCGGCTCATCGTTGACCGCCGAAGTATTCAGCGCGCTGCTCGCCGCCGCAAAAACCACTGCGCCGCTATCGCTGTCCATCCTCGACTCGACTCACCCCGATCAGGTTGCCGAAGCCGCAAAATATTTCCCGCCGGGAAAATCGCTCTACATCGTTGCCAGCAAGTCCGGCGGGACCGCCGAAGTGATGGCGAACTTCAATTATTTCTGGAAGCTCAGCCAGCGCGACGGCTCGCGTTTCATTGCCATCACCGATCCCGGCACATCGCTTGAAGCGCTGGCGAAGAAAAGGAAATTCCGCAAAATTTTTTCCGCCGACCCGCTGGTTGGCGGACGCTACTCCGCGCTGACCGATTTCGGACTCGTCCCCGCGGCATTGCTCGGCATGGACTTGTCCCATCTGCTCGACCGCGCCGAGTGGATGCAGAATCAATGCGGCGCGCGCGTGCCGGTTGCGCGGAATCCTGGCTTTGCACTGGGCGCGGTGTTGGGTGAATCCGCGCTGGCAGGGCGCGACAAACTTACCGTCCTTGCGGATGCGCCGCTTGCCGCGTTCGCCGGATGGATCGAACAGATCGTCGCCGAGTCGAGCGGAAAGAATGGCAGGGGTATTTTGCCGGTCCCGCTGGAGCCGGTGGGCGAAGCCGGAGTCTATGGCAAGGATCGAATCTTCGTTTATCTGCGTCAAAGCGGAGAGATGGATTTGCAGGTTGCTTCGTTGAAGCAGGCTGGACATCCTGTGATCGAATTTCTGATCGCCAATGTCTACGATATCGGCGCGGAGATGTACCGCTGGGAAGTTGCGACGCCAATCGCATGTTCGATTCTGGGAGTCAACGCATTTGACCAGCCGAACGTGGAGACGAGCAAGAAGATCACGAAGGCGAAGATCGCGGAATTTCAGCGGAGGGGAAAACTCCGCGAGGGCAAACCCGCCTGGGAGTCGGATGAAGCGATGGTGTTCGCATCCGCGCCGCTAAGCGGAGCGAATCTGCGATCGGTGTTGGAAAAATTTCTGAAGAGAGCCAAGCCCGGCGGATATGTCGCCATCAATGCCTATCTGCCGCGCAATCGGGAAATGATCGAAGCGTTGCAGGCGATGCGAGTGTCCATTCGCGCGAAGACCGGCAACGCCGTGACGGCGGGGTTCGGTCCGCGCTTTCAGCACTCGACCGGACAATTCCACAAGGGCGGCCCGAAGAACGCGCTGTTCATCCAGATCACGGCTGAGCCAGAAAAAGATGTTGCCGTGCCGACGGAAAAAATTTCTTTCGGCACGTTGATCCGCGCGCAGGCGCTCGGCGATTACGAAGCGCTGATCGAGGCGAAGAGGAAAGCGCTGCGCGTGCATCTTGCGCGCGCGGCGGACGTGAAGTTGTTGCTGGACGCGTTGAGGTGATATGCCCGCTCTTGCTCAATTTAAATGCGTTGCCTGCCGCGGCGGCGAACCCGCCCTCACCGAAGCCGAGATCGCGGAACTTCATCCGCAAATTCCCGAATGGGAAATTGTGTCTCAAAATTCCATTTTGCGATTGCAACGCGTTTTCAAGTTCAGGAATTTTATCGAGGCGGTCGCGTTCACAAACAAAGTCGCCCTGATCGCTGAAAAAGAAGACCATCACCCGTTGATCGTCACCGAGTGGGGCAGGGTGACCGTGCAATGGTGGACGCATGTCGTCAAGGGTCTGCACAAAAACGATTTCATCATGGCGGCGAAGACGGACGAGTTGTCTGCCGTTCGATAATCAGTAGACGTTATCGGAAATAATTTTTCGGACGCAGATTGACGCGGACTGCGAAGCGTGCGGATTTTTTCTTCTTTATCCGCGTTCATCGGTGTTTATCCGCGTCCTACAAAAGAACTTGGGCTTATTACCGATAAAGTCTAGTGGATCACGAAAATCCCGCGCGGTTGCGATCTCTATCGCAAACCTGGCGTTACGCCTGCCTGCAATTCCCCGATCATTTTTTTCAACGACCGTTTTCCCATTTCGTCCAGAAGTTTTAACGCCCAGGGTTGGTTTCCCAGCCAGCCGACCACGAGGGATAAAACTGTCTCGATCCCTTTGGCGCGGCGCGGGAGCCCGACGGCGGATGAAAAATCCACGAGTCGATTCCCGATTTGGAATTGATACCGTCCCGCAGGCTGGACGGCGCTCTGGTCTTCGAGAAAGGCGCGCAGTTGATTCTTTTCCTCGCCCGTCAGCCACTGCGGCAGGTCGGAGGTGGCCTTGAAGTTGCAGACCCGCGCCAGGTCTTGCAAGAGTCGTTTTTGTTCGGGGGTGAGCGCGTTGCGCGTGGAACAAAAATAGACCGCGTCGGGGTCGGTGCGCACGAGCGGCGCCAGCCACAAACGATGGACCGTCGTGCGGATGGCGTTGCGTGTGCCCGGCGTGGCGTGATTGGCAAGCAGCACGGCGTCGCGCTAATTTTCCCATTCGCCTCCCACATCGGGACCAACGCGTAGCGCGTCGCACAATCCGAGCGAGGGCAGGATCGGCGCGCCGCAGGTCAGGAAGAACGCGTCCGCGCCCAGGGCTTCGCGGATGACCTTCAATGCTCCGCGATAGGCTTCTTCGCGCGGCATGTCCGCGAGGCGTTTGCCGGGCAATGCGCCCGCGTAGAGAAAGTCAAGTTTGAGATAATCATATCCCCACGCGCGGACTTGCTTCATCCGCGCGGCCAGCCAGTCGAGCGCGGCGGGATGAGTCGTATCCAGCGCGTAGAGGCGCTCGCCCCAGTTGAATCCCGCCGAAACAAATTCACCTTGTTCGCCGCGCAGAAACCAATCGGGATGTTCGCGGAAGACGCGCGACGATTCGACCGCGATCAGCGGCGCGAGCCACAGTCCCGCCCGCCGCCCGCCGGATTTGATTCTCTGCGCCAGCGCGGCCATCCCCGACGGAAATTTCTCGTTCGCTTCCCAGTCGCCGATTGCCCGCTGCCAGCCATCGTCCACTTGCAGAACGTCGAAAGGCAGATCTTCCAGGTTGTCGAAAATTTGATTCAGGATCGATTCGTCAATGGCGGTGTACAGGCTGTACCATGAACACCAGACGCGCGGCGCGGGCTTGTTCGATCTTCCGCCGAGGCGTTTGCCCAGTTCTTCCGCGTAGGTTGCGAATACGAATTCCTCGCTCCCTCGCGCAATGAGCCAATCGCAACCGTCCGCCTCATGCCGTCCCTTGAGTTGATTCTCGTTCAACCAGACGTGCGCGTCCAGTCCGAGCGAGCCGAGCAGGAGGATGTCATCCTCCGCAAGTTCCACCGCGCCGACCCATGAACCGTGCGATAACATCTCGTTTGCGTAACACGGGTCGGCCTGCAGCGTATGCAGAATCTTCGGCCGCGGAATCGGGAGCGGCGCTGGCTCCGTCCACGCGGCGAGGGACCAGGATTGCCATCCGTGACGGTAAAAAGCCCGCGAGGCTCCGGGCAGGTTCACGGTCAGGGAGGAATCGGCGACGATTTGCGAGGCGGGTGTCATCTCATTAATGAGGATGTCCATGCGTGAGATTATCATGCGAGTCGCCCCGCGCCGCAAGATTCATCTTGCGCCCGGCAAAAGCAGCATAAATGTTGCCGTACCACTAATTTTGTGGCATAATGCCGCCATTCAAACGCGTGGATGGGAACGAGTACATGCGCGGAGCTGTCAGAGAGCCTGCGGTTGGTGCGAAGCGGGTCAGCGATGCGGATGGAAAATCCTCCTGGAGCGGCGAGCTGAAAGGCGCAAAATAAATTTTGCGGTACGAATAGGCGAGACGGAGTCGCACTTCGTTATCAAGGCGCGAGGTTGATGGACCTCGATGAGCGCCCGGCAACGGGAAGCAGAGTGGTACCGCGAGAATTCTCTCGTCTCTGTGTGAGGCGAGAGTTTTTTTGTTAACGGCGAAAGCCGGAAGGCGATATTCGGAAGCCGATACTCGATACTCGGAAGCCGATACTCGATACTCGGAAGCCGATACTCGATACTCGGAAGCCGATACTCGATACTCGGAAGCCGATACTCGATACTCGGAAGCCGATACTCGATATTCGGAAGCCGATACTCGATACTCGGAAGCCGATACTCGATATTCGGAAGCCGATACTCGATACTCGGAAGCCGATACTCGATACTCGGAAGCCGATACTCGATACTCGGAAGCCGATACTCGATACTCGATACTCGATACTCGATACTCGAAATTCGAATATCGAATTATCGAATATCGAATTATCGAATATCGAATTATCGAATATCGAATTATCGAATATCGAATTATCGAACATCGAATTATCGAACATCGAACACCCAACACCGAACACCGTTTCCCAAGGAGACTGAATGACATTCAAACCCGTACACTCCAAACTCGATGTGACTGCAATGGAGGAGTCTGTCCTCAAAATGTGGAAGCGCGAGAACATCTTCAAGAAGACGACGGAACAGCGCGCAGGCGCGCCCGAATATGTTTTCTTTGAAGGTCCACCGACCGCGAATGGAAGACCCGGCGTGCATCATGTGCTGGCGCGCGCCTTCAAAGATATGTTTCCGCGTTACAAGATCATGCGCGGATTTCACGTCTCGCGGCGCGGCGGCTGGGATACGCACGGCTTGCCCGTAGAGATCGAGGTCGAGAAGCGGCACGGGTTCAAGAACAAGCAGGACATCGAGGCGTATGGCGTCGCCAAATTCAATGAAGAGTGCCGCAAGTCCGCCTTCGATTACATCCAGGATTGGGAACGCCTGACCGACCGCATCGCCTTTTGGGTGGATCTCGAAACCGCCTACGTGACGTTCACCAACGATTACATCGAGTCGGTTTGGAACATCCTGAAAAATTTCTGGGAGCGCGACCTGCTTTACAAAGGATACAAGGTCGTGCCGTATTGCCCGCGCTGCGGCACGACTCTCTCCGACCACGAAGTGGCTCTCGGCTACGATGAGGCGGTTGACCCCTCGGTCTTTGTGCGCATGCCGCTGGCGGATAAGCCCGGAACGTCATTGCTTGTGTGGACGACGACTCCGTGGACTCTGCCGGGCAATGTGGCAGTCGCGGCGCATCCCGACGTGGATTATGTGACCGTTGAACGCGATCTGGCGGGCGGCAAAAAAGAAAAATTGATCCTCGCCAGGCCCCTGCTCGAAAAAGTGTTCCGCGATGAAGAAGTGAAAGTTGTGGATACGTTCAAAGGCAAAAAATTGAAAGGGCAGAAATATCATCCGCTCTTCACCTTCCTGCCGCCGGACAAGCCCGCGCATTACGTTGTGCTGGCTGATTTTGTCACGACCGAGGACGGCACGGGTCTCGTCCACATGGCGCCTGCCTTCGGCGCGGAAGATATGCAAGCCGCGCTCGAATTTGACCTGCCCGTGTTGATGACCGTCCTGCCCGACGGCACGTTCATCCCCGAAGTCACACCCTGGCGCGGAGTCTTCGTCAAAGAAGCCGACCCAATGATCATCCAGGACCTGGAGAATCGTGGACTGCTCTTCCGCGCCGAGAAATATACGCACACCTATCCGTTCTGCTGGCGCTGTCATACGCCGCTCTTGTATTACGCGCGCGACGCGTGGTACATCCGCACCTCGAAATTCAAGGACCGCATGGTCGAACTGAATCAGACTGTGCATTGGACGCCCGATCACATCAAGGATGGGCGCTTCGGCAACTGGCTCGAAAATAATATTGACTGGGCGTTGTCGCGCGAACGCTATTGGGGCACGCCGCTTCCCGTTTGGGAATGTGAGGAGTGCAAAGACCGCGAATGTGTTGGCTCGGTGGCGCAACTCTCGGAGAACACCGGGCGCGACCTCGGCGAACTCGACCTGCATCGTCCCTACGTGGACGAGGTCACCTGGTCCTGCAAAAAATGCGGCGGCACGATGCGACGCGTCCCCGACCTGATTGACGTGTGGTTCGACTCGGGTTCCATGCCGTACGCGCAATGGCACTATCCATTTGAGAATCAGAAAAAATTTGACCAGCAATTCCCCGCCGATTACATCTGCGAAGCCGTGGACCAGACGCGCGGCTGGTTCTATTCGCTTCACGCCATCAGTACATTGTTGTTCGATAAAGTAGCGTTCAAAAACGTCCTGTGCCTCGGCTTGATCCTCGACGGCGATGGGCGTAAGATGTCGAAGAGTCTCGGCAACATCGTGGATCCGTGGGACGTGCTGAAAGCCCACGGCGCGGACTCCTTCCGCTGGTATCTCTACACCGCCACGCCGCCCGGACAGGAGCGCCGCTTCTCTTCGGAACTGGTTGGCGCGGTCACGCGAGACTTCACGCTCACACTGTGGAACGTGTATTCGTTCTTTGTGACCTACGCCAACCTCGACCAATGGACTCCTGTGGCGCAAGTTGCCAACTTGCGTTACACGAGCCTTGACCAATGGCTGTTGTCTGAACTCAATGTCCTCGTCCGCGAAGTGACGGCGGGCTACGAGGAATACGAAGTGACGCGCGCCACGCGCCCGATCCAGGATTTCGTGGAAAAACTTTCCACATGGTATCTGCGCCGTTCGCGCCGCCGCTTCTGGAAATCCGAATCGGATTCAGACAAGCAAGCCGCGTACTCCACTCTCTACACCGCGCTGGTCACAGTGGCGAAACTGCTCGCGCCCGCCATGCCCTTCCTCGCCGACGAACTCTACCAAAACCTCGTGCGCGGCGTGGACGAATCTGCACCCGAGTCTGTCCATCTCGCGCGCTGGCCCGGAGTCAATCACGCCCGCGTGGACGAAGCGCTCAACCGCGATATGGCGGCGGTGATGAGACTCGTCTCGCTGGGTCACGCCGCGCGGCAGAAGGCGAACCGTAAAGTGCGCCAGCCGCTTGCCGAAGCCGCATTCTCCGTTGGCAACGTAACCGACCGCGCCGCAGTTGACTCGTTTGCGGAGTTGATCGCCGACGAACTCAACGTCAAGAAAGTCCGCCTGCTGGACGCGGCGACGGAGGCGGTCAGTCACACGGTCAAGCCTTTGCCCAAACAACTCGGACAGAAATACGGCAACAAATTCCCCGCCATCCAAAAAGCGATCCTCGGCATGGACGCGGAGGCGGTCGCCTCGACTCTGATGAGCGGGAGCCCGCTCCAAGTCATGGCGGGAGGCGAAACCTTTGATGTGTTGGGCGAGGAGGTCGAAGTCAAAGCGCAGGCAAAGGAAGGATTCGCCGTCGCGGAGGAGGGCGCGTATGTCGCCGCGCTCGTCACCGAGTTGACGCCTGATTTGGTCAACGAAGGCTACGCCCGCGAGTTTGTCCGCCGCGTGCAAGACTTGCGCAAATCCGCCGAGTTGGACGTGTCGGATCGGATCAAGTTGTACGTCACCGCCAGCGACGGCTTGAAGTCCGCGCTTGAGGCGCACCGCGATTACGTCACCGCCGAAACGCTGACCGTGGACCTGCAATTCGCCCCCGCGCCCGCCGAAGCGCAAACCGCCGAAGACGATTTCGACGGCGAGACGTTGAAGGTTGGACTGACGAAGGCTTGATAAAAAAATCCGAAGTCTCAAAGACTTCGGATTTTTTTATCCATTTCTCTACCGTACATGAGAAGATTTTTACCGCAAAGCACGCTAAGGTCGCCAGGTTAAAAAGGTTTTCTTTGCGTTCACTTCGACTTCGCTCAGTACAGGCTTTGCGGGCTTAGCGGTGCAAATGTACGGTAGAGAGTTATCCATCAGAATCGAGTCCGGGCATTCTGCCATGGACGGGTCGTTTATTCGCCATACATTTCAAGCAGGCGTTGATAGACCGCCTGATCGCCTTCGCCGATGCCGGTCATTTGGAAACCCACATGACATATGTTCGGCATGATCGAATCCGGCTTGCACCATTTGACTTTGCCCGAAAAGAACATGAACAGGCGGTCCGAGAGATCCGGCGTCAACTCCATGTGCAGGCGATATTCCCTTTCGAGGGGGAGCGGCAGGCTGGTCTCCAGCCGGAAGCCGTCCCGGCTGATCTCCACGAGATGCCCGATCGGTTGCTCTGTTTCATCTTCGAGGACGCGCATGTAAAAACTGAATTTTTTCCGGGGCGTGTTCCTGCGTTCCTGCATGGTTTCTTTCCTTTCCGATTTTTTCAAGTATAGACGATGAGCGTTGGCGCGGCAATAGCGGGATTATCGTTTAAAATAGCGGCACCTTGTTTGAGGAGCCTTCCATGAACAACCTGCCTCTGTGGGTCCGCAAAACGCTTGCCTGGAGCGTCCATCTTTTCACCGCCACCGGCGCAATCTGGGGATTCCTGTCCCTGCGCGCCATCTACGATCACGAATGGAAACTCGCCATTATCTGGATGGCGGTCGCCATGTTCGTGGACGGATTCGACGGAACCCTCGCGCGCTGGTTCAACGTCAAGACCTACGCGCCCGGCGTGGATGGATCGCTCCTCGATAATCTCGTGGATTATTTTACCTACACCGTCGTCCCCGCTTTCTTCCTCGTCGAAGCCGAACTGCTCCCGCCCGCGCTGGCCCTGCCCGGCGCGTTCGCCATCCTGCTCGCCTCGGCGTATCAATTCTCGCAGGTGGACGCCAAATCCGACGAGACCAACGAATATTTTTTCAAAGGCTTCCCCGACTACTGGAACATCATGGCGGTTTACATGCTCATCATGCAAATGAATCCATGGCTCAACCTTGTTTTCCTCATTGTCTTTGCGATCCTGGTGTTTATCCCGGTTAAATATGTTTATCCCACCCGCACCGCGCGCCTCAAAAAACTCACCCTCGCCCTCACCTACGTCTACGCCGCCATCGGCTTGATCGGCGTCATCCTCTTCCCCAACGTCCCGATGTGGATCATCTACGCCTCCTTCTTTTACGTGGCATACTACGTGGGACTTAGCCTGTGGCCGAAGAAAAAAATAACCGAGGCCGTATAATGTTGATTGAACAAGCCGATGCAGTCAGCGACGAACTGCTCGACGCGCTGACGCGACTCATTCCTCAACTGAAGATTTCCTCCCCTCGCCTCACGCGCGACGGGCTGGCAGGTTTGCTCGCCTCCGACGCGACCAGCCTGCTGACCGCCCGCGACGGCGGCGGAGTCATCGTGGGCATGTTGACCCTCGTCCACTACCGCACCCCGACCGGGCTCCGCGCGCGGATCGAGGATGTGGTTGTGGACGAATCCGCGCGCGGAAAAGGAATCGCCGTTGCATTGGTCCAACGCGCGTTGAGTCTCGCCCGCGAAAAAGGCGCGGACGGCGTGGCGCTCACCTCCAATCCAAAACGCGAGGCGGCTAATCGGTTGTATCAAAAAGCGGGATTCAAGATATGGGAGACGAATGTGTATTTCTATAAATTCGAATAACCAGCCGGGTTTCCCACGGGAGCCCGGCTTTTGTTTACATCGAAGACAGGACCGCCACGATCAGCACCAGGACGATCGCGAGCGTGGCTGAAAGCAAAGTCCAGTTCAGCATGTGACCGGTGCCCGGATATCCATCGCGTTTTTCGGTGACGTAGAGATACAGTCCGATAACGCCGATGACCAGGTTGCCCAGATAGGCCAGTCCATAAACGAGGGCAATGATGAGCGTGATGATCTCGCCGGTACTGTAATCCCAATCGAAGGCGCCATAAGAGATCAGGTTGCCCACGAAGATAAGGATCAACAACACAAGCAAGAGAGCCGCGCCGCCAAATTCGCCGAGCAACAACCAGAGCGCGGAGCGATCCAATTTTTGATACGTTTCATTGTTCATGGTTTCTCCTTTTGCTACTGCTCGAATTTCAAAAAAGTTGTCGTCGCCTTCGACACGTCGCTGTATTCGCCGCGATATTCTTCCGGGAGCAGCGCGGCGAGTTGATACATCATTTCATCCACGATCTGCTGACGCTCTTCTTTCCCGATTCGTTCCCCATGGGTCTCAATGCGGAACGACTGCCCGACGCGGATGTGAAAATCGGTGCGGCGCAGACGCTTTAGGTTGGGCAGGAAATTTTCCCCGCCCCAATGCGCGATCGGAAGGATGGGCGCATGACTGTGCAGGGCGAGCATCGCCGCGCCGGGATGCGCGCGCAGGAGTTTCCCATTTTTGTTGCGCGTGCCCTCCGGCGCGACCCCGAAAATATACCCCTCGTTGAGTTTTTCCAGCGCGGCGCGCAGGGCAGAGGTGTCCGCCTCCCCGCGTCGCACCGGCACTGCGCCCCACAGGTTGAACAGCCAGTGAAAGAAGGGGATATCCCAGGTTTCCACTTTGGCCCAGCCGGTAACGGGTCGCGGCCAAAGCCAGCCAAACATGACCGGCACCTCAAGTTGGCCGGTATGATTCACGATGATGATCAACGGCCCGCACAGCGGAACCTTGTTCATCTCCGGCGCGTTGACGCGGCAGAGGACGGATAAACCGATTTTTATAATGATATAAACGTACCAGCGAATAAAATCCATTTGTGTCTGCCGCCAAGTGTGAACGTTGCGAAAATAATCTCGTCATCCGCGTAGACAGAGTTAGAAGACGCCCGCTGAGCGCGGTAACGCTATGTGTTCGTTAATTTTCATCTCTCTACCGTACATTTGCACCGCTACGCCCGCAAAGAACGCAAAGAAAACCTTTTTCACTTGGCGACCTTAGCGTGCTTTGCGGTAAAAATCTTCTCATGTACGGTAGAGAAATTTTCATCAGATATGGGCGTTATTTTAACGATCTCTGCAGGGTCAGGATGCTTTGGATTCCATTGTTTCAAGCGTTACAAAATCCAGCGCGGCGGGAATGAGTTCCACTTCCAGTTCGTTGCCCTGCACACAGACCATCTCTCCGTCGGCGTGAACCGGCAGCGTCCCTTCGAGGGCGCGGATGGTTGCCTTTCTGGAGCGGCGCATTTTCACTTCGGGCTGGGTGGCTTGCGTGCCCTTGAGAAAATATGGGATGAGCTGGAACAACCGCAGGCGCGAGGCCTCGGACGCGATGCAAAAATCGAGCAGGCCGTCATCGGGCTGGCTGTCGGGCGCCATCATAAAACCGCCGCCCATGCGCCGCCCGTTCATAATGGAGGTCATCAGCGAGGGTTGGATAAACGTCTCCTGCTCCAGCGCGATCTCCACTTTCGGCGCGTGAAAATACAGGAAGATGGTTTTGATTACGCCGACCAGATAGGGGATCAACCCCACCGCCCAGCGAACCTTGACGGCCTCGAAGCCCACCATGGCGTCGAAGCCGATGCCGATACCGTTTGCAAAATAACGGCCTTCGGGATAATCTCCTCCGCGCACAATGCCCACGTCAATTGGGCGGCGCTGCCCTTCCGCCAATGCGCGCGCGCCCTGCTCTATCGAATGGTGATGCCCCACCCCAAAGAGCAAATCATTGCCGGTGCCAATCGGCAGAACGCTGAACGCGGCGTGACCGAAGCCCGCCTCCCGCGCGCGCATCAAGCCGTTGATCGCCTCGTTGGCGGTCCCGTCGCCGCTGGCGGTGGAGATCACGTCATATCCCTCGCGGGCGGCGGCTTCGGCCAATTCGGCGGCGTGCCAGGGACGCCTGGTCATCACCAGCGTGAAGTCCAGGTGGAACGAGCGCAGTATTTCCTCGATCTGCGGAATCGCTTTCCCGGCCTGTCCGCGTCCCGACGTGGGATTCACAATGATGTAATGGCGCATGTTTTCCGGCTCCGATTTCCTCAATGGTTTTGCCGAGTGTATCACGAACGCATCTCACGGATGCGACTTCAAATAATCGTCGGGTGTGTCGAGATCCGCGAGAATGGAAGGGTCGTCAACCGTCACATACTCGATTCCGGTCGCGTGACGATTCAGAAAATCACGCGGAGATTCAACCGCCGGCATGGATAGAATCTCCGACCACAGCGGCCGCGCCGCCAGCCAGGGATGTCCGCGCCGCATCTGATAACTGGGGACAACCAGATTGGCCTTTGTCTCCTCAAAGCGACTCGTCACCGCCTGCACGCTTCTTTCCTGAATCTGGGGCTGGTCGCCGAGGAAGATCAATGCCGCCCCCGCCGTAGGTTTTAACGCCCTCAACCCGCATTGCAAAGAGGATAACATTCCGCCCGATTTAAAATCCATGTTGTGCGCGACTTGTACCTTGTAACTTGTAACCAATTTTTCCACACGTTCGCGCTCCCCGCCTGTGACAACGATGATGTCGTCCAGCCCCGCGCGGCGGATCGTCTCGATCACTTGACCGAGGACGGTTGTCTCTCCCCAGGGCAGGAGCATCTTCGGTTGTCCCATGCGCGTGGATTGACCGGCGGCGAGGATCAGGGCGGTGATTTTCATGGCGCGAAGTCGAAGGAGCTGCCTTGCTCGCCGGGCTGGTAGCCGCCTGTGAGGACAGCCAGTACGGAAACCCCGGCTTGACCCAGACGCAATTCGCCTTCGGCGATATAGAGGAAGCGGTCCGCGTCCACCCAGGTCAGCGAGTAGGGCGCGGCCCGGTCCAGCAGGGGCGCGGGAAGGCTGGTTACGCTGGCGATGAACAGGCGGGAGGGGTCGTCTGTCCAGTAGGTGAAGCGCGCCGAATCGAGCGACCAGGCCCAAAGTCCGAATTGAGACGAGCGGGGGTAGGTCCCGATCGTTTTGTCGGCGGTCGAGGCGTCTATCACGTGAAAATCGAATGAATCGTCCGTCGCCGTGAGATACGCGACTTTGCTTCCGTTGGGCGCGATCAGCGGCTGGCCGACGCGAATATCGGCGATGGCGAATTCGGCGAGTTGAGCGGTGAAGGATCCGTTCGCGGCGACGTAGAGGAAGCGCGCTTTTTGCCCGTCGTTGCCGGGGATGACAGTGTAGAAGCCGCTCGAATCGTTGAGCCAGACCACCTGCGGATAATATGACCAGTCGGCGTTGGTGTTAACCTGCGGAAAGTCGAGCGCGCTGACGAGGGTCGGATTATCGACGCGCAGAACGTTGATGCGGTTGACGGTTGTGAGGGCAAGCAGTGCGCCGTTGGGGGAGAAAGTGAATTTTCCGCCGCCTTGTTGGATCAGGGTTTGCGCGGCAGGCGCGTCGGCATCCACGCGATGGAGATCGTCGCCGTATTGTCCTTGAACGGATGCGATGGCGCTGAAGTAAAGGATGTGCGTGCCGGGTTGGAAATCCAATTGACCGAGAAAGGGGCGGCCCGTGAGAGCCGGTACGTCTGCGACCAGTTCGCGCGCGTTGCTTCCGTCGCTGTTGACCGCCCATAGGGTCTGACCGCGCGTGTAGGCGATGACTTGTCCGTCATCGGAGAGACTGAACATGCCGGCGCTGCCTTCATGGGTGATTTGCCGGGCGGGCGTGGTCTCGCTCCAGAACCAGAGGTTGCCATCCAGGGTGTAGGCAACTTTCAACCCGGACGGTTGGGCGGCGGGCTGGGTCGAATTTTGTGTCGGTTCGTGCGGGACGATTGACGGAATGTTTTCTGGAATCTGCGAGGCGGCGGCGATGGTTGGCACAGGTGAAACGGTTGCCTGTGGCGCGGAGCCGCAGGCGAGGATGAATAACACGATGAGAAAAACAAAAAGCACGCGAGATAATTTTGACATGATCTGCCTTCGATTCTGTCTTGGCTTTCTCAAAGTCGGAGATTCCTCAACGCGAGTTACGCCAATCAGCGAATGACGCGAATAAACCCAAGAAAATTTGCGAAATTCGCCTATTCGTGGCATTCGCGTTCCAAACCCGCCGGTTTGTCAAGCGACTTTGAAAAGACCATACCGATTCTGTGCGATGGAACGTGGCGGCGCGAGGATTGGTTCCAATATAGCACGGTTTCGTTTTACAATTGCAGCCATCTCAGGAAGGATGCCTCGATGAAACGAATTGTTTCTGCGCTGATGCTGCTCTTGTTGACCGGCTGTGCCATGCCCGACCTGTCTTATTTCCTGCAAGCCGTCCCGCCGACTGCGACTGCGACAGCGACCTCCAGCCCGACGGTCACGCTTGCGCCGGGCGAGACGCGTGCGCCCACCGACACGCCGACTCCCACCGACGTTCCAAGCGAAACGCCCGCGCCTGCGACCGCCACCGCCTCATTCACGCGCACACCGACGAAACGCCCCACCATCACGCTCGAGGCGGCGGACCTGAGCGGGTTTAATTTCGGGAGTCCGATCTTCACCTCCATCCTCGTTTCCACCGACACGATCCGCTGGGGCGCGTGCGGCGGGGCGGGCCCGTTCGAGATCAAATTCACCGTGCGCGTCGTGCGCCCGAAGGGGTTGTATTATGTCCTGCTCTTCATGCGCCTGCAAGACAAGTACACCTACATCCGCTCCGATTGGTTCGGCGGCGCGATCATGAATACCGATAAAAATAAAGTCGTTTACACGTACACCATCACAAAGGACAACATTACAAACTATCAGGATTTTGACGAAGCCTGGCTTCAATATCAAGTGGTCGCGGCGGACCGTTACCGGAACGTTTTGGGAAGTTCGCTAATCTATCAAGATAAGATCAATTTGATCCATTGCGCCACGCCGACGCCGGGGTCGTAGAATTTTTTATTCAAGTTTCGTCAGCAGTTGAACTGCGGACGAATGAGCAACCACTACAATGATTTTTCCTCCCGAATTAATTTCCTTCCTTCGTAAAGCGGAGC
Organism: Anaerolineales bacterium; assembly: GCA_019187665.1. GTDB lineage: Bacteria > Chloroflexota > Anaerolineae > Anaerolineales > Villigracilaceae > Denitrolinea. Next base: position 76,934 of record JABARH010000010.1, read on the forward strand.
GCGTCGCGGCTTTAACCGGAGCGGGCGTCTCGCAGGAATCGGGACTGCGCACCTTCCGAGATTCGCAGTCCGGTCTCTGGGCGCAGTACAAGCCGACCGACCTCGCCTCGCCCGAAGCGTTCGCGCGCGACCCAAAACTGGTCTGGGATTGGTACGCGTGGCGGCGCGAGGCGATCAAATCCGCGCGACCGAATCCCGGTCACTACGCGTTGGCTGAGATGGAGAGTCGCGTCGCGGAGTTTTCGTTGATCACGCAAAACGTGGACGGGTTGCATCGCATGGCGGGGAGCAAACGCGTCCACGAATTGCATGGAAGTATTCAGCGCGTGCGTTGCTCTGTGTGCGGACGCTACGCCGAAACGTGGGGCGACGATTCAGATCAAGTGCCTGCGTGCGAGAACTGCGGAGAAATGTTGAGGCCGGATGTCGTCTGGTTTGGCGAACCCCTCCCGCGCTCCGAGTTGGAGGCGGCGGTGAAAGCCTCATGTGTCTGCGATGTTTTCTTTTCGGTCGGCACGTCGGGGATCGTCCAGCCCGCGGCGGCGCTCCCATTCGCGGCGAAAAATAAAGGAGCGGCCGTCGTTGAGGTCAATCTCGAACCGACGCCGCTCACAGAGAAGGCGGATTTTTTCTTGCAGGGAAAGTCCGGTGAAGTATTGCCGGAGTTGGTAAATGCCGTCTGGGATTCTACGCATCCCAGTCGTTGAATCGTTCCGCCAGGCTGGAGATGCGCTCGCGCATGACGACGGCAAGGATGCCCAGCCCGAGCAGGATCAAGCCGGTGATACCGATGATGAAAACCAGCGTGAGGTCTTTGAGGGCGTTGTACAACACGGTCACAACCGCCAGCACGGCGAAACCGATCGGGGCGATGATCAGGCTGCGCGAACGCACGACGATTCCGTAAACAAGCACAACCAGCGCCTGAAAAAAGAGCAGGAGGAAGTATTTCAATTCGCCGCTGTCCACCATTTGGATGTAACTGGCTCCGAGCAGGATCAGTTGCGAGACCAGTCCTGTGATGAATGCGGCGGGTTTTTGAGCGGCGCGGCGCAGGAGATAATGCTGGAATAATCCCAGCACCGCGGCGCCGACGGTGAAAAACTGCGGTTCGTCCACATTTAATTCGTTGAGGATGACAAAGTATGCGATGAGATAAAGAATGTTGGCGGGGAATCCCAGCCAGACGTTTTTGCGCGCGAAGGCTTCCGCCGCGTAGAATGTGGCGGCAATGGCGATGGGAATGGCTTTTTCCACGCCGCCATGTTGCGCGGGCGAGTCCAGCGCGATAAACGTGCCGAGACCGAGTCCGCTGAAGAGCAGTGTCTGGTCCCAGCCTTTGGCTTGCCCGGCGCGGCGCAGGAAATATCCCGCCACGTAGTACAGCGCGGCGACCGCGATCTGCGGGAAGAGCCATGCGTTAATCCGCGCGGCTTCTGTGCCGAAGTAAACGGTCAACGCGAACGCCAGCGTGGAGGCGTATCCGATGCGCGGTTCGTTGTGCAACCAGGCATAGACCGCAAAGACGAGTGCGTAAATCCCGAAGCAAATCGCCGCGCCGCCGGGGTTAAGTTCCGTTGCAACAGATGCCGCGCTGAAGAATGTGAGCGCGGCGGCGACGATCTTTACGATCAAGTCGAGTTTTCTGGACGGCAATGTGAATTTGAAAACGAGATCGCAGGCGATCCAGATCAAACTGACGCTGAAGAGGGCGATAGACCCATCCACCGATGTGTATTCATCCAGCAGGCGGAAGAGCGCGATGCTCAAGAGCGACTCCGCGAAAATTTCCAGCCAACTATTTTTGCGCGCGTACAGTTCGATGATGAACAGAATCGCAACGATGAACACGTACCACCCAACCGACTGCTCGTAGGCGCGCCAGATCCATGCCGCCAGTGTGAGAGTAACGCCCAGCGCGAGTCCGCTGTGGATGAACATGGCGCCCCAGGGTTTGAGAGATTCGCGGCGGGCGAGGAAGAATCCTGCGGCGTAATAAACGACCGCGAGCGCGGTCAATGCGGGGAGCCACCACCCGCCGCGCCCGAAGTAATGGATCGCGAAAAGCGCCGAGAGCGCGGCGGAAGCCGTCCCGAAGTAGCCCAGGAGCGACGAGTTAAATCGAAGCGCGTACGCCGCGAACAGAATCGCATACGCGCCCATGATGATCGCGGAAGAATGGTATCGCGTGGTGTCGCCGGTCAGGGTGGTTAACAGATTCAAGCCAGCGACGAATGTCCCAAGTCCCACGAGGGGCCAGTTCCATGAGCGGGCGAGGGAGACTTTTCCTTTGAAGAACAATTCAGGAATGAGTAGAAGAGCCGCTGCGCCGAGGAAGCGATAGCCGGAGAACACATAAACGCGTTCCATGAATGGCAGTTCGAAAAATGTGAAATACGCGCCGAGACCGGCCATCAGCGCGGTCATCCACACGTACCAGCGCGGGCGCAAGATATTGAGCAATGTGTAAACAATGCCCGCGATCAGAAAGGCGGAGAATCCGTACCAGGTCTCTTCCGAAAGTCCCCACGCGATCGAGATGAGGAACAACGGCAGGGACCACGCCAAAAATGGATAATGATATTTTTCCAGCCGCTTCACGCGCTGGACGAATTCACTGACTGCCGCGTGGACGATGCCCCACGCGGCGAAGGCGGCGATCTGCGCCGGGGCGGAGGCGTCAAACGCGGAGAGAGTCAGCCACGGCAGGAGGAAGAGCGCGGCGACCGCCATCCACGGGAAGATGAGGAAAGGGACGACGATATCGCTGGCGACGTAGAAGGAGGCGGCGAGCGTCCACGTCAGCGCGGAGACGACCCATCCGCCGGTCGTCATGTTCGAATCAATGTGATTGAAGACGATGAAGAAGAACGACGTGATTAAAACGACAATCTGGCTGATGTGCGCCAGCAGGAAGACCGGCAGGGCAAAGGCTTGACCCTTCCAGCGCTTGAGCAGATGGACGGCGAGGAGGCCGATCAGGTTTGCAGCGGTAAGCGCAAGAAAATATCCGTCCGAAAAAGATTGGAGCGCCCTGTTAATGTGCAGGGCTGTCAGGCTGAGGGAGAGGAACGAGGCAACGCTGAACAGCCGCGATTCATAGAACCACGCGCCGAATGCCCAGAGACAAGCCATCAGCAGAAATACAAAGATCCAATACAGTTCGTTGGCGCGGCGGGAGAGATCGAGCGAGTCGGGGAGTACGTTGGCGTCAATCAGAATCAGAAAGGAGAAGACGACAGCCAGCGCGAAAGAAGGTTGCGGAAGCCGTTTCTTGAGTCCCACTGCGCCGCCCGCAAAAAGAGTCGTGGCGATTAACAGAACGGGCAGGCGCGCGGCTTCGACCAATGCGGCAAGGATCGCGGCGGCGGCGATCACAAAGAACGCGCCGAGGTACAAATAGATTTTGATAGCGGATTCGCTCAACAGCGTTTCCATGAAGGAACGCGGCGACGCGGGCGGCGTTGATTCTTTCTGCGGCTCAGACTGGAACTGCGGCGATTCGGAAAGGTTGACGACCGGCTTTTCTACCGATGGCGCGACTGCTTGCGGCGGCATGCCCGCGCGCGCGTCGAAATCATATTGCCTGCGCAACACCTCTGCGCGATGCGGCTCGATCAATCCCTCCTTTTGCCACGCGTCAATTTCCGCCAGCAGAAGTTCGCGTTCGGCTTCATCGCGCGTGGATAATTTGGACGCGACAAAAATATTCGTCCGAAGGTCGAGCGCCTTCAATGCGGACTCGCGCACGCAGTCGTTTGGTCCCACTGCCAGCAATTTTAATTGGCGCAAAATCGCCGCGCTGGAGAAATCAATCGTCCCCAATTCGGCGATCGCCGCGAGACGGCGCGCCTGGTCGCCGCTTTTTAATTCAGCGAGGATGCGGTCGAGCGTTTCTTTCTGTCCCTGCGCAGAAGTGTCCGTCATGTCAGCCTCCATGTACCCGCATCATAACGCCAATGCGGGGCGAGCAACTGCCAAAAACTGTCGTTTATTTTAAGACGACACCCGCGCGCGGCGGGACAGTGAACTTGAGCCGCCCATCCGCCGATTCGATATCTACGGGCTGACCGAATAACACCTGCGTTTTTTTCTTCGCCTCAAACCTGACCTCGATGCGGGTCGCGGCTTCGGAGGCGTTAAGCGCCGCCACCAGCGACTCGTCTGCGTGGGCGCGCCCGAAGGCGTAGACTCCGTCCGCAGACCAGAGCCGCTCAAAAGTCCCGCGCCGAAGCGCAACATGACTCTTGCGGAGCGAGATCGCAGATTTAAGATAATCCAACAGTCCGCGATTCCATTTTGTCTCATCCCACGGAAAGGATTTGCGGCAGTCGGGATCGTGTCCGCCGTCGAGTCCGATCTCGTCGCCGTAGTAGATGCACGGCGCGCCGGGGAAGGTCATCATAAACAGCCATGCCAGTTTGAGCGCGGACGTGTCTCCGCCGGCGCAGGTGAGGAAGCGCGGCATGTCGTGGCTGTCGAGCAGGTTGAACTGCGCGCGTGTGATCTCCGGCGAATAGAGGCTGAGCAGTCGGTCCGCCTCGTTTGCGAATCCGTTCGCGTCCAGCACGTGGACGCGGTCTTTGATGCCGCCCGCATCGCGGATGATTTTTGCATCGAGCGTGCGCGCCGCGAAGAAACTTAACGATGCGGCGGTGAGTAGGTAATTCATGGTCGCGTCGAACTGGTCGCCCTGGAGCCAGCGCTGCGCCTCGTTCCAGATCTCGCCGACGATGTACGCCTCGCCATTGAGGGCGCGCACGCGGTTGCGAAATTCGCGCCAGAACGAGTCGTCGTTGATTTCACCCGGCACGTCCAGCCGCCAGCCGTCTATGCCGAATTTGATCCAGTGTTCGGCAACGTCGAAAAGAAACGCGCGCACGGCGGGCGTGTCTGTGTTGAACTTTGGAAGCGCGGGCAAATCCCACCAGCCTTGATAGCCGATGGCTTTGAGTGTTCCGTCTTTTCGGATCGCGTCTTCTTCGCTTTTCGTGGGATACGCGCCCCAGTGTTTTTTTCCATTCAGCCGGTCTTCGTCGAAGTGAAACCAATCTTTGTAGGGCGAAGCCGCACCCGTCTCCAGTACGTGATGGAATTGCCACAATCCGCGCGAGGCGTGATTGAAGACGCCGTCGAGAATCACTTTCATGCCGCGTTGATGCGCCTCGACCAGCAATACCTTGAGCGCATCGTTGCCGCCCAGCAGAGGGTCCACGTTGTAGTAATCGTAGGTGTGATAACGATGATTCGAGGCGGACGCAAAAATGGGATTTAAATAGATGGCGTTGACGCCGAGGCTGTTCAGATATTCCAGTTTTTCGATCACGCCGTACAGGTCGCCGCCTTTGAATCCATGCACGCTGGGAGGCGCGTCCCAGGATTCAAAGGTTAAGCTTGCGTCGGAATTGCGTCCGCTCTTTGCGAATCGGTCGGGGAAGATCTGATAGAAGACGGCGTCCTGAACCCAGTCGGGGATGCGCATTCAATGTCCTTGAGGCGAAAGTGTCCGCGCGCTACGCGGATTTTAGCGCGCGCCAGCCCGCGTATTCGGCGGTATCGCCCAGTTCCGCTTCGATGCGCAGAAGCTGGTTGTATTTCGCGGCGCGGTCCGAACGGGCGGGCGCGCCGGTTTTGATCTGCCCGGTGTTGAGCGCCACTGCCAGGTCGGCGATGGTGGCGTCCTCGGTCTCGCCGGAACGGTGACTGGTCACGGCTCGCCATCCGGCGCGCTGACATAACTCGACCGCCTCGATGGTCTCGGTCAGCGAACCGATCTGATTCACCTTGACCAGCAGGGCGTTCGCGGCGTTTTCCTGAATCGCTTTGCGGACGCGTTCCGTGTTCGTGACGAGCAGGTCGTCGCCGACGATCTGGATTCTGCCGCCCAGTTCCCGCATCATCAATTTCCACGAATCCCAATCGTCCTGCGCGTGCCCGTCTTCGATGGAGACGATCGGATAATCGTTGACCCACTTCTTCCAGAATTCCACCATTTGTTCGCTGCTGAATTTTTTGCCTTCTTTGCGCAGGTTATATGTTTTTGTTTCTGCCTCATAAAATTCGGACGCGGCGGGATCGAGGGCGAGAGCCACTTCTTGTCCGCGCCCGGCTTTGAAGCCTGCTTTTGCAATGGCGGCCATGATCAGTTCAAGAGCCTCCTCGTTGGCTTTGAGCGAAGGCGCGTATCCGCCCTCGTCGCCGACTTGCGTGGGATAGCCTTTTTCTTTTAACACCGATTTGAGCGCGTGATAGATCTCCGCGCCCCAGCGCACACCCTCGGTGAAACTCGGCGCGCCAAACGGCATGACCATGAACTCCTGCATGTCGGTGCTTTGCCAGCCGGTGTGCGCGCCGCCGTTCATGATGTTCATCATGGGGACGGGCAGAAGATGCGCGTGCACGCCGCCGAGGTAACGATAGAGCGGAAGCCCAAGTGAATTTGCCGCGGCTTTCGCGACCGCCAGGCTGACTCCCAAAATCGCGTTCGCGCCGAGGTTCGATTTGTTCGGCGTGCCGTCCAGCGCGAGCATGGCGGCGTCTATGCCGCGCTGGTCCGCCGCGTCCATGCCGAAGAGTTCATCCGAGAGTGGACCGTTGACGCTGGCGACCGCTTTGGTCACACCTTTGCCGAGGTAGCGTTTCTTGTCGCCGTCGCGCAGTTCAAGCGCCTCGTGGTCGCCGGTGGATGCGCCGGAAGGGACGGCGGCGCGTCCCCAGGATCCGTCCATGAGCGTGACTTCCACTTCCACGGTGGGGTTGCCGCGCGAATCTAAAATCTCGAGGCCCGAAACGCTTTCGATGGTCGTGTCCATGTTGACTCCTGTTGGGTATCGTTTTTTTTAATCGTTAGGCAGGTTCAGTACCGCAATTTTCAAGTTGCGCCTGCCAGGTGTAAGATGAATCTTGCGTTAAGTCCGATATATAACCGGTGTTCCCTATTGTCGCCATATCTATCCGTCGCGTTAGCATGGCTTTCTCAAAAAGTCGGAGATTCCTCAACGCGAGTTACGCCAATCAGCGAATGACGCAAATAAACCCAAGAAAATTCGCGAAATTCGCCTATTCGTGGCATTCGCGTTCCAAACCCGCCGGTTTGTCAAGCGGCTTTGAAAAAACCATAGTCGCGTTAGAGAACGCGCCCTGCGCGGGGTATTGTGTAACGTCCTGCAAGTATAACCTTTCAGGCGTATAACTCGTTGAAGAAATTCACCAGGAACATGTTACAAACTTCGTCGGGCAGGGCTTCCAATACTTCATTGATGAGCGCCATCTCGGAGGGGAGTTCGCTTCCCGCCAGCCCGGCAGAGGCGGCCAGTTGCCCGAACGCCGCCAGCGGGTCCGGGCTTTGAAGCGCGGCGTTCACCAGCGTGCGAATGTTGCCGCTGTCAATCGGCGGGATGCTCCTCACAGTTTCCACGCATTCGCGCAGATCCGCAAGCAGGGCTTCGGCGTTGCGGCTTGTTCCGCGCGTGACCGAGATGTGAATGTTGCGCGGGGTGAGCGGCGTGGCGAACTGCGCTTGAATGTACCAGCCGCGCTTCGCCATTTCATCCGCGAGTTGATACACGTTGATCGACTCGGAGGCGAAGGAGAACATGCACATGGCGGGGTCGCCCAGCACGCGCAAGCCGGGGATGGCGTTGACGCCCTCGATCAATTTTTTTGCGGCGTCCTGAACTTCATTGACGATCTGCATGTATCCCTCTTCGCCGAGGAAGTTGAGGATCGCCCACGCGCCCGCCATCGGTCCGCCGGATTTTGAACTGAGCAGGGTTGGGTTGATGAGTGTGTAGCCGGTCGTATCGGAGCAGGCGAAGATCTGGAAGCGGCGAATGTCTTTGTTGCGATACATGATCACCGAACAGCCTTTGGCGGCATAGCCGTATTTGTGCAGGTCGCACGAGATGGAGGTCACGCCGGGGACGGTGAAATCGAAATCGGGAACGGCGTGTCCGAGTTTGCGCATGAACGAGAGGTGAACGCCGCCGACGCAGGCATCCACGTGGAAAAGCAGATCATGCTTTTGCGCGACCGCGCCGATCTCGGCAATGGGGTCAACGACGCCCTGCGAATAATTCGGCGCGGAGGCAACCAGCAGAATTGTGTTTTCGGTGATCGCCCTCTCCATGTCCTCCGCGCGGACTTTGAATGTGGCGGGGTCAATCTCCACGATGACCGGCTTGAGGCAAAGGTAATGCGCGGCTTTATGAAATGCGGCATGCGCGGTTTTGGGCAGGACGATCTCCGGCGCTGTGATGTGCGCTTTCGTGACGCGCGCCATGTCGCGCGCGGTCTTGACCGCCAGCATGATCGACTCTGTCCCGCCGCTGGTGAGATGCCCGACCGCGCTCGCGTCGCCGCGCAGCAGGGCGATCACCGCACGCGCGACATCTGTTTCGAGTTTTAATAACGACGGGAAGACGGTCGGGTCGAGTCCGTTTTCGGTGAGGTAAGCCATGTACGCTTCGCCCGTCACCTCGGCGGACTCTGCGCCGGGGTTGTAGGTGTAGCCCCAGACCCTGCCGCCTTTCCAATCCATGTCGCGCGTCTTGAACGATCGCAACGCGGAAAGAATTTCTTCTTTTGAAAGTCCTTGTTGTGGAATATTCATCTCGCCTCCAAAGAAAAAATGATCGCGTGTGAACCAGGGCGATCCAGTGAAATATTTTTATGTTGCGCGCAATATTATCATTAACCGATGCCGCGTAGTTGATGCGCCGCAGTTTTCGCATCGCAACTTTCAAGTTGCGCATTGCAAGGCGCAGGATAAATCTTGCGGCACTGCGTAAGGTGAGTCATTAAATCTTTTAAGGCAATTGCAAAGTCGAAAACTATTGCATTCTGATTTGAATGAATGAATAATTACATTGATGAAGCGAAAGGAGAAAATAATGAAGCTGTGTTTATTGTACGATCCAACGTTTGAGCCGATCATCCCCGAATATTTTGACGGTTATGAATGGGAATTGATCAATGTTGAACGACCCGCCTACGATTTCCTTCTCGATCTTTCACGCAGAAAACAATACGATGTGTATTTCAACTTCTGCGATGGTGCATTGGATGAAGACCGCCCGGGACTGGATGTGATTGAAGCCCTGGAAATGTTAAACCTTCCATACACCGGTGCGGACGGCCGCTTCTATAGCATCACGCGCGAACAAATGCAGTCCGTTGCCGATGTGCTTGGGATCGGGTTTGCGCGCGGCTTTCATGCCAAATCATTGCGCGACCTGTCCGAGGCGAGATCGTTGCGTTATCCGCTCATGGTCAAGCATCCGAACAGTTACGGGAGCGAGGGCATGACGCGCGAGTCGCGCGTCGAGACGCCTCAGCAATTGCGGACCCAGGCGGAACGGATGCTGGATCTGTACGGAGGCGCGCGCGTCGAAGAGTTCATCGAAGGCTCGGAATATACCTGCCTGGTTGTAGATAACCCCGAAGATCTGGCGAATCCGTTCGCGTATCCCCCAGGGACAGTGGTCTTTCCCGAAGGTGAGACCTTCCTGCACACCGAGGTCAAGTGGATCAAACTGGCCCGCATCCAGCGCACGCGCAGTAAGATTCTTGCCGCCAGAATCCAGGAAATGAGCCGGCGATTGTTCATTGGTCTGGGTGGCACAGGATACGCCCGCACCGACATCCGCATGGACTCCAAACGGGATTTGTTCACACTTGAGATCAACCCCAACTGCGCCATCCTCTACGATCTTAAAGACCACGGTCCAGCCGACATTCCGATCACGTTCGACCCGGACGGGCATCGCGGTTTCTTCGACCGCATCTTCCGCTCGGCGATCCTGCGCCAGCAGATGCGCATCCCGATCACGCCGCCGCGCCGCGCGGTTGTGCCAGTGGAAAAAGCGCGCTCGCAGAAAACGGGGTATGACCGCTCCTGAGCGCAGCGCGCGTTCCTGGAATACAAAGAAAACGATTCTCGTTTAATGTTGCGACTGATACCGCACAATTTCAGCGCCGCAACTTGAGAGTCGCGGCGCTGAATGTTATAAGACGAATACTACGGCGTCAGCCTCAAATGCCCTTCGGCGTCCGCGACCACAGAATCCTGATTCCACCACATCGGATAATACTGCACCGCCGCCCACAGGGGAGCCATGTCCGCGTAGTGGGTGTGATACGCGTGACCCGATTGACCTGTGGTGTGAACCGTCAGCGAGTTGTTGAGGTCGCTCAAGTCCACGATCATGCGCATGGACGGAAGCCAGTCCACCTCGAAGGAATAACCCACTTCCCAGCCGGTTGCGTTGACCAGGCTTTGCCCGCCGCCCGTCTGGAATGGTCCGCGATTAAACAAGTCTTCGATCAGGAAGATGCCCGATTCACCGAGTGTCCCGTTGCGGAAGGTGGCGGTGTGCAGTTCGCCCCAGGTGGGCCATTTCTGCGGGTCGTTTCCATATTCCTTTTCCAATTGTTCAACCGTCTCGATTAACGAGGCGATGTAGATCTCATCGCGCGTCTCCACGACTTGCTCGGAATGCTTGTCGTCCCAAAACGAATCGTTCGGCATCCGGATCAGGTGACGCATGGTTTCAAAGTTTCCCGAACCGCCCGAGACCGCGTAGCGTTCGGGCAGATCGTCGTCGAGCGTGTTCTGGTCGAGATTCCACCAGAAGCGCTGGAAGACCGCCGCCGCCTGAGAATCGGCGGCGCTTTGCGTATCCCATTTGAGCATCAAGTCGAGCGCGTATGTCTGATTGGAAGTATCTGCCTTGAAATTAATCTCGTTCCAAACCGGCAGGATGGATTGCGCGTTGAGATCGGTCGAGTCGCCCTGCATCTTTTGAATGTAGGCGAGATCAATTTTGCCCGGTGCGTTTACAATCATGTCCACAATACGCTGTGCGCGATAGCCGTAATCCCAATCCGCGGTAATCAGGTGCGGATAATCGCGCGGCGGGACGCGGTTGTTGGCGGTGACGATATATCCCTCCGCCGGATTGAACGTGTAGGGCAATTCTTCAAACGGAATGTAACCGCTCCACTCGTACTCATCGGTCCAGCCCGGGACGGGGAAACGGCCGTCGCCGTTGGCGCGCATTGGAATATCGCCCGGCATCTGGTAGCCGATGTTGCCTTCCACGTCCGCGTAGAGCAGGTTCTGCGCCGGCACGTGGAAGCCGCGTGCCGCCTCGCGGAATTCATCCCAGTTCTTTGCCTTATCGAACCCCCAGATCGCCGAAAACGGCGTGGACGGCGAAAGTGCGGTCCATGCCAGCGCGATCACATATTGATCCGGCAATTCGATTCCCGCGCGTTCGCGGAAGGGCTCGAACTCCTCATCCTCCGCATCGCCGCTGTCTTTCAGCGGTCCATACACATCCGAGATGACCGGTCCGTGCCGCGTGGATTTAACCGTGATCTGCACCGGCTCGCCGCCGACCACGTTAATGGTTTCAGCGCGCGTCTCAAAATCCACCCATGCGCCGTTGACTTCGTATTGATTCGGATTCTGCGGGTTGACGCGCTCAATGTACAAATCCATTACGTCGGGACCGGTGTTGGTGAATCCCCAGGCGATCTTTTCATTGTGACCGATGACCACGCCCGGCACGCCAGCGAAAGAGAAGCCTGCCACGCGGAACGGGCATGCCTCTGAAATCTCGACGCAATGCAAACTTATCTGAAACCAAATGGACGGCATCTGGATTCCGAGATGCGGATCGTTGGCGAGAATCGGCATACCGGTCGTTGTCCGTTCGCCGGAGACCGCCCACGAGTTGGACCCGATTCCGTCGCCGAGCGGACCCAGCATCCCGTCGAGGAGCGAAGCGTTGTGAGCGAGTTGATCGAGGTCAAGTTGGGAATAATCAAAAGCCGAATTTCCAGCGCCCGGCGAAACCTTCGACGTTTGACCTTCGACAGGAATTTGATTCACAATGACCGGATGATCTTCGGGATAGGGCGGAAAAAGCAAATCCACCTGTTCGGGCGTGAGGGTCTTGAGCAAAACAGCGCGCTCGATCTCGTCGCCCATGTTGCCGCGCAGGTCCCACGCCATGGCTTTGCCCCATGTCAGGCTGTGCACCGGCTCCCACGGTTCGATTTTGTAATCCGGGCTGAGCAAGCCGAGGATGGCATACTCGAGGCTGAGCGCGGTCGTGTCGTGATCTTTAAGGTACGCGTTCACGCCGTCGCTGTAGGCTTCGAGCAGATTCCTTTCCTCCGCGGAAAGCGCGTCCCATTCAGCTTCGGCGGTTTGCCGCCAGCCGAGCGTGCGCAGGAAAGAGTCGGTTTCCACCTGTCCGCTTCCAAACATTTCGCTGAGTTCGCCCGATCCGATGTGCCGCCAGGCGTCCATTTGCCAGAAGCGTTCCTGCGCGTGGACGAAGCCCTGCGCCATGAACAGGTCGTGCGTGGTCGTGGCGTAAATGTGCGGCACACCCATCGCGTCGCGATAGATGTCCACCGCGCCGTCGAGTCCCTCCAGTTTTATTTCACCGTCAATTTGCGGAAACGATTTTGGCGCGACCGTATTCGGCAAATACGATTTGAAATAGAAGGCGCCGCCCGCCGCCAGCACAAGCGCAAGGATCACCACCCCGATCAAAAGCCTGCTAAAAAATTTCTTCATGGTTTCTCCGTTCAACAAGAAATCTCGCCGGACGTTCCCTAGCCCCGGCGGTGGCGGCGAGTATAATCCCATTCCATGCAATCTTCAACGAAATTGAATCCGATCGTTCTATTTTTATTCAGCGCCTGTTTGTTCGGCGGGCTACTGCGCCTGATGCCCGCGCTCGCGACCCATTTTCCGCCCAACGACGGCGGGATGTTCTACGACATGACGCGCGACCTGCAAGCCAGTCAATATCGCTTGCCCGCCGTCGCTTCCTACAATGGACTCGATTTGCCCTACGCCTACCCGCCTCTCGGCTTTTACCTCGCTGCGCTTCTCTCCGATCTTGGGCGGATTCCGCTGCTTGATCTTTTTCTCTGGCTTCCGGCTTGGTTCGCCGTGCTCGCCATCCCCGCCTTTTATCTTCTTGCGCGCGCCCTGCTCACGGACGATCTGCGCGCCGCCCTCGCGACTCTTTTCTTCGCGCTCACGCCCGGCAGTTATTTCTGGCGCATCATGGGCGGCGGCATGACGCGCGCGCCGGGCTTATTGTTCATTCTACTCTCTGTCTATTTCGTGCATCGCATCTTTACGAGCGAGGCGCATCAGCCTGAAGAAAATAAAAAACGCGTTCGTCTCATCGCGTTTGCGATTCTATCCTGCACCTGCGCGGTCTTATCGCATCCCGAAGTGGCTGTCCACACTGCGTCATTATGCGCCCTGCTCTGGCTTTTCTTTGGCAGGTCGCGGCGCGGGACTCTCGATGCCGCCCTGATTGCGCTGGGCGTGACCCTGTTCACCTCGCCCTGGTGGCTCACCGTTATTTCTCAAAATGGATTCGCACCCTTCCTCTCCGCCGCGCAAACCGGTCTGCACGCCAACGCGCAATGGGTGCAGGTGATTTTGGATGGCTTCAGCGCCTACGAGTTCATCCCGATTTTATTCGTTTTACGAGTCGTTGGGTTTTTATACGCGTTCTGGAAAAAACAATATTTCCTGCTTGCCATGATCTTTGTCCCCGTATTCGTGGACCCTCGCTCCGCCGAGGCGGTTTCCTTCCTCGCCTTTTGCATCTTGTCGGCATCGGTCCTGCTCGATCTTCTGCCGCCGGTCATCTCGCGTCTGACGAAAAAGCCGCTCATGCCCCTGCTCGATTCTCGCGCGGGCGCGGCGCTGACCATCGTCCTGGTTTTTCTGTTATTCCTGCAAAGCGGCTTGCGCAATTACTCCCTGATCAACTCCACCTTGAATACCGAACAACGCGAGACAATGGAATGGCTCCGCGTCAATCTGCCGCCCGGGCAAAATTTTTTCCTGCTGACCGGTCAACGCTACTCGATGAGCGACCCCGTGCAGGAATGGTTCCCAACCCTGACCGGGCAACACAGCCAGACCACCCTGCAGGGACTGGAATGGACTCTCGGCCCGCAATTTACGCAACGATTGAACGATCTGACTGCGTTGCAAGCCTGCGCTGAAATTGCCTGCGTCGAATTGTGGTCTGCGCGGACGAATCTCGCGTACGATTATCTCTGGCTCACGAAGGCAACCACTTCCTTTGAGAGCGCGCTCGCATCGGACAATTATTCACTCGTTTACGAATCCGAATCCCTTGCCATCTTCGCACGCCAAAAATAAAAAGCGCCAGACTCATCGTCCTGCGCTTTTTATGGTTCAGTTTTCGATTCGCGCTTATCTGATCATCCCCAACAACCGCTGATACCAATACCACAACACGTCCTGCGCGGGCTTGCCGTGCACCGATGCCGATTTGTCCGCGAGCAGGGTGGGGGGGTAGTAGCCGCGCGAAACGACGCCGCTCACCCATGGACGCGTATTCACCGCCGCGAACAGCGCCTCGTAAACATCCGCTTGCAATTGCAGGTTGAGGGAAATCTCGCCCCGCTCCGCGTTAGGCTGGCTCAGCGCCTTCCAGTCGAGGCAGGCCGCGCCCTGTGCGGGCAGGCAGTTCTTCGTCGCGCCGTAAATGGAGGGATACGCAAACGCCAGATAGACCGGCTTACCCAGCACCGCCTGCAAGGGGCCAACTCCGTTGTCCAGCAATTGCGCCGAAGCCTGCGCCAATTCATCGCGTGAGGGCGCCGCGTTTTCGGAGAGGTTGCCGGAGATCAACAAGTACACCCCGTCGGTGGCGCTGATAAATGTCGGAGTAACGACATTCGGCGGCGTGTACGAGAGAGCCCATAACAACTGGCCGCGAAAATGACCGCGCACCTCGGCGAGGATGGCTTGCCAGCGCGCCTCCGCATCCGCCGGGACGCCGGAGGGATTCCCGTCGCTGAGTGTGCCGCCGGGCAGTGCCGGGCCGATCCAATCGCCGCCGAGGATCAGGGCCTGCGCGCCGCTGCGTGTAGCCTCGTCCGCGAAGTGGACGGCATACGCGCGGTAATAATCGAACCATAATCCCCACCAGGTTGGGTCACGCGGCGCGGTGCGCCACCAATCGGAGGCGTTGGAGGAAAAACGCGGCTGCGGGAAGAGCGCCACGTTCAGGCCGCGCGCGCGCGCCTGCGTCAGCATGGCGTCAATGTCGGGCAGGAGCGGGTCGTTGCCGGGGGTTGCTCCAAATACAAGCGGGTTTGCTGAGGAGTAGGTCCAGCTTGGGTCGAGTATCACCCAATTGGCGCCGATCTGTTGGATATTTTGCATGGCTGTGTCGGTGAATGCGGACCAGTCGGGTTGATAGTAGGGCTGGAATTCGACGCCGGCCATGAACGCGCCGCCGCGCACGATCACATTCGTCCCGACCAGGCTGGCCGGCGCGGGATTCGTCCACGTCCAGCCGGTGATCGTATCTCGGATATCCTGTTCGGTGAGCGCGGTGCTGGCTTGCCGCCCGGAGGGAGAGAGGCCTGGCGTGGCAAGATCGTCCGCGGAGCCGCATTGTGCGTTGCGGCAGTAACGGTAATGGATCGTGTCGAGGTTGAGCGGGCTGTAGAGTTTGAAGCGCCATGTATTTTCGCGCACGTACCACATTGGGATCGGCTCGGTCCAGCCGTAGGGATTAAATTGAATGTAGACGATGTCGCCGGCGGGGGTGTTGGCGGGAACGACTACCTCGAAACTGATCGGAGCGGCCGCGCTCGACTTCCACGTTTCGACGGTCTCCTCGATCACTGCGCCGCCCGCCGGGATGATCAACTGGCGCAGATTGAACCGGCCGTCTCCTTTGTGTTCCGCGTTCCATAGGCCGTCGCCGAGGGTGTATTTGTAGCGCAAGTCTGCGCCGACGGGCAGGTTGACGGTGTAGGTAAACATGCGCGGCCCGGCGGCGTTCATCTGCGGCATGCGTTCTGCGATGACGCTCAACCCGCCGCGCAGGTCGGCAAAGGTGTTGCCAAATTGCAGCAGATTGCCGGCCATCCGCAGCGGCGCTCCCTCGAGTGTATGGTCGGGGACATGCACCATGAAGGTGACCGGCGCGAGCGGAGCGGGGCGCACACCCACCAGGACCGGGGTTGTGAGTCCGGCTGCCACGGTCGCGCCCTGCTGAAAGGTGGAATAGGAACCGTCGAGGGCGAAGGCGACGAGGTTGTGCGTTCCGGCCGGGAGTCCTTGCAGGTTGAAGCGTCCCGCGGAATCGGTCAACGCTTGAATTCCGCCCGCGCTCACCATCAGGCCCGCGATGGGCGCGGCGTTGTCGGCGTTGGTCACCGTTCCCTGCATCGCGCCGACCTGCCCGCTGAAGGGGCGGTCTGGCCAGGCGGCAATGATGTCGGTCGTTTCGCTTGCGCCGGAGACGAAATAGACGCGATAGCGCAGCGGCTGGTTGAGGGCGTTGTATTCCGGTGTGCCGGGTCCGCCGGTGCGTACGTAGCGATATTTGAGAACGGAATTGACCGGGAAGGGCAGGACGGCTGAATAGTTCAACGCGTCGCGCGCTTGCAGGGGATGGTCGGTGTAGTTGAAGCCGAGGCCGGTTACTTCGTCGAGCACGCGTAGCGCCAGCGATTCGGTGGGCGCGAGCGGCGCCGGTAATACGACGTGGAAGGTCACCTGTGCCTGTGGCAGGGGGGTGGGCGTGGGCAGGGCTGGTGTGGGCGGTTGTGGGGTGTGGTTGTTTCCGTTCCCGGCAGGCCAGTCGAACAGTGAGAATTTGCAGGCCGCTCCGCTGAGCAGGAAGATGCCGCAAAAAACCAGCAGGGCGAATTTGCGAATGGGTGTGTTGAATGAATGTTTCATAAGGTGCGCCGATCTATGGAATGCTTGAAATGGGACAAGGACGGAGTGCGAGGGCGCGCGTGCCCGTCGCTGGAGATGGTCTCTTACGCGTTCAGCGGGACGCGCGGCGAATGTTCGTTCGGGTTTGCATATCGTTTTCCATCGGCAGTGGTTCTGCCGGCGCGCTTCAGTTTTCGATGGGCGTCTTTTTTCTGCGGCCAAAGAGGAAACTGGTCAGGATGCCGATGAAGTACAGCGCGGCCATCGGCGCCATGACGAGTGCCATGTTGCCAGGATCGGTGGTGGGCGTGACGATGGCCGCGATCACCGCAATTCCAATCATGGCGATGCGCCAGTAGCGCAGCAGGTCGCGGTGGCTGACCCAGCCGGCCAGCGCCAGGACGGCCGTTACCAGCGGAAACTCGAAGGACAAGCTGATCCAGAAAATGAGGCGCGTGATCACCGAAAAATATTTTCCCGCGATCGGGTTGGCCTGGAAATCGCCGAAGTTAAGCAGGAATTTAACGGCGGTGGGCAGGATGTAGGCGTGTGTGAACCACGCTCCAATAAGAAACAGGAAGAAGGCCGCCGGGATGGCGATCATCGAGAGCCAGCGCGCTTTTACATGCAGTCCCGGCGCGATGTAGAGCCACAGTTCGAACGCGATATAAAGCAGGGAGACGCCAAACCCGGCGATCAACGCGGCCTTCATGTACACGCCAAGCGATTCGGTCAGCTCGAGCACCTGTAACTTTTCCACGCCGCCCACCGGTTCAGCCAGGAAGCGGATGATGGGATCTATTTTGATCCACGCGAGCGCAGTGACGATGGTCAGCACGATCAGCGAGCGAATGATGTGCCAGCGTAATTTGTTCAGGTCGTCGCGGGCGTGCCTGCGGGTCTCCTCGTCCTCGACGAGCGCGGCAAGGATGTCGGTCATCGGTTGCGAGAGCGGCTCGGTCATCATAAAACGATATACGGCGCGGAATGGACGCGCGATGACATTTCCCAATTTAACGAACGGGGCAGTGGCCGCGCCCCACAACCGGCGGAAGAAGTTACGCATCACGACGGCCGCCGCCTTTGGGTTTTTTTACAGACGCGGGCGCGGTCTTCTTTTTGGAGACGAACTTGGGAGACTGTTTCGCGGCGGGCGCTTTTTTCTTTTGCGCCTCATCCGCACGGGGGGGCTGGTGAGGCGGGTGGGCGTGGCTGCGCGGCGGGGCGTGTTTCTCCGCGTTTGCATCTGTGGCGCGCGTGGAGATCGTTTGCGGCGCGGCGTCCAGCAGGGCTGGGTCGGCTTGTAATTCTTTGTCCAGTTCCTCCAGCCCGGCTTGTTGTGCGATCTTATTGGGCCAGTTCACCAGGTCGGCGGAAAAAGAACGGATATATCTCCATGCTTCCGATTTGAAGAGACGGTTCAACCAGCGCCCAAGCGTTCGGCTGGTCTCTTCCGCTTTATGGGGTCCGATGATGATAAAAGCCAGCACGATGATGAGCAATAATTCCCAGGTGCCGATATCCAGGATTTCCATTTATTTTTTTTCCTCGAGCGCCGCCACCCGTTGGCGGATCTCGTCCTGGTGTTCTGTGAGACTCCCCAGCACGCCGTTGACGAAACGCGGCGCGCTGTCAGAACCGTATTGCTTGGCGAGTTCCACGGCTTCATTGATAGCCACCTTGACCGGCGTTTCGCGATGCACGGCGAATTCCCAGAAGGCCATGCGCATAATATTGCGGTCAATCGCCGCGATCTGATCCAGCGGCCATTCCGGCGCGTATTTGGCGATCAACGAATCCAGTTCGTGGGCGAGGGAGATCACGCCGAAGACGATGCGGCGCGTAAATTCCAACAGTTCGTCGGGCAGGGGCGTTTCCTCCAGGCGCAGGCGCAGGGCCTCGGCCGCGGGATGATTCGCCAGATCCACTTCGTAAAGTACTTGCAGGGCGATCCCTCTTGCCCTGGTGCGGGGTTTCATATCAGGCGCCGGCCTCGCGGGTGTTGTCATAATCAATATCTTCGATGTGAATGTTGATGTGGCCCACATCCATGCCGGTCATCTCCTGGACGGCGCGCGCCACCTGTTTTTGCACGTTGCGGCTTACCTCGCGGATGTTGACATCCTGCCGGACGAGGAAGTACAAATCCACGAAGACGGTGTTCTCTTCCGTCTCGATTCGGACTCCGTCGTTGCCGCCGCGTCGAAACAGGCGGTTCACCCCGCCCGGCACAAAGGCCATGCGGCTGACGCCCGGCACGGCCAGCGTGGACAGTTTGGCGATCGTGGTCAGCACATCGGGGGAGACGGTGGTTTTTCCGGGTGTTTCGCTTTTGCTCATGGTGCCTCTTTCTACATCATTGCCATGCCGCCGTCCACGCCCAGCGTCTGGCCGGTGATGTACGCAGCCTGGTCGGAGGCGAGGAAGGCCGCGGCGTAGGCGATTTCTTCGGGTTTGGCGGTACGCGCCAGCGGGACCATTTTCAGCGCGGCTTCGAGGGTTCCGGCGGGCATGGCGTTCAAAATTTCGGTGTCCACAAACCCGGGCGCGATGGCGTTGACCGTGATGTTGCGCGCCGCCACTTCGCGCGCCAGCGCCTTGGTGAAGGCGATCTGCCCGCCTTTGGATGCGGAGTAATTTACCTGCCCGGGGTTGCCCATCTGCCCGGCCACCGAGGCCATGTTGATGATTCGCCCGTAGCGTTTTCGCATCATGTGTTTGACAGCGGCCTTCGAGCAGTTGAAGGCGCTTTTGAGGTTGGTGGCGATGACCGCGTCCCAATCGGCTTCGGTCATCATCATGATCAGCGTGTCTTTGGTGATACCGGCGTTATTGACGAGGATGCTCAAGTCGCCAAAGGTATCCACTGTAAATTTGACCAGCGCCTCGGCCTGCTTGAAGTCCGACACGTCTGCCTGCATGGATGCGGCCTTCCCGCCCTGGTCTTGAATCTGTTTCACTGCGTCGTTGGCCGCCTGCGGCGACTTGTGATAATTGACCACCACCGCCGCTCCGCGCGCCGCAAATTCCAGGGCAATCGCACGGCCAATCCCGCGCGAACCGCCGGTCACGAGCGCCACGCGCTCTTTCAAGGAAAAATCGGTCATGGGTAAAACTCCTACGGGAGATTATACACAGAAACCCGGTTTCTCAAGAAACCGGGTTTCCCGTTGGGGCGGCAACCTGGGTTGGTTATAATCGGAACAAAATGAAATAGGAGCGCCATGCCGCAAACTATGAACTGGAAAATCGTCGGCCTCTTTTTGGTTTCAGCCCTGCTGCTCTTTTTCGGCTTCGACCGCAATTTGTGGCGATTGAGCCCGGCTGAAAATTTCAGCAGTTTTCAGCAGGATAGCGAGAGTCTCGTGCTGGGCCGGCTGGTGCAATCGCGCCAGGCGGGTCTCTTTTCGGAGGGCGCGTTGCTGGGCTGGGGCGACGCCGCCTCTCCCGACCTGACCGCCGAAGATTACGATCATCAATACGATGTGTATCTTTCCGATGGCGGGTTTGATTCTTATATGATCTACAAATCGCAAAGTGGAATGCAGGCGGCATTTTTCGGTCTCCTCGATTGGGGCAGCCCATTTTCCTCTGCCAGAAACCTACGGCTCTTTCACGCCTTCACGGCCTTGATGTCCGCGCTGACGATCTCGGCGCTTGTCACGTGGTTCTACCTCGAGTTCGGCTGGGTCACGGCGATCACTGTCCTCGCCACCACACTCGGCTCGATGTGGGTCACCTATTACGGGCGCAACCTGTTCTATTCCATCTGGACCTATTTTTTGCCGATGGCGATCCTCCTGCATCTGCTGCGACGCGAGTCGCTGGGTGGAATCTTGAGGGAGCGCAATCTTTACGCCGCGATGTGCGGGCTGATATTTTTCAAGGGTATCTTCAGCGGCTATGATTTTTTACTGCCGCCGCTGGGGATGCTGGCGGTGGCGCTGATCTTTTACGCCGTCAAAGACTCGTGGAGTTTCGGGAAGTCGGCGCGTCGCATCACGCTGACAGCGGCCTTTTCCAGCGCGGGCATTTTGCTTTCCTTTTTGGTGGTCGCGGCGCAGATCGGCGCGGTGAGCGGCTCGTTTGCCGATGGCCTGCTGCATCTCGCGAATACGATCGGCCGGCGCACCGTCGGCGAGACGTTGAATCCGGCCCAGTCGGGAATCTACGAATTGGCCGGGGCGGCCAGTCTGGGGTCTGTGTTGGACACGCTGCTGCACAAGTCGGCCATTCTGGTGGGAATCAAGTACATCCATTTGATCTATGTCTTCCTCGCGGCGACGGTGTTGTTCCTGGCTGTGCCGCGCCTTCGCAAAGGAACGCGTTCCGACATCGCCCTCCTTGTAACAACATGGGTATCCATCCTTTCGCCGCTTTCGTGGATTGTGTTGTTCAAGGCGCATGCGGCCTTTCATAGTCACACCACTTCCATCATCTGGCACATGCCGTTCGTGATCTTCGGCTACGCCCTGGTGGGGCGGTTGCTGGCAGGGGTGTTTCGCGGCCGGTGAATCGAAAATGGTTTGCCAATTGGCAAACCATTTTATTTGCGGTGCAGCATTGCCGGGTGAGGCGATTACTTGACCTTCATGTTTTGGGTCCCACCAAACGTGACCGCGCACCATTGGCCGGGTTCGATCTCGACCCACGCGCCTTCGGAGTATAGTTTCGAGGCGGTGACAGCCGTCCCTTTTTTGATGCGTTTCAGTTCAGAGTAATTTACGCCGGGGCCGCTGCGGACGCGCAGTTCATCCACGATGACTTCGAATTTGAGATTGGGCAGGGCCACCTCACCCGCTTTCCCTGTGGCGGAGCCGCCGCTGACGCCGAAGTAGGGTTTGGGGTCAATGTATCCCTTGTAGGCGCCGCTCGTATCCGATTTGCGCAACCCAAAATGCAGGTGTGGACCGGTGCTGGCCCCGGTGTTGTTACTGTGGCCGATGACCGCGCCCGCCTCGATGCCTTGTCCCGCCGCGACCGAGGCTTGCATCAAGTGGGCGTAGTAGGTGTAGTAGACGGAGGCGCCGTCGGTGTGGCGAAGTTTAATGTAGTTGCCATAGCCGCCGTCTTCGAATGAAATCTTGTCCACTGTGCCTTTGGCTGCCGCCAGTACCGGCGTGCCGTTTGCAATTCCGAAATCAATGCCGTTGTGACCGGGAAAGCCCCATTTTTGGTAGAAGTCTGGATTTTCGCCAAATAGTTGGGTGATCGGGCCGGTCACCGGGTAGATCAGTTGAATGGCCATTGCAGATGCTCCTCTCTGGGATGAACATGCGTTTGCAGAATTATATCACCGGGCAGGCGCGCCTGTCTGGCGTATAAATACCGCCTCCGATCTGCGACTCGGCAGCGTGAATTGTCGGGCGGCAATGCGCGCCTGCCATTCAAGCGTCCGACGCTTCGGCCTTGCCTGCATTTCGAAATGGATCGAACCCTGTCGTTCCCCTTCGGGGTTTGATACAATTCGCCCATCTTTTTCAGGAGTTGTGCAACTGTGACATGGATTTCCAATCCCGAATCATGGGTCGCGCTCGTCACGCTGGTGGTTCTCGAACTCGTCCTCGGCGTAGACAACGTGATCTTTATTTCAATTCTCTCCGGCAAATTGCCGCCGGGCGAGCAGCCGCGCGCCCGCACGCTGGGGATTGCTTTGGCGGTCATCACGCGCATCCTGTTGTTACTGTCCCTGTCGTGGATCATCAACCTCAAGGAACCGCTGTTCGAATTGCCGCTGTTCGATCTTCCGATCTCCGGCCGCGATCTGGTCCTGCTCGCGGGCGGGTTGTTTCTGCTCTGGAAAAGCACGCACGAGATCCACGACCGGCTTGAGGGACCTCATGGGCAGGCGTCTGCAAAAGTTGCCGCGACCTTTGCAGGGGTGATCGTCCAGATCATGCTGCTCGATATTGTCTTCTCGCTCGATTCGGTAATTACAGCGGTGGGTATGGCAAACGAGATCGCCATCATGATCATTGCGGTTGTAGTCGCCGCGGGCGTGATGATCTTCACGGCGGGGCCGATCTCCGAATTTGTCGAGAAGCACCCGACTGTCAAAATGCTGGCGCTGGCCTTCCTTCTGATGATTGGCTTTACGTTGATCGTGGAGGGATTGCACCAGCATATTCCGAAGGGCTATGTTTATTTTGCAATGGCTTTCTCGGTCCTGGTGGAAGTGCTCAACCTGCGCGTGCGCACCACATCGGAACCGGTCAGTTTGCATACCCGATTCACCGTTACTGCTCCGAGCGTGGAACCGCTGGCCCCCGTCTCGGTGGCGGTAGAAGCCGCCGCTCGTCCGGTCGTTGCCCCCGTTTCGAAAGCCGCGCGTAGACCGTCGCAAAAAACGGCCGCCCGATCAAAGACGGCGGCTAAAGCGAAGAAAAAGAAGTAGCAGAAAAGACGCCTCCGTTCCGAGACTGTCTTTTTCATGGCGCACTCACGCCGCGCCCCCTCCGCTTTGCTGAGCATCCGTGGTTTGCGCGCTGTATCATCGAAAACATTCCCAATCAGGAGTCTTCTATGCGACGCAGAAATATGAGATTGGTCTTCAGCGGCCTTTTGTTTCTGGTTCTCGCCAGCGGATTTTTCTTCGGAATGCAGCCGCTCGCCGCGCGCTCCACGAACCCGGTCGAATTTATGCGGCTGATCGGGCAGGTATCGGGAGTGGTTGGAGGAGTGAGCGTGGCGTTGATTGTCGCCGGCCTGATCGGCAAACAGGAAGGGGCAAAAAAAACAAAATGAGTCCAGTGCGCATGGCAAAAATGGAAGCCGGTGTCCGCGTTGTGCTGGAATTCAACGAAGCCTTCAACCGCCATGACGTGGACGGGATGATGAAATTTGCCAGCGAAGATACCGTCTTCGAAAATACATCCCCATCCCCCGACGGGACGACCTACGCGGGCAAGACAGCCGTGACAGAATTCTGGCGTGAGTTCTTTCGCGCGGCGCCGCGCGCGCATATTGATATCGAGGACGTGTTCGGATTGGGCTTCCACGTCGTGATGCGCTGGAAATATTCATGGGGCGGCGGTCACGTGCGCGGCGTGGATATATTTCAATTAAAGGACGGGCTGATTTGCAAAAAATTATCTTATGTGAAGGGATAGAGTAAAGCCGCGACTCGCGTCAGGCTTCTGCCAAAGCGCGCGAGAGAGAAACCACAGTACGCCTTGCGTAAGAGGCGTTCGCCGTTTCAATGGCGCAGATTTTCAAGCCGCCTCGCCAGGCACAGGACGAATCTTGCCGTATTACGCAAGGCGATTTATGCAGGATGTTTTTCCGCGTCCACATTCCTACCCCCACAAATCGGACGCGACCTCTTCCATCCCCAGTTCCAGTAACTTTTCCTTAGACGGCTTCCCTGTGACCTTGTCCCAGCCGCGCGCTTCGTAATAGGCTTCGAGCATTTCATCCAGGGGAATCTTGTAGCCCGCGGATCCGCCGTTCGGCATGGGTTCAAGCAAACCTTTTGGGAGTTTGTCGTTGGCGCGCGTCAGACCGAGGCGGTTGTTGATCGCCCGTTTGAGATTCCAGCCGCGCTCGCCGCATTTCAGCATATCCTCCACACGCCAGTCGAATCCATTGGCGGCGTTGATCAAGTCCACCTGCGTTTGCGGCGGAATGTTGGCAAAGATGCACATCACGATCGAATTGAATACCGTCCGCCAGTTTTGATGAATGGCGACATTCGCCGATTTTTCTGCTCCGACCTGGCGTTCGAAAAATTTCAGACCGACGGCCTCCTCTGCCTGCCCCCAATCCACAAAAAAATAATCGGACTGATTATGACACGCGCCGCGCGGGCTGGTCGCGTAGGCCAGCGCCATGCCGGTCACGCTGCGCGGGTCGTGATAAGCCACCTCGAGTCCGTTCACCTGCACGGCTTCTTCTTCCGCGTTGAAATGTTCGCCGAAACGTTTCGAACCCTGTGCCATCCGGTCGCCGAAACCTTCGCGGGCGGCGATCATATGAATCAATTTCGCGGCGGTCGCCTCGTCGCCCCATTTCAAGATCGTTCCATCGGTATCCTTTTCCGAGATCAACCCGCGGTCGAACAAGTGCAGGGCCAGCCCAATCACGTTGCCGGTGCTGATCGAATCCATGCCGTAACGGTCGCACAGGTCCATCAGGCGCACGATCGCCGGCAGGTCGCGGATCATGATGTTCGGCCCCAGCCCCACAATCGACTCGTATTCCGGCCCCTTCTGTTTTCCGTTTCCAATATCCACCACGCGGCCGCAGGCGATCACGCATCCATGACAGGCGCTCTTGCCGGTCAGAATCGTCTCCGCCATCGTCATACCCGAGACTTTGTCCACATCGCTGATCTCGCCCAGGGCGTAATACATCTTCGGCATCGAGCCGAGATAATCGGCGTAATCCGTTACACCGGAGGTGCCGAGTTCGTTCAACACACGCGATTGATTGTCGCTCTTGAGGGCGCGGTTGGCCTCGCTGCGGATCACGTTATACGCCGCCGCGTCTGCCAGCGGAATCTTCCCGTTCCCTCGCACGGCAATGGCTTTAAGTTTCTTCGAACCCATCACCGCGCCGAGGCCGGTGCGCGCCGCCGCGCGGCCGTGATCGCAGAAGATGCCGGAGAAGAGGACGCCATTCTCTCCGGCTGGACCAATGCACGCGACGCGCGCCCCCGGAGCGGATACCTGCCGCTTGACCGTTTCCTGGGTCTGATACGTATCCTGCCCCCACGCCTCCGCTGCATCGCGTACCTCGACCTGGCCGCCGTTCACCCAAAGATATACCGGCCGTTCAGCGCGGCCGGTGATCCAGATTCCGTCCCAGCCCGCGAAGCGAAGCTCGGGCCCCCAAAATCCTCCGCAGTTGGCCTCCGCCCATATGCCGGTGGCCGGAGACCGCCCGCAGATCACATACCTTCCCACCGTCGGCCCCAACGTCCCTGAGAGCGGACCGTTGAGAAACAGCAGAGGCGACTCCGCCGCGAGCGGTTCCAGGTCCGGAGTGAGAGTCGCATAAAGAAGCCGCGCGGCCAGCGACGCGCCGCCGAGATAAGCGCGTTCCCAATCGGGCGGAACGATGAACGAATCTATTTTTCCGCTGGTGAGATCAATAGTGAGGATGGGTTGCAGCATAATCTCCTTGCACGTACATGACGATGGTTTGCAGCCATGATTTTTTGGCAACGAACGGCGTGCAGATTCATATTTTGCCGTATAATACAGCGAATTCGAGATTGGCCGCGTCCGGGAGATTGTATCCTTGAAAGGAAGACCGGGCAAGCCGCTTTAATGGTATGGGCAGTTTTTGATTTGGTTTTGGCGGTAGGGATCATCAGAGCTCACAGAAGCGCGTATGCGGCAGTCTCTGCCGTCGTAGTCAACGTACGCCGGTGTTTCGCGAAGCGCTGAGTATGTTCCACATCATCCTCACGAAAGGAGGTGATCGCGAACCGATAAACCTTGCTGTTCCGTCAGACAATCCATTCAACCCGATATAGAGGAGACAAATCACCATGAAGAAACTGCACGTGTTGTTCAGCCTGTTCGTTATTGCCGCGTTCGTTCTTGCCGCTTGCGGCGGCGGAGGCGGCGGTAAACCTGCAGACCTGCTCGCCGATATCAAGCAGCGCGGGTACATCCTTGTATCCACCGATCCGAACTATGAGCCGCAGTCCTTCCTCAACACCGAAGGCAAGCGCCCCGCCGACAGCATATGCCCCACCGACGCGCTGACCACCGCCGAAATGCAGGGCTTCGATGTGGATGTGGCCAGCGCCATTGGCAAAGCCCTCGGAGTCGAGACCTGCTTCGCCACCCCAAACTGGGACGTGATCACTGCCGGTAACTGGGCCGACAAATGGGACGTCAGTGTTGGTTCGATGACCGTCACCACCGAACGCCAGAAAGTTCTCGATTTCAGCACGCCGTATTACTACACTCCCGCCGTGATCGCGGTGGGCGCGGATAGCGGCTTTACCTCCCTCGACGACCTGGCCGGCAAGGCGCTGTGCGTCGGAACCGCCACCACCTACGAAACCTGGTTGACCGGCGGCGACCTTGGTCTGCCCGCGGCCTCCATCTACGCCCAGGCTCCCGCAGGCGCGACTGCTGTCCCGCTCGAGACCGACCAGGAATGCGCGCAGGCCATCGAGGCCGGCCGCACTGATTTTGTCGGCTATATCACTTCTGAAACCGTTGTAGACGCCAACATTGCCGCAGGCATGCCTGTGGTAAAACTGGGCAGCGCGGTATTCTCCGAAGACCTGGCCGCAGCCTTTGACAAGTCATCCGTTTTGAGCACCGCCAGCCTGCTGGCAGAGGTCAACAAGATCTTCGCCGCCATGCACGCCGACGGCAGCCTCTCGGCCCTTTCGAATCAGTGGTTTGGCGTGGACCTGACCCAGGCCCCCAACTAACCTATCGCACAAATCAGGGAGGCGGCTCTTGCTGCCTCCCTGATTCCATTTCCGGTTCTGCGTGAGGAACTGCCGATGAGTAACGTAGCCTCGAACTACGCTTCAACCAATCGCTGGGATGGCTGGCTGCAAAAGAATCAGACCGCGCTCTTGGGGCTTGGCGTCCTGCTGTCTGCTGTTTTTATTTATTCAAAATCCGTTGAAGTTTGCGGCGATCTGATTCGCACGATTTCCAATGTCGCGCTTTGGGACATTTACCTGGGCATTCGCTCGATCTTTGTCTACGCCTGTGGGGCGATCGGCTGCCTGTTCCTGCTCGCCAGCGTCTTTCACTGGATGCGGACAGGGTTCGCAAATTTCAACACTGCCCGCGAAGAACGCGCCAGGCCCAAATCGCATGCAGAACTTCTGTACGCGGCCCAACTCCGCCAGCAAAGAACATTCAAAACCCAAACGGGCGTTTCGTGGGGCATTCTGCTCATCGTTCTCGTGTTTTTTTTCAGCGGAACGCAATTGGAGTTCGGCGCCTTTTCCTATCAAACGATCAGCCTGGATACGACATTTATCACCGATAACCTGGACTTTGTGGCCTGCGGTGTAACAGCCACCATTCGCATTTCGATTCTCTCCATCCTGCTTGCCGTTGCCCTGGCCTTGTTCGCCGCCCTGGGCCGGCTTTCCAAATTCCCGCCCTTTTACGCGCTCAGCACGTTTTACGTTTCACTCATTCGTGGAACGCCGCTCTACCTGCAGATCTTCTTTTTCTTCCTGGCGCTGCCGCAAATGGGCATTGTTCTCTCCGGGTTGATATCCGGCGTGCTGGCCCTTGGCTTAAACTACGGTGCCTATATGAGCGAGACCTTCCGCGCCGGCATCGCCTCTGTCAGCAAGGGACAGCGCGAGGCCGCCATAGCCCTCGGCATGACCAACGGGCAGATGATGCGGCGCATCGTCCTGCCGCAGGCGCTGCGTTTCGCCATTCCGCCCATGGGCAACGACTTCATCGCCATGACGAAGGACTCCGCCCTGGTCGCCGCGACCGGCTTCGTGCACGAACTGATGTGGCGCGCCGTCAAGGTGGGGCGCGCCCAATTCCACAACCTCGAGGCGCTCATCATGGCCGCCCTCTTCTACTGGGTGATGACCCTCCTGCTCACTGCCGTTCAGGGCCGCGTCGAAGCTCGCCTGGCAAAAGGAGACCGCTAGCCATGGGAGCGCCCATCATCAAAATTCAAAACCTCCAAAAATATTTTGGCCGCCTGCATGTATTGCGGGGAATCAATCTCGAAGTCCAGTCGCGCGAGGTGGTCTGCATCATCGGCCGCAGCGGGTCGGGCAAAAGCACCTTGTTGCGCTGCATCAACTTCCTCGAGGAACCCTCGCAGGGCGAGATCGAAATTCACGGGCTCAAAATTCCCGCCGGTGGCAAGGGACGAGAACACAACCAACTCATCCACGAGGCGCGCCTGCTGACCGGCATGGTCTTCCAGGAATTCAACCTCTTTCCGCACATGAGCGTGCTCGAAAACGTGATGGAAGCCCCCATCATTGTCAAAGGCATGAACAAGGCGCAGGCGCGCGAGATCGCCGAAATGAACCTCGAACGCGTGGGCATGCTCTTCAAAAAAGATGAATATCCCCTGCGCATCTCCGGCGGACAAAAACAACGCGTCGCCATCGCCCGCGCCCTGGCCATGGAACCCCAGGTCATGCTCTTCGACGAACCCACCTCCGCCCTCGACCCCGAACTGATCGGCGAAGTCCTCGAAGTGATGAAGACCCTCGCCAAGGAAGGCACCACCATGCTGGTCGTCACCCACGAAATGGGCTTTGCCCGCGACGTGGCCGACCGCGTAATCATCATCCACGAAGGTGAACTGATCGAACAGGGCAAGCCCGCCGAAATCTTCTCACACCCCCGCCACAAACAAACCCAGGCGCTGCTCGACCGCTATCGCAGCGGACAATCCTCGACGAAATAAACGCGCGTGAAAAAAAGAACCCAGGCATCTCATGGACAGCTGGGTTCTTCAAAGGCCCTACACAATTTCCGTTGTGATCTCGCGCGCGCAGCGCACAAAATCCAGCACCGTCGGCACCGAGCGCATCATCACCGCCAGGTTGCCCTTCACAGAAAGTTTGCGCGTCAGCATGGCCTGCATCGGGTCGAGTTTGCCGGTTAAAATGTGTTTGATATTCTCGTATGCAGCCGTCAATACAAAAACGGCATTCTTCTCTGCCGCGCTCCCCAATTCTGCCACGCCGCGGCACTTGCCGTGCCACAGATCCAGATAAAAGACCCTGCGTTCCCGCAAGTTGCCCTGCGGCTCGATCACGATCACAATATCGCCCTCCCACTTCTTCGCGATCTCGGCATACCTTGCATCGTTATTCAATTTTTCGTCGAGCGCCTGCAGCCACTCCAGCGACGGAAAGATCGGGTTCATCGCATACTCCTGAATTTTTTTTGATTGTACCACTCACAACGAGGGACCATATGAATGGCGTGGTTTGCTTCAATCATGGCAAGGAAAGCGGCCCCTGGGGCGACAAAATCACGCGCCTGGCTGAAGTGGCGCGCCAGCGCGGCTTTGCTGTCGAAAGCATGGACTACACCGGCATCATGGATCCCACCGCCCGCGTGCAAAAACTGGTAGCTTCGGATTCTGCGCGCACGCGCCCCCTCATCCTTGTCGGATCCAGCATGGGTAGCTACGTCGCCGCCGTTGCATCCGCCTCGCTCCGGCCCTCCGGCTTGTTCCTGCTTGCCCCGGCCTTTTACCTCCCCGACTTCCCCATTCAGGAACCCGTCCCCCACGCAGGCAGCATCACACTCGTGCATGGCTGGCAGGACGAGTTGATTCCCCCTGAAAACAGCATCCGCTATGCCCGCCGCTTTGCCGCGACGCTGCATCTCGTACAGAGCGATCATCGCCTGAGCGACCAACTCCCGCTGCTGGCGACCCTCTTCGACGCCTTCCTGTCCCATCTGATATGAAACGCCCTTCAACCCGCGCGCGCGCGTGGTTCGACCGCCTGGCACAACCACACCCCTCCATAGACGATGTGGGGCGGCAGTATCAATCGCGCCTGTTGACCGTCATCCTGCTCATAATGACCGGCGTGTTCCTCACGCTCGACATCGTAAACCTGGTCACCGTTCCCGGTTATAAAATTCCCTGGTACGGATACGTGTTCCTGGTTGGGGCCATCGCGCTGAATCGCAGCGGCTGGTATCGCGTCGCTGCCATGCTGACGCTGGTCATGTTCCCGACGGTCATCTTTACCATCATCGCCTCCGGCGCCGCCACCGACGTGGAGATTACCTTGAGCATGCTGGTGTTGGGCATTATTTTGGGCGGCATTCTGCTTTCGCGGCGCGGGCTGATCCTGCTGGCTGGTCTGAACCTGATCGGGATCGTGGTGACGGCGCTGGTTGTGCCGAGCCAGACCATCGAACTGGCCTCCATCATCGGCGCGGCGGCGATCCTGTTGATCACCGCCGTTTTGAGCATCATCCTCATGCACCAGCGCGACCAGATCGAGGCCGCGCGCCAGGCTGCGCTGCGCGAAAGCCGCGATCGCCTGCAACTTGCCATGCAGGCGGTCCGCATGGGAACGTGGGAATGGGACCTCGCCTCAAACAGGATCCGCCTTTCGGGTGAGGCCGAGTCTCTCTTTCACGTAGAACACGAGGAATTCGACGGCACGCTCGACTCTCTGTTATGTCTGCTGCCCCGGGACGAGCAGCGCAAAGTGCAGGGCGCAATCAACTACGCGCTCGATTCGCACAGCCGCGACTTTCATGTCATTCACAACCTGCGCACACGACAAAACGAAATCCGCTGGCTGGAGGGACGCGGCATTGTCGAATATGACGAGGCACGCGAACCGCTCCGCATTGTGGGGACGGTGGTGGATATCACGGACCGCCTGCTGGCGGAAGCGGAGCGCGCCTCCCTGCTGGGGCGCATGGAAAAACGCAATGCCCACCTTGCCACCGCCGCGCGCGTTTCCAGAACCTGCAACAGTATCCTCGACCCGGCGCATCTCGTTCAGAGCGCGGTGACGCTGATCACCGAGGGATTTGAACTGTATTATGTGGGACTGTTTATCGTCAAGGATAATCTGGCTTATTTGCAAGCGGGCTACGGAGATGCCGGCCAGTCCATGGTCGCCGAGAATTTTTTCCTTCAGCTCGATGAAACATCCATGGTGGGATGGAGTATCCTGCATCGCCAGGCGCGCATTGCACAACAGGCGCTGAACGATAATGTCAGGCGCCTTAACCCGCTCCTGCCGGAAACCCGCTCCGAAATGTCCATTCCCCTCATCAGCCGTGAACGCGTCATTGGCGCGCTGACCATCCAGAGTCGCGAAGAAAACGCCTTCAATGCATCGGACACTTCCATCCTGCAAACCATGAGCGACCAGATCGCCATCTCCATCGAAAATGCCCGTCTCTTCTCGGACGCGCAGGCCGAACTCGCCCAACGCCGGCAGATCGAGCAGGAACGTGAAACCCTGATTCGTGAATTGGAAAGCAAGAATGCCGAACTGGAACGATTCACATACACCGTTTCGCACGATCTGAAAAGCCCGCTGATCACCATTCGCGGTTTTCTGGGACATCTCCTGAACGATGTCGAACGGGGCGATCGGACCCGTATGTTGGATGATGCCCAACGCATCTCGGACGCCACGAACCGCATGCAAAAACTGCTTGAAGACCTGCTCGAACTTTCACGCGTCGGCCGCCTCATCAGCCCGCCAGAACGCGTCCCCTTCGAACAGATCGTGCAAGAGGCCCTGGCGCTGGTAGAGGGCCGCATTGCCAGCCGCCGTGTGGAGGTGCGTCTGGCCGCGAACCTGCCGCACGTCATGGTGGACCGGGTGCGGCTCGTGGAAGCCATGCAAAACCTGCTCGACAACGCCGCAAAATTCACGGGAGAACAATCTTCTCCCGTCATCGAAATTGGCTGCGACCAGGGCGGCGCAGAGGCTGTCTTTTTCGTAAAGGATAACGGGATTGGAATTGAACCGAAATTTCATGCCAAGATCTTCGGCCTGTTCGATAAGCTCAACCCATCCACCGAAGGTACGGGAGTCGGACTTGCCCTCGTCAAACGCATCATTGAAGTTCACACCGGAAGAATTTGGATCGAATCGGAGGCAGGCAGCGGAACAACCTTCCGTTTCACCCTGCCGCTCGCGGAATCTGAGGGCGGCCCGGTCGCTTGAATGGTGTAAAATGCAAGAAGGAAGATTGTCCGGGCAAGACGCAAAACGAACGCTCATGGGATTCAATCATCCGCCCCAAAAGAGAAGGTTTTATGGATAACCAGCCCGCCCACGTACTGCTCGTGGAAGACAACGATGATCATGCTGAACTGGTGATCCGCCAGTTGTCGGAACATTCGGTTAGCGCGCGCCTCACTCGGGTTACAGACGGACAAGAGGCGCTCGATTACCTCCTGCGCAACGGAAAATATACCGACCCGGCCGGCAGCCCGCGCCCACATGTTATCTTCCTTGACCTGCGCCTGCCCAAGGTGGATGGACTCGAAGTGATCAAAGTGATCAAAGAATCGGAAGAACTGCGTCGGATTCCGATTGTGGTGCTGACCACCTCTGATGCGGAACGCGATGTGACCCGCGCCTACGTGTATCACGCCAACAGTTACGTTGTCAAGCCGGTCGACTTTCAAACGTTTCGCGACCTGATGCACGAACTGGGGATTTACTGGCTCAACTGGAACACGCGTTCCAGCGCATAACCGGAAAGCAAAACATGGCGGATATTCTTTTAGTGGAAGACGAGCCCGCCCACGCGGAACTTGTCCGCCGTGCCTTCGATCGCTACGGGGAGCAATTCCGTCTGGTCATCGCCGCCACCCTCCAGGAGGCGCGCTCACAAGTGGCCGCCGGCCGCTTCTCCCTGATCATCACCGACTGGCGCCTGCCCGACGGAGAAGGCACCGAATTGATTGACGCTCATGTTCCAGTGGTGGTGATGACCAGCCATGGCAGCGAGCGTCTCGCGGTGGACGCCATCAAAGCCGGCGCGCTCGATTACCTTGTCAAATCCGATTCGGCGCTGATGGACATGCCGCACGTGGCCGAGCGCGCCCTGCGCGAATGGAATCACGTTATTCAACGCCGGGCCGTGGAAGATGAATTGCGCCTGCGCGTCTCCGATCTGGAGGCGGTCAGCCGCCTCTCCACCGCGCTCCGCACGGCCGATACCCTCGAAGACATGGTGGCGCGCCTGATGGATGAAACGCTTGCCCTGATGAATACGGCGCATGGGGGATTATGGTTGTATCATGCCGTCGCGGGCAAACTGGTACGCGTGGCTGCACGCGGCAATTCGGAAGCCGGTTTTGCCCCCACGATAGAAGCCAACGAATGCATCATCGGAAAGTCATTTTCGAGCAGCATGTCGGTCGCGGCAAAAGAATTCATCACAGACCCCAATCTCGACTCTCGCAACACGACCATCCAGCCCGGCTGGGGCGGGGTCTGCCTGCCCATTCACACCGCGCACGAAACGATCGGCGTCCTGCTCATTGGCGTGGAACTTCCGCGTGAGATCACTCTCAGAGAACAAAACCTGCTGACTACGCTCGCGGAGATCGCGGGGAACGCTGTTCATCGCACCCAGTTGCACGAACAGACCCAGAAAAGCCTGCACCGTCTTTCCGCCCTGCGCGCCATAGACCAGGCCATTACCGGCAGCATGGATATGAGATTATCGTTGAGCATCCTGACGGAACAGGCGCGCACACAACTGAACGTGGATGCCGTCTCGGTGCTGACCCTGGACTCGAACGGACAGATGCTCGAATACTGCATCGGGCGCGGCTTCGACACCAAGTTTGCCGCGCGCACACGCTTGCGCCTCGGCGAGGGATATGCCGGCGTGGCCGCGCTCGAACGCCGCCCGATCTTCGCCCCCGACCTGTCGGTGACAGGCAGCGCCACCGGGCGGCACGAACTATCCACCAGCGAATTCTTCCGGGCCTATTACGTAGTTCCGCTCATCGCTAAGGGACACGTCAAGGGTGTATTGGAAATATTTCACCGTTCTCCGCTCCAGCCGGAGCCCGATTGGGTCAACTTTCTCGAGGCGCTGGCCGGGCAGGCCGCCATTGCCATCGAAAATGCAGAATTGTTCGAGACCATTCAGCGTTCAAACACCGAGTTGATCATGGCCTACGACGCCACCATCGAGGGCTGGTCGCGGGCCCTCGATCTGCGCGACCACGAAACGGAGGGACATACTCAGCGCGTCACTGATATCACCATCCGCCTGGCGCGCGCGGTGGGCGTCCCGGAAGAAGCGTTAATCCACATTCATCGCGGCGCGCTGCTGCACGACATCGGCAAGATGGGCGTGCCGGATAATATCCTCCTTAAACCCGGGCCACTAACCGACGAGGAATGGGTGTCCATGCGCAAACACCCCCAATACGCATATGAAATGCTGTACCCCATCCACTACCTGCGTCCCGCGCTCGACATCCCCTATTGTCATCACGAACGCATGGATGGCTCCGGTTACCCGCGCGGCATCAAGGGAGATGGGATACCGCTGGCGGCGCGCATCTTTTCCATTGTGGACGTCTGGGATGCGCTGCGCTCCGATCGCCCCTATCGCGCCGCATGGTCGGACGAAAAAATAAAAGAATACATCACTGGGCGGGCGGCGACCCATTTCGACCGCGACGTTGTCAGCGTATTTATGGCGCTGATCCAATAAAAAATCCCCGGCCACCACCGGGGATTTTAGTGCGCTGGAGAGGACTTGAACCTCCACGCCTTGCGGCACATGGCCCTCAACCATGCCTGTCTGCCAATTCCAGCACCAGCGCAGACCTGCTCTCGTTGTTCGAGAGCAGGGCGTATTATAATCACGAAAGAAGTTCTGTCAAGCACGATCTCGAATCAGAATATGGTCTTTTCAAAGTCGCTTGAAAAACCGGCGGGTTTGGAACGCGAATGCCACGAATAGCGAATTTCGCGAATTTTCTTGGGTTTATTCGCGTCATTCGCTGATTGGCGTAACTCGCGTTGAGAAATCTCCGACCTTGAGAAAGCCATGCGAATCAGAAACCTGGTCTCTTTAAAAGAAGCCAGGTTCTCAAAAGGAGACAGCATGCCTCGTATTGTTGTAGACGCCATGGGAAGCGACGATCATCCAACCCCGGATGTGCAAGGCTCTGTGGACGCGGCGCGCGCCTACGGAGTGGAGATCATCCTTGTGGGCGACGAAGCCAAAATTGGCCCCGCTCTGGCCGCGGCCAGCCCCGGCCGTTTACCCATCCGCATTGTTCACGCGCCCGAAATGCTGACCATGGAAGACAAGGGCGAAGATCTGGCTTTTAAAGCACGACACAAAGATGCCAAAAATTCGATGGCGGTTGGCATGGACCTGGTTAAAAAAGGCGAAGCGGATGCATTTGTGACAGCGGGAAACACCGGCGCGGCAATGGTCACAGCCCTGTTTCGCCTTGGGCGGATTCGCGGCGTGGAGCGTCCCGGACTGGCGCCCATCTTTCCAACTGCCAGCGGTTTCTGCGTGGTGCTCGACATCGGCGCAAACCCCGACTGCAAGCCGGAGAACCTGCTCCAATTCGCCATCCTCGGAAGCGTGTATGCCGAAAAAGTGCGCGGCGTCAAACATCCAAAAGTGGGACTGGTCTCGAACGGCGAAGAGGAAGGCAAAGGGAACGAACTTGTCAAAGCCGCAACGCCCCTGCTCAAACAGGCGAAGATCAACTACTTCGGCAACGTGGAAGGCAAGGAAGTCATCGGCGGCTCGGTGGACGTGGCGGTCACCGACGGCTTCACCGGCAACGTCATGCTCAAATCTTCGGAAGCGGTCGCCAAAATGCTGGTGGACAAAATCCGCGAAACCATCAAGGGTGGAAGTCTGTTAACGAAGATCGGCGGGCTACTCGTCAAGCCCGCGCTCGGTTCGATCAAAAAAGTGCTCGACCCCAGCGAACAGGGCGCCGCGCCCCTGCTCGGCATCAACGGGCTGGTTTTCATCGGTCACGGACGCTCCAATGCCTTCGCCATTCAGAATGCCATCCGCGTGGCAAACGACGCGGTTGAGGCAAATGTGATCGGCGCGATGAAATCTGCCATCGAAGAAAACTTGAAGGGATAAAAGACAGGCGCATGAAAATCATTCGCAATGAAAAATTGATCGAACGCAACGGAAAGATCGGGCGATACACCAGCCTTGCCGCGCTGCTCTGCCTGGCAGGCGGGATGATTCTTTCCTTCAACCGCCCAGACCTATTGACGTGGTCGCTGATCGCGCTGCTCGCGGGATTCACGCTGACACAGATCAGCATGTTCTTTGGAAATCGTTTTGGCCGCAAGCCTCGCCCGGATGAGCAACTGGACGCGGCGCTCAAGGGCATCCCCGGCGATTACACGCTCTTTCATTACTCCACGCCTGTCTCTCACTTGCTGGTCGGTCCGGCGGGACTGTGGATCCTGCTCCCCTTCAACCTGAAGGGAAAAGTGACCTATCACAAGAATCGCTGGCGTAGTTCCGGCGGCGGATTCCTGCAAGGATATATGCGCCTCTTCGGCCAGGAGACGATCGGGCGCCCCGACGTGGAAGCAAAAAGCGAAGCCGCCGCATTGGAAAAATATTTCAAGAAGAAAATGGATGAGGGTGAGACGCCTGCGCCAACCTACGCCGTGCTGGTCTTCCTCGACCCGGACATTGAGATTGAGGCAGAAGGCGCGCCCGCACCGGCCATCCCAGCAAAGAAATTAAAGGAATTCATCCGCCAGATGGCGAAGGACCATCCGCTTCCGCCGTTGGAACTGGAAAAACTCAAGTCGCTATTGGCAAAGGACAGAACGTACGCATAATTGGCGTTCTCCCCTGGCGCCGCCCGTGATTTGCCAGGCAAATCAGGCAGGCGTAGCGCCAGCAGGCGCGTTAGACCTTCGGCGCGCCCTGCGCAAGGTTTTGCGTAAGTCCCGCTTAAGAAACACTCTCTAACTTCTCTACCGTACATGAGAAGATTTTTACCGCAAAGCACGCTAAGGTCGCCAGGTTAAAAAAGGTTTTCTTTGCGTTCACTTCGGCTTCGCTCAGTACAGGCTTTGCGGGCTTAGCGGTGCAAATGTACGGTAGAGAGTCTCTAACCAGGGTTGGTTTTCAGTCCGCCATTCGTCAAAAAATGGAAGGGTCAGGCCAAAAGCCTGACCTACGCTTGATTTTTGCAAGACGCCTATTTTCGTAGGCGGATTCTTGCAAAATTCCATTTCTAAATCATGGTACACTTGTTCTATGAATTCAATCGTAGCGATAGACATCGAAACCACCGGGCTGGACAAAGACCGCGACGCGATCATCGAGATCGGCGCGGTGCGTTTTAACGGCAAGCGCGTGGAGGATGAATTCTCCACGCTGGTCAATCCGGGGAAGCACATCCCCGAATTCATCACCGGCCTGACGGGCATTGATGATTCGATGGTGCGGCAGGCGCCGCGTCTGAACGACATCCTGCATGAATTGCAGGCCTTTGCCGGTGACGCGCCCGTGATCGGGCATAACGTCCGCTTTGACCTGGGATTCTTACAGAAGGCAAATGTCCTGGCTTTCAACCGCGTGATTGACACATACGCGCTCGCCTCGGTGTTGATGCCCGCCGCCAGCCGCTACAACCTCGGCGCGCTGGGTCAGCAACTTGGGATTCTGCTTCCTGCCACGCATCGCGCGCTGGATGATGCGCGTGTGACGCACGCCGTGTATGAACGTCTGCTCGAACTGGCGCGCGAACTGCCTTTGGAGGTGGTGCAGGAGATCGTCCATCACGGCGAGCCGATTGATTGGGATGCGGGCTATTTCTTCGAGCAGGTCCTGCGCGCGAAGTCAAAGCAGGGAGTGCAGGCAAAGAAAGTGGAGGGCAAACCCGCTCCGGCGTTGGAAGGAAGCGATGACGAGGAACGGGGAAAATTTCCGCCGTTGAAAAGAGTCGAGGAGAATGCGATCCCGCTCAACGATGAGGAGATCGCCTCGGCGCTCGAATATGGCGGGCCGTTCTCGCAATATTTCGATAACTATGAACATCGCCCCGAACAGGTGCAGATGTTGCGCGCGGTCACGAACTCGCTTTCGTACGGTCGTCACATGCTGATCGAAGCGGGGACAGGCGTGGGAAAAAGTTTTGCATATTTGGTGCCCGCCGCATATTTTGCAATGCAAAATAATACGCGCGTGGTCGTCTCGACAAACACGATCAATTTGCAGGACCAATTAATTAAGAAAGATATTCCCGCGTTGAAAGAGGCGCTGGGACTCGACCTGCGCGCGGCGGTGTTGAAGGGACGCGCCAATTATCTTTGCCCGCGCAGACTTCAGAACATGCGGCGCTCCGGTCCCAACAGCGCGGAGGAAATGCGCGTGCTGGCGAAGGTGATCGTGTGGCAGTTGAAAAACGCGAGCGGCGACCGCAATGAGTTGAACCTCACAGGTCCCGCCGAGCGCGAGGCGTGGATGAAACTTTCGGCGGACGACGACGCCTGCACCACGGAAACCTGCCTGGCGCGCATGGCGGGGACGTGTCCTTTTCATCGTGCCAAGACCGCCGCGCAAAACGCGCACATTCTCATCGTCAATCACGCGCTGTTGCTTTCGGATGTGGCGACGGGCAGTAAGGTCCTGCCCGAATACGATTATCTGGTGGTGGACGAGGCGCATCATCTCGAAAGCGCGACGACCAGCGCGTTGTCGTTCAAACTTTCGCAGTTCGACCTGGCGCGCATGTTAAAGGAAATCGGCAACCAGAGTTCGGGACTGCTGGGCAGGATGATCGGCGCGGTGGGTGAATCCCTGCGCCCGTCGGATCGAGCCGCATTCGGTCAGCTGATCGAGCGCGCCACGAGTCAGTCGTTCCGCCTCGATCAATTTAACCGCGAATTTTTCAATGTGCTGGCGGAGTTTGCCGCGTTCCTGCGCGAAGGTCAGCCGCAATCCAATTATGCATGGCAGGCGCGCATCCAACCGCC
The DNA here is from genome assembly GCA_019187665.1 of Anaerolineales bacterium. Lineage (GTDB taxonomy): Bacteria > Chloroflexota > Anaerolineae > Anaerolineales > Villigracilaceae > Denitrolinea. Next base: position 116,128 of record JABARH010000010.1, read on the forward strand.
CACGCGCAAACTCGCGGAGTGGGAAGAAGTTGAAATGACGTGGGGGCAGACCAGCGAGACGTGGCGCCACCTGCTCGAGACGCTGGAAAAACTGTATCGCGCCGCGACAGATCTATTTTCGGACGGGAACGAAGAAATCGAATCGCCGATGAGCGACTTGAGCAATCTTCTGCGCCGCATGAGCGAGGCGCACAATAACCTGACGGGTCTCATCCTTGATCCTTCGGCGGCTGTCGTTTACTGGATCGAAGTCAACCCCAGAGGCGACCGGCTCTCGCTGAACGCCGCGCCTTTGCACGTGGGCAATTTGATCACCGAACATATCTGGAATACAAAGAACGCCGTGACGCTGGCTTCCGCCACGTTGACGACGCACGGCGAATTTAATTACCTGCGTAATCGCCTCGGCGCGGAAATGGCGGACGAACTGGCGCTGGGTTCGCCGTTCGACTACGAAAGTTCCACCCTGCTCTTCATCGGCAACGACATGCCGGAGCCGAACCAACCCAACTACGAGCAAATGCTTAACCGCGCGATTGCTTCCACTGCCATCGCCAGCGGCGGACGGATGCTGGTGTTGTTCACATCTTACGCGGCATTGAAGCGCTGCGCGCAGGGCATCACCGCCCCGCTGGCGCGCGAAAATATTTTTGTGCTGGAACAGGGCGAAGGCGCGTCAGCGAATACGTTGCTTGAATCGTTCAAGTCCACGGAGCGCGCTGTTCTGCTTGGGACAAAATCGTTTTGGGAGGGCGTGGACGTGCCGGGCGAGGCGCTCTCGGTGGTGGTCATCACCAAGCTGCCCTTCGATGTGCCGACCGATCCGCTGATCGCGGCGCGCTCCGAAACCTACGAAGACCCCTTCAACGAATACTATCTGCCCGAAGCCATCCTCAAATTCCGCCAGGGATTCGGACGCCTGATCCGCACCCAGTCCGACCGCGGCGTGGTGGTCATCTTGGACAAGCGCGTGATGACCAAGCAATACGGGCGGATGTTCCTGGAATCGTTACCGCAATGCACGGTACGCGCGGCGAGCATTGCGAACCTGCCGCGCGAAGCGGGGAAGTGGTTGGGGGTGTGAGTTACAGCGGATGAAAAACGGATAAACGGATTCTGGCGGCGGTGGCTTTTATTCCCCACTCGCTTCATTGACCAGTTCCTCGAACAGCGGAAGCAGGTCGCTTGCGTATTGCTTGAGGTAATCACGCACGGATTTGATGTCCGCGCCCGCTTTGATGAGTTCCACTACATCTACCAAATCTCTGCGCCGCTTGGCGACAAGCTTCATGTACATGAGCGTCTCGACGGGGACGACGGCAAGCCCTTCGCTTTTGAGAGGATGATCGAGCGCCTCTTCCACTTGCTTGCCAAGCGAGACGGGGGAGAGATAGTCAATGCGAATCCCGTCCACTTCGATGGGAACGCCCTGCTTGAACGTGACAAGAGTGCCATGACGGTCAAAGGCTTCTTCGCCCACCAAAAAGTCAACGTCCGTGGTGGCGCGGACGTAGCCGTGCGCTCCGACGGCCAGTCCGCCCGCGAGGGCATATCGAACGCCGATCTTCTCCAATTGCGCGGCGGTCTTGACGGCGGCATTGCGTACTTCAGGCGATACAAATCGGAAGATATCCTTGATGTTCATAAGGTTCACCTGACGTCGGGGGATTTGAGCATAGGACAAGTGTTGCATAAATAAAGTCTAGCGTGATTGTCCGCGTTAGGAAGAATGAATTTCAAGCAAAATTATACCGCGAGGGCAAGGAGAAATGCCGGGTCTGCGACTAGGCGTAGAAGTGGCTGGGGGTGTGAGACGGAACGGGCCTGGCAGCGCGCGCTGTGGCAGAGTCTTTTTTTTCATGCCCTCGTTGGCTGTATAATTACTCCCAACCATGCCTACTGACAGATATGAATTTCTAAAAGACGCCTCGCAGATCACGGGCGCGGGTTGGGCCGCGCTGGTCGAGCGCGAGAGCGGTCACTGGCAGGTGCGCGCCGGGCACCAACTTACCCGCCATCGCAAAGAGGCGCTGGGCGGGTTCCTCGCCAACGTCTCGGTGGACGCGTGGCTGTGCGGCGCGTTGAGCGGGGGACACGCGCGCTCGCGAGCGCAATCCGCGCCGGGCATGGAAGAGACGCGCCTGTTTGCGTATCCGGTGCATGGCTCGTTCTTCGTCATCCTCGTCGGCGCGCAGGAAATGGACGAGCGCCTGCAAAACGTCTGGCGCATGGCCGCCGCCTTTCTCGCCGAACGGCAGGAAAGCGCGGACGTCACCTTCCTGCAATCCGAACTACTCCTCCCCGATCTCGAATCCGATTCGCCCTACAACGTCACGCGCGCCCTCGGACGTGCCTTGCGTGCTTATGTCAACGTGACCAAAGCGCAGGGCGGCTGGCTGGCTATCCGTCGCGGCGAGACGCTCGACGTGCAGGCGCAGTGGAACAGCCCTGCCTCAGTCGGCCTGGCCCTCTCAATGGAAGAAAGCGGCGTGTGGCGTCGCGTGGGCCGCTCGCTCAAACCGCTGGCGCTCAAACCCGGCGACGCCGATTGGGAACGTCTCCCGCGTGAGGCCTTGCGCGGCACCACCAAGGCCTGGGCCTGCTTCCCGCTCGTCATCGGTCAGCGTCTCATCGGCGTGGTCGCGCTCTGGCGTCAATCTCCATTCGACTCTGAAAATATTTCCTCGCTCGAAGAACTCACCGCGCAGGTCGCGCCGGTGGTGGAGATCATCATCACCATCGCCTCCATGGCCGACCACATGCGCCGCCTCGCCATCCTCAACGACTTCGCCCTCACCGTTTCGTCCGCGCAAAGTTTGGATCAGATCGCCCGCCGCGTCTTCGACCTGCTGGCGCGCGCCTTCAACACCGAACGTATCGCCCTGCATCTGCTTTCAGTGGATGGACGCCTCCTGCGCGAATACTACAACCGCGAGGGACGCATCACTTCGCTTAACGCCGAAGTGAGCGGGCATCCCTTTCAGACATTTCTCAAAAGCGGAAAAACGCTTCGAGTGCCGGACGCCGGAGCGGCTGGCTACTTGCCGGTCTTTCCCGACTCCGTTTCGGCGCTCACCATGCCCCTGCGCTATCGCGGACGCAGTATCGGCATGGTCACGCTCGAAAGCGCCCGCATGGACGACTTCAGCATCTACGACGATCACCTGTTGGGAGTCATCGCCAGTCACCTTGCGGCGCTGGTTGAATACAGCCGCCTGCGCGAAGATGCCGAGGGACGCGCGCGTAATCTCGGCTTGATCCACGAGGTCGTTTCTCAAGTGGTCGGCATGACCGATAAACGCGAGATCGCCCAAATCACCGCAGATTTATTGAATCAATATTTTGCATACGATCTCACCGCCGTTCTGCTTGCGGATAACGAACATCGCCTGACCATTCGCGGCTTCGGCGGCAAGATCGCCTCCACAGTCGAGAGGACCGTTGCGAAGAATGATTCCATCCTCTCCGAAGGAATCAGCGGACACGTTTTCCGCACGGGCAAGAGTCTGCTCGTCAACGATGTGGATGCGAATCAAATGTATCGTTCTGTGCCGGGCTGGCAATCCGGTTCCGAGATGTGCGTGGCATTGCGCGACGGCGACCAGGTCATCGGCGTGGTCAATGTGGAGCGTAAAAATAAAAGCGCCTTCACGCAAAACGACCTGCTCGATCTCGAGTCTCTGGCGGGCATCCTCGCCAGTGTGGTCTCCAGCGCGGACGCCTACCAGCGCTTGCAGGATAGCATCCGTCAACTGCGTTCCACACAGGACGAATTGCAGCGTCGCATCGAGGCCCAACGTCAAGCCGAGAGCCGCCTGGTGCAAGCCGCCAAACTCGCGGCAGTGGGTGAGATGGCCGCGGGTATCGCGCACGAGTTGAACAATCCGCTCACTACCGTGACCGGATTCGTGGAACTGACCCTCAAAGATCTGCCAGCGGACGCCGCCTCCCGCAGTGACCTTGAACTGGTTCTGCGCGAAGCCACCCGCGCCCGCGACGTGGTGCGCCGCCTGCTCGACTTTTCGCGCCAGACCGAATCTTCGCGCGCGCGCCTCGATCTGACCGAAGTGCTGGAGGATGTGCTGGCGCTGACACATCATCTCATCCACACCAGCGGCGTGGATTTGGTAAAAGATTTTGGGGCATTGCCCTGGATCTCCATTGACCGCAATCAAATGAAACAGGTTTTCCTGAATCTGATTCATAATTCCCTGCAAGCCATGCCCTCTGGCGGCGAGCTCTATCTTCAGTCTTGTGTGGAACGACGTGATGCGCGCGAATGGGTCAAGGTGACCGTGCGCGACACCGGCGAGGGCATTAGCGCCGAACATAAAAAACGTCTTTTTGAGCCGTTCTTCACCACCAAATCTGAGCGCGGCGGCACCGGTCTTGGACTTTCCGTCTCGTATGGCATCGTCACCGACCATGGCGGCGTCATTGACGTGGAATCCGAATCCGGTCGCGGCGCGGCGTTCATTGTCTGGTTGCCGATATGACCTCTCCCATCATCCTCGTCCTCGACGATGAGCCCGGCATTGCCCTGCTTTGTCACCGCCTGCTCACGCGCGCGGGCTTTGATGTATTGCCATTCACCGAGCCTCTCCAGGCCATCGCGGAACTCGAACGCCGCGAAGTGGACCTGTTGCTGGTGGACATTCGCATGCCCCAGATGGACGGCTTTGAGATGATCCAGCGCGCCCGCTCGATCCAGCCGGACCTGGCAGTGCTGGTGATGACCGGTTATGGCACTGTCGAGACGGCCATCCGCGCGCTTCGTCAGGGCGTGGACGGCCTGCTCCTGAAACCGTTCGAGCAGGGCGAGGAGTTGATCGCCTCCGTTCGGCAGGCGCTGGCGGATAACCAGAACAAGCGTGACGCGCTCCGCATTCAAACCCTGCGCCCGTTGTTCAATGTGACCGAGGCGCTGTTCTCCGAAACCCAGACCGACCCGCTGGTGGAGTTGATCCTTGAGGCGGTCGTCACACACCTGCGCTGCGCGCATTCCGCGCTGTATCGCTTCGACCCGACCCACGATGAATTCATCTTGATGGCGGCGCACGGCGTCACCCTGCTGGATGGGGAGGAGGGGCAGGAGGCCGTCTTCGCGGACGCGGTGAGGGGATTGGAAACCTCCCTCGTTGTGAATGCCGCAGGTCCGGGCGAACCCGCCCAACGGTCCGAGCTGACGCGGCGCGGACTGGTCGCGGCCATGTTCCTGCCGGTCACACGCCTGGCGGTGCGTCATCTGTTGTATGCCGCGCGCGATTCGAAGGCCGCCCCGTTCGGCGAGGCGGATCTCGATCTTTTCCAGATCCTCGCGCGCCAGGCGGCCATCGCGCTGGAGAACGCGCGCTTGTATTCCGAGTTGCGCGATTACGTTCATCGCGTGGAAGAATCGCAACAGGCCCTGTTGCAGGCTGAAAAGATGGCCACCGCTGGGCGGCTTACGGCTTCCATCGCGCACGAGATCAATAATCCGTTGCAGGGCGTACAAAATTGCATCCATCTGGCGGCGCGTGCCGATCTGCCTGCCGAGAAACGCCAGGAGTATTTTGATCTGGCGCGCAGCGAACTCGACCGTTTGCAGACCACCGTCCAGCGCATGTTGGATTTTTATCGCCCGAACGCGATCTTGCCGCAGCCGGTCAATGTGGCGGTATTGCTGGCGCATGTGTTAACCTTGCTGGGCAGGCAGTTGGATGAGCGCGACATCGCGGTGGAGCGAAATTTTTCGCCGACCCTGCCGGATGTGCATGTGGTGGCGAGCCAGATCCAGCAGGTGTTCATCAATTTGATCCTGAACGCGTACGACGCCATGCCTGAGGGCGGCAGACTGAGCGTGTCGGCGCGCGCCGTCCGCGCGGGCGTGGAGACGCTGGTGCAGGATTCCGGACCGGGTATTTCCGCGGAGGCGGCCGGGCGCATCTTCGAGCCATTCGTCAGCACGAAGACCGGCGGGACCGGCCTCGGCCTGACGGTGAGCTACAATATTATTGTCGCGCACGGCGGCAGGCTGGAACTGGTTTCCAGTGCGCGGCCGGGCGCGTGCTTTCGAGTCTTTTTACCATTTGGAGGCATCCCATGATTAAACCCATTGTGCTGGTTGTGGATGACGAACCGGTCGCGCGGCAGTCTCTCTCTGATATTCTTCGCCTTGAAGGGTACAGTGTTTCCTCCGCTTCAAACGGTCAGGCGGCGGTGGAATTTATCCGCACCCATCTGGTGGATCTGGCTATCGTGGATTTGCGTATGCCGGGCATGGACGGGCTGGAGGTGATCCAGGTCATCAACCAGGTTTCGCCGGAAACCGAGGTGATCCTGCTTACTGCGCACGGTTCGATCGAGACCGCCGTGCAGGCGCTGCGCCTGCGGATTCACGATTACCTGCTCAAGCCGGCCCAGCCGGCGCAAATTCTTGCCAGCGTGAAGAAGGGGTTGTCGCGGCGCTCGGCGCGCGTCAAGGCGCGCGGTGATTTGGATGAACTGAACTCTGAGGCCGTCGTCCGAGAATATACATTCAAGGACGGCACGTTGGTGGACCTTTCGCGCCGTGTGGCGCGCCGTAAGAACCGGGAGGTGCATCTCACACCGGCGGAGGGCCGTCTGTTGCGCGTCTTGTTGGAAAACCCGGGACGCGTGTATTCGCATCGCGAATTGGTTCTGCTGGTGCAGGGCTACGAGACTTCGCAGCAGGAGGCGCCGGAAGTGTTGCGTCCGCTGGTCAGCCGTCTGCGTCATAAGCTGGCGGTCTTCCCCGTGCTGGTGAGCCGTATTTCCAGTGTGCGCGGCACGGGCTATATCTACGAAGACGAGTAGCTGGCAGATCACGACATCCTTGCGTACCCTGCGCTCTTCGTGCAATCGCAAACCTGGCGGTGGAGACCGCGGAGAGGCTTCTGCGAAGACGGACAGGGAGAATCAAAACCAGCCGGGCATCCGGCTGGCTTTTTTGTTTTACTCTCTACCGTACATTTGCACCGCTACGCCCGCAAAGAACGCAAAGAAAACCTTTTTAACTTGGCGAACTTAGCGTGCTTTGCGGTAAAAATCTTCTCATGTACGGTAGAGAATTGTTTTAATCGTGCGGCCCCCAGGGAATGTTGGGAGGCAGGTCTTTGGGGCGAATCCAACTGAGCCATCCGCCGCCGTCGCCGGGACGCGAGGCCGCGCCTGGGTCGCTGCGGACGGTGAGCAGGCTGACCGTCAGAGCGGCCGCGCCCAGCCATTGCGTTGGAGTGAGGCGCTCGTCGAGAAGCAGGTGGCCGAAGGTGATGGCGACGAGAAGTTCGCTCAGCCCCAGCAGGGCGGTCTGCATCCCTCCCGCGTGTTTGACGCCGAGGAACAATGTCAGACGCGAGAAGAAGGTGACGAGGGTCAGGCCGAGGAGGGGTTGCCATGCTCCCAGTGGGTTGAAGCGGGCCGGAGTGAAATCGAAGAGCAGGTAGGCCGGTACCACCACCGCGCTCATCGCGAGCAGCGTGTACAAGGTCACTGTTGGCGCGGGAACATCATAGAGGACGCGCTGGTTGATGGGCAGGTGCAGGGCATAAAGCAGGGAGCCGCCCAGCATGAGCAGCACCCCGGCCAGGTCTACTGTTCCCCCGGTGCCGCCGACGAGCAGAAGCACGGCCAGGGTGGCGAGTCCGATTCGCAGGAGGGTGATGCGTCCGACCGGCTGGCGATCGAGCAATAGCCAGATGGCGAGGAAGAAGGGATAGAGAGAGTAGAGCATTTGCCCCATTGAGGCGGAGAGATGCGCCAGCGACATGTAGTAGAGAACGGAGCCGATTCCGTTGATCGCCCCGGCCAGCAGGCAGCCTATGAATCCCACCGGGTAAATGAAGAGAAACTGGCGGCGAAACGCCGCGACGATGAAGAGCAATATTCCTGCGGCCAGTATCGTCCGCAGCGCCACAACTTCGAGCGGGGAGACGCCGAGCAAAATGGCCTGGCGTCCAAAGACGGGCGCGAAGCCAAGCAGGAAGGCTGAGGCCAGCGCGGCGCGAATGCCCATGGCGCGTTCCTTCTTCATGGCGTTCCGCTTTCTCGATCGCGCCGCCTGTCCTGGTTCATCTCTTCTCTCTTGCAATTTCACTGATAGTATGCGGTTTCAATACCGCAATTTTCAAGTTGCCGCGCGGAGGCAAAATGAATTTCGCAGCGGCGCCGAATGTGATCTATTTTAATAATGCGCGCACTTCTTCGAGAAATTCGTCATTCAGGAAATCGCCTTTTTGCATGAGCGCCTGGATCTGGCCGGTGAGTCTGCTTTTTTCTTCGGGTGTCAGTTCTTTGGCCGAGGCGACAATGACCGGGATGTTGGCGGTTTCCGGGCGAGCCTTGAGTTGGTCCAGCACGGCAAAGCCGTCTAGTTCGGGCATCATCAGATCGAGGATCACAAGGTTCGGGAGTTCGCGCTGGATCAGATCGAGTCCCTGCCTTCCGTTGCCGGCTTCGAAGATTTCGAAATCACCCTGCGATTGCAGAATGCGCCGCACCAACCGCCGTGATTCGGGGCTGTCTTCCACGATGACAACGCGCGGGAAGCGGTCGGGGGCGATGTTGTTGAGCGCGGCCAGCAGGCCGTCCTGCGGTTTTTCCTGTGTCTGTTGGGGAATCTCCACGTTGCGCGTCCAGTTGTCGCCGAGCGCGTAGGGTTCGGTCGGCATGGTGTGGCCGGTGCAGTTGACGATTACTGTCTCGTGCGGCTTGATGATGCCCGCACGGATCAGTTTGAATAGCCCGGCAAAGGACGCGGCCGAGGCCGGTTCGGCGGAGACGCCCTCCATTTTTGCCAGGACGTGCATGGCGCGATAGGCCTCCTCGTCGCTGACGCTTTCGAAAACACCATGCGTTTCGTTCACGTGTTGGCGGAGGAATTTGTAGGCGCGTCCCGGGTCGCCGGTGGCGAGCGTTTCAATGCGGGTGCGCGGCGCAAGCACCACCTCCGCGGTTTCCAGTCCCTTCTTCCAACTGGTCACCATCGGGGCGCAGCCCTCCGCCTGGATCGGCGCGAGGGCCGGAATGTGGTTGACGAGTCCGATGCGTTTAAGTTCGTTGAAACCTTTCACTACGCCAAGCGGCCCCATTCCGCCGCTGATGGCCTGCACGTACCAATCGGGTGTGCGCCAATAGGATTTTCCACCCGCAAGCAGGGGCCCATGTAATGCGGTCAGTTGTTCGCTGACTTCGAAGGCCAGGGTCTTCATGGCCTCGATGGAGGTGATGGTGCGCGCGCCCATGTCGTAATATAACCCGCGCTGGAGGGCGAATTCGGTGGCGAGCCGCTTGGCCTGGTCGTAGGAGGCGGTGACTTTGATCACCTGGCTTCCATATAAGGCGATCTCGCGCATCTTGACTGCCGGGACGAGGCTGGTGACGAAGGCCCAAAGCTTAATTCCTGCACGCGCGGCATAGGCCGAGTACGCGATGGCGACATTGCCGGTCGAGGCTGCCACCAGTTCGGTGATGCCGGCCTCTTTTAGCGCGGTGATGGTGATGGCGGCCTGGCGGTCTTTGAAGGAATTGGTCGGTCCCTGGCGTTCATCCTTGATGTAGATGTTGGGGTTGCCGAGCATCATTCCCAAATTCACGGCTCGAATCAGCGGGGTGCCGCCTTCGCCCAGCGAGAGGGCCGGGTTGGGGCTGCGCACTGGGAGAAGTTCGCGATAGCGCCACAGGTCGAAGGGGCGCAGTGGAAGTTGGGCGGGCAGGGTTTGGGCGATGGAGTCGTAGTCGTAATCCACCTCACGCCATTGGTTGCTACACCTGGGACATTGGGTGGATGTGGAAAAGAACGGCGACTCGTAGCCGCAGTCTACACAGCGAACGGTAAATGACATGGATTGCCTTTGCGCGTCAGTTTTGCACCCGTTTCAGGGCGCGTTCCAGCGTGTCGAGCAGTTCTTTTTCCGTGAGCATGCCCTTGCGAATCATGCGTTGCCCGAAGTCGCGTAATTGTTCCTGTTGCTCGGTGTTCAGGTCGCCGCCGCTGACAATCACGACCGGAATATCGCGCAGCGTTTCGTCGCCGCGCATTCGTTCGAGGATGGTGAAGCCGTCCAGGTCGGGCATGAACAGGTCGAGGATCAGCGCGTGCGGGGGGCGCGCCAGGATGGATTCCCACCCATTCCTGCCGCCCTCGGCCATGACCGGGCGGTAGCGTCCGTGTTCGGAGAGCATCTTGTCAATCAGGCGCAGGGCGTGCGGATCGTCGTCCACGATCAGCACATCGCGGATGCTGCCGTCAGCGTTGAGCCGGTCGAGCGCGCCGAGGATATCCTCCTCGAGGATCGGTTTGAGCAGGTAGTCGGCTGCGCCGAGGCTGAATCCCTTTTCCTGTTCCTCCACGATTGTGCAGACGACGACTGGGATATCGCGCGTGAGCGGGTTGGATTTGAGGTCGTTCAACACCTTCCAGCCGTCGTAGCCCGGCATCATAATGTCGAGTGTGATGGCGAAGGGGCGAACCTGTTCGGCGCGTTCCGCCGCGCGCGCCGGTTCGTAGAGCGGCACCACTTCGTAACCCTGCGGTTGGAGATAGCGTTCGTACAGGCTGATCACCTGTGGGTCGTCGTCAATGGCAAGGATGACGCGGTTGCTGCCGTGAGCGCCCTCCCGCCTCAGGTTGTGGAAGGTGGGCAGGGTGAAATAGAACGTGCTTCCCGCGCCCACTTCGCTTTCCACGCCCATGCGCCCGCCATGCATTTGAACGAGGTGGTTGGAGATGGAAAGGCCGAGTCCCGATCCGCCGGTCTTGCGCGTGGGCGAGGCGTCCACCTGTGAAAAGGGCTGGAAGAGTTTCTTCTGGTCATCCTTTGAAATACCGGGGCCGGTATCCTTGACCCTGACCATCACCTCGGCGCGCCCGCCGGGGTGTTCCACCAGTTCGGCGGTGACGGTGATCGTGCCATCATCGGTGAACTTGGAGGCGTTGGATAGCAGGTTGAGCAACACCTGGCGAATGCGCATCGAGTCGGCACGTACCGCAGGCAGGCTTTCGGGAATCTCGCGCTGCAATTGGATGGCCTTGTCTTTGACCAGCCCGACCGCAGTGGACATAACGCCCGCGATCAATTCGTGCAAATGTACCTCATCGAAGGTCAGTTCCATCTTGCCCGCTTCAATACGCGACAGGTCGAGGATGTCGTTGATCAGGCCGAGCAGGTGTTGGCCGGAGTTGTGAATGGCGAGCAGGTCTTGTTGTTGCAGGTCCGAGATCGGGCCGTCTATCCCTTTGAGGATGACGCGCGAGAAACCGATGATGGAGTTGAGCGGCGTGCGCAGTTCGTGACTCATGTTGGCGAGAAACTGGCTCTTGAGGCGGTCGGCCTCGCGCATTTCCTTCACGGCCTGGATGGATAGCTCGTACGAGCGCGCGTTGTCAATGGCGATGGCCACCTGGTCGGCGAGGGTTTGAAGCACCATCACCTCGTCTTCAGAGAAGGCCTGCGCTTGCGCTGATTGCAGGTCTAGCACGCCGATGATGCGCGAGCCGATACGCAGCGGGATGACCGCCTCAGAGCGGGTCTCCGGCAGGTGCGGGTTAAATTGGAATATGTCGCTTTGTGATGTGTCGTTAATCACCACGGCGCGGCCGCTGCCCGTTGCTTCGCCAATTGCCGATTTGGAGCCGACCGGCAGGCTGAACTCCTGGCGGCGCAGTTCTTCGCCGGCTGCGCCGGTGACGGCCTGCAGAACGGCGTTGAAACCGGTCTCTTCGATCGTGAACAGGCTGGTGGCGTAGAATCCGAAACGCTCGCCGACCAGGTTGACGGTGCGCGAAAAGAGCGTGGGCAGGTCGAGCGTGGAAGTGACGAGTTGCCCGATGTCGGCTGTGGCAGCGAGGTAGTCGTTGCGGCGCTTGAGCGCCCCTTCCGCTTTCTTGCGTTCGGTGATGTCGCGCGCCACCCAGAAGACCTGGTCTTCGGTCAATTTCGATATATTCGCCTCGAACCAGTATTCTCGGTCTTCGATATTGAGCGAATATTCATGGCGCTCCAACTGATTGCTTGCGAGCGCGCGGTGGATGGCGGAGAGAAAGGGTACGTGCATGGATTCTGGCAGAACGTCGCTGAGTTTCTTGCCGAGCATGTCTTCGGGCGGAAGGAACAAGCGCGAAGGGTTGGTGGGCGCGATGCGCACATAACGGCCTTCGCGATCGTATATGATGATCACGTCGGTCATGGCAAAGAAGAGGGCGCGCAGTTCGCCTTCAGAGCGGGCGAGCGCCTCCTGTGAGGAACGCGTCGCCTCGAATAGGCGCGCGTTCTCGATGGCGAATCCGATCTGGTTGCCGATGGATTGCCCCAGCACAATGGTACGTTCCGGGATGGGCGTGGTCTCTTGGCGGAAAACGCACATCGTACCGGCGGTGACGCCTCTCACGTGAATGGGGATGCCCAGATATCCGAGGAATCCCTGTTCGATATTGGAACTGACATCCACTGGCGCGCCCTGACTCAGGTCGTTAATTGCCATGGCCTCGCCGGTTTTGTAGATGTATTCACAGAGCGAATCTTCCAGCCCCTCGGCGGGGTCCTCTGGCATGTCGCCGGGCAGGCCAATGCGCACGGCGCGTTCGAGTTTGCCGCGTTTTTCGTTGAAGATGGTAACCACGCCGCCCTCGAACTGCAAGGACGCGAGGACTTTGTTTAACACATCGGTCAGGATCGCTTTCAGGTCCAGCGATTGGGACGCGGCGCTGGTGACCTCGGCCAGGGCGCTGATTTCCTGCGAACGCCGTTCTGTCTCTGTAAAGAGGCGGGCGTTCTGAATCGAGATGGCGGCCTGACTGGCGAATGCAATGAGCAGGTCGCGCTCATGTTCGCCGTACACGCCGGTTTCCGTGAAAGACTGAAGCGCCATGACGCCGATGGCCTGATTGCCCAGGAGAAGCGGCACGCCCAGCCAGGAGGCAGCCGGTTCTCCGACCGCGGCGATTCCCATTTCTTCAACGATTTTATTCCAGTCGCCGCGTACAAGAATGGGCGTTTTGTTCTTGATGATATAGCCGGACATTCCCTGGCCGCCTTGGATGGTGGTGATGTTCCGGTCGACCTCCGATTCGGTAATGTTGAGAACAAAGGACACCAGGTCCTTTTCCGGGTCGTAAAGACCGATATAGAAGTTCTTTGTATCCATCAGGCGCGAAATGCCTTGATAGGTTTCATCCAAAACCTGGTTTATATCCAGTTGGGCCGAGAGACGTTGTGCAAATTCGTTGAGCGCCGCCAGTTCTTCTTCACGGCGCCTGGACTGGGTGAAGAGGCGGGCGTTTTGAATGGAGATGGCTGCCTGCCCGGCAAAGGCCGCCAGCAGGTCGCGATCGTGTTCATTGAACGCGCCAGGGGTATCGAAGGACTGCACGGCCATCACGCCGATGGCCTGCTCGCCCAGCAAGAGCGGCACTCCCAGCCAGGACTTGCTGGCCTGGCCGACCACATGAACGCCACGGCTTTCCATGACCTCGCGCACGTTTTCCTCGATGAGCAGGGGTTCGCGGGAGCGCAGAATGTAGCCGGTCATTCCCTGGTCGGGACGGATGATCAGGATGTTTTTATCCACCACCGATTCGGTGACGTTGAGCGGGAAATGCACTTCGTTCTTTTCGGCGTCGAACAGGGCAATGTAGAAATTTTTTGTGTCAATCAGGCGCGATACGCCCGCATGGATTTCCTGCAATACCTGGTTGACATCGAGGCGCGCCGACAGGCGCTGGACGAGCTGGTTGAGCGCGGTTAACTCTTCGGCGCGTCGTTGGGTTTCGTTGAACAGGCGGGCGCTTTCGATGGCGATGGCGGCGCGCCCGGCAATGGCGGTCAACAGGTCGCGATGACGTTCGGTGAAGACATTCGGGCGCAAGACGCTCTGCAGGCCGATCACGCCGATGATCGCATCGGCGGTTAACAGAGGCGTTCCCACCCAGCACTGCGCCATTTCCGTGGTGCTTCCCAACAGCATGACCTCAATCCCCAGTTGTTTCATGCTTTCAAGCATATTGTCGGGAATAAAAATGGGTTCACGATGCCGCAGGATGTAATCGCTCAGGCCGTTGCCGAGTTTGCGCGGTTTGACCTGCAGGCGTTCATGGTTGTTGATGACGAAGAATGGGTGGACCTCTTGTCTCTTTTCGTTGTAAAGCGAGATGAACAGGTTGGTGGTGTCCATCAGACGGCTGGTGTGTTTGTAAACGCAGGCCGCGATCGATTCTGGATCGAGCAGGGTTGTAAGTTCGCGTCCCATTTCGTTCAGGATGGCAAGTTCCTCCGCGCGGGTCTGGGTCTCTTGAAAGAGGCGCGCGTTTTCGAGCGCTTGTGATAACTGGTCGGTCACTTGCCGGACGAGCAGTTCATCGTTCTCGTCCCAGACGCGCAGGCTGTCTTCATCCACGACTTCCAGGGTGGCCCAGGTCTTCTCGTCCAGTTGCAAACCGAGCGACATGACGCCGGGCGCGGCCTGGGCGGCCGGTTGACTGAACCCGGCAGTTTCGAGCGGGGGCAGGGCGCTGGCCTGCGCGGGTTGCGTTGACCGCGCGGCGGGCTTGGGTGTCTTGGGCGGCCGCGGCGGGCTTTTCTTTCGATCGGCGCGCGCGGGCGGGTTCCGCTCCGGGGTTTCGGATGGGGCGGAATCCTCCTGGCCGATATTCTCGAACAGTTTATCAAGCCGGTTGCTGGGAGGTTTCTTTGGCATATTCGATCAGTTCCTCGGCGAGCACGCGATATTGGAGCGAGCCGCGGCTGCTCGGTTTGTAACGGGTAATGGGCTGCCCGGCGATGGGGCTTTCGCGCAGTTTGGTGTCCAGCTCGATCACGGTGCCGAACACACCCTCGCCAAAGGTAGCGACCAGTTGTTCATGAATGCTGCGATGCGTGCGATTGCGGCGGTCCATCATTGTGACGAGAATGCGGTAGGCCAGGCTGGCGTTCACATCTTTGCGGATGCGGCGGACGGCGCTCATCATGTTACGCAGCGCATACGCCGAAAAGTATTCCGCCTGCGTGGGGATCAAAAGCAGGTCGGCGGCCGCGAGCGCGTTGAGGGTGATGGCGCCCAGCGAGGGCGGGCAATCGAGGAGCGCATAATCATAGCCGATGCGCCGCGCCGGTTCGAGCGCGGCGCGCAGGGTGGTCAGGTAATTGGAACGGATCGGCAGGTATTGTTCGGCCGTTTCGATGCGGCCGCTGCCGGGAATCAATTCAATATGTTCGATCTCGGTTTTTCGAATGGCGCTTTGGATGGGCGTCGCCTCGATTAACACGTTGGCGGAGGTCTTTGTCGCTTCGGCCGGTTCGTACCCCAGCGCCAGGGTGAGATTGGCTTGCGGGTCGAGGTCTACCAGCAGGGTGCGGTGGCCCAATTCGGCGATAGCCGCGCCCAGCGAGAGAGTCGTGGTGGTTTTGGCAACCCCGCCTTTTTCGTTGGAGACAGCGATTATGATGGTCATGCCTGTTCAACCTTTCCGTTTGCCGGCTCATCCTGGAGCGGCGCGGGGACTGTTTGCGGGACGATCTCCACGCGTGTCACGCCGAGGACGCGTTGCAGTTCTTGCACCGCCGTGCGGATCATCGCCTGTGGGTCGTTGGTCTGGCGGATCTTGGAGGTGATCTCGGCTACGGCATGTTCACGCGCCGCGCGCCCGGACGTCTCCTCGAAGAGGCGCGCGTTTTCGAGCGCCAGCGCGAGACGTTCTGCTGTGGCTTCGACGATGGCGATTTCGTCTTCCTTCCATTCGTTGGCCGAGTCTGCGGCGCGGATGTGGATCAGGCCGATCACCTGGTTGTGCAGGCGCAGCGGGACTGCGAGCAACGCGGCGCCGTCTGCGCCGCGCTCGAGGCGCGCCCGTCTGGCATCTGCGGTGAAGCGGAAGTGTTCCGGCTCCAGCGGTTCGCGCACTTGCCTGCCGCCGGCCGCGGAGTATTGGTATCCAAGCGGGGCGCTGGCGGTTTTTCGTTCCCAGGCGCGGCTGATGCTTTCTCCGTAAACCGCCTGGATCTCGGCCAGCGCTTGTTGCGTCTCGCCGAGCAGGCGGGCATTTTCGATGGCGATGGCGATCTGGTCGGCCAGAATGCTGATAGTGTCCACGTCTTCCTGTGCAAAGGCGTTGACCTCCAGGCTTTGCACGTCGAGCGCGCCGATGACGCGTTCGCGCACTTTGAGCGGCAGGGCCATTTCGGAGCGCGTCTGCGGCAGGTCGGGGTTGTCGAAGAAGACCGCGTCCGCTCCCACGTCGAGGGCGATGCGGGCCCGGCCTTCGCCGGTGGCGTAGCCCACGATGCCGACCTGTCCCACTTTGAGGGCGTGGCCGCGCGCGAGCATCTTTTTTCCGCCGGGACTGTTGGCGGCGCGCAAAACGGCGGAGCCTTTGGCTGGATCAATCAGGAAGACGCCGACGTGGTAGAAGCCGAAGGTTTCGCTCACCAGGTTGGTGACGCGCTCGAGCAGGGATTCCAGTTTGGTTTCGGCAGAGATGGCGCGCGCCACGTCGCTGATGGTTTTCAATACTTGCGCGCGGCGCGTCGATTCTTCGGTGGAGCGTTGCAGCGCGGAAGTGCGCTCGGTGACGCGTTGTTCGGTGGCTTCGATCACGGCGCGCAAGTTGCTGGTCATGGTGTTGAGCGTGCTGGCGAGCATGCCAACCTCATCCGTAGAGGCGGCGCGCAGGCTGGCGGTGAGATCGCCGTCGGCGATGCGCCGCGCGTTGCGGGTCAGTTCGGTGAGCGGCGCGATCACGGCTGTGCCAAGTCGGTGTGACAGGAAAAGAAACAGCAGCCAGATGCCGCCCATAATTGCCGTGAGGCCGATCAGCGCGCCGCGCGTATCCGCTTCGATTCGTTTTTGGGCGGTTATCACATTCTGCTGGGTTTCGGCCACATCCACTACCAGGCCGAGGCTGTACCCAATGGATGGAATGGGACGATAGGCGATGTATTTTTGCGTGCCGCCGAGTTCGAGTGTGGCGATTCCGCTTTGGAAACTTGCCATCTTGGCGAGCACGCGGAACAGTTCGAGTGGGGCGTTGGTCATCAACGAGGTATCCAGGAACGCGCCCGTTTCAATGTCGTCGGCGGTGACGCCCAGGTCGGCGTAGCCCTTGCTCGAAAGCGCGATCAGGTGACCTTCGCCGTCAATGACAAAGGCGTACCCGCTGCTCCCATAGCGAATGTCGGAGACCAGGTCGGTAATGCGGGTGAGTTGCAGGTCTATGGCCGCCGCGCCGCGAAATTGCCCAAACTCATCGTAGACTGGCACACTGCTGGTTACTACCAATCCATTGGCCGCCGCGTCAACATAGGGCAACGACCACACGATGCCGCGTTTTTCATTTTTGCCGGGCGCGGCCGCTTCGTACCACGGACGTTTTGTGATGTTAAAGTCCGGCGGCAGCAACGTCGCCAGGTCCACATTTGGGTAATAGAATGTTTCCCCGCGCGCGCTTCCAAAATAAACGGCGATCGCATCCGGGTTGTTTGCCAGCAGGCCTGGCGCAATGAAATCAAGTTGTTTTAGTGTGTTGATTTCTTGATAGTTGGCCTCAGGCGAGGCTCCAGCCGGCAGGAAGATCGAACCGGCCTCTTCGTTGGCGTTGTCCCAACTGCCGCCGGGCAGCATGGTCAGTGAGGCGCGCGCGTCCCAGGTTTGTCCCTCGCCGATCAGTTCCTCTTGTGCAAAAATGCCGACCATATTGCTGCCCAAAATGGTCATGGAGGTTTCGATCGAGGCGAAGAATTCGTTCAGATCGCGGGCGTAGCCCTCGGCGGACGAACCAAGCCTGTCTTCGACGCGTTGTCGTTCGCTTTCGGTGAATTGTGCTGAGAGATAGCTGCTCGATTGCGACGCAGTGCGGACCGCCAGGAAACCGATGGTAACGATGACCAGCGTGGCGAGGCCGGTGTTTGCGATGATCAATTTCGCGCGCAGAGAGAGGCGGGTCAGCCCGCGCAGGAAGCCGGAGATGCGTTTCATGCCCGACCTCCATCCTGATCCGCCGACTGGAGTTGGATCAACACTTCCGGCCCGTTCAGCGCCTGGCTTAATTCCTGCGCGGCCGTTTCGAGCAGGCTTTCGATGCGGATGTTGCCGCTGAGTTTGGAGGCGATCTCCGAGACGACGCGTTCGCGTTCGGCGCGTTTGTTGGTGGATTGGAAGAGGCGCGCATTTTCCATGGCCAGCGCCACGCGTTCTGAGACCGCTTCGACAATGTCAATATCATCGTCCGACCAGTTGCGTTTGCCGGGAATGGAAATGTGCAGCACGCCGATCACTTCTCCGCGCAACCGTACGGGTACGGCAAGTTCGGCTGTGCCGCTTGCCAGAAGGCTGGCTTGCTGGTAGAGATTGCCCTCCCGGACCGGTTTTTCAGCATCGCCCAACGCGATCGTTTCTTCAAGGGGGGCGCTTGTGCCTGAGGTAAAACGGAATCCTTTGATCTCCACATCGCGCGCGACCCGTTCCCACTCGGAACGCACGTAGCGGCTGTATTGATCCTGGCTGCGCTCAAGCGACTCGCGCGTGGCCTGATACAGGCGCGCGTTTTCGATGGCGATGCTCACCTGGTCGGCCAGCAGGGAGAGCGAGGCAATATCTTCAGTCTTGAAGGCGTTCGGCTCGGTGCTTTGCACATCCAGCGCGCCAAAGGTGCGGTTGGAGGCCTTGAGCGGCAGGGACATTTCAGAGCGGGTTTCCGGCAGATCGGGGTTGTTGAAATATACGGCTTCCTCGTCTACGTTTAGCGCGATGCGGGGGTTCCCGGTAAAGGTTACGTTGCCTACGATGCCCTGTTCGCCAATCTTGAGTTGATGTTTGCGGGCGAGCATTCTTTGTCCGCCCTCGCTGTTGGAGGCGGCCAGCACGGCATATTGTCCCTGTGCATCGTTGAGGAAAATACCGACATGGTAGAAGCCGAATTCTTCGCTGATGATTCTGGTAATGCTGGGCAGGAGCTCATGCAGGTCGCGCGCGGCCGAGATGTTGCGCGCGACGCGGGCAATGGCCTCCAGTTGGCGGGCGCGCTGCTGGCTGAAGGCATTGGCGGTTTCCAGTTCGATGGTGCGTTCGTTTACGCGTTGTTCAAGCGAATTGCTCAGTTCCACCAGGGATTGGTTGGTGGATTGTAATTTACGGGTGGCTGTCCTTGCGTTATGCAGGGCGCGTTGCAGGCTGTTGGTGGCAATGACGAGCATGGCGCCGCCCAGTAGGTAAACGAAGGCGGTGGAAACCCACTGCTGAACCGGCCCGGTGTAGGTGAGGAAAAACGGTTCGATCCATCCGCGCTCCTGAGCGATTGCGTGCGCCAGCGTGAATACGATGACGGCGGCGGTCAACCAGGCCACTGCACGTCCGTCCAGGAGCAGGGTGGTCAGGGCGATGATGATGATGAAACTGATCCCGGCTCCCACGCTTTGATAGCTGCTGACGGCATAGGCCCCAAAGATGGCAAGGCCGAGGCTGGCAATAACGATGGCGGAAGCCAGACTCACCCGGCCGCGCCGCAATAATCCGTAGGCCAGGATATTGATCGCTATGACCGGGAGGAAGAGCAGGTAAACGTAGCGCAGGTTTTCTGCGCTGGTGGAGGCCACGATGGCCGGAAGGCCAAGTCCCATTCCGACGATCAGGAACAGCAGGATGGGATGGAGCAGGGCCGCAACGCGGTTCTGTTCGTCGTCCTCGAATACGGGTGGGCTGAGGAATTTGCCCAGGCGTTTCATCATTTCACGGCCTCCCTCGCGGCTGGTTTTTTCCCGTCTTCACCCGGCCGGAGTTGCAACACTACTTCCGCGCCGGAAAGGGATCGTCCCAGTTCCTCCACGGCGGTACGCATGATATCGTTCATGTCAATCGAGGCGGACAAACGCGATGAGATATCGCCGATGGTGCGTTCTTTTGCCGCGCGGCGCTGCGCTTCGTTGAGCAGGCGGGCGTTTTCAATGGCCAGCCCGGCGCGTTCGGCCGCGGCCTGCGCCATGCCCAGTTCGTCCGGCGTCCAGTGGCGCAGCGGGTCGTTCGCGCGGATGGTGATCTCGCCGATGGCGGCGCCGCGGATCTTGATTGGGATGCGCGTGCCGCCGGTGCCTTTTTCGGCGGCGGGGGGCGCGGCGTAGGTGCGGAGTCCGTCATACGTGAATCCGAGCGGGCCGGTGGAGCGATGAAAGCGCGCCCATTCGCTTTTGATGTATTGTTCGTAGATCTCCTGCGATTCGGCCAGCGCTTTGCGTGTCTGGCTGAACAGGCGCGAGTTGTTGATGGCGATGGCGACCTGATTGGCCAGCGTGGACAGCACGCGGATGTCTTCCGTTTGAAAGGCGTTGGTTTCCGTGCTTTGCACATCCAGCGCGCCGATCACATCCGCGCCGACCATGAGCGGCAGGGCGATCTCGGAGCGGGTGTCGGGCAGGTCGGGATTGTTGAAGTAGACCGCGTCCGCCCCAACGTCCAGGGCGATGCGGGGTTCGCCGTAGGCGGTAGCATGACCCACCAGGCCGGTCGCGCCGACTTGCAAGCGGTGTCCGCGTTGGAGCATACGCTGCCCGCCGGCGCTGTTGGCCGCGACCAGCGCCGCGTATTCGGAGCGTTCATCCAGCAGGAAAATGCCGGTATGGTAGAAATCAAATTGCTCGCTGATGACGCGTGTAATGGAGGGCAGCAGGATCTCGAGGTCTTGAACGGTGGAGATCGCGCGCGAGACGCGCGCGATGGCTTCCAGTTGTGAGGCGCGCCGCGTCAGTTCTCCGGTGCGCGTCTCGACGCGTTCCTCGAGCGAGTTTTTGAGTTGGATCAGTTCGCTATTGGCCTTTATCTGGGCTTGTTCGTTTTCGCGCGCCAGGCGCAGGCTGGTGGTATAGCGGTTTTGCAGGATGGACATGGTGAGCGCGATGGCGAAAATAATGATGGAAACCAGGAAGGGATCATCGGGTGTGGTGAGGGCGCTTGCGTCGGTTGTCAGCCGGCCGGTGGACTCGACCCACCAAAGCCCGAAGAAGGTCAGAATGATGAGCGCGGTAAAGATGTACATCCCCCGTTTTCCCAGGGTGAGGCTGGCGATGACCAGCACGCCGCCATACGCGCTCATCGCGACGTCGTGCAGACCGCTGCCAAACGCAATGTTGAAGGTGATGCCGGCAAACAGGGAGACGGGCACCATAATCTGCGCCGGCAGGAGGATGCGCATGCGCAGCAGAACGAAACTGGCCAGCAGCAACACAGCCAGCGAGATCATGGCGATACGCGATGTAGACGTGGATTCAAAAATGAATAACGCCGCGATCGCTCCCAGCACGCCCAGCAGGGCGATCAGCACAACCGAGTTGAGGATCTGATATTGGGCTTGGGCGTCGGGGAGGCTGATGTTCTGGGGAGTGTACCAGCGCGGTCTCATATTAATTCTCCGGCCCTTCCGGGCGTAGCTTCACGGTGATCTCCGCGTCGCCGAGGGCTTTTCCGACCTCCTGCGCGGTGGCGCGCAGGATGGTTTCGATGTTGGATGCGGCGCCGATGCGCGCGGACATTTCGCTGATGGCGCGTTCGTGCGCGGCGTGCATCTGGGCTTCTTCCAGCAGGCGGGCGTTGTCGAGGGCGAGCGCGATCTGCGCGGCTACTTCGCGAACCATGTTTTGTTCCGCTTCCAACCAGCCATCCGGCCCGGATTTGCGTCTGATCTGAATTCTGCCGATCCCCTGCCCGCGTAGCAGAATCGGCTCGGATAACAGCCCCGGCTCTTCTTTTCGCTCTGGGGGGAGGCCGATCTTTTGAACGATTAGTGGGGTGTATTGATAGACCGGCGCCCCTCGGTTTGCGATTTCTCTCCAGGCCAGTTCGGCGCGGGTTTCGCTAGACTGTTGCATCTGCTCGATGACGGATTGCGCTTCGGCAAACAAGCGGGCGTTTTCGATGGTCAGGCTGATTTGGTCGGCGATGATTTGCAACGTGTCTACTTCGGACGTTGAAAAAGCCAGCGGTTCAACGCGTTGGATATCCAGGATTCCAATCACCCGCTCGCGCGTCAGCATGGGAAACGCTCCGAACGAACGGGTCAGCGGCAGGTCCGGATTCATGGGCTGGCGCGTCTGCAGATCCACCTCCTGCATTGTTTGTGCGGCGCGTTTTTTGGCCGCCCGCTGAAGTATTCCATCATCTGTCAGGTCTATCTGATGCTGGCGCGCGAGCATGCGTTTTCCGCCTTCAGAGGAGGCGGCCTGTAGAAAGCCATGCTCCATTTTATCGTCGAGCAGGTATATGCCGACGTGGTAGTAGTCGAATTTTTCGGCCAGGGATGCAACCGCATGCGGCAGAATGTCTTCAATCTCTCGCATGCCGATCACCGTTTGGGTTACCGCGTTGGCCGCGGCGAGTTGTTCGGTGCGTTTTTCGAGCGCGTTGGTTTTTTCGAGCAACTCAGACTGGGCGGCATTTAAGTCGGTCAGGTTTTGTTCCAGCAGGCGCGCGTTGGCGTTTGCCCGCTGGGTGGCACGGCTCAAGTCGGTGATGAGGAAGAAGGTCAAGGCGCCGGTCAGGAACAGGACCATGGTTGAGTCCTGCATCTGGACAAATGGCGGGTAATAGGTGGGGACGATGCGGCCGGTCTCTTCGAGGTAGGCTAATCTGTAGCCAGCGAAAATGGTCGCGAAGGCATAGACCAGGGCCCCGCGCCATCCCAGCAACAGTCCCGCCAGGAGCACGATGGGCAGGTTGGTTGTGAATGCTATGCTGCGAATTCCATCTCCCATAAGGGAGACGCCGTTGGCTGCCAGCCAGAAGAGCCCCACCAATGATATGGCTACAAAATAGACCGCGCCGCGTTTGAGTATGACCCACAGCAGGGCGATTCCCAAAGCCAGCCCAAGTGTGATGTAATCAAAAATCTCCAACCCGCTGGCGGAGATGCGCGGCAGGGAAGTCAACTGATACAGGAAAATCAGCATGAACAGAACCAGGCTGGCGGCGTGCGTATTGCGCGCGACGTTGGTCTTGGTTTCGTTGCCCGGGAAAACTGGAGGAGAAAGGAATGTTTTGAGGTTATTCCACATGGCGGTCTACGGTTCCTCGCCTGGATCAAGAGCGATGATCGCCTCGGTGGCGTTGAGTGTCCTGCCGAGTTCACGGACGGATACTTGCAGGATGCCCTCGATGGTGGTGGAAGCCCAGATCTTGCCGGTGATATCCGCAATCAGCTTTTCATAGGCGGCGTTCTTTTGACTCTGGTCGAGCAGGCGGGCGTTTTCGAGCGCAATGGCGGCCTGCGTGGCAACCGCCTCCACCCAGCTGCGTTCTTCGCTGGTCCAGCTTGAGTCGCCGGAGAGGCTGATCTCACCGATGATTTGATCGCGCAGCGTGAGCGGAACATCCAAACGAGTGTCTTTTTCTGTGATCACGTCGCCTACAATGTATTCGTTATGTTCATGAACGGCCAGCGAGGTCCACGCCTCGCGCAGGTACTGACGTTGTGCGGCTTGCAGTTCTTCGAGGCGCTGGCGCGTTTCCTGAAAGAGATGCGCGTTTTCAATGGCAACCGCCACCTGGTTTGCCATGTTTTGCAGGGTTTCGATGTCGCGGGTGTTGAATGCCGAGGGTGTTGTGGATTGCACATCGAGCGCGCCAAGGATGCGTTCTCCCGCGACGAGCGGGAGGGCGATCTCGGAGCGCGTGTAGGGGAGCAGTGGATTGTTGAAGCGGGCCGGTTCGGCTCCCACGTCGAGGGCGATGCGGGCGCGCCGCTGCTGAATGGCGGAGCCGACCATGCTTTTTCCGCCGACCTCGAGACGGTGGCGTGATTCGCGCAACACCCGCCCGGCTTCGCCGGTGGCGCTGCGAAGTTCGGCCCAGTGACCCGATGGGTCAAGTAAAAAGAGCGCGGCGTAGTAGTAGCCGAATTCATCGGTGATGAGGTTAACCACACGCTCGATCAATTCGGCCGGATCGAGAATGGCGCTGGCGGCGCGTCCGACTTCGTTAATGGCCTCCAGCTGTTTGGTACGCTCTCGCACCTGTTCTTCCAGCCCGGTTTGCAGGGTTTCGAGGCGGGCGATCATGCGGTTGAACTGGATGGTTAATGTGCCGATCTCGTCGGTGGCGGTCACGTTGACGCGGCGGCCGAGATTGCCGCCTTCCACTTCCTTGAATGTTTCGATCAGGGATGAGATTGGGTTGGTGAATGTGCGGGAGATGGCGTAGACGAGCCCCAGGTTGAGCAGAATCGCCGCCGCGCCGGCGATGATGGATTGGATCTGCATATCCCGACGGATCTGCATGTTACGGACGATTTGTTCGGGGTCGAAGATGTTGATGGTGGATTGTACGATCTGGCGATATCCGATTGGGGCGACAAGCATGATGCCGATGCCGACCAGCGCCATCGTGATGAGCGAAAGTTTCCACCCCACCGGCGCGCCCGCAAGCCCTGTGATCTGGGAATCGGCCTCGCGGGGCAACAGGATGACTCTTGCCGGCAGCAACATGCGCTCCAGCAGGATGATGGTGAGAATGACGACTACCAGTACGGTCACGAGTCCGCCGATTAGGCTGTAGACCAATTGGTCGAGGATGATGTGGTTTCGTAGGTAGAAATACAGAGTTGGAGCAAGCGCATTGACGATAAAGGTCAGCGGCAGGGTGATGATTCCGTATCTCCAGGGGTAGGCGGAGATTTCGCGCCAGGCCGCGAGTGATTTTTCCGCATTTTCTGCTTCGTGTCCATCTCGCAGCCGCGTATCGAGCAAAGAGCGCGCGTTCGGGGTTAAGTACCAGGAAATGAGGAGCAGGCCGAGGTTTCCCAGCAGGCTCACTGGCAGCGCGAGGCGGGTCAGGTTCTGGAGTTGCGTTTGGGAGAAATTGGCATTGAGTTGAATGACGAGCATGCCAAGCATGCCGCCGGGAATGGATAGAAGTTGCGCGAGGAAGGTGGCCGCCAGCAGGAAGCGGCCGCGCGTCCGAAGCAATAGGCGTTCCAGGAAGATGCTGGTTTTCATTCTTCGCCCTTTCCGTTGGGGTTGGACGATTCCTGCGCCTTTAATCGGATCTGCGTTCCGCGCGCTCCGATGGCCTTGAGTAGTTCGCTGGCTGTGGTGGCAAGGATGCTTTGTACGTCGGTGGAGCGGCGGATCTTGCTGGTGACCTCATACAACACGCGCTCGCGTTCGGCCTGACGCCGGATCTGTTCCAGCAGACGCGCGTTGGCGATGACCGCCGCCAGGCTGCCGGCCAATGTGCCGAGCATTTCTTCATCGTTTTCGGTATAAGCCGCGGCCTGTTCGCTTTCCACGTTTAGCACGCCGAGTAATTCGTTGCGATAGAGCAGGGGCAGCGCCAACTCGGAGCGCGTGTTCGAACTGATTTCAATGTAGCGCGGATCAATCTTCACATCGTCCACGCGCAAGGGGCGGCGATGGGTGGCGACCCAGCCCGTTACGCCCTGATCGAACGATATCTGAGTCTTGCTGGTCTCTTCCGAGTATCCGATGGACGCCTTTGCTTCGAGCCTGCGCCGTTCGCGGTCGGCGAGCATGATGGAAACACGGTCTCCGCCAAGCGTGACCTGCAGTCCCTTCACGGTCGTTTCAAGCGCCTCCTCCAGGGTCGTGCCGGAGGCGGCCGTGGTGGTGATGTGATGCAGGAGGCGGTGCTGCGAAAGGTGTTCTTGTGAGTCGGCGAATAGTTCTGTGTTGACCACAGCCACGGCCAGCTGGTCTGCCAGGATTTCCAGTGTTCGCAGGCTTTCTTCGGTGAACGCGAAGGGGCTGGCGCTTTGCACGTCCAGCGCGCCCAGAACGCGCTCGCCCACCTTGAGCGGGATGGCGCATTCCGAACGCGTGTCGGGCAGGATGGGGTTGGCAAAATAGGTGGCGTCTTTCAAGGTGTCGTTTACCATCAGCGTTTCGCCGCGCCCGGTCACGTAGCCGACGATGGATTTGGAACCGATGCCGAGTTTGTGTCCGAGACGTTTGAGCTGCGCGCCCGCCTCCCCGGTTGCTTCACGAATGACGGCGTACTCGCCATGCAGGTCCACCAGGAAGATGCTGGCGTGATAGAAATGGAAGCGCTCCACGATCAGGTTGACGGCGCGCAGGAGCAATTCATCGAGGTTGAGCGACCCGGAGATATCGCGGGCAATTTCCGCCGCCGTCTGAAGTTGCAGGTTGGTGCGACGGCTTTGTTCGAGCAGGCGCCCGTTGTGGATCACGCCAGAGACCTGTTTTGAAACATCCACCATAAAATCGAGGTCATGTTCGCTGAAGCGCTGTTCCTGTTCGCTGTCTTGAATGATGATCGCGCCGATGGGCTCCTCGCCTACCAGCAATGGCACACCCAGCCAGGACCTGGCCGCCTTTCCCTGTATCTTTGCGCCCAGCGCCTGCGCCTGTCGTTCGGTGTCCTGCACCAGCATCAGCGGGCGCCGCGTGCGGATCAGGATGGAGGTCAAGCCTTCGCCCAGGGGGAAGGGGGCAATGGAAGTGGTTTTTCCATCCTCGTACAGGTAGGGGATTTCGATCGTGTTTGTTTTGGATTCGTATAGCGCGACGAAGAAACTGTAGTTGCCAATCACGCGTGCGACCTGTTCCTGCAAGGTCGCGTAGAACGATTGGGCGTCCCCGACGGAGGTCACGGCGCGGTTGAGTGTCATCAGGGCGCCCATCTCTTCCATGCGCGCGCGGGTTGTCGTGAGGCTGCCGATGCGCGCCAGGGCGATGGATAAAACGTCGGAGAGCGCGGTGAAGGAGCGCATGTTCAGGCTGGTGAATGGCTGGCCCGGAATTTCTCCCACCAAAATCAGGCCGATCGCCCGGTTCTCCGCCGTGACAGGCGCGATCAACCCGCTTTGCGAACCGTTTAGGCGCAGGAGTTGGGTAAGCTGCTGTGGCGCGTTCGTTTCGCGCGCAACGTCGCCGATCAGGAGCGGGCCGCTGATCTGACTTTGCGCCTCGTGTGGCGCAATGGCGACAGAGTGCGGCAGTTCCGGCGGGATTTCTGTGAATGGATTCGCAGCGCTGTATATCTCGAATGTATTTTCATGCGCCTTAAGAAGGATGAACGGGTTGCGGGCTTCACGCAATACGCGGGCGGCCGCTTCGAATGCCTCCGGTTCCGTGCTGGATTGAGCCACGGTCAGCAGGTCGCGATAGAATCGATCGCCACCCGCGAGGGTTCGCGTTTCCTCTTCTTCGGCGGACTTGGTGTTTTGAATGGCTGCGGCGATCTGGTTGGCCAGTGTCTGCAAGACCACGAGCATTTCTTCATCGAAGGTGTGCGGCTGGACGCTTTGAACGTCTAGCACGCCCAGCGCGACGCCGCCTAATATCACGGGGATGCCGGCCTCTGCCTGGGTGAGCGGAAGCAGTTCGTTGCGATAGTGCATCGGGTCCTGTTCCACGCTCGAAGCGACACGCGCGGTTTTGTTGGCGGCCACCCAGCCGACGATGGAAGCCGAACCGACCTGGTGTTGATGCCCGCGTTTGAGCATTTCTTCGGAGGCGGGCCCATGCGCCGCGCGCAGGGTGGCAAATTTACCCGTCTCGTCGAGTAGAAACACGCCGACGTGATAAAAGCCAAAACGTTCTACAATTAATTGTGCGGTTCTTTGGAGCAGTTCGTTCAGTTCAAAGGAACTGGTCAGGCTTTGCGCCACTTCGGCGGCAGTGCGGATCTGGCGTGTGCGTTCATCCACCTCTTCTCGCAGGGAGGCGTACAGGCGGCTGAGTTCGCCAGCCATGGAGTTGAATGAGGCCGCGAGCGAGCCGATCTCATCGTTGCGGTGGATGTCAATGCGTTCCTGTAAATTACCCTGGGCCAGGCGGCTGGTGGCGTCGGTCAGAGAGAGGAGTGGGCGCGTGATGCGGCTGGTGATCCAGAGCGCGGCAAGGATCGTAGCCAGCGCCAGCCCGCCGTAGACGAGAAGCGTGAACGGGACCAGGCTGTTCAATTGACCGAAAACGCTGGTCTGCGGAATTTCGAGGATCAAGCCTGCTTGCAGTTCCTCCATCCACGCCACCTGGGCAATAACGGCTTCCCCAGATTCGTTCGGGTAATAGACGGTTGATAATTTGGTTTCGGGAGGGGCATTCTTTAATCCATCCAGCGCCTCGGTGACGGTTGTGCGTTGTTCGATCGAGGTCGTGAATGGTTCCAGCGTATTCGTGTATGATTCCATGCCGATGAATCCGCCACGCTCGGTGACAAAATACGCGCGCGCTGTTTCCGGAGCCAACGCGCCGAGCGCTTCGAGAATAGAGATGGCGGTCTGCTGTTCCGAAATGCCAACGATGGTGGCCTGTGAACTCCCGCTTAGCGGGCGGTGTTGCTCGACGGTGAGCATGGCAAATTCACCGCGAATGAACGGCGAAAAATCATACAAACCGATGGTTTGCGCGCTGGCTGAGCGCAACGTTTCGAATAACGAGTTGTCCTTGAGGTTAATTCCCACCCAACCTGGGTCGCTCCCCAGGATGACCTCGCCTTCCGGTAGGAAGATGATGAATTTTGTGAAGACCGGTTCGGCGCCTTCGCGATTAAGATCGAAGAAGATGGTTTCGATGGTTTGCGCGCTTTCAATGTACAGTGGGTTGTCTTTGTCGAGGCGCAGGATGGCATTCATGGCGTTTTGAAAATTGGCCTGCCTGATCGCCCGGTTCAGACGGATCTGCCGGACCTTGATTTGCTTTTCGGTGGTGGCCACCTGACTCGAAACGAGATTCTGCATTTGCGATTCGATCTGGTCGCCGAGCAGGGCGCGGGCGCGAGCATAGGCGGTCGCGGCCATGACGGTTAGCGGGATGAACGATAATGCCGCCAGCGCCCAGATGATCGTGCGCGCCAGGCTGCCGCGCATTAATTTTTGGCGGGGTGCGAGTGGTGACGGAGAGGCGGTCATGGCTGGGTTATGTGTACTCCCAGACTTTGTCGCCGCTCAAAATACGGCGGATCTGCTCCGGGAAGCGATCGGGGTCGAGCGGTTTGCCGAGGAATCCGTCGAAGCCAGATTCGCGGGCCTTACGCATTTGATCCTCGCTTGCTTCTGCCGTGACCGCGATGATCGGAATGTCTTTCAGGTGTTCCGCAGTGCGGATCTTTTTGAGCGCGCCATACCCATCCTCGTAGGGCAGGCGGATATCCATGAGGATCAGATCAAGACGGGACAGAGTGTCGGCATATTCGACCACCTCGTAGCCGGACGTTTTCCATTCGCAGTGAATGCCAAGATAGCCCAACATGCGCGCGATCAACACAAAATTGGAAACGTTATCCTCCACGACAAGGACGGTGGTCTCCTTGGGAATCTGCGCTTTGCGGCTGGGGTGGGTCTCGGTGGGAATGGGATCGGTCATTGTTGTTTCCTTGCCATAAAACGTTCGATCTGCTGGGAGAGAAGGTCAATGTCAATCGGTTTTTGGATATAGCCATCCGCGCCCGCCTTGAGCGATTTTTCGCGGTCGCCGCGCATCACGTTGGCGGTGACGGCGATAATTGGCAGGGTTTCGAAGCCGGGCGTTTTTCGAATGCGGGCGGTCAGGGCATAGCCGT
This sequence comes from Anaerolineales bacterium, assembly GCA_019187665.1. GTDB lineage: Bacteria > Chloroflexota > Anaerolineae > Anaerolineales > Villigracilaceae > Denitrolinea. Next base: position 145,636 of record JABARH010000010.1, read on the forward strand.
CCATATCCGGCATGTTGATGTCCATCAGGATCAGGTCTGGCACAAGGGACTGGATTTTTTCCAGCGCATCATGCGCGGTGTGCGCTTCGACCACTTCGTAGCCCTCCGCCATCAATACGCGGCGAATCAACATGCGGTTATCCGGGTTGTCTTCGACGTAGAGAATCTTTTTTCCAGGCATGATAACTCCAGCGTGATTTTAATGGTTGACCCGTATCCTTTCATAACAGCACCCTTGCAAATCCATGACAACATGAATGTTGAACATGCCTTTCGTATCTGCAAGGCGCCGCGTTCCGAAAAAAGAATACGCCGAGAATTAAATCTCGGCGTTAGAGCGGGTGATGGGACTCGAACCCACGATATTTTGCTTGGGAAGCAAACGTTCTACCACTGAACTACACCCGCGTACAGTGGGGCATTATAGTCAGCGGGGGAGGGAGTGTCAAGCGGATGAAATTTAAGCGCGCCATTCCATGTGACGGCGTAGAACCCGCCGCGCCGCGTCATGGACCGTATCGAGGACGCGCGGCTGCGCGCCTTCGATGACTTCGCCGAAGGTGACGCGCGGCGTGAGATTGTATGTTTCGCGCCCGCTTAAAATCTGGCGGGCGATCTGGGTCAGGAAGGCGATGCGCTGCCGGTCGGGGCGGAGTTTGCGCAGGCGCGTGAGCGGGTTTTTCAACGCGGCGCGCGCGATCACGCCGCCGACCATGGTCACCAGGACGCGCGTCTGCGGGACATGTTGCAGGAAAATTTCGAGGCTGCGCGACCAGCGATCGAATTCGATGTCAGGTTCCGGCATCGAGTCGGGATCGGGTTCGATGCCGCCGCGCGCAAAGATCAGCAGGGCGCCGCCCGCTTTGAGGTGCCGCAGCGATTCGCGCACAGCGCGCATTCGCCCATTGGTCTGATCCGACGCGGGCGCGTAGATCGCGTGCTCGCTGACGTGTGGAAGATTTTCAAAAAATGGGATATCGCCGATGATGACCTTGTAGTCCGGGCGCGGGATGTGCGCGCTGATCACGATCGAGTCTATCCCGGCAGGATGATTGGAGGCGATCACTAGCGGGCCCGCTGGCGGGATGTTTTCCTCGCCGCGCGCCGAGTGGTTCTTTGCAAAACGCGGTAACAGCCAGCGTGAGCCGCCTCGCAGCCCGCCTTTCTGTACTTCGCGGTCCAGGCCGAGGCCAAGCTCGGCCACTCGCCGCGCCGCGCGTCCGAACAGCCAGCGAACGATCTGTTGCGCGCTGTTTGTCTGCGGCAAGGCAAAGGCTTTGGTGATATCGAAGATCAACGCGTCGTACAGTGTTTGAAGGGTCGGTTCTGCTGTGGGCATGTCGCTCTCCTTTTAAAAAGTGTAGCACGATTTTGATTTTGGAATAGAATCGACTCATGCCCAGCCTCAACCTGAAAAAACTGCATTTGTATCGCGCGCGCGCCTTCCACCTATCTCCGCAAAAATCGCTGGCGACTCCGGCGCAGGCGCGCCGCTTCGTGGACGCGCGCGGGTTCATTTTCTTCTGGCCGATCAGCGGCGTGGACCTGCCCTCGCTGTGGACAGCGGTAGCCGGTGACCGCCCTGTGGCGGACGCGCACGATGATCCGGCTCATATCACATGGAGATGGAAGGATCATGCGCTCGACAAGAAGATCTGGTATTACGGAAAGATCCTGCGCCGCAAGGCGACCCTGCTCTCGCTGGAGGTCGCACCATACTTTTATGCCCTCTCTGAAAATTACGGTTCGCCGAAAGAAGATTATCTGATCGCCTATCAGGAGGGGCGACTTACACAATCCGCGAAACAGATTTATGAAACACTGCTCGACAAGGGAGCGCTCAACTCCATTGACTTGCGCCGCCTCGCAAAATTAGCGAATGCAAAAGAGTCTGAATTCAACAAGGCGCTGGAGCAGCTGCAGGCCGATTTCAAGATTCTCCCGGTCGGCGTGGCGGAAGCGGGTGCATGGAGATATTCTCACATCTACGAGATTGTCACGCGCCATTTTCCAGACTTGCCCGAACAAGCGCGTGCCATCAGCGAATCGCAGGCGCGGATGAAATTGCTGGAGCGCTATTTCACCTCGGTTGGCGCGGCGCAACTGCGGGCCGCGGTCAAACTCTTTGGCTGGGAAAAAGAGGTCGTCGTACGGGCGGCCAGGAATCTGATCGGGCAGAATGTCATCGTGAAGACTGAACATCCAAAACAGGCGGGAGAGTGGCTGGCGTTGAAAGGGCTGGTTGACCAAGCGTCTTGAAACTTTCCCCGGGGCGTTGCGTACATAAATTGTTTTTTGACATCCTGCCTGTTCAAGGAGAATATCATGACAAGACAAGGTCGCTCGCAATTGGTTCTGGGAATCATCCTGATTTTACTCGGAGCCTGGTTCGTTGCCACAAAGACCATCCCCTCGCTGGGCGAATTTGCCGACACTTATTTTCAAGGCCCCTTCATTTTGATGTGGATCGGCGCTGGCCTGCTTGTGCTGGGACTGTTGACCGGTAATCCCGGCATGGCGGTTCCGGCCGCCATTGTGGCGGGCGTGGGTGGGATCATTTGGTACAACACAACCTATGCCGCCGACGGCCAAAGCGCGTGGGCCTACATGTGGACGCTCATCCCCGGCTTCGTCGGCATCGGCTCGATTATCAGCGGCCTGCTTGGCGACAACCCCCGCCAGAACATTTCGCGCGGACTGAATTCCATGGTTGTCAGCGCGACGCTGTTTCTCATCTTCGCCGCCATCTTTGGCGGCTTGAATATTTTGGGCAAGTATGGCCCCGCCATTTTACTCATCCTGCTTGGCTTGTGGCTGCTTGGCCGCTCCGTCTGGAAATCCTTTCGCGGAGGAGGCGCTGATGCGTAATGGGTCTCTCTTTTGGGGCGCCGTTCTCATCCTGCTCGGCGTGTTGATGCTGCTCGGCGCGATGGAATATTTCTGGCCGGTCACGTTAATTCTCGTCGGCGGCTGGATCCTGGCCGGGGCCTATTTTCGCACATCCGCCAAAAGCGAATCTGTCTCTGTGGCGCTGAATGGCGCGCGCGAGGTGGCGCTGAAACTCAATCACGGCGCGGGACGCTTAAAGGTGACCGGCGGCGCGTCGGCGGGCAAGGCGCTCGAAGGCGAATGCACCGAAGGCATCCGTGTGGATTCGCAGCGGTCGGGCGAACGACTCGCTGTTCGCGTGGGCGCCGACACGGGAATGCTTTCCTTCCTCGGAAACTCACGCGGACTGAATTGGAATCTGCGCCTGTCGAACGAAGTTCCCTTCACGCTGGAACTCGAAACGGGCGCCAACCAATCGCTGGTGGACTTGTGCGACGTGGGCGTCACCCGTCTCAACGTCCAGACCGGTGTGAGCGCGACAGAGATCACGCTGCCTGCCCGTGGCCACGTCACCGCGGAGGCGCATGTCGGCGCGGCGGACCTAAAGTTGCGCGTGCCGCCGGGCGTGGCCGGGCGAATCCGTTCACAGTCCGGCCTGGCCGAAATTGATGTGGACCGGGCGCGCTTCCCATATTTGAACGGGGTGTACGAGTCGCCCGACTTTGGCGCGAATCCCAACCGGGCCGACATTACCATCGAAGCCGGTGTGGGCAAGGTTTCGATCTGGTAAGGAGTTGACATGAAACGCATTGATCCTTCCATTCTTGTCGGCGCCGCTCTAATCGTCTTGGGTGGGCTGTTCGTTTTGCAGAACATGGGCGTTCTTAACGATGTCGGCGATATTTTCTGGGGCGTTGCCTTCCTTGCGGCGGGCGCCTTCTTCCTCGTTTCGTATTTTGGCGGCGCGTGGTGGGCGGCCATCCCCGGCTGTGTGCTGGTGGGAATCGGCGCGCTGATTTTGCTTCCCGATTCACTCGATCGTTTTGGCGGCGCGCTCTTTTTGGGCGGCATTGGACTTGCGTTCTGGCTGGCCTATTTCCCGGCGCGGCAGGAACGCTGGTGGGCGCTCATCCCCGCCGGCGTGCTGACCACCCTCGCGTTCATCACCTTCCTGCCCGAACTCGCCGGCGATAAATTCACCCCGGGGTTTTTCTTCCTCGGCCTCGCGTTGACATTTGCGCTGGTGGCATTGCTGGCTGGCATGCGCTGGGCGTGGTATCCGGCGGCCGCTCTGGGCGGGATGGGATTCTTGTTTCTTGTCGCGCTCGGCAGCCTGGCGAATTATATTTGGGCGGCAGCGCTGATCGCGGCCGGGTTGTTTCTCGTGTTCCGCTACTTCCGCCCCGCCTGATTCATCCCTGCAACCAAGCGCCTCCGCGTTAAAAGGCGGAGGCGCTTTGATTCCATTCCCCCGGCAAAGGCCATGCGTGAAAGTCCCATCGGCGCGGCCCTTACTTTCTTTTTCGCGTGTTATGCGGAAGCGCCCGTTCCAGGATGGAGCGCGCCTGCGCGTTGGCATCCTTCCAGCGATTGGACACTAATTGCGCCAGGCGGTCGAGCAGTTCCGCGCCTTCCTTTGGGTGTTCAGCGGCAAGCGCCCGCAGACTGGCGCCGCGCGCGCGCAGGGCCTGCAAATCTTCGCGCGCCAGGGCGCCCAGGGTATATTGCGGCGCGCCGATTACCGCCGACCAGCCGAATGCGTCTCCAGCGTGGATTGTGATCAAGTTCATGCTTGGCCCATCATAGGGCTTATAGCGCGTCAAAACGCTTCCGTGCAGGATAAGGTACAGAAAAACGGCCGGGTCGCCTTGTTCGAAGATGACCGTCCCAGACGGACAGGAATACGGCTCGAAGTCTTGCTGCACGAGCCGCCTTGTCGCTTTCGAAAGGCCGTCGAAGATCGTCATTGGGCTGCGTGAGCGCTGCATTTGCTGTCATCTTAACGGACTGGAAAGACCAGACATAGTGGCATCCTTCCCGATTGTTTGGACATTTGTCCCGGACGTGGGCGAAGCGTCCCCGGCCGGGTTATACTCTGCCTGTTCTATTCAAATCAAGGTGATATGAGATCTCACTCCCCGTTTCAACGTATCGTAGCCATGCTTCTGATCGGGTTCGGCCTGATTGCCGTCGGCGTGGCCTCCATGACCCTGATCACCCTGCGCCGCAGTCAAGGCGTGAGTCCGGATCGTTCTGCCATTCCGGTCAAGGTGAATTACCCCGCGCCTTCCCTGACCCTGGCCGACCTTGGCGGGACGGAGCGCTCTCTCGCCGAGTATCGCGGCCAGGTTGTGCTGGTTAATATGTGGGCCACGTGGTGTCCGCCCTGCCGCGAAGAAATGCCCACACTTGAATCTTTTTATCGCGATTATCGCGATCTGAATTTTGTCATTATCGGCTTGAACGATGGCGAAGCCCCGATCGAGGTGAGCGATTTTGTGAATTTATACGGCCTGACCTTTCCCATCTGGCTCGACCCTTCTCATCTTTCCGAGTCGGCGTTCAACACCATGAACCTGCCCTCTTCGTTTGTCATTGACCGGCAGGGACAGGTGCGCCTGCAATGGGTGGGCGGGGTTGATCGCGATCAACTTGAACAATATGTCATACCGATCATCGAGGAGTAAATCATGGACGGAAAAGTGACCTGGAACGGAAATATGACCTTCGAGGCAGTTGGCGATTCCAACTTGCCAATCCTATTCGACTCGCCCGACGACCCGGCCTCCGCGCGCCGCGGCCCCGGCCCGATGGAGGTCTTTGCCCTCAGCCTGGCTGGTTGTACGGCGATGGATGTGATCTCCATCCTTCAGAAAAAAAAGCAGGCGGTGACCGGCTTTGAAGTGCGCGTCCACGCGGAACGCGCCACAGACCACCCAAAAGTGTACACGCGCGCCCGCCTTGAGTACCGCGTGAGCGGGCGCGGCGTGCAGGAATCGGCAGTGACGCGCGCCATCGAACTCTCGGTTGAAAAATACTGTTCGGTTCACGCGATGCTGTCGCGGGTTTTTCCGATTGATGTGGGTTATGTCATTTTGGAGGAGGGAGGCGGGAACGTGCGCCGTGTGGTGAGCGAAGGCACATTCACCTCCTCGGAGGAAATTGAATAGCCCGCGCCGGCGGGACGGCGAACCGCCTGCGCTATGGGTCCGCCATCACCTGGCTGTAAAGATCGCCGCATTCGCAGGCCGTGACGATCAGGCTGCCGCGCGTTAATGTGCCGCGGTAGGCCGTCGAACCGCCGTGTGTCACCCAGCCGCCCAGGTTGAACGCCAGCGGCCCATCCGCAAGAATCCATTCGCCGTTGTATTTGCGCGCGATGTGAACATGAGTCCCGGTAACGCGGCCGCCTTCGCAGGAGGGATGGCCGACCGGATCGCCCCGCTTCAATACCTGACCCAGCGCGGCGCGGCCCGACGCGGCAAGATGCAGATAGTAAATGACCCAGCCTGTGCGCTCGTTTCCGTCGCCGTCGAGATCCAGAACGACCGTCCCAAGTTCAGAGCGCGCCACCACCCCGTCGGCTACGGCGATCACGTAGTATTTATCCTCCGCCAGGAAGCATCCGCTCTTATCGGAAGGTGGCGCGAAGTCAATCGCCGCGTAGGGCTGCAGGGTTCCCCAGCCGGTGTGCGGGCCGCCGGTGTACGACCAGGATTGTCCCGCCTGAAACGGCAGGGGAAATTCCGGCTGGCGCAGGCTGCCGGGAATCAGCACGGTTTGATCCTGCCATGGATCGCCGAAGAGGGCCGCGTAGGTTTGGGCAAAGCCGCCTGGTTGGATGGCAGAATCAAAGTCGGAGCCGGACAGGACCTGCGAGAAATAATATTTCATACTCACCGAAGCGGCGTTGTCCCACGGGTCGGGGCGGAATAATTTTCCATCGCGCAGATCGAATTCTGTGAGTCGCCCCATACGCCAACTGTAGTATCCATGATTGAGCGTGTTGGCCGCCTTGACCAGTTGCAGGTACACCGTACCGGAGAATTCCTCCTCGAAGCCGAGGAGAAATTGCTCGCCCGGTTTTTCTGCCTGTGAAACGGCCCCCGCCTGATATTCGAGCAGGGCAATGAGCAGGCGCGGGCTGACGCTGAAATTAACGGCAACATAATCCACAATGCCCGCGCCGCTGCGCCACATGCCGCCCGCGTAGGCGCGATAACTTTTTAGCCAGCCATCAGTCTTGACCAGATAGGCAGTGGTGTTGAAGCCGGTCAACGTCGGCCCGTTGACCAGCGCGTGGTCGGGGATGATTTGAAACGGCTCCGCCCACAGCGGCAAATAGTAGATCGGAATCTTCATCGGCATGTCCGGCGGCATGGTGGTCGCGTCGCGCGGGATGAATGAATTGGCCGCGAAGATCTCCTCTTCTGTCGTGTTGAAGCGCCTGGCGAGCGCGGGGATGGTGTCGCCGGTTTGCGCGATGTACTCTACCAACTCGCCGGGCGCATAATGGGGTCGTCCTGGCAGGGTGGAAGAGGATGAAGATTCCGACGTGGGAGTTGGCGGAAGCGCGCCAACCCCAAACGGGGAAAGCGGCGCGCAGGCCGAGAGGCTCAGCGTGAGCAGGAGCAGGAATCGCGCGGGGGTTTTGATCGTGTTCTGCCGCGCTTTTGCAAGAACCTTATTCATCGGGCTTTCTGAAAATGATGGACCAGGCCTGTCCAACCGGGTCGGCGGTGACGGTCAGGCCGCCGCGTGTCATTGTGCCTTCATACGGATTAACGCCCGCGTGGACCATCCAGCCGCCCAGTATCATTGGAATCGGCCCGTCGGCGGGAATCCATTCGCCGTTATATTTGCGCGCGAAATGCACGTGTGTGCCGGTGGATTGGCCGCCCTCGCAGGAGGCGTGGCCGACGCGGTCATCCACGTTCAGCCAGGTGCCTTTTGCGGCGCGGTCTTCTGTGGCGATGTGCAGGTATAGTAAATTCCAGCCGGTCTGTTCGATACCGTCCCCGTCGAGGTCCACCACAACCACGCCCTTCTCAGAACGGACAACCAGGCCCGACGCGGCTGAAAGCACCCACGAACGCGTCGCTTCGCAGCCGCCGTGTTCGGTCGAGGGCGCAAAGTCCACCGCGGCCAGCGGGCCGTCGTGTTCCCATGCGCCGTGTGGGCCGCCGGTTAAACTCCATTCGCGGTTCGGCTCGAACGGCAGGATCAATTTGGGTTGCGCGAGTCCCGGCGGAATGAGCGGCTCCGCCGAAGCGGCGCGCGCCCAGGGATCGCCGAACATCTGGTTGTAGAGCGCCGGGAAATTATTCACCGCGTTCGGGTCGAGTATCTGCTGCCATTCGGCGCGGTTGTGCAGGCGCGAGAAAAAATATTGCAGGGATACCGTCCCGGCATTCAGTTCGGGGTTGACGCGCATCCGTTCCCCGTCGGGAAAGGTGATCTCGGTCAACCTCCCAGCGCGCCAGCCATAATAGCCCTCGTACACCTGGTTGATGGCCCACACCGTTTGCAGGAATAGCCCCTTGTATTTTTTACTTTCGAATCCCATCGGATACTCTTCGTGCAGCGATGAGTTCGGCGAACCATACACCCAGCGGCTTTCATATTCGAGCAGGGCCAGGATCAGGCGCGGGCTGATGGAGTTTTCCCAGGCGGCGCGCTCAATGGCCTGCGGGCCAGTTGTCCAGCCGGTGGAGCCGAGGTACTCGCGATACTGACTCAAATGCCCGTTCGCGTTCAGGATGAACTGCGTGGAATTGAAGCTGGTTGACGTGGCGGAAAAAACCACCTCGGCGTCGGGCAGCAGCCGGAGATTTGGCGTGCTCTCTCCGCCGATTCGTCGCGGGATGAAAAGCAGAATGCCCGGATCAACGAGACCGCTGGCCGGAAGATTCTTCGGCGACGTGATCTCGTTCTTATCTATCCCGAAGCGGGCCGCCACGGCCTCGAGCGTATCTCCGCTTTGGGCATAATACAAGATCGGCTGGTGGGCCGGGTCTGCTGTAATGGTCGCGTCCGGGACCGGGGAGGCGGGCAGGGAGACCGGTGTAAAGATGAGAGTCGGGGTGGGCTGCGCGGCGACGGTAACCGGCAAAAAAGGAACAGCGCTGGTCGGGATATTGGCGGTTGGCGGAAGCGCCAGCGTCAGTGGATTGCCTGGCGCGGAGATGGCGGTCGGCGTCTGATATTCACCCCAGATGGCAGAATCGGTAGCGCAGGCAGAGATGAGAATGGAAGCGGCCGCGAAGGTACAAAGAAGGCGTTTCATGTCGGAAGGATTATACCTGTCCCGGCGCGCCATCGAAGGCGGTTGTTGGTTGGCGTGTACGCAAAGGTTGTGATTCATTCGACGCTGCAACTGCCTGATTGGCTGGGCAAATCACGGGCGTTGCCAGGGGAGAGCGTCGCTTACGCTGGCGCAGACGAACGTTCTCTAACGTCTGCACATGGTGGTTGGATTAGGCCAGAAAAAATTATCTCAGGATCGTATTGAGATCTGAGATTGCCTCGAGCGCCTCGAGGATGACGTTGCCGCGCGTGAGGAAACCATCGTATTCTGCGCCGGCGCTGCTGCTCACCCAGTTATCCATGATGAAGGGCATGGAGCCGCCGGCAGAGATCCATTCGCCGTTGTATTTGCGCGCGATGTGTAAATGCGTCGCGTTGGAGAAACCGCCCTCGCAGGAGGGATGACCGATGCGTTCGCCCGCGCGGACATATGTTCCGCGTGCGACGCGGTCGCGCGCCTCGACGTGCATGTAGAGAACATTCCAGCCGGTCTGTTCATGGCCGTCTCCGTCAATGTCTTGAATCACCTGACCCTCGCCGGTGCGGATGATCAGCCCATCGGTGACGGCGGTGACCCAGGCGTCGGTTGTGAAGCAGCCCGAATCTTCCACGATGGGAGAGAAATCCAGTGCGGCCCACGCCGAACCGGAGTCCCAGCCGCCGTGCGGACCGCCGGTGTAAACCCACGCCGTACCGCGTTCAAAGGGCAGGGTCATGCGCGGTTGTTGTAACCCGTCTGGCACGAGCGGTTCGACGGCATAGTCGAAGGGATGCTCTCCGAACAGCAGAAAATAGGTGTTGTAGAAACTGAACGGATTTCCTTCCGGCGCGCCCACATCCGACGCCCACGCGAGGCGGTCATCCAATTTTGCGAAGAATTGCTGCACCCCGGCCGTTCCCGCGTTGATGGTCGGGTCCAGCGGCGCGACCGATCCATCTGCCAACACCCAGTTGCCCACCGCGCCCGCGCGCCAAAGATAGTAGCCGCGATTCAATTCGTCGGCGGCGTAGGTGAGCTGATAATACAAACCGTATCGCGACGGGTCGGCGATGCCCAGTGCAAAATCGGTTTGGGGCGGAAACGGGTTTGTGACCCAGCCGCTGCGATGTTCGATCAAGGCCAGCAGGAGGCGCGGGTTGATGGAATAATTTTCGGCTACGCGCGTCACGATCTGCGCGGCCGTCATCAGTTCGCCGTTGACCTCTTCGGCGTGGACAGCCAGGTAGCCGCCGTTGCGCTGGATGAACTCGACCGTATCAAAGGTGACGCTGGCCGGACCGTGGACGAGTTCTGAATCGGGGATGATCTTGAATGTTGAAGCGGTCAATTCCGGGCGCGAGAGCGGGATGATAAGCGTCTGCCCGGCATTGAGCAGATTCGCGTCGCTGAGGCCGTTGGCCTGCATCAAATCTTCGAGACCGATCCCGTAGGCCGCTGCAATATCGCCGAGGGTGTCGCCGGGCTGGGCGATATATTGTTCCTCGTGTATGCGCGGCGCGGGCAGCGGGTGTGGCGCGTCGGGCGTGGGGGTGAGAAAGGGCTGGTTGGAAGGGCGCAGGCGCGGGATGAGTTCGTCGAGCGGGATGGCGGTCGGAACAATGAACGGTTCGTCGGTTGGGTAGGGTGAAGGAGGAGGAAGCGCCTGCCCGACTGGTGGAGTCGAGAGTGGGTTGCCATCCAGCGGGATGAAGGGGTTGTAGGTCGGGTGAACCAGCGGGGATTCACCGTAGGTCTGTGAGCAGGCCGCGAGAAACGCGGCCGCCGCGGCCGCGCTGAAGAGCATACGCAGGAATTGTTTCATCATACAGAATTTTACCAAGCCCCGCCCACGTCAACAGGACGCGACGTCGGTCATGTCACGCTTAAGAGCGCCTGTCGTTGCTCCACTGTTTCGCCCGGTTTTACGCGCAAGCGCGCGACCGTCCCGTTCTTTGGGGATTTTAATTCGTTCTGCATCTTCATCGACTCGAGGATCAGCAGCACCTGCCCCTTTTCCACCTGGTCGCCCTCGTTGACCGGGATCGAGACGATCAAGCCCGGCATGGGCGCCTTTAAGTTGAATTCGCCGCTGGTTCCGGCGCCGGCGCCGGCCGTGGCGCGCAGGCGTTTTTCGCGTTCATCTTCCACAGTCAGGTTATATAAGCGGCCGCGTAATAGCACCTGCAAGCCCTCTTCGGTCTCATATACGTACGACTCGTAGGATTTGCCGTTCATGATCAGCGAATGCACCGGCTGTCCGCGCACGGAAACAAAGTCAATTTCCTGAATCTGTCCGTTGACCGAGATGCGGCGGTCGTCGAGAATCTCGACCAGGTATTCTTTTCCGTCCAGTGAGGTGATGTATTTCATCGAATGGATTCCTATCGGTGCATGCGTTCCCAGCGCCCGACCCACCTCCAGTTGCTGGCGTCGCGTTCGTTACGCCGCACGATCTGCGCGGCGCGCTGGGTCTGCTGGTGCGCCACGAGAGTGGCCAGGGCCACCGCGATCTCGGGGTGCGACTCTTTGTTTTCAACGGCGTCTTCGAGCGAGAAGCGTTCCTCGACAAAACGCGTATCGAATTGCCCGCCCATGAAGCGATGCGAATCCATCAGGGTCTGATGAAAGGGAATGTTCGTCCGCACGCCAACGATGCGATACTCCTCCAGCGCGCGGCGCATGCGTAAAATGGCCTGTGCGCGCGTTTCGCCCCAGACGATCAACTTGGCGATCATCGGGTCGTAATACGGTGTGATTTCGAAGCCGGGATAGACACCCGTATCCACGCGCACACCGGGCCCGGTCGGCTGGATGCTTTGAACGATCTGCCCGGTGGACGGCATAAACCCGTTGAACGGGTCTTCGGCGTTGACGCGGCATTCGATGGCCGCGCCGGTCCATTTCACATCCTCTTGTTTGTAACTCATGCTCCGCCCGCGCGCGATGCGCAATTGTTCCTTTACGATGTCAATGCCGGTCACCACCTCGGTGACGGGATGCTCCACTTGCAGGCGCGTGTTCATTTCGAGGAAATAGAAATTATCGTTCTTGTCGAGCAGGAATTCGATCGTGCCGGCGTTCAAGTATTCCACGGCTTGCGCGCTTTTCACGGCCACTGCGCCCATTTTTGCGCGCAAGTCTTCGTTGAGCGCCGGTGACGGAGATTCCTCCAGCAGTTTTTGGTGACGGCGCTGGATGGAACATTCGCGTTCGCCGAGGTGGATCACGCTGCCATGAGCGTCGGCCATGATCTGGAATTCGATATGGCGCGCGCCCTCGACCAGTTTTTCGAGGTAGACATTGCCGTCGCCAAACGCGGATTCGGCCTCGCGTCGCGCGGACATCAAAAGGGCGGGCATTTCCTCGATGGCGCGCACCTCCCGCATGCCTTTGCCCCCGCCTCCGGCTGTGGCTTTGATCAGCAACGGAAAGCCGATCCTGGGCGCGACGGCAAGCAAATCTTCGTTGGTCATGTTGCCCACGTCTTCGGTGCCCGGCACAACCGGCACTCCCGCCTTAACGACGGTCGCGCGCGCCACGGCTTTGTCGCCCATGGCTGCAATAGCGGATGGTTTTGGCCCGATGAAGATGATCCCCGCGTCCACGCAGGCTTGCGCGAAATCCTCGCGTTCGGCCAGGAAGCCGTAGCCCGGATGGACCGCGTCTGCGCCGGACTTTTTTGCGATGTCCATGATCTTGTCCATGCGCAGGTAGGATTCGCGCGCAGGCGCCGGGCCGAGCAGGTAGGCTTCGTCGGCGTAGCGGACATGGAGCGCCTGCCGATCCGCTTCGGAGTAGACCGCGACCGTGCCAAGTCCCACTTCGCGGCAGGCGCGAATGATGCGGACCGCGATCTCGCCCCGATTGGCTATTAATACTTTTTTGAACATGGATGCTCCTATGCGCGGCCTGCATTCTTACAGTGGAATGTTCCCGTGCTTTTTGGCTGGGTTTGTGTCGCGTTTGTTGCTCAACATTGCCAGGGCGTTGATCAGGCGCGGGCGGGTTTCCTTCGGTTCGATCACATCGTCGAGATAGCCGCGCTCCGCCGCAATGTAGGGGTTGGCGAATTTTTCGCGGTACTCGGCCACCAGTTCGGCCTTGCGTTGGATCGGGTCTTTGGCCTTGTCCAGTTCCTTGCGGAAGACGATGTTCACCGCGCCGTCGGGTCCCATCACCGCGATCTCAGCGGTGGGCCAGGCAAGGTTGACATCACTGCGGATATGCTTGGAGGACATGACGCAATATGCGCCGCCGTATGCCTTGCGCGTGATGACGGTTAATTTTGGAACGGTCGCTTCGCAATAAGCATAAAGCAATTTCGCGCCGGAGCGGATGATGCCGCCGTGTTCCTGGACGGTGCCGGGCAAAAAGCCGGGTACGTCTTCAAAGGTGATGATCGGGATGTTGAACGAGTCGCATAGGCGGACGAAACGCGCGCCTTTTTCCGAGGCGTCAATATCGAGCACGCCCGCCAGGACCGCCGGTTGATTCGCCACAATGCCGACAGAGTGCCCGCCCAGCCGCGCGAACCCGACAACAATATTTTGCGCGAAGTTTTCGTGGATCTCGAAGAACTGCCCGCCGTCCACGATCATGCCGATGGCATCTTTGATATCGTAGGGTTTGCCCGCGTCATCTGGAATAAGCGTATCAAGAGCCTCGTCCATGCGCAATGGGTCGTCGCCTGTGTCCACGAAGGGCGGGTCTTCCATATTGTTTTGCGGAAGGTAGCCCAATAATTTGCGAATCAGGTAAAGCGTATCCGCCTCCGAGTCTGCGGCAACGTGGCACACGCCGGACTTCTCGGAGTGGATGCTGGCGCCGCCGAGGTTTTCAAACGAGACTTCCTCGTGCGTCACTGCTTTGACGACATCTGGACCCGTAACGAACATGTAGGATGAATTACGCACCATGAAGATCAAATCAGTGAGGGCGGGCGAGTAGACTGCGCCGCCCGCGCACGGTCCCATGATGGCGGAGATCTGCGGAATGACTCCGCTTGCCATGGTGTTGCGCAGGAAAATGTCGGCGTAGCCAGCCAGCGCCACCACGCCCTCCTGGATGCGCGCGCCGCCCGAGTCGTTCAAGCCGATGCAGGGCGCGCCGTTCTTCATTGCCATATCCATGATCTTGCAGATTTTTTCCGCGTGGACCTCGCCGAGGCTTCCGCCCAGGACGGTAAAGTCCTGCGAGTAGGCGTAAACGAGGCGTCCGTCTATGGTGCCCCAGCCGGTCACGACCGAGTCGCCGGGGAAGACTTGCTGGTTCAATCCAAAATCGTGTGTGCGGTGGACGATAAACGTGTCCACCTCGCGGAAGGAGCCTTTGTCCAACAGCAAGTCGAGGCGTTCACGAGCAGTGAGCCGTCCCTTTTTGTGCTGGGCTTCGATGCGTTCTTTTCCGCCTCCGAGATGGGATTGGGTTTTGCGTTCACGAAGTTTGTTGATGCGGGGGTTGTTGGTCATAACGCTCTCTTTGAGTGAAATAGGCGGTGAGGTTTTTATCAAAAAATGTGGCTGTGACGTCGAGCATGACGATGGCGGTGATGACAACCGTAAAGAGCCAGTTGGTTTGCGCCATATCGGACAGGAAGCGGCGGTCCATCCACCACCATGCAGTGTATCCGATCAGGATCAGCGCATAGAGGGTTTGCGCGCGAGGGTTTCGGCGGCGAATGGCGTTTGCCACGGCGAAGCAAACCAGGGTCCAGAAGGAGGCGGTGATGGCAATGTAGAGCGGGCCGGGGCGGGGGACAAATTCCGCGAGGGTGGACCAGTTTGCCAGCGTCGCGCCGAGGCGCAGCATGTTCCAGACTGCTAGAGTTAACACCGTAAAGCGCATTCCAGTTACAGCCCACGGGCGGTCGGTTTTCATCTTAAAATGCGAGGCTGAATGAGGAGCGCCCACGCTTCAGCGGGGAAATCTTCGGCGCGGATGGCGAGCGAGAATTCGACGGTTTGCCCGGCGAGACTGCCGAGGGGCCAGACGTAGGTGAGCGGAGGTTCAACATCGGGGCGATAATATTCGGTGGGGAAGGGTTCCTGGTATTTCCCGTTGGAGTCGTAGTAGCCGATGGCGAATGAAATGAAACATTTGGAGTTGGAACGGCAGGCAAGCGAGACGCGAAATTCGTCGTTCGCGCCGACGGTGAATTTGGGGTAGCGTCCAAAGAGTCCGTAGACGTTATCGTAGGCGGGGAAGGCGAGCAGCATGGGCAAGCCCGCGTCGAGTCCGATATCGGAGCCGCTCAGTAAGCCGATGTAGCCTTTGCCGATGTTGTTCAAATCGCCGGGGCAGGGCAAGCCTTTCGGGTCTGTGTTGTTGGTCCAGCGCGCTTCGCAAAGGTGTTCGGTGAAATCATAGACAACGGTTTTGCCGTCGTTGTCGAGGTCAATGTAGGAGGCGTTGGTGAGTTCGGCGGTTGCGGTGGCGGCGGGCGGAGAGGTTGGCGCGACGGTGGGAGGCGCGAAGGTGGGCGGTACGACAGCGATCGGCGTGGCTGTTTCAGGCGGCACTGCGACCTGGACCGGCGCACATGCGGCAAGGAACAGCGCGGTTAAAAAGAAAAGGCGTCTCATGCGGGGGTACCTCGCGTCATCAGGGTTGATATTTCAGTAGATCTTTTTTTCCGAATTGTGCGATCGGCCATGACCACTCATCGAATTGCCCATTATACGGTGAGTTCTTTAGAATATCGGGGTTGGAAAAAATATAATCGAGTCCGATGTTTACAAGATACTGATCGGCGCGGCCCGATTGGAGCGCAAGGAAATAATCGTGAGAGTTGATCAGCCCGTCCATGTTGACGACGACACGCTCTTCGATGAAGTAGGCGACGGCGCCTCCGCCGGTCATGCCGATTAACGCGCCGGGTTCGGTGTGCTCTTCGAGAAATTGAACAACGTCCAGGTAGGGGGTTCCCGGCGGGAGCGCCCGATAGGGCATGCGCTGAATGAGATTCGTCTCCAGGCGGTAGATCATGAAAAGCGCGAGGATGCCAGTCGCGAGATATGCAAATGTCTTTCTGTTTTTGAAATGGCGGAGCGGGCGCAGAATTAAATCAAACAACAGCGCGCCGATCAGTGTGAACATGAGCATGGCGCTGACCCAATACCAATCTTTTGCGCCGGTGTATCCGAGACCGGTGTAGTAAAAGGTCTGCGCGAGCGAACCAGCCAGAAGCAATGGAAGCGCAAGAAAATTTGCGGCGCGCAGGGCGCGCTGTACGCGCGTAAAAAAAACGGCAAGCGTAAAAACAATCATCGCGCCCAGCATAAGCCAGACACTCACGCGCAAATTTGCGGCGAGTCCGTTCAACGAATAAACGATCGGTCCCCAAGCGCTCATGCCTTCGGCGGGCGCGAGTCCGAGGAAGGCTTGCATGTCCGCAATTGGATTTCCGTAGGATGAACCTTGCAGGGCGCCCCACCATGCTTTCACCTGTCCGCTGACCGGCGTGAATGTGTCGAATAAAATTTTGTTGGCGAGCATGTACGCGCCCAGCGCGCCGAACAGGATTCCGTAAAAGTGGATTCCTTCGCGCATCCATTGTCGCCACCTTTCGCGGACTTCGGCGAAGCGTCCCGGCGCCGGATGATCCTTTGCGATGAGGCGCGCGGCGAGGCGGATGATTCCCGTCCCCGCCAGGATCAGCCCGGCGTAGAGCGGCAATGCGCTTCGGGGCAGACCCTCTAGTTGGTTCATCGTCGCGAACAGGATCATTAAGCCGGAGGCGAGTCCTGCTCCGAGCAGGGCGGCGAGGAGGATGCGTAGTTGCAGGCTGGAGATGGAGGACGATTTTGGAGGGTTGTAGAGTTCAAGGAGATAAAACACCGGGATCTGAATGGTCACGCCGAGCGCGGCGAGAGTCAGCGCGGATTTTGTGTAAACGAAATAATCGGGGAAGCCGGTGCGCGCGGCGAGGCTGACGAAGGCGGAGAAAACGATGATGATGAAATCGAGGAAGATGAATGAGCGGATGCTTGTGCCGCGCAGGAGGATCCACATGCCGGCGAGTCCGGCGAGGAAGATCGTGTCGAGGCGGCTGAGCAGCATGGCGACGGCGAGTCCGCCCAGGGTCCAGAGTTGACGCGAGGCGAGGGGCCGGCGGCGGAAGTCCGGTTCGAGTCGACTCACGGCGAGCAGGAAGGCGGTCATGGTTAAGGCGGCCAGTCCGGTTTCGAGTCCGAACATGGTGACGTTGTAATGGATGGCGCGGTCGAAGCACCAGTAGGTTGCGGCAAGGATGGCGGCGGGAGGCGAGAGAGTCCGCCCGACGAGGCGGTGAAGCAAAACGCCCGTTGCAGCACTGATCGCGCCGGAGAGGATGACGATGAGGCGCAGAGGCAGGATGAGGTCGAAGCGGGCGAGCGCGAAGATCGGGATGCAGACGATCATCCACAATGGGTGATAGCCGTTGGTCGGGTTGATGCCGTCAAGTGTGGAGCCGTGACCTTCGGAAATATTTTGCGCGACTTTGAAATAAAAGAAGGCGTCGTCGCGGATGAACCATTCCCTGCCGAAGTTGTGCGCCTCGGAAAATGCCGCGTAAAAATAGGTCGCCATGAGGATGGCGACGAGGACAATTTCGAAGAGGCGGGAGTTGCGAGAAGACATGCAGTTATCAGTGAACAGTTATCAGTTATCAGTTATCAGTTATCAGTTATCAGTTATCAGTTATCAGCGGACGGTGAGATGCGGGATATGCGTTACAGGATACAGGTTACAAACCTGTGTACCTGTCTACGTGTGTACCTGTGTACATTAGCACTCCAGCGTAATCTTTCCGAAGTTCTCGCCCTTCCATAATCGTTCTTGCGCGGCGGCGGCGTCTTTGAGTGGAAAGGTTTTGTCGAGGACAGGTTGCAGTTTGCCCGCCACGACCAGATCCATCACTGTCGCAAAATCTTTGAGGGGACTCATGGTCGAGCCGATGATGGAGAGATGTTTGGCAAAAATATAGCGGTTGTCAATTTCAAAGCGGGGCGCGCCGCTGTTGCCAACCGTGAGCAGGCGTCCGCCTTTTTTGAGACAGCGCAGCGATTGCATGAAGGTCGTGCCGACGTTATCCACCGCGACGTCCACGCCGCGTTTGTTTGTGGCGCTGAAAACCGCCTTTGACCAATCCTCGTTTTTGGAGCGGTCAATTAAAATATCTGCGCCGAGGGATTCGGCTTGGGCAAGTTTGTCCGCGTTTGAGCCGATGACAATCACCTGTGCACCGGCAAATCTGGCGATTTGAATGCTGGCAGTGTTCACTCCGCCTCCCGCGCCGACGATGAGAACGGTTTCGCCCGCCTGTAATTGTCCGCGTGTGATGAGCGAATGCCATGCGGTTTGATAGACCAGCGCGGCTGCGGCGGCTTTGTGGAAGTCGAAATCATCCGGCAATTTGTAAAGTTGGCGGAGCGGCAGACAGATGTATTCGGCGTAGGTTCCGCGCACGGTCTCGCCGAGCAGGTGCCAGTTGCGGCATAGGTTGTCCCGGCCGGAGATGCAATAGTCGCAGTGACCACAGCCGAGGTTGGCATTGATCGCAACGCGCGACCCCACCCCCGGCCCCTCCCAAAGTGAGTGCATTTGGAGAGGGGGGCCAAGTGACACAATTTCACCGGCGCCGTCTGCGCCGTTGATGTGCGGGAGTTCGAGTTTGAGACCGTGCCAGCCGTTGCGTACCATCACGTCCATGCGGTTGAGCGCCGCGGCACGAATCCGCACGAGGGCTTCGCCCGCTTTCGGTTCGGGAGTCGGGAAGTCGGTGTATGCGAGGACTTCAGGTCCGCCGTGTTGATGGAAGAGGGTCGCCTTCATAGTCTGATAGTCTCCTCGTCTGCTCGTTGACTAGTCTCCTCATCTACTGGTCGCGGATTGACTAGAAGACCAGCGGACGAGTGGACTAGCAGACTACTTTTTCCTCGCGATGACGGTCAGCGAGCCGTTGTCGCTGTAAAGGCTGAATTTGTTGAGGAAGGTGAGCAGGGATTTCAGCAACCCGCCCGGCGCGGAGTTGATGCGAAACAGGCGGCGGAAGAGGAATCCAAGCGTGGCATATTGTCCGGCGCGGTTGATCTCCAGCACCTCCCAATCTTTTTCCAGCACGCGGCGGATGGTGAACGGCGACCAGTAGAAAACATGCTCCGGAAGTTTGTACGAGACCCAGTTCCGCCCGGAGATTTTTGACAGAAAACTGGCCGGGTTGGGCGTGGTCATGGCGATCAAGCCGCCGGGTTTAACGATGCGTCGAACAGCCTCCAGCCATTTGAGCGGATGATAGATGTGTTCGAATGTGTCCATGGCGACGACGAGATCGAATTCGTCCGCCGCATAATCCACCTTTTCGATCACGCCGTGACGGATGCGGTCGCCGAATTTTTCACGCGCCACCTTGACGATATAATCGGACGGATCGAGTCCGTGCGCTTCATAGCCTTTGGCTTGCGCCGCCTCGAGGAAGAAGCCGGGTCCGCAACCGATGTCCAGGGCTTTGCCGGGCTTTTGATATTTGCCTATTTGATCGAGACGGCGGGTGAAGGTGCGAATCCAATTTGGGCGGACTTCGAGGTATTCGTCATACCCCTGCCCCGCGACTTCCGAGACGTAATATTTTTCATCCGAGTAAAGTTTAAGAATGGCTTTTTCGGTCAAGCGCGGGGAGAGGAAGACCAATCCACAGTTGTTGCAGGTGACGACGCGAAACGGGTCAAAGTTTTCGCGGATGGTTGTACCGGGTTCCGGTCCGCATAAGGGGCAGGCGGCCATTTCGAGGTGGATGTGGGTACGGGATGTGTTCATTTATGTTTAATTCCAGAGAGATCGTCACGGTCGTGCTTTCCGAAGGCGCTCATCACGATCTTGTTGAGTTGAAGCAGTGAGATAAAAACGAAAGCGATCCCGAGGATCAAGATCAGCCAGTCGCGCAAGGGTGAGGGAATGAATTGCAACAGCGCGATGTAAAAAAAATGCTTTGCGAATCCCTGGGGGATGGTGGGCGTCAGCAATTTTGCAAAACCGACGCCTGCGAGGAAGACGCCTGTCACAAACAGGACCATCCACGTTTGCGCGAGCAAGCCGGGGTTGAGCCAGTGCCAGAACGAGGCGCGATAAAAAATGGCAAGCGTGTCAACGGTCATGTTGAAGAGTTGGGCGAGGTTGACGCGCCCCAGCCCGCCATGGCGGCGATAATTGATCTCGACCGGCCGTTCCACGATGCGATATCCAAAGCGCGAGGCGGCTACCAGCAGTTCGATATCAAAGGCGAAGCGGCGCGCGGAGACGCGCGGGATTGCGTCGGCGAGTACCTGGCGGCGGAAGAGTTTGATGCCGGTTTGCGTGTCGGTGATGGTCAGCCCGAATAGAAACGCAACCATTGCGCGATATCCGCGGCTCATCAGGCGGCGCAGTGGAGGAAATTGATTCGCTTGCAAATCTTTCACCCCTGCCACCACATCCGCATCCGCCTCGCGCATGACCTCCATGAGGGTCGTCAAATTTTCGGGCGCGATCTCCAGGTCCGAGTCGAGGAAGGCGACGAGTTCGCCGCGCGCAAATTCAAACCCGTGAAAGAGACTTGCGCCCTTGCCGCGATTCTGTTCCTGGCGCACCGCGCGAACCGGCAGTCCCGATTCGGCGGCGCGTTGACTCTCGATGTAGGTATTGTCGTTTGAACCGTCGTCCACCACGATGATCTCGTATCGCAGTCCCTGCAACGCCTCGCACACGCGCAGGATATTGGCGTGGATGTGCGCGTCCTCGTTGAAGGCCGGCAGGATGACGGAGAGTTCAGGGGCGGGTACATGTGCTTCGGGCATGGGTTGCAAAAGGTTAATGGAGATATGGTTCAACCAATGGGAATTTTAGAATCAAGTCCGGTGACGGGCTGGATCGGTAGATCGAAAAATAAAAAACCAGATCGGTGGCGAGGATGACGATGAGCAGAATGTAGGCCCAGCGAGACCGTCCGTTCTGCATCAGCCAGTCCAGTGGAAGGGCGATCAGCCAGCAGACGGCGGGAATCACCCCGATGAAATGAGAACTGCCCGGCGTGCCGGCGCTCATTACGCCGCCCAGGATGGTGACCAGCGCGAGCCAGGCCAATGGAAAGAATTGTTTTTTGTAGATCGCCCATGCAATTCCCCACAAAAAGATGGCCGAGGCGAACCCGATCAGGAACGGAATTTCAGGGCGATAAAATCCCGTGATGTCGGTGTAGAAATTGTAGGCGCCGAACGAACGGCTGAACTGGTAGCCGAGGAATCCCCACAGACTCCCGGACGAATTGGGCAGTGTCTGGGTATACCCCGGATTCCATGCAAGGATATCGCGGACGCGCAACAAAAAACGGTCGGGGCTGTGGATGGCAAATACCATGTGCGGAGCGGCCACAACCAAGGCCGTCGCCAGCATTTTTCCGGCAAACATGGATAGGCCCATGTGATCTTCCGTTTTTTTCCAGGCCTGCCAAAAGAGGATCGGCAATAGAAAAAGAATAAAGTAGCCCCCCGCGTAAAAATATGCCGTAAAGCCGAGAGACAGGCCGGCCCAGATCGCGTAACCGGCCCGGCGTTCGCGCCAGCCTTTTAGGAACAGGCCGAGCGTCAGCGGCACGAGCAGTGTAACCCAGATGTTGTTCAGGGCCAGGCGGGACCAGTGGATGTGGTAATGGTAGGCAGTCATCAGGATGGCCGTCAGCCAGGCTGTTCTTCGCCCGGCCATTTCGTCCACCAGGAGGAAGGTTGCGGCAATGGACAGCGTTCCCGCGATCACGCTCGACATGCGCGCTCCCGCGATGGTGAACCCAAACAGGCTGAGGCTGAGGCGCCAGAGGTAGTCGTAGAAGACGGGCTGATTATTCGAGTCGATGATGAAGGGGTTGACGGTCTGCCCGTTATTAAGGGGGTTGAGGACCTGGCGCTGAACGAACTGGGCGGTGCCGTGTTCGTCCGTGTGAAATCCAGGCGGCAGGACCGACAGTCCCACAAAACGCAACAGAAAGGCCGCCGCGAGCAGGGCCAGCAATTTCGGCCAGACCGGGCCGATGCGGAATTTGTATCCGGCGTTAACGGCCGGAGACAGCATCAGGCAGCACAGGCCAATTTCGATCAACCAGAGAGCGATGGGAAAAAAGAAAATACCGATATTGTTGACGTAGACCGCCCCGATGGAGACGGACCCAAGAATGGCAGAGGCCGCGATCAGTGTTTTTGCGGCCCGGCGCTCGTCGAGCCACAAATGGCGCCAGAGTTCGGCAAGGAACGCGCGCGCAGACAGGAGCCGGCGGCGCGCGCGTTGTCCGACGCTCGGGCTTTCGCCCGCGGCCTGTGTCCGCTGCCGCCAATAGGCACGGAATTTTTTATGAAAGAAAACAATGTAGATATCGAGGATGACCGCAACGACGAAGACGACGCCGATGACCTGGGCGGTGGAATTCATGCCGTCCCCTTATCCCAATTCCGCGCGGCTGATGACGAGACGCTGGATTTCGCTTGTGCCTTCATAGATTTCGGTGATCTTCGCGTCGCGGAAATAACGCTCGACGGGCAGCTCGCGGCTGTAGCCCATTCCGCCGTGAATTTGCACCGCGGCGTGCGCGCAGAACATGGCCGTTTCGCTTGCAAACAATTTTGCTGTGGAAGCCTGCAGCGTGAAGCGTTCGCCGCTCGTTTTGGAGCGTTCTTTTGCCAGCGCCGCGTTGTAGATCAGCAGGCGCGCGGCTTCGATGCGCGTCTTCATGTCCGCGATCTTGAATCCGATTCCTTGAAATTCGCCGATCTTCTGGCCGAAGGCCTCGCGCTCTTTTGCGTAAGCTACGCTGGCCTCGTATGCGGCTTCAGCGATTCCCAGCGCCTGCGACGCGATCCCGATGCGGCCGACATCGAGGACGGTCATGGCGATCTTGAATCCCTCGCCCTCTTCGCCGAGTCGATTCTCAACGGGGACCTTGCAGTTATCGAAGATCAGTTCGCTCGTGGCCGAGGCGCGGATACCGAGTTTCGGTTCCTTCTTGCCGCGTGTCAGCCCCGGCGTTTTTCCGTCCACGAGAAACGCGGTGATGCCCTTCGCTTTTTTTGCGGGATCGGTCATCATAAACACGACGAAGTAATCCGCAACCGGTCCGCTCGTAACCCAGGACTTGGTCCCGTTCAGGAGGTAGAAGCCGCCCTCGCGCGTGGCGCGGCTTTTCATGTTCGAGGCGTCCGAGCCGGACATGGGTTCGGTCAGCGAGTACGCGCCGATGGCCGTTCCCGAAGCGACCGGCGTGATGAATTTTTTCTTTTGTTCCTCGGTTCCAAATTTCAAAATGCCATGACAGTACAGCGAATTGTTTACCGACATCACCACGCCGTGCGCCGCGTCCGCCTTGCAAATTTCCTCCAGCGCCAGCACGTACGAAAGCGTATCCATCCCCGCGCCGCCATAGGTTTCCGGGACTTCGATTCCCATGAATCCCAGCGCGCCCATTTTTTTGATCGTCTCTTTGGGAAACTCGCCGCTTTCATCGAACTGCGCCGCCACCGGGACGATCTCGCTCTGCGCGAAGTCGCGGGCGGCCTCACGGATCATTTTGTGTTCGTCGCTCAATGGGAAAAGAGCCGTGTCGCTCATCTGTCACTCCTCTGTGATGAAATCTGCGGCGATTATACCGCCTCCCGTCCGCACCCGCGCTCCGGTCTGTTTTTCCGGTGTGCACTCAAAGGTTGTCAGTCTTGCAAAAGGCCCTCACCCCCCCGGCCCCTCTCCCCAAATGCGGGAGAGGGGAGAACAGTTTCCAAGTAAACGACTTTTCTCCCCCTTCTCTCTCTCCCATGCTTTTGGGAGAGAGAGAAGGGGGCCGGGGGGTTGAGTGAGGGCCAAGACCGCGCAGGCTACCTGACATGGTTTGCGTGCACGCTTTTTCCGGTACAATCGCGCTAAAACACGAAAGGATGACGCTATGAAAATTTTGATTGCCGCAGACATGGAGGGCATCTCCGGTGTGGTCAACTGGGAGCAGGTCACGCCGGGGCATGCCGAGTATGACCGCTTTCGACGAATTATGACCGGCGATGTGAATGCCGCCATTCGCGGCGCGTGTGATGGAGGGGCAGATGAGATCGTCGTAGCGGATGGACACTGGAACGGCTCGAATATTCTCATCGAGGAACTCGACGCCCGGGCGCGCCTGTGCAACGGCTCACCCTCGCCGCTTTCCATGATGGAGGGAATGGATGCCGGCGTGGACGCGGTTTGCTTTGTCGGCTATCACGCCCGCGCCGGTTCGCAGAATGCCATCCTCGATCACACCTGGTCCAACGCGCGCGTGGCGAATGTCTGGCTCAACAGCATGCTGGTCGGCGAGTATGGCCTCAACGCGGCTGTGGCGGGATACTACGGCGCGCCGGTCATCATGGTCAGCGGCGATCAGACCGCCTGCGCGCAGACGGTTGAATTGCTCGGCCCGCTTGAGATCGCAGTCGTCAAACAGGCGCGGTCGCGCTTCGCCGCGGAATGCCTCTCCCTGCCTGAGGCGCAGGAGCAGATCGCCCAGTCCGCGCGCCGCGCCGTGGAACGACTCGCCAAACACGACGCGCCCGAACCGTACATCCTCGACGCGCCGGTTTCCGTCACCGTCGAATTTCGCCAGTCCGACATGGCCGACCGCGCCGCCCTCCTGCCTGCGTCGCAGCGCGCCGGGCTGCGCGTCGCCTTCTCCGCGCCCGACGCGGTCTCCGCCTATCTTGCATTTCGCGCGGCGGTTTCCCTCGCGGCGGGATAAAAATTGATGTAAAATAAAAAACACAGGCTGCGAGTTCGAATATCAGAGAGCGCCGGAACGCCGGGATTTCAAATTGACTTCTCGACGCTCCGCGCTCTTGACGATTAACCCGCAGACCCATTCATTCCGCTTGTCTCGAAAGGAGACCTTATGTTGGCGCTCGATACAAAATGCCCTCCCAGTCTGATTCAGCAAGGCCCCGATATCTGGGCGTTCGCCCATTGTGCCGCCGAAAACATCGGTTTATTCCCCTCCACAGAAAAGGACTAACGAGTGAACGGATCTTTTTTTTCCCACCTCAACCCGAAATTGATTTCGGGACCCTTTCATCTAAAAGGCGGTTGCGGAATCATCGCCCGCCAGCCGATCTCCAAACATGAAGTGCTCGCCTTTTGGGGCGGAAGAATCATTACCAGAGACGAGCTTGACCCGACCATGCCAGATTTTTCCCAACGCGTCCTGCAAGTGGAAGAGGAACTCTTCCTCTTCAATCCGCTGTCCGGCGACCCGGCCGACTGCTTCAATCACAGTTGCGATCCCAATGCCGGGCTGAGCGGCGCCACCGCGCTCATCGCCATGCGCGACATTGCAGCCGGCGAAGAGATCACCTTCGACTACGCCATGTGCGACGACACCGATTACGACGAGTTCGATTGCAACTGCGGGCAGCCGCACTGCCGCGG
This sequence comes from Anaerolineales bacterium, assembly GCA_019187665.1. Lineage (GTDB taxonomy): Bacteria > Chloroflexota > Anaerolineae > Anaerolineales > Villigracilaceae > Denitrolinea. The sequence goes on from JABARH010000010.1 coordinate 171,188, forward strand.
GCGCGTAACCGGCGCGGACTGGCGGCATGCCGACTTGCAAGAACGCTACGCCGGATATTTCTCTCCCTTCATCCAGCGCAAGATCGAAGCGGAAAAAGTCGCGGCCTGACCCGCCTCAGCATGTCCTCCAGCCGGTTCGGCCCGCTCGTTCGATCCTTTCCCTTTCGCATTTTCCTCATCGCCCTTTGCCTGCGTCTGATTCCGGTCCTCTTCACGCGCTCGCTCGGCATCGGTCTCGACGACATGTTTCAGTACGATATGCTGGCGCGCAGCCTGGCAGGCGGGAATGGATTCCGCTGGTACGCGCGGGCCGACCTGACCCTGCTCGAACCCTACGTTGACTTCGACCTCTCCGATCCGGCTTATGACCCCGTGCGCGGCGTGGCGACTTCCTTCCGCGCGCCGCTGTACCCCGCCTTCCTGGCCTTGATCTACTCGCTCTTTGGCGCAGGAGAGGCGCGCTTCTTTGCCGCGCGGTTTGCCCAGGCGCTCCTCGGCGCGTCGCTCGCGCCGCTCGCATATTGGATCGCGCTCCGTTTTTTGCCCGCAGCGTTTTTAAAAGAGGAGGCGGAGACAAAGGCCGCCCGCCTCGCCGCGTGGATGGTGGCTGCGTATCCGATCCTCTTGCTTTACCCCATCGGCCTCGTCACCGAAAATCTTTTCCTTCCATTCGTCCTGCTGGCGTTCCTCTTTTTGCTCCGCGCCCGCGAGAGGCCCGCCGCCGCGCGGTGGTTACTTTCCGGGGCGGGTCTCGGCCTGGCCGCGCTGACGCGTTCCGTCATCCTGCCTTTTGCCGCGCTGGCGGTCCTCTGGGCATGGTTCGCGCTCAGGCAAAAACGCGGCGCGGCTCTCATGGCGCTGGCCCTCGCGCTGACCGTCGCTCCGTGGGTCGTCCGCAACTCGCTGCTGCACCAGAAATTATCCGGTATCGAATCTTCGATGGGATACAACCTTTATCTTGGCTATCACCCCGATGGCGACGGCTCCTTCTTCTTCGGTCCCTCGCTCGATCTCCTGCCCATCCTCGATGACGCTGCGCGCGACCGCATCGGAACCCAAAAGGCGCTGGGCTTCATTCAAGAACGTCCCGATCGAATTCTGCCCCTGGCGTTGAATCGCCTCGGCTTTTTCTTCGGCCTCGAGACGCGTGCCTTCACTTATTTTTATTCGAACGATGTGTTTGGCTACGTGCCCCCGCCGTTCCTGTTGTTGATCTTTTTGCTTCTCACCCTCCCGTTTATTGTGGTCAGCGTCTCCGCCGCGTGCGGGAGCGTGTTGCTGCGCTGGAATCCTCCCGCCGTTCTGTTGCTCTTGTTATTTGTTTCCTATGTGACGCCGCACGTCTTCATCCTCTCCGAAGATCGCTTTCATTTGGCGCTGGTCCCGTTCATGGCGATCTCCGCCGCGTGGTTTTGGACGACTGGATGCGCCGGCCTCGCCGCGCGCTGGCGCGCGTCTCGCGCCTCGAAGATGATCGCGCTGCTCGCGGCCGCGGCAGTCTGCCTTTTGTTATTCAACTGGGGCTTGGAACTTTGGCGTGACACGGATACACTTGCCCAACTCTTTGGCCCGCACGGTAACCAATCTTATTTCTCGTATTAAAACCCATGCTCAAACGCATTTTCATCCCGATTTATTTTGACTGGAAGGTGGTTGTCATCACTGTGGCCAGCACGCTATTGTTGATGGTGGACGCCTATCACCTCCTGACGCCGGTCAAGCAGGTGGACCGCACGATCCTGTACCTGGTTGTCCCCATCCTCTTCATCGTGTTCGTCTTTCGCGAGTCGCCGCGCGCCTACGGCTTCACGCTCGGCGATTGGCGCGCCGGTCTGACGATCACACTGGGCGGCGCCGCGCTGATGACGCCGGTCATCTGGGCGTTGGGCGCGGGCGATGCGTCCATGCAGACTTATTACAACGATCCTTCCACCCATCTTTTCTGGCGCTCCTTCCTCGAACTCTTTGGATGGGAATTTTTGTTTCGCGGCTGGATCTTGTTCGGGTACGCGCGTAAATTCGGCCCCGAGGCCGCGTGGCTGCAGGCTGTCCCGTTTGCGCTGGCACACGTCGGCAAGCCGGAGATCGAAACCCTTTCCACCATCTTCGGCGGGTTTGCCTTTGGCTGGGTCGCGTATCGAACCCGTTCGTTCCTCTACCCGTTTTTGATCCACTGGTACATCTACAGCCTCGTCATTCTTGTCTCTTCCGGCGCGTTGCGTTAGCGAGCGTCAGCGAGCGCCAGCGAGCGCCAGCGAGCGCCGCGCAGAAGCGAAAGCCGCAATGAAACCTGAGCAAATCACCTTTCGTCCCGCTGCCGCGCAGGATGCCGCCGCCATCAAAGCCCTCGTTCGCCTGGTGCGGATCAATCCCATGGCCCTCGATTGGTCGCGCTTTCTCATCGCCTCCGCCGCGGAGGGGCAATTGGTCGCGTGCGGGCAGATTAAGCCTCACGGTGAGGGAACGCTCGAACTGGCCTCCATCGCCGTCCACCCCGATTGGCGCGGGCAAGGATTGGCGCGCGAGGTGATCGCCCGCCTGCTGGCCGGCGCGGCGCGCCCGCTCTACCTCACCTGCCGTTCCGAACTCGAGCCGTTCTACGCTAAATTCGGTTTCCGCCGGCTCGCGGCGCGCGAATTGACGCCGTATTTTCGCCGCATTCAAAAACTGGCAAACCTGTTCATGTTTCGCGAGGGTGGGTCGCTCTCGGTAATGCGGCTGGATTGAGTAGAACTTTTTGCGTTACAATAGCGTCATGCAATCTATGAAACAGGATATTCTGCGCGCGTTTTATCCCACCTTCATCGGTGTGCTGATCGGCCTCGTGTTGGGCGGGTTGCTGTGGATCGTAGTGCGTTCGCCGGACGGCAACGCGGTGACGCTCCAGCCGCCGCCTACGGTGGCACCGCTCGTGGTGGACGTGGCGGGCGCGGTTCCGCGTCCGGGCGTGTACGAGTTCCCGACGGGGGCACGTGTCAAGGACGCGGTGCAAGCCGCGGGCGGGTTGCTGGCTGAGGCCAACAAATCTTCCATCAATCTGGCCGCGCCTCTCGAAGACGGTCAGCGGCTGGAGATTCCCTACCTTGCCGGCCTCGAGCCGACCCCGCCGGCCGCCCTGGCTTTTTCCTCCTCCACGAACTCGGACGGCAGCCGCTCGGTGATTGTCCCGTCGGAGCTGATAGACATTAATATCGCCACCCTTCAAGAATTAGAAACCCTGCCCGGCATTGGTCCCTCGCTGGCACAGGCCATCATAGACTATCGCGACGAGTTCGGTCCCTTCTTTGCCATTGAGGATCTTTTGTTCGTGAATGGCATTGGACCGGAGACCTTTGAGGCCATCAAAGATTTGATCATGGTCGAGTTCTAATTCTGCACGGCTTACGTAAAAGCCTGCACAGGCGCGTTAGAGAACGCCTATCCTGTTCTTCTGCAGACCCAAAAAAAGCGGAGACCTCGACGAGTCTCCGCTTTTTTTTCTCTACCGTACATGAGAAGATTTTTACCGCAAAGCACGCTAAGGTCGCCAAGTTAAAAAGGTTTTCTTTGCGTTCACTTCGGCTTCGCTCAGTACAGGCTTTGCGGGCTTAGCGGTGCAAATGTACGGTAGAGAGATGTCAGCCGCCCAGGAGGCTCCGCGCGAGGATCATGCGCTGGATCTCGCTCGTCCCTTCGCCAATGGTCATCAAGCGCGCGTCGCGATACATGCGCTCGACCGGGTATTCGCGGCTGTAACCATAGCCGCCGTGAATTTGAATGGCGTTATAGCAAACGCGTTCGGCCATTTCAGAGGCGTACAACTTCGCCATGCTGGCTTCGACGGAATAGGGGCGTCCCTCCTCTTTCAGCCAGGCGGCGCGCTGAATCATGTTGCGCGCCAGTTCGATCTCCATGGCGGCGTCCGCGAGTTTCCATTGAATGGCTTGAAAGTCCGCGATGGGATGCCCGAAGGCCTTGCGCTCTTTTGCGTATTTAAGCGAAGCCTCCAGCGCCGCTTCGGCCAGGCCAAGCGAGATGGCGCCGATGGCGATTCGCCCGCCGTCGAGCGTGGAGAGGGTCTGCTGTAAGCCGCGTCCCTCCTCGCCAACCAGATTCCCCAGCGGCACGCGTGCATGATCGAAGCTGATGGCGTGCGCGGGCGAACCGTTCAGCCCCATCTTTTTTTCGGGCGGGGCGATGTGCAGGCCGGGCGTGTCGGTCGGGACGAGAATCTGGCTCAGCGACCGCGAACCCCCTGTCGGGCCGGTGCGAACGACAACGATGATGTACTCCGCGATGGAGGCGTTCGTACACCACATCTTCGCGCCGTTCAGGACCCACTCGTTTCCCGATTTTTCTGCACGGCAGGCAATGCCACCCTGCAGGTCGGACCCAGCCTGCGGCTCCGTCATCACGAGCGCGGATAATTTATGTTTGCCGCTGGTAACGCGCGGCAGCCATTTTTTCTTTAATTCAGCGTCGCCGAATTGGACGAGCGGCGTAACGCCGAGGCCGTTGTGCGCCGCGAGCGTGAGCGCGGTGGAGCCGCAACCCCAGCCCACCTCTTCGATGGCTATGGCCGCGCTGATCGCGTCCACGTTCGCGCCGCCATATTCTTCCGGCACGTTCAGCCCGAGCAGTCCCAGCGGACCCATTTTTCGGATCGCGTCCCAATGGAGTTCGCCGGTTTCTTCCACCTCGTACGCGTGAGGGCGCACTTCCGCCGCGATGAAATCGTGGACGGTCTTTTGCCACATGCGTTGTTCTTCGCTAAGATCGAAATTCATTCCTGTCTCCTGATGTTTTTATGATCGCGCTTAAGTCCGTTGCGCCGCTTCCCTCTTCGCCGGGTTCATCCTGCGTTTCGGTCGCGTCGAAATTCCAGCCGCTGCTCTTATACAATTGGCGGGCCGCTTCTGCCTGGCCCTCCCGTACAAGGATTTGGACGACTCCCAGCGGGAAACGATAGGCAAACCCCTCATACGCTTCCTGCACCTGCCGCGCTTCGATTCCATGCGCGGCCAGCATGCTTGTCAGCATGTCGGCGTGATACCGCTGGAAAACATCCATCAACCGTTCCCATCCGGGCTCTTTCATTTTCACTTCCATAGAAGAATGAACAGGATCGTCCACAAAATACTGACGACGAGTTGGCGAACTCCAACGCGTGTCGGTTTCCAGCCCGCGGCGGGATGCTCGATTCCCCAAAGTGCCTCCGCCCATTGCAAGAGATAGGGCAGGAAAAGCCACTGCGGAAGAAAGTGAAACCAACCGAGCAGGAGAGTCGCGCCGAGGTTGAATGTTGTATACAAAAACGCGCGGCGTCCCAGTCTCCACTTTTCGCGGCGCGCCAGATCTTTGGCCTGCTCTGCGCGCGGCAGGGTCTCCCTCTGCGCGAGCCGCAGATAGGCGTATACAATGCTCGCCGCAGATTGCGCCCACGTGAGCGCCCACAGCCACCAGCCCTGTGGATCGTAGCCGCCGCGCCCGACCCAATACGCGGCCGGGGCGACCAGCGCCAACACGCCCGTGGCGATCACCTCCACGCCGGCCTGCCTGCGCTCGGCGCGTTTCCCCACCAACCGCAAATGCCATGCAAAGACCGGCGCGCCCGGCACAGCGAGATAGGCGATATATCCCTGTTTGAGATAAAACAATTCCGCCAGCGCGAGCAGGGCAATGACCCCATACACAAGAACCCAAAGACGAGCGGCGGGCAGGTCGCTGCGCGGGCGGCGGCCCGCGTATGCCTTGATAATGGCGGTCATTGGCTGGCGCAGCAGAAAGACCGACATGGCCGCGACGACGAGACTCAACGAAGCAAAGTTGAATTGCCTGCCCGCGCAGAGGCCGATCAACAGCGGCGATAGAATGAACACCCACGATCCATGATCCTGGGGTAACGCGATCTGACGATTAAAGAAGCGTTTGAGAGCCATGATCGAAATTATATGCTCACCTTGCATGGTCTGGCAAGATTCAGATTGCAGCCGGCGCGGCGTTCGCAGGCTCTTCATGTTCTTGTTCCCCGTGCTACAATCAATTTATGCACCGCCTCGTTCCCGACCTCATCCTCGAAAACTACCGCGCAAAAAAATATAACGGATCATTCCGTGCTGTCGGCATGTTCCTCGATCTTTCCGGCTTCTCCAGTCTCACCGACGCTTTGATGAAGCAGGGCCAATACGGCGCAGAGGCGCTGGCCGGTCTGATGCGCGACATCTTCGACCCGCTCGTGAGTGGTATTTTCGAACACGGCGGGAAGATCGTCGGGTTCGCGGGCGATGGCATTATGTCGCTTTTTCCGACCCTTGACGACGATCGGTCTGCGGCGCTGAACGCGCTGGCCGCCGCGCAAATGATCCAGCGCCGTCTTTCCGAACATTCTCTGCGTACATCGCCATATGGTTCTTTCGCATTTTCTGCCAAGATCGGCCTGTCGTTGGGCGATGTTTCATGGGGGATCCTGCATTCGCAGGATGAAAAGACTGCCACGTATTTCTTTCGCGGCCCGGCTGTGGAAGATTCTGCCGCGGGTGAACGTCTTGCGCGGCCCGGCGATGTGTTCCTCTCGCATGCTCTGGCCGACGTCTTGGACGGGGACGTGCGTCTCGGAGAGGACGCGTCCTTCCATCGTCTGGAGGGAATCGTCGTTCCCCTGCCGCCCCCGCTCCCGATTCACCTCGCGGAAATAGACGAAGCCGCCGCGCGCGTCTTCGTTCCGGCCAACGTGCTGCACCGCGGCGAACGCGGCGAATTTCGCCAGGCGGTGAACCTCTTCATGCGTTTTCCCGAACTGAGCGATGCAGCCCTGCGAAGCTTCATCCATACCCTGTTCGAGCTGCGCGAACAATATGGTGGGATGGTGACCCGGCTGGATTTTGGCGACAAGGGTTGTAACATGCTCATGTTCTGGGGCGCACCGGTGGCCTATGAAAACGATATCGGCCGCGCCCTGAACTTTATTCTCGACCTTCAAGCGCGCGCGGGCTTTCCGATCACCGCAGGCGTGACGTATTACATCGCGCATTCCGGTTTCATCGGCGGGAGGCTGAGCGAGTGTTATACCTGCTACGGCTGGGGCGTTAACCTGGCCGCGCGTTTTATGACCTCCGCGCCGGATGGGGAGATCTGGATTGACGAGCGCGTGGCGCGGCGAGTCAATCACCGCTTCGATTACAACCAACTCGGCGCGCAAAAATTCAAGGGCTTCGAGACCGAGCAAAAAGCGTTCACCCTGCTTGGCCGCAAGCAATATATCGAGACACCGCATCAGGGCGAGTTTGTCGGGCGGGACGCGGAGATGGCGCAACTGCTTAACTTCCTGAACCCGCTGTGGCAGGGCAGGTTCGCGGGCGTCTTTGCCGTTTGGGGCGAGGCAGGCATTGGCAAAAGCCGTCTTGTCTATGAATTGAGCGCGTTGCCCGCCCTCGAAGAACGCAGGGTAGTGTGGGCGTTCTGCCATTCCGACCAGATTCTGCAACATTCCTTTAATCCGTTTCGTTATTGGCTGCTGGGTTATTTTGGATTTGCGCCCAGCATGAGCGAAGCAGCCCGCAAGAATCTCTTCGATACTCATCTCGATCAATTGATCGCGCAGACCGCCGACGCTGCCCTGGCCGGGGAATTGGAGCGCACACGCTCCGCGCTCGGTTCTCTGGTGGACCTTGAATGGACGGACTCGCTTTACGCCCGCCTCGACGCTGAAGGCCGCTACAACAACACCGTGATTGCGCTGGTTGCGCTGTTCAAAGCCGAAAGTTTGCGCCAGCCGCTCGCCCTGTTCATTGAGGACGCCCAGTTCATTGACGATGATTCTCGCGCGTTCCTGCCGCGCCTCAAACGCGCCCTGTCTTCTGGCGAAACAATTCACCCCGTTGCAATCATCCTTTCCTCCCGCCGCACGGGCGCAGAGACTCTCTTCGACGATGGATTATTCGATCAATCCATCGAACTTCCGCCGCTTTCGATGGAGGCGCTAACCACTCTGGTCGAGGTTGAATTGGGCGGCGCAATCTCTTCGGAACTGGCCCAACTGATACAGGAACGTTCCGAGGGCAACCCATTTTTTGTAGAGCAGGTGCTGGTTTACCTTCAGGAGGAAAAGTGCATCGAGATGAGCGCGCAGGGCTGGCGATTGACAAAACGCCTGCAAGAAGCCTTCCTGTCTGCCGATCTCCGCTCTCTGTTGATGGCCCGCCTCGATCAACTGGCAGACAACGTCCGCGACACGCTTCAAACTGCCTCTGTGCTGGGGCGCGAGTTCGACATCTCGATTCTTTCCGTCATCCTGGCTGATCGTCCTTCGCTGGACAGCGAGATCAAGGCCGCTGTGCGCGCGGGGATTCTCCTGCCCCTGGGTCACGCGCGCTTCGCCTTCACGCATGGCCTGTTGCGCGATTCGGCCTATTCCATGCAGATGTCAGCGCGCCGACAGGAATTACATTTTCTCGCGGTCGAGGCGCTGGAGAAAATTTACAAAGAGGAGATTGAACATCACTGCGATCAGCTGGCCCATCACGCGGAGCGCGCCCAGTTGAGCGAGAAAGCGCGCCGCTACCTGGCCCTGTCTGGGCAGCAGGCCTTCGAGTCGTACCACAACGCGCGGGCCGCCGACAGCTTTACCCGGTCGCTGGCCTTTATCCCCGATTCTGACGCGCGAGCCAGATGGGAGATGCTCTTCAAGCGCATGGAGGTCTATAAGCGCACCGGAGACCGCGTCCGACATTTACAGGATATTGAGATACTGGACGCGCTGGCAAAGCGCATCGGCGATGAAGAGTTGATCGTGGGCGCTCTTGTGCAGTTTGCCTATTTTCAATTCACCACAGGCGAATATGCCCATTGTATCAAGAGCGTTTCCCGGGCGTTCGAGTCTCCGCGCCTGCAAGGGCAGGTGAAAATGGACGCCTATTCCTATTGGGTCTCGGCGCTGCTGCGTTTGGGCAGGCTGGAAGAGAGCATGCAAAAGGCGGAGGAGGCGCTGGCCGAGGCGCGACGGATGGGGTCCAGGAAGGCGGAGGCCAATACGCTCAACGGCATGGGCCTGATCTCCATCGAGCAGGTAAAACTCACGCCAGCCATGGAGTTTTTGAATCAGGCGCTTCAGATCGCGCGCGAAGTGGGGGATGCGCCGGTCGAAATGATGACGTTGAACAATATGGGAAATGCCGCCGGATATCTTGGCGATTATTCGCTGGCGCGCGATTGCTACGAGCGCTCCTACCTCACGACGCGCGAACGGGGAGATCGTTACGCACAGGGATTGTTACTTGGCAACCTTGGCTGGATGGCCGGCCTGCAGGGTGATTTCCCGGCCGCCCGTGAATATCAGCGACAGTCGCTGATAGTAGCGCGTGAAGTTGGGAACCCCTACCAGGAAGCCTATACGCTGATAAATTTAAGCCAGGTTTCGAGCATGCTCGGCGACGCGGCGCAGGCCGTCGAGCATGCCCGCCTCGCCCACGGAATTTGCCAATCCATCGGGGAGCGTTCCGGCGAAGCCTGGTCCTTGTTGAACATGGGGCATGCGTATCTGTTGTTGGGAGATGCAGAACAAGCGCAGACGGTTTACGAAAAATGCCTCACGATCCGTGAGGAAATGCGCCAGCCCAACCTCGCCGCAGAGGCCCTTGCGGGTTTATTGCAGATTCATCTCCGGGGAAACGATATACAGGGCCTGTCGCAGCGTACAGCGGAACTGCTTTCCGTTGTGGAAAACGACCGGGACTTGAGCGGTACGGAGGATCCTCTGCGCGTTTATTTTAATCTGTATCTCGCCTTGAGAAAATTGGAAGACCCGCGCGCTCAAGAACATCTGCAACAGGCAGTTCAACTTCTTGAGACGCAGGTCTCCAAATTCAAGAGCGATGACGAGCGACAGCGATATGTGGAAAATGTCCCCTGGCGGCGCGCCATCCAGCTGGCGGGCCGTGCTTTGGATCAGGGATAGAATCCCATGGGCGGGTCGCCGACCGCCAACTCCACTTTGATCTTTCCGCTGCCGCCGGCCTTTGCTTTCAATTGCATAATTCCTGTGGGAAGCAGGGCGAAGAGTTTGGTTTTTCCCTTGGGCAGTTTGTTCAGCGTCACCGTGTAGGGAATGTCCGCGTACGCACCGTTCGATTTTTCGCGCACAGCAAACGCGACGAACCAGGTAATGGTTCCTTTTTCATAGGGCGTCGGGTCGGGAATCGGCTTGTCGGTCACCTCGTAGTGTTCGGCGTGCTGGTCGCCGAGATCCACCTCGATTTCGGTGTCGTAGCCGGGCATTTTCTTGCCTTTGATCTTGAATTTTCCGCGAGATTCCATGTTCGGCCTCCTCTGCCAGTGGGTTGAAACGATTATAGCCCCGATTTGACGGAATCTAGTCTGTGGTTTGAATCGCCCGCCTTGCACGCGCACGGGATAATTTAAAAATTGCGGCGCGGAAAGCCGCGTGACGTTCGCTGATCCAAAACGCCTCGCGGAGTCAGGTCGCGAGGCGTTTTGGTTGCCGGTATTATCCGCAGCCTCCGCCGCTTTTATCGCGCTTCAACTGTAACTGAATCTTTGGCTCGTACTCGAGTTCCCACCCGGCCAACGGACTGGGGTCCGCGCAGGCGTAGCGGTCGCCGAGCGCGGCCTGGAAGGTGAAGCGCAGCGCGTCCTCGAGGGCGGCCGGAACCGGTGCGATGCCGTCCTCCTCCTCGCCAAAGACCGTAATCCAGTGGTTGAGGCCGCCCTCGAGGATGTAGGCATTTGGGACAGAGTTGGCAACGAGCATCTTCCATGCCTCCGTCGCGGCGGCTTCGTTATTGCCGACCAGCACATAGACCGTGTTCGCAGCCTGCCGTTCGAGCAGGGCGGGGATGAAGCCTGCGATTTGCGCGAGCGGAAGGTTGAGCGCGCCCTTGATGTGGAACAGGTTGTATTCGTTCTCCGGGCGCACGTCAATGACGAGGACGCGCAGGCGGTCGTCTGCGCGGACCTGGAGAAGTTCACCGGGGTGGATATGAACCATGCGCTTCGCAAGCAGTTCATCCGGCGCGAATTTTATTGGCTCGCCCTCAACGGCGCGCTCGATCTGGACGCGGGCGTATTTTTCCTCGAGCGAGGGCGACCCGATGAAAACGATCGCGAGGGCCGCGGCCGCCAGTAGTCCCGCGCCCGCGAAGCGAATCTTCGGTTCGCGGCTCATGTCGCGTTTGCCGACGATGCGCTCCAGCTGTTCTGCTCCCCAAAACATGAAGAGCGCCATGACCACAATCAGCAGGACGACGACTCCGATGGGCAGGCCAAAGACCTGATCGAGAGTGACGCGGCCGAAATAGCCCGCCGTGTTGTACCAGTGATCGAAAAGCGATTCGGTTTCGCCGAACAGGAACGCGCCGACGAATCCGCCGAGCATAAAGAGCATCCCGTCAATTTTGCCGGTCGAGGCGGATGCCAGCGATGTGGTGGGGCAGAAACCGCCGATGATGAAGCCGACGCCCATGATCAGACCGCCGAGGATGCCCGACCACAAATAGGTTGGGTTGACCCAGACGAGGTTGAAGTCGAGCAGGCCGAGCGCCACCGCGCCGAAGAGCAGGACCATGGCCGTGACGATGGCTGTAAACATAACTTTGAGGACGGTCAATTCTTTAAAGTAAAACTGCGCGGCAAGTTTGCGCGAGTCGCCGAAGCCGGACATTTCGAGAGTGAATCCGAAGGCAAAGCCGATCAGACCGAAGACCACATAGGTCCACGGGTTGGCTGAACTGACGGCCATGAAAGCAGGAAGTGGGAATGGCATGTCGGTCTCCTAGTTCCACATCTTGCGGACGAAATACGCCATGGCGTATGCGCCGCCGAAGATGGCGAACATGATGGCCCATGAACCCGCTGCGAGGGTCGTGCCGCCGGTCAGTGCCTGCCCGGAGGTGCATCCGCGTGCCATGCGCGCGCCATAGAGGAATAACGCGCCGCCGAGGAAGGCAAACAGCATCCGTGCGCGGTTGGAAATCTGCGGGCCTTTGGTGATCTCAAATTTCAGGCGGCCATTGAAGAAGCCGGAGGCGAATCCGCCGAGCAGCGCGCCGAAGAAGACCGGCACGATCCAATCGTCGAAGGGATTCTTGTCCCCGCCCGCGAGTTTGAGCAGGTAGGGCGTGCGGTCCACGTGGCCGGGCGCGGCCAGATCGGTGGCGGCGGTGACGAGGCGGCTGGTCGCGCCGGAGGAGCCGAGTCCGTTCCCCGTCAGGAAAAGAGCGAGGAAGAGTACGATGCCCAGGATCATGCCTCCAAAGTATGGATGCACGAAGGGTTTCGTCGGCCGCTTTAAAATTGATTTTACGAAGGTGGTCATTGGATACTCCTTACCGCTTTTCGCTTTCTGCGTTGGGCTCGCGGCTCTCCTGCGTTTCTGTTTCCTCCCAGCCGGTGATCATGGCCTGGATGGCGTCGAGCGGTTTGTGGCCGGCGGTGGTGGTCAGGTACACGTGGGCAACCACGAAAGCCGCAAACATCCAGGCGCTCAACGTGTGCAGCGGGGCGAGAATTGTCAGCCCGCCGAACCAATCCTGGATGGATGGGATTTTTTGAACCAGCCACATCAGAATGCCGGTCAAGCCCTGGAAGGGAAGCAGGACGCCCAGCAGGCCGATGTAGGTGATCATCTGAAGCGGGTTGAATTTTCGCTCCCGCGACTTGTGGAATGGATGAGGCTCGTGGCGGAAAATTCCCTGGATGTAATATTTTGCCTGGGCGATCATCTGATCTATGAAGCCGTAGGGGTGTGGAATGTATTGCTGGATCTCGCCGCTCAGCACGTGCCAGAAGATCGAGATCACGGCGTTGAGGCCCAGCAGCGCGGCCAGCGCGTTATGGATGAAGACGATATAACGGAAGGAGAATCCGCCGAACATGTCCGGGCGATGGATGACCAATCCCGTCAGCAGGAGGATGAGGATGGCGACCGTCTGAAGCCAGTGCCAGAAGCGTTCGTACACCTCGTACATGTATACTGCCTGTGTGCGGGCGGTTGGGGTCGGGGTTTTTCGATCGCTGAGATAACGCAGGGTTCCGTGTCCGCCGATTCCGATCACGGTTCCGAGGAAGAGCAGGGCGCCGAACCAGTCAATCCAGCCGATGCGGTTATGCCCAAAGAGGTAGGTCTTGTCATTTTGGTTGAGCGGGTTGTAGTACAACGATGCCCCGACTGTTTCCACGCTTCCCGTTGGGGAGACAGTGGCATCCGGTGGAAATGTGAGTTGGACTCCGACCGGGGCGGCCGCGGAAAGCAGGAGCGGCTCTGTCACGCGTGAGTCGGCGTTGTGGCAGGCCGCGCAATCGCGCGTGGCGGAACCGCGGTCTACAACGTTGTGATTGATCGAGTAGGGCTGCGCTTGTCCGTGAATGCGGACGTTCGTCAGGCCGAGAGCGGCCAGTTTATTGACGATCAAGGATTGTTTGGATGAATCGTTTAGGATCAGCTCGCTGTCACTGAGCGTTCCATCGTTGTTCGCATCGAAGGCGGCGAAGATGTCGGGCGCGTATGTTTTGCCCGTGAGGTAGATTGCCTCGAGATCTGCTTTGCGAACCGGGCGCAGATTGCCCTGCCGATCCTCGTATACCCAGAAATAGGTTGTGATTATGTTGTATGGCGCAAGCAGAGTCTGGCCGGTTTGTGCGTCGGTGCGCTGCATCAAGACGGGCTGGTAGCCGGTCACGAGGTCGGTGGTTGTGTCTTGGCCCTGGATGCCGCGACATTCGACGCGGGCCGAGCCGTCCACGCGGATCACCGTCCAGTCTACGGCGCGGAGGGCCGGCGCGTACATTTGCGGGATGTGGCAGGATTCGCACGCCAGAACTTGCATATGACGGTCGTTGTAGGGCAGCCAGCCCGCGTGCGATTTGTTCGTGTCGTGACAGGCTTCGCAGCGGCGCATTGTGCTTTTAAGTTCGGGGGCAACGCCGAATTGCGCGCTTACGCCGCGCGCAAAATTGTGATTTGGTTTTTGTAGATATTCGCCGATCTCCAATTTGCGCGGGTCATAGGTGAGGTGATCGGGGTTGGCGGCTTTTTCATCCAGCGCGTGCGCGGGGTTGTTGAGCGAGTAGTGGCAGTCGGTGCATTTCAGCGCGCGCTCGGCATGGATGTCCCAGGCGTGATCGAGGTTCGCCTTGCCGCTCAAATTGATTCCCGATTCGGAAATTCGTTGCGAAGAGATCACCTGTCCCGTGGTCGCGGTTTGCGTTTGTGTCAGATCGCAGGCATGGAGTTGCAGCGGCGCGATCGGGTCTTCGTGAATCTCGCCGTGACAGGCCGCGCAGTTCGCGTTTGTCGGGTCTTGCAGCTGCACATATTCGATCTTTAATTCGCCGTTTTCGTCGAAGGCGTCTGTGTTCCATGCGAAGCCGCCCGCGCCGAGACTCGAACGCTCCACGATGCCTGTGCCGACGAGCGTGGCGGTATTCGCCCAGCCAAAAGCGCCGCGTTCGATCGCCGCCACGCGCAGTTCATTGTTGGGTGTTTGCATGTGGCAGAGGAAGCAGTTCATTTCGATGACGCCCGACCGATTCCAGTCCCACGCCTCGAATGAACCGCTCTCCGCGTTGTAGGCGCTCGCCTCGGGATTCTGCGCGTCCGGGCGCAGACGGGTGAGGGGTTGCCCGTCGCGGGCGTTAACCGCCGGTCCGCCGCCGGGCACGCGCCAGCCATAGGTCATCAACCATTCCGGTGTGGTCAGATCAATGCGTTCATCGCCGGCAGGGGAAAGGTAGCGATAGGTGATGGGGTCGAATTTGCCGAAGAGGCCGTTCGAGGCGTTCCATGTTTCGCGGTTGGCCTGGTAGTCGCTCAATCCAAGATCGGCATGATACGCATGCGAGACGATGAATTCGGTATCGTGACATTCGCCGCAGGTTGTCATCGTGGAGGCGGCCTGTCCGCTTTCCAGCACGTTCGCGCCGTTTGAATCGAGCAGGGCGAAGGTTGGATGGAGGGGCGAAACGGCGCTTGCCGCTCTGTTTTCGTTCCTCGCGAAGGCTGTGTTAAATCCCAGGGCGAGCGCAACCATTAGCGCGCCGGGTAGAAGTAGTTTGATCGAAGTCTTCATGTGTTTTCCTCAAGCCGCGCCGCAAAATTCGTTTTGCGTTTTTTCATCGTACACCCGTCGTTTCGACGATCAATCTGCTGCGCGTTGCCCGCATGCAAGACGAATCTTGCGCGGCTACCGCCCGCCCCATTCCATGGGGTCGCCGGGATAACCGAGCTCTTCCCAATCGAGGCGGCCGTTGTCGGCGTGACAGGCGTCACACTGTAGAGAATACTCCTTTGGCTGGACCATGTGCGTGGTCGGCCAGTACATCCACGTTTCCGCGAAGCCATATTGACCGGAGAATTTCATGCCGGTATCCTGCGCGCCGAGAGTCAACGCGGAGAGCCAATCGAAGGTGCTCCAGAAGCCGCCTTCGCCCGCCGTGCGCGGCTGGAGCAGATAACGGTTGACCGTATCATAGGGCTGCTTTGCCACGTGCAGTTTGAACGGGAAGATTTTTGACCGCGCATCGTTGATGCCGCCAGCGGGCTGATTGATGAATGTCGGCTGGTCTGGGTCTATTTTGTCGCCCAAAAGATAGCGATAGGATAGATTGCCGTTGAACCATAGATAGGTCGGTTGGTAATTACGCTCGTAAACGAACGACCCCTTAATCTTCAAATAGGTGTAGTGATCGTCGCCGCGATCTGCTCCTGCCGTGGACCAGTCCCACGCCACCTTTGTTGGGTCTTTTACCGCAATGTTCGGGATGTGGCATGTCTGACAGGCGACCGCGTCGGTGTGGAGATTCAAACGTTCATCGGGATGCGGCTGCCCGCTGTGGCAATCGGTGCAGGCCACCTGTTCCGCCGGGTCAATGCTGTAATTGTCCGCGACCATGCGGCCCTTGATCGTGTGGTCTCTGGTCGTGTGACAATCGGTGCAGAGAAAATTGAGCCCGCCCATGTGAACATCCAGATTCTCGGAGGGGAAATAGAGGCTTTCATCCAGATCGCCGTGCTTGACGCCGTTCCCGCCCCCGCCGTCGAAATGACACTTGCCGCAGTTGTCGCGCGTCGGCGCGCGGACGGAGCGCGCGGCCGCCAGCAGGTCTACGCCTGGGGCGGGATTGCCAAATTCGCCTTTCGCGTACGTGGATGTATCTGCATGACAGGCAAGGCAGTCCACGTTTGCCGGATCTGCGAAGTCAAAGCGTTTGTCCGACCAGCCGTAGCCCGTATGGCACGACATGCACTTCGATTCGTTGCCTTGCGCGCCGATGCAGAAATTATTGATCTGATTCGCTTTGCCGATGGTGATGGGTTCATCGCGCCAGGGAACGTTGTATGGCCGGCTCTCCCACGTAAAATGGGTGGTGTGGATCATCTGTTCGCCGGATTCTTCGTGGCATTGCAGGCAGGCCCGCGTCACATCCTGGCCCGATGCGAATTCCCCGCTCACAATGTCTGCGTGATCTACATGTGTCGGATGGATGGGAACCCCGGCCCATGGGTCTTCTTTCGCTTCGGCGGTCTTCGGCCAGAACGCGATCAGCGGGGCGAGGATCGCCAGTAGGATGGCGCCCAGCCCCACCATCCAGAATGAGCGAGGTTGTTTCATTGCACTCTCCTGATTAATCTGCCCGGCCTGCGCCCAGCGCTATTCAACGACGCCGACTTCTTCCATGAGGCTGGCGCGCGCCACGAGACGGTCGCGCAAAACGGAGCGCAGAACATCCAGCGCCTCGATGATGCGATGATCGTGGAGCGAATATTCGACCGCAACGCCGCGCCGCTCCGCCTTGACCAGTCCGCGTTCGCGTAAAATTTTCAAATGACGCGACGCGCTGGGTTGGGTGACGCCCAGCATGAGCGCCAGTTCGGTCACGTTGCGCGAACCTTCATCCAGCGCGTAAAGCATGAGGATGCGGGTCGGGTCGGCCAGCGCGAAACACAGTTCGGCTTCCAGTTGCGAGACTTCCAGCGCGAGGGTTGGGGTTATCACTGTATGCCTTTATGGGTATAATCGCATATAAACAATTTCGTTCAGATCGTACCATTTGACGTGACACGCTTGCAGTGCGGCTTGTCACAATAACCTGTGCAGGATGTCATAAATATTGAATTACGTGTAGTCAGCAGGAGCAGCGATGTTATTTTCAAAAGATGCCCCCTCGATCAATGTCGGTGGACGCCTGCGCGAGTTGAGGAAGGGCCGCAATATCTCCATGCGCGGATTGGCGATCAAAAGCGGACTATCTGCCAACGCGCTCAGCATGATCGAGCGCGGCAAGACCAGTCCATCGGTCAGTACGCTGTACAAGCTGGCCGAGGCGCTCGGCGTGGATATCACCGCGTTTTTCGGCGAACCGGCGGAACGTCTCTCATGTGTCTTCGTCAAGGCGGATGAACGCGCCCGCGTCCCATTCCAGCGCGGACTGTGGGAGGGTATGGGCGGAGAGAAATTTGCTGGCCGCGTCCTGCCGTTCATGCTCACTCTCGAAAACGGCGGCGCCAGCGGGCCTCATTTCATGGCGCATACCGGACACGAGTTCGTCCTGTGTTTGCGCGGCGTGCTTGAATATCAGGTAGATGGCCGCGTCTATCGAATGGAGATCGGTGACAGCCTGATCTTTGCCGCGCGGCTGCGACACAAGTGGCGAAACCCCGGTAAGACCGTTGCCAACGCGTTGATCCTGCTCTCCGACTTTGAGGAGACGGATCGCAACGAAATTCATCGCCATGCGGAATAGAAAAACGGCGGACGCAATTTCTGCGCCCGCCGTTTCGATTCATTCGGGACTATTATTCACTCGTCTTATGCAGCCTGGCTTGAAAGCGTAAGGTGAATGATTCAGGCGCGCCGGCCTCGCTCCATTGGATGATGGCCGCTCACTCTTTCCACAGCAAACAGGGCTGCCTAAAGGCAGCCCTGTCTCTTGCGGTCGTGCCGGACTTACTGTAACTGCTCCAGCGCGTAATCGAGCAACGCGTTGAAGTAATTGGGATTGTGGATTCCCTCGCTGCCATCCTCGTGAACGAGGTTGTAGATGAAGAGCGCCTGCGCGGGGCCTGCATCGTACGTGCCAGGCACAGTCGAGATCGTGCCGTCGTCTGCCTTGGCGAGCAGTCCCTTGGCAAGCAGCGCGGTCTCGAGCGCGGCATACTTTTCCTCGAATGCGGTCAGGAAGCCGTTGACGTTGAAGTCCTCGGCCTCTTTATGACAACTCTGGCAGACGGCCATCTGCGGTTCGAAGGCGTGCGCGTCACTCTCACCCATGTGGCAGCCCACACAGGTGTTTTCCACCATGTCATAGTGCCCGCTGGAACTGCCCTCCACGCCGAAGTCACCGGCGCCGATCAGCATGTCGGCCTGGACGCTATAGTGCGTGTTGAAGCGCGCCGAGGCGGCATACTTGGTCGGGTCGGTCTTGTCCACGAAGTTTGCCATGTAGCGGCGCGCCTGGTGACAATTGGCGCACAGGTTGCCAGAGCCGCCATCGAAGGACGCGCCGCTGGTCACAAGCGTGACCGCGCTGTCAGTTTCAAGCGCCCAATCCTCGCCAGTGTAAGTGGTGTGAATCTGGTGGCAGGTGCGGCAGTCTTGATGAGTCGGGTTCGCGTCGCCGGACTCAACCTGGCTAAAGTTCTGACCGGCGGCAACCGCTTCACTGAAGGCCGCGCCAGAGTGGCAGAACGCGCAGCTCTTGTTTCCGCCTTCTTCAAGGAAAGCCCAGCCCGCGCCGTGACCGGTGGTTTCCCAGGCGGCCTTCTTGCCTGAGATGACCGCGGTTTCGTTGTGGCATTCGGTGCAGGATAGGTCGGTGGCCGCGGGCGCCAGTCCGGGTTGGCCTTGCGGGCCGGCCGGGCCTTGCGGACCCTCAGGCCCCTGTGGGCCTTGCGGGCCGGCGCATGCCGCCAGCAGGAGGGTTCCCATCAACAGCACGCCCAGCATAATCAGTGTCTTCTTGGTACTCATGTGCAATTCTCCTTTATCGTAGGGTTGGGTTAATAGCGATGATTGCTTCCTCGAATATCACCTCCAAGTGGCGTAAATTGGATGGACAGGGTTGGGTTATTAATCCCACGCTCATCATACTCCCCTCCCTCATCCTTTGCCACCGCCGTGTGTCACCTTTCTTGCATGGAGTTGTCATAAACCGATTACGACGAATATCCTGTGGTTGGTATGAAATCGCTTGTTTGTCCGTCCTGAAAAAATAAGGTATCATGCCTGTGCAAAGGAGAGCCATGCAGGAACGATTACAGAAAATTCTGGCGAAGGCCGGATATGGATCGCGGCGCGCGTGCGAGGAACTGCTCCTGGCTGGGCGCGTCCGCGTGAACGGACAGTTGGCCGGGCTGGGACAGAAAGCCGACCCCGCGCTCGACCGCATCACCCTCGACGGAAAGGCGCTGCCCAAACCCGAGGCGTTGACCTACATCGCGCTGCACAAGCCGCGCTTCGTCCTCTCCACAGTGGAAGCAGAGCAGGACGATAACCGCGAGACCGTCCTCGACCTGGTGGAGGTGCGTGAACGCGTTTACCCGGTGGGGCGCCTCGACCTGGAATCCGAGGGGCTGGTCCTGCTCACCAATGACGGCGACCTCGCCAACAGATTGACCCATCCCCGTTATGGTCACAAAAAAGAGTATCGTGTTCTGGTTGCAAAACGCCCGGACGATGCGCAAATTGCCGCGTGGCGCCGGGGTGTCATCCTTGAAGACGGCTACCAGACCGCACCCGCCGATGTGCGCGTGACTGAGGTACAAGGCAAAGGCGCGTGGATGCGCGTTGTGATGGGTGAGGGGCGCAAGCGCCAGATCCGCGAAATTGCCGCGCAGTTGGGATTGCCGGTGGTGCGAATCGTCCGCCTGCGAATCGGCTCGTTGCGGCTGGGCCGCTTGAAGGTCCGCGAGTGGCGTTTTTTAACAAAAGAGGAAGTGGACCTGTTGAAGAATCCAGAAAAAGAGCAGGCGACGCGGACGCCGCGCCCAGTCGCCGGCAGGCGGCCGTCTTCCAATCGCCGGCCTTTCAAATCCAAAACAAAAAGACCGGCCCGTTGAGGCCGGTCTTTTTGCAGGTCAAGTATTCACATGGGCAGGCATGCGCATCATTGGCGTTTTCTGCCGCCGGTTCTCTGTTCAGCGGGTGAGAGAACCTGTCCCGCGCAAGATGTTACCTACATCTCGCGAATGTCCCAGATCTTGGCGACGATATCCAGGATGGTCTTTTTTACCTTATCCCTGCCCAGGCCGTTAACCTTGAACGTGACAACACGCGTGTTCACGTCTTCGCCTACGAACTGACCAAAGGCCAGGAAGTTTCCGCCGGCCTCCGAAATGGCTCGGGTGAGTTGCGCCAGCATGCCGGGCTTGTCTTCGACCAGCGCGGTGACACGCACGCCGTGTTCGCGCGCCCCCATCAATTCGAGGAACATCTTGAACAGGTTGGTCTCGGTGATGATGCCGACCACGCGCGCGCCCTTGACCACCGGCAGGCCGCCGATCTTGTTGTCGGCCATGATGCGCGCCGCCTCTTCAATGGGCGTGTCCTCGGTGACAGTGATGACATCCTTGGTCATCACTTTTTCTACTGTCAGTTTGCTGAGTAGATAGTTCATCTCCCATACGCTGAGCGTGGTGGCCGGAGAGGGCGAGGCGTTGAGCAGGTCCTTCTCTGAAACGATGCCAGCCAGTTTGCCGCCTTTGATGACCGGCGCCCGGCGGATATGTTCCTTCTTGAACAACGCCAGCGCGTCGAGAATGCTCATTTCGGGCGGGACAATAATGGGTGGGCGGGACATTCTTTCGCCGACTAACATGGGATACCTCCAGAGTGAAACGCAAGCGCGGCTTGCGGCGATTAATCTGGCTTGATTATATTCCCCCGGCGGGGGTTTCAGCCAGAGAATATTGTCACCATTCCGTCAGGTATTGTCACCATTCCGTCAGGTGTGGATGGAATGGGAGTGCAAATGAAAATTATTTCCTTCGAGGCAGAAAATCGAGCGGCGGGCGCTGGTTAAGTTTGACCAGGCTGGCGCCCGCTTCGCTTATGTTCAGCATGGTCACCGAGCCTGTATCGCAACTGAGACGCTGAAACTGATCCAGCGGCAGGCCGAGGTAATACGCCACAGCCAGTTTGATCGGGTCCGCGTGAAAAACACATGCGATCATATCCTGCGTTCTGCGCCCGCGCAGGATTTTGTTCAATGCGGCTACGATGCGCGCCTGGCATTCGTGGAACGATTCGCCCTCGGGGAATTGCGCCCGCGACGGCGCGTGTTGAATGATCTTCCATTGCTTTGTGAGGCGCAGCGCGGCCAGCGAGCGCCCCTGCCACCGGCCCACGTTCGTCTCGATCAACCCGGCTTCTTTCTGAATTTCGAGCCGGGTTGCCTGCGCCACCGGCGCGGCCGTCTCCATGGCCCTCTCCAGCGGGCTTGCATACAGCGCCTTCAGCGGCGCATTTTTGAACGCCTCTCCCAACGCCCGCGCCTGGTCCTGCCCGCGCGCGTTCAAGTGGACGCCGGGCAGACGCCCTGCAAGCTTTTGATTTTTGGTGAAGTCATTTTCACCGTGACGGATGAGCAGGAGAAGTGTCATTATTTTATCTTGCGTTTCATTTCCTGAATTTGTTCCTCGCTCAGGGCCGCGGCTTCCTCGCGGCGTTCAATGCCCAGCGCTTGCCTCTGCGCCTCGCGCCACATCTCCAGCCGGGCGTGGATCTGAGTCTCGTAGCCTTCGCCGGACGGTTTGTAAAAATACGTTCCGAGCAGGCGGCCGGGCAGATATTGTTGCGGGGCAAAGTGTCCCTCGTGATCGTGCGGATAAACGTACTCCTTGCCGTGACCCAGCGCGGCCGCGTCGCGATTGCCGTCCATCAAGTGGCGCGGCACAGAGACTTGTCCCTCGTCCTCGATTTTTTTCATGGCTTTGAAGTACGCGCCCGCGCTATTGGACTTGGGCGCGGTAGCAAGATACAGCGTCGCTTCGACGATGGGATAGATTCCCTCCGGCAAACCAATGTAATCGAATGCCTGCGCCGCAGAAGAGGCAACCACCAGTCCCATCGGGTCGGCGAGACCGATGTCTTCGCCCGCCAGGATGATCAGTCGGCGCATAATGAAGCGCGCATCTTCCCCGGCGTAGAGCATTTTCGCCAGCCAGTATAGCGCCGCATCGGGATCGCTGCCGCGCACCGACTTGATGAACGCGCTGACCGTATCGTAATGCGCATCGCCATCTTTATCGTATAGGATGGCGCGGCGTTGAATCGATTCTTGCGCCACATCCAGCGTGATGTGGATGACGCCATCTTCGTCTGCCGGCGTGGACTCGACGGCGAGTTCGAGCGCGTTGAGCGCGTTGCGCGCGTCCCCTGTGGCGACCTCCGCGAGGTGCGCGCCCGCTTCGGGGTCGAGGCGGATGCGGCGGTTTCCGTAGCCGCGCTCCTGGTCCGCGAGGGCGCGTTCGATCAGGATGCGAGTTTCCGCTTGATTCAAATTCCGCAGTTGAAAAACGCGCGAGCGCGAGATTAACGCGCCGATGACTTCGAAATATGGATTTTCCGTCGTTGCGCCGATCAGTGTCACAGTCCCGTTTTCAACGTGCGGCAGGAGCGCGTCCTGCTGGGCCTTGTTCCAGCGATGGACTTCATCTACAAATAGAATGGTCCGTTCGTTATGCAGGCGGCGGCGTTCCAGCGCTTCTGCAACGACTTCGCGCAGTTCGGCCTTGCCCGCCAGGATGGCCGAAATGGTGACGAAGCGGCTTTGTGTGCGGTTCGCGATGATCTGCGCGAGGGTGGTCTTGCCGGAGCCGGGCGGCCCCCAAAGGAGGATGGAGGAGAATAAGCGATCAGACTCGATCGCACGGCGCAATAATTTTCCGTCGCCGATGATGTGTTCCTGCCCAACAAATTCGGCCAGGGTGCGCGGCCGCATGCGCGCCGCCAGCGGCGCCTCGCTTTTCATGCGTTCGTGCATGGCGTGGTCGAAGAGATCGGTCATGGACGAGATTATAGCGGAGGATTACCCAGTCACGCGGCTCAAGAGGACGGGCAGTTCGCTCAAACTGCGGATGGCCGCGTCGGGCTGGACTGCAGAGCGGGCTGCGGTCGTGGAAACGCGGCGCGTGATCCAAATGCTGTAGATGCCCAGGGCCTGCGCTCCGGCGATGTCGGCTTCGAGGCTGTCGCCGACC
The DNA here is from genome assembly GCA_019187665.1 of Anaerolineales bacterium. GTDB lineage: Bacteria > Chloroflexota > Anaerolineae > Anaerolineales > Villigracilaceae > Denitrolinea. The sequence goes on from JABARH010000010.1 coordinate 194,376, forward strand.
ATGGCGATCTCGTTGACTGGGATGTTCCAATGCGTCAGCGCGAGTTCGAAGATGCGCGCGTGTGGTTTGCGGTAAGAACAGGCAGCGGAGGTGAGGATGAAATCGAAGAATGGTTCGATGTCGAAGCGCTCAACAAGTTGAAACACATCCTGGTTATCGCCCGCGTTGGAGACAAGGCCGAGACGATACCCGCCGGCCTCGAGCGTGCGCAGCATGAGCGGCGCATCCTCTTCGAGACTCCAGTTGGGCTGGGTGTGGGCGTAGAACGCGTCCAGCGCGCGGCGCAGGAGCGGGTCGCTGACGTTGGGGTATCCCTTTTCAGCCAGCATGTCGCGCAGGACGATCAGGTAGGTGGTTTCGAACAGGTCTACGTCGCGCCGGGCGAAATAACGGTCGAGGTGATAGCGCACCACGCGCGGGAGTTCGAGCGGGTCCAGTTCGAATCCCTGTTCGTAAAGCGAATCGGCCAACGCCCGGTAGCCGTGTTCCAGGATGGAATCCCAGGGTCGGCGCGAGTACATTAATGTCCCCCCAAGGTCGAACAGAACGGCTCGAATAATGGGACGCGCGCTCATCCTCTTCCCGTGGCGGCGGAAATCAGGCCGCCGCCTCCGACGCTCCGGGAGGGGGGTTCTCTGTCCGATGGATGTGGTCCAGCGCGGAGGCGAAGGCCAGCGCGGTGATAACGTATCCAGCCATGTAGGTTACAGCTGAGACCAGGTCAAAAGCGTAGTAAATTTTTTCGGGGGTGTTGTCGAAGCCGCCCATCCACGAGTAGATGTTGATGCTGTCTGCAACGGCGAAGGAGATCAATCCCCACCAGGGGCGCCCGAGATAGCCGCGCCCAAAGAGGAAGAAGAGCCAGAGCGCGGCGCCTCCCTCAAAGATATCGAAAACGGGATATAGAACGGAAAGGTAAACGACTGGGGTGGAATATCCCTCGCCCAGTCCGGCTTGAAGCGCCCACTGGGTTAACCCCAGGGCGATTAATCCTGCCAGGGCAATGAATCCGAGATATTGCAGGCTTCTGGGTCGTTTGAAATAGAGCAGGCGGAATTGATAATAGAGGGATAATCCGAAAAAGATGTATCCGAGCACCCAGCAGGCGTCGATCCAGGTGAATTCCGGATATTCTGTGTACCAGTAGAAATAATCGTAGAGGTAGCCAAGTAATTCGCCGCCCACCCAGAACCACCAGCCGATGCTGAATGTGAGCCAGATGCGGTATGGCGGCTCGGCGGGCTTAAACTGGCGGGTGAGTTGGATGCCCAGCGTTGCCGCGACGATGGCTGGGATTAAAATAAACGTGTCGGTAATCTTGTCGTTGAGATATCTCGAGATGATGGCAAACGGTTCGAAGTAATAGAGCCAGCCATAGATCGCCAGTACGGCAACGCCAATCGCCGACCATGCCAGCAGGCGGGCGCGGTGTTTTGAAGCGGGGGCGGGAAGTTGTTGTTCCATGGTTGCCTTTTATGAAAATGCCGCCGGAATGAGGCGTTGCGATTCAAGGCTTGCGCGTTCTTCCTGTGCCAGTTCGTTAAACATTTCGTTCATCATTCGTTGTGTCAGGTTGGCGCCGATGGCGAATTCCATTTGGGCGCCGATGCCCATGAACAGGGCGCGGTAGGCATGTCCAAGGGCGGCGGTGTTGGGGAAGAAGTGATCGTCCATCAGGCCGCCGGTCTCGACCTGGAAGTTCCATTGCCAGGGCGCGATCTGAACGCGGAGTTCGCGCAACATCACTTGCAGGAATTTTTCACCGGCGATGTTGCTGTAACTGTCGAAGATGGCGCCGCTCCATGCGCGCGCGGCCTGTCGCAGCGTGAAGCATTGACTGGCTGCATTGTTGGGAGGGGTTTCCAGTATGAACGCCTCCCAGGAACCAGCCAGGTCCGACGCGTCCGTTTGCGAGGCTGGGCCGTTTTCGCGGATCCATATCGATTCGGATTCGAGGAGCGCCCCGTTTTGGAAGTAGAGGAAACCTTGCGCGCGTTCGGTGATTACTTCGACAAGCCCGGTTGTCGCTTCGCGTTTCCAGGCCGCGTTGAGTTGGGTAAAGTCGGCCGGGCCGCGCCCGTTGCGGCGGGCGCGTGAGGTGGAGGTGGCCGCCATCCACGCGGCCCGCGCGGCCTTGTCTGGAAGCAGGAGGAGGCGCAGTGGGCGCGCGCCGCCGGTCCATTTTGAGAATATGTCGGTGACCGATACCGGCTGGAACGTTTCTCCATCGCTCAAAAAGGCTCCGGCCTGCCCGCCGTGTGCGTAGAACAGGGTCAGGCGCTGCGGCGGTTCGAGTCCTATCTCGATCAGGGCGGTGAGTTTTTTATCGAGCAGGCGCAGTTGCAGGAGCGCGAGTTTGTCAACCGTGCTGTTTTCTTCGACCTGGTCGAGGTGGGGGAAGGCGAGTCTCATGGGGTGGCCATGATTGTACCCAAAGATTGCCTTAAGGCAAACGGCATTTTTAAATTATCCCGCGCCTTTAAGGTAGATGCCGCCTGGGTCAAGTTCTTCGCGCAGGATCTGCAATTCGCGTTCGGCGATCGGCCCAGTCGTGCGGATTTCGGGCGCGGCCCTCAGTTCCCATCCGGTGTTGCCGCGCGCGTCTTCAGCGGTTTTGCCAGGGTGCAGCGCGGCCAGGATCAATTCGCCGTTTTCATCCGGCTCGAGGATTCCAATATCGGTGACGACCGCTTCCATGCCGCGTCCGCGTAAGCCAATTTTCTGGCGCTCGCCTCCTCCATCCAGCGCGCCGACCGAGGTGCGGAAGTCGCAGCGTTCGGGGAATCGGCGTTTTTGATGCGGGGTCATAATGTAACAGCGGTTGGCCCATGCGGCGATTTCCTGCGATCCGCCGGAGCCGGGCAGGCGCACTTTTGGCTGGTCGTATTTTCCGATTACGGTGGCATTGATGTTGCCGAATTTGTCAATTTGCGCGCCGCCCATAAAGCCCACGTCCACGTTGCCGCGTTGCAGATAGTTCGAAAAAATATCGTACATGTTTACCACCGAAAGCGCGCCGCTGACCAGCGTTGGGTCGCCGATGGAAAGCGGCAGCCGTTCCGGCTCCGCGCCGATTACGCCCGCTTCGTAGATCATCACAAGGTTCGGGGCGTGCGTGCGCTTGGCGAGGTTGCAGGCGAGATTTGGCTGGCCCACACCGACGAATACAACGTCGCCGTCGCGCAAGAGCCGCGCGGCGTTGACGATCATCAATTCCGCTGAAGAATATTCGGTCATGCCAACTCCTTTGAAAAAGAAAAGATCAAATTTGCAACTTCCTGCGGATGTTCGAGTGGGACGAGATGCCCCGCGTCCGCGATCGCTTCGATTCGCACCTGCGGGTTGATGCGCCGCGCCCGTTCCGCCGTCTTTGCCCAAAAGGTGTCGGACTGCGCGCCGCGCAGGATGAGCGTCGGCAGGCGAAGAGTCCGCAGGCCGCGCCACAGGTCCATATCGCGCCAGATACCGGTGTGGTAGATGCGCGCCTCCCACTCCGGCGAATAGACGAGTTCGTAGCCGCCGCGCGCGCTGGGCCGCGTCATCCCGGCGATATAGGCGCGTAAATTTTCATCCGAGAAGTTGCGGAACACCGCGCGCTGTCGGTAGCCGCGAAAAACGAGGTCGAGGTTGTCGAAGTTTCGCCGCCTGCTCAGCGCGCCCTCCAGTTTTGGGTGAACGCGATTTCCCATGCCCGTTGCGCGGGCGAGATTCCACAGGGCGATGAAGGATGGCGGGAACAGCACCGGGTCAATCAGGACGATCCCGCGAAACCGATTTGGTCCACGCAACGCCGCGCGCAAGGTGACGATCGCTCCGATGGAGTGCCCCACCGCGAGGAGAGGCGCTGTTTTTTGTTCGTCCAGAAATCGAAGCAGGTCATCCGAAAGCGGATGCCAATCGTTGAGCTCTTCGGGTTTGGTGTCCGGCCAGAGCGGACGAAGATACATTCCAAAGATGCGGAAGCGAGGCTGCAAATATTCGAAGAGAGGCTTGTAGCAATCCGGCGGGTATCCGTTGGCGTGCAGAAAGTGAAGCGGGGTTTTGCCGCCGCCGAGGTCAAAGTGAGGAATGTTCATCCGCCAATCAATATTTCCCATAATTGACCGGCGCGCTCATCTGCGGCTGGAGATTGAGGCGTTCTTGCGCGCCAAGTTTCTTCCAATAGTCTTCGCGGTTTTTTACGCCGTATACCCACTCATCCAGATATTTTTTCACCTCTTCCGGCGATTCGCTGATCTTATCCCAGGCGAGGTAGAACTCGTTATCGCGGTCGTAATAGCCTTGCGCGTAGGATGGATGGCAGGCGAACGGAACGTGACAGACTGCGCTGACGATGATGCCGGGGATCATGGTGCGGTTCGGGTCGGAGCGGATGACGGATTCGTCCACGATCTCCTCGGCGGTGAGGATGACTTTCTTCGCCGCAAAGGCCGCCTCCTTCTGTTCGCCGATAATGCCCCATAGATGCGCGTTCCCGTTGGCGTCCGCGCGCTGAACGTGGACGATGGCTACATCGGGGTTTAAGGCTGGCACGGCGATCAGGTCTGGGCCGCCGTAGGGATCGCGGATCCGTTGGATGCGCGGGTTGGCCGCTTCAAGGTCGGACGCGCCGGTTTGTTTCATCGGCAGGAAGGGCAGTCCCGAGGCCCCGGCTTGCAAACGGGTGATCATTCCGAAATGGGAATATTCCTCCCATTCCAGTTCGCCGCGTTCGAGCGCGCCGCGCACCAGGCGCAGACTCCCGACGCCAGGGTTGCCCATGTAAGAAAAAATAATTTTGCGCGCGCACCCCGCCGCGACCATCTGGTCGTAGATCAGGTCGGGGGTGGCGCGCGCCAGGATGAGATTCTTTTTTCGCTGGCGGATGATTTCGTGACTGGCCGCGAAGGGAATCAGGTGGGTGAATCCGGCGGCATAAATCAGGTCGCCGTCGTGGATGTATTTGGAGACAGCCTCGGAAAGCGGCGCGAGTTTGGTCATGGTTATTTTTTCTCTTTTTGTAATGTGCTTTTTTCCGCCGCTCTGGCTTTTTGGTTTTCGCGCCATTTGCGAATCATGCGGAAGCGTTCGGCCGCGGGCGGCGGCGCGGCGCGTTTGCGGAAAAAGAAGCCGATGACGGTGAGGATCAACGCGATGAAGAAGAAGTCGTAATTTGTCTTTTCGCCCGCGGCGCGCACGGCCGCCGAGTCGGAGGCAACGAACAGCACGAAGAACGTGATCGCGACCAGGTAGAAAAACGTCCCCACGCGGGCGATGAAGTCGCTCATGGATCAACGTCAGCGCCGCAAGATTCTCTCTGCCGTGCAGGGCAGCATGAATGTCGCGGCGCTGACCGAATCATTGTTACCGCCGCGTCGCTTTCCGGGCGGTTTTCTTTGCAGCCTTCTTTTTCGGTGAGGCTTTCTTTTTGGCGGGCTTGATCAGAGTCTGGATCTGTTCGTGCATGTACAGTTGCACGTAATAGTAACCGCCGCCGTTCTTGCCGCTGGCGCCGGAACCTTTCCATCCGCCAAAAGGTTGGAATCCGGGCCACGCGCCGGTCGTTGCGCCCTGCGGGCGGTTGGCGTAGGTTACGCCGGCTTCGATATTGTCGAAGAACCACTCGGTCTCTTTGAGCGATCCGTAGAAACCGGCCGTCAACCCATAGTTGACACTGTTGGCGATCTGCATGGCTTCATCGAGGCTGCCGACCTTGCCGATGGTGGCGATGGGCAGGAACATTTCATGCTGCCACAAACGATGGCTGAACGGTAGGTCGGTGACGAAGGTCGGTTCGCAGAAATAACCTTTGGCGAAATCGCCGTCCACGCGGACGTTGCCGCCGGTCAGGAAATTTCCGCCCGCCTGATTGATCTCCTCGCAGAAATTTTTGAAATCATTGTACGAGGATTGATTGATGACCGGACCGTTGTAGGTGGCGCGCTCGGTCGGGTCGCCGAGAACGAGTTTGTCGGTCTTCTCTTTCAACAGACGCACCAACTCATCGTAGGCGGGTTCCTCCACAAGGACGCGCGAGGCGGCGGAGCATTTTTGTCCCTGCAAGCCAAACGCAGAACGCAGGATGCCGGTCGAGGCGTCGTCCAGGTTGGCGTTGCGCGAAACGATGGCGGGATTCTTTCCGCCCAGTTCCAACACGATCGGGCGGACATAATTGCGCTGGGCAAAGTCGCGGTACATCTTCATGCCCACGTCGAACGAGCCGGTGAAAGTTGCGCCGTCAATTTCGGGACTGTCCACCAGCGCCTGCCCGAGCGTCGAGCCGGGACCCGTCACAAAATTGACCACGCCGGCCGGGAAGCCCGCGTCGCGCAAACATTCGGCGAACAAACGCACGATCCACGCCGTATCCGTCGCGGGCTTGATGACGATCGTGTTGCCCGCCACGAGCGCGGCTCCGGCGGGACCGCCGGTCAACGCGAATGGGAAGTTGAACGGCGAGATCACCAGCCACACGCCGTAGGGTTTAAGAACCGACAGGTTCGCCGCGTCATAACCCGCCAGCGGGTCCTTGCCCATCGGTTTGATGAAGCCGTTGTTCTCCTCCATCATCTGCGCGGAATAATACATCAGGTCGGCGGTCTCCTGCACGTCGCCCAGCGACTCCATGCGATTCTTGCCGACTTCCAGCGCCATCGCCGCGCCCAATTCAAATAGACGCTTCTCGATATTGGCGGCCGCCTTGCGGACGAGCGCGACGCGTTTGCGCCATGGAGTACGCGCCCAGGCGGGGGCCGCCTTGCGCGCCGCGGCGATCGCCATGTTGGCGTGCGCGGCGTTACCCTTCTGCATCACCGCCAGCACCCAATCGGTGTTCACGGGCGAACAGTCTTGAAATTTCTCGTCGGCAAACACATCCCTGCCGTCAATGATCATCCCATATTCTTTGCCCAGGTTTTGCTTGAGCGCGGCAACCGCCTTGTCGAATCCCTTGTGCAACTCTTCGGGCGGATTGAACATGGTGGCGTACGTTAATTTGAAAGCCATGGAAAACCTCCAGTTTTGTAGTTCGGTAGTTTCATGGTTGCGCGGCTCGCGTTCCAACCGCGCGACCCAACCGAGTATAGTCCATGAAATCACAACCGTCAAAGTGACGAAATTCCTCGTTTCAAAAATCAGATTTCTACCAGAAACCCGCTGTTTCGCATGTAATGATGGCAGGCGACTCATCGTCAATGTACGCAAGAAAGGAGACTCGATGAAACCCGCCCGCCTCTTTCTGACCTTTAGCCTGCCCGTCATTTTATGGGTCTCTGCCTGCGCCCCGGCTGCTCCCTCGCCAACGCCCGCGCCGACTCCCGCCTCCCCGACTCCGATCCGCGCCGCGCCGCTCCCAACCGACATGGCGGCAACTTCAGCCGCAGACCTCGCGCCGACCCAGGCCGCGCCGCCCATCGCCACCTCGCGCGGACCCGAACTCCACGCCAGCGACCCCGCGACGGTCATGCTCGCGTCGGGACAATTGCAACTGATCGAATTCTTCCGCTTCACCTGAAGCACCTGCCGCTCCATGGCGCCCATGGTTCATGGGCTCGAGGCGAAATATTTTGGCCGCGTCATTTTCTCCTACGTTGACGCCGACGATCCGCGTACCTTCGACCTTCAACGCGCCCTCGGCTTCCGTTACCAGCCCGAACTCTACCTGCTCGACGCGCTTGGGACGGTGTTGCAGAAATTCGTCGGCTTCACATCGCAGGAACAACTCGAAAGCGCGTTCGCTCAATATCTCCCGTAAACAAAAAAACCAGGTCTTTCGAGAGACCTGGTTTTTGTCATATGCCGCTGGCCTGCCGTGCGCCGGTTACACAGGCAACACGATCCATCCGCTGTCCGGGTCGTTGCCCTTTGTATCCAGCCCTGCGAGAATGCGAATCTCATGGGTGGCGTTGCGTCCGCGATATGTTGGCAGGATATTCTTCGGGAATTCCACCTGTCCCTCCCATTCGTATTCCGCTTTGGCGTTGAGAGTCTGCGCCTGAGCGATGTTGAATTCCTGGTCGAAGGTGTTGCAATACTCGGTTTCATCGCGGACGTAATTATCATGATGTACATTGTGGACGACCACCGTTTCTCGTCCGTTCAACTGAACGTAAACGCGGCTGACCTCCAGCGCCTGATCGGCCACAACCGCTTTTACCCTCACCTTGAACGGCGCGTCGCGCGTTGGGCTTTCGGCCGTCACCGTAATTCTGGCGCCTCCCCCCGTGATCGAATTGACTGCGTTCTTGAGTTTGTCCATGAGTCCCATTTTGCATTTCTCCTTTGCGGTGTCTGAATTGTGCCGGGCCGACTTTCCGTCCAGTATACACCCTATTGAGGGGAGCGATACTTATTGCCTGCGTTGGACGTGTACGCAAACGTTGTCATCCATTCGACGCTGGCGTAGGCGGACGTTCTCCCCTGGCAACGCCCGCCAGGGCAGTTGTAACGCCCGCTGACATGTTTTGCGTGCGCACCGCGTTGGAGATGATCTGGCTGAACAAACTGGGGTGGCGTTAATGTCATACGCCATGCGATATTGTTGAGCCGCTACGCGGACAAGCGAACGTCTTGCGTTTGAAACACATTCGCTGCCTGCGTCTTTTCTTGACATTCCCCTCTACTGCGCTGATAATTGCACGCAATGAGCGCATCTCCTCTTGTCGTTGAAAATCTATCCTTCCGCTATCGCGACCGCGCCGGGACAGCCGTCCACGATATTTCCTTTGCGGCGCGCGCGGGCGAAATTCTTTTAATCGCCGGCGCCAGCGGATGCGGCAAGACGACTCTCGTCCGCGCTATCAACGGACTCATCCCGCGCAGTTACAAGGGCGAGATGAGCGGGCGCGTCCTCATTCACGGCGAAGACACGACAGCGATGAAACTGTCCGCGATCTCGCAAAAGATCGGAACTGTACTGCAAGACCCGGAACGGCAGATCCTCGGCACGAAGGTTTTGAATGAGGTTGCCTTTGGGCTGGAGAACATCGGACTCGCTCGCGCTGAAATTTTTCGGCGCGTGGACGAGGCGCTGGCGCATTTGAAGATTGAGGATTTGCGTGACCGCGATACGTTCCTTTTATCGGGCGGTGAAAAACAAAAAGTGGCGCTGGCTGGCGTGCTTGCCATGCGTCCCTCGATCCTCCTTTTAGATGAGCCGCTGGCGAGTCTCGACCCCGCCTCCGCCGCTGAAACGCTCGACGCGGTGCGCCTGCTCGCGGACGAGGGCATGACCGTGCTGATGGTCGAGCATCGCGTGGAAGATGTTTTGCGTATCCAGCCCGAACGAGTCTTGTACATGACCGAGGGAGTCATCCGTTACCTGGGCGAGGTGGCAGGGTTATCAAAGGTGGTGAATTACCGCGAAGTGAAACTGCCCGCTGAAGATATCATCCGCCGCGCGCAGAAGGATTCCGCCCCGGCCGAGATTCAAATTCTGCCGGGCGCGCCCGCCCCGAGGTCCGGGGATGAGGCGCTTGTCCGGTTTGAGGATGTCACTTTCGGCTACGAGTCGGATGTCGAAGTCCTGCATGGGATCAATCTCGACATTAAACGCGGCGATGTGATCGCGGTGTTGGGTCCGAATGGTTCGGGCAAGACCACCTTTGTCAAACACGCCATCGGCCTGCTCAAACCAAAATCGGGGCGCGTGCTGGTGGACGGAAAAGATACGCGTGAGGCGACTGTTGCGGAAATCGCAAAAACGCTTGGCTATGTTTTTCAAAGCCCAAGCCATATGCTCTTCGCGCCGACCGTGCGCGAGGAACTTGCGTTTGGTCCGTCCAATCTTAAACATTCGAAGAACGAAATTGAAACGGAGGTGAAAGAGGCGCTGAGAATTGTGAACCTTTCCGAGTACGAGCAGGACCCTCCGCTGTCGCTTTCGTTCGGCCAGCAAAAACGCGTCAGCATCGCGGCCATCCTTGCCATGCGTTCCAAAATTTTGGCGATGGACGAGCCGACCGCCGGGCAGGATTATCGAAACTATATGAACTTCATGGATTCGATCCTGCAATTGCCCGGCTTCGAGGCGGCGCTGTTCATCACGCATGATGTGGACCTGGCGGTGATCTACGCCAACCGCGTCCTGCTCGTGGCGGATGGGAGACTCATTGCGGATGGCGCGCCGCATGAGGTGTTGCGCGATTTTTCGCGGCTGGAAGCCTGCCGCGTGATCCCGAGTTCGCTGCTTGCCCTGAACGTGAAGCGCTTCAGCGAGACCGGGCGTTTCCTGCGGGCAGAGGCGCTGGCGCATGTGTAAACCGCGACACGATTGTCGCGTTACAAAATCAGTTCAAAGGAGAATGAGATGGACAAAAGACTTACTTCGGTCGTGACCTGGCTGGTGATCATCTTCGGTGTCTTCGCCCTCCTGGTCTTTGTGCTGGGCAACATGCTCGGCATTGAGCGCTTCCAGACGGATAACTCCACGCTGGGTCTGCGCTTCGCGTTCGTGGTCATCGGTTTGTTGATCGCGTTCGCGGTGTACTTCTTCAACAAGGACAGCAAAGCCTGGGAAGTCGGGACACGCGAGGTGGTGTGGATGGCGATCGGCGCGGCTCTGTATGCCGTGTTCTCGTGGTACTTCAACGCCACCGTGTTTGTCGTTCCCTCGCTGAGTCAGGTTGCCCTGCGCCCCGCGATTGCGATCCCGATGTTCTTCGGCTATGCCTTCGGCCCCATCGTCGGTTTCTTCACCGGCGCGGTCGGCAACATGTTCGGCGACGCGATCTCCGGCTTCGGACTCTCGCCGCAGTGGAGCATCGGCAACGGCTTGATCGGATTCATCGCCGGTTTGCCCGCGCTCTTTGCAGACCGCAAGAAAGCCACAGACACCGTGTTGTGGGTCAGCGGCGCGCTGGCGGCGCTTGCCACGATCTTCTATTTCGTGAACCGCAACCAGACCAACATGATGTTCTTCGATCCTGCCAATGGCGTCTTCGGCGACCAGCCCATCGCGTTGACCGCCGGGATCGCCCTGCTGGTTGGCTTCGTGCTCGTGCTGGTGGTGCGCTTTGCCTTCGGTAAGAATGTGAGTGTCGGCGAGGCTGTCATCTGGGGCATGTTGGGCAACATCATCGGACTCGGCTTCGCGGCCATCTCCGATATTTGGATCAACGGCTTCAGCCCCGCCGCCGCCATCGTGGGCGAGTTCCTGCCCGCGGCTGGACCGAACCTGATCTTCGCCGCCATCCTCGTGCCATTGCTCGTCGGTGCGTACGCGGCAGTGCAGAAACAGTCCGGTCGTTAATCGGTTGACAGTTTACAGTTGGTGGTTGACGGCATGACCTGCTGTCAACCACCAACCACCAACCACCAACTACAATGCTCGTCGCCTGGCGCTATCGTCAACGCGCTCGTTCCTTCATCCAGTCGTTTGATCCGCGTGCGTGGATCATGTTCTACGGCTGTTTCCTCATGTCCACGCTCGCCTTCTGGGACGTGCGTTTCCTCCTGCCTTTTGCGGGAATCACGCTCTTCGTTCTGCTCACCTCCGGCGTGACATGGAACGAGATCCGCCGCGCATTCTTGTTCATCGTTGGGTTTGTTCTCATCTTTGCGTTTTTTACTTTCCTGACCGGCCGCGGCGGGATGGAACTCTACGAGCAGGAACATCTCATCCGCAGACTCGAAGCGTCGTTCTCGATCCTCGGCTGGACTCCCGCGCTGGACATCACGGTCGAACGCGCCTTCTTCGGAGTCAGTCAATTTGTGCGTGTCTTCAGCATTGCCATTATGACGATTCTGATTCCATACTCGCTTAACCCCGCGCTGTATGGCATCACCTTTCGCGGACTTGGCCTGCCCGACAAGATCGCCTACGCCATGGACCTGACCATGCGCTTCATCCCCACTTTCAGCCGCGATTTTCAATTGACGATGGACGCCCAAAAAGCGCGCGGCTTTGAGTTGGAAAAAATTCAGGGCGGACTCTTCGCCCAGGTCCGCAAACTGGGACCGTTGATGGTGCCGGTCACGATCCATGCCATCATCGGCAGTGAAGATATCATAGACGCGATGGATTTGCGCGCCTTCGGAACCGGTCCGCGCACGTGGCTGCAAAAATTGGAGTACAAAACAAAAGACCGCATCCTGATCGGAGTCGGTCTCGCTGTTTTGCTCGTCTCGCTGGCGCTCAGCACGCTGGGGCTGGGAGATTTCTGGGTCCCGCCGGGCTTGCTCGCGCTGGCGGGAGGCGGATAATTGAGTGTCAAGCGCCAAAGGTAAAAAACACCATGCCTCTTTTCGAGATAGCCAATCACAAATTATCGGTTTTGACCCAATCCAACTTTGCACTCGAAAGAAATTTACAAAGTCTTGTCGAGAGCAATTTGGAGACCGTGTTTAATTGCCGCCTTGTAAAATCTGAATTTCCCACCGGGTATCAACATTCAGGCAGGATAGACACCCTGGCTTTATCGGAAGATGACAACCCCGTCATCATCGAATACAAAAAAGTTGAATCGTCTGAACTGGTAAACCAGAGCCTTTTCTATCTGGCGTGGCTGAAAGACCATCAAGGCGATTTTGAAAGAGCCGTTCAAAAAGCATTGGGGAATTCGGTTGAAGTTGACTGGTCTGAAATTCGGGTAATTTGCATTGCGCCGAACTATAAAAAATATGATCTGTATGCCGTGCAAATGATGGGCGCAAATATCGAACTGTGGTCCTATCATCTTTTCCAGAATAAATTTCTGTATTTGGAAAAGGTTTTGCAGGCAGGCTACTCACCTTCTGCGATTGAAGAAAGCCAGGCAGAAAGCAACGGTAAAAACCCGGTCATGGTTGCCGCTGGCAAAAAAGCCGCCATGACCAGAGCAACAGGCGTTTACACTTTTGAAGAACACATCGAAGGCAAGAGCGATGAAATCAGGGATGTTGTTCTTGCCATTCAGGAATTTATTATGGGGATTGATTCGGTCATTCAAGAAGTCCCGAAAAAGAACTACATCGCCTACAAAACCTCCCAAAATATTGTTTGTATGGAAGTGCAGAATCAACGCGCGTTGTTATTTCTAAAATTGAATCCAAAAGAAATAGAACATCCACCCTCCATCTCAAGAGACATGACAGGCAAAGGTCATTTTGGCACAGGCGATTTTGAAATCGCAATAAAGAATATGACGGATTTTGAAACGGCAAAGCCGTTTATTGAAATGGCGTATCAAAGGATCGGCGGCTGAGACCTGCAATCCAAAAGCGCACGGCACCAGGCAGGTTTGCAGGTTTCAGCCGCCGAGCCGGAGAACGAACCCGCCATCAAATTCTATAATTCTTTAATCCTTGCCGCAAGAACTGTAACTGTTTTTGAGGGCAATCTGTCGAAAAAAGCATGACCGACTCATGAACATTTTTTATTGTTGCCTGCTCGGCGGCTGGCGTTAGAGAACGCCAATTATGCGTAACCCCAGGCTGTAAAAAAACAAAGCCGCCTGGCGGATATTTCATCGCTTTACTCCACCCAATCCAAAATCTTGTACCATAATCCCGCCAGCGGCAAAAACCATGGGCGGCCATCGTAGAGTCCCAATGGCGCGGCGGGGAAATTAAATTGCGCGAAGGGATGTTCGCGGATATTCCCCGCCAGCATCGCCTCCGCGACCGTCTTTCCGAGATACGTCCCCATTGCCACGCCATGCCCCGCGTAGCCGAGCGCGTAAAACATTCCATCCGCCTCGCCCGCGTGCGTCATCATGTCGAAGGCAAAATCCAGCGTTCCGCCCCAAACATAGTCCACCTTCACATCTCTCAATTGCGGATACACCGCGATCATCTCGCGGCGCAAAATTTCGGCGCTCCTTGCGATCGTGTTTTTATTTTCGGGGAAGAACGCCGCCCGCCCGCCGAAGATCATCCGCCCATCCCACAGCCGAAAATAATTCAGGTAATGTTTGTAATCGAAGATCATGCGATTCTTCGGGCTGAGTTCGCGCGCCAGATCGTCGGATAATCTTTCTGTGGCGATGATGAACGAACCGATCGGGACAATTTTTCGCTGCAATGATTTTGTGACGCTCCCCGTGTATCCGGCTGTCGCGATGAAAACCGACTCGGCTTCCACGCGGCCCCTCTGTGTCTCGACGACAAAGCGCGTCCCGCTCCGCCTAATGCGGGCGACTCGCGCCCCGGCATGGAGACTCGCCCCGGCGTTTTGCGCCGCCCGCGCCAGCCCAGCCACATAGCGCGCCGGGTTCAAACCGCCGCTGGCCTCGTCCACCAGCGCGCCATGATAGATCGTCGAGCCGATCTCATGTTGCATCTCGCCCGGCGCCACAAGTCGAACCTCGTGATCGAACTCGCGCGCCATAAATTCCACTTCCTCTTTCAGCGCGTCGAAATGTTTGGGCTTGTTCGCCGCCAGCAGATGACCCGCGCGCGTGAAACCGCAGTCAATCTTTTCCTCGCGGACCATCTGCTCCACCGCACTGACCGAATCAAGCGAACATTGAAAGAGTCGCCGCGCCGTCTCGCGCCCGTATTTTTTGAGGACGGCTTGCATTGGCAGTTTAAGCCCGGTCAAGACCATCCCGCCGTTGCGTGAGCTTGCCCCCCAGCCAATCGTTTCCGCCTCCAGCACCGCGACCTTGACATTGCGCTTCGCAAACGTCCGCGCGGCGCTCAGCCCGGTGAATCCGCTTCCCACGACCGCGACCGCTACGCGGTCCGGAAGAGGCGAGGCGGAGTCGCCCTCCGGCATGTCAACTGTATCGTGCCAGTAGATTCGCTGTTTCATTTCGTGATAGACCTTCAATGATAAGAATAACTTTTTACAATTCGCATGTCAAGCGATTGTCCGCCGTGAAGGCGCAGGGATGGACTCTCGAGGCAGCCCCCATCCGCCCGAGTCGCTGGCAGAAGTCAATCTGAATCTGCATAATATCGGTTATTAATCCATCTCTCACTCGAACAGGTATAATTTATTCCATGGCCGCTTATTCTTCCTCCATGCCGCGCTCCCAATTCGGTCTTCTGCATCTCATTACCGCGCTGACCGGCGGGCTGATCTTCTTCCTCGCCCTCCTCGTGATGTGGATGCTTGGCTATCAACTGATCTACGCCGGACGAATCTTCCCTGGCGTGAGCGTGGCAGGCGTGGACCTCTCCGGACTGAGCCCGCAGGAGGCTTCCGCAAAACTTAACCAGTCCTTGTCGTTTCCTCTCACTGGAAAAGTCGCCCTGCGATTCGAAGAGAAGACCTGGGTCGCTTCGCCCGTGGAATTGGGCATGGTCTTCGACGCATCGTCCACGGCGCAATCCGCTTACCGTCTCGGGCGAAGCGGGAATCCGTTGCGCGCCCTTGCCGATCAGATCCGCACGCGTCACAGCGGTATGGACTTGTCACCCGTCGTGATCCTCGATGAACGCGTCGCGTACGCCTACGTGAATCAAGCCGCGGTGCAGGTTAATCGTCCTGTCCTCGAAGCCTCGCTTCGCGTTGACGGGCTGAACGTGATCGCGCAGCCGGGTCAAAGCGGCCGCCTGGTGGACGTGGATGCGACTCTCGCCGTGCTGAGCGCGCACCTGCAAAGTTTCCGCGACGCGGAAATTCCATTGTCTATCCGCGAAGAACAACCGGCCATCATGGACGTCTCTTCGCAAGCCGAGACTGCGCGGCGGATTCTCTCCCAACCGATGCAGATCGTTGTGCCGAACGCTCAGATCGGCGACCCCGGCCCGTGGGTCTACACCGCCGACACACTCGCGAACATGCTCACTGTTCAACGCATCGGCTCCGAAATTCGCGTGGGACTTGAACCCGGCGCCCTCGCGCAGATTCTGACTCCCATCGCCGCGCAGGTGGACCGCAAAGCGAAGGACGCGAAATTTTATTTCGATGACCCGACGTCGCAACTCGTCCTGATCGAAAACTCCACCGTCGGGCGTTCGGTTGATTTTCCCGCCAGCATGTCCGCCGTCAACGACGCGTTGTTACGCGGCGAACACGTTATCCCGCTGGTCGTCAACGAAGTCCAGCCGCAGATCAGCGACACCGCCACCGCCGAATCGCTCGGCATCCGCGAAGCCATCAGTGTCCAGACCACCTACTTCTACGGCTCGACTGCGGAACGCCTGCAAAATATCGAAATCGCCGCCAAACAATTTCACGGAATCTTCGTCGCCCCCGGCGCGACCTTCTCGATGGGCGAGATCATGGGCGATGTCAGCCTCGACAACGGCTTCACCGAAGCGTGGATCATCTACAACGGGCGCACCATCAAAGGCGTGGGCGGCGGCGTATGCCAGGTCAGCACGACTCTCTTCCGCACCGTCTTCTTCGCCGGCTTCCCTGTTTTGGAGCGCATCCCGCACGCCTATCGTGTTTCCTATTACGAGCGCACTTCCGGCGGCGGGCGCGACGCAAAATGGGCCGGCATGGACGCAACCGTCTACTTCCCGCTCGTGGACTTTAAATTCGTCAACGACTCGCCCTATTACATTTTGATGGAAACCTACTTCACCAGTAATTCCCTCACCTGGAAATTTTATTCCACCTCCGACGGCCGCAGTGTGGAGTGGAACACAACGGGCCCCATTAACATCGTCCCCGCGCCCGAACCGCTCTTCGAGCCGAACCCCGAACTGCCCAAGGGCCAGATCAAGCAGGTGGACTGGTCTGCCGACGGCTCCGATGTGACCGTCACGCGTACGGTTTATAAAAACGGAACAGTTTATCTCACCGATACGTTCAAGACACACTACGAACCCTGGCAGGCCATCTGTCAATTCGGCCCCGGCACGGAGAACGTGGAAAAACTTGCCGACAAAAAAGGCTTGTGCCTGGCGCCCTATCAATATTGATTGACCTCGAACACCGAATATCGAACACCGAATATCGAATGCCGAATATCGAGTATCGAGTATCGAATATCGAATATCGAAAACCTCAACCCGCCCGATGAAATGCAGTAAAATAGCCGCCTGTAAAAACGGAGAAACCATGCCCAGCGCCGAACTGCTCGAAATTTTACGATGCCCCCACTGTGTCCGCGAAAAAGATGGAATGCTCACGCTCTACAAAGATGCCTGGCTCATCTGCAACGACTGCGGCCGCAAATACCCCATCGTAGATGACATTCCCATCATGCTCATCGAAGAGGGCGACAAGTGGATCGCCACCGACGCATCCAACCTGCCGGTCCCGCCTCCCGCAAAATAATGCCCGCGCTCGAAAGCCTGCTTGCCGATCTAATCAGCGGCGACGACTCTCGCGCCGAAGCCGCTTGCGCCGCCCTCTCGCAAATCGGTGAAACGCTCATCCCGCATCTGCGCGACTTGCTCTCCTCGCCGGACGCAGACTCCCGCTGGTGGGCAACCCGCGCCCTTGCATCGCTTCCTCACCTGGACCCGGCCCTGCTCATTCCATCGCTCGCGGATTCCTCAACCGAGGTCCGGCAGTGCGCCGCGTTGGGGCTGCGCGATCACCCCATCGAGGCTGCCATCCGCCCTCTGACCCAGGCGCTGAACGACGCGGACAGTCTCACCGCCCAATTAGCCGCGCAAGCCCTGGCCGCCATCGGCCATCCCGCTGTCGAATCCCTGCTCGACGTGCTGCGAAGCGGACCGCCCTCCGCAAAAATCCACGCCGCGCGCGCCCTCGCCGAGATCACCGATGTGCGCGCCATTCGCCCGATGATCGAATCCATGTCCGAAGATTCCGCCGCGTTGCAGTATTGGGCCGAACGCGGGCTGGAGAAACTCGGCGTGAACATGATCTACGTGAAACCATAAACAGAAAGCGTCTATGTCAAAATTTTCAATGCCAAAAATTTCGTTCAAGCGCCCCTCCGTTGGCTCCATCATCTACTGGGTGATTGGAATTGGGCTTGCGGTTGCCGTCTCGTTCTTTGTTCGCAGTTTCACCGGCTGCTGGACGATCACCGAATTGCCCGGCCGCGCGCCCGCTTCCTGTGGGCTGCAGCCCGGCGTGGAAATTTTTAACCCGCAAGGCACACCCATTGCCACCGTCCCCGTGAACGTCACGCCGGTCCTGGAGGCTCCCAAAGCGGATACGCCTACCTGGGATGGCGGGAGCCGTGTGAACGTGCTGTTTATCGGCGTGGACTACCGCGACTGGGAAGCAGGCAAAGGCGCGCCGCGTTCCGACACGATGATCCTCTTCACCCTCGACCCGGTCTCGAAGACGGCGGGTATGCTGTCCGTCCCGCGTGACATGTGGGTGAACATCCCCGGCTCCGGCTACGGGCGCATCAATACAGCCTACTCCATCGGTCAGGGATCGAAGTTGCCGGGCGGCGGCCCCGGCCTTGCCATGAAAACCATTGAGCAATTTCTCGGCGTGCCGGTGCATTACTACGCCCAGGTGGAGTTCAACACCTTCATTGAAATGATAGACACTATCGGCGGGATTGACATCCTGGTGAAGGAGCGTCTTGTGCTGGACCCGCTCGGCTCGGGCAAGGATAAACTGGTAGTCACGCCTGGCTTGCGTCACCTCAACGGCGAAAAGGCGCTTGCGTATGCCCGCACCCGCAAAACGGAGGGCGGCGATGTGGATCGCGCCAGCCGCCAGCAGGATGTGATCTTCGCCATCATGGAGAAGGTTTTTTCGCCCAATTATTTTCCCACCTTCGTCAAGCAGGCGCCGGAGTTATACAACCGCATGTCCGGCGGCATTCACACCAGCATCTCATTCGAGGATGGTATCCGCCTCGCGTTCCTGCTTTCGGAAGTGAAGCGCGACAGCATCCATATGCGTGTCATAGATGAGAGCATGGTCATCCCCGCGCACATTCAATATGGCGGCGCGGATGCGGCGGTACTGAAACCCATTACGGACAAGGTGCGCATCCTGCGCGATGAAATCTTCTCGACAGGCGGGCCGGCCAGCCCGCTCATGTCTGGCGGCGATCCGCTGGCGCTGGTCCAATCCGAGAACTCGCGCGTGCGCGTGGTCAACGGTACCTTTGCCGGTGACTTCGGCCAGCGCGCGGCGATCTACCTGCAGGGACTTGGCGTCAACGTGACCGAGGTGGGTAGTGTAGGCGCCACCGACAAGACCTACATCAAGTTGTATTCATCCAAGTTGTATACCATGCGCTTCCTGTTGTATCTCTTCGGTTTGAACGGCGCCTCCGGCACCACGCAGGTTAAATTCGAACCGACACCCGGCTCGACGGTGGATGTGGAGATCGTCCTCGGTACGGATGTGCTGAATGCGAATGTGATCCCGTAGATTTGTTCTCAATCAAAACAGGTTCCTCGAATTCGAGGAACCTGTTTTTTTATTCCGGTATTTGAAAAATTATTTTTACCGTGAGGAATTTCTTTGAGGTGATCGAATCGGCGCTTCACGAAAGCGTGTGTTTGGCGGTCTCTGCCGCCGCGGCAATATGGTTAGGGTCTCTGGAGTACGATACGAATCCCGCCGAAGAAGGTTCCGCCGTTTGCGGCCGGGCAGACGGGCGCGGTGAGGGCTGGCACGACCGCGCCTCCCTCCGCGGCGCGCAAGGTGTAGAACACGCCGGAGGTCATGTTGAAATCGGCGTAGCCGTTCCCGAGTTCCGGCTTGAGACCGGTGAAGAAATGCTCCTCGCCGCCGGACCACGACAGGATCAATTCGATGCCCGGCAGTTGCCGCCGCGAGGTTAATTGAACAGTGATCTGCAAGAGACCTTCTCCAATCGACTCGTCGCAAACATTCTCTTGCGTCCCCAGTTCAAATGGCTTGCCGGGCGTGGGGATGAGAGTGTGTGTGGGGCGGGCGGTGGCGGTATAGAAGGGGAGCGGGGTTTCGGTTTCAATCGGAGTTGAGGTTGCCGCCGCGTTGGGATCCTGCGCTTGCGTGGAAGTCGCGGCGATGGGAACGGTTGGCGTGGACGGAGCAACTGTGGGAGCGAGTCCCTGCAAGGCAGAGGCAAGTTGCGCCACCTGCTGAGACTCGCGGGTCTGACCGGCGGCGAGCAATTGCTGTGCCTGCGCCGAGAGAGATTGATATGCGTCTGCATCGTTGAGCAGGGCCAGGCGCGACTGCGCGCGAGTTAAATTTCCATTGGCGGCGTAGCTGGCGGCGATGGCGGCGCGATACTGATCTTTGAATTCGGCGCGCAGGGCTTCGGGCGCGGAGTCGATCACCTGCACCGGCGCAAGAACCCACGCGTAGGCCAGTCCCAGCGCCGCGCCGAAGATGAATGCAAGCACAGCCTCCCAGGGGAATCGGCGTTCGCTCATGGCGCGGCTCCCGATGCGGGCTGCCATGCGCGCAACGCGGCGACCAGAGTCTCGAGGGCGGAAATTTCCGATGCGCTGAATCCGTTTTCCCTTCCGAAGGGAAGCGCAGATGCGGCGATCTCGGCGGGTGAGTCACTGCCGAAGATCGCGAGTCGACGCGCGGCGAGGTCGGCGTCTTTTTCCGATTGATAGGCTTCCGCCACCATCAAAATATAATCGGCTCGATAATCGGCGCGCAGTGTTTCAGGAGTCAGGTCGGTGAACTCGATCGGATCAACCACCCAACCATACAGCAAACCCAGCGCGGTCCCGATCACGAGCGCGGGGAGAATCCAAACCCATCGTTTCATTGGTTTATTTTGCCACAGGTGAGGGGAAATGAAAATGCCCAGGCAGGACACCGGCGGCGCCCGAAGACTTCCACGTACCGTTGCTGCCTTTCGGACCTGGCGGGGTTTGCGGAGTTTCGCCGCGCCGGGCCTGCCCGGACGGGCGCAAGCATACCCGATGGGTTATGCTCTGTCAACTTGGATTGCGAAACCTTGTCGCTTGACAAACCGGCGGATTTGGAACGCGAATGCCACGAATAGGCGAATTTCGCGAATTTTCCTGGGTTTATTCGCGTCATTCGCTGATTGGCGTAACTCGCGTTGAGGAATCTCCGACTTTGAGAAAGACATGGAAACCTTTTTAGGAGACCTTTGCCGTTTGCGCATCTCGCATTACAATTCGGCTCACGTTTAATTTTGGAACTGATGGACCGCGAGTTTCCAACCGGGATGGGACTTCGCGCTCCCTGAGTTCCGGGAGGTCTCCCGTGTCGTCACAACCTAATGACGGAACCGATTTCCGCGCCGTACAAGAGTTGGTGGAACGGCTGGGCTTGCCCGTTAAAAAAATGGACTTGTTCGAACGGGCGCTCACGCATAGTTCATACGTGAACGAAAGCCCGCGCGCGCAGGAGGATAACGAACGCCTTGAATTTCTCGGCGACGCCGTGCTGGATTTTCTGGCGGGCGCGTGGGCGTATCATCATTTCGCGGACATGGCGGAAGGCGAGTTGACACGCTTGCGCTCCTCGCTGGTACGGACAGAGCAACTTGCCTCGTTCGCCCGCGACTTGAATTTTGGTCCAGCCTTGCGTTTGGGACGCGGCGAACTGACATCCGGCGGGCGCGACCGCGACGCGTTGTTGTGCGACGCATTCGAGGCGTTTATCGGCGCGCTGTATCTGGAGACCAGCATTGAACTCTGCGCTCAATTCATCGAACCGATGTTTGAAGCGGCATGCGGGAAGATCTTCGCCAGACCCGATCTTTCCGATTCAAAGTCCCGCCTGCAGGAACACGCGCAGGGAAATAAACTTGGCGCGCTTGCTTATGCGATCGTGAACAAGAGCGGACCCGAACACTCGCGCACCTTTGAGATCGAAGTTCGCCTGAACGGCGAAGCGCTTGGGAGCGGAAGCGGGTCGAGTAAAGCCATTGCCGAGCAGGCAGCCGCCAGCGCAGCGTTAAAAACACTGGGACTGGAATAAGCGCCAGCCCAACACCGCACGCCGAGTATCGCACACCAAACATCGAATATCAAATATCGAATATCGAATATCGAATATCAAATATCGAATACCGAATACCCACACCAACACCACACATGCCTCTCCGACTCAAATCCCTCGAACTGCACGGATACAAAACCTTCGCCTCGCGCATGGAATTTCAATTCGGCGATGGCATCACTGCCATTGTCGGACCGAACGGCTCTGGCAAATCGAACATCGCCGACTCGCTGCGTTGGGTTCTCGGCGAGCAATCCTACGGACTCTTGCGCGGCAAGAAAACCGAAGACATGATCTTCGCCGGGTCCGAACAGCGCGCCAAAGCAGGCATGGCTTCCGCGACCATCGTCTTCGACAACACGACCGGCTGGCTGCCGGTGGACTTCTCCGAAGTGGCGATGACGCGCCGCGCCTACCGCGACGGTCACAACGAATATTTGCTGAACGGACAACAAGTCCGCTTGCGCGATTTAAATGAACTGCTCGCCGCTTCCGGTTTGAGCGAACGCACGTACACGATCCTCGGTCAGGGACTGGTGGACGCCTCGCTCGCCCTCAAAGCGGATGAACGCCGTCGCTTATTTGAAGAGGCGGCAGGCATTGGTCTCTATCGCGTCCGCCGCGAAGACGCGCTCAAGCGACTCGAAACGACACAGCGGAATCTTGAACGCGTCCTCGACATCCTCGCCGAACTTGAGCCGCGTTTGAAATCGCTGGAACGCCAGGCCAAACGCGCCGCGGAATTTTCTCACGCGCAAGCCGACCTTAAAGTATTGCTGTTGGATTGGTACGGCTATCACTGGCATCACGCCCAGCAGGAATTAACCGACGCGCAAGCCTCAGCCCGCCAGCAGGAATGGCGAACGGGCGAATCGCGCAACGCGTACGAAAAAGTGCAGGCGGAGTTTGGCGGATTCCGCGAGCGTCTCTCCGGTCTGCGCGCGCGACTCAACGCCTGGCATCGCGAGTCGGCGGAGGTGCATAACCGCAAACAGGATTTGAGCCGCGAACTGGCAGTGCTGGAAGAGCGCCGCCGCGCATTGAGCGCGACTCAACAGTCCCTGCTGGCGGAACAGGAACGCGCCGCCGGTGAAGAGTCTCTTGCCCGCGAGCGCGTCATCGAAGCCGAACAGGAAGCCGCGCGTTTGCAGGGCGAGCACGACGAGGCAAAATCGCAATTGCTCGCGGCGCAGTCCGCGTTGCAGGCGCGCCAGTCCGAGCGCGCCGCCGCCGAAACGCGACTCTTCGAAGCGCGGACACAGGTCACGTCGTTGAGTGAACAGCGCGCCGAAGCGCAAGCCCGTTTCGACGAATTGAAGACGCGCATCGAAGCCTTGAATCAAAAAATCGAATCGGCGCAGGCGGCGATCCAAACCGCCGACGACGCCTTGCGAAAAATCGAATCGCACTTCAACGACGCCCGCCTCAAACGCGAAGCCGCTGAATCAAAGTTGACGAAAGCCGAACAGACCAGCGATGAAAAGCGCAAGACTGTCGAAGAAAAAGAATCCGATCTGCGCGAGACGATGCACAAGCGCGACGCGCGCGCCGCGGAACAAGCCCGCCTGCAAGCCCAACTTGAAGTCCTCGAACAGGCGGACGCTTCGCTGGCTGGTTATGCCGAAGGCGCGCGCCTCCTGCTGGACGCGGCGCGTCAATCACGCCTCAACGCGCGCGGCGCGCTCAGCGCGGCTCTCGACGTGCCAGCCGAACTCGAGACTGCCATCTCCGCCGCGCTTGGCGATTCGCTCGACGCGATTCTCGTCAGCGGCGAATCTGTGGACGAGGCGCTCAACCTGCTGGAGCAGGGCGAGGGCCGCGCCGCGATTCTTCCGCTCAACCAGATTTCGGAAGTCTCGAAGACTTCCGAAATCTCCATCGCCGATCCTGATTTCCTCGGTCTCGCCGATTCGCTTTTGACGATCCCGGATGATCTGCGCGCAGCCACGAAGTTGCTGTTGGGGAATACGTTGGTTGTGAAAAATAGAAATGCCGCGCGGCGCTTGATTTCCGGTCTGCCGACTCAGGCCCGAGTCGTGACCCTGGCTGGCGAAGTCTTCCGCGCGGACGGTTTGATCCTGGCAGGAAAAACACCTCGCTCCGGACCGTTGAGCCGGCCGCGCCAACGACGCGAGGCGCAGGACGCGCTGTCTTCCGTCGCTGAAACCTTAACCGTTCTCGAAGCCTCGTTGCAGGCGTTGACCGCGCAGGTTGACTCGGCGCGCGGGGAGCGGGCGCAAGCCGAAGCGGCTGTCCGCGAGGCGAGACAAACATTGGAAGCGGCGCGCGACGCGGAGCAGAAAGTTGCGCTGGAGGTTGAGTCGGCGAGACGGCAGGCCGAGTTTACGAAGAGTCAGGTCGAGGCGTTGACCGGCGAACGTTCGCAGGCAGAGTCGGAGCGGGCGCGCGCGGCAGGTTTGATGTCGGAGAATGAAGCGAAGGCTGGCGAGGGGCACGAATCCATCCGCGCGTTAACGTCTGCGCTGGCGGCGTTGTCCATCGAAGAAATTCAAACACAAGTCACGTATTGGACGACGCGCGAGGCGGTGGCAAAGGGCGGACTGGGCGAGGCGTTGAACCGCCGCATGGAGCGCGACAGCGCGACCGAGAGACTCTTCGCGCAAAAAGCGGAGGCCGCGAAAAAACTGGAAGAGACCGTGCAGTCGTTGAACGGGCTGGACGCGGAAAAAGAATCGTATCGAAACATTGAGGCTGAGTTGGGCGGGCAGATCGAAAGCCTGCGCGCACAAATGGAACCCGCCGAAAAAGATGTGGAGACCGCCGAACAGCAGGAATTGGAGTTTCAGTCGCGGGAGGCGGAGGCTCAGCGGAGCATGACCAACGCCGAGCGCGCGTTGGGACAGATGCAACTCGAAGCGGCGCGGCGGCAGGAAGCGTTGAACTCACTGCGCGTGCGCATCGAGGACGATTTTGGTCTGGTGCAATTCGATTATCGCGAAAATGTTTCGGGGCCGGTGCCGCTGCCGCTGGAGGGCATGGTGGAGCAATTGCCGGTGGTGACCGAACTCGCGCCCGATCTCGAAGATCAGATGTCGCGGGCGCGGCAACAAGTGCGGCGCATGGGCGCGGTGAATCCCGAAGCGCAGACGGAATTTCAAGCCGAGTCGGAGCGGTTTAAATTTATGAAGGAACAGACCGAGGACTTGAAAAAAGCCGAAGCGGACCTGCGCCAGGT
Source organism: Anaerolineales bacterium (assembly GCA_019187665.1). Taxonomy (GTDB): domain Bacteria; phylum Chloroflexota; class Anaerolineae; order Anaerolineales; family Villigracilaceae; genus Denitrolinea. The sequence goes on from JABARH010000010.1 coordinate 219,296, forward strand.
GATCGCCGAGTTGGATGATTTGACCCAACGTGAATTTCACAAGACGTTCGAGCTGGTTGCGAACGAATTTAGAAATATTTTTATCAAACTATTCGGCGGCGGCTCGGCGCGATTGACATTGACCGACCCCGATAATTTAGTGGAAACAGGCATCGAGATCGAAGCGAAACTGCCCGGCCGCCGCGAGCAGGGACTGGCTTTGCTTTCCGGCGGCGAACGTTCGTTGACCGCCATTGCGCTGGTCTTTGCCCTGCTCAAAGTCTCGCCGACGCCGGTCTGTGTGATGGATGAGGTGGACGCGATGCTCGACGAAGCCAACGTGGGGCGCTTCCGCGATCTCCTGCGCGAGTTGAGCAGAGACACGCAGTTCGTGGTCATCACGCACAACCGCAATACCGTGCAGGCGGCGGATGTGATCTACGGCGTGACGATGGGCCGTGATTCGGCGAGCCAGGTGATCTCGTTGAAACTGGATGAGGTCAGCGAGGAGATGTTGGGGAGGAGCCGGGGGTGAGGCGGGAGGCAGAAGGCAAAGGCGGGTGGATGACGCGAGATCGGTTTAAGGCGTTCTGAAATTTTCCAGGCATCTCCCGGCCAGAGTCGCTGCGGCTTCCATGCGATACTCCGCCGAGCCGTACTCGTCCGCCGCTTCGTGACAGGCGTTGCGGGCGGCGGTTTCGATGCCCTCGGATTCGGTCCCGTCCATCGCCAGCGACGGAGATTTGCCCCAGCCCCCGACCGCGAGGCGAGTCCGCCCGCTGGTCCATTGCGCGAGCGCGGCGCAGAGGATGGGTTTGTCGGACGGAGTCCGCGCGACGTATTCGAATGCAAATGCAGCGTTGAGTGGAAGCGTGATCTTTGTGATAAGGCGGGTTGAGCGGAGCGGGAGAAATTCGCCGATATTCGATATTCGATATTCGATATTCGAATGATCGAATATCGCCTGTTCGATCTTTGCATCGAGCGCGAGCAGGGAGGCGGCAAACGAGGAACGCCCATCGCATGCGACCAGCGTCCCCGCGACGGTGGCGGAGTTTCGCAAATTCAACGGCGCTTCGAGTTTAAGCGCGGATTTTAACGCGGCGGGGCAGTGTTCGGATTCGAAGAGTTGTTGAAGTGTGACGGTCGCGCCAATTTCCAGCTCGTTGCCTTTGGGGGCGATCGTACTTAAGCCGAGGGCTTGCAAGTCCACCACAGAGACAGAATCCGCTTTGGAGGCGGAGAGAAGCGTCCCTCCGCCGAGCGGGAGGGTGTTCGGTTGTGCGAGGAGCGTCAGGGCTTCGTCGAGAGTCTGCGGGCGGTGATATGCTGTGATCATGGAAACTCCTTCTCGTCCATTATACACAGGACGTACGCAAAATCTGACAGGTAAAGAAACGCCGCCACCTTTCGATGACGGCCCAAAGGTATATTCGCGCTGGCTCTTCCACGCCAGAAGGGACATGTGGATCAACGACCAGACGATCAGCAATATTAAAATACGCGGAATTCGCTTTTGGGGGTTTAGGATGCGACGATATTTTTCAGGATTGGAACGCGCTGGATAGCGTAGACCAGCGTGAAGCAAATAAGATAACTGACAATGGAAACGATCGGGATGGAAAGCGCGGGGTTGAAATCGTAGGGCGCAAGATGAATATCGCCGAATCCCTTATACATAATTTCCAGGACAAAAACGTGTATCAGGATAATACCGAGGCTGGCGCGGCTCAACGCTTCCCAGACGGCGGAAACTTTCGAGCTCGCCGCGAGGCGCGCCTGGATTCGCTGACCGAGTCCTTTTAGCGCGAGGAACATCAGCGCGGTATACGGGACGACGAAGACCGTCAGCGTATCGAACCATTGTTCGGGCATGACTTTTTCGATGCGCGTCAGGCGATGGAAGCCCCAGGTTTCAGCGGCAGCCCACAACGGGAGCAAAAAACAGATGGCGGCAATCCACTTCGGGGCGAGGTTGAAGCGGGCGAGGAGGTAGCCGAGGAGGAAGAATCCGATAAATCCAGAAAAATATCCGAACTGGGTCAGCGCGATGTAGTTTCCCATGGTCCAGTAAATAAAACCAAAGATCGGCCCAAGCAGGAACCAGACCGCGACGTAATACCAAACGTCGCTTTCCCTGCCATAACGAATGACAACGCTAATGGTCGGGACGAACAAGTAGATGCCAATGAAGGTGTAGAGGAACCAGAGATGGAATTCCGTCTCGCCCGAAGCAAGGGCGCTCAGGATGAATTTAACGGCCTTGACGGGGTCGGCAGGGACCTCGCCGCGCCAGAAAAGATAGAAGGTCCCCCAAAAAGCAAGCGGAACGAGCAGTTTCCATAAACGTTTTCTCAGGAAAGATATTGTGTCGGTCGCGGCTGGCAATAGCAGATAGCCGCTGATCATAAAGAAGAGGCCGAGCGCGGAGCGGGCAAGGAAGGCGTAAAAAACGCTGATGGTCCACCATGCCTCATCGCCGCGGACGAGCGGCTTTTTATCCCAGTAGTTGACGATAATCATCGTAACGTGCGTGAAGATGACGCCGAACGCTGATACAGCGCGGATGATATCCACCCACAAAACACGCGAGCGAGAGACGGGAGATTCGAGGACAGCCATAGGTTGATATCTATTATACAATCAAACATGCCGCCATCTTTCGATGACGGCATGTTTTCACGCAAATCTTCGATGCGCGCGGCGCGGCTACCCTGGTTGTGTGTGCGGCGCAGGTTCGGGCAGGAGGAACTCCTGATTCAATGCCTGCACGAGGATAAAGAAACTTTCGCCTGTGGAGTAATGCCCCGCGAACAACCACGCGGGCTGGAGATACTTTTGATCGGGCTCCAGCTCGCCCGCCAGATAGCGCGGGTCGGGCATGTAGTAGACGAGTTCGACGCGCTCGATGATCATGGACGGGGGGGCCTGTTCGCCCTCCGCGGCTTCATCTACGATGTAGACCTGGTCCGCCGAAATTTGCATTTCCTGCGCCTCACCATTTTTCGGATTCGTTGCCGTGGCAGCGGAGAAGATTCGCAGGGCGGGATAACTGCCGAAGGTTTCATCGGGGACGATGAGCGCTTCGATCAGAATCTCATCGTCCAGATTCCCGACGGTGGAGCCGTCCGCGCCGCCGCTTGGATTCAACTGCGCGTACGTCTTTCCATCGTCGGTGGTGAAGAGCGTCACGGGTTGGCCGTCCAACACGATGGGGGTTTGTGTGCCATGCAGAATTTGGAATTTCAAATCAGGGAAGGGAATCTCGTAGCGATCCACTTTCAGGAAGTATTGACCGTTGTCGTGCGTTTCAATCGTTCCCCAAATATCCACAGGACGATTTTGATAGGCTTGCAATGGTTCGAGGTTTTCTCCTTCCAATAGCAGATAAGAAAAGGAGTTGTTGTCGTTGATAAAACCGTATTCCACGCGTTGACTGCCGTCCTTTTGTTTGTAGATGGTGATGGACAGGTAGCCGCGCAAACCCTCGACTTTCTGCGCGGACGCGGCGGGCAGGGTGATTTGCTGGCCTATGTACAGCGTGGAGCAGTCGGCAGGCAGGTTGTTGAGCGCGCGCAGTTCGTCCTCAGAAATACTGAACGCATCGGCTATGCTTCGGCAGGTATCGTTCGCCTGCACCTGATAAACGGTCACTTCTACCGTGCTCACGCCATCGTCTCCGCCGTCACCACCGCCACCGCCTCCACCCATTGACTGCGGGAGTGGCGTGGAGAACGGAACGGGCGCGCCAGTGAGGTTTAATTTGTAGAATCCAAATCCACCGCCTCCGCCACCGCCTCCGCCCTGGATGTTGCGCAGGTCAATGGATTTCCATTGGAAGGTCCCGCCCTCGCGCACGCCAATGACAAAGGCGTTATCCAGCGGGAGCGGCAGGTCAGACGCGTCGGGCAGGATAAAGATTTCGTCATCCATTGTATTCAGGATGACCTGACCGTTTTGCAGGCTGATCGCGCCCAGCAAACCGTCTTCGCCGTTGGAATAGATTGCCCATTTTTCGAGCGCGAAGGTTTTCGCGCCATTCTGCTCGTGGAATTGACCTGTCGCCTCGACGAATGTATTTCCATATTCAGGCGGGACGTTGGATGTGTCTCCAGTCACTGCGACTCCGTCCAATGTGACGAGCGGCGCGCCGCCCTCGGCGGAGGGGACGGAGGCGAGGTAGCCGTAGAGGATAAGAGTCTGATCGAGGGGCCGCGCCCGCAGCCAGGTTTGGATGGGCGCGCTGGGCGAGATCATCCCTTCCATGATGCCTGCCGTACCTTTGGCGTTTAGAAATTCTTGAAAGGCTTCGTCCGCGCTGATGATCCCATATTGTCCGATGAGATCGTATTTCGGCAGGATGCCGTCCACGTAGAGGATACCCTGTTCATCCAACTGGAAGTTCAAGCCCGCGCACGCGAAATATTCGTAGCAAATGACGCGGCCATCGGGCGTGAGCGGCGCGGCGACGAATCCGCCGTAGATATTGCTCGGCAGGATGTTGTGGGGGAAGTCGAAGCCGTGCGTCTGGAGGAAATTTTCGATCAGCGCTTCGGCGTCCGCGGGCGGTTTCCCGCCGTTGACCGCCGCCATGTAGCGCGGATAATCGGGATAGTATTGGAAATACTGATCGGAGCGGACGTGCAGCCATTGATTCCCATCCACGATGAGGTGGTCCATGTCTGGGGTGGCGATTTGACTGCGCGTCCGATAGACCGCGCCGCCCATGCCAAATTGCGCGGCCAGCGCGCGGGCATCCTCCAGCGAGGCGTGTTGTTCGCGCTGATAGTTGTAGATTGCGGCCTCTGCTGGAATGGACGGCAGCTCTGCTTGCAGATAAATCGTCGTCCCGAAATGATCGTATTTTTCGCCAGCGGGTCCGCTCGACTCGCTTCCCGCGTCGGGCGTGGGGGTGAGGGCGGGCGCGGGCGTATTTCCCGCCGCGGGCTGGGGCGGGAGAGGAGCCAGGTTGCGGATGCCCCAATTGAGCGCGAAAGCCAGCGCGGCCAGGGCCAGCGCTCCGCCCAGCGCGGGCCACAAACTGCGAAACGACGGGAGGGCGAAGCCGCGCCTGGGTCTGTGCGCGGCCTTCAGTTTTTCCTCGAGCGCGGACTGGAACGCGGGGTTGGGGCGGATGGATTCCGCCAGCTGTTCGAGGCTGCTGGAAAAATTTTCATCGCGGGGATTCAAATTATCGTGTGTCATTGTTCCACCTCCAATGCGAGGGAGGTTCGCTCGCGCAGGTCTTGCAGTCCGCGCGAGACGAGCATTTTGACGGCGGCTTCGGTCTTGCCGAGAACGCGCGCAGACTCGGCATGACCCAGTCCGCTGAAATAAAAGAGGACAACCGCTTCGGCGCGGTCGGGGTGGATCTGGTTGAGCGCGCGGACGATGGTCTCGAGTTGGATTCGCCGTCCTACCAGCTGCTCGGTGAGCAAACCAGGCGCGGGGATGTCTGTCGCCGCTTCGAGCGGAAGTTCGAGGCGGCGACCGCGAAAGAAGAGGGCGCGCTTGCGGGAGGCAATGCCCATCAACCAGGCCGTGAAGGGCGCATCCCCGCGGAAGGAGGCGAGTCCCTCCAGCGCGGCCATGAAGGTCTGCGAGGTCAGATCTTCGGCGTCTTTTGTGTCGCCCGTGTGCGCCATGTGATAGCGATAGACGCGCGTGACATTGCGCCGATAGAGTTGCGCGAAGGCGTTGGCATCGGTCAGCGCTTCGCGGACGAGTTGAGTTTCATCCATGGGCGGGCTTTCGTTTTGTAGTGTCGTGGAATACATGAGCCTCCTGCGGGATTCGTGCGCGCGTTAATAGGTTGCAGGAGGCGGGGAAAGGTAACAGGGGAGAGGGGCAAAATGAATTTTGCTGTGCGGAGGGGGCAAAATGAATTTTGCTGTGCGGAAGGGGCAAAATGAATTTTGCTGTGCGGAGGGACAAAATGAATTTTGCTGTGCGGAGGGGGCAAAGTGAATTTTGCTGTGCGGAGGGGGCAAAATGAATTTTGCTGTGCGGAGGGACAAAATGAATTTTGCTGTGCGGAGGGACAAAATGAATTTTGCTGTGCGGAGGGGGCAAAATGAATTTTGCCGTACTAATCGGGGTAGACTTTCCAGCCCAGTTCTTCGAGTTGCTGGCCGCTGAATTCTTTTGGCAGGTCTACGAGGATGGCGGAGGCTTCGGCGAGCAGGGTTCCGTCTTCGGCGTAGATGAATGCTTGCGCTTCTCCCGTCCATCTCATGCGCTTGACTTGTTTCCCGACGATTTTTAACGGCTGGCCGATGGGGACTTTCTTTTTGTATTTGATCTTCAGCTCTGCGGTGTACATGAAATTGGAGTTGCGCGGATCAACGCCCATGAAGGCGCGGCCAACAGCCTCGTCGAGGATGGTGGCGATCACGCCGCCGTGCAAAATGCCAGGATAGCCCTGGTAATTGTTGGGCGCGGTGAAGTCGGCGGTCACTTCGTCGTCGGCGGTCTGGTAGAACTTGAGTTTCAGGCCGATAGGGTTTTCGACTCCGCAGGCGAAGCAGTGACGCGCGTTGGGTTGTTTGATGTTCATGACGATTCCTTCGCAAAATTCTCTACCGTACATGAGAAGATTTTTACCGCAAAGCACGCTAAGGTCGCCAAGTTAAAAGGTTTTCTTTGCGTTCACTTCGGCTTCGCTCAGTACAGGCTTTGCGGGCTTAGCGGTGTAAATGTACGGTAGAGAGTCGCAAAATGAATTTTGCGTTACTTCTCTGCCCAGTGAATTGCGATCGCGCCAAACATGAGGCGCTCGTACCCGACCCTGCGGAAGCCAACGGCGGCCATGTGCGCGGCCAGTTTTTCGGCGGTGAGAAAATTTTCAGTGGAGGCAGTCAGGTAATTGTACTCTTCGCGCAGCCCTGTGACGAGCGCGCCGAGCGCGGGAATGACGACGCGCATATGAAACGCGATCAGCGGCGAAAGGATGCTTTTCTTCGGGCGCGTTGTGTCGAGGATGACGATGCGCCCGCCGCGCTTGAGGACGCGGAATTGTTCCTGCATGGCGGCGTGGAGGTCTGCGACGTTTCGCATCAGGAAGCCCGAAACGGACGCGTCGAAGGAGGCGTCCGCGAAGGGCAGGCGCAGCGCGTCGGCGGCGGCGAAGGGCAGCGGGCCGCGTCGCTGGCCGACGCGCATCATCTCGAGGGTCAGGTCGGCCGCGGCGACGCGGATGGAGGGGAAGCGCCGAAGGGCCTCACGCGTCAGGTCGCCTGTGCCCGCTCCGAGGTCGAGGAGAGAGGCGTGAGGATTGAGTCGCGCGAGTTGGATGACGAGTCGTCTCCAGCGCAGGTCTTGAAAGCCCGTCATCAGGCGGTTCATCAGGTCGTAGCGCGGAGCGATGCGGGCGAACAGGCCGCTGGCAGGCGCGGGGCGCTCTTCGTTTTTCATTTGAAGATGGCGCTGATCCACAACCCTGCGGCGAGCAGAAGTCCTGCGAGTATGTGTAATTGGATGGTGGCAGCGTTGCCTTTGATGAGGGCGCGGTCGCGGTAGTGGCGAAAGAGGGCGTTGGTGGTGAAGAAGGCGACAGGCAGGCTGAGCAGCATGGCGAGCGCGCCGATGGGGAACCAGCCGAGCGCCGCGCCGATGACGACGAGACCAAAGGCCAGCGCGAGCAGAGCGGGATAGCCCCAGCGGGCGCGTTCGCTGCCGAGCGTGACGACCAGGTTGAGTTTGCCGCTGAGTTTGTCGGCTGTGAGGTCGGGGAATTCGTTGATCCATAAAATGGCGGTGGTGAAGAGGCCAATGGGCGCGCCTGCGAGGAAGTCGAGCCAGGAGAGCGAGCCGCTGAGGGCGTAGACCGTCCCCGCGACCATGAGCGGGCCGAAATTGAGTCCGATGAGCAGTTCGCCCAGTCCGTGGCGCGCGGCGAGGCGCAGGGGCGGCGCGGTGTAGAAGTAGACGGAGAAGACGCCGAAGGCGCCGAAGGCGAGGAGTCCGATTCGTCCTGCGAGCAGGACGAGGGCGAATCCGCAGGCGATGGCGATGAGCGTGGCGCTGACGGCGAGGCGGTAGAGTCCTTTTTCGGAGACCAGGCCGAGTTCGATGGAGCGGCTTCCGCCAGAATAGGGCATGAAGTAGTCGTTGTTGATCTTGTCGGTTCCGCTGGTCCAGTCGAAGTAATCGTTGAAGGTGTTGGCGGCAACGTGCATGGCGCATGCGCCGAGGAGGGTCAGCCAGAAGAGTCCCCATGGGAAGGGCGCGGCCAGCCCGCGCGCCGCGGCCCAGGCCGCGCCGATGATGACGGGGATGACGGTGGCTGAGAGGAAGGGCGCGCGCATGACAACGAGGGCGGAGAAGAATTTCGTCATCCACGCGACCTGCGGCCAGGCTTTGGCCGCGTCCATGTCGGGGCGGGGGGTGGTGACGCCGCAGTAGCCGATCTGTTGGCCGTCGCGGAAGGTGGGGGTGATGCGGATGTCGGCGGCGAAGGCGGAGCCGTCTTTGCGGAGGAAGACGGTGCGCGTTTTGAATTCGCCTTTTTGGGCGGCGATCTTGAGCCAGGTGGGGACGTGTTGGAGGACGATCAGGCCAGGCGAAAAGAGCGAGACGCGCTTTTTGCCGATCACTTCTTCAGCAGAGTATTGAAAGACTTGTTCTGCGCCTTTGTTGAAGGTCTGGATGCGTCCTTCGAGATCACAGGTGACGGTGCTGGTGAGGGACATGGCTGGGTTCTCCTTTTTAGTCGGGGGAAAGATAGCCGAAGCGACGCCCTGCGTCAAGATGACGGGACTCACGTTTTGCGGGTGACAGAATTAATCGGGGCAACCGATTACCTTACACTTGGGTTGGGACGCGGATAAACGCTGATGAACGCGGATGTTTTTTGAGAAATTTGCCCAAAAGACGCTCAGGATCCGCGTTTTCCGCGCTCGTCTGCGTCCTGGTTTTAAGAGTGTAAGGTAATCAGTTTGGGCAACTTGAAAGTTGCGGCACGAGGTTAACTTTGGGCGAAGGTGTCTATCAGTAGTTTGAAATTCCCGCCGACGGGGTAGAGGATGGGGCAGGTGCAGCCGCGTTTGACATATTCCTGCACTTTGGCTTTCGCCTCTTCGGGCGTTCCCGAGGCGGTGATCTTGTGGACGAGGCTGTGCGGAACGAGGTCTTTGGCTTTCATAATTTGTTCTTTGGTGGCGGGCCAGCCGAGGATGGATTGAATCTCATGGATGACATCGTCCGCGACGTTGGAGGCTTTGGCGATGTGCGGCTGCTGCGCCAGATATTGACAGAGCAACATCTTGGTGTAGTCCACCGCTTTTTCGTGACTCTCGTCCACCGAGCAGACGATGAGTTGCGGGCGGTCGAAGTCGTCCATCTTGCGGCCAGATTTGGCGAGGCCCTTGTGGAGCAGTTCCATGGCCTTGTCGTTGTATTCGGGCGCGACGCAGTAATTCAAGACCGCGCCGTCGGCGATCTCGCCCGTCAGTTCCATCATCTGGTCGCCAGTGGCGCCGATCATGACGGGGATGTTGCGCGGTTCGCGGCGGCCATGCACCACGTCGAGCTCGATATTATCCACGTGATGGAATTCGCCGTGAAAGGTGACGCGCTCCATGTTGAGCAGCTTCTTCATCACAGTGACGGTCTCGCGCATGGCGGTCAGCGGTTTCCTGCGCTCGATGCCGACGTTCTTCGCCAGCGGGTCCCACCACGCGCCGATGCCGCAGATGACGCGGTTGGGGGCGAGGTCGTCCAGCGTGAGGAAGGTGGCGGCGAGCAGGCCGATGTTGCGCGTCCAGTTGTTGATGACGCCCGAGCCGACCTTGATGCGGTCGGTGACGGCGGCGTAGGCGGCCATCGGCACGATGGCGTCGCGCACGAGGCGGCTTTCGGCCTGCCAGACGGCTTCGAATCCTTTTTCTTCGGCGTAACGGGCGTAGTCGAGTCCGTCGCGCAGGTGGTGCGAGTCTTGTAAATAGAGGGCAACGCGTTCGGTCATGGGTGGCTCCTTTGATATGGGGACAAGGTGAACTTTGTCGTATGGGACAAGATAAATCTTGTCGTACGGGGGCAAAGTAAACTTTGTCGTATGGGGACAAGATAAATCTTGTCGTACGGGGGCAAAGTAAACTTTGTCGTACGGGACGGGACAAGATAAATCTTGTCGTACGAGGACAAAGTAAACTTTGTCGTACAGGACAAGATAAATCTTGTCGTACGGGGACAAAGTAAACTTTGTCGTACAGGACAAGATAAATCTTGTCGTACGGGGACAAAGTAAACTTTGTCGTACAGGACAAGATAAATCTTGTCGTACGAGGACAAAGTAAACTTTGTCGTACGGGACGGGACAAGATAAATCTTGTCGTACGGGGGCAAAGTAAACTTTGTCGTACGGGGCGGGTCGTACTTAGTTTTCGAAGGTCATTGCGTTTGCCAGTTCTTCCAGGTCTTCGGGGACGTCGAGGTCGAGGGCGAGGGAGGGGAGGTTGACGATTTCGAGGCGCGCGCCTGCTTTGCGCGCAGCTTCGCAGTGACGCGGGAAGGAGTCTTCGCCGAAGTCGTATTCGATCAACCCGGCGGGAGAGACGAGCATGGCGTTGGTGCCGCGCTGGTGACGGTCGGGGGCGATGACGACGACGGGGGGCCGATTTGCTTTTTCGAGCAGGGTCAGCACATCGTCACGCGCGAGAAGCGGCAGGTCGGCAGGCAGGATCAATACGCCGCTGGTGCCGTACACCTGGGCAACGACGGTGGCGCGCGTCAGCGCGGTGTTGAGATGCGGCTGTCCGTCTTCGCGGACAGTGCGCGCGCCGTAGTTACGGGCGATCGTGAGCGCGCGCGGGTCTCGGCTGACAACCAGCACTTGTTTGAGTTCGTTTAGATCCGAAAGGGTTTGGAGGGTGTGCGCCAGCAGGTCTTCGTTGAGCTGCGAACGTTCATCTTCGTTGAGCGTGGAGGCCAGGCGCGATTTGCCGCGACGCAGGGGTTTGACGGGGACGATGGCCCAAAGTGTCATGGAAGACTCCCGATGAATTGGAGTGTTTCGTGCGCGAGCCTTGCTCGATCTTCGACGGTTTGCATGATGGTGTTGGTCACGAGCGTTGGGATTCTAATCTGTTTTGCCAGTTCCGAATCCAACGAATCAACTACGATTCCTGTGAGTAAATTTTCATAATGATCCGCGACCGCCAGCGCGGAGGGTTCGATGCCCAGCTCGGCAAACATTTTTGCGGCGGGACCTTTGACGGTTTTGCCCGCGATGATGGGCGAGACGGCAATTACGGAAAGACGAGAGATGAAAGATGAGAGATGAAGAACGGCGAGAATCGGATCAATGCTGACCCACGGATTGGACGGGCAGATGATGATCGCGTCCGCCGACTCGACCGCTTCGCGCACGCCCGCAGCGGGCGAGGCCGTGGACAGTCCCTCGAACCGAAATGATTTGACGCGCGGTTCGCAGTGACGATGGACAAAATATTCCTGAAATGGCAATTCGCCTTCGTCCGTGTCCACCATTGTCCGCACGGGATCGTCGCTCATCGGCAGGACGGTGTGTTTGACTCCCCACGCCGCGCAAAAGTCGCGCGTGACTTGCGAGAGAGTCTGCCCCGCGTTGAGCCGCCGCGTGCGTTCGAGGTGCGTGGCAAGATCGCGGTCGCCGAGGTTGAACCAGTCGGGCGCGCCGAGGCGTTTGAGATTCGCCATGGCGTTCCAGGTTTCGTCGGCGCGCCCCCAGCCCGTGTCGGGGTTGGCGAGTCCCGCGAGGGTGTAGCAGACCGTGTCGAGGTCGGGTGAGATGCGAAGCCCGAGATGCTCGAAGTCGTCGCCCGTGTTGACGATGACGGTGAGATTTTCGGGAGGCAGGATTTGGGCGAGTCCGTGCGCCAGTTTCGCGCCGCCGACTCCGCCCGCGAGGGCGAGGAGGTTCACTTTACTTCCACAACCTTCATCACCTCATCGCCGTAGTGATTGATGACCTTGACCGCGATCTTGCCCGTCTTCGGTTTGGGAAATGGACGTGAGGTAGTGGAATACAGTTCATCCCATAGCTCTTCGTTGATGTCGGCTTTGAGCGCCTTTTTCAATTTCTCGAAAGGTTTGTCGCCGAGAAAATACGCGTGCGTGACAAAGAACGCCTCGCCGCTGTAATTGGTGTCAATGAACCAGGCGGCGATGTCGTGTTCCAAATTGCCAGAGCCGCTGGAGCGTAATTCGCTTTTGACGGGGTCGTACACGTCGAGACCGAGGATTTCCACGCAGCACAAACTTAAGTTTGTGGCGCTCACTTTCACTTCTGGTTCGCCAAAGGCAAGGAAGAGATTGCCTGAGCCTGTTTTCTTGAGCAGGTCGCCCATCGAAAGGTCGGGGTTGATCTTGACTTTCATGATTTGTAGCGGCGAGATACTATCTCGCCCTACGGCATGCGCGGACGCATCGAACGAAGTCGCCGCGACCACCAGCAGGTCCGCGAAGCGACCCGCCACGTTCGCCGCGTCGCGGATGAAGTCGTCGTCCACGCTTCCAAATTCGGGACCGATGGCGACGGCGGCTTTCTTGAGTCCATCCTTCGTTTTGTATTCGCCGACCGCCTGCACTTCGGGACCGCTCGGCAGAACGTCCAAATTGACAAATTCGAGCCGCGCGCCTTTTTCGCCCGTTTGCACGCCAGACTTGAGCAGGTTCTCAATAATGATGTTGACAAAGCGTTCGGTGTTGACCATCTCCTGCTCGTCGCTGACGCGGTGCGGAGACAACGACTCGACCGTGAACGGACCCGCCACGCGCACGATCTTTTTGTTTTCTAGCGGCTTGTCGTACAGCACTTCGGTGTCGGGTTCTTCGTCGTTCGCCAATGATTTCAACGTGACGTGCGGCACGCTTTCGTATTCAAAGCCTGCGCTCACGCTTCTTTCATCTTTCAATTTATAGAAAGGATACTTCGCCGTCATCAAGCGCGTTCTTGCCAACTGCAATGCGACTCTCGACGTATCCATCGTGATCCATCTTCTGCCCCATTGCTCGGCGACGTAAGCCGTTGTGCCAGAGCCGCAGGTGGGATCGAGTACGATGTCGCCTGGGTCGCTGGTCATTAAGAGACAGCGTTCGATAACATTGGGTGCTGTTTGAACAGCGTACACTTGGTCTCTTGCGCCAATGGTGTCATCCCACAAGGCAGTCATTTTTTTCAAAGGATAATCATCGAAAAAATAAATATATCGCAAATTACCTTCACCTTCGGGCATAATGCGATTCATATTTATCAATCTTTGGATACCTTCTTTTCCTGTAACCCAACATAGACCTTTTGGCGGCAAATATTCCTTTCCATTAAATTCAATGGGATACACGGTGCTTGCGCTAAAACTTGCTGGCCACAACGGGACAAGGCGAAACATCCTACTTTCCGCTGGAAGTAAACTATGGTTGTTTACTTCTTCACGCGTCATTTTTCTTCTTGTGCCATCTTTTAATTCAACCCAACCCCAATGCACATCACCTTGTACATCTTGTGATTGATACAACTGATGGTATTTCAAATTCGGAGTCTTTGAATACCAAATTATGTAATCAAACATTCGTTCAAGATATTTTGCTCCCAAAGGCATTGTTTTCTTTCGGAAAGGAACAATTGAGACGAAATTATCACCACCAAAAACTTCGTCCATAACACCACGAATCAAATGTAAATTTTCATCTGATATTTGCAGAAAGCAAGAGCCGCTCTCGTTGAGCAGTTCGCGGGCGGTAATTAACCTATCGCGCAAATACGAAAGGTACGAGTGAATGCCCAACTCCCAGGTATCGCGGAAGGCTTTCACCTGTTCGGGCTGGCGGATGAAATCATCCAACTTTTCGTTTACATCTCGTTCTCTTGTCGAAACCTGCCAGTTCGAGCCGAACTTGATTCCGTAAGGCGGGTCAATGTAAATGGTCTGCACCTTGCCGCGCATGCCTTCTTTTTCGAGCAGGCTGTTCATCACCAACAACGAGTCGCCTAGAATCATGCGGTTCTGCCAGTTGTCTTCGTGCTTGTAGAACTCCACCGCCTTCTGGAACTGGTCTTCGGCAGTCTCGCCAAACAAGAGCATTTGTCGGTCGTCGCTTGCGCCGCTTTTCAGTCGGGCGATCAACGCTTCGGGGGCAACGTGTTCCTGCACGTAGATCGGCACGGTCGGCACGTCAAACTCGGCGCCTTGTTCTTTTTTTCCGCTCCACGTCAACTGCGGGTCGAGCGACGGGTCGTAGGCGTAGGTCTTCTTGACGGGCTGTTTCTCGCGCCGCGAAAGTTTGACCGATTCCTCCTGGGTCGGAATCCGCTTACGGGTGGCGTCATGCTTGTAAGAAGCAACAGGCGCGGCGGTGGTGGGGGCGGGTTTGGGGGATTTCTTTTTAGGGGGCATAGTTCCTCACTGATGTTATGCAGTCTCAGTACCGCAACTTTCAAGTTGCATCGAGTACCGCAAGATAAATCTTGCGGTACTGCGTAAGATGAGTTCCTCATGTCATTGCGAGATGCGTCCGTGCGGCGAAGCGCTCTCCTTTTTTGCGTGGCTCGGCGGGGGATTGAAATCCCCGCCTCAGAACGTGGAAGCCCTGCGGGCTGACGGGCGAGTGGCTCGGCGGGGGATTGAAATCCCCGCCTCAGAACGTGGAAGCCCTGCGGGCTGACGGGTGAGTCGGCTCGGCGGGGGATTGAAATCCCCGCCTCAGAACGTGGAAGCCCTGCGGGCTGACGGGTGAGTCGGCTCGGCGGGGGATTGAAATCCCCGCCTCAGAACGTGGAAGCCCTGCGGGCTGACGAGCGAGTCGGCTCGGCGGGGGATTGAAATCCCCGCCTCAGAACGTGGAAGCCCTGCGGGCTGACGGGCGAGTCGGCTCGGCGGGGGATTGAAATCCCCGCCTCAGAACGTGGAAGCCCTGCGGGCTGACGGGCGAGTCGGCTCGGCGGGGGATTGAAATCCCCGCCTCAGAACGTGGAAGCCCTGCGGGCTGACGGGCGAGTCGGCTCGGCGGACTTCCACGAACTGAGCAGGGGATTCATCCCCGCGATTTATCGCCGCGATTCACCGTTGCGATTCACCGTTATCAAACAACGTTCCCAGCATCAAATTCTCGAATCCGCGCTCCATTCCCGCGCGGATCAGGTTCTGCGTTTCGTGAATATCCTGAATCTCCAGCATCGCCCACGTCCCATATTTGCCGCTGTTGTTCACGGCGGGAATCCACATCTCGCGCGCGGTCTTCACCTTCAAACCTTTCTTGTCGTCCTTCTTGCCTGTCACTTCGATCAAGAGATTCAAGCGCTCCCTCACCCGACCCTTCGGGTCGCCCTCTCCCGCGGGGAGAGGGGAATGCGCTCCCTTCTCCCCGCGGGAGAAGGGCTGGGGATGAGGGAGTTCCAACGTCACAATAAAATCAGGCAGATACTGCCTGCTGACGCCCTGATACTCATACGGGATCGAAAAACCGAGATTCTGATTCTTCACATACGCCAACACTTCGGGCATCTGCTCCAGCCGCTTGGCGACTCCCTGCTCCCATTCCGCCGTATCCGCCACCACATAATTGACATGGCTTTTGACCGTCTCGCGCACAGGCTTGGTGGTCAGGAAGTCCACATAGCGAGTCGAGCCGAGCGCGTCGAACGGAGCCAGGATGGGAAGCAAACGCTTCTCGCCCCCTTCAAGTTGGTCCACGCCATGTTTAATGATGCCCCCCTGAATCTTTGTCAGCGCGCCCGAAAGATACTTTCCAACCAGCAGGTAGCCGATCACCATGTTGTCTTTCAAGCGCACCTGCGCGCGAATGTACTCGTCCACGATGCGTTTGATCTGCGGGTACAGCCAATACTTCTTCTCGCCGTCGCCGTCGCGATAATATTTTTTCAGCACGGCTTCGGCTAACCTGGCGGAAACTTCGCCTTCGCGCATGTCTTTGATCCTGCCCATGTCCAAAACCACTTCTTCGCCGATCGCGCCTTCCGAAATCGTTCGGGTGGGTTCGTTCTCAATGATCGTTTTCGATTCTTCGGTAAAGGTCGCGCCTAATTTATTCTCATCCAATTCATAGCGGTAGCCTTCCAAACGCGGAAATTTGATTTCGTATTGTCCGCGCCCTTCCAAAGCCTGTACGCGATGCACGAATTTCGGCGGCTGTTTAACGCCAGTCGAGTCTGCCTTTAAGAAATTGAACGGAACGCCATACACTTCGGCATATTCTTCCGAAAATTTTTCAACGCCATCCTGCGGGTCAATCTCGGCGTTGTAGTCCACGCGCCGCAAAGCGCGTCCCACCACCTGCTCGCACAACAATTGAGTTGTAAATGCCCGCACGCCCAAAATGTGCGTGACGGTGTTCACGTCCCAGCCCTCGGTCAACATCGAAACAGACACCACGCATTTGATATTCTCGCCCAACTTGCCAGGCTTGCCGACCGTGTTCATCACCTCGCGCAGTAATTCCGAGTCGCTCGGTTCGTCGCGTCCCTGAAAACGCTTGCGGTATTCCTTGTGAAAATCTTCGATCTCTTTGGCGAACGATTTTTTGAATTCGGCGTCAATCTGTTCGCCGCTTTCCAGTTGCGCGCTGTCCACGATCAAGGTGTTCGGTTTTTCAAGCATGTTCACGCCGTCTTCATTGCGGAAGATGGGTAAATTCCCTTTTTCGATGCGAATGGCGGTTGGCGTTTCCATCTCGTAGCCCGCGATCCAGCGATAGACCATTTTGGAAACAGTTGTGTTATTGCAAACCACGATCATCACAGGCGGCATCACCGCTGGGTTTTTCTTTTTATATTCCTCATAATCCTTGTAATAAGTTTCATAACTTCCGTACAAGGCTTCCAGCGCTTCCTGCAATTTGGTCGGCAGGACGATCACGTTCAGGTCATAGCCTTCCTCTTTACCTGCTCTCTTCAAACCTTTCTTCGGCATGTGCGGGTCGTCGCTGATGTGGTCCCACAGGTTGCGAAACTCTGGCGTCTCGGTCTGCTTGATCGTATTCGATTCAACGGGCAATCTCGGAATTTTCACAACGCCGCATTCCAACGCGTCCAGCAGAGAGAAATCTGAAACCGTCCATGGGAAGAGCGTGCCTTCCTCGTATCCAGACCCGCGCAGGAAATACGGCGTGGCAGATAGATCCAAAATCGCATTGACGTTTATTTTTTTCGATAACGCTTCCAGTCCGCTGATCCACACCCTTGCGGCTTCGTTGTTCTCGTCCGCTTCTTTGCGGTCATCGCCTGATAATTTCTCGTCGGTCGGTTTTTCACGGTAACAATGGTGCGCTTCATCGTTGATCACCAGGATTCTCGGCTTGTTCAACAAGCTTTTGAAAGCCCGCTGGATCATGGCATTGGGCGATTCTTTTTGCGCTTCTTCCTTGATCAATTCGGTAGCCTTCAGCGTTCCGCCCATTTGAAAACGCTGATTCTCGCGCAAGCCCATTTGATGATAGTTCATCACCAAGACCACCGCGCCTTGCAGTAACTCAAAATCCTGATGCGAAACAATATCCCGTTTGATGTAATAATTCTGCGGGTCGTTGGGATGCAACACATTCAAGCGGTCGCGAATCGTAATGCCAGGCGTCAGGATGGCAAATGCGTCGGTAAACCTTGTGTCTTGCGGATAACGAACTTTATTCAAAGTGTGATAGGCGATCATCATCGCCATCACCACTGTTTTCCCTGAGCCTGTCGCCATCTTGAACGCCATGCGTTGCAACCCAGGGTTGGCTTCTTCGTTTGCTTTTCGCAGGTTGTTCAAAACCCACGCTTCGCCCGCTTTTTCCGCCACCTCATTGAGGTAGATCAGGGTCTCTACGGCTTCGATCTGACAAAAGAATAATTTATTCTCACGGTTTTCGTCCTGCCAGTAGTTCAACAGATCGCGCGAGGTTTTTGTAATGCCAGGGTATTCCTTCCTGCGCCATTCCCCGATCAAGAAACGAATCTTGTTGATAAATTCATTATCCTCCTGCATCTCGGCGCTAAAAGCGCCCTCGGCAAGATTCATGGCAAGCTGCCTGTCGCGCTTGCGAGTGCGCGGCATGGCAGAAACATAACGCGCGCTGGGTCGGCGAAGTTCGATGATCTCGTCCGAAATCCCGCGCTCGTCCGCTTTAAAATGTTTTAATGGTTCCAAATAGGGTGAATTTATGATTGGGTTGTTCATTTTGATGATGCCTTGTCCCGAATCTTAATTTGTACACTCCAATCCTACCCGAAAAATTCCCATCCGCAAGACCTGAAAAATTAGGAGCCCGCCGCCCACCCCACAAAAAACATCGCCTGCGGATCCCACGTCTCGGGCAAGTCTAATGCCGCGCGCGTCGCCTCCTGCGCGTAGAGCGGCCAGCAGACCCAGCTCGCGCCGAGTCCTTCGGCGTGCGCGGCGAGCAGGAGAACCGTCCCCGCCGCGGCGGTGGATTGGATGGACATGATCTGCTCTTCGGGCGTCTCCGCGCGGACGGCGGAACGGTCGCGGCAGAGCAGGATGATGACGGGCGCATCCGCGATGCGGCGCAGGGATACGGCGACGCGTTTTTCGATTTCGGATTCGGACGCGCCCGCGCGGGTCATGTCGGCGCGCAGGGAGGCGGTCAACGCCTGGGCGAGGCGCGTCCTGCCGACTGAAGTCGGCGGCACAACGAATCTCCACGGCTGGAGGTTGTGCGCGGAGGGCGCATGATTCGCGGTCTCGAGGATGCGCGCGATGACCTCATCCGCTATGGGGCGCTGCCCTGAGCCCGTCGAAGGGTCGGGTTGGAAGCGGCGGATGGAGCGGCGCGTCCGCAAAAAGTTGTGGAGTTCGTCCGCGTTAGTGGGCATCCACATGCTCGGGCGCGATCTCGTAGATGACGCGCGTTTGTCCTTCCATCTTCTTCCACGGTTTGCCTTCATATTTCATCGAGAGCGCGCTGATGTGTTCGTCGCCGCCTTCCTCGGTGATCCTGTTCACGCGGCCGCGAATTTGGAGATAGCGATAGGGGACTTTGGGATCGAGGATGACGAGCGCGATCTGCGGGCGGGCGCGCATGTTGCGGTCTTTCACGCGTCCCTTGGCGGTGTTGACGCGGATGCGTCCGTCTTTCGCGTCGAACCAGACAGGCGTCACCTGCGGCGAGCCGTCGGGCATGGTGGTGGCGAGGAAGAGGAAGGCTTTGGCCTCGTCTTTGAGCAGGTCGTGAAATTCGGCGGGGATGGGTGTCATTTTTTCTCCTTTGTTTTTGCGCCGTGCGCGGCGCTTGATGGCAGTCGGCATTAGATAATAGATGTTATCGGAAATAATTTTTCGGACGCGGATTGACGCGGACTGCGAAGCGTGCGGATTTTTTCTTCTTTATCAGCGTTCATCGGCGTTTATCCGCGTCCTGCAAAAGAACCTGGGCTTATTACCGATTAAGTCTAATGCCGACTGCGCGCGATTGCCAGCGGAAGAGGATGTGAACTATCGGTAGATCGCGAAGGCCCTGCGTAGGCTGCGACCTCTATCGCAAACCTGCAAATACGCGCTTTCGCGAAATACCGACTACGCGCGCTTGCTATCGGAACAGGTCTTGTTCTTTTGGGCGCAGCAATTCTTTAAGCGAGCCTTCGCGCAACGGGTACGGGAAACCGCGCGCGTGGACGACGGGAGTCTTCTCCGCGGCCTGCCCCATGACGAGGCTGGCGGCCGCGGCCAGTTCGTCCGCCGCGCCCACGATGGTGATTCGCAGTTCGCGTCCGAAGAGGTCTTTCCAGCCGCGTTCATCCACGATGCCAGGGATTCCGCTCAAGCCAATGCACACGCCCACTGTTCCGACGCGCCACGCGCGCCCATGTGAGTCGACGAGCATGACGCCGATTTTCTTTCCTGTGGCAGATTCTATCTTTTCGCGGAGAACGCGCGCCGACGCGTCGGGGTCGAGCGGGAGCAGGAGGACAGACCCCTCCCCTGATCCCCCTCCCCAAATATACCCATTTGGGGAGGGGTCTGGGTCCACATTTGAATGGTCAATCCCCGCGTTGGCGCAGACGAATCCGAGTCTATGCTCGACGATGATCGTCCCGACGCGCACGCGCAACACTTCGGCGCTTTCACTCAGCATCAGTTCGACAACGCGCGGGTCTTTTTCGGCCTGGCGCGCGAGTTCCAGTGCGCGTTCACTGGGCGTGACGGCGGCGAGCTCCACGGTCCGCCCTTCGGCTTTGCTCACGATCTTGGATGTGACAACGAGGATGTCGCCGTCTTCGAGCGTCAAAGATGTTTCGTTGAGGGCGCGCAGAAGAATATCCGCCAGGTTGTCGCCATGGCGGATGAGGGGGATGTTTTTGAGGGGGGTGAGGGTGAGGGTCATTAGTTATCAGTTATCAGTTATCAGTTATCAGTTATCAGTTATCAGTTATCAGTTATCAGTTATCAGTGATTAGTTATCAGTGTCTTCGAGGGTGGAGTTTGTGAAATATTTGGCGGGGTCCTCCCGCAGCATGCGTGGCGGTTCGCCGCAGAACATGTCTGCCTTTTCTATCATGCCATTCAGCATACGCCCTATTTCATCGCATTTTTCGATCAAGGGAACGCTGGTTTTCGTGTCGATATATCCGCTTTCCAACGCGGTTTCAACCCAATGTTGGGTTTCCATTTGTTCTGCGTTCGAATCTGTAAGTTTGCTGATAAAGTGTTTTTCGTATCTGCGCTTCGCCCACGCCTCCGCAATGTTCGCGCCAACGGAGCGCGACGAGCGGCGAATCTGATCGGTCAGGGAGAAAACCTCTTCCCTCGGAAATAATTTTGTGAGATGGAAGATCTCGCGTTGCAACTGGCGGCTTTTTTGATACACCATTAAGTCGTGAAAACTTTTTGCGTGTTGTAATCCGCTCATCGCTTATCCTGTCCTTGACTCAAGCCACCAATCACTAATCACTGATCACTGATCACTGATCACTAATCACTAACCACTGATCACTGATCACTAACCACTGATCACTGATCACTGATCACTAATCACTAACCACTGATCACTGATCACTCGCCCGCCACCCCCGTAATCTTAATCCCCGCGTGCGTGCTTCCATATTTTTTGTTGATGCCGATCAGCACGCTGGTCAGGCCTTCGATCACAACGGAGTTTTCCAGCGGCCCCGCGTCCCAGCCCGTCAGTCCCGCCGCTTCCACCAGTTTGATCGTCTCGGCGCGCGCCTCCTTGCTTGTGCCAGTCACCAGCACGTCGCACTCAACTTCCTCGTCGGTCAGCAGGTGTTCGTGCGAGATATTTTGAAACGCCGCGCAGACTTGAACCTGCTCGCCGAGAATCTGCTGCGCTTCCTGCGCCGCGGACCCAGCGGCGGGCATTTGCACGGTCGCCACTTTCGGCGGGACGAGCGGCACGGTCACGTCAATCAGAATCTTGCCTTTGAGCGCGTCCTTCACAGACTCAAGCGTGGAGGCGTGCGCGGCATACGGGACGGTCAGCGCCACGATGTCCGCTTTCTGCGCGGCTTCGAGGTTGGAGAGTCCCTCCACGGCCGCGTCGCCGTCGAGCAGGTTCATCACTTCGGTCGCGGCAGCCTGCGCCTTCGCCTGATCGCGCGAACCGATGTGAATATGATAGCCCGCCTTCGCCCAGCGATAGGCGAGTCCTTTGCCTTCTTTGCCTGTTCCGCCAAGAACGGCGATGGTGAGGAGAATAGGGGTGTTGGTCATAAAACTCCAGTTATCAGTTGTTAGTTATCAGTTATCAGTTATCAGTTATCGGTCATCAGTGATCAGTCATCAGTTGTCAGAACGTGTGTACGTGTCTACCTGTGTACGTGTCTACGTGTGTACGTGTCTACCTGTGTACGTGTCTACCTGTGCACCTGCTTACGAAAACTGTGCGTTGTATCGCTTCCACGTTTTCGCCGAGGCCTCGCGCGCCTTCGCTGCAATTTCCTTTTCATCCAGCGTCAGCAGTTCGCGGTTTTTCATCAACACTTTCCCGTTGACAATGGTCGCGGTGACCATATCTGCCTGAAAGCCGAAAAGGATATGCCAGGGCAGGTTGCCGTCGGTCAGCGCGGTGAAGGGATGATAATCCACGAAGATAATGTCTGCAACCGCGCCAGGGATAAGTTGACCGATCGGCGCGGAGGGGAAGAAGACCTGCGCCAGCGCGGCGTTGTTGTAGACTGCCATTTGCGCCACGGTCATGCCGTTCATGCGGCGCGGGTCTTCGTTGTGGATCTTGTGCAGCAGGTACGCCGCCTTCCACTCGTCCCACATCGTATTCGTAAATCCGTCGTTGCCGAGGCAGACCTTGATTCCCTTTTCAAGCATCGTCTCCACCTGCGCCACGCCGACGGCGTTGTTCATGTTCGAGCGCGGCTGGTGAGTTACCCAGGTCTGCGTGTCGGCGAGTTGATCCATTTCATATTCGTCAAGGCGGACTCCGTGCGCGACGATGGTGCGCGGGCCGAGGATCTCTTGCGAATTGAGCCAGTCCACAGGCCAGCCTCCGCCGCCCGATTTCGTGCCGTCGAAGAGCGAATAACCGTCGTCGGTAGATTCGGAAACATGGATATGAAAGCCCGTCCCCGCGGGGGCGGCGGCGCGGCATTCTTCGAGGGTCGCGTTCGAGAGGGTCAGCGGGGCGTGCAGGCCAAAGGTCGCGGCCAGAAGCGGGGATTTATTTTTTTGGATGAAGCGCACATTCTCGCGGATTCCCGCGCGGGCTTTCTCCGCTCCGTCGCGGTCGGTCACTTCGTAGCAGAGGCAGGCGCGCAGTCCCGCGCGTGTGACGGCCTCGCCGATCACGTCCAGCGAACCGTCAATAAAATTCGGCGAGGCGTGATGGTCTATCAGGGTCGTCGTCCCATGCCTGACCGCGTCCACGAGACAGACGAGCGCGGAATATCGCACGGCTTCTTCGTCGAGAGATTTATCGAGCGGCCACCAGAGTCTTTCGAGAATTTGTTTAAAGTCTTCGGGCGCCTCGCCAGGGATGGCCAGGCCGCGCGCAAAGGCTCCGTAAAAATGGGTGTGCGCGCAGATGCTGCCAGGCATCGCCAACTGGCCGCGCGCGTCGAGTCTTTCCTCGGCGGGATATTTTTTTTCAAGTTCCGCGCTCGCGCCAATTTCTTTAATGAGACCGCCCTCGATCAGGAGGGCGCGGTCGGCGAGAATGCGGTTGGGGTTTTCCCAGGTGACGAGAGTCGCGTTTGTGATGAGCATGTTATCCGAATCCGTATTGTTTGGGCGGGGGCAGCGCCGCGCCAGACGAGCCGAGTTCCCAAATGAATTGATAGGCGGCCTCGCGCAGGTCGGCGTCGTCCGATTGAAGCACGCCGTAGATCTCTCTGACCACGCCCTCGGTCGGCGTGCGACGCAGGTAGGTCAGCGCTCCGCCGCGTTCCGCTTCATTGCCCGATTTGAGGGCCTTCAATAAAACCTCAGTGGCGGGCGAGCCGGGCGGAATCCCGACGCCCTCTTTCCCGGCGAATTCGAGCAGCCACGGTGTCTGTGAGGGAGGCGTGAGCGGGCGCGGCACGCGCGGGTCGGCCGGATTCGACCTCGCTTCGAGCGCCTCGGTCGCGGCGGTCTTGACGATCCACTGGCTGTCGTTCACCTGCAGGCTTTGCAGGATCTCAACCGCCCAGGGTTCTTCCACGCGCGCCAGGCCATAGACGGTCGCGCGGCGTACCTGGATGTCCGGCAGGGTGGCGCCGTCGCGCAGGGTTTCGTGTCCGTCCTTCGGATGGTTCGCCAGCGCCTCGGCCGCGGCGCGGCGCACATCATCATCGCCCTGGAGCAGCCCGCGCGCAACTGCTTCCAGCGCGGGCGCAGAGCCGAGTGCCACAAGCGCAAGGCTTGCCGCGCGGCGTGTGGCGGCGCTCGGCGCGCTGAGCGAGGAGGCCAGCAATTCCACCGACCTGGGGTCCTGGATCGCGCCGCAGCCCAGCGCGGCAAGGCAGATCAATTCAAAGGAGAGCGATTGCATGGATTGGCGGAACAGCGCCGAGGCGCCCGGATCGCCGGAGAGAACCAGTCCGGCCATGGCCTGGCTGCGTAATCCGCGCGGGTATTCTTCTGTTTGCAGCACGCGCGCCAGTCCAGCCATGATTCGGCCGCGCCACGCCGCGTCGCGCGGGGCATCGCGCAGCCAGCGGGCCGCCATGAGCAGCGGACGCTGGAGGAGAGGGTCTTCCTGTGCGAGGGTTTTTTCCACCAGTTTGGTTGCATCGCCTTGCGCGGCGAAATAATGCAGCGCAAGCAGTTTACCGCTCCAGTTGGGTTGGCTGAGCAGATGATCTTCGGCCTGGATACCGGTCAGCCCGCGCCCTGCAAGGTAGCCGCCCAGAACCGGGTGAGAAAATCTCATGTGGTAATTAGGATGCGAGACCAGCAACCCGCTCTCGTTCATTTTACTGAGCAGGCCATACGATGCGGTCTGCAGGGTCTTCTTTTGTCCCAGTGGGCCGGTCTTGCTCTTTTCTCCTTCGACCGCGGCTTCTGCTGGTTTCTCCTCGATGGCGTCGAAGGCCTTCACCCATTCGCGTGCCTTGCGCGGATCGAAGATCATCTGTGAGTTTACGATGGCTTGCAGGGCGAGTGTTTCGAGCGCGGCGGGCGGCGTGCCGGGCGGGGCGAGGCGGCGCAGGTGGGCGGAGATGGAGTCGAGCGCGTCCGGGCCAAGGCTGTCGCCTGCGAACGCGCCCCACGTCTTCAGGGTCAACTCGAGCGGCGTGAGCCACGCGCCCCCCGCGTTGAGCCACGTTTCGATCAGGAACGGGTCAACCGATTGTTCGCTGGTTTGCGCCCAGGCCTCGGTGGAGACAAAGCGCGTCCACAACCTGCCCCATGTGCGGACGAAGTCCTGCTGCTGCGCTGCGTTCCAGCCTGCAAGGGCAAGCGGCGCGAAATCGAGCGCGAGCAATCCGTCCATCTGTTCGGGGATGGCAGTGGTAACGATGCGCGCTTTTGGATAGGCGGCGAGCAGGGTTTTTAAATAATCGGCGACCTGTTTTTGCGCGTCAGGCGCCAGTTCATCGAAGCCGTCCAGCAACAGGAGGGCGTTCCCCTGGCGGAAGGCGTATTGAAGGAAGGCGGGCATGCGGCCCTGGTCGAAGAGCGGCATGTGTTCGCTGGTAATGTTAATGATGGGGTTGAGCGCTTCCTTCGTCTCTGTGACCGGCAGATTCAAATCTGCGGCGTGGATCAGCACCGGGACCGATTCGCTCAACGAGCCGAGACGCGCGTCTTTGTTGGCGCATAACGAGGCGAGATGCGCGAGGGTGACTGTCTTGCCCGCGCCGCCCGCGCCGAGGATGACAATGTTCGATCCTCCGGATAAGGCTTGCGCCAGCGACAGGGCGGGAGCGTTGTAAAGGGCGGCGAGTTCCGGCCAGGCGGGAAGGTAGGGAAGAGTCTGCGAGACGATATCTTCGCGGGGAAAGGGCGCGTCGGGTTCAAGGCGCGGCGGAGGCGCGGTCAGTTTGGGGGGGATGAGTATCTCGTCGAGGGCGAAGAGAGGCGCGGCGAGGTGCATCCCCTGCGCCCGTCGGAGGGTGATGCGGCGATGGTTGTCCTCCACGCCGCTGGCGCGTTTGGCGGCGTTCTCCTCGCGGCGCGCGCGCCAGCCTGCGCGCGCTTCCTGCAGGGCGGGCTGCATGCGTCCATAAATGAAGGCGAGCAGGAGCGCCGTGATGAAACCAATGCCAAAGGAAAGCGGGTCAATGAACATGGTTAATTTGCAAAGAGGACGCGTCCGCAGGTGGGGCAGTGAATCGGCTGCGAACTGTGCCGCGCGCTCTGTTGCTGAGCGGGGGTGAGCGTGGCGCCGCAGGCGTTGCATGAGCCGTCGCTGAAGGTGGCCACGGCGAGGCCGCGCCGCTCGCGGCGCAGGGATTCGTAGATAGTCAGCGACTCGTCGGGAATGGGCGCGAGCGCGGCCTTGCGTTCCGATGTGTATCGGTCAATCTGGCGCAGCAGTTCGGACTGCTCGGAGGCGAGGCCGCGCATCTGGTCGCCGCGTTGCGCCTCAATCTGTGTTTGCGCGGCCCGCGCTTCGTTCAGCGACGATGCGGCGGATTCGCTGGCGAGCATGGCTTCGAGCAGGCGGTCTTCCAGGGTGCTGAGATGTTTTTTCAGTGAAGCCACATCGCGTTGCAAATCCTGTAATTCTTTCGGATTGTGGACCGCGCCGCCGTAGAGGCTCGATTCGGCCTGTTCGATCTTGACGCGTTGGCCCTGTGTCTCGGCCTCGATCGTCCGTTGTTTTTTTTCTGCTTCGTTCTGGACGCGTGCGGCAGATTCTGCGCGGGAGAGCGCTTCTTGCAGTTCGGCGTCGTTGGCGAGCGCCTGCTGAATCGACTCGAGCCGCGCGCGGGCGGAATCGATCTGGCTGTCTATCTGTTGGAGGCGGTAGAGTCCCAGGGCGGCGCTCATGCGGCGATTGTAACGCAAAATTTATCTTGCGGCCCATACTGCATGTTGAGTGGCGCGCAAAGGTTGTCATCCATTCGACGCTGGTGCAGGCGGATGTTCTCCCCTGGCAACGCCCACCAGGGCAGTTGTAACGTCTGCTGGCGTGTTTTGCGCACACCATGTTAAAGTGTGCGTTACTGTGTCGGCGCGTTGAAGTAGTTGTAGATCGCCTGCGACAACTGGCCGAATAAAATATTGGCGTTGTCGAACAGGATCTGCTGCGGGTGATGGGTGAATACGACGAGGATATAGTTGCCGCCGGGCGAGTAGACCAGCGCCGCGTCGCTGACGTTGTCTATCACGCCGGTGGAGGGGTTCGTGACCCAGCCGTGTTTGTGCGCGATGCGCGTTCCTTCGGGAACGCCGGCTTGCAGCAACGCGCCGAGTTTGTCGGCGACGAGAATTTCCACCATTTGCTGGCAGACTTCTGTGTTGATCGTGGACGGGAAGACGGCCACCAGCGCGCCGCCCCCATTTTCCGCGCATTGATACAGGTCTTCGAGCAGCATGCCCATGTCGGAGGGGGTGGTCTGGTTGTAGCGGTCGGGGTTGGTGGTCACGTCGGTGCGCTGGTTGGATGATGTGGAAAAAAACCCAAGCAGGGGCGCGCCGTTGTAGAAATATCCGGCCATAAAGGTGTTGGTCAGGCCGAGGGCTTTCATTGCTTCGGTTACCTTGAGTGGGCCGTTGTTTTGGTCGAGGCTGGACATGAACTTATCGGCGGGCGGATTCTCGGAGCGGCGAATCATGTCGAGCATGGCGTCAATGGTGGGTTGATTTAACGCGGCCGATCCGAATTCACTGAAATAGGCGACCATGATCGGAATTTTGGCCGTGCTGGAGGCGGTGAAGGCCACATCCGGCTGAACACTGAGCGGCTGTCCCTGGTCTTGTGCGAAGTGGATCTCGTTTCCGTTTTGCAGATCGAGCAGGTAGAGGCCGATCACGCCGTCGAAGCCGGAATTTTGGATGAGCCCCTTGAGCAGGACAGTGAGGTTGTCCATCGTCGGGCGGACGGCGGTGGAGCGGCTGAATGTGAGCGCGACCGTACGGTTGGAGGCGGAGCGCAGCGCGTCGTCAATCAGGATTACGGCGCGATCAATGTCGAGTATTTGGCCGGGCGAACCCGCTGTCCATTGGGTGGTGCCGGGGATGGGCTGCGCCGGGGACGGTTGAATGTCGTAGCGCGGGGCGATCTCTTTTTGCAGATAATCCCGTAATCGTCCCTCGTCGAGTGTGGCGGCGAGGGGGATGTTACCTGCGGCGGGCGCGCGGCTCCACAAATAATCCCAAAACCCGCCCCAGAACGAGGTGCCTGTGCGGGCGAGGTCCGCCGCGGCGAGCATGGTGTCCATGTCCACCTGGAAGCCGACCACGCTGGGGTCCAGGATGAAGGTCGCGCCCGCGTATTGCGCCTGCACCGGCGAGGTGTAAACCTGCAGCACGCGCTGTGAGGCGGTCTGCGGGTTGACCCCGCCGACCGGGACCCCGCCGATGGTCATCCCGGATGGATAGCTGTCGCGCTGGCGGCTGTATCCCACCAGTGCGAAGGCGGTAAAAATAACTGCGGTGATCAGAAAGATGACCGATACGCCGCGTAGAATGAGGGGGGTGTTGCGATTTCTCAAGTGGCCTCGCTGGACGCAAGATACCCTTCAACAGGTTCGGGGCAGGTATCTTGCGAATACTGCGTAACGCGCTCTCTATAACAGGACGTACGCATAGTTGGCGTTCTCCCCTGGCGCCGCCCGTGATTTGCCAGGCAAATCAGGCAGGCGTAACGCCAGCAGGCGCGTTAGACCTTCGGCGCGCCCTACGCAAGGTTTTGCGTAAGTCCTCTCTATGAATAAAGTTGTGACAAATATCGTAAAAAGTATAACATAGGCATTTCCGGCTCTTGTGCTAGAATCAACGGGTATCTGCTCCCCGGCCCTCTCCCAGGCATGCGGTCGAATGTAGGGCAGGGGAAGACCGCTTCAAGGAATGGTTTATGCTCCGCTCTCTTTTGATTTATCTTTCCAAAGCCCAATGGGCGCAGCGGGTCGTCACCGGCTGGCCGCTTGCATGGAAGGCGGCTTCCCGTTTTATTGCCGGTGAACAGGCGGAAGACGCCATTCGCGTCGTCCGGGAGTTGAACGCCCGGGGAATCAATGTCACGCTCGATCATCTCGGCGAACATACCTCCACGATGGATGAGGCGGCTCAATCCACGGATGAGATTCTCGCGGTTTTGGATGCGATTGACCGCGCGGATATTCGCGCCAATGTTTCGATCAAACTGACGCAGATCGGTATGGGGTTGGATGAGACGGTCTGCCGCGATAACCTGAGGCGCATCCTTGCCCGCGCCAAAGAGCGCAAAAACTTCATCCGTATTGATATCGAAGACACACCCTACACCGATACAACCCTCGCCACCTACCAGGCCATGCTCGACCTCGGTTACACCGGCGACACCTTTGGCATGGCGCTCCAATCCTACCTGTTCCGTTCCGAAGCAGACATGAAGAATCTGCTGGCCGGGCAGATGCGCGTCCGCTTGGTAAAGGGCGCCTACAATGAGCCGCCGGATAAGGCATTCCCTAAAAAGGCGGATGTGGACGCTAATTATGACTTGTTGGCCAAAATGATGATGGATGCCTCGCTGGCTGGGCGATCCGCGTTGAGTGAGGACGGGCGCATCCCGCCGATTCCGGCCATTGCCACGCATGACGAGAAACGAATCGAGTTTGCCGAATCGTATGCGAACAAGGTGAATCTTCCGAAAGGCGGTATGGAGTTTCAAATGCTCTACGGCATTCGCCGCGACATGCAGGAGAAATTAGTGCAAAATGGATATCCGGTGCGCGTCTATGTTCCATTTGGCAGGCATTGGTATCCATATTTCATGCGCCGTCTTGCAGAACGCCCGGCGAATATCTGGTTCTTTCTCTCTAATTTGTTCCGGGGTTGAGGTATACAGGTGCATGCATATACAGGTACACCGGTCACGCAGACTGGTGTGCCTGTTTTATTTTTCGTCTGGATGAGCGCCTGCCTGCGCTATAATTCATTCCATGTCCCACCCTCTCGCCCTCGTGACCGGCGCCGCGCACCGTCTCGGCAGGGAATTTGCCCTCGCCCTTGCCCGCATGGGATTCTCCATCGGCCTGCACTATCACAACTCCGCGCAGGAGGCGGATCGGACAAAGCGGGAGGTCGAAGCGCTGGGCGTCTCTGTCTGCCTTTTGCGCGCGGATCTATCACGGCCCGACGAGATCGCCAGTTTGTTTGACGGCGTTCGCGGATTCGATGCGCCGCTCAAGGTGTTGGTCAATTCGGCGGCGGTGATGACGGTTGGGCATCCGCGCGATTTGAAGGTGGAGGATTGGGACGCCGCCCTCGACCTCAACCTGCGCGCGCCGTTTTTGATATCGCAGGAGGCCGCCAGGTTGATGACGGACGGCGGATTGATCGTCAACGTGAGCGACATCGGCGCGAACAAAGCCTGGAGCCGCTATCCCTCCTACACTGTCAGCAAGTCCGCGCTCGAGTCGTTGACGAAGGTACTCGCGCGCGCGTTCGCCCCCGCGATCCGCGTCAACGCCATCGCGCCGGGCCTCGTCTTGAAATCGGAGGTGGTGACGCCCGAAGAGTGGACGCGCCTCGTGGATAGACTCCCGCTCAAACGTCCCGCGCGAGGCGAGGAGATCGCGTCCGCGCTGGAGTTTTTGGTTAAGAACGAATACGTCACAGGACAGACGATTGTCGTGGACGGGGGATATTCGCTGGTGTAGTTGGCGGACGCGCGGGCGTAGGCGCGGAGACAAGTAGACACGTACACATGTACACACGTACACATGTACACACGTACCATGTACACACGTACACACGTAGACACGTACACACGTACACACGTACCACTGATCACCAACCACCAACCATCAACCACCAACCACCAACCACCAACCATCAACCATCAACCACCAACCATCAACCACCAACCACCAACCACCAACCACTGGAGCATTCCCATGTCCGAACTTACCGATCTTGCTGAAAAACTAAAATCCGAAGGCGAGCGTTTTGTCTCATTCTTCAGCGATTTGACGGAAGCCCAATGGCAGACCGACGTATACACCGAAGGCGAAGTCTGGTCGGTGCGCAATGTGCTTTCGCATTTCGTTACGTCGGAGCGCGCGCTAGTGAAACTCTTTGAGGAGATTCGCAAAGGCGGCGCGGGCGTGACGGATGATTTCTCGATTGACCGATACAACACACGCCAGCAGGAAAAGACGAAAGAACTAACCCCGCAGGAATTGCTGGAGCAATATAAATCTGTGCGCGCCGATTCGGCGAATTGGGTTTTGAGTTTGCAAGAATCAGACCTGGAAATTGTCGGCCGTCATCCGTTCCTCGGACCAACCGCCATTCGTGAGATGATCAAAATGTTGTACCTGCACAATCAAATCCATTATCGCGATTTGAAAAAGGCGCTGGCGCGATAGGGGGCAAGGTAGACACGTAGGCACGTAGACATGTAGAAGGGCACACCCGTACCCCGTACCCCGTACCCCGTACCCCGTAACTCGCAACTCGTACATCCCCCGTAACCCGCCCTCCATGACCCTCCTCCGCCCCCTCCGCCTCATCTTCTCTGCCCTCGCCTACTTCCTCGGAATCGCCAGCGCGGACTACCTCGGCGCGACAATTTCTCCCCTCGCCATCGCTCTCGGACTCGGTTGGGCGCTTTTCGCGCAAACCAGCATGAACCTGCTGGCAGAAGTCTTCCGCCCCATCAACGAGCCGCTCAACGGACTCTTCGGCGCGGAACGCGTCTACCTGCGCGACCGCCTCCTCCTTGTTTCCATCGGCCTACTTGGACTCGCGGCAGGATGCGCCTACCTGCTCTATCTGTTGGGGAGCATTCACATGGAAGCGCTCATCCTCCTCGCGCTTTCGCTCCTCATCGTCCTTGCCTATGCCGTCCCTCCGCTCAAACTTGCCCGACGCGGTTTCGGCGAACTCCTCCTCGCCGCGCATATCGGCTATATTTTCCCGTCGCTCGGCTTTGTTTTGCAATCGGGCGAATTTCACCGCCTGCTTCCCATCCTCGCGCTGCCTGTTACCATGCTGGCCCTCGCCTATTTCCTCATCCTTGATTTTTCCACGTTTGCCGACGATATCAAATACGAACGCGTCACGCTCCTCACGCGCCTCGGCTGGCAGCGCGCCATCCCGCTTCATCATGGACTCGTCATCTTCGCTTTTCTCCTCCTCGCGGCCGCGCCCCTGCTCAACATTTCCGCCGCGCTGCTCTGGCCTGCTTTTCTGGCCCTCCCTTTTGCCATCCTCCAGATCGTCATGCTTCACAACATCTCCCTCGGTGCGCGTCCGCTTTGGAAACCCCTCGCCACCCTCTCCGCCGCCACCTTCGCCCTCACTGTTTACCTGTTGACCTTTTCGTTGTTCCTGCGCTGAGGGAGGGGGGCTGTAGATATGTAGACACGTAGGCACGTACACATGTAGACATGTAGACACGTACACATGTAGACACGTACACACGTAGACACGTAACTTGTAACTTGTAACTCGCAACCCGCAACCCGCAACCCGCAACTCGCAACTCTCCCCCAATCGCCGACCTCATGCCTCAATTCCTGACTCTCCTCCCGCCCGACGAAGCCCGCGCCCTCCTGCTCTCGCATCTTTCCAACGGGACAGCGGATTCTGCTTTGCTGGACTCGCTCCTCGCTTTGGGCCGCGTCACTGCGGAAGACATCCTCGCCCCGCACCCTCTCCCCGAATTCCCGCGCTCCAGCATGGACGGATACGCCGTCCGCGCCCGCGACACCTTCGGCGCCAGCGACTCTCTACCCGCCTACCTGACTCTCATCGGCGAGATTCCCATGGGCGCCCCCGCAAACTTGACTCTCGCGCCCGCTCAATGCGCGTCCATCCACACTGGCGGCATGTTGCCAATCCACGCCGACGCGGTCGTGATGTTGGAAAATACACAGACAATTTCTGGCAGGGGCGGCTCATCAGATCGCTCTACTGAAATCGAAATTCTGCGCGCCGTTGCAGTAGGGGAGAATGTCATCGCCGTCGGTGAAGATGTTCGCGCGGGACAGATCGTCATCCCGCGCGGCACGCTCCTGCGCGAAGCAGAGATCGGCGGACTGATGGCGTTGGGTATTACTAGTCTGCGCGTAGTCAGGAAGCCGCGCGTAGGGTTAATCTCCAGCGGCGATGAAGTGATCGAGCCGAATCAACCAGCGAGCGCAGGGCAGGTGCGCGACGTGAACGCGTACACCTTGTCCGCGTTGGTGACTCGCGCGGGAGGGGAGCCTGTCCGCTACGGAATTGTCCGCGATGATTTTTCCGCGTTGCAGGCAATCGCGCAAAAAGCGCTGACCGAATGTGACGCGATCATCATCACAGCCGGGTCGTCCGCCTCCACGCGCGACATGACCGCCGATGTGATTCGTTCGCTCGGCGCGCCCGGCGTGCTGGTGCACGGAATCAACACCCGCCCCGGCAAGCCAACCATCCTCGGCGCGGCGGACGGCAAAGCCGCGATTGGCCTGCCCGGCAACCCGGTCAGCGCGTTGGTGAATGGATATTTGTTCGTTGTGCCTGTGATCGAAAAACTGCTTGGGTTAAATCCCCGCCCGCGCCCAACCGTCAACGCGCGACTCACCGTCAATCTCTCCTCGCAAGCCGGCCGCGAAGATTGGTGGCCCGTGAAATTAACCGCCAACCGTCAACCGCCAACCGCCAACCATCAACCGCCAACCGTCAACCGCCAACCGCCAACCGCCAACTATGAGGCTGAACCGATTTTTGGGAAGAGCAATTTAATTTTCACGCTTGCGTCCGCGGATGGATTGTTAAAGATTCCCGCCGACGCAACCGGTCTTTCTGTTGGAGAGATGGTTGAAGTGATGTTGGTGTAAATCATTTCAACCATGCATCAAAAAACGCCACAGTCCGATCCATCGCGGTCGTGAAATACTTCGTGAGATTGTGATCGTCCTCCTCGTAAATATAAAACTCATACGGCATTCCCAGCGTGTTCAAGTGGATCGCCAGGTCTTCCGAAAACTTGAGCGGCACATCTTCGTCGTCTGTGCCGTGATGCAGTTGGATCGGCCCCGAGAGATCGGCGAGATATGAATTGGCCGAGACCGAATCCCAAAAGGCGGGGTTCTCTTCGGGCGAACCAAACTCTTCCACCCATTCTGTTCGCCAGCCCACGCCGCGCGAACTGGGCGACGCGCTGAACGATCCGCTTCGGCTCCAGTTGTAAAGCAGGTCAACATAAGGCGCCACCACGCCCGCCCAGACCACGCCCGCCTTGATGTCGGGGGAAATCACCATCGCGCGCAATGTCAAATAGCCGCCCATCGAATGTCCCCACATGCCGATCTTTTCGGGGTTCGCCTGCGGAAATTGTTTTAGCGACGCTGCCGCGTTCAACACGTCTGCCAGATAGCCAGGGTCGCCATACGCGCCCGTCGCTTCGCCCTCCGATTGGTCGTGTCCGCGATAATCAATGCGAAAGACGATGTAGCCCGCCCGCGCGAGTCTGTCCACGTAATTGACATAGCGTTCGGTCGTCACGTAAATTTCGGGTGGAATATATCCGTGATTGAACACGATCGCAGGCCAGCCGCCTTCGGGCATCTCGCCATCTGGCACGGTCAGCAGGGCGTAAATTTTGAGTTCATCTGAAAGATAGTAAGCATAGTAACGGCTGTAACTTTCGCCGCGCCGCAACTCACGCTCAATGATAATTTCACTGCCTGGGTATTCGCGCGCCCGCAGCGCTTCGATGGACATGAAATGCGGGACAGGCGTGGGCGTGAATGTCATCGTCGGCGGGAGGGTGACGCTGGGCGTGAACGCGGGCGCGAGGGGCGTTCGCGTCCGCGTGGATGTTGGGGCGGGCGCGGCCTCCGCTGGGGGAGGCGTGGCTGGGGCCGCGCAGCCTGTCACGAGCAGCAGCGCGATGATTGCCAGAAAAATCGGTCGCATGGGTTTCTCCAGTAAAAGGATCGTGTGCGTATAATTGACGATAACGCAGGGCGATCAGTGCCGCAAAATTCATTTTGCGCCTTACCGGCAAGACAACCAGTAAAATCGCCAGGCGCGCGCTTTCGTAAAATATTGATACCTTCCTTGACGACCCGAAAGGCCAAAATTTTATGAAATTCGACTCGCTTCTCATCCTCGACGGCGCGACCGGCACCGAACTCAACCGCCGCGGCGTGGACACAGGACTCCCGCTCTGGTCTGCCAACGCGCTGATGGGCGAAGCGGGTTCGCGCATCCTGCAAGACATCCACGAAGATTATCTGCGCGCCGGCGCGGACATCATCACCGCCAACACGTTTCGCACGCATCGCCGCGCATTGATTCCAAGCGGCAACGCGGACCGCGCGTTCGCGTTGACTCGCCGCGCGGTGGAGATTGCCCGCGCCGCCATCGCCGCTGTCCCTTCGGATCGGACGCGCTATGTGGCGGGTTCGATCTCCACGCTGGAGGATTGTTATCGTCCCGATCTCGCTCCTCCCGATGATGAGTTGCGCGCCGAACACAGCGAACGCGTCCATCACCTGCTCGAATGTGGCGTGGATGTGTTTCTGATCGAGACCATCAACTCGATCCGTGAGGCGGTCATCATCGCCAAACTCGCGGCGATCACGGGGACGCCAGTCATCGTCAGCTTTGTGTGCGACCGTGACGGGAAAATTTTATCCGGCGAGAATCTGTCCAGCGCGGCGCACGCATTGCTTCCGTTGGGCATCTCTGCCATTGGCGTGAATTGCGGGCCGACTCCGAATCTTGCCAGGCCGCTCGAAGAATTGAAGTCTGCCTGCCCAAAAGATTTTCCGCTGATCGCCTATGGCAACATCGGTTACGCGGACGAAAAAATCGGCTGGGTCAACACGGACGCGGAGAATCCGTCCGCATATTGCGAACACGCGTTGAAGTGGCCTGCGCGCATCGTCGGCGGATGTTGCGGCACAACCCCCGCGCACATTGCAGAATTGAACAGGATCTTCCATGCGAGCGCGTAAGAGAACGCGCGCGTAGCGGACCGTGACGCAGTTTCATCTCACACTGGAATTGCGCTGCAACGCGTATTACAATTTCAACCAGAGATTCCTCATGCCCGATACCAAACCGCCCAATGCAAGCATGGATTCGCCCTATCGCCTGCGGAACTATTTTTTGTCCACGCCGGAGATTGCGTTGTTCCGCCAGCTCCAGCGGATGATCGGCGACCGTTACATCATCTGCCCCAAGGTTGCGCTGACCGATATCTTCACCATTGTCCGCCCGAACGAAAACGTCCATTTTTACAACAAAATTTTTCGCAAGCACGTGGATTTTTTATTGTGCGACCCGCAAACGTTCAAACCCGCCATCGCGGTGGAAGTGGTCAAGTCCATCGCGAAAAATGAAACGCGCGCCAGCGACCAATTCATGGAAGAACTTTTTTTGCAGGAGGGCATTCCGCTTGCGCATGTGCCGCTGGGCGAACGCTACGAAGCCTCCGACCTGGTGCACCTCTTTCAACTTGCGGTAACCAAGGCGAAAGAAATACCGCGCCTCCCCCGCCAGGATTCGGCGCCAATGTGCCCGGTCTGCGGCAAGATGATGGTCTTGCGCATCCAGCGCGACGGCGACCGCGGCGGCAAAAAATATTATGGCTGCATGGATAACCCGCGTTGCCCCGGCGCGGTGGCGCTCGATTGATTCGCCGCGTTCTACAAAATCCCCAACTTTATTAATTCGCTTTCCAACTGTCCCGCCGACTGAAACAGAATGGATGGGATTCCCACGCCGCGCGCCGACTCGACGTTCGCGGCGTTATCGTCTATGAAGAGGCACGCTTCGGGACTCCGGCCAAGTTGATTCAGCGTGTGGATGAATATCCTCGGGTCGGGCTTGATCAACCCCACCCGGCCGGACAGGATCCTGCTGTCGAACAGATTCAAGACCGGGTGCGCCTCGATCATCTGCGGAAATTTTTCGGCGGTGATGTTGCTCAACAAGTGCAGCGCGTACCCCGCCTGTTTTAATTGCGCGACCATCTCGGCCATGCCCGGAACGGCCTCGCGGAGAGTATCTGCCCAGCGCTCATCATAAAGATGGAAGAGCTGCGCGTACTGCGGGTAACTCCGCGCAATGTCGGCGACGCATACGGCGAAGGGCTGGCCGCGATCCATGCGCGAATTCCATTGGAGGAAGTTAACCTCCCGCAGAAACGCCTCAACCGCCTGGGGGTTGGGAAAGAAGCGGCCGTAGAGCGCGTGCAGATTCCAATGGACGAGCACATTTCCAAAGTCGAAGATCAGGGCGGGCTGGGTCATGGGGTTGCGATGAGCCGCCAGACCTCCAGTCCGTCATAGCCGGTGGAGCCGGTGGCCTGCCATTGTTTTTTGGTCCATTCGTGAAACATGCCGATGTTCGGATCGCTGGGATCGTAGAGCATGACTTCCAAAATCACGAAGCCGTCGCCGGCGTTGTAATTCGTGACCGAATAGGCGCGCCCGGCGCTGTCTACGCGGTTGACGACCAGCATGTGTTCAAAGTTGCCGCCGTTGCCTGCATAGATGTAAACGAAATCGCCGGGCAAGAGCGGACTGGCATTCCAGTTGATCTGATCTATGCGCGTGCGGATACGCATATTGCCATATTGAGCGGATGGAAACGCAGTGGCGAGGGCTGCGCGCCCCGGCGCGTCGTCGGGGTTGAGCAGCCAGAAATTATATGGGACGAGCCCGCCGCGCACCAGACCGGCCTCGCTGAGGATGGAAATGGAAAGCGGCCCGCAAATGAGCGTGGGCGACCCATAGCCTTTGCCATTGATCCGTTCGCCCAGCCGCCGCGCATCGCTGAACGTGCCTGCCGTGAATGCCAGCGAAGTTTCGTAGAGACGAATCAATTCCGCCTCGGTGCGCGGCCCGCGAATGACCAGGTCGCCGCGCAGCAGCAGAATAGCGCCGGGGCTGAGTGTGGCGGTGACGGTCGGAGACGAGGTTTCGGTCGGCGTGAATGGGACGGGCGTGGGCGGTTGGGTGAATGTTGCAGTGGATTCAACGCGCAGGGTCGGCGTCGCGCTTGGAATCTCCTGCGACGCAATGAAGACCGGGCGCGCAGTGAACGTGGGCGTGTCGAGCAAAGCGGGGCGCAGTTCGGCGGGAATGTCTCCCGGCGCGGCGAGGAAGAAAATTGCGACCAGCAGGAAGAAGAGCGCCCCGCCCATGACAAGACCGATGAAAAGATATTTAATGTCGCGCGGCATGGGCGGAGATTTTAGCAGATAAATCTGAAATCCTTTATAATCACGCTATGTCGAATTACAACATCCTCATCGCCGACGGCCTCGACGCGAGCGCGCAGGCCGTCCTGCATTCGTGCAACGTGACCGATCGCAGCGGCATCTCCGCCGAGGAGTTGACCGCCAGCATAACCAACTTCGACGCGCTGATCGTGCGCGGCCGGACGAAGGTGACCGCAGCCCTGCTCGATGCCGCTTCCAACCTCAAGGTGGTCGGGCGCGCCGGTGTAGGCGTGGACAACATTGACCTCGCGGCCGCCAAAGCGCGCGGTGTGACCGTCGTCAACGCGCCGATCTCCACCACGCTCGCCGTCGCCGAACTGACCTTTGGCCTGCTGCTGGCCCTGGCGCGCGAACTCCCGCGCGCCGACTCGGCCATGAAGCAGGGACAATGGATCAAGAAGGAACTCGAGGGTGTGGAGTTGAACGGCAAGACCCTCGGCCTGGTTGGCTTTGGCCGCATCGGCATGGAAGTCGGCCGCCGCGCCGCCGCCTTCAACATGAACGTGGTTGCCTATGATCCGTTCCTCGAGGAGGCCGAGATCGTCCGCCGCGGCGCGGAGCCGCTGGCGCTCGACGAACTCTACGGCGCCTCCGATTTTATTTCCCTGCACCTGCCGCTCAGCGTAGATACGCGCGACCTGGTTGGAGCGCAGGCTTTCTCGCAAATGAAGGACGGCGCGCGGATTGTGTGTGCGGCGCGCGGCGGGATCATAGATGAAGCCGCCCTGTTGGCCGCGCTCGAATCGGGTAAAATCGCAGGGGCCGCGCTGGATGTGTTTTCCGTCGAACCGCCCGGCGCGACCGGCCTGGTTAAACATCCGCGCGTCATCGCCGCTCCGCACATCGGCGCACAGACGGTCGAGGCCCAGTCCCGCGCGGCGGAAGACATTGCCGAAGAAGTTCTTCGCGCTCTGCAAGGCGAGAACTTAAGGTGGAAGGTCGCGTAGGGCGGCGCAGGCGCGGCTCGTCCCCCGGACTTCAGAATTCCCAACTTCACAGGAGACTCTATGCAACAGAAGCTCAATGAACTGAAAGCCATCCTTGCCGAGGTCTCTGACCTCAATGCCGCGGCCGGTGTCCTCGGCTGGGATCAGCAGACGTATATGCCGCGCGCCGGGGCAGAAGCGCGCGGGCAGCAAATGGGAACCATTGGCAAGATCGCCCACGAAACGTTCGTCTCTGACAGGGTGGGCAAACTGCTCGACCAACTCAAAGGCGCTTTCCCCGAAGGGTCCGACGAGGCCGCGCTGGTGCGTGTCACAAAGCGAGATTACGAAAGGCGCACGCGCGTCCCGGCCAGCTTTGTGGTCGAGCAGGCCGAAGTCACCGCCGCCGCGCACGAGGGCTGGGTGGAGGCCCGCCAGAAATCCGATTTCTCCATTTTTGAACCCCACCTTGCGAAAGTTCTCAACCTCACCCGCCGCTACATTGATTTCTTTCCCAAAGCCGATCATCCCTATGACACCCTGCTGGATGATTTCGAACCGGGCATGAAGACCGCCGAAGTGCAGGCCATCTTCTCCGAACTACGCAAGAAACAGGTCAAGCTGATCAAAGCCATTGCCGCGAAGCGACAAGTGGACGATTCCTTCCTACACTTGAAATATTCCGAAGCCAAACAGCGCGCCTTCGGTGAAAAGGTCATCACCGCCTTTGGCGTGGATTGGAATAAATTTCGCCAGGACAAATCCCCGCATCCATTCTGCACCTCATTCAGCGTCAACGACGTGCGCATCACCACGCGCTTCAACGAAACGTTCCTCAACCCGGCCCTCTTCGGCACCATGCACGAGACCGGCCATGCCTTCTACGATGGAGGGGTTAACCCGGCCTACGAGCGCACCTCCCTGGGCGGCGGCGCGTCGCTGGGCATCCACGAATCGCAATCGCGCATGTGGGAGAACATCGTCGGACGATCGCTTCCGTTTTGGGAACATTTCTACCCGACCCTGCAAAAAACCTTCCCCGCGCAGCTGGGCAATGTCAGCCTGAAAAAATTCTACAAGGCTGTCAACAAGGTCGAACCGTCGCTCATCCGCGTCGAGGCAGACGAAGCCACCTACAACATGCACATCATGCTGCGCCTCGAGATCGAGATCGCCATGGTGGAGGGCGCGGTGGCGCTCAAAGACCTGCCCGCGTTGTGGAACGCCAAGATGAAGGAATACCTCGGCATCCTTCCGCCCAACGACGCGCAAGGCGTGCTTCAAGATATTCACTGGTCGTTCGCGGGCATCGGCTACTTCTCCACGTATTCGCTGGGCAACATCATCTCCGCGCAGTTGTGGGAGCGCATCAACAAAGACATCCCCGATCTCGCCGCGCAGATTCGCAAGGGAAAGTTCGATTCGCTGCTCGGCTGGCTGCGCGCCCACATCCACGTTCATGGACGCAAGTACGATCCGCAGGAACTGGTTCAACAAGTGACCGGCTCACGCATTGACCCCAAACCCTACCTGCGCTACCTCGAAACCAAATTCAGCGACGTGTACGGCCTGTAATCAAACCACAGAAACCAGGTTTCTTGCAGGAACCTGGTTTCTCCATTAAAAATGAAGCGACTCCATTTTCTTTTGTCCGCCGCGCTGCTGACCCTGAGCGGGTGCAGCCTGGCGGGCGACCCGATCTCCACGCCGATTCCCGCCGACGTGTTTCCCACCGCCATCTACCAGACCGCTATCGCGCTGAACGCCACCGCCTCGGCCAACGCGCCCACCGCCACCCCTGCCGCGACCGCCACCTTTACGCCCCAGCCCACCGACACGCCCCTCCCGACGATCACCCTCACTCCGACCGGGATTCCGCCCGCGCCGCGCGCCCGCATCTACGTGGCCGCGCCCGGCCCCATGTCCAAGATCGTTTCGCCGCTCCAGGTGCGGATGGAAGTCGTCGCGGGTGAAAACCATCTGGTAGACATCGGCCTCTATGGCGAAGACGGACGCCTGATCGCGCGCGAGCTGCAGCGCGCCCAGTCCGAACCGCCCACTGCCGCCTACATCACAACCGAGATCCGCTTCCACATTCGCGCCGTGGAATTGGGCCGCCTGGAGATCGTCACCCGCGACCTCTCTGGCCGGATCGAATCGCTCTCGAACACCTTCCTGCTCCTTCAGCCGGTTGGAGAAAGCCTGATCAACCCTCCGCCTCCGCCGTTTGAGCGCGCCGTGTTTTTTGCGCCCGAAGCAAAAGCCATCATCAGCGGGGGCGTGCTGCACATCGAGGGCGCATTCTGGCCGTTGAACGACTCCCAGCCGGTGCTGATTGACATTCAGGAGGAGGGCGGCCGCGTCATGCTGACCAAACTCCTCGTATTGCAGGGGGATACCTTCGTTTCGTTCTCTGTGGACATTCCCTATCAGGTGTTAAAGCCCACGCCGGTTCGCATTACGATCCATCAAAACGACGCGCGCATTGACGGGGTGATTTACCTTTTCAGCCAGTTGCTGACACTTGCGCCGTAGGCTTGTCAATCGGCGGGGCGGCAGGTATAATGCCGCTTGCTTTCCTCCCAGAGGAAAGGTTGCGGGGCGTGGCTCAGCCCGGTAGAGCGCACGGTTCGGGTCCGTGAGGTCGAAGGTTCAAATCCTTTCGCCCCGACAACATTAAGCAAGGACGCAGGCAAACCCGAAGCCTGCGTCAATTTTTTTAATACCCGGCGATATAATTCCCTGCAAAAGAATGGACGCGCGACGCGCCCTTTTTTC
Source organism: Anaerolineales bacterium (assembly GCA_019187665.1). Taxonomy (GTDB): domain Bacteria; phylum Chloroflexota; class Anaerolineae; order Anaerolineales; family Villigracilaceae; genus Denitrolinea. Next base: position 260,734 of record JABARH010000010.1, read on the forward strand.
CCTGCTCCTTGCCATCCTCCCCGGCCTGGTTTACGTCCCGGCTCAGAGCGCGGGCGCGAACGAAGAAACAAATCAAGAATCGGACTGACGCATCCAGTCGCCGCCGCGCTTCTTGATTCCCGGAAATGCAAGCGCGCCTACGCCTGTGGCGCGCGCCATTCGGCGACAATCTCCAATTCATTTTCCATAAATTTCCGCCGCGTTTCTGAGCGCATGATCTTTCCGCTCGAAGTCTTGGGCAGGGACGATTTGCGAATGAGCAGCACCGCGCTGGCGCGGATACCATGCTCACGCGCGATGTTGGTGCGGATCTGCTTGATCACCTCGTTCCAGTCCACACCGGCGGCCTCACGTCGCTGCACCTCGTGGACGGCAACCAATTCTTCTGTGTTGCCGACCCTCACCGCAAATGCGGCTCCGCCTCCCTGTCGCAGGAGCGGGTGTGTTCTTTCCACGGTCAGTTCCACATCCTGCGGATAATAATTCCGTCCGCGCACGATCACCAAATCTTTCAAACGCCCGGCCACATAAAGATGTCCATCGTGCAGAAAGCCGAGATCGCCGGTGCGCAGATAGGGACCGCCCGCCTCACCCTCGACGCGCGCCCCAAACGTGTGGGCGGTTTCCTCGGGACGATTCCAATAGCCTTCGCCGACGCTGTCCCCGTTCACCCAGATCTCACCGACCTCATTCGCATCACACCTGTGACGGGTGTGCGGATTCACGATGGCGACATTGTAATCCACCAAAGGTTTTCCCGAACTGACCGCCTGCACGTATTCCTTCGGGTCGCTTGAATCGGATGGAACCACCTGCCCCTGCTCAAAAGCGCTGCGGTCGATTCTCTGCACGACCGTTTTTTTCTCGCCCGTATAAAATGAAATCACCAGTGTGGTTTCGGCCATGCCGTAACTGGGCGCAAAGGCGCTCGGATCGAACCCGAACGCCGAGAATTTTTCAGCAAACCGGCTTTGCGTTTCCGCGCGCACCGGCTCTGCGCTGTTGTAAGCGATCTTCCAGGTGGAGAGGTCCAGCCCTTCGCACTTTTCCAGCGGAATCTTATTCACGCACAGATCGTAGGCAAAGTTTGGTCCGCCGCTGCCGGTGGCTTTATATTTTTGGATGGCGCGCAGCCAGAGCAGGGGATTGGTCATAAACTGGATGGGAGACATGAGCAGGCTGGGCGTGCGATCCACAGGAGTCAGAAAGACACCGATCAGCAGGCCCATGTCGTGAAAGAGCGGGGTCCAGATCAGGCTCACCGATTCGTCGCGTGAATATTCGCGGCCGCGTGTGGCATGCAGGGCGTGCATGTTGTGCGAAAAATTTCGATAACTGATGATGACGCCCTTGGGAATATTTGTGGAGCCGGAGGTGTATTGGATGAACGCGCTGTCTTCCGGCCGGACGACTCTCGGCTGCCAGGAGAAGCCGGATGCCTGGCGAAGCGCATCGCGCGTGACCCATTTCAGCGCGGCAAATTCGGGGAATTGGTCCGCGCTGTCCATGAACGTCTTCTGGTATTCGGGCGTGGTCAGCACGAGCGCGGCGCGCGCGTCGCGGGCGATCGCGTCCAGGCGCTGGGCCGAACGGTTCATGCCCGGCGGGTTGGTCGGAATGGGGATGATGCCCGCAAACAGACAGGCATACATGGCGGTAATGAATTCCAGCCCGGTGGGATGCACGATCAGCGCCCGTTCTCCCGGTTCGGCAATGTGCTGCAGGTAGGCGGCCAATTCCTGTACGGCGTGCAGCAGCTGGCTGTAGGTGTACCCCTGGTTTTCCTCCTCTTTCGCGCCGAGGATCAAGTGGCTCAGACGGTCGGGGTCTTCCTGCGCGCGCTGCTGCAATACCTCAATCGGGTTAATGAAAGGCAGACTCATATCTTTTTCCGTCACTGTTCGGCAAGACCGGCGAGGACCTTGTCGGCAATTTGGCCGGGCGTATCCATGTTTTCCACGGTCAATTCGGGATCGGGAATGTACAGGTTGAATTCGGTCTCGATGAAAACGCCGACCTGCGCCATGGCAAATGAGTCGATCAACCCGGACGAGAAGAGCGGTTCGTCATCTTTGAGTGGATAGTCGGGATTTTTGAGCAACTCCTTGAGAGTGAATGCCCGCACCCTTTGAAGAATTTCGTTGCGATCCATGTATGGTTCTCCTCGCGTGGATACGTGATTAACTGAGGTTACGCAGTTTGCCAGCGCCGCAACTTTCAAGTTGCCTTGCGGAATGCAAGATAAATCATGCGGTACTGCGTAATGTGAGCGATTAAGGATAGACGAACACAGCCGGCGCGCTTTGCAGTTTTTGAACGATGATCGTCCCCATTGTAATGGATACGACGAGAATCACCTGAACCCAGACAGGCCATTTCAGGAAGACGGTTTCATCCCCGCTGCGACCCTGGAACCAGTCGAGCAGCAGTGAGAAGGGAATGACCAGGCCGGGCAGGAGGTTGATGGGGCGCCATTCCCAGCCAAACAGCATCTGGCGATAATAGGCCAGCGTGTTTTTCAGATCGAGATCGAACGGCGCGGTGGCGATAAACATGAGCGCCAGCAGGGAGGCCGCACTGAAGAATCTGCGCCAACGCGGTACGATTTGCTGCGGGACGGCCGGGCGGCGCAGGGCGCGCACGTTTTCAATAACGATGAAGAGTCCCATCAGGAATCCCCACAGCACAAGATTGGGCGTCGCGCCGTGCCACAACCCGCTGACAAGCATGGTGATCAGCGGGGGGACGATCAGGTTGGGGATATTCGTGCGGCTGGGGTTGCGCCGCAGGAAGGCGCGGCTGACCGGCATGTAGATGTAATCGCGCAGCCATTGCGACAGGCTGATGTGCCAGCGCTGCCAGAAGTCGGAAAAATCCTTCGAGGCGAATGGCTGCATGAAGTTGCGCGTGAGCGGGATTCCGAACAGGCCGCTGACGCCGCGCACGATGTCGGTGTATCCTGAGAAGGAATTGTATATGTAGAACATCACTGTCGTCATGGCCCACAGCAGGGAGAGCGCGTCCGATTTGGCCGGGGACTCGAGAGGCTGCCCCGGGCGGAGGAGGGAAAAGACTCCGGCCAGGATTCCAGCCCGCAGCATGCCGATCAGGATCAGGGTCAGGCTGGATGCGATCTGGGCATTGTCCACTGTCTGCGCTTCGGAAAGGATCGGCAGGAATTTGCGGGCGCGTTCGAGCGGTCCGGAGATCAATTTGGGAAAGTAGGCCAGGTAGAGGGAAAAGTCAATGAAGTTGGTTGTGGGTTTCGCGATCTTCAATGAAATATCCACCAGGTAGGAGATTCCGTTCAGGGTGTAGTAAGACATGCCCGCCGGCAGGACGATGAATGGAAACAGGACGATCAGGGTGTCCACCGGCAGGGAGAGCGACCGGATGAACGGACCTCCCACAAGGTACCATGTCAGCGCCGCGATGTTCAAGATAACGCCGGTACGCAGGAGCATTTTTTTGTGCGATGGGTTTTTGTGGATCAATATCCCAAAGAGGAAGTTGGCTGCGGTCACGAAAAGTAGGACATAAAGAAATGTATCCGACCAGGTGTAGTAGAAGTAATACGATGCAAGCAGCAGCCACGCGTTTTGGGCGGGGCGCGGAAGGATCTGCCCGATCAGGTAGTAGCCGGTCAGCGTGATCAGTACAAAGCCGATAAATTCCACGGAGAGGATGTTGATTTGTTCCATGCGCTCTCTATTGATTGAGGGTGAGGAGGGCGGCAGCCTGCGCCGCGAGCCATTGACTGAACAGCGCGGCGCCCGGTCGGTTTAGGTGATAGAGATCGAACCAGACATCCTCTGGAATGGATAAACTGGAATTGACCCGGATATACGTGATGGTGTGATCGTCGGCGATTTGTTGGATGCGCAGATTGACGGTATCCTGAAACCCCAGGATGGCTTGTCGGTCTGCACGGGGATTGCCGTGGTCGTCCTTCAGATCCAGCAGGGCGGGATGATAGGGCATTTCCGCGACGATGACCTTTGCGCCAACCGACTGGCTTTCGGCGATAATTTGTTCGAGCGCGGCGAGGTTGCGTTCCGAGACGCTGAAGTCACCGAATTCCAGGCGCAGGTTGCTGGCAAACCCGGCTTCCATGGGGATGAGCGGATTGATATGCACCTGTGAAAGTGCAAAGCCGCTGGGCGCGATCTCGCCATCCCATTTGTGCGCCTCGCGCAGAACTTCTGCATAGTTCATCTTGTATTGCGCGCTGTAGCTGAGAATCGTGAGCGCGCGCCAGGCATAGGAGTATTCGGTCAGCCAGCCATTAATGGAAAAGTCCCCGGTTTGATAAGCCAGCCAGTCGTTTTTAACGAAGCGTTCGTCTATTTGCAGGTCGCGGCCTTTGGTGTAATCGAGAAAGCTCGTCCCGATGACTACCAGACGCGGGCGGTATTGCTGGATCAGGATTTTGTTGAGGAGCGCCGTCGTGGCGACCTGCGAACCGGTCACGCCAAAGTTGTAGCAGGTGTAATGGCCGTCTCCAGCCGCTGCGAGCGCGGCGGCGAATTCGTCCGCGTCCACATCGCGGAACGCCTGCGAACTGCCGAAGACGAAGCAGTCTGGCGCGCCATGATCGCGGATAAAAGCGCCCAGGTTGGCGAGCTGGATTTCCATCTGGGTATGGTTGGTGCCATAGGCCTGATAAGGAATGTGATCTTGTACCAGAGAGGAGCGGGCAAGCGCCTCTCCGAATGCGGCGAGAATGATGAGCAGCGGGAGCGAAAAAAATAACGCCGTGTTTGCTGGGCGGGTGAGATGAAGTCTGACTTGCTGTTCGCGCATGTGCAGGGAAGATCCTCCGGTTTGGGCTAAAGTCTTCCCATTCTACCCGATTCCAGTTACGATTATATTGCCTGCGAGACCTGCTCCATTGCCTCGGATGTTATCAAAGATGCGCAGCCAGGCGCTCGCGCGAGCGTATCATTCGACCCCGAAATTTAAAAGTGAGGAATTATGAGTTTGATCGGACCGAAAAGTCAGGCCCTGCAACGGCGCGCGCAGAAAGTATTGCCGCTGGGTGTTAATTCCAATTTTCGTTATTGGGGGGAGGGCGTCACACCCTACGTTGAAAAAGGGCAAGGCGCGTATTTGTGGGACGCGGACGGAAAAAAATATATTGACTATCGCATGGCGTTCGGTCCGATCATTCTCGGTCACGCCTACCCCGAAGTGGATTCGAAAGTCGCGGAGGAAATCCTTAGCGGAGTCCTCTTTGCCATGACCGGCGAGCTCGAGATCGCCGTCGCGGAAATGATCGTGGAGATGGCTCCCGCGGTGGAGATGGTGCGCATGGCTTGTTCCGGCACCGAAGCGACGATGCACGCGATACGAGTGGCGCGGGCGTACACGGGGCGCGACATCATCCTGAAATTCGAGGGCAACTATCACGGGATGCACGACCATGCACTGTGGTCAACATACGCGCCGGTGGAGGCGTATGGCAATCAACGGAGTCCGATTCCCGTGCCTGGTTCGTCGGGGATTCCCAAATCCATGCGCGAATTCATTATCACGCTCCCGTTCAATGACTTTGAAGGTTTCGAGCGTGTGATGCGTTCGTACGGCGAGCAGATCGCGGCGGTCATCACCGAGCCGTGTCAGGGAAATTGCGCGGCGATCAATCCACAGGATGGATTCCTGCAACTCATCCGCCAAAAGACCGAAGAATATGGCTGTGTCTTCATCCTCGATGAAGTGAAGACGGGCTTCCGCATTGCGAATGGGGGAGCGCAGGAATATTACGGAATCAAGCCTGACTTGGCGACGTATGCAAAAGCCCTGGGCAACGGCTATCCTGCCGCGGCGTTTGGCGGCAAAAAAGAGATCATGTCCATCATCGGGCAGGGCGTGGCGCAAGGCGGCACATACACAAATAATAAACCGGGCATCGCCGCCGCGTACGCGACGTTGAGTCTGTTGAAATCGAAACCCATCCTGAAATCCATCGCTCAGCGCGGGCAGCGACTCATGGATGGGTTGAAAGATATTTTTGAGGAAAACGACATCCCCGCCGTGTTCAGCGGCTATCCCGCCATGTTTGCATTTTCGCTGGGCATCGAATCGGTCGCCAATCAACGCGATTGGGCGCGGAGCGATCACGAGTTGTACATCACACTGGTCGAGAGCGCCATCCAGCGCGGCGTGATGCCCGACCACGACGCGCGCGAGCCGTGGTTCCTGAGTTACTCCCATTCCGAAAAGGATATTGATGATACGCTGTCGGTTTATGCAGACGCGGTGAAAGCCGTCCGCCGGTAAGAATTGAATCCATGAATCTCCTTCCCCGTCGGTATGGAAGCGGAAGCACGGCGCGTTATTGCTTTGGCGCTGTACGCTGGAGCCTGGTCGTCCTGCTCGTATTCGAACTGGCGCTACGCACGTTCGTGATGCGCCTGCCTCGTACGGTTTATAAACCGGGTTGGGGAATCGTCCCCGCGGATCATTCCACATCCATGCAGGGACGCGAAGGGTATGCCGTTCAGGAATACTTGCAGAATGGCGAGATCAAAACACCTTACAGCGGAGGCGGTATTTCCATCGTGGTACTGGGCGATTCCACCGTTCAGGCGGCACAAGTCAATGATGTTGATAATTTTGTTTCCCTGACTGAAACGGCCTTGCGCGTACAAGGCGTTGCGGCCGATCTGCACAACCTGGGCGCTCCAGAGCGGACGATCGCGGATTATGTTTTTCTAGCCCCTGTTCTCCGGGAGGCGTATCGCCCGGACTATGTGATCATCCAGGCGGGGCCAGCCAGTTTCTCCCTGTCGCTTTTACCGGAACACACGAATCACTTTGTCGAAACCGAGGATGGCGGACTGCGCCTGATTCACATGGATGAAGCCGATGATATGGCGTTCAATAAAAAAGAACAGTTCTACTCTTCCAGTTTGCTCGCATTCCTGAATTTTCGCTGGCAGGTTATGCGCGAAGAATCCTCGGCCGATCACGCGGAAGGCCTTTGGAGATGGGCGAACGAGAGTCGTCCGCCTCGGATCATGGAAGAGCGTGAGATTCTTGCCCGCGAGAACGACACTGGTTCCACCGACGTTTTCGACTCGATTTCCCTGCAAGTGAATGAGATCCGGGAGGCCTATGTTGGCTCCGAGATTATCTTTTTGGTTGTGCCTTACACCCCCGGCATCCCGCATGACGGCGAAGAGGCGGTTTCATGGAACAGCCAGATAGACAATAGACTCCGCCTGACGTTGTCGGGCCTTGAGGGAGTCCGCGTTGTTGACGCGGGAATCTTCTTTCGAAAATATTATGAGAAATACAGCGTTCTGCCGCGTGGCAGTTTTAATTCGGCGTTCAATTTCGGCCACCTCAACCGGTACGGCCACGAGGCGGTTGCCCTGGCGTTGACGGACTTTCTGGAGGATCTGCTCAAATGAGTTTCATCTCGATCGAGTTCGCCGTCCTGCTGGTTTTGGTTCTCCTGCTGATCCTCGTGATTCGCAATGCGACAGCGCGCAAGTGGATCCTCCTGATCGCCAGTTGTTCCTTCTATGCCTATTGGGATTGGCGTTTTCTGGGCCTGTTGATCTTTGTGACCGCGATGGATTATTTTATTTCGGTCTGGCTCCTCCGCTCGCCCAACCCCCGTGCGCGCAAGATCATGCTGGTCACAAGCGTGACGATCAACCTCGCCATTCTGGGCTTTTTCAAGTATTTCAATTTTTTTACCGGCTCCTTTAACGCCCTGCTGTCTTCGTTCGGCCTGCATTTGCCGGAATTGAATATTATTCTGCCCATCGGTATTTCGTTCTATACCTTTGAAACCCTCTCGTATGTGGTGGATGTCTATCTTGGCAAGACGCGCCCGGCCCGCTCGCTGCTGGATTACTCGGTCTTTGTCACGTTCTTTCCCCGTTTGGTGGCCGGGCCGATCATGCGCGCCTCGCACTTCCTGCCGCAGCTGGATCGCGGCGTCCAGTTCAGCCGGGAAAATTTTCTGCGCGGCGCGCAATTCTTCGGACAGGGACTCGTCAAAAAGGTGGCGGTGGCCGACAGCATTGCGATGATGACCGACCAGATCTATTCGATCCCGTGGATATTTTCCAGTGAAACCGTCTGGATCGGCGTGCTGGCTTTTGGCGTGCAGGTTTATTTTGATTTCTCCGGATATAGCGATATGGCGACCGGGGTCGCGCGTCTCTTTGGGTTTGAACTGCCGGTCAACTTTAACCTGCCGTTCACCTCGCGCAACCTGACCGAGTTCTGGCAGCGCTGGCATCTTTCGCTCTCATTGTGGCTGCGCGATTACCTGTATATTCCCCTCGGCGGAAACCGCATGGGAAAGGCGCGTACCTTCTTTAATATGTTCCTGACCATGCTGTTGGGCGGCCTGTGGCATGGCGCCAGCTGGAACTTCGTGTTATGGGGCGGCGCGCATGGCGTGGCGCTGGGAATTGACCGCGCCGTGAGCAGGGAGGATCTCTCCCGCGAGTGGAGTTTTCTCCGTGATGGATGGAAGGGACTGCTTGTCTTCGCATGGATTGGGATCGCCTGTGTGTTGTTTCGCTCGCCCGGCATGAACGTCGCGTATCTTGTGACGAGAAAATTGCTTTTCATAGATCCGCTGGGTGTGGACTGGTTCTTCTTTCCGGCCATTTTCTATACGCTCGTGGTTGTATTTGGCGGTTTTGTCCTGCGCGCCAAAAAGATAGATCTGGCGCACATTGACGTGCGGCATCCCCATGTTCTGCCCTTGATTGCGGCGCAATACCTGTTCGCGTTTCTGTTCGCCGCCGGTGGAACCTCGCCCTTCATCTACTTCCAGTTCTAACGCGGATAGCGTTCTCATGAAATCCAACCCGCCTTTCTCGAAAATAAATTTTTCTTCAGCGCGGTTTCGCGCCGCCTTGTGGAGCCTGATCGTGGTGTGCGTGTTCGAATTGTCCATCCGGACGCTGGTCATTCGCCCGGCCATGCTGGCCTTCGACGCGGTCTGGGGATCGGCGCCGATCGAAGGCGCGTGCAGTTTTCATGCGCTGGAGGGTTTTGGCACAACATGTTACGCTGGACGGAATGAAGTGCAGACGCCTTTTAACAGCGGCCTTCCCGTTGTTGTTCTGGGAGACTCGTACACGGAGGCGATTCAGGTGGACAACGCGGCGAAATACGTCTCGCTGACGGAGGCTGCCTTGCGGGAACGCGGCTGGGATGTCAACCTGATCAATCTTGGCGATTCCAACCGAACGATCGCAGATTTTGTTTACATGGCCCCGGAGATTATTGCCCGGTACGCTCCTGAAATTGTGGTGATCCAAACCAATCAATCCGGTTTTTTCGATTCGCTGAATCCCAGGCGCATCAATTATTTTGCACTGCAAGCGGACGGCGAATTAAAAGTGATGCATCGAGACCGGAAAGAATGGCCGTTGCTTGCGCAAAACGTCATACATACCTCCGGGTTGTTGACCTTGACCGCCGTCCGCTGGAATCAGACAACGGAGGCGATACCGGCCGGGGACGAATCTCCAACCGACCCGACGCGCGCCGCGCCTGCGCACCTTGCCCAGGAAGTCGCTCAATTGGTCGCGGCTTATCCGAATTCGCAGATCGTAATTTTGATCATCCCGGGTGTGCCGATCCTTTTTCCGGATAAAATCAACCCGGGCTGGGAGAATCCCAACGACATGGAAGTTCTTTCCGCCCTGACTCAGGCGGAAAAAATTTCGGTGGTTTATCCCGCGCCTGCCTTTAAAGAGCTGTATAAAAAATACGGCGTATTTCCACGAGGCTTTTTCAACTCGCCTCCCAATTACGGACATCTTAATCGCTACGGCCATATTGCAGTTGCAGAAACGTTGACCGCCGCCCTCGACGCATTGTTGAAAGGAGCCAGATAATGAACGCCCAACAAATCATTGACCTCAACAAGGAATACACCTTCTTCTCCTGGTCTGTGCAGGGACAGGTGAATCCCATCCCTGTGACCAAAGCCGAAGGCGTCTATTTCTGGGATGCGGACGGCAAGCGCTATCTCGATTTCTCGTCGCAGTTGATGAACACGAACATCGGGCATCAGCATCCGAAAGTCGTCAAAGCGATTCAGGAGCAAGCCGCGACGTTGACATTCACGCATCCAGGCAACGCCACGGAAGCGCGTGGCTTACTCGGCAAGAAAATATCCGAAGTGACACCAGGTGATTTAAAGAAAACTTTCTTCACCCTCGGCGGCGCGGAAGCGAACGAGAATGCCATCAAGATCGCCCGCTTCTACACAGGGAGACACAAAATCCTTGCGCGTTATCGCTCCTATCACGGCGCGACTCACGGCTCCATTGCGTTGACTGGCGATTACCGCCGCCTCGCCGTCGAACCTGTCATGCCAGGCGGAGTCCATTTCCTTGACCCGTTCTGTTATCGCTGTCCGTTTGGGCAGAAGCCAGAGTCGTGCAAGCGGGAGTGCATCTCTCATTTGGAAGAAGTCATCAAATACGAGGGACCCGATAAGATCGCCGCCATCATCATGGAGGGCGTGGTCGGCTCGAACGGACTCATCATCCCGCCCGATGATTACTGGCCCCGCGTGCGTGAGATTTGCGATAAGTACGGAATCCTCTTGATCTCGGACGAAGTGATGAGCGGATGGGGTCGCACGGGCAAATGGTTCGCCGTGGACAACTGGAACGTGGTTCCAGATATCATCACCACGGCGAAAGGCATCACCAGCGGATACGCTCCACTCGGCGCGGTGATTGTCTCTGAGAAGATTGCCAAGTTCTTCGATGATAAATATCTGTATGCAGGTCTCACCTACAGCGCTCATGCACTTTCGTGTGCCACTGCACTGGCAACAATCGAAGTTTATGAAGAGGACAAATTAATCGAAAACGCCGCCTTGCTCGGAAAATATCTCGGCGAAGCGTTGGAAGATATCAAGGCAAGACACGTCTCCGTTGGCGATGTGCGTTACATCGGCTTATTCTCGACGATTGAGTTAGTTGTCAATCGAGAGACCAAGGAAAGCTTCTCTCCTGCCATCATGGCGGAGGTGGGAAAAGTTCTGCGCCAAAACGGACTCTTCACCTTCATCATGGCGAATAACATGGGAAGCATGATCTTCGTCGTCCCGCCGTTGTGTATCACGCAGGAGCAGATTGACGAAGGTCTTGCGATTGTGGAGAAGGCGTTGGAAGTGGCGGATAAGCAGGTGAAGTAAGGCTGAGGAAAGATGTTATGAATAACCCAAAACGCATTACTATCAAAGAAGCTGATGTTTTTGACATTCTCTCCGCTGTTTGGATTTTGGCTAGCAATGACGAGAATGAAATCATCACTTACGAAGGGATAAAAAATAGACTTAACCTGCCTGCTAATTACAAAGTAAAAGAATTGATACAAAGTAGAGGTGAACTATTCCGTAAAGGTGTGCCCGCTTCTCGTCTGCGAGAATGGAAGGAGGAAATGCGCACTGGGCGTCATTTGCCAGCATGGATTAAAGACATAGATGATCTCACTGAGAAGAGAAAGGCTATTGAAGACTTAATTCCTGATGATGTCTTTAGGAGTCAATTTCGAGCTGGAAAAGATTCTCCGCAATCGCCAATTGAAATAATTAATTGGGGCTTGGAACATATAGATCGATTGAGAAAAGCTAACATAGATGCTAGGGAGCAATCTGCAAAACGCTGGGAAATATGGCTTCTGTTCGCGATAGGTATTCTCAACATTATTGTTACAGTAGTCGTTGCATTTTTCATGAAATGAAGCAAAGATTGTGGAGGAACAATGAATCCAAGCGAATTACTTGGCGGAATAGTTTTATCCATAGTTAGCGGAATTCTCTCGTATCTTGCCGCCACGAGCAAGGCGAATAAGGATTTAACTCAATTGAGAGAGCAAAATAAATTGGATATCGAGAAATTGATGAATCAACACAAAATGGATTTGGAAGCAGTGGCTCAAAAACACCAAATGGACATTGAGAAAATGGAGCTTGAGCACAAACATAAGATTGAGTTGTCACAAAAAGAAATGGAAGGCAAATTGGGATCCGATCTTATGAGCCAGTTAGTTACTGGAATGATGAAGACGCCCGAGGTCCAACGAGAACTATTGAAAGGCATGAGGACGAAGAAATAACCGATAAACAAAGCACCTCATCTAGTTGCTACTTACCAAATCTCTAGTCTCTTTTCGGAGTTCACATGGAAATCCTAAACTACATAAACAACCAATGGACAACAAACGAGCGGGGCTGAAGCCGCCTGCTCAGTACATGGAAGCCCTTCGGGCTGATAGAGCGAGTCCGCTTCAGCGGACTTTCACGAACTGAGGCAGGGCTTCAGCCCGCCGCCGAATCAAAAACGAAAATGCAACCGCTTCACGGAACCTCGACCTTCGACGTTTGACCTTCGACTTCACTCAATTACCAATTACTACTCACCAATTACCAATCTCCAATCTCCAGGTGAAAAATGGAAATCCTCAACTACATCAACAACCAATGGATAAAGCCCGACACCACCGAATACTTCGACGTCCTCAACCCCGCCACAGGACAAGTGATCGCCAAGACTCCCCTCGGCACAAAAGCGGATGTGGAATCGGCGGCGAGGGCGGCGAGTGAGGCGTTGCCTGCGTGGCGGCGGACGCCCGTCAATGACCGCGTGCAGTATTTGTTCAAGTTGCGCAATCTCATGCGCGAGAACGCGGACGAGATCGGCAGGCTCATCACGAACGAAGCGGGCAAGACGTTTGAAGAGGCAAAAGCCGAGATGGTGCGCGCGTACGAAAATATCGAAGTGGCGTGCGGGATGCCGATGATGATGAAGGGCGAATTCGTCGAAGACATTGCTACAGGCATAGACGAGTTGATGATCCGTCAGCCCGTCGGCGTGTGCGCCACGATCGCGCCGTTCAACTTCCCTGGCATGATCCCGTTTTGGTATCTGCCGTATGCGCTCGCGGCGGGCAACACGTACATTATCAAGCCGTCTGAAAAAGTTCCGATGACGATGCAGTTCATTATGAAACTCATCGAGCAGGTCGGTTTTCCGAAGGGCGTGGTCAATCTCGTCAACGGCGCAAAGGATGTTGTGGATGCGATCCTCGAACACCCCTCCATTCGCGCGGTGACGTTCGTCGGCTCGACCAATGTCGCAAAATATATTTACGCCACCGCCGCCGCGCATGGCAAACGCGTGCAGGCGCAGGGCGGAGCGAAAAATCCCGTCATCGTTTTGCCCGATGCGGATATGGACATGGCGACGAAGATCATAGCGGACTCCGCCTTCGGATGCGCGGGACAACGCTGTCTCGCCGTTTCTTTCGCAGTGACAGTTGGTTCAGCCCGCTCGACTTTTAGTGAAGCGATCTGCGACGCCGCCTCGTCGCGCGTCGTCGGCTACGGACTCGACTCAGGCGTCCAGATGGGACCCGTCATCAACGCCGCGTCGAAGGCGAGAGTCGAGTCGCTGATTGGACTCGGCGTCAAAGAAGGAGCAAGCCTCCCCGTGGACGGACGCGGGGTTTCCATCCCAGGCTATGAAGCAGGTAATTTCGTGCGTCCGACCATTTTGGCAGACGTCCCGCGCGGGAGCGAGATCGCCAAGACCGAAATTTTCGGACCCGTGTTGAGTCTCATGCACGTCGAGACTGTTGATGATGCAATTGAGCTGGTCAACAGCGGACAATATGGAAATCAGGCGAGCCTGTTCACGTCGTCGGGTTCTGCCGCGCGGAAGTTTCGCTACGAAGCCGAAGCGGGCAACATCGGCATCAACATCGGTGTCGCCGCGCCGATGGCGTTCTTCCCGTTCAGCGGCTGGAAGGATTCGTTCTTCGGCGATATGCACGGGCAAGGCATGGACGCGGTGGAGTTCTTCACGCAGAAGAAGGTGGTGGTGGAGAGGTGGCCCAAGGAGTGGAGCAGGAGATTCTAGTGAGGAGAGGATTAGAGGAATAGAGAATTGAGGAAGAGAGATTGGAGACTGGAGATTGGAGACTGGAGACTGGGTAAGTGGTAATTGGTAAATGGTAATTGCGGTGGTCGAGTAACGCCGCCGTAAGATAGTGTTGTTCCAAGTGTCCACGGTGGTCGAGTAGGCGGCGTTTGTCCGCCGTATCGAGACCACCACGCCGTAAAGTATTTTTGTTACAAGAGTTTGTATGCGGACTTGTGGTTTCGATACGCCCCTCAAAGAGCATTCGGGGCTACTCAACCACCGAAATAGAATGGAGACTCGAAATCAATCATGTCAAACCATGTAAAAAGCTCCGCCCCTGCGATCGTGCATAAACTCGTTGAGACCTTCGAGCAGAATTTGGATTCGTATCGTTCGACCAAGAACGAGACGGAGTTGCGCCGCGAGTTTTTGGATAAGTTTTTCACGGCATTGGGCTGGGACGTTGCCAACGAGAAAGCTTACGACGAAGCGGGCAAGGAAGTGGTGCATGAATTTTCGGTGGAGATTTCGGGTCAGCAGAAGAAAGCGGACTACGCCTTCCGCGTGGGGCGTGGGGACAAGTTCGATTTTTTGGTCGAGGCGAAGAAGCCGTCGGTGAAGATCGAATCGAATCAGGATGCGGCGTTTCAGATCCGCAGGTATGGATGGAGCGCGAAACTTCCGATCAATATCCTCACGGACTTCGAGCATTTCGCCGTGTACGATTGCCGCGCCAAACCGAGTTACAACGACAAGGCGGCGACGGGACGCATCCTGCTCATCCATTACAAGGAGTATGTGGAGCGCTGGGATGAGATCGCTTCGATCTTTTCGCCCGAAGCGGTGCGGCAGGGATCGTTCGCCAGGTATGCCGAAGGGACGAAAAAGAAGCGAGGCACCGCGGACGTTGACGACGCCTTCCTGCAGGAGATCGAACGCTGGCGCGAACTGCTGGCGAAGAATATCGCCTTGCGGAACGAAGAGATTGACATCGCAGGTTTGAATTACACCGTGCAGATGACGATTGACCGCATCGTCTTTTTGCGCATCTGCGAGGAGCGCGGGATCGAGCCTGAGAATCAGTTGCTCGATCTTTTAACCCCCTCCGCCTTCGGCACCTCCCCCAAATTCGACAAGAGTAATTCTGGCTCGGATTCAAAGGCTGGCGTCGAATTTGGGGGAGGACGGGAGGGGGTCGTGTATCGAGAATTATGCGAGTTATTCAAACGCGCCGACACGAAATATAACTCTGGCTTGTTCCACTTCAAGCAGGAGAAAGAACAGGCGAGCCGCGCCGATGACTTGACCCTCGGACTCGACATTGACGACAAGGTCTTGAAAGACATCATCTCGAATTTGTATTATCCGAAAAGCCCGTATGCGTTCTTGTACATCCCCGCCGATATTTTGGGACAGGTGTACGAGCGTTTCCTCGGCAAGGTGATTCGACTCACAGCGGGGCATAACGCCAAAGTGGAGGAGAAGCCCGAAGTCCGCAAGGCGGGAGGCGTGTACTACACTCCGACATATATCGTGGATTACATCGTCAAGAATACGGTAGGACAAATTGTCAATTTGTCCACGCCCGCGAAAGTTGCGAAACTCAAAATCGTGGACCCCGCCTGCGGTTCGGGGACGTTCCTGCTCGGCGCCTATCAATTCTTGCTGGACTGGCATTTGAATTGGTATGTGAATGACGACGCGGAGAAGTGGGAAAAATCAAAGGCGATCTGGAAAGTGGAAAGTGGATACAAACTCACGACGAGCAAGAAGAAAGAGATTTTGCTCAATAACATTCACGGCGTGGACATTGACGCGCAAGCCGTGGAAGTGACCAAACTCTCGCTGTTGCTCAAAGTGTTGGAAAACGCCAGCGGACAACTGGGACTCGGCATGGAGCGCGTCCTGCCCGATTTGGGAAACAACATCAAATGTGGCAACTCGCTGATCGGATTCGATTATTTCGAGGGACAGTTATCGCCCGACGAAGAAGAGCGGGCAAGGGTGAATCCCTTTGATTGGAAGAATGAATTCAAGGATGTATTTGCGAAAGGCGGGTTCGACGCCGTGATTGGAAATCCGCCGTATGGAGCATACCTTTACGAAAACGACAAAAACTATATCGTCTCCAACTATGTATGCCAAAATTATCAACTGGATACTTATCTGCTCTTCTTAGAGAGGGCAATAAAAAATCTTCTGAGGGAAAACGGTTGTTTTGGGATGATTATCCCTAACCCGTGGATAACAAATTTACTTCAAACGTCTACTCGAAAATTTGTGGTTGAAAGTACCAGGGTAAGTGAAATCGTTCATTTCACCTTCCCCGTTTTCAAAAAAGTTACTGTTGACACACAAGTTGTTATCCTTCAAAAAGGTTTGCAGAAACAATGGAAACCAGCAGCAACGATTGTTGATGATCCAGAAGATTTGATTACTGGTGAGAATATCACTAGGATTATTCATGACCAAGACAAATGGCGTGCGCTCAGTGGCAATGTCATAAACATTTTCATGACAGAGAAAGACCTTGCTGTGGCAGAGCAAGTGAAGAGAGTGTCTGTTGAACTGCAATCTTTGTTTGAGATAAATGTGGGAATTAAGCCATATCAAACTGGTAAAGGAGTTCCTCCACAATCGAAGCAGACAGTTGAGAATAGACCTTTTGATAGCGATAGAAAAAAGGGTTCATCGTTCAGACTCTATCTTCGTGGTAGTGATATTAAACGCTATGAAATCAACCCTCTTGAACCCCGATACATAAAGTATGGAGTTTGGTTAGCCGAGCCACGCCCAGCAGCCAACTTCGATGCGCCAGAAAAGATAGTAATGAGGCAAACAGGCGACAGTATTGTTGCGGCACTTGATGTTGAGCAATATCTTTGTCTAAATAATATGCATGTGATTGTTCCTAAGGATATTTCGCATTCAGTCAAATATGTTCTTGGTGTTCTAAATTCAAATCTGGTAAATTGGTATTACCATTCTTTAAATCCTGAATTGGGCGAAGCACTCGCAGAAGTTAAAAAGACAAATGTAGCCAAACTCCCCATCCACACCATCAACTTCAGCGATCCCGCCGAAAAAGCCCAGCACGACAAAATGGTCTCGCTGGTCGAAGCGATGCTGGCTTTGCACAAGTCGCTGGCGGCGGCGCAGAGTCCCGCCGAGAAGGAGCGTCTCGAACGGCAGATCCAGGTCACAGACAAGGAGATCGATTCGCTGGTCTATGAGTTGTATGGACTCACAGAAGAGGAGATAAAGATCGTGGAGGAAGAATGACCGTCCACGAATTATTCACGAATACTCGAATGAGCGACTCAAATTCGTGCATTCGTGGTCATATTCGTGGATGGGCGTGAACGAGCGGGGCTGAAGCACAAGGCTTTAGCCCCGCCGAACCCGAACCGAAACGAAACGACTCCATTGGAAACCCAACCTTCGACCTTCAACTTTCGACCACCCTCAATTACCACTTACCAATTCTCTAATCCTCTAATCCTCTAATTCTCTAATTCTCTAATTCTCGCAATCTCCAATCTCCAGTCTCTAATCTCTCTCTCCCACAAGGAATCTTATGAACTACACCAACGCCCTCAACTACTCGAACACCTGGCTCGACATCATCAAACAAGACAACTTTCCTCAACAAGACCAAGCCAAATGGATCATCGAAGAATCCAAAACCAACTTCGCCGAACATTTCAATCGCGGCTGGCTGGAATATCGCAAGTCCGTGACCGAGGCGGGCGATTGGGCCGCGGTGGAATGGACGGGCTCAGGGGCCATCTTCAAGGACGTGCTTGGCCGCGAGTATCTCGACTGCCTTGGAGGCTTCGGCATGCTGGACCTCGGCTGGAGTCACCCCGAAGTGGTCGCGGCGGTGAAAGCCCAACTCGAACGCTCGCCCATGCCCTCGCAGGAATTGATAGACCCCCTGCGCGGCGTACTGGCAAAACTGCTCGCAGAGATCACGCCTGGCGATCTAAAATACAGCTGGTTCGCGGCCAGCGGCACGGAGTCCATCGAAGCCGCGCTCAAGATCGCAAAACTTTACACGGGCAGGTCGGCCTTCATCGTGGCGGTCAAAGCCTTCCACGGCAAGACGATGGGTTCGCTCTCCATGCTGGGTAAATCCGATTATCGCGCGCCGATGGGGCCGATGTACGCTGGGCAGGTCTACCACGTCCCGTTTGGCGACGCGGAGGCGGTGGAGCGTCAACTCGAAATTTGCGACAAGGTCGGGATTCCCGTCGCGGGCGTGTTATTCGAGCCGATTCAAGGAGAAGCGGGCGCCATCGTCCCGCCCGACGACTTTTGGCCGCGCGTCCGCGCCGCGACGAAAAAATACGGCGCGCTGCTCATCGCCGACGAAGTGCAAACCGGCCTTGGCCGGACGGGCAAACTGTGGGGCATCGAGCATTGGAACGTGGTCCCCGACATTCTCGCCGTTGCCAAATCCCTCGGCGGCGGCGTGATGCCCGTCAGCGCGGTGACCACCACCGAAGAAATTTTCAAGCCCATGATGTATCCGAATCCGTTCATGCACACCACCACCACCGGCGGCGGCGCGCTGGCCTGCGCCGCGGCGATCGCGGCCATCCACACTACGCTGCGCGAACGTCTCTGGGAACAGGCCGCGCAGAAAGGCGAATATTTAATGTCCAACTTGCAGAAATTCGCCGCGCAATATCCGCAAATTTATGAGAAAATAACAGGCAAAGGTCTTTTGATCGGCATGCACTTCCAGTCGCCAGAGATCGGCTACCAGGTGGCCGCGGGGCTTTTCAAGCGCGGCGTTTTGGTCGCAGGCACCTTGACCAGCGCCCAAACCGTCCGCATCGAACCGCCGCTGGTGATCACAAGAGAGCAGCTGGACACACTGCTGGAACGCCTCGGCGGCGCGCTTGGCGAGATCGCAGCGTCAATGTAAATTCGCACAAAGGAGAAACAGGATGGCAGGTGAATTTGCAATTGAAATGAAGGATGTCCTCAAGCAATTCGTCACCCCGGAGGGCGGAATTCTCCCCGCGGTGGACCACGTGGACATGCAGATCCAGGACGGGGAATTCTTTTCCCTGCTCGGACCGTCGGGCTGCGGCAAAACCACTTCGCTGCGCATGATCGCCGGGTTCGAACTGCCCACCTCCGGCAGCATTCTGATTCGCGGCAAAGAAATGAGCCAGGTTCCGGCGCATCTTCGCCCGGTCAACACGGTCTTCCAGCAATACGCCCTCTTTCCGCACATGACCGTCGAACAGAACATCGGCTTTGGGTTGGAGATGAAAGGCGTCGGAAAAGCCGAACGCGCAAAACGGGTCGCCGAAGCGCTCGAAATGGTGCGCCTGCCCGGCATGGCCCTGCGCCGCACAAAGCAACTCTCCGGCGGGCAGCAACAGCGCATCGCCCTGGCCCGCGCGCTGGTCAATAAACCCGAAGTGCTGCTCCTGGATGAGCCGCTCGGCGCGCTCGATCTAAAACTCCGCAAAGAAATGCAGCTGGAACTTAAGACCCTCCAGCGCGAAGTGGGCATCACCTTCATCTATGTCACGCACGACCAGGAAGAGGCGCTCACCATGTCCGACCGCATCGCCGTCATGAACAAAGGCCGCGCCCTCCAGGTGGGATTGCCGGAGGAGATCTACGAACGCCCCGCCGACAAATTTGTGGCCGACTTCATCGGCGAAACCAATTTCCTCGACGGCTCCGTCCTCGGCCAGTCAGGCTCCACCGTGGAAATTGACCTGCCGGGCTGCGGTCTCGCCCGCGTCGAATCGAGCCGCACCTTCACCCGCGGCCAGCCGGTAACCATCACCGTGCGTCCCGAAAGACTGCACCTGAACGAACCCTTCGAAAATGGAAATAACTTGAAGGGCCGCGTGGAAGAGGTGATCTACATCGGCACGGATACGCAATACGGCGTGCGCTTCAGCGAGAGGCACAAGGTGCGCGTCCGTGAGCAAAACGCCACACAGGCGCAAAAAGAGATCGCCCGCCGGGGCGACGAAGTGATCGTCTCCTTCACGAGCGCCTCGCCGCGCCTGCTGACCGAATAAGGCGGTTGCCATGCTCAACTTTTTTCGCGGAAATAAAAAACGTCAGTTGTTCGGCCTCATCAGTCCGGGCGCGTTATGGATCCTGCTTTTCTTCAACCTGCCCCTGCTGATCATGCTCTTCATCAGCTTTGCCGAACGCGGCCGCACCGGGGGAATCGCCAGCCCGGTCGTGTATACCCTCGAAAATTACAAACAGTTCTTCAATGCCTGCGTTTCTCAATACGCCGGTCCGCAGTGCGACCCCTTTTTGTACCTGGGCATCTTCGGCAGCTCGGTACGCATCGCGTTCGTCGTCACCTTCTTCTGCATCCTCGCGGGCTATCCGCTGGCATATTTCATGGCCAGGCAAAAACCCCTCTGGCGCGACACCCTGATGCTGCTGGTTATCATCCCCTTTTGGACAAATTTCCTTGTGCGCACCTACGCCTTGAAGACGGTCATGTCGGGGGAGGGGTTGATCAATACCATCTTGATGAACCTGGGGTTGATCTCTGCCCCGCTCGAAATGATGTTCAATGAATTTGGCGTGATCGTCGGGCTGGTGTATGGCTACCTTCCGTTCGCGGTGCTGCCCATGTACACCTCTGTTGAAAAATTCGATCACAGCCTGATGGAAGCCGCCGCCGACCTGGGCGCCCCCCCGTCGCGCGCCTTCTGGCGCGTCATGCTGCCGATGACCATGCCCGGCGTGATCGCCGCGCTCGTTCTGGTATTCGTACCGGTGGTGGGCGCGTTCATCACCCCCGATATCATGGGCGGCGGCAAGGTGGAAATGATCGGCACGCTGATCAACCGTCAGTTCGGCGTGGCGCGCAACTGGCCCTTCGGTTCGGCCATGTCGCTCATCCTCATGGTGCTGGTGCTGCTCGGCGTGATCTACTACTTCCGCTCAAGCAGTGAAGAGACACGGAGGGCGATGTGAACGCCTCGTCCGCACCTCTGCCAAAACAAAAAATACGCCTCCGCGCGCGGCTGGGAAACTGGCTGCTGGGAACGAACGCCATCCTGCTCTTTGGCTTTCTCTACCTGCCGGTCGTGATTCTGGTCGTCTTCTCGTTCAACGCGACGCGCTCCATCGCAGTCTTAAGCGGTTTCTCCACCGAATGGTACGCGGCGCTCGCCGCCAACACCGAACTGCTGGATGCCGCCCGTAACAGCCTGCTGGTCGGATTGATCGCCACCATCGTCTCAACCATCGTCGGCACATTGACCGCCCTCGCCATGGACCGCTACCACTTCCGCTTCCGCACTGCCTTCGACGCCAACCTCTACCTGCCGATCGTGATCCCCGAGATCGTGATGGGCATCTCGTTGTTATTGTTCTTCAACCAGGCGCTGTTCCCGTTCCTCAACAGTGTGTTTGGCATGCACGCCACCACCGGGCTGCACACCATCACCCTGGCGCACATTGCCTTCGACATTCCCTTTGTCTACGTGATCGTGCGCGCCCGCCTGGCAGACTTTGATCGCAGCCTTGAAGAAGCTGCCGCCGACCTCGGCGCGGATGAATGGCAGACGTTCAAGCGCGTCACCCTGCCCCTGCTCATGCCCGGCATCATCGGCGGCGCGCTGATGGCCTTCACGCTTTCACTCGACGATTACCTGATCACCGCTTTCACCAAGGGCGTGCGCGAACAGACCATGCCGCTCTACATCTACTCGCTTGTGCGGCGCGGCATCACACCGGAGATCAACGCCCTCTCGACGGCGCTTCTGGCCGGCTCCATCGGTCTGGTGGCCCTCTCGCAGACCGCCCAAAGCGGCGGCGTGGTCTACACCCGCGCCATGAGCCTTGGTGCATGGCTTGGATTTGGCGCGTTCGGCCTGCTGGGATTGCCCGGCGTTTTCGCCGCGTTTTCCGTTGGCGCCTTCCTCCTGCACACATTGATGCTGGCCGGGTTTTATTTTGCCTGGCGCACAGTCTCGCCTCTGCGCGAGGAACTGCACGATACAGGCCGTTTCGCGGCGCTTCTGGTCGGAATTACAGTGCTGGTCTCGACAGTGGCTGTATACTTCTCGTGCTACCTGCTCCTCTTGTAAATTTAATCGAAGGAGGTGATCCGGCAATCCTGACAGCCCTGTTCGATGAACACACACCAAAGGAGATAGAGATGAACAAAATACTGATATACCTGCTTGTCCTGCTTGTCCTGCCCGCCATGCTGCTCGCGGCGTGCCAGCCTGCCGCTCAAACGCCTGCCGCGCCCACTGCGGGCGGAACCGACTCTGGGCGCTGCGGCGACCGGTCGAAACTTGCCAAAGAGATCTATCTTTACAATTGGACCGAATACCTCGACCCGGACCTGAAAGTAAAATTCGAAGAGGAATGCGGCGTCACCGTGATCGAGACCAACTTCGACTCGAACGAATCCCTGCTGGCCACGCTCCAGGCTGGGGGCGCGGAATACGACGTCATCGTCCCCTCGGATTACATGGTGCAGATCCTGATCGCCGAAGGCTACGTGATGAAACTCGACTACAGCGTGATCACGAACATCAAGAACATGGAAGCGCTGAACGTCAATCAATACTTCGATCCCGAACAGGAATACACGGTGCCGTGGTTCTGGGGCACCTCCGGCTTTGCAGTGGATACGAGCGTCGTCAAGGAGTACACTAACTCGTGGAGTATGTTGTTCGATCCGAATTCGCCCTACTGCGGCAAGATCAGCATGCTCAAGGATGAACGCGAAACGATCGGCGCGGCGTTAATGTATCTCGGTTACTCCATCAACGATACCGATCCGGCCCACCTCGAGCAGGCCAAGACCCTGCTTATCGAGCAATCCAAGTGTGTCAAGGCCTACGATAGCGAAACCAACGACGACCTGATCATCACCGGCGAAATCGTCCTCTCTCACATGTGGACCGGCGATGCGCTCCTGGCGAGCGACCCCGATACGGGCGGCCGCGCAGACATTGCCTATGTGATCCCGAAGGAAGGCTGTACCATCTGGCAGGATAACATGGCTGTGCCCACCACCGCGCCCAACGCCTACACTGCGATGGTGTTCATCAACTACATGCAATACCCAGAGATCGCCGCGCAAAACGCCGTATTTGTGGGCTACGCTTCGCCAAACAAGGCCGCCAAAGCCTTCATTGATCCCGAAATGCTCGCCAATCAAGGTGTGTACCCACCGCCTGAAGTGGAAAAAACCCTGCAATGGATTCAGGACGTGGGCGACGCCCTCGGACTATACGACCGCATCTGGACGGAGTTCCTCGCCGCAGTCGGAAGTTAACCTCTCTCCAGGCGGCGGTCGCTTGAAAACGACCGCCGCCTTTTGCTTACCCCGCGCGTCGCCAGAGCCCGATCGCTCGCGGCGACGGAACATGGGTCATCCACAAACAGGGGCGCTCCGCCGCGATCACGCGGCCGCGTCGCCGCCAAACCCTGGAACTGCCAAACTAACTCGCCTGTGCGGGTTATAAAACGAATGGAGTAGAAAGGAATCATGAAAGTATTACTCGTTGGTGTGGGAGGGGTGGGGGAAGCCATTGCCGCCATTGCAAAACCACGTGAGTGGATGAAGTTAATGGTGCTTGCCGATTACAACATCAAACGCGCTGAGGAGGTGCAAAAGAAATTGGGGGATGCGGAACGATTCCCGATCGAAGCGATTGACGCCAGCAAACAGGAAAGCATCGAAGCGCTGGCGAAGAAATACAACGTTGACCTCATTATGAACGCGGTGGATCCCGTGTTCAACAAACAAATTTTCGACGCGGCGTACAACGTCGGCGTCAACTACATGGATATGGCGATGACCCTCTCCGAGCCGCATCCGACCGACCCGTTCAATAAGGTCGGCGTCAAACTCGGTGATTATCAGTTTGACAAAGCGAAGGACTGGGAGAAAAAAGGTTTGCTCGCCCTCGTCGGCTTCGGCGTGGAACCTGGCATGGCGGATGTGTTCGCGCGTTATGCGGCGGATCATCTCTTCGATGAGATTGACGAGATCGGCGTGCGCGACGGCGGCGACCTGTACGTGGAAGGGCTTGAATTCGCGCCCACGTTTTCAATTTGGACGACGATCGAAGAATGTTTGAATCCGCCCGTTGTGTACGAGGAGGGCAAAGGCTGGTTCACCACCGCGCCGTTTTCCGAACCCGAAATGTTCGACTTCCCCGAAGGCATCGGCAAAGTGGAAGTGGTCAACGTGGAGCATGAGGAAGTCCTGCTTGTGCCGCGTGGAATCAAGAATGTCAAACGTGTCACATTCAAATACGGCCTCGGCGATGAATTCACTGATGTGTTGCGGACTCTTCACAAGTTGAATTTAGACAACAAGGAAAAGATCAAAGTCAAGGGTGTCGAAGTCTCCCCGCGCGATGTGGTCGCCGCGTGCCTGCCAGACCCCGCGCACCTCGGCGATAAGATGCACGGCAAGACTTGCGCAGGTACGTGGGTAAAAGGCACGAAAGATGGAAAGCAAAAAGAAGTTTACCTTTATCAAGTCGCCGACAATCAAGAGTGCATGAGCAAGTGGAACTGTCAGGCGGTCGTCGCGCAGACCGCGTTCACGCCCGTCATCGCGATGGAGTTACTCGAAAAAGGAATCTGGAAAGGCGCGGGCGTGCTGGGACCCGAAGCGTTTGATCCTATCCCGTTTATGGAGCGGATGGCAGAGTATGGATTTCCGTATGGGATTCGGTAGACAGGTACGCACGTACACACGTACACACGTACACAGGTACACAGGTAGACACGTACACAGGTAGACACGTACACAGGTAGACACGTACACAGGTAGACACGTACACATGGGAAACCTGTTTACTTGTCTACGTGTATACGTGTTTACCCTCCCTCGTCCCTTTCGGAATAAACGTATTGCCAACGATTAATCGCAATCGTATAATTCCAACATCCTGAAACTCTCACGAGGAGAAAAGATGGACTATAAACTTTGGATCGACGGCAAGTGGGTGGATTCGCAAGGCGGCGAGAAGATGCAGATCGAGAATCCTGCCACGGGCGAAAGGATCGCGGAGGTGCAGGGCGCGTCGCGGGCGGATGTGGACAGGGCTGTGCAAGCCGCGAAGTCCGCGTTTTACGATGGACGTTGGTCGCGCAAGACTCCCAGCGAGCGTTCGAAGGCGATCTGGAAACTGGCTGACCTGCTCGAAGCCAACTCGGAGGAATTTGCGCGCGTCGAAAGCGAGAACACAGGCAAGCCGTATAAATTTTTGAGCCTCGCAAGTGATGTTCCATTTACAGTGGACAACTTGCGATTTTTTGCGACTGCCGCGCGCGACACGCATGGATCGCACGCGGGCGAATTCATGGCGGGCTACACGTCCATCTATCGGCGCGAGCCTGTGGGAGTCATCGGGCAGATCACGCCGTGGAATTATCCGCTCAACATGGCGGGCTGGAAGATCGGTCCCGCGCTCGCGGCGGGATGCACGATCGTGTTGAAGCCCGCGCCTGGCACGCCGCTCACCACGTTGATGCTTGCGGAATTAATTAAAGAAGCAGGGATTCCCGATGGCGTGGTCAACATTATCGCGGGCGGCAACGACGCGGGTCAGGCGTTGACGGAGCATCCCGACGTGCGGATGATCTGCGTGACGGGTTCTTCTGGCACGGGCAAAAAAGTGATGAAGACCGCGGCGGATACGTTGAAGCGCGTACATCTTGAACTGGGAGGCAAAGCGCCGTTCATCGTGTTCGACGATTCGGATCCCGAACTGGTCGCGGCGAAAGCGTCCTTTGCGGCGACGGCGAATACAGGGCAAGATTGCACCGCCGCGACGCGTATCTACGTGGAAAAAGGTCGCGCCAAAGATATGCGCGAGGCGGTCGTTGAAGCGATGAGGAATACAAAAGTCGGTCTGCCGTTTGACGATGGCGTTGTGATGGGTCCGTTGATCTCAGGCATCCAACGCGAGCGCGTGAGCGGATTCGTTGATCGCGCGAAATCGCAAGGCGCGAAGATTCTCACAGGTGGTGGTGTGCCGAAAGATTTGCAGAAGGGCTACTACTACGAGCCGACGGTCATCTCAGATGTTCAACAGGATTGGGAGATCGTGCAAAGCGAAGTGTTTGGTCCCGTGATCACCGTGCAGGAATTTGATAACGAAGAACAGGCGTTGCATTTCGGCAACGATGTGTTGTACGGCTTGGCGGCGTCTGTGTTCACCAAAGATGTCGGTCGCGCCATGCGACTCACGAGTCAACTGGAGTTCGGCACGGTCTGGGTCAACGACCATTTGCCGATCACCTCCGAAACTCCGCACGGCGGATTCAAACAATCAGGCTTCGGCAAGGATCTATCGGCGGAGGCGGTTGGCGATTATCAGATCACGAAGCATGTGATGATCGCGCAATAAAGTGAATAGTCGGCGTTCTCTCACGCCGACGGACGCGTTAGGACACGTTAGAGAACGTGTCCTACACATGGTCTTGCAAAGTTTTTGAAAATACATTTTTATATAATTCCTCAAAAAGAATGATTGGAGAAGTACATGGAATATAAACTCTTAATTGACGGTCAATGGGGCGGGAGCGGGACTCCGCTGGAGGTGAAAAATAAATACAGCGGCGAAACGGTTGGCGTGGTTCAAACCGCCACCAAAGAGGATTTGAATAAAGCCATAGATGCCGCTGAACGCGCCGAAGATACGATGGCAGACATGCCCGCGCACAAACGCGCCGACATTCTGCTGCGCGTGGCGAGTCTGATCCGCGAACGATCCGAGGATTTGTCAAAGACCATTGCCGCCGAGGCGGGCAAGGCGCTCAAGTTTGCGCGCGCCGAAGTGGATCGCGCCCAAAGCACGTTCACGATCGCCGCCGAAGAAGCGAAACGATTACACGGCGAGACGATCCCGCTGGATGCGGTTCCAAGTGGCGAAGGATTCTTCGGATTCTGGACCCGCCGTCCCGTCGGTGTGATCGCGGCGATTAGTCCGTTCAATTTTCCCCTCAATCTGGTCGCGCATAAAGTGGCTCCTGCATTGGCGGCGGGCAACACGGTGGTGTTGAAGCCTGCCACGACGACTCCGCTCGCGGCGGTGAAGTTGTGTCAAATCCTGCATGAGGCGGGAGTCCCTGCTGGGGCGATCAATCTCGTTGTCGGCGGCGGCGGGACGGTGGGCGAGTGGCTCATCACCGACGAGCGCGTGGACAAGATCACGTTCACGGGTTCGCCTGAAATTGGTCGGCATATCTTGGCTGTGGCTGGAATCAAAAAAGTGACTCTCGAACTCGGCAACACATCGCCTGTGGTCGTCGCACCCGATGCGGATTTGGACTTCGTCGCCAAACGCTGCGCGGTCGGCGCGTATTACAACTCGGGACAGGTGTGTATTTCGGTGCAGCGCATTTACAGCGAAAAGAAAGTGTTCGAGCCGTTCTCGGAGAAATTCGTCAAAGCGACGGAGGCGATGGTGGTGGGCGATCCGCTCGATGAGCGCGTGGACGTGGGACCGATGATCGACTCGAAGGAAGTGGATCGAATCGAAAGTTGGGTCAACGAGGCGCAGGGTTCGGGTGCGAAAGTGTTGACGGGCGCGAAGCGCGAAGGCACAGTGTATTATCCGACCATCCTCACCAACGTTGAATCGGATATGAAAGTTGTGGCGGAGGAAACGTTCGGTCCTGTGGCGTCGGTGATCTCGAGCGATGATTTTGAAACGGCGTTGAAGCAAGCCAATGATTCAAAGTTTGGTTTGCAAGTCGGCGTTTTCACTAACGATGTGAACCGCGTGCTCAAAGCGGTAAAACGATTGAACTTCGGCGGTGTTATCGTCAATGACACGCCGAACTTCCGCGCCGATCACATGCCCTACGGTGGCAATCGCCAAAGCGGACTCGGGCGCGAGGGTTTGAAGTTTGCGATGGAAGATATGACGAATATTCAATTGGTGGCGATACGGTTGGGTGCGTAAATACTTCGTTGGTCGAGTAGGGTCGAGCGATAGCGAGACCCGTATCGAGACCAACTGGTATTCAAAGGTACTTTTGCAACAAATGTTAGTTTGCGGACTGGTGGTCTCGATACGCTCGCAAACCCCGCTCGCTACTCGACCACCGAATAACATGAAGAGGAGAAACCATGAACTACAAACTTTGGATTGACGGCAAGTGGGAGGATACGAAGGGTGGGAAGATGATGTCCATTGAAGACCCTGCGACGGGGAAGAATATTGCAGAGGTGGTGGATGCCAGCCGCGAGGATGTGAATCGCGCGGTGCAAGCCGCCAAGACCGCGTTCTACGATGGTCGCTGGTCGAAGAAGACTCCGAGTGAGCGTTCAAAAATCATCTGGAAACTCGCCGACCTGATGGAAGCCAACGCAGAGAAATTGGCGAAGGTCGAATCGGAAAACACGGGCAAGCCGTACGAGTTCGTGAGTCTCGGCGGCGATATTCCGTTTGCAGTAGATAATCTCCGCTTCTTCGCAAGTGCGGCGCGTGATACGCACGGATCGCACGCGGGCGAATTTATGACGGGTTACACATCCATTTATCGGCGCGAGCCTGTCGGCGTGGTCGGGCAGATCGCGCCGTGGAATTATCCCGTGATGATGGCGGCGTGGAAGATCGGTCCTGCGCTCGCGGCGGGATGCACCATCGTGTTAAAGCCCGCGCCTGGCACGCCGCTCACCACGTTGATGCTCGG
This sequence comes from Anaerolineales bacterium, assembly GCA_019187665.1. GTDB lineage: Bacteria > Chloroflexota > Anaerolineae > Anaerolineales > Villigracilaceae > Denitrolinea. The sequence continues at coordinate 289,341 of JABARH010000010.1, forward strand.
TGAAATTATCAAAGAGGCGGGCATCCCCGATGGCGTCGTCAACATCATCTCTGGCGGCAACGACGCGGGTCAAGCCATCGTCGAGCATCCCGATGTGCGCATGGTGAGTCTCACGGGTTCCACTGGCACGGGCAAGAAAATTATGAAGACTGCCGCAGACACACTCAAGCGCGTGCATCTCGAACTCGGCGGCAAGGCTCCGTTCATCGTGTTCGATGATTCTGATCCCGAACTTGTCGCGGCGAAAGCGTCCATGGCGGCGTACATGAACACGGGGCAGGACTGCACAGCGGCGACCAGACTCTACGTCGAGCGAGGCAAGTCGAAGGTCATGCAAGAAGCGGTTGTCGAGGCGATGAAAAATGTCAAAGTGGGGCTTCCGTTTGAAGATGGAGTCCAGATGGGTCCGTTGATCTCGAAAGTCCAGCGCGAGCGCGTGTCTGGATTCGTCGAGCGCGCAAAATCCGCTGGCGCAAAAATTCTCACGGGCGGCGGCGTGCCGAAGGGATTCGATCAGGGATATTTCTTTGAGCCAACTGTGATCACAAACGTGCAACAGGATTCTGAAATTGTGCAACAGGAAGTGTTCGGACCCGTTGTGACCGTGCAGGAATTTTCGGATGAAGCCGACGCGCTGAGCAAGGGCAACGATGTGTTGTACGGACTCGCCGCTTCGATCTTCACCCGCGACATCGGACGCGCGATGCGCCTCTCTTCGCAACTGGAGTTTGGTACCGTTTGGGTCAACGATCATCTCCCCTTGACCTCCGAAACCCCGCACGGCGGATTCAAGCAATCGGGCTTCGGCAAAGATTTATCGGCGGAAGCGATCGGCGATTATCAGATCACGAAGCATGTGATGGTGGCGCAGGGGTGAGTGAGTGTTCCAGTGTCAAGTTGCCAGGTGTCACGTATTGGCGGTCTCAAGAAATCCCTCAAACCTCCCACTTGACATCTGACACCGAAACACCTGACACTCTAACTTGACACAGGAATACGTGACACATGAACACTCTTTACACCGACAACTTCCCCCACATGACCCCCGCGTGGAGTCGCATCTTCAACTTCGTCGCCGAGCGCGCCGAGGGATCGTACATCTACACCGACGACGGGCGCAAACTGCTCGACTTCACCTGCGGCATCGGCGTGGCGAACACGGGTCACTGCCACCCGAAAGTTGTCGAAGCGATTCGCGAACAGGCGGGCAACTTTATTCACGCGCAGGCGAACATCGTCATCCACAAGCCGATGTTGCAACTCATCGAAGAACTGCGGAAAATTTCTCCGCCTTCGATTGATTCGTTTTACTTCGCCAACTCAGGCGCGGAGGCGTTGGAGAACGCGGTCAAGATCGCCAAGGTCGTCACGGGCAGACCGAACGTGATCGTCTTCAACGGCTCTTTCCATGGGCGGACTCACGCCACGATGTCGCTCACCACGTCCAAGACGATCTACCGCGCGGGATTCGCTCCGCTCATGGCGGGAGTCTATGTTGCGCCGTTTCCGTATGCGTATACAATGAACATGACCGAAGAACAGGCGAGCCAATATTGCCTCGAGCAACTCGAATACCTGCTCGCCTCACAGACCGCGCCGAAAGAGACCGCCGCGATTCTGATCGAATCCGTTTTGGGCGAGGGCGGATACGTTGTCCCGCCGACATCGTTTATGAAAGGCTTGCGCGAGATTTGCGACAAGTACGGCATCATGCTCATCTTCGACGAAGTCCAATCGGGATTCGGCAGGACAGGGAAGTGGTTCGCGCTCGAACATTTCGACGTTGTGCCAGACATCATCACCGCCGCCAAGGGAATCGCCTCAGGTATGCCGCTTTCAGGCGTCTTCACGCGGACCGACATCATGAAGAAAGTGGACACTGGCTCCATCGGCGGCACCTACGGCGGAAACGCCATCGCCTGCGCGGCGGGAGTCGCCACCATCCGCGCGATGCGTGATGAAAAGATGCTGGAGAATGCCGTCGAAAAAGGAATCCAATTAATGACGGGACTCCGCAAGTTGCAGGAGGAATATCCGCAGATCGGCGATGTGCGCGGCAAGGGACTGATGATCGGCACCGAGTTTACCGCGAACGGCAACCGCGCGACAGAAAAGCAGATGGTGAAGGATGTCATCCATGCCGCAGAGGAAAAAGGTATGTTGCTCCTCTCGTGCGGAACGTACGACAACACCGTCCGCTGGATTCCACCGTTGAATGTGACGAGCGAGCAGGTCAACGATGGGTTGAGGATATTTGGAGAGGCGTTGGGGGAAGTGATGAAGTAAACATGTACACACATACACACGGAAACACGTACACACGGAAACATGTACACAGGGAAACAAGTAAACACAAGCCTTGTCTACGTGTGTACGTGTCTACTTGTTTACATCCATAGATAACTATGCCGCAACTCAACCGCCCCCACCTCACCCAACTCCTCCACCAAGAAGAATCCCTCTTCCGCAAAACCCATCCCAAATCACACGAACTCTACCAACGCGCGCGCAAGTCGCTTCACGGCGGCGTGCCGATGTTGTGGATGATCCGTTGGGCGGGATCGTTTCCCGTTTTCGTCGAATCGGCGAAGGGCGCGCGCTTCACCGATGTGGACGGCAACGAATACATTGACTTCTGCCTCGGCGACACGGGCGCGATGACGGGTCACTCGCCCGATGCGACGGTGAGCGCCATCACTGAGCAAATTCAAAAAGGCATCACGCTCATGCTTCCGTATGAAGACGTGATCTGGGTCGGCGAAGAACTTCAAAGAAGATTCAAACTTCCCTATTGGCAATTCGCCCTCACAGCCACCGACGCGAATCGTTTCGCCCTCCGCATGGCGCGTCTCATCACGGGTCGCCCGAAAATTCTCATCTTCAACTATTGCTATCACGGCTCGGTGGACGAAACCTTCATCACGCTCGACGAAGAAGGCACGCCGATCTCGCGCCCCAACAACATGGGTCCGCAAGTTGATCCGCGCGAGACGACGAAGGTCATCGAGTTCAACGACATCGCCGCGCTCGAAACCGCCCTCTCCGCCCGCGATGTTGCCGCGGTCCTTGCCGAGCCTGTGATGACCAACATCGGCATCATCCATCCCGACGCGGGCTATCACGACGCGCTCCGTGAGATCACAAAAAAATATGGGACGTATCTCATCATTGACGAGACGCATACCATCTGCGCGAGTCCAGGCGGATACACCGCTTCTTTCGCCCTTCAACCTGATTTCCTCACCCTCGGCAAACCCCTCGCTGGAGGAGTGCCCGCCGCGGTCTACGGATTCACTGAAGAAGTCAGCCAGCAATTCTCCGCGCACCTCAACACAGACGACGCGGATGTCGGCGGCATCGGCGGGACTCTCGCAGGCAATGCTTTATCAATCGCCGCGATGAAAGCGACGCTACAAAATGTATTAACAGAAGATTTTTATACGAAAGCGATTGCCCTGCAAGAAAAATTCACCGCAGGCGTTGAGTCGGTTATCGAAGAATTCAACTTGCCATGGATCGTCAAGCGTCTCGGCAATCGCTCCGAATACTGGTTCCGCCCAACTCAGCCGCGCAATGGGGGAGAGGCTCACGCCGCCGTTGACCCAGAACTGGATCGCTACATGCACCTCTTCGCCCTCAACCGCGGCATCTTGCTAACTCCCTTTCACAACATGGCGTTGATCTCGCCCGAAATCACCGAAGAAGATGTGAATTACCATACGAAGGTATTTCGAGAAGCGGTAGTGAGTTTGCTTGGAAAGTAGTACCGCAAGATTCATCTTGCGCGTGAAGCGCGGAACGAGTCTTGCGGTATGGAATTTGTCTTGCGTGTAAAGCGCAAAATAAATTTTGCGTTACTTCTTCCTCACCGCCATCCCCACCATCCCCAACGCGCAGGCGACCATCAGCCAGCCGAACCAATCGCCAAACTTTGTGTAAAGCGTCCGTTGCGAGACGGCGAAGGTTTCGGCGTAAATGACTCCGCGTTCGTTGATTTCGCCTTCGGCGAGGATGCGCCCGTAGGGGTCAACCAGGATGGAGAGTCCATTTGTCGTGCCGAGCCCCAGTGTCACGCGATTTTCGACGGCGCGGAAGACTCCGTCGGCGGCGTGGAAGGGCGGGAACCATTCGTTGCGGTTGAAGTCGTCATCCACGGGCATGAGGACAATTTGCGCGCCGCGTTTCGCCAGTTCGCGCGTGACCCACAGCGTGTGACGATCCCAACAGACAGCGATGCCCACTTTGCCGTAGGGCGAATCGTAAACGGGAAAGTCAAGCGGTCCCGCGACGAAGCCATATTCTTTTTCTCCGCTGGTCATGTTGATTTTTGCGCGGCGACCGACTTCGCTTCCGTCGGGTCCCATCATCACGGCGGTATCGTGCAAACCTGTGGATGCGTTCCAGTACATGTCGGTCACGATGTAGGCGTTGAGTTCCTGCGCCAGCGCGCCGACCTGACCTGTGAATGCCGCGTCGTCCGCGTCGGCGAATTCGTTCTCACCCCAGACCACGAAGGCGGGATTTTGATTGGCAATCTCGCGAGTCAACGCCGCGTTTACGTCGAAGATGGCTTGCGACATCTCGGGCGTGTCGGCATAGGGACCTTCGATGGTGGAATAGATTTTGCTGTGCTTTTTGATTTCGGGGTCCTGATTGGCGAGGTCGGTCGTCGCCGCCATGACGAAGGTATTGGAGGGGGCGGAGGGGATGGTCAACGCACCCCAGGCGACGACCAGCGCGACGAAACCCAACGCAATTCCCGCGCCCCCATCAAATTTTTTCTCGCGCCAGTATTTGAGAATCAACGCCGCGAGCGCGACGTTGCTCAGGAGGAGGATAAAGCTCAGGGAGGGCAAGCCGCCCAAAGTCAGGATTTGAAGCGCAGGGGGGAATCTCCACTGCGAGTTGGCGAACCAGACGAACCACCAGTCCCGCACAATCGGCGCGATGTACTTGATAAACTCCGCCGCCGTCCACACGATGGGGAGCGCCAGCAGTCGAAACGCGGAGGGGAGTTTGCGTTGCAGTGACACGCCCCAGCCGATGAGCATGGCGTAATACCAGCCGACGACAAGGACGAGGGGATAGCCGATGAGCGGACCCATCACGCTCGGATACCAGTTGTGAACGGCGAGCGACCAGATTATGCCGAAGGGGATGGCGAGATTTTCGGCGGACTTGTTCGGCATGAATTCGAGCGCGAGGAGCAGGGGAACGAGACCGATCCAGCCGAGGAAACTGATGTCGAAGTTGGGCATCGAAGCGGCGATGAGGACGCCCGATAAGGCGGACGCGGCGAGCACGATCCACAAACGGTTTTTGTCGGTGGGCATGGGAGACTCCTTTGGCGAAAGGCAAGTACCGCAAAATTTATTTTGCGTTTCCCGCGCAAGATAAATCTTGCGGTACTGTGAATCTACTTTCCAAACACAAGTTGCAGGAAATCGAAAACGACCTGCGTGACTTTCGGGTCGAGTCCATCATCGAAGAGATCCATGCCGTGATCGTTTTCTTCGTAGATAAACTTCTGGTAATTGTCGCCGCTGGCGGATTCGCAGGTAGGGAAGGCTTCGGCGTCGCCTGTGGAAGCTACGCACCACGCAGGTTTGTTCTCCGCGCCGAGAGTGGTCACTGCGTCGGCGTATTTGACGCCCTGATAATTCCCTGGCGAGAGGGATAACGCGCCGAGACAGCCTGCGCCGCAGGCGTCAATCGCGCCGTCCGCGCCGATGCTCGCGCCGATGGCCGCGACTCGCGCGGGGTCAACGCCGTCGAGTCCTTGCGCGGTCTGCACGGCGGCGATGGAATCTTTCAAGTATCCGTCGGGATCCCAATTCGATGAACCTTCGCTCTCTCCATAACCGCGATAATCGAAGGCGAAGATCGCGTAGGATTGACCTTCGGGCAGGGGAGGAAAGTCGGCGGGTGAATCGGGGGTGTGGAGTTCGGCGTTCTCACAGGCGGAATTCGCCGCGATGCCTTCGGGCAGTCCGCGATTTTGTGCCCATTGAACGAGGTTGACCGCGACCCAATCGCAGTGAGTCCCGCCCGCCCAGTGCATTAACACGATGACGGGCGCGGGCTCAACGGACGCGGGATAGTAGTAGCCGACAAGTTTCGTCCCGTCTTCGGCTTGAAATTCGATTTGCTGCGGGTCAGCGGGGAGACGCGGTTCGGGCGGCGTGGTGGGCGCGGGAGTCTCCGTAGGAGTCGGCGGCGCGGAGGTCGGGGAGGCGGGAACAGGCGAGGGCGGGTCCTGAGGCGGGGCTTCGTCTGTCGCGGCGGGCTGGGATGTTCCGCACGCGGTCAGCAGGAGGAGAATCAAAATCGCGGAAATCAATTTGGTTTTCATAGCAGCCTCCTTTTTATTGGTTTTCGAATATGCAGAAGGTATCCGTCTCGTTTGTCGTGTTCGCGGCAAAGCCCATGATCTTGAATTGCTCTGCAAACTGCTGGAGTTTGAAGCGCATCTCCACCAGTTTTTGTTCCTGGTCCACTTTGTAGGTATAGTCGGGCGGGGTATCCGTATCAACAACGGAGTTGAATATGCTTCCGCCTGCGTGTTGCTTGACCCAATACGTCAGCGAAGCCTGCTTGGTAATTTCGGGATAATACATCAGCCAGGCGAATGTCTCCGCGCCCTTGATGCTGCCCGTGGAATTGGCATAGCCTGTGTCGGGGTTGGCGTCTGTGTCCGCGTACACCTTCCACTCATAGATGTCGGATGGGGCAAATTCGATTTTAACGGCTTGCAGGAATATCTGGATGACGAGAATCTCCCCTTCGAGTTTCGTCTCGACGCGCGTAATATCTATATTCGGATCTTGCACGTCGCCGACAGGGTCGTTGATGACCGCGCCCGCGATGCACTCCGAAATGGTTTTGGGGAACAAGATGGATGTAGCGGCAGGCGAAGGCGATGGGGGAAGCGTCGGGGTTGGGGTCGCGGCAGGCGCGAGCGCTTCCTGGGTTTTTGTCTCTGCGTCGCGCGTCTTCAGGTTGGCTATTCGTGTTTCTTCATCTTCCCGGTCGCTGGGTTGGTCCCAGCCCGAACTCCATGTATCGCAGGCGGATAGGTTTGCAATTGCGATGATCAATAAACTTATCAAGGCCGCGCGAACAGTGTTTCTTGCGTTCATAAGTCTGCCTCCTTTGGCAAAAGACGGACAGATACGCTATAATTGAATGATAATTCAATTATAGCATATATTTAGAGGAGTAAAATGCCCCGACCCGACGTCAGCGCCGAACGCAAGCCGCAAATCCTGCAAGCCGCCATGACAATTTTTTCGCGTAAAGGCTACGCCTCCGCGCGGATGGACGAGATCGCCGAGGAAGCTGATCTGAGTGTCGGCATTTTGTACTGGTATTACAAAGGCAAAGTGGATATCGTGCTGGCGTTGATGAAAATGGACGTGGAACCTGACCTTGCCCGCTTGCGTTCGCTTCTCGACTCGACCGAAGTCTGCCGCGACCGTCTCTGGCGTTTCTTCGACGGGGTAGGGGAGTCCAGCGCCGCGGCTGTGAAATTATGGTCGGAGTTGTATCATCTCGCGGCGCGGGAGGCGCGGGTGCGAAAACAGTTGTTCGCGTACAACGATCAATACCGCCAAATTGCGGAAACAATCATCCAGCAGGGAATCGAACGCGGAGAGTTCCGCGCGGATCTGGACGCGCCTTCTGCCGCCCTCGCGTTGCAAGCCCTGTTCGACGGCTTTTTGATGAACCAGACCCTCTCCGGGAAAATCCCCAACCTGCGCGAGATGGCGAGGAGGAGTTTCGAGTTTTTGATGGAGGGAATGGGGGCGAAGTTATAATATGCGCCACAAAGAGACCCTGTCTGGCAACGCCCTGTGCATCGCCGCCATTGACTCCGAACTGGACCGCTACATGCACCTCTTCGCCCTCAATCGCGGCATCTTGCTGACTCCCTTTCACAACATGGCGCTCACCTCGCCTGAAATCACCGAAGAGGATGTGAATTTCCATACGAAGGTATTCCATGATGCGGTACGAAGTCTGTTTTCGTGATGTATAATGTGATGTATAGTCACAGGAGCATCGAATGAAGAAGATGGTTCGCAAGCAGATCTACATCCAAAAGAGTCAAGAAGAACGGCTAAAACGCGTTGCCGAAACAAGAGGCGTCAGCGAAGCCGAGATCATTCGCCGCGCCCTCGACAATGAGTTGAAACGCGCTGGCTATCGTCTGGCTTACGATAACGATGCGATGAAGCGTCTGTACAAAATGATGCGCGATCAGGATAAGAAATCTTCTGTCCCTCGAAAAAAACGTGACTGGACGCGCGAGGATCTTTACGAAGACCGAATGAAGCGATATGACCGTCGTTCTTCTTGATACCAATGTGCTGGTGTACGCGTTTGATCGCGGAGAACCCGAAAAGCGCGAGCGGGCTATGCAACTGGTGCTTGACCTGCAACAGAATGAGGTTGGTTGTTTGAGTGTGCAATCGCTTTCCGAGTTTTTCCATGCAGTGACGCGTGGGTCAAACCCTAAACTCTCTGTAGATGAAGCATTGCAGTCGGTTCATGAGTATTTACTGGCTTTTCCGATCTTTTTGCTTACGCCTTCTGTTGTGCTCGAAGCCGCTCGTGGAGTTCGAGATCACTCATTATCGTTTTACGATGCCCAGTTTTGGGCGTTGGCTTTGATCAATGATATTCCTGTTATCTTCAGCGAAGATTTTCAAGATGGACAAGTATTGGAAGGCATTCGCTTTGTAAACCCGTTTGCAAAAAGTTTTGAACTGGAGAAGTGGATATAAACAAGACCTCCGAGCTCTTCAAGAACTCGGAGGTCTTTATTGAGCCACAGACGAGATTTGAACTCGTGACCTGCCGATTACGAATCGGCTGCACTACCAACTGTGCTACTGTGGCCTGATTTATGTAGCGCATTTGCCAAATTGCGCTTGCGAGCGGCGGGATTATACAAGATTAGAGACAAACCCGCAAGCAAGTTTTTCCTCCCTCGCCGCGTCTCACTGATGCCTGAAAACTGATCGCTGAAAACCGGCTTATGAACATCGCCATGCTCTCCTATCACACCTGCCCGCTTGCCACCCTCGGCGGCAAAGACACGGGCGGCATGAATGTCTACGTGCGAGACCTGACGCGCGCCATCGGCGCGCTGGGCGTTCATGTGGATGTGTTCACGCGCTCACAAGATGAGCATGTGCCGCACGTTCTTCACGAACTCGGCTACGGCAACCGCGTCGTTCACGTACCGGCCGGGCCCGAGCATCCCATTCCCAAAAGGGAGTTAACCGACTACATCCCGCAATTCGTAGAGGGGATTCGCCAGTTTGCCCACGAAAAAGGGATTCGCTATGACCTGATCCACAGTCACTATTGGATGTCCGGCCTGGCGGCCGCGTCTCTTTCAGACCTCTGGGCGGGTGCGCCAATCCTCCACATGTTCCACACCCTGGGCGAGATGAAGAACCGCATCGCGCGTAGCGAAGAAGAACGCGAAGGCGGCTATCGCGTCGAGGGCGAGAAACGTGTCCTGAAACGCGCTGACCGCATCATCGTCGCGACCGAAGCCGAGAAGGCCCAACTGCAATGGCTGTACAAGGGCGACCTCCGCAAGATGGAGGTCATCCCACCCGGCGTGGACACCAGTCACTTCTACCCGATCAGGCAGGAGGAGGCGCGGCAATATATCGGCGCCACGCCAAGCCAGCATATGGTCTTGTTCGTTGGGCGCATCGAACCCCTCAAAGGCGTGGACACGCTCATTCGCGCCATGTCCTGTCTCGAATTTCAGGAGGTCGCGCATCCCGTCTATCTCGCCATCATCGGCGGCGAACCGGACGCCGGCCCGGACGAAATGACCGCCGAGATGGCGCGCCTGCAAAAAATGTGCGACGATTTATCCATGGGGCAAACGGTGATCTTCCTCGGCAAGCGCGCTCAGGATACCCTGCGCTATTACTACTGGGCGGCGGATGTCTTGGTTATGCCATCCTTCTACGAATCGTTTGGAATGGTCGCGCTGGAGGCCATGGCCTGCGGCACGCCTGTCATCGCTTCGCAGGTGGGCGGGCTCGCATTTTTAGTGAAAGATGGCAAGACCGGATTCCTCGTCCCCGACGGAGACTCCTCGATCCTGTGTGATAAATTAAGCCTCCTGCTGAGAAATCACGATTTGCGCCGGCGGATGGGCGCGCAAGCCGCGCAGCACGCGCAGAAATACGACTGGAAGCGGATCGCCTCGCAGGTCCGCCGCGTATACGAAGAACTTGCCAGGTAAAACCTTCTACGAGATTCTGCCCGCGCGCGACCCTCATGTTTCCTCTTGCGCGACATAATCAGGTGGGTTTTAATTTCCGTGCAAATCGGCTTTTCTCCAGCGGATTTGGCCTGAAATACCATATAATGACCGGATAGCCTTAACTCTGACCGGCATAGGATTCCCCCCATGACACTTGAACGCGCGCCCTTCTTGAACATCCGCCCAGAAGAAAGAAAACTGGTTTTCTCGCTGGCTGCGGTGCTGGCAATCACCACGCTCGTGCTGGAACTATCGGATGTGATCGCGACCGGTGGCTTTGTGAGCAAGGTCGGCCCCAACAATATCTTCTGGTTGTGGATCGTGGATATGCTGATCTCCCTGTTTACGGTGGGGATATACGCCATGGCCGTAGACCGCATGGAGCGTGTCCGCTTGTTGAAATATCTCACGTTGGGGTTTGCCATCTTATTCATTGTCCTGCGTTTCATTTTTTCCATCGGCGTACCGGACTGGGTCTCATACCCGGTGTTGTACATCTTGACCGACCAGTTCTACGCGGTCTTTCCGCTGGCCTTCTGGGCGATGGTGAACGATCTGTATACTGCGGCGGAGGGCAAACGCATTTTTCCAATCATCACCATGGGGACGGCGCTCGGTTCAATCCTCGGAAATGGCCTGGCCGCGCTCTCTGGCTGGGTCCTCCAGCGCAGCGGCGGCGACCCGCCCTCACTCCTTCCCCTCGGAAGCCTGCTCCTGTTGATTGGACTGGTGATCCTCGAGGTAGTTTTTGCCCGGCGCACGGTTAGCGCCCGCCAGTCGCGCGATGAAAACGTGGATTTGAAACAAACCCTTTCGGTCGGCCTGGATTACATCCGCAACGTTCCCATCTTTACCTACCTGGCTGTGAGCATGTTCCTTTCCGGCCTGTCGTTTACGGTGATCGAATACCATTTTCTTTTCACCGTTGACCAGTCCGTATCGCAGGACCCGCTGCAATTCCAGGCGTTTTACGGCCTGTTCAAGATCGTTTTGATCGTGAGCATCCTCCTGGTGCAGGCCTTTTTCTCAAACCGCTTCCTCGAAAAAATTGGCTTGAAGGGTTCCTTTATCCTGCAGCCGCTTGCGCTGGCGATTGGCTCTGCGCTGGCTTTCCTCGTTCCGGGCATCTACGGGGCGGCGGGCGCGCGTTACGTGGCGCGACTCGTCCAGCAGGCCTGGGATGAGCCCGCCCGCAAAGCCCTGGAGAACCTGGTCCCCGACGAACGCCGCGGCCGGGTATCTGTGGTGATTGACCGCTATTTCTACGACGTTTCAACCATCATTACCTCCCTGGCGCTGGGCCTGCTGGTGTTCATCGGGCTGCAGATGAAAGCCTCGACGATCATCACCTACGTCTACATTGGACTGGCCGCGTTTGCCTCGCTGATCGCGATCTGGGCCGCGTTTCGTCTGCGGGCGCGCTACGAAGAGAGCCTGCTCGATTGGCGGCTGGCGCGCTCACGACGAAAGAGCGTGCTGTCCGGCATTGAATTTTAATGGGGAAAAATTTCAAAATGGAGCGAAATGTTGAGCGCTGATTTTATCGAAACCTTGAAGGCGGAATGGTTCGGGCGATTCGATCGAATAATAGACGACAGGCGGACGCTCCCTTCGAGCAATCTGAAGTGCCTGGATCTATGCCAGGCACGCTGTTGTCCGCGTGTGGGGATGCGTTCCATGCCGGCCGGCGAAATTGCAAGCCCGGTGGTCGTATTGCTGCCTTTCGAAATGGAATACCTGATGGAGAAGACCGGCGTCTCCCAAACGTTGTTCCGCCGTTGGCCGCTGGCATTTGCGCCGGGAGTAACGATACACATAGGAATGCTCGATCTGGGCAAGCCCTGTCCGTTCCTGACAAACACCCTGCAATGTAGTATTCACGAACATAACCCCCTCGATTGCCGCACGTACCCGCTCCTGCCGCTGGTGAACGGAAGCGGAATCCTGGAGTGGGAACTGGGAGAGAACTGTCCCTCGCTCATGCACCTTAACCCGAAGTTTGCGCGGGCCATCAAGGATACCTGGCAGGAACTCATCCCGTGCCTGCCGCAAGCCTGGTGGGATTTGTACGCCTTTGCCGATCATTGGACTGGCTGGCCTCCCCCGGAATTGGAATCTGCTCATGCAGGTAGAGATTAATGGCCCGCATGGCGCGACCCTGCACGAAGCGCGCGGCAACCCGGATCTGATACAGATTGCATGCAATTTATTCGAATCCATTTTCCCGGAAGACCGGCGGTACATTCCATACATCCGCGCTTGCGCGCAAGGAACTCATCCGGCGCATCCGAATACCCGCGATCATGTCTGGCTGGTACGTCACGCGGGAGAATGGGTCGGTGTCCGCGTTTTTAGTTTCATCACTACGCGGAATTTCGGACACGGGGCATATATTGGATTTACCGACGCGCTGCGCGGAAAGGGACTGGGCCGCTGGCTGGTGGAACAAACGCATGTGCAATTAGAGATGGACGCTCGTCAACTGGGCAGACCTGGTTCGATCGGATACCTGGTTGAAGTGGAACGTCCTGCCGACGCCGAGTCTGGGCAAGGGCGCAGCGATTCAGAACGCCGCTTGCGCTTCCACCGCCGGTGCGGGGCGATCATTTTGCCTGTGCCGTTCATGGAGCCGGTGATGATCGAAGGCGTGGATTATCTCAGCCCGTCCGACCTGGCAGGCGAATCCCCGCGGCCCATGCATCTCGTATGGCTGCCGTCAGAACACGGGAAAAAAGTGCAAGCCTTAAACCTGGTTGACCTCATTCATGGGTTATACTTGGATGTATATCGTTTACCGACAAACCATCTTTATGTTCGCCGGGCCCTTGCGCCTCTTTTGGAGTAAGACCGTGACTGCTCGAACTACAACCCTGTCCTTCCCTGAAAAACCGGTTTTCTTTGTCAGCCTGCGAACCAAACTGATTGCGGCGCTGGCGCTGCTCTTCGTGCTGACCTTTGTGGCTATCTTCGGCTGGCTGGACAAATTTGTGACCGACATGGCCATGAAAAACTTGCAGGGCGATTTGCTGGCCACCGCGCGCGCGGCCGCATCGGGCATTGACGGCGACGCGCACACTGCCCTTGTTCAAAGCGGCAGAATAGACGACCCTACGTACACAGCCATTGCCGAGCATTTGCGAACGATCAAGAAAGCCAACCCGCAGGCCTCCGGAGTGTATACCTATATCCTGTCCGAGAAAAATGCCACTGAAGTAAATCTGATCGTCAGCGCGGCATTGCCGCCCGGCGTAATAGACCCATCGGCCGCCCCAGTGCTGGCAACCGGCCAATGCGCCGTTCCGCCTTCCTCGCGCCCGGAGCTGGGCCAGATATATTCCGACACTTCACCGGCCATGCTTGACGGCGTGCGTGTGGCCGGGGCCGATACAACTCTATGGGAGGATGAATGGGGCGCCTGGCTTTCTGGATACGCGCCTATTCTAAATTCGGCCGGCGAACCTGTTGGCGCAGTGGGCGTGGATATGTGCGCCCGCGATGTGATCGAACTACAGAACAACATTCAGCGCAACGTGGCAGTCGCCCTGGCGATTTCCTTGATCCTTCTAACCGGCGTCGTGTACATCATCGCGGCCGGCGTCACCCGGCCGGTGCTTGCGCTCACCAAAGTCGCAGACCGTATTGGCGTCGGCGATTACGAACAGGATTTCACCAGCCTGCATACATCGCGTATCCAGGATGAAGTGGACAAACTGGCCTCGGTCTTCGAGTTGATGGTCGGCAAGGTATATACTCGCGAACAGAGTCTGCGCGCCCGCGTCCAGCAATTGGAAATTATGATTGACCAGGGCAAGCGCGAGGACCAGGTCGCGCAGATCGTGGAGAGCGATTTCTTTCAGGACCTGCAAGCCAAGGTCAAGGACATGCGCACCCGCTTCAAGGAAGAGTGAGCGACGACCCCTTCTCGCAACCCGTTTACCATACAAATACAACCGGCTCCAGCCAGAGTCGGTTGTATTATTTTTTTTAACGAATAGGTTTACGGAATTGGAACGGGAACATTCAGGGACGCATCCGCGGGTTTGTTCGCGCCGATGGCCGGACAGGCTGTCGCGGAGGCCGCGGGCTGCGAGACCTGATCCGCAACCAACGCCACCTGGATCAGCGTCACGGCATTGGCTGTGGTGTCCACCGTCAATCGGAGCGCGACCTGATATCCGCTTTGCAGCCAGGGCGCACAAATCGTTTTGTCCGGGTGGGCGCGCCCCTCATCCGCGGCCGAGAGGGTCAGGCAGGCGTTGGTCAGTTCGAATCTGCCGGGGTTAACCAGAAGAACATAAGCGTTGGTGACCTCACCCATGCCGTGCGACAGGTCGAGGCCGGTATCGCAGCCGAGAACGGTGAGGATAGGCGGTTGTGCTGTGGAAGTAAATGTCGGCGTATGCACCGGCGTTTCTGTGTTCGTCGGCGTAAGCGTAAAGGTTGAGGAGACCTCGGCGGTAAGCGAGATCGTGGATGTGATATCCGGCGTAACGGAGGCGGTCAGGGACGGCGGCGGGGGCAGGGTGGCCGAGGAGGCGGTCGGCGCGGCGAAAAGCGGCGTTGGGCTAAGGATGGACGGCGCGCGCGAAGGTGTAATGGCGAATGGGTTGGGCGCGGATGTGACCGGCTCGAAATTGCCGCAGCCGCCAGCAAGAAGAACAATCAAGACCGTCAAACGTTGAGCATGATTCATGCGCGCCTCCGATGCGTCTCTGTGGCGCCGCGCCCGATTCGCTCGCGCCCGGCTTGTTCGAGAATCTCAAAGCCCCAGCGAATCTGCGCCTCCACCTGACGCGGTGAAACGACCAGCCCGTCATCGAAGCGCTGCAGGTTTTTCAACAACGCGCCACGCACGCCGCTGGCGCGATGCGCCCAATGCGAATCGGCGCTGATGCGCTCGAGACGGGCAAGCAGAAGCCGTAAAAGATGAAAGGTTCGCTCTTCCATGAAAATGATCCAGCGATGTCTGACCATGGCCATTATAAATTCGTTTCCCCAAACCTGCGCCCCAAACCAATCTTGACTAGACAAATATTCCTGAATACAATGCGAAGCCTATGCCCATTTATCGCTTTGCCACACAAATGCTACAAAAGGATTCGTGTTCGTTCGGCCTCCTGTCTGCCCCGCACGCACTGGGATTTGGGCGACTGCAGCGCATTGACTGCCTCGACCTCTACTTCATCGAGGGCCAATTGTCGCAGGAAGAATTGCAACAACTGGCTCTCAAACTTTTAAGCGACCCGGTTACGCAATCCATCGCGTGGGATGAACTGCCGGCGCCTCATCCCAACCTCGAAGCGGGTGAGGTCATCGTGGAAGTTGCCCTGCGCCCCGGCGTCACCGACCCCGTCGCCGCAGAGATCGTCCGCGCCGCGCACGAACTGGGACTGGACGGAGTCCATCGCGCCGCAACAGGTCAACGCTTTATCCTCCGCTTCAACGAATCCATCCGTTTATCCGCTTCTCAATCCGTTGCATTATCCGCTCCCGTATCCGCGGCCCTTTTAGCAAACAATGTCATTCAACACTGGAAGATCGGCAGTATCGAACCATCATTCCCTGAAGATGTTGAATCGAGTGGAACTGTCGAAAGCATATTGATTTGCGGTCTCACCGATGACAAACTCCTCGCCCTCTCCAAAGACCGCCGCGCCGCGTTGGACTTGGCAGAGATGCAAGCCATTCAACAATATTTCATCAAAGAAGGGCGTGACCCAACCGACGTCGAGTTTGAAACCATCGCCCAAACGTGGAGCGAGCATTGTGTGCATAAGACGTTCAAGGCGTTAATAACGATTGACAGCGGACAGTTGACAGTAGACGGTAAAACCACCAACCGACAACCATCAACGGTTAACAGTCTTATCAAAACCTATCTCAAATCCGCCACCGACAAGATCGCCGCGCCCTGGGTGCGTTCCGCTTTTGTGGACAACGCAGGCATCATAGACTTCGACGACGAATACGAGATCTCCTTCAAAGCCGAAACGCACAACCATCCATCCGCGATTGAACCGTTTGGCGGCGCGAATACAGGCGTGGGCGGAGTCATCCGCGATGTGCTGGGCGTTTCCGCAAAGCCGATCGCCAACACAGACGTGCTCTGCTTCGGGGATCAAAATATCCCGTTCGACAAACTTCCCGAAGGCGTGCTCCACCCGAGGCGCATCATGAGCGGAGTCGTTGCAGGCGTGCAGGATTACGGCAACAAGATCGGCATCCCCACCGTCAACGGCGCGATTCTTTTTGATGAAGGTTACACCGCCAACCCGTTGGTTTTTTGCGGCTGTGTCGGCATCGCGCCCAAAGGAAAACATAAAAAGAATCCTCACGTTGGGGATAGAGTTGTTGTCTTGGGCGGCAGAACAGGCAGAGATGGATTAAGAGGCGCGACATTTTCCTCCATGACGATGGACGCGCAAACGGGCGAAGTGGCGGGCGCGTCCGTTCAGATCGGCGATCCCATCGTCGAAAAGGGTTTGATTGACGTCATCACCCGCGCCCGAGACCTGGGACTCTACAACGACATCACTGATTGCGGCGCAGGCGGCTTATCATCTGCGGTGGGCGAGATGGCGTCCAGGATCGGTTGTGATGTTGAATTGAAAAACGTCCGCCTCAAATATGCGGGACTCGCGCCCTGGGAGATTTGGCTCTCCGAAGCGCAGGAACGAATGGTGCTCGCCGTCGCGCCGCAACATCTCACGCCTCTGCAAGAACTCTGTGACACCTTCGACACCGAAATGACGGACATCGGCGCATTCACCAGAGATCATCGTCTCGTCGTGCGTTATAACGGGAACATCGTCGTTGACATGGATAACGAATTTTTACATGAGAGTATTCCGCAGAAGCAGTTACAGGCGATCATCGAAACACCGATATTTGATACTCGAGTATTCGAAAATCGAATATCGAACATCAAAGAACATTTACTCAACTTGCTTTCATCTCCCAACATCGCCAGCAAAGCCTCTGTCATCCGCATGTACGATCACGAAGTGCAGGGCGGCACAGTCATCAAGCCATTGACGGGCGTCAAAGCAGACGCGCCTTCTGATGCTGCCGTCATCAAACCCATCGGCACAAAAGGCTTGAAGGGCATTGTCCTCTCAAACGGAATCAATCCCGAATACGGCAAACGTGACGCGTATCGAATGGCGATGGCAGTCGTGGATGAAGCCATCCGCAACGCTGTCGCTGTCGGCGCCGACCCCGAACGCATCGCAATCCTCGACAACTTTTGCTGGGGCGACCCAAACCGTCCCGAAACGCTGGGCTCACTCGTGGAAGCCGCCCGCGGTTGTCATGATGCGGCGCTTTTGTTCCGCGCGCCGTTCATCAGCGGCAAAGATTCGCTCAACAACGAATATCTCGGCGCCGACGGTCAACGTCACGCCATCCCGCCCACGCTGTTGATCTCCGCGCTCGGCGTTATTGATGATGTAACAAAATCTGTTTCAATGGATTTGAAAGAAGCTGGGAATGGCATTTATCTGATCGGCGAATTTGCAAAAGAACAAAAATGGGTTCCCGCTGTGCCAGCCATCACGCCGCAAGTTTATCGTGCTTTGCATCGAGCCATCACGGACGGATTGATCCGCTCTGCGCACGATCTCAGCGAAGGCGGACTCGCCGTCGCCGCCGCGGAGATGTGCATTGGCGGACGCTTGGGGCTGGATATAAACCCGCCTCTTTCTACCCGTGACCTGTTCAGTGAGACGACAGGCTGTTTACTCGTTGAAATAGCCCCTACCAACATCGCGCGTTTTGAAGAGACATTCAAAGACTTGCCAATCAAAAAACTTGGGCAAGTCATAACTGACCCCATACTCAAACTCAACGAAACAACCATCACTGTCGAAACACTTACCGCCGCATTCAATACCCCCATCTAATATCGATTATCGAATATCTATCTCATGAAACCAGAAGCCCTCATCCTCCAAGCCCGCGGCACAAACCGCGACCACGATGTCGCCGAAGCGTTGACTCTAGCTGGCGCCGAGGCTCATTTCATTCCGCTCAACCATTTGCGGATGAACAAAACGCTTCTCGCAGACTTTCAACTGCTCGTGCTTCCTGGCGGCTTCTCCTACGCCGACGCTTTGGGCGCGGGCAAACTTCACGCGCTGGATTTGAATTCATACTTCAATGAAGAGATTTCTGCGTTTGTGGAAGCGGGCAAGCCTGTGATTGGAATCTGTAATGGATTTCAGGCATTGGTGAAGTCTGGGATATTGCCAGGGGAAGGGAAAGAGGAAAAAAGGATGAATGGATCGGGCGCAACGCTCACGTTTAATACAAAAGGTCATTTTGAATGCCGTTGGGTAACGCTGAAACCTGTTTCTCAAACCTGCATTTGGACAAAGGGATTGGAAGGAATCGTCGAATGTCCCATCGCGCACGGTGAAGGAAATTTCCAAACATCCGAATCCTTCCTTCTTCCGACTTTCATCGAAAACGATCAAATCGCCCTCGCCTACACCCACGCTGACGGTTCGTCTGCGGACGGTGAATATCCCTACAATCCCAACGGCTCCATTTTGGATATCGCTGGCATCTGCAATCCGCGGGGCAACGTGCTGGGACTCATGCCGCACCCTGAGAATCATATTTATCCGCACCAGCATCCGCAATGGACGCGGGGAGTCAAAGGAAATAGCGGGTTGGCATTATTTGAAAATGGTGTGAGGTATGCTTCGCAAATTTAGTCAAAAGTCAAAGGTCAAAAGTCACCCGACCTTCGACTTTTGACCTTTGACTCATAAGGATTTTCATGATCTCAAAAGAAGAACTAATCAAATTATTACCGCAGGCGTTTGGTGAAACAAATCTTTTGCTGCCCAATAAACAAACTGGCAAGGTCCGCGATTGGTATGACCTGCCCGACGGCAAGAGACTCATCGTCACTACAGACAGGCTTTCGGCGTTTGACCGAATCCTTGCGAAAGTTCCGTATAAGGGACAGGTGCTGAATCAACTCTCCGCCTGGTGGTTCGAGCAGACGAAAGACATTATTCCGAATCATTTGCTGTCCGTGCCTGACCCGAACGCTTCGATTGTCACCACCGTCCAACCGCTTCCCATCGAAGTCATCGTGCGGGGATACATCACAGGCGTGACGACAACCGCCTTATGGTATCGCTACTCCATCGGCGAACGGAATATTTATGGCTACGACTTTCCTGAAGGCTTGAAAAAGAATCAGGCATTACCAGAGCCGATCATCACCCCCACCACCAAAGGCGGCGCAACAGGACATGACGAACGACTAACTTGTGCGGAAGTCACCGAGAAAGGCTTACTCGATGAAGCAGCTTGGAATCAAGTTCAACAAGCCGCACTTGCCATCTTCAAGCGTGGACAGGAAGTCGCTAATAAAGCGGGCTTGATTCTTGTGGATACCAAATATGAATTCGGCATTGCACCTGATGGCAGTGTAATGCTGATTGATGAAGTCCACACGCCTGATTCATCTCGTTACTGGAAAGCGGATACTTACGAAGAACGATTCAACTTTGGTAGCGAACCCGAAAACTTTGACAAGGAATTTGTCCGTATTGCATACGCAGAAAAAGGTTATCGCGGCGATGGCGCAGTTCCCTCCATGCCCAACGAATTATGGGTCGCAGCAGGCGTACGCTACATCACCGTCTACGAAATGCTCACGGGCAAAACATTTGAAGCGGGCGAGTATCCCATAGAAGAACGCCTGCTCAAGAATCTGAAAGGGTTGCTATGACCAATCCGCTTATCGCCGTCATCATGGGCTCCAAGTCTGATTGGGAGACAATGGAACACGCGACCAAGACTCTCGATGAGTTGAAGATTCCGTACGAGGTCAAAATTGTTTCCGCACATCGCACGCCCGACCTCCTCTTTCAATTTGCTGAGTCCGCTGCGGGGCGGGGTATTGAAGTCATCATCGCTGGCGCGGGCGGTGCGGCGCATCTGCCTGGCATGACTGCCGCCAAAACGCATCTGCCTGTGCTCGGTGTGCCTGTCCAATCGAAGGCGCTCAATGGCATGGACTCGCTCCTCTCCATCGTGCAGATGCCTGCGGGCGTTCCCGTCGGCACACTTGCTATTGGTCGTGCGGGCGCAGTCAATGCGGCGCTGCTGGCGGCGTCCATCGTTGCCAACAAACACCCCGAACATCTCGATACATTGCTCGCTTATCGCGCCAAACAGACTCAATCCGTTTTAGATAACCCCGACCCGAGAGAAGATAACGGATGACGAACATTGGCGTTTTGGGAGCGGGTCAATTGGGACGGATGCTCGCTTTAGCAGGATATCCGCTCGGACATCGCTTCCGCTTCTTCGACCCCGCTTCTGACTCACCCGCCAGCCTGCTCGCTGACCATTTGGCATTCGACTACGCTGACACATCCGCTCTTGAGCAGTTTGCACAGGGATTGGACGTGGTCACATACGAGTTTGAGAATGTCCCTGTGGAGGCTGTAAGACATCTTGAAAAGTTTGTCCCGGTATATCCGCCGCCGATCGCGTTGGAAAAAGCGCAGGATAGATTTGTTGAGAAATCTTTTTTTCGGGAATTGGGGATACCAACGCCGAAGTACTCAACGGATGGCTTCGCCAAACGGATAAACGGATATGAAACGGATGAGGGCAACGGATTAGAAGCGGATGCGCGGATAGTCTCAACGGATGGCTTCGCCAAACGGATAAGCGGATATGAAACGGATGAGGGCAACGGATTAGAAGCGGATGCGCGGATAGTCTCAACGGATGGCTTCGCCAAACGGATAAGCGGATATGAAACGGATGAGGGCAACGGATTAGAAGCGGATGCGCGGATAGTCTCAACGGATGGCTTCGCCAAACGGATAAGCGGATATGAAACGGATGAGGGCAACGGATTAGAAGCGGATGCACGGATAAACTCAACGGATGGCTTCGCCAAACGGATAAGCGGATATGAAACGGACGAGATTGAATTTCCTGTTGTATTGAAGACTCGTCGGATGGGGTATGACGGGAAAGGACAAATGGTTGTCAGCTCACAAGCAGGTTTGGAGAACGGATTAGGAAACGGAGAAACGGATGGTTTGATTATCGAAGAGTTTGTTCCGTTTGATCGGGAGTTATCTATTATTTGTGTGCGGAATAGATCAGGTGAGACGAAGTTTTATCCGCTGATCGAAAATCAGCATCGGGATGGGATTTTGCGGCTGTCGTTGGTGACGGGGAATGTGTCGGCGGATTTGCAAGGACAAGCAGAAGAGTATGCAACACGGGTCATGTCTGCGTTGAATTATATCGGTGTGTTGACGATTGAATTTTTTGAGAAGGGCGGTCGCTTGCTGGCAAATGAAATGGCGCCGCGCGTGCACAACAGCGGGCATTGGACGATCGAGGGGGCGGTAACGTCTCAGTTTGAGAATCAGGTTCGGGCTGTGACTGATGCGTCGCTTGGGAGCACGAGTCCGCTTGGGGCGTGTGCCATGGTCAATTTGGTGGGAACGCTTCCAGATGTGGAATTCATCCTGAAAATTGAGGGAGCGCATTTGCACTTGTACGATAAGGCTCCGAGACCGAAACGCAAATTGGGTCATATTACGCTGGTTGAGAAAGATGTTGAGATGTTGTATGAAAAACTTAACGAGATAAGGAAAGTGTATGATCAATTTTGATGAATCGCCAAAGGAGGAATGCGGTGTGATAGGCGTGTTCGCGCCGAATGAGGATGTGGCGCGCATGACGTTCTTTGGGTTGTATGCATTGCAACATCGCGGACAGGAAGCGGCGGGAATGGCGGTGGCGGACGGCGTCTCGATGTCAATACACAAAGGGTTGGGGCTGGCTTCGCAGGTGTTCACGCCGAATACGATGGCTGAGTTGAAGGGGCATTATGCGATCGGGCATACGCGCTATTCGACAACGGGTTCATCGTCTTTGCGGAATGCCCAGCCATTTATGATCGAAACGATCCATGGTCCGCTGGCGTTGGCGCATAACGGAAATTTGGTCAACTCGGCGGAGTTGCGGCATGAGTTGATGAAACAAGGCGTGGGATTTTCGTCGTCGTCGGATACGGAGGTGATGACGATGATGCTGGCGCGCAACGGCGGCGCAGCGTGGGAGGAGCGGATTCGTCACGCCATGCAAAAATGGATCGGGGCGTATTCGCTGGTGATCCTGACGCGCGATTGTGTGTATGCGGCGCGCGACCCGTGGGGGTTTCGTCCGCTGTGCATTGGGTTATTGCCAAGCGGAGGTCATGCGGTTGCGTCGGAGACGGGCGCTTTGCAGACGCTGGGTTGCGAAGCCATCCGCGATGTGAAGCCTGGGGAGGTGGTGTCGCTTTCCAATAACGCGTTGAAGGTGATGCAGGCGCTGCCGATGGCGAAACCTTCGGCGATGTGTGTGTTCGAGCATATCTATTTTGCGCGACCTGACCAGACCTGGGATGGGATCAATGTTCATCATGTGAGGCAGAGACTGGGAGAGGAGCTGGCGAGGGAGGTACTCAACGGACATGGAACGGATGAGCAGATATCATCAACGGATGCAGAAACGGATAAACGGATGCTGGGAGACGGATTGGCAGATGTGGTGATTCCTGTGCCTGATTCGTCTGTGCCTGCGGCGATTGGGTTTGCGCGGGTGACGGGGATTCCGTATAACGATGGCTTTATCAAGAACCGCTATGTCGGGCGGACGTTCATTGAGCCGACGGATTCGTTGCGGAAGCGCGGGGTGGCGTTGAAGTTTAACGTCATTAACGAGAATGTGCGCGGGAAGCGGGTGGTGATGATTGACGATTCGATCGTGCGCGGCAATACGACGGGTCCACTGATCAAGTTGTTGAAGAATGCGGGCGCGAAAGAAGTGCATGTGGCGATTACCTGCCCGCCGATCGCGCATCCGTGCTTTATGGGGGTGGATATGGGCGGGTACGATGACTTGATCGCTCACGATCGTACTGTGGAGGAAATCCGCGAGCATGTGGGGGCGGATAGTTTGTATTATTTATCTGTTGATGGAATGATGCGGGCGGTTCAACGGGAAGATGGGTTTTGTCAGGCGTGTTTTACAGGGAGGTATCCAATCCCTGTGGATCTGGCGAATGTGAAGACGGGGTTTGAGAGGTTTTCAGCGGATGGGAACGGATAGGTCAACGGATGGCCTTTGGCAAGCGGATGAACGGATGCGATCAGCGGATGGCCTTTGGCAAGCGGATGAACGGATGCGATCAACGGATGGGAACGGATAAAAATGGATTTTTGAGGTTGAAGATATGAATGTATTGATCATTGGTTCGGGCGGGCGGGAACATGCGATTACGTGGAAAGTATGTCAATCGCCAAAAGCGGACAAGGTTTTCGTCCTGCCTGGGAATCCTGGGACAGGTCAGATTGCGACAAATGTTGACGATGTCTCTGTCGAGGATCATGGCGCAGTTGCGTCCTTTTGCAAAATCAATCACGTTGACCTGGTCATTATCGGTCCCGAAGCGCCGTTGGCGGCGGGGTTGGCGGATTCGCTTTCAGGCGCGGGCATCCGCTGTTTCGGGCCGAGTCAAGCCGCGGCGAGGATTGAGGCGTCGAAGTCTTTTGCCAAGGATTTTATGGCGCGGCATCATATCCCAACCGCGAAGTATGCGACCTTTTCCAGTTATAACGAAGCCGCTCGATTTTTAGAATCCGTTGATTATCCGATCGTGATCAAGGCTTCGGGCTTGGCGGCGGGGAAGGGAGTGATACTGCCCGATACGTTGGATGAGGCGAAGTCTGCGCTCGCTGATATTTTGGTGAAGAAAGTTTTTGGCGAAGCGGGAGCGGAAGTTATCATCGAGGAACGGATGACGGGGCAGGAAGTTTCGTTGATGGCGTTCACGGATGGAAGATCCGTTAAGCCGATGATTCCCGCGCAAGATCATAAGCGGATTTTTGACGGCGATAAAGGCGCGAATACAGGCGGGATGGGAGCGTATGCGCCTGCGCCGATCTTTACATCCGAAATGATGAACGAAGCGATGGAAAATGTTTTACAGCCCGCAGTGAGGGGAATGAAGAGCGAGGGCAATCCGTTTGTGGGCATTTTATATGCTGGCTTAATGTTGACGCCGAATGGATTACGCGTGTTGGAATTCAACTGCCGCTTTGGCGACCCTGAGACGCAAGTAGCGCTTCCGCTGTTGGAAACGGATCTGCTCGATGTCGCTGAAGCGTGCGTGAATGGAAATCTTGCGGATATTGATGCGCGTTGGAAAAGCGGGGCGGCGGTCTGCGTGGTGCTGGCGAGCAGGGGATATCCAGAGAAGGCGGAAAATGGAAAAGTTGTAACATTCGGCGAGTTACCTGAAAACATGGTTTGTTTTCATGCGGGGACGAAAATGGAAAATGGAAACATCATCACAGCGGGCGGGCGCGTGTTTGGATTGACGGCATGGGCTGAGGACATTAAGACGGCTGTCCATAATGCGTATGCTAATATTGAGAAAATTTCTTTTGATGGCGTTCAATATCGCAAGGATATTGCGGGGAAAGCGCTCAACGGATAGGAACGGATACACGGATATTTAAACGGATGGAGGCGCGTCATGGCTAAACCTGGATTGATACAGACCAACATGGACGACCTGAGTTACAAGGTTAACGGGCTGGCAATGCAAACTCATAATGAGTTGAAAGCGGGCCACGCGGAAAAGTTCTACAAACGCAGGCTTGCAGAACTTTGCTTGAATGCGGGGCTTGCAGTGGAGGTGGAAAAGCGCGTGGAAGTCTGGGTCGGGGATAAAAACATAGGCTACGTCATCCTGGATTTATGGATCGAGGAATCCATGCTCGCAGAATGCAAATCCTTTTCTCATTCTCTGGGCAAGGATGAAATTGGACAAACCCTTACCTACCTTGCCGCCACAGGCACATCCGTTGGCGCCCTTTATAACTTCGGCAGAAGAAGCCTTGAGCATAGGCGCATCCTGGCTCCGCGCGATGTTCAAGAATGGCAATCCAGTTCATACCGCTTTATTCACAAAAGCCCCGGCATGAAACTCCCTCCGCTGACAGGGGAAAATAAATCCGAGCCTCTTCCTCCGATCCGTTTCAAATCCATTGGCGGCTCTCGCATCTATGTTGAAATCCCTTCGCCGACTGGCGCCGCCATCCGCTTATCCGTTTCGCGCAGGCAACTCGCCTCCCAGTCCGCTTATTCATCCTCGGGCGTGGATATTGACGCGGGCGGTCGTGCCGTTGAACTGATGAAAGGATCCGTCCGCGCCACATACAACGAATCCGTTCTGGCGGGCATCGGTTCCTTTGGCGGATTGTTCGATGCATCCGCACTAAAAGAAATGAAATCGCCTGTGCTGGTCGCCTCCACCGACGGCGTTGGCACGAAAGTGAAACTCGCCGCATCCGTTGGTCGTTATCGTGGCATTGGTCACGACATCGTCAATCACTGCATCAACGATATCCTCGTGCAGGGCGCGCGCCCGCTGTTTTTTATGGATTACTTTGCCACCTCCAAATTGAATCCCGAACAGACTGCCGAAGTTGTGACCGGCATTGCCGAAGCCTGTAAAGAATCGGATATGGCTCTGCTCGGCGGCGAGACTGCTGAAATGCCCGGCGTGTATCGTGATGGTGAATTTGACGTGGCTGGCACGATCATCGGCGTCGTGGAACGCGACCGCATCCTTCCCCGCCCGAACCTGCTCGCTGGCAACCTGATCCTGGGTTTCCCCTCCAGCGGACCGCACACCAACGGCTACTCGCTTATCCGCAAAGTCTTTGAGGGGGCGGATCTGCAATCCATTCATCCCGAGCTGGGGTGCTCATTGGCAGACGCCATACTGGTTCCGCATCGTTCCTACTACGCAACACTTTACTCTTTCCTTCCGCACATCAACGCACTCGCGCACATCACAGGCGGCGGATTCATGGAAAACATCCCGCGTGTGTTACCTGAAAACTTAAATGCAGTGATTCATCTCAGCTCATGGCAAGTCCCTCCCTTGTGGAAGTTGATCCAAGAAAAAGGGAACATCTCCACCCAGGAAATGTACCGCGTCTTCAACATGGGCATCGGCATGATCGCCATCGTAGATAAATCTATTGCATCAGACTTGCAAGCCTCCATTTCAGAACCAACATACATCATCGGCGAACTTGTCAGAGGTGAGCGCAAAACCATTCTCGCTTAACTCTGTCCCATCCGTTTCTATCCGTGAGTCCGCGACAAAATCCGTTTATCAACCATCCGTTCATCCGTATCCATAATCCGTTCCACTAGGAATCTTGCATGAAATCCCTCACCCTCCGCTACGGCACAAATCCGAATCAATCACCCGCCCGCGTCTACATGCAAGATGACAGCGACTTGCCCATCACAATCCTTGGCGGCTCGCCAGGCTACATCAACCTGCTGGATGCGCTCAACGCGTGGCAACTGGTTCGGGAGCTGAAGCAGGTTATCGGTCAGCCTGCGGCGGCTTCGTTCAAACACGTCAGCCCGTCAGGCGCGGCGGTCGCAGTCCCATTATCCGATATCCTCAAGAAAATTTATTTTGTTGACGATATGGAACTCTCTCCCTTAGCCACAGCCTACGCCCGCGCGCGCGGCGTGGACAGGATGTCATCGTTTGGCGATTTCATCGCGTTATCAGATAGGGTAGATGTTCCAACGTCAAAACTGATCGCGCGTGAAGTATCGGACGGAGTCATTGCTCCCGCATACGAGCCTGAAGCGTTGGAGATTTTGAAGAAAAAGAAACAAGGTAAATATGCCGTCATTCAAATTGACTCAGCCTACGAACCGCAAGCGACCGAGACTCGTCAGGTCTTCGGCGTGAGCATGGAGCAGCGCCGCAATGATCGGCTCGTGACTCGTGAAGACTTTGCCAATATTGTGACGAAGAAAAAAGGCCTGCCCGACTCCGCTGTGCGGGATATGTTCATCGCATGGATCACGCTCAAGTTCACCCAATCCAATTCTGTTTGTTATGTTGCGGACGGGCAGACCATCGGCGTCGGCGCAGGACAACAATCACGCGTACATTGCGCCCGCCTCGCTGGTTCCAAAGCAGACTTGTGGCGACTGCGCCAACATCCATCTGTTTTATCGCTTCCATTCAACCCCGATGTCAAACGTCCCGACCGCGACAATGCCATTGATCAGTTCCTTCAACCCGATATAACAGAAGCAGAAAAAAAGAATTGGAGAAATATATTTACTGACATACCCAATCAGTTAACCGCCGAAGAACGCCGCGCATGGCTCGATGGACTATCGGATGTAACACTCGGCTCCGACGCCTTCTTCCCTTTCCGCGACTCGATTGACCGCGCCGCCAAAAGCGGGGTGAAGTACGTCCTCCAGCCTGGCGGCTCCAACCGCGACGAAGATGTCATTGCCGCCTGTGACGAATACGGCATGACAATGGTCTTTTCAGGTTTACGCCTCTTTCACCACTAAACTGGTCACTGATTACTGATGACTGCTCTCCCCCGACTCATCGTTCTCATCTCTGGCAACGGCTCCAATCTGCAAGCCATTCTTGACGCTTGCAAATCTGGAGAACTTAACGTCCAAGTCATATCCGTTATCTCCAACAAAGCAGAGGCTTACGGACTCGTCCGCGCAAAGAATGCGAATATCGAAGCGCTCCATTTTGCCAAACTCGAAAACGAAACAAGGCAAGCCTACGACAAACGACTAGCGAATTGCGTAATCACAAAACAACCTGATTACATCATCCTCGCAGGCTGGATGAGAATATTGACTTCATCGTTTATCAATCACTTTCCAAACAAAATAATCAACCTGCATCCAGCCTTACCAAACACATTCCCAGGCACACACGCCATCGAGCGCGCTTACGAAGCCTATCAAAAAGGAGAGATCAAACAAACAGGCGTGATGATTCATCTCGTCCCCGACGAAGGGGTAGACAATGGTCCCGCGCTGGCAACGGAGATTGTCCCCATACATAAAGGGGATACGCTCGAAACTCTCGAAGCCCGTGTTCATCAAGCAGAACACCGCATCCTCGTCCAAGCCATTAAAGATCTACTCACAGACAAAATCCGTTTCCGTTCGTGAGTTCGTGACGAAGTCCGTTAATAACCTATCCGCGCATCCGTTCAGCGAAGCCTCCGTTGATCACATCCGCTTATCTGATTCACCAATCCGTTACAAAAAGGAATTTACTATGCCTACCGCCATCCTCTCCGTTCACGATAAAACTGGAATTATCGAATTCGCCAAATCGCTCACTGACCTTGGCTGGACTCTCCTCGCCTCAGGCGGGACCTCGAACCTGCTCCGCCAAAATAACATTCCCGTCACCGAAGTCGCGGACTACACCCACTCCCCCGAAATCCTCGGCGGACGAGTCAAGACTCTCCACCCCGCCATCCACGGCGGACTCCTAGCCCGTCCAACCGACGAAGATCATCAGCAACTCCTCAACCTCGGCTGGGATTACATTGACCTCGTCGCCGTCAATCTCTATCCCTTTGAAGAGACCATCGCAAAACCCAACGTCGCCTACGCTGACGCCATCGAGAACATAGACATCGGCGGCGTCACCCTCATTCGCGCCGCGGCAAAGAATCATGAACGTGTAACACTGGTTTGTGATCCCGCTGATTACAATGCCGTTC
Organism: Anaerolineales bacterium; assembly: GCA_019187665.1. GTDB lineage: Bacteria > Chloroflexota > Anaerolineae > Anaerolineales > Villigracilaceae > Denitrolinea. The sequence goes on from JABARH010000010.1 coordinate 318,279, forward strand.
TCGCAGAAATCCGTTCTGGAGGTATCAGCTCACAAACCCGCGCCAAGCTCGCCGTCAAAGGCTTCGCCTCAACCGCTCGCTACGACACTGCCATCCATGCCTATTTGAGACAACAAACCAAAGCCTAAATCCGTTTTGTCCGTTTCTATCCGTGAGTCCGTGACAAAGTCCGTTTATCAACCATCCGTTGACCACATCCGCTATCCATTTCAACAATCCGCTTTCACTATCCGTGCATCTGTTCCCAATCCGTTGAGAATATCCGTTTATCCGTTTGCGAAGCATCCGTTAACCAAATCCGCTTTACCCGAAAGGAATCCTAAATGAACGAAGAACTTTTCAACCGCTACGACTCCCTCACCTTTGACGATATATTAATCGTCCCTGGCTACACCGAAGTATTGCCCAACGAAACAGACATCAAAGTTCAACTTACGCCAACCATTCAACTTAATATCCCCATCCTCTCCGCCGCAATGGATACTGTTACCGAAGCGCGGCTTGCCATTGCATTAGCCCGCGAAGGCGGCATGGGCATCATCCACCGCAACATGCCGCCCGAAGCCCAAGCCGCCGAAGTGGAAAAAGTTAAGCGTTCGCAATCGGGCATGATTGTTGAACCCATCAGTTTACAACCCGATGCGCCGCTCCGCGAAGCCGAAGAGATCATGTCCACTTATCATATCAGCGGCGTGCCAATCACCAATGAAAGCGGAAAAATTGTCGGCATCCTCACTAATCGAGACATCCGTTTTATCGAAGCGTCCGATTACAGCCTGCCCGTCAGCCAGTTTATGACGAAAGAGGATAAACTCGTCACTGCTCAGGTTGGCATTTCTCTTGAAGATGCGAAAGCTCTCTTACAAAAACACCGCATCGAAAAACTCCCGCTCGTGGATGAAAACGGAAAACTAAAAGGCTTGCTCACGGTCAAAGACATTCAAAAAGCCAGAGATTATCCCAACGCCTCAACCGATTCAAAAGGACGCTTGCTCGTCGGCGCGGCAGTTGGCGTGGGCAAAGATGTTGAAACCCGCGTGGACTTAATGCTCAAAGCGGGCGTAGACGCCGTCACCATTGACACCGCACATGGACATTCCAAAGGCGTACTCGAAGCCATTCAACGCATAAAACATAACTGGAAAGACCTGCCCGTCATCGCTGGGAACGTGGTCACTGCCGAAGGAACAGAAGCAATGATCAGATTAGGAGTGGACGCGATCAAGGTCGGCGTTGGCGCGGGCTCCATCTGCACCACGCGAGTCATCTCTGGCGCGGGTATGCCGCAAATCTCCGCAATCTTTGAATGCGCGCAAGTCGCCAAGAAACACGGCATCTCCATCATCGCCGATGGCGGAATCAAATTCAGCGGCGATATTGTCAAAGCGATTGTCGCTGGCGGTAACGCGGTCATGCTCGGCAGTATGCTGGCAGGTCTCGACGAAGCGCCAGGCGAAGTGATGTTATACGAGGGTCGGCGTTTCAAAGAATATCGCGGCATGGGCAGTCTCGGCGCGATGAAAGGCTACGGCGTGGATCGCTATGCCACAGGTCAAAGCGGAAGCGGCAAACTTGTCCCCGAAGGCATTGAAGGGCGCGTGCCATACAAAGGTATGCTTGGCGAATATGTTTATCAACTCGTCGGCGGCTTGCGCTCAGGCATGGGTTACGCAGGCGCGGCATCGCTAAAAGATTTGCAAACAAACACACGCCTCACGCGCATCACCAACGCTGGCTTGCTTGAAAGTCACCCGCATGATGTTATCATTACGAAAGAAGCGCCAAACTATCAACTGAGTCAACGATAAAACATGAGCCTACATCTTCTTTCCCCGCTGGATGGACGTTACGCAGAAACTACTGCGCCCTTAATGGATTACTTCTCCGAATTTGCGTTCCTGCGCGATCGAGTGCGCGTCGAACTTAACTTTTTGCTGGCTCTCTCCAAAACGGGCTTAATTCGCCCTTTGAGCAATTTTGAAACCGCCCAGCTAGAAACGATTCAAAATAAATTTTCATTCGCCGATGCGGAATCAATTCTCGCTTACGAAAAAAAGACCAGACACGACGTCAAAGCGATTGAATATTTCATTCAAAGCAAGTTGAATTTCAAACCAGTGGAATTGCAAGGCGACGCAAAATCGCTTCAAGAATTAATCCCGTGGATTCATTTCGGCTTGACTTCCGAAGATACCAACAGCATCGGTCAAGCCATTGCTTTGAGAGAATCGCGCGATAAAGTAATTCTGCCCGCGCTCGATTCGCTCATTGATGCGCTCAGCGATATGGCGCTGGATTACAAAGCCACGCCGATGCTCGCGCGCACGCACGGTCAATTTGCCGTGCCCACCACGTTAGGGAAAGAAATCGCCATCTACATTGCCCGCCTGAGAAAGATTTCAGACGATCTCTCCGCTTTCCGATTTGAAGCCAAACTGACGGGCGCAGTCGGCAACTTCAACGCCTTGCAAGCCGCCGTCCCACAAGTGGATTGGATCGCTTTCAGCCAAAAATTCGTCTCCAGCTTTGATCTTGAACCCAACCTGCTCACCACGCAAATTCTGCCCTACGATAATTGGGTGCGCTATTTTGACTTGATTCGTCTGGCTAATTCCGTGTTGATTGACCTTGCTCAAGATATGTGGCGTTACATCAGCGACGGCTATTTGAAGCAAGCCGTCATCGCTGGCGAAGTTGGCTCATCTACCATGCCGCAAAAGGTGAATCCAATTGACTTTGAAAATGCCGAAGGCAACCTCGGCGTAGCCAACTCGCTCTTCACACATTACGCCCAAAAACTGACGGTCTCGCGCCTGCAAAGAGATTTATCCGATTCAACCGTCCGCCGCACGTTCGGCTCGGCGTTAGGTCACAGCCTGATTGCCTGGACCAACTTCCAGCGTGGAATGCGGCGCATTACTCCCGATGAGGAAAAACTCAAAGCGGAATTAAATGCCCATTGGGAAGTCATATCCGAAGGCGCGCAAACCATCCTGCGCGCTGTTGGAAAATCCGATGCGTATGAAACATTGAAAGAAAAAACGCGCGGACAAGTTTTAACAGAATCAGATTACAAAGCTTGGTGCAATTCAATTGACGTGGATGATGCGACACGCGAAAAGCTGAAAGCCCTTTCGCCTGAAAGTTATATCGGGCTGGCCGTCACTCTAACCGAAAAACTCACGGGGTGAGTCCCTCTTTCATTATGACCCACTAAAAAAAGATGGCGCCCCCGGCGGGGGTCGAACCCACAACCTACTGATTCGAAGTCAGGCACTCTGTCCATTGAGCTACGGGGGCGTGACGCAAATTATACCAAACGCCGCGCCGCCCGGCGGGCGACATGGTTTGCGAGCGCGCCTTCGTAGCCGAGAAAATCCCTCCGCGTTGCCTTGCCACGCACCCCAAAGAACCGTAGAATTCAAGCATCTCTCTCTCAAGGATAGGCCATGACAAATATCCAGGACTTTGGACAGAAAGTGATCGGCGCTCTGGGAAAGGTCATCATCGGCAAACGCCAGACGATGGAACTGATCGCGGTCAGCCTGCTCTGCCAGGGACATGTGTTGATCGAAGACGTGCCGGGCGTGGGCAAGACCGTGCTGGCGCGCAGTCTTGCCCGCTCGCTCGATTGCAGTTTTCGCCGCATCCAATTCACGCCAGACATGCTGCCCAGCGACGTGACGGGCGTTTCGATCTACGACCAGGCGAAGAAAAAATTCGAGTTCCGCCCCGGCCCGATCATGGGGCAGATCGTCCTTGCCGACGAGATCAACCGCGCCACGCCCAAGACCCAGGCCGCCCTGCTCGAGGCGATGGAAGAACGCACGGTTACAGTGGACGGCGTCACGCATCCGCTCCCAAAACCGTTCATGGTTCTCGCCACGCAGAATCCCATTGAATATGAAGGCACCTTCCCGCTTCCCGAAGCGCAACTCGACCGCTTCCTCCTGCGCGTGCGCCTCGGCTATCCGAGTCCCGCCGATGAGATTCGCATCCTCGAAGCGCAACGCCTCCAGCATCCGCTGGACACACTCGAGCCGGTTGTGAAGGCCAGGGAAATCCTGGCTGCAGCGGAGGCGGTGAAAAAGACCCATGTTTCTACGGTAGTTGAAAAATACATTGTGGACCTGAGCCGCCGTTCGCGCGAGACGGGCGATGTGTACCTCGGCGTCAGTCCGCGAGGCTCGCTTGGCCTCTTCCGCGCCTCGCAAGCCTGGGCTGCACTGCAAGGACGCGCCTACGTGATCCCCGATGATGTCAAGGCGATGGCCGTGCCGGTGCTGGGTCATCGCATTATCGTCAGCGCGGCGGCGCGCTTACGCGATATCGGCGCGGACCGCATCGTGCAAGAGATCGTGCATTCCATCCCGGCGCCTGGCGGCGACTTTCAGGCCGAGGCCGTGACAAAGAAGTCGTCATGAAATACGGCCGCCTGTTGATCCTGCTTCTGTGCGCGATCGGGCTGGCCGGCACACTGATCACCGGCGCCGCGCTCTACTCGCGTCTGCTCTACCTGGGCGCGCTGATAACGCTGACCTCCCTCACACTCACGCGCCTGGGCATTCTCGGCCTGCGCGTGGAACGACGCGTCCGCTTGTCACGCGTCAGTGTGGGCGACGTGTTCGAGGAACGCTACGAGGTGATCAACGATGGACGCTTCACGACCCTCTGGGCGGAAGTGATCAACGGGACGGACCTGCCGGGCGCAGCCGGGTCGCGCCTGCTGACGCGCGTGGGCGGGCGGCAAACTCGCTCGTACCGTGCCCGCACCTGGATCACGCGCCGCGGGCGCTTTTCCCTCGGCCCCACCACGCTCGTCACCGGCGATCCCTTTGGCCTGTTCCGCGCGCAGCGAATTTTTCCCGCAGAGGCCTCGCTGGTCGCGCTGCCTTCCATTTTTCCCATCCACTCCTTTCCATATTTGCCCGGCCTGTTGCACGGCGGGCGCGTCATCAGCCGCAAGGCTATAGACATCACCTCGCATGCCTCTTCCGTGCGCGAGTATGCCACAGGCGACCCACTCAAGCGGATCCACTGGCCCACCACCGCGCGGCGCGGCGAATTGATGGTGAAGGAGTTTGACCGCGACCCACAGACCGAGATCTGGTTGTTTCTCGACCTGCAATCCAACGTACATTACGAAAAAAAATACAACGAGATCGCCAGGGGAAACCCGGACCAGTGGATGCTGGGCCGCCGCCCTGCATTCCGCCTGCCTCCCTCCACGCTCGAATATTCCATCAGTATTGCCGCATCGCTGGCGCATTATTTCCTTGCGCAAAAGCGCGCCGTCGGCTTTGCCTGCGCGGGCGGGCGCGCCTACACACTGCTTCCCGCCGAACGCGGCGAGCGGCAGGAAGCCAAAATTCTGGAGACCCTGGCCTATCTCGAAGGCGACGGTTACACCTCCATCGCCGCGCTCGCGTCCATGCAGGCCGCGCATCTATCATCGGGAAGCGGAGTCGCGCTTATCACGCCTTCCGTCCGCAAGGAATTACTCGTCGCTGTGGATGAACTCGTGCGCCGCCATTTACGCCCGGCCGTGATCCTGCTCATGGCTGAATCATTCGGCGGCAACCTGCCCGGCAGCGACTCGCTCGTGCGCGCTCTCACGGAGCGCGGCGTTCCGCTCCTGCCGGTCTATTGCGACTCCGACCTGGCCCAAACCTTTTCCGACTTTTCAAAACGCGCACCCACTCAGGAAACCTCTTCATGGCAGTCACAATTCACACCCTCGATCTAAATTTTCAAGGAAAGACCCACGCGATTGCATCCTATTTGATGCGGGACGGCGACGTTGTTGCGCTGGTTGAAAGCGGACCCGGCTCGACTCTTCCCGCCCTCGAAGCGGGTCTGTCGTCGCACGGTTTATCCCTGCGCCATGTGACTCACGTCCTGCTGACGCACATCCACCTCGATCATGCCGGTGCGGCGGGGCGGTTGGCCGCGTACGGCGCGCAGGTGTATGTGCATCCGCTGGGCGCGCCGCACCTGCTTAACCCGGAAAAACTGATCGCCTCCGCCACGCGCATCTACGGCGAGCGGATGGAGTCGCTTTGGGGTGAGTTCCTGCCGGTGCCGCAGGATCAACTTCACGTTGTGAATGACGCGCAGGAACTTGCCGTCGGCAATCTGCGTTTCGTCGCGCTCGCCACGCCGGGCCATGCGGAACATCATCATGCCTATCTGCTTGAAGATATTTGCTTCAGCGGCGACGTGGGCGGCGTGCGCATCCCCGGCTATCCCTATTTGCGAGTCCCAATGCCGCCGCCCGAATTGCACATCGAAAAGTGGCGCGCCACGTTGAAACGATTGCGCGAACAAAAATTTTCGCGCATCGCGCCGACTCATTTTGGAATCTATGACGACCCCGTTTGGCAGTTGCATGAAGTGGAAAAGAATCTCGATGCCGCAGAGCGCTGGCTCAAACAGACCATGCCCTCCGATCCTCCCGTGGAAGAATTGCGCGCCAGTTTCACTGCATGGATGGAAGAGGAGGCCCGCCAGCAGGGACTCGATGCCGACGTGATTAAAGCCTACGAACTTGCCAATCCGCTCGGCATGAGCGCGGATGGATTGCAGAGGTATTGGAAGAAAGTCGTCAACACATCAGGAAGCGGATAAGCGGATGACCTTATCAGGGGTAGATTCGTCATGTCAGCCCCATAACTTCGTCACTATGGGGCATTTTGCCTGCATGATATACTTTTGGCGAAAAATCAAATCTAACCGCTAAGACTGCGGAGATCGCAAAGAAATTTCTTTGCGCGCTTTGCGTGCTTCGCGGTAAAAATTCTCAAGGAGCCTTTTTCATGAAAGACTTTCTCGCGATTTCGGATTACACGCCTGCGGAAATCCAGGATTTATTGGACCTGGCCGTAAAGCTGAAAGAAGAGTACTTCAAGAAAGGCAACCAGCCGCTCTTCAAGGGCAGGGTGTTGGGCATGATCTTCCAGAAACCCAGCCTGCGCACGCGCGTTTCATTTGATATGGCGATGCGACACTGCGGCGGCGACGCGCTCTACCTCTCCCCGAATGAGATCGGATTGGGCAAGCGCGAATCCATCGCGGATGTGGCGCGCGTCCTGTCGGGATATGTGCAGGCGCTCATGGCGCGTGTCTTTGAGCATGAACACGTGCTGGAACTTGCAAAATGGTCGAGCATTCCCGTGGTCAACGGCTTGAGCGATTACAACCATCCCTGCCAGGGCATGGCGGACGCGTTGACCATCATCGAAAAATTCGGCAGAAGCGCAAAGGGATTGAATATCAGTTATGTCGGCGACGGCAACAACGTCACGGTTTCGCTGATGCACATCTCCGCGCTTCTCGGCTGGAATGTGACAGTGGGGACGCCTGAAGGCTACGACATGAATCCCAAAGCGGTCGAGATCGCGCAAAAGATCGCAAAGCAGACCGGCAGTACGCTGACCTTCGTGCGCGATCCGCACGCGGCGGTGCAGGGCGCGCATGTCATCTACACCGATACCTGGACCTCGATGGGGCAGGAGGAGGAAACCGCCAAGCGCGAGAAGATCTTCCCGCCATATCAGGTCAATGCAAAACTGGTCGCTGAAGCGGATAAGGATGTGATCGTGATGCACTGCCTGCCCGCCCACCGCAACCACGAGCTGACCGATGAGGTCGCCGACGGTCCGCATTCGGTGATCTTCCCGCAGGCGCACAACCGCCTCCACGCCCAGAAGGCGATTTTGGCAAGACTCTTCGGCGTGGCGTAACAAACAGAAACAGAAAATGGGAATCGAGGATGAATCACGCCTCGCTCCCCATCCATCCAACATCGAACATCGAACATCGAATAACGACTATCGAATAACGGCTATCGAATAACGGCTATCGAATAACGAATATCGAATATCGAATAACAAATAACGGAGTCCCATGAACACACACGACTACATCAAAATCGAAGAACAATACGGCGCGCACAACTACCATCCGCTCGACGTGGTGATCGAAAAAGCCGAGGGCGTTTGGGTCTATGACGTGGACGGCAATAAATTCCTCGATTGCCTGAGCGCGTATTCCGCTGTCAATCAGGGGCACGTGCACCCGGAGATTCTTGCCGCCATGACCGAGCAGGCAAGGAAAGTCACGCTCACCTCGCGCGCCTTCCGCAACGATCAATTGCCGCTGTTCTACAAGGAGTTTTCCGAGATGAGCGGCTACGACATGTCCCTGCCGATGAACAGCGGCGCGGAAGCGGTCGAGACGGCGGTGAAACTCGCGCGAAAGTGGGCGTATCGCGTCAAGGGCGTGCCGCGCCATCAAGCCGAGATCATTGTCGCTTCGGGAAATTTTCACGGGCGCACCACCACCATCGTTTCGTTTTCCACCGAGCCGCTTTATCGCGATGACTTCGGTCCGTTCACGCCCGGCTTCGTGGTCGTCAACTATGGCGACGCGGGCGCGATCGAAAAAGCGATCAACGCCAACACCGCCGCCGTGATGGTCGAACCGATCCAGGGCGAGGCGGGCGTCATCATCCCGCCGAAGGGATACCTTAAACAGATTTCTGAAATTTGTAAAAAGAACAATGTGCTGTTGATTGCCGATGAGATTCAAACCGGTCTCGGGCGGACGGGAAAATTGTTTGCCAGTCACCACGAGGATGTCCGCCCGGACGTGGTCATCGTCGGGAAGGCGCTTTCGGGCGGCTTTTACCCCATCTCCGCCGTCCTTGCCGACAAACCCATCCTGGGACTCTTTCAACCCGGCGAACACGGCTCAACGTTTGGCGGGAATCCGCTGGCGGCGGCCATTGCCCGCGCCTCGCTGCGCGTGATCCGCGAAGAAAAATTATCCGAGCGGGCGCACGAACTTGGCACATATTTTGTCGAACAACTGGCTGAAATTCCCAGCCCGCACGTCAAGGAAGTGCGCGGACGCGGACTCTTGATCGGCGTGGAGTTGAAGCCGGAGGCTGGAGGCGCGCGCCGTTTCTGCGAGGCATTGAAAGGAAAAGGCATCCTCGCCAAAGAGACGCACGATAACGTCATCCGTTTTGCGCCGCCGCTCGTGATTGAAAAAGAAACCATTGACTGGGCGCTTCCGTCCATTCGCGCTGTGTTGAACATGGCCTGATGATTCCAGAAACCAGGTTTTCAAAGAGCCTGGTTTCTTTTCTATGGGCCTTACGCAAAACGTTGTGCAGGACGCGTTCTCTCGCGCGCCAGGCGAACCGGCGGCGTTCGAGAATGCCAATATGCGTAAGCCCGGTTCGAAAGAGGCAACATGAATATCTGCATTCCAAAAGAACGACGACCATTCGAATATCGCGTGGGGCTTTCCCCGGCCGGCGTGGAAATTCTGACCCGCCTCGGCCATCAGACCTACATTGAGCATGAAGCAGGAATGGGCGGAGGCTTCGCGGATAGTGAATACGAGAAGGCTGGGGCGCGCATCGTCTACTCCGGTGAGGAAGCCTATGGCCGCGCCGACTTGCTGCTTAAGATCGCGCGCCCGCTCAAGGAGGAATTGGAGTGGCTGCGTCCCGGCTGTGCGATGATGGGATTTCTTCATCTCGCCTCCGCGCGCGGAGACAAACTGGATGTGCTGCTCGAAAAAAAAGTGACTGCCATCGCCTACGAACAGATCCGTCTCCCGGACGGCGCTCACCCGGTACTGCGCGTGTTCAGCCAGATGTGCGGCGCGATGACGGCGCAGATCGCGGCGCGCTATCTGCAAAATAACTGGGGCGGTAAAGGCATTCTATTGGGCGGTGTGCCGGGCGTTCCGCCGGCCGAGGTGGCCATCCTCGGCGCGGGGACGGTTGGCACCTACGCCGCGCAGGCCTTTCGCGGCCTCGGCGCGCATGTGATCGTGCTAGACAGCGATTTGACCGCCCTCCAGAAATTGACCGACCGTATGCCCGGCCTCTCCACCATGATCGCCACAAAACGAAACATCGAGCGGGTCGCCTCTTTTGTGGATGTGCTGGTGGGCGCGGTCCTTGTGCCGGGCGAGCGTACGCCCACACTCGTGACGCGCGAGACGGCGCGCTCCATGAAGCCGCGCTCGGTGATCATTGACATAGATATTGACGAGGGCGGCTGTGTGGAGACCGCGCGCCCCACTGTTCACGACAACCCGGCCTATGTGGAAGAAGGCGTGATCCATTATTGCGTGCCGAACATCACCGGTGTGGCTGGGCGCACCGCCACCCACGCCTTCATCAACGCCGCCATGCCTTTCATCATTGAGGTCGCCCAACACGGCGCGGCCCAGGCCATGCAGCGAAACCCGGCCATCGAATGCGCGGTCAATACCCATGCGGGGCAGCTGCTCCACCTCCACCGCCTGATCGTCAGCAAGGAGGCGGAAGATGGTAGTGAATAACAAATTCCAGGAACGCGTCACAACCGCGCAGGAGGCGGTGCAGCGCATCCAATCGGGCCAGCGCGTTTTCTTGACCGGGAATGTATCCGTTCCGCAAAAAGTTTTGGCGGCGCTGGTGGAACGCGCGGCGGGACTTGAGAATGTCGAGATCTGCCAGGTGCTGACGGTGGGCTCGGCAGATTATGTGGAGCCCTCCATGCAGGGACGCCTGCGCGTGAACACCATGTTCATCAGCGCCAACATCCGCAAGGCCATCCAGGAGGGGCGCGGCGATTTTACGCCGGTCTTCCTGTCTGAGTTTCCGTTGTTGTTTAAATCCGGGCGTCTGCCGCTGGACGTGGCGTTAATCCAGGTTTCGCCGCCAGACGAGCACGGCTTTTGCAGCCTCGGCGTGGAGGTGGGACCGACGAAGACGGCCGCCGAATGCGCGAAGGTCATCATTGCCGAGGTGAACGAGAGGATGCCGCGCACGCTTGGCGACGCCTTCATCCATATTAGCCGCATCCATCATATCGTGCCGGTCAACTACCCCATCCCGGAATTGCACATGGCCGAGGATGGGCAATCGGAGATCGTTCAGCAGATTGCGGGCCATATCGCCGAACTGATTCCCGATGGCGCGACCATGCAACTGGGCATCGGCGCGATCCCGGACGCCGTGCTGAAATATCTGTACGACAAAAAAGACCTCGGCATTCATACCGAGTTGTTCTCCGACGGCGTGATTGACCTTGTCAACGCGGGCGTGTTGACCAACGCCCGCAAGACCCTGCACCCCGGCAAGATCGTGGCCGGCTTCCTCATGGGCAGCCAGCGCCTCTATGACTGGGTAGACGATAACCCGATGATCGAACTGCACCGCACGGAATACGTCAACGACCCATTCATCATCGCGCAGAACGAGCGCATGGTGGCGGTCAACTCGGCCATCGAAGTGGACCTGACCGGACAAGTCTGTGCCGACAGCATCGGCCCGCGCCTGTACAGCGGCGTGGGCGGGCAGCTGGATTTTATCTACGGCGCCTCGCGTTCCAAGGGGGGCGTGCCGATCATCGCCCTGCCGAGCGTCAATCTCATGCGCGACGGGACCGTCGTCAGCAAGATCGCCTCCATGCTCAAACACGGCGCAGGGGTTGTCACCAGCCGCAACCACGTCCGCTTCGTTGTGACGGAATACGGGGTGGCGGAGCTATACGGCAAGACCATCCGCCAGCGGGCGCGGGCATTGATCGCCATCGCACATCCGCAGTTTCGCGAACAGTTGGAGCGCGAGGCCGTTGAACTGCGCTATGTCTAGAAGTTGGTATAATTTGGCCCTCTTACGGCCATGCCAGCCACACTCGAAACCTTTGCCTCGTTTCCCAGACATCGCCAGGCGGTCTCCTCCGGCGCTCTCAGCGCGCTGATTCAACTTCAACGGCAGGACCTGTTGACCGGGTTGGTGGATGTGATGTACGGCCCGGCAGAACAGGCGCTCTTGTTCTTTAACGTTGGCGCTCCCTTCGCATTGTTCGAACTTCGGGAAAAGCGCTGGCGGCGCGTCCCGCCCTCGCAATGGAGCGTCTCTTTCGCGCGCCCAGACGGGGAAGCGGCGATTGTCCCGCTGGATGGCGATGCCCTGCGACTCGCTCTGCTCGCCCTGGAAACAGAACCCTCCCAGACCGAGACCATTCTGCTCCGCCCGGCGGGGCTGAAGGCGCACATTGGCGGACTGCGGCCGCGCGATGCCGCCAGCCTGTTATGGGTGAGGCATGAGACGCTGCAGGCCATGATCTTTGTCCCTGGCCGCGGTCTCTCCGCGCGGGATGCGGTCGTCTTCTCACCTTCCGGCGCATCTTCCGATGAAGATGCGTTCTCCCAATTAACTGGGATGAGCGATCAGTTGATCCGCATTTCCCAAATTGAATATGCAGGCATGCCGGATTTTCTAAACGAATACGCTCTGCGGGTGGCCTTCCTTGTCCTGGCCGAATCCTCGCTGAAGCGTTTCGAGGAACTTGCCGGCGATACGCTGGTCGAATCGCTGGGACAGGAGATCAACCGTTACGCGTTCCATCAGGGATGGAAGATCCAATTCTTTGGCGGGCGCGTGCAGCACCGTCAATTCTTTCCGAGCGCGCCCGAGGCCGCGGCGGTGTATCGCGGATTGTTTCGTTCGATGCGGGAATATGCCCACCGCGTGGTGGGCGGCGCGCTGGCCGCGAGCATGGTGCGCGAAGGACTCCAGAGCCTGCCCGCCGCTTACCGCGAAGCATTCGAGCGCCAGGATTTCATCACCGTATAAAAAAGAAAGAGCCACCCGATATGGATTCGCGTCGTTTTCGAATTTTGGCAGGACTGGCCGTTGTGATCGCCCTCACTGGGCTGTATTTTTATTTCTATCAGGCCGCGCCCCTTCCCCCGGGTGTGAATGACATTGTCGTCAGCGCCATGACGGTCGCGGCTTCCGCGCTGGCCGCAGCCATGAGCTATCTCATCCTGCGCGATCACGGGCGGGGCGCGCCGCCGCGCGCGATTTGGCTGTACTTCACCCTCGCCCTGCTCGGATGGTTTCTGGGGGAAGCGCTCTGGATGATGGCCTATTTCGCCGGGGGCGAAGCCGCCGCCGAATGGGGCGCCGCCGATATTCTATGGATCCTCAGTTACTTTTTTTTCGCCGCGTCGCTGTACCGGCAATACAATCTCATCTTCCGCCCCGAGAAACGCCAGGCGGCCTCGTTCCTTGTGCTTGCGATTCTGGCGACATTGTTATTCGCTTATCTGTACGGGATCTGGCTGGGCGGCGCGGATAAACACAATCTCTCCCTGCTTGTATTCACGAACGCCTTCTACGTTATGGGCGATATCGCCCTATCCATCGGCGCGCTGGTCGTTGCGCGCGCCTTCCACAGCGGCGCGCTGGCGCGTCCCTGGTACGGGCTGCTGCTGTTTTCGCTTTCCGACCTGCTGTACGCCCAATTGGACGCCCGCAGCGCATATGCGTGGAGCGTCGAACAGGGGAACCTGCTCACCACCATCACCGACACCACCTATTTTGCAGCGTATCTTTTCATTGCCTTCGGGTGTTACTTGCAGGTGATATTATTGAACTATGGACCCAGATTGAAACATGACCATTAATCGCAAAGCCAAGATCGTCTCCACCATTGGCCCGGCCAGCGAGAGTGAAGAGGCGCTTCGCCACCTCATTCAGGCCGGGCTGAATGTTGCGCGCCTCAATTTTTCGCATGGCACCCACGAACAGCATGCGGCGCGCATTCGGATCATCCGCAAAATATCTGCAGAACTGCAAAACCCGGTTGCCATTTTACAGGACTTGCAAGGCCCCAAGATCCGCGTCGGGACCCTGCCCGCGCCGATCCAGTTGACGGAGGGGGAACGCATCCGCCTGTTCGCAGAGGAGGACGCACCCCCGCAGGAGTCGATCCCCTGCGTGCCGGTCGGATTCGAGGAACTCTTCGCTTCTGTCCGGACGGGCGACCGGCTGCTGCTCGACGACGGGCGTCTTACCCTCCAGGTCGAATCCTCTGATGCGCGCGCGTTAACTGCGCGGGTCGTTGTGGGCGGGCCGCTTTCCTCAAACAAAGGGATCAACCTGCCCGGTGTGCGCCTCGCCATCTCCGGTTTCACCGAAAAAGACGAAGCCGACCTTGCCTTCGGACTCGCGCAGGGCGTGGACGCGGTGGCGATCTCCTTCGTCCGCTCAGCGGATGACGTGTTGAAGGTTCGCACTGCGATGAAACGTCACGGGTACAACGGCGGCGCGAAGCGCGCCCCGCTCTTGATCGCCAAACTCGAAAAACCGGAAGTCTTCGAGGATCTCGACCGCATTCTCGAAGTGGTGGACGGTGTGATGGTGGCGCGCGGCGACCTGGGCGTGGAGATGCCTCCCGAAAAAGTGCCGGTGCTTCAAAAGCGCATCATCAAGGCCGCCAACGCCCATGCCAAACTGGTCATCACCGCTACCCAGATGCTCGAGTCGATGATCCAGAATCCGCTGCCCACGCGCGCCGAAGCCTCGGATGTGGCCAACGCCATTTTCGATGGCACCGACGCGGTCATGCTTTCGGCGGAGACGGCCTCGGGAAAATATCCGGTCGAGGCGGTGACCCTCATGTCGCGCATCGTCATCGAAGCCGAATCGCATTTTCTCGAATGGGGCGCCTCGTCCACGCCGGCCTCCCTCGGCGACAGCGACGCGGCCTCGATGGCGCGCGCCGCCTGCGAGATCGCCCGCGACCGCGACGTGGCGGCGATTGCCGTCTTCACCATGCAGGGGCGCACCGCGCAACTGATCTCGAAAGCGCACCCCAACGTTTCGATTCTCGCCTTTACGCCCGAAGAGGAGACATGCCGCAGACTGGCCCTGTTGTGGGGAGTCATTCCGCGTCTCGTGCCGTTCGTCAATACCACAGAGGATATGATCCGCTACGTGGAAAACGCCATGCTCCAGCAAAATATGGTTCAACGCGGACAGCAGGTGGCGCTGGTGTGCGGATTCCCGGTCGGCGCGTTGCGCACGCCGAACATGCTGCTGCTGCACACGGTTGGAAGTTGAAAAATATCCCGGCGGTACGCCGGGATATTTTTATCCTGATTTTCGCCTCACCCAGCGTTACACCGCATTCGGTCACAAATTGCGCTTTTTTAGAAGGTGGAATGCGCAATTTGTGACCGTGGGTATTATAGAGAACGCTGACCGCGCCAGGTTTTTTGAGCGCAAGGCGAACATCCGGCTTTGGCCGCCGGATATTTCTATGCGTTGGCTTTTTCTTTTTCTGCGCTGGCAACGAGCAGGCCAACCCCGACCAGAACGCCTCCCACGAGAAACAGAAGGGTGATTTCCTCGCCCAGAAAAACCGCGCCAAGAATTGTCCCGACCACCGGCTGGGCGAAGAATGTCAATGATGCGACTGCCGCGGGAAGTTTTGCAAAGGCATAATTCCATAAGAGCATGGCGATGGCGGTGGAGATGATTCCCAAAAACAAAATCCCGCCGATGATGCCCAGTGTGATCTCACCATAGCCCTGAGTCTTAAATTCCCACAAACCGAACAATAGACTCGAGGGGATTCCCCCGATCAACATGATCGCGCTGGAGGCAAGCAGATCTGCAGAACGCGTGACCTTGCGGACAAGCACAGAGTAAAACGCCCACGTCAATGCGGCGGCAAGCAGGGACAGGTTTCCCCAAAAGAGGGCGGGGGAGAGTTCGGCGTTGCGCGGATCAATCACAGCAATCACGCCCAACGTCGAGACGAGGAGCGCGAGGGCGCGGCGGGGAGTGGTCCGCTCGGCGAGGAGGAAGGGAGCAAAGAGCAGGACAAAGGCCGGTGTGGCAGAGGTCACCAGCGCGCCGTTCGAGGCGGTGGAGAGTTTTGTTCCCACAAATTGGAATCCGAGCGAGATCCCATATCCGACAAATCCAACCAGAAAACTTTGTATGACTTGTTCGCGCGTGAGCGTATGGCTGCGGCGGAATGAGATCGCGATCCCGAGCGCAAGCGCGCCCAGCACGAGGCGCACTGTCAGGAGTGAGAACGGCGGGATCACCTCCAGCACGACTTTGCTGACCACGTACATGCCGCCCCAAATGGACGCGGCGGTGAGACCGGCGATCAGACCGGCGAGAGAATGTTTCTGCATGAATATTTCCGGCTTATTCGATATTCCTGGATTGCCTGCCCCGCTTGATTTCACCGCGTTCGCGTTTTTCTTTCAAGCGCTTTTCTTTCGAGCCTGTGCCTGGTTTTGTCCTTTTACGCGACTTTGGTTTTTCGCGCGCCTTCTTTAGCAACTCATGGAATCGTTCCAACGCATCGAATCGATTTTGCTCCTGCATACGATACTTCTTTGCCTCGATCACCAGCACGCCATCGTTCGTGACGCGTTTCCCGGCGAGACGGATCAACCGCGCCCGCGTATCATCCGTCAGGGACGGGGAATGCCGCACGTCGAACCGCAGTTGGACAGCCGTCGCCACTTTGTTGACGTTCTGCCCGCCCGGTCCCGATGCGCGGATGTATTCAAACTTTAATTCATGCTCGATCTTATTCATGCCCGAAATTATACCGGAACAGGACTTAGAGAGTGTTTTGAAATTCTCATTTTGGACACGGATCGCGCGGATTTCACGGAAAAATCCGTGTCCGAAAAGAATGAAAACATGATTTAAGAAACACTCTCTTACGCAAACCTTGCGTAGGGCGCGCCGAAGGTCTAACGCGCCTGCTGGCGTTACGCCTGCCTGATTTGCCTGGCAAATCACGGGCGGCGCCAGGGGAGAACGCCAATTATGCGTACGTCCTGCCGGAAGAAAAAAGCCCGCCGAAGATCGGCGGGCTGGGCGCGGCCGCAAAGTTCCGGTCAGTGCAGTCGCAAAGTTCCGGTCAGTGCAGTCGCAAAATAAATTTTGTGGCACGGGTTAGAACATCATGGCGTTGATCTTCGCCATTGTTTCGGGCGCCGGGCGCAGGTCTTTTTCTTCGAGGCGGTTGAGCGGCGTGTCCACCAGTTTCATGGTCTCGGTGAAGGATGCTTTCTGCGGCTCGACATAGATCAGACCGGTGATCAGCCAGTTGTTGACGCGCGCTTCTTCCAGTTTGCGCAAGGCTTCCATGCGGTTGGTGGGGTCGTAGCTCGATTCGAGATTTTTCAAGATGATGGTCGAGCCATCCGGCATATCCACCTGGCGCATGTCGCCTGGTTGCATTTCGGGGATGGTGATCTCCTCGCGATGGGGGTAATAGGAGAACTCATGCAGGGGCGTTTCGTGCGCCTTGCCCCACGCATACGAATGATGCGAATCATCCTTGTTGTTAAAGGTCACGCACGGGCTGATGATGTCCAGCACAGCGATGCCCTTGTGGGCAATGGCGGCCTTGATCAATTCCTTGACCTGTTTCGAGTTGCCTGCGAACGAACGCGCCACAAAGGTTGCGTTCGAGACGAGCGCCTCCATGCAGATGTCCACCGGCAGGTATTCGTTGACGCCCTGTTTCTTCAGTTCCAGGCCGAGTTCGGCGGTGGCAGAAAACTGTCCCTTGGTCAGTCCGTACACGCCGTTATTCTCCACGATGTACACAAGGTCGAGGTTGCGGCGGATGACATGCTTGAACTGTCCCATGCCGATGCTCGCCGAGTCGCCGTCGCCGGAAACGCCGACCGCCAGCAGGGTATGATCGGCAAACATCGCCCCGGTGGCAATGGAGGGCATGCGCCCGTGCAGGCTGTTGAATCCGAAGGCGCGATTAAGAAAGTATGTCGGCGATTTGCTGGAACAGCCGATGCCGCTGAATTTCACCACCTTTTCCGGGATGATGTTCAACTCGTAACAGGCGGCGATGATCTGGCTGGAGATGGAATTATGTCCACAGCCCGCGCATAACGTGGTCGGGTTGCCAATGTAATCTTTGCGCTCCAGTCCGACGGTGTTCGTGTGCTGGGGGACTGTTCCGGCCATGGGAAGGGTCTGGGTCATTTCTTCGCTCCTTTTTTCGCGGAGGTCTTCTTCGCGGCTTTTTTGACAGATTTCTTTTTGAAGGTTTCGAGGGCCTGCAAAATTTCCCTGCGGATCCATGAAGCGGAGGCGGGCAGGCCGTCCTGGTAGGCTGCCGCACGCAGTTTGGGCGCAAGGGCTGGGAATTCCTGGCAAAGCAGGAGATGCAACTGCCCGTCGCGGTTCATTTCCACAACGACGATTTGATCGTAGGCTTCGATGAACTTCACAACCTGGCTGGTGAACGGGAGCGAACGCACCCGCATCATCCCCGACTTTAGGCCGGTCGCGGCCAACTGGTCGCGCGCCTCCTGCACGGCGGATTCTGTCGAGCCGAAGCAGATAATGCCGACCTTGGCGCCCTTCACATTGTGGATGACGGGTTTGGGCACAAATTTTTTGGCGGTGTTGTATTTGCGTACGAGACGCTCCATGTTGCGGTGCCAGGTGGCGGCGTCTTCGGAGTAGCGGGCATGTTCATCGTGACCGGTGCCGCGCGCAAAGTAGGAGGCAAGCGGGTGTTGGTTGCCCGGCAGGGTGCGATAGGGGATGCCGTCCTGGTCTTCATCGAGATAGCGCCCCCATTTGCCGCCGCGCGCCTCGAGGTCTTTTTCCCAGAGGGTTTTGCCGCGATCCATTTGAGTGTCGGGATATTGGAACGGCTTGCTCATCCACTGGTTCATGCCCATGTCGAGGTCGCTCAACACGAAGACCGGGGTTTGCAGGCGTTCGGCGATGTCGAAGGCTTTCCAGCCGAATTCGAAGCATTCGTTTACGTTGCCCGGCAGGAGGATGACGGAATGCGAGTCGCCGTGGCCGATGTGGGCGGTGAAGGTCAGGTCGCCCTGCGAGGTGCGCGTCGGCAAGCCGGTGGAGGGGCCGATGCGCTGCACATCCCAGATGACGACGGGTACTTCGGCGAAGTAGGCCAGCCCGGCGAACTCGGTCATTAACGAGAGGCCGGGGCCGGAGGTGGAGGTCATGGCGCGCAGGCCGCCCCAGCCCGCGCCGATGGCCATGCCCAGCGCGGCCAGTTCGTCCTCGGCCTGGACAACGGCGTAGGTGTGTTTGCCGTCTGGTCGCGGGCGCAGGAGTTCGAGGTAATCGGTCAGGCTTTCGGCCAGCGAGGAAGCGGGGGTGATGGGATACCACGCCGCGAACTGGAGGCCGCCATAGACTGAACCAATGGCGGCGGCGGTGTTGCCGTCGGCCATGATCAGGCTGCCGGTTTTGTTCATGGGCGCGAGGCGGAAGGGATCGGTCTTGACCAGGTTGGCTCTGGCCCAGTCGGCGCCGTCTTGCAGGGCTTTCATGTTCATGGCGACCGGTTTTTCGCGGCGCTTGAAGTGAAATTCGACCGCGGCGCGGATGGCTTCCATGTCCATGCCGAGCATGTGGGAGAGAACGCCGACGTAGATCATGTTGGCGACGGCGTTGCGTAGCTCGGATGGGATGCCCGCCTGTTCGCGCAGGATGTGTTTGATGGGCATGGGGTAGACGGAGATGTCGCTGCGGTTGACGGCGAACTTGATATCGTCGGCGTAGAAAAAAGCCCCGCCCGGCGCGACCGATTCCAGGTCACGCGCGAACGAGGCGGGATTCATCGCGACCACCACATGCTGCCGGTCGTCGCGTCCGAGATATCCATCCTTGCTGACGCGAATGGTGTACCAGGTGGGCAGGCCCTCGATGTTGGAGGGAAAAAGATTCTTGCCGCTGACCGGGATGCCCATTTTGAAAATGGCGCGCAGGATGGTGTTGTTGGCGGTGGACGAGCCGGAGCCGTTCACGGTGCCGACGGTGATGGAGAAATCGTTCACTACGTTCTTGTTCATGAGCTCCTCGTTGAGGTGATGTGTGTTGGGTTTCCAGTTTATTTCGCGGATGTGATCAGTTGTTTGATCAGGTCGGAATGTTCGACGAGCGCGTCGTAGCCCTCGCTGTATTTTTTTTCGCGGATGGCTTCGACCATTTTTTGGTGATAGGTCCAGACGCCGGTCAGGTAATTGTAATCGGTGAAGACGTTAAGCCCAACCGATTCGTAGGCGTCCCAATAGGCGATGAGCAGGCCCGTTACGAAGGGGTTGTCGAGGCGGCGGTAAATGATCAGGTGTAGTTCGCGATGTTCGCTGTGTGGAATTTCAATGGGGGAACCGCGTAATTTATCCCAGGCGCGCGTCACCAGGCTTTGAAGAGCGTTGTGATCGTCCGCGGTGAGCCGTTGGACCGCCTCGTGCCAGTAGGCGGCTTCGATGTGGCGGCGCAGGTCGGCGAAGGCGATGAAATTGTTTTTATCGAGGGCGATGGCGTATTGCAGGCTTTGCCGCACGGCTGGAAAAAAAGAATACGGCTGGCGGCGGATGCCGGTGCGCGGCTTGACCTCGACCAGGCCGAGGGCGCGCGCGACTTCGAGCTGTTCGCGCAGCGAGGCGACCGAGACTCCCAGTTCCTGTTTTAATGTGGCGAGGGCAGGCAGGGGCTGGTCGGTCTGCTCGTGAGAGGCAAGGTAATGCAGGAATTCGGAGAGGGGAAGGGGCGTTCGTTCGCGCAATATCATATTTTTATTATTAATCGGATGAATAAGATGATTGGAGTATACGATTAAGTGTTTTGGGTGTCAAGAGCGGCGGTCCTGGGACGTATGGTTTTTTCAAGGTCGGAGATTCATCAACGCGAGTTACGCCAATCAGCGAATGACGCGAATAAACCCAAGAAAATTCGCGAAATTCGCCTATTCGTGGCATTCGCGTTCCAAACCCGCCGGTTTATCAAGCGACTTTGAAAAGACCATATCCTGGGACGCATGGCTTTCTCAACAGGACTTACGCATAATTGGCGTTCTCCCCTGGCGCCGCCCGTGATTTGCCAGGCAAATCAGGCAGGCGTAACGCCAGCAGGCACGTTAGACCTTCGGCGCGCCCTACGCAAGGTTTTGCGTACATCCCGCTTAAGTCGGAGATTTCTCAACGCGCATGCCGCGAATGTACGAATGATGCGAATAATCTCAGGAAAATTTGTGAAATTCACCCACACTTGCGCCTGGCGCAAGTGCAGGTGTTTGCGCTATCTGCGTTCCAAATCGGCCAATCCGCCACGTGGCGTTGAGAAGGCCATATCCTGGGACGATTTTCTGCGACTGTCGGGAGCGCTCTGCTACACCACATTGAAATCGCTCATCTTGCGGATGCGATCTCTGACTTGCGGGTCTTTCAATTCTTCGGCGGTGTAGTTCATCTTGAAGTCCACCTGGTCTTCGTAGCCGCCGGGTTCGTAGATCAGCATGTTGCGGCTGTCTTTGCCGCCTACGACTCTCACGCTGTGGACGGTGTTCGGCGGGACGTAGAGCGCGTCGCCCGCGCTGAGGATGCGGGTCTCGCCTGCGACGGTCCACTCCACTTGACCATCCAGCACATAAAAAGTTTCGGAGTGATCTTTGTGAAAATGCGGCGGCACTTCAAAGGTGGACAGCCAGCGTGAGATCATGATGGTGTAGCGGTTTTCGCTTTGTTTCGTCGTGACGACGAGTTCCATATCCGTCACGCCGTCCTCCTCGAAGGAGGGGCGTTGGCCCGCCATGGAAAATACGTGTTTTGCGCTCATGCTTTTCTCCATTCATTATGTTTTGTATCCGATATCGCGCATCATCCCAATGGTTCGAAAATCCATTGGGATGGCTCTCACCCATTGATCAAAAGCACGCTGCCCTCTTCCCATTTGAGCGTAGACGATGGCGCTTTCTGTCGGCGGACTCGTTCCGCCATGTCTTTGACGATCTCCATCCGCCTCCCCGCCGCCCACGGGTATTGCTTATCCCAGCCCGAATCGTCTTTTGGGAATGAAATGACGGCAACAGCATCGCCTCCGCTAAATTCCCAGTAAAACTCACAGACGTTCTTTTTGAACAACGAACCTTCGATGTATTGAATCCTGCCAGAGCGTCCTTCGGTGATGATGTTGATCTTTGCCATGTGGAGCGCTCCTCAGATGTTTTTTTTGAAATTTTTCTTTGCCGCTACGGGCGCAAATTCCTCTTGCAGGCTCAAGCAGCTATTTTTCCCCAAGAAAATCAGGCGTGGATAATCACATGCTCGCGCGTTAGTTCAATGTAACGAACGAGGCGTCGCGGCAGGTTGGCGTCAATCAGAAAGTTCATGCCGCAACCAGACTCATCCGCTTGACTTGACTCAAGCGCGCCGCGTAAAACAAGACCGCCTGAATATCTGCAAGTTCAAGGTCTTCGTAATCGGCAAGGATTTCGTCGTTGGTCATTCCCGAACTGAGGGTTTCCAAAAGCCATTCGACGGAATAGCGTAGCCCGCGAATGGTGGGTTTTCCAAACGCCAGGTTGGGATTAATGGTTATTCGATTGAGGAGTTCTTGATTGGTCATGGTTAAATCTCCTTGTCAGTGATTATATCGCAGGGACGGTTTTCATCCAAAACTCTCCGCCAATAGCGCATCAAAAAAGCGGTTGGACAGGCGCGCTAAGCGAATGTTTGGTTGTTTCCATGCTTGTTTGCTATAATACTATCAGTCAGTTACTCCACTGACAAGGAGAACAAGTGAAAAAGACATTTACAGCCTTTATCGAATACGACGAAGAAAGCCAACTTTATGTAGGCATCATTCCCAATGTAGTCGGGGCGCATACCCAAGCGGAGACGTTGGACGAATTACAGCGCAATTTACAGGAAGTATTAGAACTGTGTCTTGAGGAAAACCCAGAGATTGCCAACGAACCCCTTCATTTTGTCGGCACACAGCAGGTAGAGATTGCCATATGAGCAAATTGCCGATGGTGAATTTCAAGAGGATGGATAAAATTCTCCGCCATCTTGGGTTTGCCGCTGTACGCTAAAAGGGGAGCCATGTTTTCTATCGCCATGCAGATGGCAGAACAACGACTCTTCCCAATCACGGAAACAGAGACCTTGCCCGACCTCTCATGCGCGAGATTTTGCGTGAAATATCAATGTCTCCCGATGAGTTTGTGGAGTTGCTCGAAAAGATATAGTCGTCAACAGAATACCTCGCGGAAGCGGGGTATTTTTATGCAAACACCTCACTCAGCCCTTCGACACGGTGAGCGAAAGACGAACCGTCAGGGCAAGCAGACTCTCAAATTATCTACGTGTAACGTCCGCAAAGCAGAGAGTAGATATTCGAGAGCAGGAAGTAGTTTGCTTTCTATCGCAAGGGATTATATCGGGTAAGCGTCCATGCCTGCTTTCATTGCGCCAGTGACCGTTCCATTCACTTTGTTTGCGCCAGGGAAGAACCATTCTTCGGGGTCGTAGCGACCGACAGAGAATTTGTAAATGGCAAATCCCCAGTTATCCATTGCGCCATTCCACGCCAAACGACAGATCGGCAATGTATAGAGTCCATCAAATCGCTCCAGATACAGATAGCCTCCCCTGAACCTCGCAGAATAGCCGGGGTTGGGAGTTCTTCCAAATAATGCCCTCATAATCAAGTTGGGTTTTTTGAAATGTTCCTTATTGAATTCGTCCACCAGTTTCTGGACTTCCGCATGGATTTCAATAGGAATAGTCGGTTTTCTTGGCATGATTACTCTCCGAAAGACTGTGTCAACAAAGAATTGAAAAAATCTCCGCCTGCCGCTCGGACTCAGATACCATCCCCGAAGGGGACATCTTCCCTCGCACGAAGTCCCCGAGCGCGGCGAGCGGGAGACCCTCGATGTCTCGATAAACTCGACACGACGCCCACGCCGCCACGCCCGCAAAGCAGGAAACCATCCACGAATGGAACCACGAATGTACGAACCGCGAGTCTTTCATTCGAGTATTCGTGAATAATTCGTGGACGGTTTTCATCCTCATGTACAACGTCCCGAAGGGTGGATGAAAGGGCGTATTGCTCGGCGCAAAACCCTTCGGGACGGTTTTCACGCAAACGCCTCCGCCAGCAGACTCTCAAACAACCCCTCCCCCTGCCGCTCCGCCTCGGACATGCGCCCGCGCAGACCCTCGACCCGCGCCACCACGCCCGCAAATTCCTCTTGCAGGGCAAGCGGGGGAAACGGTAATTCTATAGATTCAATTTGTTCAGAGTTTACGTGTGGTTGTCCCGCCCTTCTGCTCAGTGTGGCAATTATTTCTTTTCCAAATTGTGAATTGATAGCAGTATTTAGAAAATGATTCGTTGGAAAAGGAACTTCAACAATTAAGTCATAAGCAGCATAAGCACCATCGTATTCAGGCGGAATTAAAGCGCAGTCTCCAGAGTTAACGCCACTTCTCACAATAATCAAATCACCTGCATTAACCTTACACTTCGAGATTTTCTCTGCATCTTCTTCAGAGATATAAACCAAGCCTTCTGCTTTTATTGTGCCTTGTTTGACATTGGTAGCACGTATGAATGAAATGCCCTTTTCTTGGTAATCAGGCGGAGAGCCAGTTCCATAGCGAATACTCTTAATGTGTTTGTCAACCTTTTCTACTTTCCAGTTTTTAGGATTCGTTCTCGGCTCCCCAAACATCTCCAAAAACACAGACTGGAGCAGGGACTCGCCGAGCGCGCGCCCCGTCCGCCGCAGGGAGCGCAGACGGTCCGCCCGCGCCAGCAGAGACGCAATCCGCTTTTGCTCAGTCAGCGGGGGGAGGGAAATATTTATCGCCTTTAAATGTGAAGGACCAAAATTCTGTTGAGCCGAACCTGTAACCAGCCTTGAAACTTGGTCTCTAAATTCAAACGAGTCCAACCAAAATTTGAAGAAGTTCAAATCAGAAACGCCATCTATTGCTTTGAACCTTATCGTGCTTGTATTCAAGCAAAGCGGTAAATGTTTCTTTTCAATAAATGCTCCGCGAGTTCGTAACATACCATCTTCATCAAATGAAATTCCAGAACTGGCAATGACTAAATCACCTTCATCAACCAAGAAATGACTGTATTTTCCTTCTGCTTCATCAAGGCTGATATGTTTATCTGTCTTATCAAGGTCAATACTTCCATCTTTGGTAATGTTGCCAACATTCAACAACTTAACTCCTGAAGTTGTAAATTGCCAATTACGAACACCAGGACCTTCTTGAAACCAATATGCTTCTGAAAGCGGAACTTGTTTACTGCTTACCATTCACCAATTTCCCAAGTTCTCTAATTTCATCAAGCATCACCCCTTCCAATCTTGCCAAGCGTTCCAGCGTCACCGACGGCTGTTCGTGATAGGCGGCGTCCGCATCCACGGCGCGGTAGCGGCTGGCGGAGAGGTCGTACTTATTCGCCTTCACCTGCTCCTTCGTCACCCAAAACTGACGGGTCAGGCGGTCGAGTTCGGATTGCAGGGGCGATATTCGGGATTCGATCTTCGAGAGTCGGTCTGTGATATTCGATAATTCGGTCGTCGAATTTCGATTATCGAGTATCGTCTCAAATTGCAACCGATTCAACTCGCCTTGCGTCTTTCTTCTTTCCTCTTTCATCGGCGCGAGCATCTTCCGAAGTTCTCCGATTCTCGAATATCGAATATCGCTAAACGATTTATCCCCCCGCTTCTCCCAACACGCCAACACATCGGGAATATCGTTTTCATCCACCTTCGTCCGCTTATCGTCCAGCGAAAAACCGTCATGCGCCATGTCGTAGAACCAGATGTCTTTCGTCTGCGCGCCGCGCGTGAAAAACAAAACCGCCGTGCTAACCCCCGCGTATGGCTTGAACACGCCCGACGGCATCGAGACCACCCCGTCGAGTCGATTCTCTTCGATGATGCGCTTGCGAATCTCGACATGAGCGCGGGACGAACCGAACAGCACGCCGTCAGGCACGATCACCGCCGCGCGTCCGCCCATATCGAGCGCGCGCAGAATCAGATGCAGGAAGAGCAATTCGCTTTTGGTCGTGTCCGCTGGCAGGGTGGGATGAATCGTGCTTTTAT
Organism: Anaerolineales bacterium; assembly: GCA_019187665.1. GTDB lineage: Bacteria > Chloroflexota > Anaerolineae > Anaerolineales > Villigracilaceae > Denitrolinea. The sequence continues at coordinate 344,048 of JABARH010000010.1, forward strand.
CCACCGCGCCTTTGAACGGCGGGTTCATCAAAATCACATCGTACTCGCGCTCGTCGTCGAACGCCTTCGAGAGCGTATCCCGATAAAAAAACTGCGGCGACTCGATGCCGTGCAGAGTCAGGTTCATCGAGCCGATGCGCAGGATGGTCATGCCCGAATCGTTGTCGAAGCCGCGCAGATATTTGGGCGACGACATGAACGTTCTTTCCGCCGCCGATAACTGGTCGCCGATCAAGTGATGCGGATTGCCCTCCTCGTCATATTCCAAAATCCCCGCCGAAGTCGCCCGCTCCAAAATATGCTGGTGCGCGTTGACGAGAAACCCGCCCGTCCCGCCCGCCAAATCGCCGATGCGCTCGCGCGGCTTGGGGTCAATCATCTTCACCATCATGCGGATGATATGACGCGGCGTGCGGAACTGTCCGCCGCGCCCCGCGAACTGCATGTGACCGAGCATGTACTCGTACAAGTCGCCCTGCACATCCTGATTCTGCTCGGCGATCTTCATCTGGTCAATTAAATTGCACGCCTCGATAAGCAGTCCCGCCTTGTTGATTTTGCACTGCGCCCCCTTCATGTACTCGCCAAACGAAGACTTCTCATCCGCGAGTCCGACGAGTTTCGGGAAGACGACAGTCTTTAGATGATGGAGCGACTCTTCGGCTTTCATGTTCTTCCAATAATCCCAACGCATCTCTTTCGGGACTTTAGGCTGGTACCTGGTCCCCTTGCGTTTTGCCTGCTTTTCAGCCGCGTTCTCGCGGTCATCCAGCCGCTTGAGGAACAACAAATACGAAAACTGCTCAATCGCATCGAGCGGATTGGCGAGTCCCCCCGTCCAGAACTTATCCCAGAGGGCGTCAACTTGCGAGCGGAGTTTGGGGTCGGTTAGCATGGCAACCTACCGTCACCGTCCCGAAGGTTCTTAAACCTTCGGGACGCTCTAATCAAAAAGATATTTACTAATATTCCCATAACTCTTCTCTTCATCCTCAACATCATTCACAAATTTGACATACTCTTCCGCGCTCGAAAAATGATCTTGCACAAAGGTCTTATCCACCAACACGCCGTCTCGCAACCCAACCCACTCCCGATAATTCGAATACGCCCAATCTTCGGGCTTCGCCGCCAACCCCGCTTTGACAGGATTGCGGTGAATGTACCTGCAAAGGACGATCAAGTATTCCCGCGTATCCACGCGTTTGTGTTTGAAACGCCCCTCGAACAATGTGCCTGTGCGTCCCTGCTGGATATTCAACGCCTGCACGTATGCATTGAACAATACCTGCATAAACTTCGATAGGAGAACTTCGGTTTCCTGCCGAAAGAGAAAATGATAGTGATTGGGCATCAGGCAATACGCAATCACCGCCACGCCAAACTTTGGAGCATGTTCCTTGATCAACCGCAGAAGGTACAGGTAATTGCCTTCATTGAGGAAAATCTTCGCCTTCCCCGCCCCGCGATTGTAGAGATGATAATACTGCCCTTGCGTAAAGATGTCACCGCGATATGGCATGGCTACCTGCTAAAACGTCCCGAAGGTGTACCGCTCCGAAGGTTCTTGTGACGACATGCAATCCTTCGACCAGCCTTCGGAGCGTTCCGCAAAACCTTCGGGACGATTGTGACCTGCGAGCGAAGTTTGGGGTCGGTGAGCAAATTAAATCAATCCTTTGAGCTTGGCTTTGGTGTACGCCGCGATGGTAAAGCCGTCGGTGATTTCACCGTCGGCGATCATTTTTTCGAGTTCGGCAACAGAAACCCAAATTGGATTTTCGATGCCCTCTTGAATGTCCATCTCGCCAACAGAAGCCATCCGCGCAAAAAAGAGATTGATTGGATTCCCTTCAAGCCCTGTGTTGTTATAGACGATGCCCAAGTCGAATATTTCCGCAACCTCTCCGCCGACCTCTTCCTTCACCTCGGCTTTTGCCTGAGTTTCCGCATCAACTCCAGATTCGCCAAAACCGCGCGGAATTTCCCAATGTCGCATTCGCGTGGCATGACGGTAATGTTGAATGAGTAACAACTTCCCATCTTTTTCTGGAAGAACGACAACACCCGCCGCGCCGCCTTCCAAATAGGCGCGGTTATAAATGCGGATGTATCCGTTTCGGTAGCCATTGGGGAATTCGACGAGATCGCGTAAGACCAACAGGCTGGGGTCATCAAGGATAAGACCAATGTCTGCCCAGGTTGAAGGCATTCCTCGTTTTTGTAGATCGATTAGCCTTTTTTCACGCCAAATTGAAACTTCGCTATCATCATTGATGATACTTATTAAGGCGTTCCCGTTGTCAAACAATCTCGGGTGTGATTTCGAAATCGCAGAATAACTCATCGCCGACTCCATAATTTATTAATACCCATAATAATTTACGCCAAGGTTTTCAGGCTGGCTTAAATTCGTATCGTTGTCGGTTTTAATTTCATCAACCAACTCTTTAAAGCCTGGTGTATTTCGTAACTGTCCAAGCATGTCATTCCAAACTTCGCGTCCAGATTGCACATTGCCGCGCATAAAATCAAGGCTCACATCCAAATCGGCGTCTATGAAGGTGCTTGCGCCAACAGTGAATCTCATCAAAAATGGAGTAATCCCAGTGGAAAGAATTCCTGTCCCTAACGTTGTCAATATTTTCTGAGACGGATCTGCTGGGTTAATAGCAATTTCTATTGCTTTAGCTCCAATTGAAATCAGCAACTTTATCCACGGATCCCATTTCGCTTGTTCACGTTCAGCGCGAATGCGTGTTATGGCTGTGTTTAATTTTTCAAACTTTGCATAGAACACGGCGCTTAGATGGGGAAATTGCAGCGGATTCGCCAACAGGTCGAGCATAGCTTTCCTATACATCTCCCATTCCTCGGTTTCGCGCGTCTTGATAACATCCGCTAAATTTAAATCCCCAAGGCTTTTTAGGTACATCCCTCGCGTAATTTGATCAAACGCAAGCCCTCGCAAAGCTTGCAGTATGTCTTTTACATTTTCAGGACTAATAATGTTCGCTTGAATTGTTTCTTCAAGGTCGCCAAGCGCCGCGCGCGGTGGAGAACCTTCTGGAGTGAGCGAATACCTACCCATTGCGTCAGGTAAATTAACGTTATATTTAAGATCCACTATTTGCTTGATTTTCGCTGCATAAGGTTTCTTGCTGTAATATCCTTCTGCAATGTTTGTGCCGTCAGTTACTACAAACTCCTTATAAAGGTCATTTCTTGTAATGAGCCGAGTATCTGCCAAATTAAATGCATAACTAGCAACATCTTTAAGTCGTTTACGAAATTCAGGGAATTCGCCTTTTGGTATTTTTAAATATCCAGCAAGATGTTCAGCCCTTTGTTCGGTATTCAAGGTTTGAACATAATTGTGATATATCCCTGATAGTCTCTTGAAATCGTCGTTTTGATCGCCCCAGTCTAGTTTGACGCACGACATATGAGTATCGTGAACAATGTCTGTCCAAGCATTCCAAAGACTGTCTTTTGTATCGAATGTTGGTCTTTGGTCTGGAGAATCCTCAAACACAAGGTAAGGAACTATGACCTTTGTGTTGAGAAGAGTTTTCAGTTGCTCGCGACTCTCGGAATCGTCATAGTCATCTACAACCACTTCATTATTAAACATGAACGCTCGGTTTACAATAACTTGCTCTCCATAAACCAAAGCGCGCCTCCATTCTTTGATAACATGTTTTGACCGTTCCTTTTGCGTGTCCTTCAAAGACTTGCCCTCTTTGATCATGGTATCAAGAAGAGTATTCGGAACCCACTGATTGTCTAATACCTGAGGAACGATGGCAGCTTTAGCAAGCTTGCTGGGTGTAAGTTTTTCGAATTCAGCGCTCATATGTTTTTAACGTCCTTTCTTGGCTATTATTTGTTGATATGCAAAGCCTACGTCTAATCCTTCTGCTTTAGAAAGTTGGTATGCGTCAACCACATCAATCGCCTCATCAGTTCCTAACTCTATCAAAGCAGATTGAACATACGATTCTCTAATGTTTTTCGCAATTTTTCCATCAAACAATTGATTTTTCAATACCATGAAATATTCATATGGAATAACAAGTTTTTTTATAGAAACATTCATTGCATTGAGCAGTCTGCCGTCCAACTTGTATGGGTTTTCCAGCCATTTCTCCAAAGACCTTCTAGATTTTATTGTCCCAAGTTCACCCAGAGCTATTACACAGGCTATTTTTAAGTCTAGATAATCTCTTTTGTAATTATCTATCAATATTTTTTCTGAATTTGGGATTTTTATTTTCCCTATTATCTCAACAATCTCTGTTGCAATTCTGTCGTCAGATTCCTCTTCTAGCAGTAAAATTAGGTGTGGGCTCAGCGTTCTCAAGAGAGCAATCTCAGAGATCGACTCGCTTAATAAATAAGAAATGTTTGCCACAGACTTTGGAGTGGGAATAACGTTTGATTTATTGGCAGCATCAAATTTCGCATCAACTCTGGACGATAAATATTGGCGCAAATATAAATAGCTAATTCCTCCCTTAATTTGCTGAACAGTTTCTTGTGTTCTTCTACTCCCCAGTATGTATATCACTACCGAAAGAATTATTAAAACACTCCCTGCAATCAATAATACATTTCCCGCCACATCAGATACCGTGTATCCATACGGGTTAATGGGAGGAAAAAATTTTACTAATCCAGAAATAATCAGCAGTATCCCGAACAAGAAGCAAACCGAGCTAATTGTTAAATGAATCAATAAATTTTTATTGTCAAACACTTTTTCGATCCATTTTGATGTATCACTCATTGATCCTCCAGTTGCAACAAGCCAACGCATATGCCCACAGCGAAAACCAATCACTGAGTTGACCTTTCCTTACAATCTCTTCCAGTTTCGATATTTTAACCCACTTAAACTTAGACAGCCCTTCATGTTTTTCAAGGGAGATTCTTTCTCCTTTTGGAATTTCAACCAAAAACACCACCGTTCCACCTTTCCCTTCCTTGACCTTCGTCAAACAAGTCAGCTTTGCATTGGAAACGCCGATTTCTTCCCGCAATTCCGTTCTGGCGTTTTCTTCCGCCGACAACCCTGGCTCGCCAAATCCGCGTGGGAATTCCCAACTCCAATTTCGTTCCTCGTGTCGAAACTTGCGGATCATCAAAACCTTATCGCCCTGCATGCACATCAGCACCGAATTGAATCCGCCGCCCTCTTCGCTCTTGCGGTTAATCCAACGAACATAACCGCCAACCCGTCCATCGGGGAATTCGACCATGTCGCGCAGAATATAAAACCACTGGTCTTCTGCAAGAACGCCAATATCAATCCAGCAGGAAGGCTTCCCTTCCTTTTTGAGTTTTGCCCGAATTTTCTTCTGCTCTGCAAGAATACGCTTCTCGTCAGTGATGATTTTAATCTCGCCTTTTTCACCTTTGTATGAAAACAAGTAAGGGCGGTCTTGCGTCAAAGTCAGATATTTTTGTAGAGAGTTCATTCGGAATCCTCCAAGAACTCCGAAGTCTTCTTTGCGGCAGATTCTTCGAAATGAACAATCAGCATCTTTCCATCCACTTCAAAGCGCACTTGCTGACCAGGCTTCAAGTGATATTTTTCTCGAATTTCCTTGGGGATGGTAATGCGATATGTAGAGGTAACGGTTGCAACATCCATAATTTCTCCAGCCATGATTATATTGCCAATCTATTCGCAAACTCCACCACATCTTCCCTTTCCTTTTCCGTAAACCACCTCTCCACCGCATCCTGACCAAACCCAATCAATGCGGGCGCATCGTACAAATCCGCAGTTTCGAGATGGCGCTTCTGCAGGAACACGCTTTGTACGGCGCGCAAAAAGCGGATCTGATCAGCGTTGTATTTGTTTTGGATGATGAATTCTTCAAACTGCCGCGCCACCACATCCTTGTAATCGGGCAAGTATTGCATGTCCAACACCTGGCGCACCAAGCCGAGAAAACTATCCGCGCTGTGGGCAAAGACCTTCTTCAAGTTTTCGGGCGTCACTTCCAAATCGCCTTCGCCTAGTTCCTTGGTCAGCGTGCGCTCCAATTCGAGCAGTTGGAAGTCGTCAATCTTTTGTCCCTGCTGAATGGCTTTGATGGTCGGGTGATTCGCCACTAATTCCAAAATGCGTTGCTCCACCAAACGACGATACTCTGCCACGTACATTTTCTCTCCGCTTTTGGTGAGCAAAATGTAGCCGCGCACGGCGATAAAATCGCGCAGAAAATCCAACGCCAGCGGTTCGAGTCCCTTCTCCTTGTTTTTCATCTCTTTCGCAAAAGCGTCGCGGAATTCATCCAGCCGCGCAAAATCGGCTGTTTCCAATTCGCGCGCGGTACATTCTCGGCGCAGTTCGATCTGGCGCGAGCCGAGCAGATTCTCTTTCAACTTGTGAGCGTCTTCCGCGATGGAGACCGCCAGGTCGGAGACCTCCTGCCCCTTGCGCTTCATCAACTTCAAGCGTTCGATCTTGCCGATGAAGGTCTCAGCGGCGATGTCCACGTCGGGCGCGTAACGCAAATGCGGCGCGACGCGCTTGCGTAATTTTTCAAGGCTGGAGGGAAGCAGGTAGCTCCAAAAACTGTCGTCCCAAACCTCCTCGATGTTCGGCAGGTCTTTTCGCACCAACAGCGAATCTTTGGGGATGCGCTGGATCATGCCGCGCAGGTCGGCGACCAATTGCTGGTACTCGTCGGATTTCGGGTCATCGAGAAAAGTTTCGAGCAGATTGACCCGCGTCAGGAAGATCCGCACCAGCACAGGCAGGGAAGTGTCCGCCGCTTCCTTCGCATCCTTGCTGAAATTGTTGTCCCAAAAATCAATGACCAGAAATTCATGCTTGCCGTTTTCGGGCAGGCGCTCAGGGAATTTGCACGCGGCTTGAACCCGCGTCCCGCGCCCCAGCATTTGCTGTAACTTAATGGGCGATTGCACGGGCTTCATAAAAACCAGATTCATCACTTCGGGAACATCCACGCCCGTATCGAGCATATCCACCGAGATGGCAATGCGCGGCTGATTCTTTTTCTTGAAATCGTTCACGGGAATGTCGCGGTAATTCGCATCGCTGACGATGACCTTCGCCATATCCACGTATTGCGGGAAGACCTCGTAAAAAGCGTCCTTCAAGCGCAGGGCGTGTTTCTTAGTCATCGCAAAGACAATCGTCTTGCACGGCATCCCCGATGGGTCTTTGACGCACACGTCCATGATCTCCTGCCACTGACGGCGGAGCATATCTCTGACGGTGACTTTTTCCTCCAAGTCTGTGCCTTCAAAATTGATCTCGTCGGGGTCTTGCCCGTTTTGGATGAGCAGGTTGCGCTCCTCCTCGCTCAGGAACGCGCCCTTGATGCCCTCCTGCTGGAAGCGCGTCCGCGCCGAATACAGCGAATAATCCACGAGATAACGATCCTCGACTGCCTGTTCAAACGTGTAGAGATACGTTGGCTTGTCGTCGTAACAATGGAACGCGTCGAAGGTATCGCGGTCAATATAACTGGCGGGCGTGGCGGTCAAACCGACCATGCGCCCGTCGAAGTATTTCAAGACCTCGCTCCAACGATTGAAGATCGAACGGTGAACTTCGTCGAAGACGAGCAAATCAAAATAAGCGGGCGAAAACTTTTCGAAGACGTTGCTCAAGGTTTGCAACGTCACGGCAAACAGACGTTGCGTGCGCGTGTGATCGTCGTCCCAACTGTGGATTCGAGCGCATGGCTCATTCGGCAGGAAAACTTGAAAGCCATCCTCGATAGTCTGCTTCACCAACTCGTCCCTGTCCGCCACGAACAACACGCGCCGCGCCTGATTGGAGCGCATGAACACGTCAATCAGCCCCATCGTGGTGCGCGTCTTGCCTGTGCCTGTCGCCATGACGATGAGGGCTTTGCGCTTGCCGCCACTTAAACGTCCCGAAGGTTCTGAACCTTCGGGACGTTCCAACGCCTCACAGACACGCCGAATCGCTTCGTGCTGATAGGAACGATCAACAATGCGGTTGTCAATCTCCACCGAAGAGAGCGGCTTGGCATTCTGACGCAGGTACAGCAGATTCTCCAAATCTGCGCGGGTGAAAAAACCAAACACTTCACGCTTCGGCGCGTAACCCACATCCACAAAATGGATTTCCAGCCCGTTGGCTAAAAATCCAAACGGGCGGAAAGTTTGATGCTTTTCAATTTCAGTGACGTAATGAGTCAACTGCGCTTCCGCCAGGCGGACATCCACCGCCGTTTTCTTGGCTTCCACCACTGCCAACACTTCCCCGTTCTCGCGGAACAGGCAGTAATCAGTTACGCCGTTCCAGGGTTCTTTATCGTAGCCATCTACGGGAATCTCGATTCCAACTTTGGAATGGTCGCGCAAATACCAGCCCGCCTTTTCCAACTGCGGATCAATGATTTGCTTACGTGTGAGGTCTTCTGAAAGTTTACGAGGCATATCCATTTACCCAAACGTAACTCGTTCCCAATTTGCCAAACGCGGCTCTTCGCGCGGGCGCTCGATCGGCCTCCGCTAATGCCGGGCTTGCACTACGCGTGGATAAGGCAAGCATAACGGCAAACACTCCTCCGCACAAGACGTTAACTTTCACAGTGATCATCGCAAGCAGCTTCTTTTTACCCTCTTCTTTTTACCTGCCGCACTTCACCGCCTGAAACTTAAAATCCTACGGTATAATATCGGGGCAACACAACATCCCCACACAAGGCAATGTATGACCAACCCAGTCACTCTTCCTGCTGATTACTGGCAGACACTTCACGTCACCCCCAAAGATATCGAATATCTGCAAACCTACCTGTTCGAGCGCGAAACCCCCCTCACCTCGCGCGAACTTGCGGCCGTCCTCATCGCTGAGCGTCTGCGTCTCGAGATTGAAACCGCCCGGCAAACACAGGGCAATCTCAAGCGTTACCTCCCTAAAGAGACCTACGCGCCCGGCGACGCGCTCTTTTTCACTGCCGTCAAGGGACGCGGCCGCGTCGCCTCTGTTCGCGCGGGACTCAATCCTGATCTTGGCGATTTCGATGTGATTACTGTAAACATGGAAGACGGGGGCTCGCGGCAATTTGCGGCGCGGCTCGCGGCGCATGCCCTCAACGACGCGCCTCTCGATCCTGTCCTCGCTTCCGGCCTCGACCCCGAAGCGGTCGCGCGCGACTTTGGCGTGGAACTGGAGGGCAAGATCGATTCCGCCTTCGCCGCCGACGACTCCTTTGTCCGCATCGCGGGCCGCTGGTTTCCGCGCGCCCTTCTGCTGGATATCAACACCGGCCACCTCAACCTCGCCGAAGCCCTGCTGGACATGGCTGGCGGCGAGCCGCTTCCCACGGAAGCCTTGATTAAAGATTTGGAACTCCCGGCCGGGGTCAATCCAAAACTGATCGAGTTTTCGCTCAACTACGCCCTGCAGGACGACCCGCGCTTTGACGAAGTTGGTCCCGCCGGGCAGGTGCTGTGGTGTCTCGAACGCCTTGAACCCGAAGGCGTGCGCGCCATCCCCTCGTCATTGCAGTACATTGAAATTCCGCATGACCGCTCGGCCCTGACCGGTCAAATGTTGCAATTCGAATCGCAGGTGGATGACGAACTCAGCCCGGCCGGCGCCGAACCCGCATCAGAAGTGACGATCAGCCTGCTCTACCCGCACTGGCGCGCCGGGACCCTGCCCATGTCCGCGCGAACGCGCGGCCTCTTTCCCACCGCCTATGAATCTGCGCTCGTCCGCTTCACGCTGATTGACGCGAAAACGGGAAAGATGATTCCTGCCTGGGTCGTCCGCAAACATGGATACATCTACGGCCTCGCCGAATGGTACAAAGCCAATGAGTTGATGCCCGGCGGTCAGATCCGCGTCACGCGCGGCGCCCGCCCCGGCGAAGTCCGCATCGAGGCGCTGACGAAACGCCCGCTCCGCGACTGGGTGCGCACTGTCCTCGTCGGCGCGGATGGAGGCATCGTCTTCGCGCTGCTCAAACAGCAGATCGCGGTCGAGTTGAACGACCGCGCCGGTATCGCCGTCCCTGATCCATCCGGTGTGGACGCGGCTCGCGAACAGGTTGCAAAATCGCGTGTCCCGTTCGAGACGCTTGTGAAGAACGTGATGCGCGAACTGCTGAAACTCAGCCCGCAGGGACATGTCCACGCGCACGAACTGTACGCGGCCGTGAATATTTTGCGGCGCACCCCATCCGCGCCGTTGCTCGCGTTTTTGGTGAGCGACCCCGCTTTCACGCACGTGGGCGACCTGCATTTTCGAATGGATGAATAACGTCTCATGGAATCCTCTCCCGTCAAACGTCCCAGCCTGCTCAAGCCCTCCTCAAAAACTCCCTTCCACATTGACTTCGATTGGTGGAGGGAAAACGAACGCGACTGGCACGTCTTCCTGCGTTCGATCCTGTGCGCCGACCATCAGCGGGCGCTGGCCGATATCGAAGAAGGGCAGATGATTGACTGGGTGGACGAACGCACCGCCGAGATCCGCCCGGTAAACGGCATTCAACACGCGTTGATGAGCCATTGCGCGCGCCAGCCGGAGTTTCTCACCTCGCAGACCGCGTTGGTGGAGGCGGTCTTTCGCACCTTTCTGGCGAACGATAACCAGCCAATGAGCGCGGACGACCTCTCGAAGAAATTGAACCGGCCCGCGAATACCATCCTTTCTACATTGACCGGTGGACGCGTCTATCGCGGGTTGAGACCGGCATCGTAACCGGCTATTTTCCGCCCCCGTAGCTCAATGGACAGAGCAACAGCCTTCTAAGCTGCAGGTTGCGCGTTCGATCCGCGCCGGGGGCGCTCGCATGTATGCGACATGTACCGATGGACAAGGAGAAAATTGAACATGGCAACCGAACGTTTTGGAGCGATCAAACTCGGCGGCAAAGACGCGACCGTTATTGGCGATGAAGTGCAGGTCGGACAGACCGCGCCCGATTTCAGCGCCCACGCCAACGACTGGTCGTTATTTCGCGGACTGGCGGATAGCGCCGGGAAGGTGCGCATTATCGCCGCCGTCCCTTCATTAGACACTGAAGTCTGCGACCGTGAGACGCGCCGCTTTAATCAGGAAGCCGCCGCCCTCGATGCGGACATTATCATTGAAGTTCTCAGCATGGACATGCCGTACGCGCAAAAGCGCTGGTGCGGCGCGGCGGGCGTGGACCAGGTCAAAACCCTGTCTGATCATTACGCGGCGGAGTTCGGCGAACGATATGGCTGCCTCATCAAGGAGCGCCGTATTTTGCGCCGCGCGGTCTTCGTGGTCGGACGCGACGATAAGGTGGCGTACGCCGCCTATATGCCCGCGCTCGGCATGGAACCCAATTACGAGGAAGTTCTTGCCGCCGCCAGGAACGCGTTGACCGAGTAACCCGGCGCAACATTCATTTTGCGCTGCAAGGAGTAAGACCATGCCCACCGTCATTCGCAAATTCAACCCGCCTGTTTCCGTGGGAGAGCGCCGACGCGACATCCTGCACGCCGTCACCTGGCAGGTGCGCGCCGCGACCTGGAGCCCGCCGACCGATGTCTACGAAACAGAACGCGACTACGTGACGCGCGTCGAAGTGGCGGGCATGCGCGAAGCCGATTTCGAGATCACGTTTGAAGACGGACTGCTTCTGATCGCGGGCGCCCGCCCCGACATCCAGGAACGACGCGCCTATCACCAGATGGAGATCCGCTTCGGCCAGTTCTCTGTCGCGGTGCCGGCGCCGGGCCCGGTCAAGATCGAGTCCGCGCATGCCGAATACCTGGATGGCTTCCTCACTGTCACGCTGCCGAAAGCCAGACCGACATTTATTGTTTCCGAAGGGTGAACATGGCCTCACGCCGATCCACTGCTGTCACAGATTATTTGAACTGGATGTGGGAAAAAGACCACGAAGACACCGGGAGCCAGATGCTCTCGTTGTTTTCGCGCGGCAAGAAAAACAATCACGCGGAAAAAAGCGCCGGAGAAAAACACGGCGACGCGCCCACATTCCCGAAGGTCCTGCCGATCCTGCCGTTGCGCGGCGTGGTGGTTTACCCGACGACCGCCGTGCCGCTGACAGTCGGCCAGCCGCGCTCGGTGCGCCTGGTGGACGATGTGACCGGCGGCGAGGCCAAACTGGTGGGTCTCGTCGCGGCGCGCGACCCTGAACTGGAACAGCCCGGCCCGAAAGACCTCTACCCCGTTGGCGCCATCGCCACCGTGCATCGCCTGCTGCGCGCGCCCGATGGGACGATCCGCCTGCTCGTTCAGGGCATGGAACGTTTTCGTCTCGGCGAATTTGTGCAAGAGGAGCCGTACCTCAAAGCGCACGTCCACCTCGCGCCTGAGAGCGCGGAACGCGGACTCGAACTCGACGCGCTGGCGCGCAATGCACGCGACCAGTTCGGCCAAATCGTACACTTGATCCCTTCGTTCCCGGAGGAATTGGCGCAATCCATCCTGCAGATCGAAGACCCGCTTCAGACGGTGTACACCATCGCCAATTTTCAGCGTATCGAATTAGGCGACGCCCAGCAGCTGCTTGAACTCGATTCGGTGACCGAGAAGCTTCGCAAACTGATCGGCCTGCTCGTCCGTGAAACCGAAGTCTTGACCATCGGCCAGAGAATCCAGAATGAAGCGCGCGGCGAGATCGAAAAAGTACAGCGCGATTATTTCCTGCGCGAGCAGATGAAGGCCATCCAGAAGGAATTGGGGGAGCGCGACGAAACTGCCGCCGAGGTGGAGGAGTTCAGCAGGAAGATCGAGGCCGCCCGGTTGCCGGAGGAGGCTGAAAAAATGGCGCGCCGCGAACTGGGACGCCTTGAGCGCCTGCCCACCGCCGCCGCCGAATATGGCGTGATTCGCACCTATCTCGACTGGCTGGTTAACCTTCCGTGGAGCGCGCAGACCGAGGACAACCTCGACATTTCGCACGCGCGCGAGACGCTGGACGCCGACCATTACGGCCTCAAAGACATCAAGGACCGCATCCTTGAGTTCCTTGCCATTCGCAAACTACGTCTCGACCGCAGAATTGAACTGAAAAAAGGGACGACCGATCAAATTCGCCGCGAACGCGAGGGCGTGATCCTGTGCTTTGTCGGGCCGCCCGGCGTGGGCAAGACATCGCTTGGACAATCCATCGCGCGCGCCATGGGCCGCAAGTTCACACGCATGTCGCTGGGCGGGATGCGCGACGAGGCCGAAATTCGCGGTCATCGCCGCACCTATATCGGCGCCATGCCAGGACGAATTCTGCAGGCCATCCGCCGCATCGAGAGCCGCAACCCGGTCTTCATGCTCGACGAGATTGACAAACTTGTCTACGATTTCCACGGCGACCCGGCCTCGGCCCTGCTCGAAGTTCTCGACCCGGAACAAAACGTGGAATTCCGCGACAACTACCTCGAAGCCGCCTTCGATCTTTCGCAGGTCATGTTCATCACCACCGCCAACACGCTTGAGACCGTGCCGGGCCCGCTGCGCGACCGCATGGAGGTCATCTTCCTTTCCGGCTACACCGAACGCGAGAAGATCGCCATCGCGCGCGGTTACCTCGTCCCGCGCCAATTGCGCGAGAACGGCCTGCGATCGAAAGAGATCCGCTTTGCCAATACGGCGCTGGCAAAGATCATTCGCGAATATACGCGCGAGGCCGGCGTCCGCAATTTGGAACGCAAGATCGGCGCGGTCTGCCGCAAGATCGGCACGCGCATTGCTGAAGGCAAAAAAGTCGAACGCGCGATTACCCCAAAAACTGTGGAAGCGCTGCTCGACAACCCGATCTTTCTCGGCCCGGACGAAGTGAACCTGCGCACCTCCGTCCCCGGCGTGGTGCCGGGTCTCGCCTGGACCTCCTACGGCGGCGATGTGCTATATGTGGAATCCACAGGCATGCCCGGCGGCAAGGGATTTCAGACCACCGGCTCACTCGGCAACGTCATGCAGGAATCGGCCCGCGCCGCGTTTTCTTTCGCCCGCTCACGCGCTCTTGAACTGCGCCTGCCCGCCGACTTCTTCGACAAAACGGACATCCACCTGCACGTCCCTGCGGGCGCGACCCCGAAAGATGGGCCCTCCGCAGGCGTGACCATGGCCACCTCCATCGTATCGCTCGCCTCCGGGCGGCGCGTCCGCCAGGGCGTGGGCATGACCGGCGAGATCACCCTGCGCGGCCAGGTCTTGCCGGTGGGCGGCATCAAGGAAAAGGTGATCGCCGCTCATCGCAATGGACTGCGCACGGTCATCCTGCCGAAGCGCAACAAGATGGACCTCGACGATGTCCCGGAGGAGATCAAGAAAGCAATGGTCTTCGTCTTCGCGGAAACGATGGATGATGTTCTGTCTGCCGCGCTCGAACCCGTGAAAAAGAAACCGGCGGCGAAAGAAAAAAAGACCGCCGCGAAAAAAACAACGAAAGCGAAGACAAAACACAATGCAAAAAGTCATGCTGGCTGAAGACGATGCCACGATGCTCACCCTGCTGACCACCCTTCTTAAAATGGAGGGTTTTCAGACAACGGCCCTGGACGCGGACAACGACATCGTGGCCGAAGTGGCCGCCCAGCGCCCCGACATTTTATTGATGGACGTTCACCTTGCCAACAAGAACGGTCTCGATGAGTTGAAACGCCTGCGCGCCGCGCCTGGCGGCGCGCAGGTACGCGTGGTCATGGCCTCCGGCCTCAACGTGAAGGACGAGTGTCTCAAAAATGGCGCCGATGCGTTTTTGATGAAACCCTACGCGCCCGAAGACCTGTTCGCCGTCCTGCGCGGAAAAAATGAATGACCCAGATCCGCTTTGGAATCCTGACTGTTTCAGACCGCTCCGCGCGCGGCGAACGCGCCGACCTGAGCGGCCCCGCCCTCGCCAGCTATGTCGCCTCGCGTGGCTGGATCACTTCACTGCTCGAGATCGTGCCGGATGACCGCGCTCGTCTTGCCGCCACCCTTGAAGTTTGGTGCGAGAGCGGCGACCTCGACGTGATCCTCACCACCGGCGGGACCGGCTTTGCCCCGCGCGACATCACCCCCGAGGCGACCCGCGATGTGATCGAACGCGACGCGCCTGGACTGACGGAGACCATCCGCAGCGAGTCGCTCAAGGTCACAAAACACGCCATGCTGTCACGCGCCGTGGCTGGCATTCGCGGCCGGACATTGATCCTGAATCTGCCCGGCAGTCCCAGGGGCGCAAGGCAGAGCCTGCAAATAGTCTCTGATGTGTTGGAGCATGCGGTCCAATTGCTTCGCGAAGATCCCGCCTCCGAGCAGGGTCATCGGCCCGGATAATTCCCTTCGTTATCCTTCGTATCCAGGCAAACCACCAGTGTGCGAGACGCTCTCGCGTGGTAACGCCCGTGATTTGCCCGGCAAATCAGGCAGTTGTAGCGTCGAATGCATGACAACCTTTGTGCGCGCGCCATCCTTCCACCTTCATCCTTTCCTGTGTATAATCCCGCCCGTTTGAAATCCCGAAAGAGGTACCAATTCAATGATTGACGTTAATGAACTCCGCAAAGGCGTGACCTTTGAGCTCGATGGCACGCTCTACAAAGTGCTGGATTACAGCCACAACAAAACCGGGCGCGGCAACGCCTCCATTCGCATCAAGGCGCGCAACCTGCTGACCGGCGCCAACATCGAGCGCACCTTCAGCTCCGGTCAAAGCGTGCAGGACGTGCGCCTGGACTTCCACAATGTTTCCTATCTATATAGCGATGGAGAACTCTTCCATTTTATGGATAACGAGACCTTCGACCAGCCCGCCCTGGAAAAAGACATGCTCGGCGACACCGCGCTCTTCCTCATGGCGGGCATGGAAGCCAAATTGACCTTTTACAAAGGCAAGCCGCTTGATATCGAACTCCCCACCTCTGTAGACATGAAAGTGACCGAGGCCGAAATGGCGATCCGAGGCGACACGGCCACCGGCGTGACCAAAAAGGTCAAGACCGAGACCGGCCTGACCGTGCAATGCCCAAACTTCGTTAATGTGGGCGATACGATCCGCGTGGACACCCGCACTGGGGATTATGTGACAAGAGTGTAGATTACACCTCCAGAACGTACGCATAACTGGCGTTCTCTAACGTCGGCGGATTTATGCAAGATGTCAATTCAAGGAATTGGCACAAACGTACACGCGCAGATTCTAACCCGCGCCTCTGATTTCTTATCATCGAACTTCTTATCCCGCAATGCACACTCCTTTCGGCTCCGAATGCCCCTATTTCTACGGCGACTACGCCCGCGGGCGAAACCGCGAGGAGTGCCGCCTTTTGCAAGGCGCGGGACTTGCATGGGATTCGTCGCTCTGTAAAACCTGCCCCGTCCCCGGCATCAAACGCGCGAATGCCTGCGGGTTCGTCCGACTCCGGCCGCGGCTCTCGCGCCCTGCGCTGAATCTTTTTCGCAAACAAGTGCAGGTGACCGCCTACTGCGAAAAAGTATCGCAAAACGTCGCTGAACCGCATATCGGTTGCGGGCAATGTCACCCTCTCCCGCCTGCATTTCAGGTAAAACCCTGACGAAACGTATGCCAGTGGATTATCCTGCTGGCATGATTTTTTATGAGATCACCGATCACCCGCACCGCCATGAACACTCCAATCACACTCCTCCTCGATCTCGACGGCACGCTGCTCGACACCAACGTCGAAACGCTCATCCCGGTCTATTTTCAAAAACTGGCGGCGCGCCTTTCTGCGCACGTCCCAACAGAGACATTGCTGAAGCATCTCATGTTCGGCACGCGCGCCATGATGGCAAACGAAGACCCGCGCTTCACGCTGAACGAGGTCTTCGATAAACACTTCTATCCCCAACTTGGCGTCACCCGCGCAGAAATACACAACGAGATCGAATCGTTTTACGACAACATCTTCCCGTCGCTGCGCGAAATTGCCAAGCCGATTCCCGGCGTGGTCGAATTTATCGAATGGGCATTTGCGACCGGGCATCGCGTGGCGATCGCCACCAACCCGCTCTTTCCGCGCAAGGCGATCGAACATCGTTTGCGCTGGGCCGGCCTGCCGCCTGAAACATACCCGTTCCACCTGATCTCCTCCTACGAACAATTCCACTTTGTCAAACCACACCCGGCCTACTTCGCTGAAACGCTGGGACGCCTCGGCTGGCCGGATGGGCCGGTCGTGATGATCGGCAATGATGTGGAACAGGACCTGATCCCTGCGGCGGCGCTGGGACTGGCAACCTATCACGCGCTGGACACCTCCTCGAAGAACGGCTTCACGGTCACCGGTCACGGACTCATCTCAGACCTGCGCGCCTTCCTCGAATCAACGCCTCCAGACTCCCTCATACCTGCATACACCTCGCCGGCTTCGATCCTCGCCCAGTTGCGCTCCACGCCCGCCGTCCTTGCCGGGCTTCTCGATTCCTTGCCGGTCTCTGCGTGGACGCATCGCCCCGCCGGCGATGAATGGTCTATCACGGAGATCCTCTGCCACATGCGCGATGTGGAACGGGAAGTGGATCAGCCGCGAATTGATTTAATCCTCTCGCAGGAGGAGTCATTCATCCCCGGCCAGAACCCGGATACCTGGGCAGCAGAACGAAACTACAACGCGCAAAACGGCGAGCAGGCGCTGCGCGACTTCACCGTCGCGCGGCTGGAGACGCTGGAAAAACTTGCTGGCCTGCCGCCCGCCCGGTGGTCCAGAAAGACGCGGCACGCCATCTTCGGTCCCACCGCGCTGCAGGAACTGCTCTCATTCAACGCCGAACACGACCGCCTGCACATTCAGCAATTGACGGCCGTCCTTAATCCCGGATAAGAAGCGGCGCGCGTGTTCCGTATCGCATCGGCTGGCCTTGTGTTATAACAGCAGAATTCCAAAGGGCGGGATCACCCTGCCCTGAATTTTTAGGAGCGCCATGAGAAAACGAGTGGTTGTGACAGGGCTGGGATGCGTGAGCCCGGTGGGAAATAATGTGCGGGACACGTGGGACGCGCTGATTCGCGGGGTTTCGGGCGCGGCGAATATTACACACTTTGACGCGGGCCGTCACAAGACAAAATTCGCGGCCGAGGTCAAGGGTTTCGATGGGGCGGCGATGTTCGGCGCTCGCGAAGCGCGCAAGATGGACCGCTATGCCCAATTCGCGGTGTGCGCCGCAAACGAGGCGCTGGCACAATCCGGCTTCGCAGTCAATGAATCGAATCGCGACCGTGTTGGAATCTTGATCGGCACCGGCATTGGCGGCATTCTCACGCTGCTGGCCGAGGCGGATAACCTGCGCGAACGCGGGCCGGAGCGCGTCAGCCCGTTCCTGATTCCGATGATGATCGCCGACAGCGCGGCGGGTATCCTTGCCATTCGCATCGGCGCGCGCGGGCCGAATATGTCGCTGGCAACCGCCTGCGCCACCGGCACGAACGCGGTCGGCGAAGCCGCCGAAATGATCCGACGCGGCGCGGCCGAGGTGATGATCGCGGGCGCGGCCGAGGCGGCCATCACCGGTGTGACCATGGCCGGGATGAACGTGATGACCGCGCTCTCCACCCGCAACGAGCAGCCGACGCAGGCCTCGCGCCCGTTCGACAGAAATCGCGACGGCTTCCTGATGGGCGAGGGCGGCGCGATCGTCATCCTCGAAGCGCTGGAACACGCGCAAGCGCGCGGCGCAAAGATTCTGTGCGAGTTCAGCGGGTATGGCACATCGGACGACGCGTATCACATATCCGCCCCGGCCGAGAACGGCGCGGGCGCGGCGCTTTCGATGCAGTTGGCGCTCAAAGACGCCGCGCTCGCGCCGGCTGCCATTGATTACATCAACGCGCACGGCACCTCCACGCCGCTGAACGACAAGAGCGAAACGGCCGCCATCAAGACCGTCTTTGGCGAGCATGCCTACAAACTGGCGGTTTCCTCCACAAAATCCATGACCGGGCATTTGCTGGGCGCGTCTGGCACGCTGGAGGCGGTGGTTTGCGCGCAAGCCATTGTCACCGGCACGCTTCCGCCCACGATCAATTACGAAACGCCCGACCCGCTCTGCGACCTGGACTATGTTCCAAATCAGGCGCGTGCCGCCCATCCAAAACACGCCATGTCAAATTCGTTTGGCTTTGGCGGACATAACGCCACATTGATTCTTAGCCGATTCGAGGATTGAGGTCGAATGCCGTATGCGCACATCACCGGCTGGGGTATGTCTGTCCCGGAGCCGGTATTGACGAATGATGACATTTCCAAAATGGTGGAGACCAACGATGAATGGATCCGCGAGCGCACAGGAATCCGCGAACGGCGCATCGCCCGCGCCAGCGACTTTCCATCCACGCTTGCTGTGGAAGCCTCGTTCAAGGCGCTCGAAGTCGCCGGTCTCGCGCCGGGCGAACTGGATCTGATCATCTGTTCCACCTCCACGCCGGAATATCTTTTTCCGGCAACGGCCTGTTTGATCCAGGACCAATTGGGCGCCACAAAAGCCGGCGCCTTTGACCTGCTTGCCGCCTGCACCGGTTTCATCTTTGCCATGAACATGGCGGCGCAGTCCATCCGCAGCGGAGCGATCAAGAACGCGTTGGTGATCGGCACCGAAACCCTCTCGCGCTTCGTCAACTGGCAGGACCGCGGCACGTGTATCCTCTTCGGCGATGGCGCGGGCGCGTTTGTGCTGCAAGCGCGCGATATTCCCGGCGGCGTTCTCTCCGCGGTGATGCACTCCGACGGCTCCGGCGGCGACCTGCTTTCTCTGCCCGGCGGCGGCAGCCGGTATCCCGCCACCGAAGCGACTGTGCGCGAGGGAAAACACCTGATTCAAATGGACGGCAAAGGCGTGTTTCGTTTTGCCACCAAGGTGATGGCCTCTGCCACCGAGGAAGCCCTGCAACTGGCCGGTTTAAAAAAGGAAGATATCCGCTGGATCGTCCCGCACCAGGCGAACTCGCGCATCATCGAAGCCGCGGCGCGCGGGTTGAAACTGCCCATGGAGCGCTTCATCGTCAACCTGGAGCGCTTTGGCAACACCTCCACCGCGTCCATTCCGATCGCGACGGTGGAAGCGATCGAAAAAGGCCGGTTCGCGCCCGGCGATAAAATTGTATTTGTCGGCTTCGGCGGCGGACTCACCTGGGGCGCCCTTGTCGCCGAGTGGACCGGTCCATCGGCTGGGCCGCACAAGATCCACCCGCGCCGCCAGCGGCTGTGGGCGCGCATCCGCTCCATCTTTCACCGCCTCGAACGGTTTCTTGAGGGCGTCATCTGGGGCCGCCGCGCCTGACATGGCAGATTCGTATTACTTGTGGTAAAGTAACGGCGAATTCACGCAAGGAGAAACCATGTTTGGCAGAATCGGCCCCACAGAGATCATCATTGTTCTCATCATCGTGTTGCTCATCTTTGGCCCCGGGCGCATCGGCAAGATCGCAGGCGAACTCGGCCAGAGCATCCGCAACTTCCGCTCCGGCCTGTCTGGCAAGGACGAGCAGGAAGAAGATGCCTCCAAAAAAGAGGAAACGAAATAAAAACAAGAACGGCGGAATTTTTCCGCCGTTCTTGTTTTTATTGGGAAGAGCATTGACGCCGATCAGGGAACGTCGTAATACACCGTAAGCAGGGGGCGATGTGTCGTTCGCAGAGCGTTCCCGCTGGCAAAACTGAGCCCGTGCGGATAGATGTCTTCGTTGTCGTCGAAGAAATACAGTCTAAATTGGGTATGATCGAAAACATCTATCATAGACAGCGCCAGCATGTCCACGTCCATGAGCGCCCACTGCCCCGGCCCCGTCACCGGCCAGAAGAAACCGGCATAGCCTGACGAAGGCGATTCGAAATCCTGCGCTTCCAGTGTATAGTCGGCGCCAAAATACGGGGCAGCGATATCCGCATACATGTCGCCGATCAAAAAATAGGGATCGCCGAAACGCGTGTTGTAGCGCGTCACGCGGACTTCCAGCGTGGCATAGGTTACGATCGCTGTGTCTGGCAGGGCGGAGGTATCAAAATCCAGGATGCCCATGGTAAGTCTGCGCACCTGGTCGTCGCCCACAACGATGGTCGCGGCGGTCGAATTGATCGAACCGCCGATCCAATAATCGTCCGCGTATTCACGCGTAAACCCATCGTTCCTTCCGATCGAGCGAAACGTGGCAACCCCTGACGCGGCTTGAGGCGCGTTTTCTTTTTTGGCAGACGCGCCGCGCACCGTCGCGCTGAACCCCGTGATCAAGGTTATAACGAGCGCGAGCGCAAAGCGTGAAAACTTTCCTGGTTTCATGGCATTTCTCCTCAGTTAGGCTTGCCGCCATTATACGTCAGGATTCCAGCTGGCGGGACAGTTCTTCCGGCGCCGTGGCCGGCTGAAGGCAGGCGAATGCATCACAGACGTACGCGGCGGAGAGGCCGTTCACCAGCGGGCGGTCATGCAGCAGGGCAGGCGCGTCCTGCGCGACGGGCAGGCGGGTTGCCGCGGTCACACTGTTTGGGCGATAGCGCCCAAACAGTGTTTCGGTTAACGCCTGTTCGTTTTGCTCATCCCCATTCAGAATCAACGCCACCTGCCGGATCTTGCCTGCCGCGAATTGGCCGGTCCAGAGCCAGCGCGCAAACCCGGTGGGATATTGCACCGCAAGGCGCGCAACCTGTCCCAGCGCGCGCTCTCCCAGGTCGCGAAGATCGCCTCGCCCGGTGAGCGCCGCGAGTTTGAGCAGGGCCTCCGCGGCCAGCGCGTTGCCCGAAGGGGTGGCGTTGTCTTGCGTATCCTTCGGACGGACAAGCAGCGTCTCGCCGTCGCCGGGCGTGTCGAAGAATCCCCCGGTAGGGTCGTTGAAGCGCCGGGTCATTTCATCCGCAAGGTCCATGGCTGTAACAAACCATTGATTGTTGAAATCGGTCTGATACAGTTCGAGCAGGCCGAGAATCAACGCGGCATAATCTTCGAGGAAAACTTCATGGGTTGTTTGGCCGTCGCGCCATGAACGGCGCAGTATTCCATCCGGGCGGAGGCGGGAGAGGATGAATGCAGCGTTACGTGCAGCCAGTTCGTAGTAGCGTTCATGGTGAGGCATACCTGAACGTCCGCTCTTGGTATGATCACCCAAAACCCTCGCCGCCTCGGCAAACGCCGCCAGCATGAGGCCGTTCCACGCGGTGAGCATCTTGTCATCCGTGCCGGGACGAATCCGTTTGGAGCGGGCCGATAAAAGTTTGACGTGGCACTCAGCCAATTTGATAGGAACCGCTTCGACGTTTATTTTGAAGCGAGTCGCGAGGGAGGCATCGTCGAGCGTGCGCTGTAATACCGTCTTTCCCTCCCAGTTCCCTGCATCGGTGATCCCGTACGCGGCTTCAAAGAATTCGATTTCCGAATTATCGAATAGCGCTTCACGAATCTCCTCCTTCGTCCACACATAGAATTTTCCCTCCTCGCCCTCCGAGTCTGCGTCGAGTGAGGAATAAAAACCGCCATCGGGATGAGTGAGTTCGCGCGCCGCGAAGTCGAGTGTCTCTTCGACGATGCGGCGATAAAACGGATCGCCGCTGATCTGCCAGGCGTGTAAATAGGCGCGGGCGAGGAGCGCGTTGTCGTAGAGCATTTTTTCGAAGTGCGGGACGCGCCAGAAAGTATCTACGCTGTAACGCGAGAACCCGCCGCCAACCACATCGTACATGCCGCCGCGTGCCATGGCCTGGAGCGCGTGCAGGGCGGCCCTTGATCCTGCTCCCTCAACTTCGCCTCCCATGGCGGCGCGCGCAAGGAGAAATTCAATGGCCATGGTCTGCGGAAATTTCGGCGCGGCGCCCCAGCCGCCGTATCCCCAATCGTACGAGTCAACCAGATTCTTTTCTGCAACGGCAAGCAGTTCCGGCGTGAATGTGGACGCGCTTGTTTGTGTCGCGGACTGACGCATGAGGCGCTCTTTCAATTGCGCGCCGACCCGCTCGATCTCGTCGCGTTGATTCGTCCACGCGTCGGCGAGGGAGGTCAGCACGTCGCGGAAGGAGGGCATGTTGTAACGCGGCGCAGGCGGGAAATACGTGCCCCCATAAAACGGACGCAGGTCCGGCGTGAGGAAGACAGACATGGGCCAGCCGCCGCTTCCGGTCAGTGCGACGACCGCCGCCATGTAGATCCCGTCGAGGTCGGGACGTTGTTCGCGGTCCACTTTGATGTTGACGAAGCGCTCGTTCATGTATGCGGCGGTGATGTTATCTTCAAATGACTCGTGCGCCATGACGTGACACCAGTGGCAGGCCGCGTAGCCGATGCTGAGGAAAATGGGTTTATCTTCGGCGCGCGCCCTGGCAAGGGCTTCGTCGCCCCAGGGATACCAATCCACTGGGTTGTGGGCGTGTTGCAACAGGTAGGGCGAGCTCTCTGAGGCAAGGTGATTCGGCATGGGTGACCTTCATGGCGAGCGGAAAATTAATGCGTTTTTATCCCAGGTTGGGGGTGTCGAGAAATTCGACCGATGCGTTTTGCGCGCGGTGCAGTTCAAAGACGACCAATTCGTTTCTTCCGCGCTTCAATAACGGCGCGGGAACGTACAGCGTTTTTTGCGGGCCGCGCTCCCAGTAGCGTCCGAGATTGAATCCATTCAACCACACAACGCCTTTTGTCCAGCCAGGCAATGCGAGAAAAGTATCGGCGGGTTCGTCCACGTGAAAGGCAGATTTGTAGAAGGTGGGCCGGGATTGCGGCGCAGGCCGAAGCGGCGAGAATTTTAACCGGCTTAAATCTTCCAACGGCAATGGGAATATCTCCCAGCCGAATTGATACTGGTCGTTGACTGTCACGCCGCCGGTGATGCCCTTGCGGTCGAGCAACGCGGGACCGAAATTGACGCGTCCCATGTTCTCGACCAGGATGTCCAGCACGGCATCGGCGGCAATATCCACCGCGCCGTATTCATTGCCGGATTCGCGGTCAAGCACGTCGGTCAACGTGCCGTTGATGAATACCAGCGCGCGGTCGTGCAATCCGCGCGCGTGCAGGATGCCCATGCGCGGTCCGCTGATTTTGGCGCGGTATAAAATGAATCCATAGTCCTGGTCGAACATCTCCATCGGAAGTAGATTCACGCTTGCCTGGGAACGACTCAACGCGCCCAGCGATTCGAACAACCCGACTGATTCGGTCATTTCGATTTTACCGTAGGCGCGTTTGGCCGGGCTTCGAACGTCGAACGCCGGAGGGATGTCAATGTATTTTTTCATGACATTGCGATAGGCTTCATAGCGCGGGTTGAGGTCGCCGCTTTCGCTAATGGGGCAGGCGTAATCGTAACTGGTGACGTCGGCCTGGTAGGGAGTCGGGTGCAGGTTGGCGCCGTTCATAAAACCAAAGTTGGTGCCGCCGTGGAACATGTAGAAGTTAACCGAGGCGCCCGTGGCGAGAATCTCATCGAGCGTATCGAGAGAGGCCTGGATCGAGTCTGTTCCATCTTCGCTGAGATGATGTTGCTCGCCCCAATGATCGAACCAGCCCGACCAGAACTCCATCACCATTGGCGGGCCTTCGGGTTGGTATTCGCGCAGTTTGGCAAAGGCTTCCCCGGCCTGGAACGCAAAGTTGACGGTTTTGAATACGTCTGGCAGTGTGCCGCCCTGCAAGCAGTGATCGCGCGGGCCGTCGGAGGTGAAGAGAAATGAATCAATGCCGCGCGCGCATCGTGTCGGCAAGGTGGCGCAGGTAGATTTTGTCATTCCCGTAACTGCCGTATTCGTTTTCCACCTGCATGGCGATGATGGGGCCGCCGCGCGTGGACTGAAGCGGGGCAAGCCGCGGTAAAAGCGCGTCGAAGAATCTATCCACCGCCGCGAGGTAGGGTGGATAGGCACAGCGCACTTGCATGTGCGGGTCTTTGAGCAGCCAGGAGGGGAGTCCGCCAAAATCCCATTCGGAGCAGATGTACGGCCCCGGGCGGACGATGACCTTCAGACCGAGATCGCCAGCGGTCTCGACGAACTTTACGATGTCGAGCATTCCATCGAAGTGGAATTGGCCCGGGCGCGGTTCGTGTAGATTCCATGCAGCGTATGTTTCGACCGTGTTAAGCCCGAAGGCTTTCATCTTCGCGAGGCGGTCGCGCCAGTACTCAGGCACCACGCGGAAGTAGTGGATTGCCCCAGAGAGGATGCGAAAAGGCTGGCCGTTGAGGAGGAATTGGGAGGAAGAGACGGTAAGGGTCATGGGGAAAGGAAGAATCAGGATACAGGAATTTGAACGGAGCGAGACTCAGATGGGGCGAGCGTGAATGTTGCCAGCGCGTCTTTGTTGTTCAAGCCGTGAAGATAAACGCGGTAGGTTCTTTGTTGAGGAATCAGGGATGAAGCGCCCTGCGCGGCATGGACGGTGAAGGTATTGCCCTTTAATTCAAAACGGGTGATGGCGTATTGGCCGCGTTGGTAGTCGGTGGTTTCGCCGTCGTCTTCGTAGAGATCGAAGGTGTTGTCGGCCCCGGGGAAGATGTGAACATTGAGTTCGGCTGGATTGTCGAGACCACCCCAGGCGGGCCTGGGCGCGAGGGGGAGGATGGCTCCGGCTTTGGCGAAGACAGGAATCTCCTCGAGAGTGGCTTCGATGGTATGCCACTCATTTCCTTTGAATGTTCGGCCTGTGAAGAAGTTGAACCAGGCTCCGGGCGGCAGCCAGACCTGTTTGACGGCGAATCCAGTTTTGGGGTTGGAGGGGGCCGTGATGGGGGCCACGATCAACTCGGAGCCAAAGAAATATTGATCGTGGGCCTCGAAGGCTGAGGCGTTGGGATGATCCGTGTAATACATGGGTGTGACGAGACTGATGCCGGTGCGATGCGCGCGCCAGGCCATGCTGTAGATGTAGGGGATGAGCGCGTGGCGCAGCTGCATGGCGTCGCGGGCGGCGCGATGGACGCGCTCGGGCTTTGCCCACGGACGCCGCTCGAGCGTGGGTAATTTTGTGGAGTGCAGGCGCATGATCGGGCTGAAAACGCCGAATTGCACCCAGCGCAGGTAAAGTTCGGGCGTTTTGTCTTTAAACATGTGGCCGCCGATATCATGACTCCACCACCCATAGGCCACGTTGGCGGCGGTGGCAGTGAAGCGCGGCTGGAAGGAGAGCGCGCTCCAGCGTACGAGCGTATCGCCGCTGAATCCGATGGGATAACGATGATTGCCCAACCCGCCCCAACGCGAGAAGACAAACGGGCGTTTGCATCCGCCGCGTCCGAGGTCGTGGTAATGGAGATGATTTAACATCCATAGCGGGTCGAGTCCGGGGATGTTCGATTTCTTGCCCTGCTGCCAATCCATCCACCAGAAGTCAACGCCGTCTCGCTCGCCCCTCTCTGTGCTGGAGGCGGCGGACTCGTACGGGTGATGCAGTATCTCAAAATAACCTTTCATGAAATGCGGATCGGCGATGTCGAAGGGAATTGGTTTTTTTTGCGATGGGTCTTTTCCCATCCATTGCGCCATTTGTTCGTATTGCTGTTCGTGTGAGTGGATGCCCTTGGCGGGATGGAGGTTGAGCGCGGTGCGTAAGCCCTGTTCGTGCAGCCAGCGGATGAGCCCTTCGGGATCGGGAAAGAGTGAGCGATTCCAGGTGTAGCCGGTCCAACCTGGGGAGGCGTTGCCTGTTTTTGTGATGTGCCAGTCCATGTCTATAATGCAGACGGAGAGCGGGACCGCGTGGGCGCGGAATTCTTCCATCAGCGATTGGAGTTCTTCCTGGGTATAGGCCCAATAGCGGCTCCACCAGTTGCCGAGGATGTAACGCGGGATCATGGGAATCGCGCCCGCGAGCGCGGTGAAATCGTTCAGGCAGGCGGCGTAATCTGTGTTGTAGCCAAAGAAGTAGAGATCATGTTGCGGAGTTCTGAAGGTCTTGAATATCCTGGGAGTCTGAGATGGACGCGGTTCGAGCCAGCCCGAGTCGTTGAAGACCAGCGATTCAGAATCGTCCATAACCGCCCAGCCCGACCTGGAGAGCAGCCCGTTTTCGAGTTTGATGTCCCGTCCGGCCATGTCGAGCGTGCGGGCCGTGCCTTTGAGGTTGCCGGTTTGTTTCGCGCCGTAGCGCCATGTAACGCCGGTCTGTTTAAGGGTGATGGAGAGCGTCCTGGCGGTAAATCCCTTCGCGGTGATCTGGTATTTTAAATGCAGGTAATCGGTTTCGATCTCAATGGATGAATCGCTCACGATCTGCTTGAACCTCGGTACAGGTTGCTCACGATGCCAGAATGCCTGCGAGGGGCGGTCTTCAAACTGATCTGCCCGGCTGTATTCGAGCCGGATCAGGCGGTCGGTCAGCACGGTGAAGCGGACGTTCTTCGCGGTGACTATGGAGGCCGCGTTGGCCGCAGGGTGAAAGGTCGGAACAGGCGGAAACGTCATGAGAAATCCTTTTTTGGGGATGGATCAATGATAAAGCGTTAGCAGTAGATTGCGAATGCCCGCGTAATTTGCGTTTTTCGCTCAGCGCGCAAGTTCGGCGGCAAAGACGCCCAATCTGCGCTTTCGTGACGCGCTGATAATCGTTACACAGGCGCGTTCAAACGCCGATAGACGCTTTTCATCTGCTTGTAGATTTGTACGAAGACTGCAAACCGTTCATCGTATAACGCTTGATTTTCGCGCGTCGGCATATGCGTTTTTCTGATGGTAGTTAATCGCGGTACATCGGCAAATGAGATTTCGCCCAGCCCCACCGCCGCGATCCAGGCCGCGCCGCGCGCGTTGGCATAGATCGGGTCGGCGACTTGCCTGATTTCCACATTCAGCACATCCGCAAAGATCCGGCACCAGATGTCCGATTGCGCGCCGCCGCCGACGATGTTGATGCTTTTCACTTTTTTCCCGATGAACTTTTCCACCGGAGATAACAGCCAGCGCGTGTTGAAGGCGACGCCCTCCAGAAAGGCGCGCAGGATGTCTTCGCGCGTATTATGTAGCGACAGATTGTAAAGTCCCGCGCGCAGCGTTTTATCTTCAACCGGCGCGCGCTCGCCCCAGATCCAGGGCGTGTAGATCACGCCGTTGCTCCCTGCGGGGACGCGCCCGGCAATCTGATCCAGGATTTTGAAAATATCAGGCACGTCGGCTTCCTGCAATAACTCGTCCTGGTGATAGAGAATATTGTCGCGCAAAAAGGTGAGGTTGCCTCCCGCCGTCGCCTGCAACGCGGTGAGCAGGTAGCGCCCCGCTACGGCGCACGGAATGGACGCCAGGCTGGAAGCGCCGTCCGTTTTCTTGAACGGCACGTGCGCCGCCATCCACGACGATGTCCCGATATACAGATGAGGCGCGTAATCTTCCACCGCGCCCGAACCGATCGCCGCCGCGCTGTTGTCAATGGCGCCCGCCACCACCTTCACGTTCATTGGCAGCCCAAGCGTCTCTGCAACTTCGCGGCGCAGAGTTCCAATGACATTTGTGCATGGCGCAAGATCAGGGAATTTTCCGCGGTCTATGCCGAGAATGCGAATCAACGAATCATCATATCGAATCGCATCGGGGTTGCGATTGTCCGTCGCCCACGCGGTCGCGATTGAATCGAAACTTGCGACGAATTCCCCCGTCAGGCGCAGGTTGATGTAATCCAGCACGTTCAAAAATTTATATGTCCGCGCATATGTCTCGGGCATTGCATCGCGGATGAACAGCATGTGCGCGGCGGGATCTTTGCCTGTGGGAGAGGGCATGCCGCCCGTCAGACGCACGAAGCGCAGAATTTTGAAAATGTCCGCGCCGTCCACATTGACCAGGCCGCGCAGCTGCTTTTTCAAAAACGCCGCGCCGCGCATGTCCATCCACAGGATGCAGTTCAGCAGCGCGTTGCCGTCCCGATCAACGGGGACTGTCCCCTCGCCCTGTGTGGACGCGCACACCGCGCGGATCGCGCCGGCCGCGCGCGGGTGTTTCGTCACGAGTCGTTTCGCCGCCGAAAGGAACGCCTCCCACCACTCTGTGGGCGATTGCTCCGCTCCGCCGTCGGGTGTGAGGATGAGGCGCAGGGGTTCGCTCTCCCAGCCGATCACTTTCCCGCCGACGGTTATCAACGCGACTTTCATGCTGGATGTGCCGAGATCAATGGCGAGGATGAGAATTTCGTTTGTCATCACACACATGCCGCCAGCACGTTCTCGAATCGGCCCAGCGCCTCGTCAATGACTTCATCTGTATCCGCCATGGAGGTGTACATGCGCGAACCGGCCAGCGTGATCACTCCCTGCGACATATACGCCGCGCCCATCTCTTCCATCATGTGTTTGCGCGGTTTGAGTTCTCGTGCCAGGCGCAGCGGATTCCGCAAGTCGAGCAGCATCACGCCCGACGTTTCAAGATGCACGATGGAGCCTTGATTATAGGCGACGAACGGCAGACCGTATTTTGCGATGATGACTTGCAGGCCTTTTGTCAGTCTGTCGCCAGCGCGCCCCGCGATGACGGGCGCATGGGTGCGTTCCATCTCAAGTAATGCGTAATACCCCGCCGCGCACGAAAGCGGATTCGCCGCGAGCGTCCCGCCGATGTAGGCGCGTTCGCCGACTCCGCCGATGCCCGCCGCGAATCGCATGATCACGTCCGCTCGTCCGCCGACGCCGCCCGCCATTGGGTATCCGCCTGTGACGCATTTGCCGAACACGGTCAGGTCGGGCTTGACGTTGAAGTATCCCTGCGCGCCGCCCAGGCCTACGCGGAACCCCGTCACCACTTCGTCGAAGATGAGAAGAGCGCCGAACGCGTCGCACAGTTCGCGGACTTTCTGGTTGAAGTCAAACGGCACAGGGCGCGTGCCAGATTCGGGCCCCATCGGTTCGAGGATGACCGCCGCCGTCCCGCCCCGCAATTGATTGAAGACGAGGCGGCGTTTCAACGCGCCGAGGCTGTTCGGAAAAAACTCGCTCGTCGAAGCGGTTGCCCCACGCGGAATCCCCTTCGCTTCGAGCCGCCCTGTGCCGGGGACGTGCAGGCCATACACCATCGGGTCGCTCCAGCCGTGATACGCCCCGCCGACCTTGATGACGTATTTCTTTTTTGTGAACGCCCGCGCCGCGCGGATCGCGGCCATCACGCCCTCCGTCCCCGAACCCAACATGCGGAACATTTCAATCGAGGGCATGAAGCGCTGGATGAGTTGCGCCAGTTTCAATTCGTACTCGTGGAAGAGACCTGTCACGGGTCCGCAGTGTTGCAGCAGTTCCATCACTTTTTCGCGCACGGGCGCGTAGTTGCTTCCCAGCACGGTCGGACCTCCGGCCTGGAGGAAGTCAATGTATCGGTTGCCGTCCGCGTCCCACAGGTGCGCGCCATCCGCTTTTTCGATTGCCACCGGGAAGGGATAGTTGAATGCCAGATTATGCTGCACGCCGCCAGGGATAACCTTCTGGGCTTCGTCGGTCAACTGCTTTGAGCGGACACAGCAGGCGTCGAAGTAGTTGAGGTACTCCTGCATTTTTTCGCGCCGCACCGGACGGACCGGCTGGCTGATCAGCGCGTTGAGTTTGGCGTAGACCTCGTCCACGTTTGGGTATTCAGAAACGGAATATTGTTGCCCGGTCATGTTATTCTCCGCCTGTCCCCATCATTCCCTGTTCCACTTTTTTCTGATCCTTGCGGAGTTTGGCGAAGGCGATCTCGCGCACCGCCAGGGGGATTTTGCCGGTCTTGCGTTCCGTGCAAAGCGCCAGCAGGTAGGCCAGCGAACACTTCTCCAGGATTTCCACGTTATGAATGGCGCGCTCCATGTCGTGACCGAAGACCAGCGCGCCGTGATTCTGCATCATAAAGGCGTTGTTGCGATTCTTCACATGCTTCGCCACCGCATTCTTGAGAAAGCCCGTCCCCGATGGCGCGTAGGGGATGATCTCCACACTGCGACCGAGAAAACGCGCCTGCTCGTCGAACAAGGCGGGGATGGGCGCTTTAATCAACGTCAACGCGCTGGCATACACTTGATGCGTGTGGATGATGGCGTTCACATCTGCCCGTGCCTGATACACCGCCCCGTGCATGGCAGATTCGACCGACGGCTTGAGCCGGCCTTCGAGCATGTTCAAGTCAAAGTCCAGCGCGCAGATATCGCCCGGAGTCATCTTGAGATAATCAAAGTTGGATGGGGTAATGGCGAAGGCGCTTTGCCCCGCAACCCGAACAGACACGTTGCCCCCCGTCGCCATTAGATACCCTTTGCGGGTCAGGGCCTGGGCGGCGTCCACCACCTGTGTTTTGTATGCGGCAAGCGCTTTCATGCTTTTCCTCCAAATCTAGACAATGTAAAGATTGTAGGCTAAAATTTTTCCAACGTCAAGCCTTGTTCGAGGATAACGTATGGTTTTCTCAAAGTCGGAGATTCCTCAACGCGAGTTACGCCAATCAGCGAATGACGCGAATAAACCCAAGAAAATTCGCGAAATTCGCCTATTCGTGGCATTCGCGTTCCAAACCCGCCGGTTTGTCAAGCGACTTTGAAAAGACCATAGAGGATAACGCATGCCGCGTAAGACCTATCATCATGGCAATTTAAAGAACGCGCTGATTCAGGCGGGGATTGCGATTCTCGCGGAAGAGGGGCTGGGCGGGTTGAGTCTTCGGAAGGCGGCGCGCAGGGCAGGGGTGAGTCATGCCGCGCCGTACGCCCATTTTGCGGACAAACAGAATCTCATCGCCGCCATCGCTTCGGACGGTCATAAAAAAATCCTTGAGCGCTTTGAGACGATTCGGGTGAAATACCCGGATAACCCTCTGCGGCAATTGGCCGCGGGCGCCTGGGCGTATGTGAAATTTGGATTGCAAGCGCCCGACCATTACAGAATCACGTTTTCGGGCGTGATTCAGGACGAGCACAGCCACGCGGAATTTATCGAGTATTCACAGCGCAACATGCAGGTGTTGCGGGAGATCATCGCGCAATGTCGAAGCGCGGGCGTGTTGGACGCGGACGGTGTCGACTCAGAATTACAGGCGGTCAGTATCTGGGGCTTGCTTCACGGGTTGACCCTGCTGATGATTCAAAAACAACTCCCCAGCCAGTTGATAAAAACATGCCCGCCCAAAGATATAGTTCTCTCCGCGCTTCAGCAGATGGCGCGCATTTCCATTAATAAAAGAATGTTGGACTGAAAGGAAACTACATGACCAAAATCGCTTTCATCGGCGCGGGGAGCATTGGCTTTACGCGCGAACTCGTCCGCGATATTTTCACCTTTCCCTTGCTGGCAGACGCCGAAATTGCCTTGATGGATATTGACCCGGAGCGGCTCGACTTCGCCAAACGTTCGGTGGAGAAAATCATCGCGCTGGGGCAATACCCCGCTTCGGTCACCGCGACGCTCGAGCGGGCGGAGGCGTTACGAGGCGCGGACGTCGTCCTGACGACGATCCTCGCGGGCGGAACGGAGGTCTGGTGGCATGATATTGAAATCCCTAAAAAATACGGCGTGGATACCAACGTCGGCGACACGCGCGGACCTTCGGGGATATTCCGCTTCCTGCGCACGATTAACCCGATGATGGATATTGTGCGCGACATGGAGAAGTATTGCCCGAACGCGGTTTTGCTCAATTACACCAACCCGATGGCGATGTTGTGCGGGGCGATTCAACGCCAGACGTTTATCCCGACGACGGGGTTGTGCCACTCTGTGCAGGGGACGGCACAAATGCTGGGCTGGTGGATCGGCGCGGCGTACGACGAAATTGATTTCGTCTGCGCGGGGATCAATCATCAGGCATGGTATCTCGATTTCAAGGTCAACGGCGTGGATGCGTATCCGCAGATTTATCAGGCAATCACCGAAAGCGAAGAAGTCTACAACATGGAGATTGTCCGCAACGAGATGTTTCTGGCTCTCGGTAAATACGTCACCGAGTCGAGCGGACATAATTCGGAATACAACTGGTGGTTTCGCAAGCGTCCCGACCTGATCGAGAAATATTGTATTCACGGCACGGGCTGGAATCCTGGCGAGTACGCATATATCCTGAAGGAATATCAGGAGCGCGAAACCAGCTGGAAGGACGAAGTGAAGAAATGGTTCGCGGCTGAAACGCCGATTGATATCGAACGCGGGCGCGAATATGCGGCGTATATCATCAACGCTTTGCGCGGCGGCGATTCATTCACCTTCAACGGCAATGTGCCGAATACCCATCTCGTTACCAATTTGCCATTGGGCGCGTGTGTGGAAGTCCCTGTGCTGGCGGATAAGGCGGGCTTCCATCCGATCCATGTGGGGGCGTTGCCTGCCGAATGCGCGATTCTCACGAATGTCAGTTCGCAGATCGAAGAGATGGCGATCGCTGCCAGTCAACTTGGCGACCCAACCATGATCTACCGCGCCATTTGTCACGACCCGTTGACGGCGGCGGTGTTGTCTTTGAAAGAAATCAAGGACATGGTCAACGAGATGTTCGCGCAGAATCAGGTGTATTTGCCGCAGTTTAAAAAATTCAAGGTTTAGAACTCATCTCGCCACAGAGCGCACAGAGATCACAGAGAAATTCAAAAGGAGAAATATTATGATTCCCTCTTTTCTGCTCGCCAAACTGTATGTCAAAGGCTCGCTCAGGAACACTGAAAATGGATTTGAATTTGCGCTGAAAAATATCATCGACTCGACCCTGCTGATCGGCATTGGCCCCATCACGGCGGGCGGGAAAAACTACGAAGGCGAAACCATCAGCATGACCGTTGCGGATAAAACCGTCGGCGGCGCGGAACTCTCGCGCAACAACGCCATCCCTGTGCGGATGGGGGTGCCGCTGACGGTGTCGGTAGTCGGGGAGAAACTCACGGCGGGAACGCAGAAGATTACCGTCTCTGCGACCACGAGCGACATCGGTAAGATCAAATTTGATATCAGCGATAACGTGACGTAGTTTGCAAGGGCGAGACTCCCGCCGAAGGTGAAACATGCCTGCCTACGAACCCAACTGGCAATCCCTGCGCCAATACAGCGTCCCCGATTGGTTTCGCGATGCGAAGTTTGGCATCTTCATTCACTGGGGCGTTTATTCGGTTCCAGCGCTGATGAATGAGTGGTATCCACGTAGCATGTACCTCAAAGATTCTGCCGTCTGCCAGTATCACCATCAGACATACGGCGAAGATTTTGGGTACAAGGATTTCATCCCACAATTCAAGGCGGAGAACTTCAACCCCGTTGAATGGGCAGATTTGTTTCGCAAGGCAGGCGCGCGTTATGTTGTACCTGTCGCCGAACATCATGACGGCTTCCCGATGTATTCCACGCAACTCACGCGTTGGAACGCGGCTGTTATGGGACCCAGGCGCGACATCATCGCCGAATTGGGTGAAGCTGTGCGAGAGGCGGGGTTAATCTTCGGAGTTTCCAGTCATCGCGCCGAACATTGGTGGTTCATGAACGGCGGATGCGATTTCCCGTCCGATGTGCAGGATGAGGAGTTTGCGGACTTCTACGGACCTGCCATGCCTTCACCCGAAGCGGGTTCACCTGCATGGGATTCCAACAACTGGTCGCCCCAGCCCGACGCTTCATTCCTTGATGATTGGCTGGGTCGCTGTTTTGAATTGGTTGACCGCTTCGCCCCGAAACTGGTCTACTTTGACTGGTGGATTCATCAACTGGCGTTCAAACCCTGCCTGCAAAAATTTGCCGCCTACTACTATAACCGCGTGCCTGACGGCGTCATCACCTACAAACTGGACGCCTTCGAGAAAGGAACCGCTGTCTTTGACATTGAACGCGGCTTTATGGATCAGATTTCTCCTGAGCCTTTCCAAACCTGCACCTCCGTCTCGAAAAACTCGTGGGGTTACATCAGCCATCATGCTTATAAAGAACCCGCGACAATCATCCATCATCTTGTGGATATTGTCAGCAAGAATGGATGTATGCTGTTGAATGTGGGTCCCAAACCCGATGGGACGATTCCCGATGCAGAGCAGGAAATTCTGCGCGAGATCGGTCGCTGGCTCAAGATCAATGGCGGAGCGGTATATGGCTCGCGTCCATGGAAAGTGTATGGCGAAGGAACAACCCAACTTGCGCAGGGACAATTTACCGATAATGATGTCGCATTCACGGGGCGGGATATCCGCTTCACAACAAAAGGCGACAAATTGTTTGTCATCACGCTCGGCGAACCTGAGGACAAGCTGGCGATCAAGTCTTTAGCTGGCGAAAAGGTTGAGTCTGTGAAAATGCTTGGGGGCGATCAGATGCCATCGTGGTCTCAGGATGGAACAGGGTTGCGAATTGATATTCCGAAAGACAGAATCGGGAAACACAGTTGGGTGTTTGAAATTAAAGTAAGGCGGAATTAATTCCGCCTTACCGGCTTACAAAAAACCATGACCGATTTCTACCGCCGCAATCTCCCTCACTGGCATCCCGAAGGCGCGATGTATTTCATTACGTTTCGGCTGGCGAATTCTCCCCCGATCCAGGTCGTTCAGGGACTGCGGGAACAACGGCGGTATGATGCACAAGCCATCCGCGCAAAGTTTGCCGGCGCGCAACAACGGGACGAACTATACATGCTGGATAAAAAATACTTCGGGTATTTTGACGAATGGCTTGACCGCTGTGTGGAGGAAAGCCCGCGACGGCCCCTCTCCCCAAATGCGGGAGAGGGGGAGAACAGTTTCCAAGTAAACGACTTTTCTCCCCCTTCTCTCTCCCATGTTTTTGGGAGAGAGAAGGGGGCCGGGGGGTTGAGTGAGGGCCAAGACCGCGCAGGCTACCTGACATGGTTTGCGTGCACACGTATACGCTGAACAACCCTGTCAAGACAGGGTTGGTGGAAAAATGGGAAGATTGGAAGTTTACATGGGTAACGCGAGATTAATCTTGCGTTACGGAGGACTTATGAAAAAACTATTACCCCTGCTCGTCATTTTATTCCTTATCTCTGCCTGCGCGCCAGCGCGTAGTGCGGAATTAATTCCGCGCTACGTTTATTACGCGGGCGAGGATGGCGGCGTGAAAACGGCGCTCTCGCTGGCGGGGTATACCTTGACGAATGACCCCAATCAGGCGGAAGTGTTCATGTTGAATGGGGAAATCCCCGATGACGCGGCAATTGCGGAACGGGTGAAGGATGGCGCGGGACTGGTCTTGATTTTAGGCTCGGAGATTACATCCGAATCTGCTGCATCGTTGACGGGCATTCCGATGACGTTGACCTATCGGGATGACGCTGTTAGTCTGACCGAACGCAAAGAGTTGACCGACCCCGCTGTGACCGAGATCGTTTGGAACGGCGCGCCGCAAATCAGGACGCGTTATGAGGTCGCTACGCCCATTTCATCTGTCCAGCCACTGGTGACGGTTTACGAAAGCGGGGAATGGGTCTTGTGGCGAAACGCGGGCGGGAATGAATTCATCTTTAATGCTTTTTTGAATGAAGAAAACAACTCGCAGATTCAGGAGTGGGGCTATTTTAACTATCTCATCTATCACCTGGTGGAACGCGCCGCTGGCGCGAAACCGCTTTCGTTTGCGGAGTACCCCGCTTCGCCAGTCCCGCACGCGGGCGACCGCAACGCGTTATTCGTCTTTTTGGGCGGGGTGGCGGTTGTCTTTTTTGGCGCGTTCACGCTGGTGCGGCGCTGGAGTTTGAATCACCCCGAGGCCTTGGATTCGCTCGTCGCAGACAGAAGCAGGTTCGAGGTCCAGGAAGAGGCGACCGATTGGGAGAAGGTCGGATTCCACCGCCCACTGTCGGGTCTGTTTGTTGGGATGGGAATCGGAATCGTCATGTTCATCCCGCTGATCGTTTATCAGAATTTGATTCTGCCGCAGTTTATTTTGCCGTCGGCGCAGGCGCTGGGCATGTGGGGGCGCGTGACGCAGTTCTTCGGGCTGACGTGGGCGGTCTTTGATGTGGGGACGTTTGCAGCGGCGATGAAGTTTTTGAGTCAGTATCGCGTGTCGGACCCGCGACGCGGATTTAAGTATATGCAGGTGTACGTGTGGTGGCAGGCGCTTTCGGGCGCGGTTCAGGTGGCGTTGGTGGTGGCCGCGACCAGCCTGGGCGTGGTGCATACGCCATACGCGCTGTTCGCGTGGAGCATTGTGATCCACGCGTTGATTCAAATCCCTGGGTTTTATGGCGTGTTCCGCGCCACGCTAAACGCCCTGCAGCGCAACGATTATGCGCGTTACATTGACGCGGCATGGGCGGTCGTTTTCCCCATTGTGACGCAGCTTGCGCTCGTGCCGATATTTTATATGTGGGGCAGGGCAAACCCCGCGATGGGCGCTTCGATGGGCGGCGTGCTTGGCTTGGGCGCGGCGGCGTATGGGCTGGAACTGGTCAGTTTTCTGCTGGGCTTGTGGTTATACAGGCGCATTGGCTATAAAGCCAGCGTGGTGTTCATGGCGCATTTCGATTGGAGCATTATCAAAGAGATGTTCCGTTTTGGCTTTTTTGAAATGCTCGGCGGGATTGTGGGGGCGGGCGGCGCGGCGCTTGAAATTTTGGTGACGCAAAACGGACTCGTCAACTATGCCGAAACCTGGGGCAACTGGATCTTGGCGGGCAATTTCCTGTTGGCGTTTACCGTCGCCACGAACCTGCTGGACGGAATCATGCCCGCCATTTCGGAGGCGTTCTCCAGCGGGTACAAAAAACTGTGCCAGTATTACAGCGTGCAATCGTATAAATGGAGCGCGATCACCAGCGCGGCTCTGGCGGCCATTCTGCTGGTGGTGGCGCCGCGTTTTATCATCGGCTCGTCGGGCGAGGAGTTTCAACGCGCCGCTGTGCTGGCGATTCCGCTGACGTTTTTCGGCTCGATTCAATTCTTAATCTGGCTGGGCGACGCGCTCTTTTTGGGAGCGAACCGCCCCGTTTTGCGCGCGCTGATGATCCTGGGCGAGCAGGGCATTCGCGTCGGGTTGCTGTTGATTCTGCTGGAGCGCTTTCAAATCACCGCGCTCATTATCGCCTATTTTGCGGCAATTCTTACACGCGGGTTTGTATCGTACTTTGTGGCGCACAAATATTGTTTTCCACAGCGCTTTTATTTCTGGCAGTCGTTTGCCGCGCCCGTCATCGCGGCGGGACTGCATTATCTCTTCCTGAGCGCCATTGCGCAATTTGTCTGGCAGAAGGATGAAATTTCGAGCGTCATCCTGTTCTTCATCGGCCTGCTCCCGGCCATGCCCGTCTTCTTTTTCTTCTATGCGCTGGCGGGTGGATGGGATGATGAGGGCCTGGAGGAGGTTGTTGAAGCCAGCCGCCTGACGGGTTTTTTGTATCAGGTGGTGCGCGTGGTATTTGTCGTTCCGAGTCAATGGGGCGCGAAGTTGAGCCCCTTGCATAACCGCTTCCCAATCACCGTGCGGGATGAAGCGCTGGCAGAGGCGCAGGCGCTGACGGAGGCGAAGGTCAAGTTGGCGCGCGGGTGAGGCGGGCAAGACACTGGGCGTTTAGCTGATCTTCAAGACCTTCATTGCATTTTCGCGATAGACTTTCTTCAACACCGCGTCGGGCAAATACAAACCGTAGGCGTAGAAGCGTCCCTGCCTGGGAATTTCGCCGACGTTGTAATTGAAATACTCATCGTCGGTTTCGAGCAGGCGATAACTCAGCAGATAGGATTCGAGATGGGGACTCATGTCTGAACCGTAAAGGATGCGGTCTTGATATTGAATGAAGAAGCGGCGCGAAGCGTAAGGCTGGCGGCCGATCTCGCCGAAACGCGCGGAGATATCAATGTAATAATTTGGGCAGTCATCGAGCATTTGCCCAACCCAGCCGAGATTCTCGCCATAGCAGCCGACATGCGCGCCGATAAACGTGGTTGACGGATGACGCGTCACGAGATTCTTAAAACAATCCATGATGTGCATGAACGGCGGAAATGGCGGGCTGGGAAACGCCCAATCGGGGTGCGCTCCGACTTCCTCCCAGCGTTCGTTTGCTTCATCCAGCGGGTCAAAAAATGCAACGGGGTCGGCAACGTGAATGAGTACGGGAAGGTCGAGTTCGCCCGCCGTTTCCCAAATCGGTGAAAGACGATCATCGTCCACATCCGCCAATTTGCCGTGATGATCTCTGACGTGCAATCCAAACGGCTTCCAGATCTTGAGTCCTTGCGCGCCGCGCTCCTTTTGCGCGACCAGGCGCTTCGCCGCCCACTCGGGGAACTGATTCCCCAACTCCTGCCACTTGCCCCAGTCCACGCCGCCGAAGATTTGAAATCGTTCCGGCGCGCCTTCCTTGAAGTGTCTGAGGTGCGCGTCGAGGATATCTTCGCCCCAGCCGCCGTCGAGATCAACGTAATGGGTGACGCCCGCCTCATCGAGCAGGTCGAGCAGTTCATTTAATGGGCCCTTGTCCCAGCCGCCGCCAAACGCTTCGCCAAGATGGTTGTGCGCGTCAATGACGGGAAACCTGGGCTGGCTGATCGGCGTGGTTTTTGTAACAAGTTTTGATTGAGGACGAAAATCTTTGAGAAGCATAAGTCTCCAAAGTTGGTTTGTAACGTGACGCCTGTTTGGCGATGCGGCCAACGAGACAACGGCCATGTCCTTCGTTTCTGTCAGCGCATGTGGCGCAGGCAGGCTGGACAAAAGCGGGGCGAGCGGGTAACGTTGGGTTTGAGCATGAAAAGCTCTCTACCATACATTTGCACCGCTACGCCCGCAAAGCCTGTACTGAGCGAAGCCGAAGTGAACGCAAAGAAAACCGGTTCTCCCGTTTTTAACGGGAAAAACCTTTGAAACACGAAGGAACACAAAGTCAACGAAGGAAAAGCCCTTACGGCTAAACGTCTTTCCCCCTTTGAGAGCCTTTGTGTACTTTGTGTTGAGGCTCTTTCCCGTTTATTACGGAAGAGCCAGAAAACCTTTTTCACTTGGCGACCTTAGCGTGCTTTGCGGTAAAAACCTTTCATGTACGGTAGAGAAATGAAAGACAAAGCGATGCCCGCGCCAGAAGGCATTATATAATACCCACGGTCACAAATTGGGCATTCCACCTTCTAAAAAAGCGCAATTTGTGACCGAGTGCGGTATAGCGTGTCGGGAACTGCCGGGAAGCGGCGCTGCATAAGGAGCTGGAATGCACATTCCAAAGAATTATCGCGAAGATGATCTTCAGAAGATACTCGCCTTCCTGCGCGCGAATGAATTCGCGACACTGGTGGTCTGTGACGGCGGGAAGCCGGTCGCCAGTCATTTGTTGATGGAAGTGGCCGAACAGGATGGAAACATTGTCGTTTACAGTCACATGTCGCGTTCCAACCCGCTGTGGAAGCGGCTCGATCCGCAGCGCGAAGCGCTGGTGATGTTTTTGGGTCCGCACGCGTATATTTCGGCGACATGGTACAACCACGTCAACGTGCCGACGTGGAATTACATCAGCGTGCATGCCTATGGCAGGCCGGAGCTGATCACCGATCACGATCAGGTCTACGCGTTGTTGAGTCGCCTCGTAATGCGTCACGAGGGCGCGACAGACTATCGCATGGAGTCCCTGCCGCAGGATTTTGTGGAGAGAGAAATGAAGGGCGTGGCTGCATTCAAGATCAAGCTTACGCGGCTGGAAGCCGCGTATAAACTCAGCCAGAACCGTAACGACGATGATTATCGGAACATCATCATCGAACTGGAACGGAGGGACGATGATCTGTCTGCTGGCGTGGCCGCTGCCATGCGCCAAAACCGCGCGGTTGAAGCAAGATAGAAATAGCGCCTGTTTGCCCGAACGCGTCTCTTTTTGGTCTTGATTATCGTGAGTTTATCCTTTACAATTGCGCCCGCTGTACAGAAAAAATCATCTTGTGTATCGAGGCCATCGTATGAACGAGAATCGGATTCAGCGGGTACTTGAGATCGAAAAGCAGGCGCAAGAGGTTCAAGATCAGGCAAAACGCGAGGCACAGGAAATCCCTGTAAAGGCCGAGCAGGAGGCGCAAGCCCTGATCGCCAAAGCCGTTGCCGAAGCGCATGAGGAAGCGCGCAAAATGCTCGCCAGCGCGCAGACAGAAGGGGACTCTGGCAAGGCTGCCGACGAAGCCGCCAAAAATAACGAGTTTGAAAACTCCGCAAAGAAGAATTTCGATCGCGCGGTCGCGTTTGTGCTGGATCGAGTCCTGGGTGGAGCCTAACCCATGGGCGGCGTTTCCAGCTATGCCGCGCTCAGCACGCGCGCGCGCGCGATGTACGCCGACCTGCTTACGCCGCAGGACATTTCCCGCCTGAGCGACGCGCCCGATCTTGGCGCGCTGATCGGCATGTTGAAGAACACGCCGTATGGGAAATATCTTGCGGGATTAAAAGAAGGCGACCCGACGCCGCGCCGTGTCATCTTGCAGATCCGCCAGCGGCTGGCCGCCTCTTACGCCAGTATCGTCCAGCAGGCGCCCGAACAGACCCGCCCGCTCGTCCGACAACTCTTTCGTTACTTTGAAGTGGGGAATCTTAAAGCCGTT
This sequence comes from Anaerolineales bacterium, assembly GCA_019187665.1. Classification (GTDB taxonomy): domain Bacteria; phylum Chloroflexota; class Anaerolineae; order Anaerolineales; family Villigracilaceae; genus Denitrolinea. The sequence goes on from JABARH010000010.1 coordinate 385,425, forward strand.
TTACGCAGCATTCACACCATATCCTCCTGGACTGCCGACATCGCGCCCTGGGACCGCGTCAGCGAAGTTCTTTTTCCGATGGGATCGTTTTCCGCCATTCGCGCGCAAGAGATGGTTGAATCGGGCAGCGTGGTCTCGGCGGTCGAATTTCTGCGCGGCACGCCCTACGAAACCACCATGTCCTTCGCCATGAAGCGCTTCTCTGCCGAACAGAATCTCTTTCCGCTCGAGGTCGCGCTCGACCTGGATTACTGGCGCCGTTTGTGGGGAGAGATCAAACACCTGAAAGGCAAAGACCGCGAGATGGGCGGCAAATTGATCGGCTCGCTGCTCGACCTTAATAACCTGATGTGGGCCATCCGTTACAAGACCTTCCATCAACTGTCCGAAGAGGAATTGATCAACTACACCCTGCCCTTCGGATTCCGCGTCAAGGATGAAGACGTGCGCGCCATTGCCGCAGGCGCGGACATCCCCGCGACCGTCTCCCGCATCTACCCGAATCTTCCCGACATCGCCGCGCTTCTCGCCGACCCCATTGCGGGCCTGCCACAACTGGAGCATCTCCTCAAGCAGCAGGTAATGAAACAATGCGTCTCCACGTTCATCGGAGATCCGTTCCACATTGGGCTTCCGCTGGCCTATTTACTGTTGAGCGATTTCGAGATTCAAGACCTGGTCGTGTTGATCGAGGCCAAGTCTTCCAGACTCAAAGATGACGCGTTCCGCCCATTGTTGTTGAAAACGACGCTGGTGCAGTAGAAGCCAGAGCGCGCAAACTACGCGAGGATTTTGTGATTTGCTGACGCCTCGCATTTTGTCAATTGGAGTTGACATGTTATTTCCGAAGCAAATGTCCGAAGTCGAATTGGTTGTGCCTGCCAAAGACCTGGTGGCCGTGACGCGCGCGTTGAGCGGCTACGGCATTTTCCATCAGGTGGACAGCGCGCATTTAGGCGTGGAGCATGGAGGCCCCAACACCTGGCAGGAAAAAGCCGCGTCCTATTCCACGCTGGAACGCCGTATCCAATCCATATTCCAGACGGTCGGCCTGCCCGAAGAATATCCATCGGGCGCGGGGATCGAGTCCATGGTCGAGTTAGAGGCGATCGCCCCAGAGGTGGATCGGGTCGAGGCCGAGGTCAAGGCGCTCAACGATCAACTGTCTGAAGAAAAGAAACGCCTCGAGTTGTTCGAGAGTCAACTGCGCCAGTTGGAGCCGATCGCCGATGTGGATGTGGAAGTGGGCGTGCTGCAAAAGTCCGCGTTCATGCACTCCATTTTGGGTATCGTCCCCGCCGCGAACATGAGCCGCCTGCGCACGAGCCTGTTGCGCGTGCCGCATGTGTTCTTCATCCTGCGCGCCGACGCGCAAAAACCCGTCATCTGGATTTTGGGACAGAAGAGTAATTTCGACGTGCTGGAGCGCGCCGCCAAAAGCGCCTACCTCAGCCCGTTGAGCCTGCCCGAGGAATTCAACGGAACGCCCGAGCAGATCACCGCGCAGTTGCGTCACGAGATCGACTCCTCGAAGGGACGGATCGCGGCCTACGAATCAGACCTGGCAAAACTGGGCGTCTCGCATAAAAGCGAACTGCAGAAACTTTTATGGGACGCGCGCAACAGCCGCATCATGGCCGACGCGATCCTGCGCTTTGGGCAATTGCGCCATACCTATGTGGTGGTCGGTTGGACGCCGACGGCCAGCGTGGAGGAATTGTCCGCGCGGCTGAAGGCGGCCTCGCGCGAAATTTTGATCGAGACGACCGCCACCAGCCGTTCGGGACACCATGCGAACGTGCCAGTGGCGTTGATGCAAAACAAATGGCTCAAGCCGATCCAGGAATTGGTCGGAACGTATGGCCGCCCAAGTTACGGCGAACTTGACCCGACCCTGCTGGTGGCGTTTACCTTCCCGCTTTTGTACGGCGCGATGTTCGGCGACCTGGGGCAGGGCTTGTTGATGATGGTCTTGGGAATTTTGGCGCATAATAAAATCTTCCTCAAAGGCCTGCACAGTCTCGGCCTGCTCTTTGCCTATTGCGGCGCGTCAGCGGCTGTCTTTGGCTATTTGTATGGAAGCATTTTCGGCTTCGAGGGGCATCTTGTGGAGGAATACCTTCATTTTCACTTCGAGCCATTCTGGATCAGCCCGATGGAAAGCATCTTAAGCGTGCTGAGTCTCGCCATTGATGTGGGCATTGTGATCCTGGCGCTGAGTTTCCTGTTGGGCATGTTCAACAATTTCCGATCCAGAGACTGGGCGCATCTACTCTTCGGACATTCGGGCGTCACAGCCTTTTTGTTCTACCTGTGCTTCCTGGCTGTGGTCTTCGGCGGCTTCTTCGGCTCCACGGCGCTGGCCCCGAAGATCGCCGTCGCGCTGTACGCGCTTCCGCTTCCGTACACGCCCCTGTTGATTGTCTTTGGCGTCTTCGTCATGTTCGGCGGTTTCTTCCGAAACATGGTGGAAGGTCATACCCTGATCGAGGGGAAAGGCATCGGCGGATTTGGCATGTTCCTCGTCCAGTCGGTGATGGACCTGGTCGAAACGGGCATCAGCATGTTGAGCAACACGCTCTCGTTCATCCGCGTCGGCGCGTTTGCGGTGGCGCACGGCGGTTTGAGTCTTGCCATCTTCGCGCTCGCAGGCGAGGAGCCGACCATCGGCTTCTGGATCACGATCGCTCTCGGCAACGTGTTCATCATCGGCTTCGAAGGTTTGATCGTCTACATCCAGACCATGCGTTTGCATTACTACGAGATTCTTGGCAAGTTCTTCCACGGCGGCGGCATGCAATTCGAACCGCTCAAACTCCGCCCGCCCAAGTAAGATATCGCGTTGGACAAAACAAATGTGTTGGACAAAATAAAAAGGAGATAAACAATGTTGTTAGTATTCGCTGTCCTGGTTGGTTTGATCCCTGTCGTTCCCGCGGTGGCGTATCTGCTCCGCAGTGGAAAGGCCCATCCCGCGCAAGCCGTTTCACGCATGGTGAACGGATTCAACGCCTTCAATTTCCTCGTCGGCATGTTCGCGGCAGGCCTGGCCATGGTCTGGCTGGCCTCGCCGACCTCTGTGCTGGCGGCGGGCGCGGCGCAGGAAGGCGGCGCGGTGGATCAATATGCCACGCTCGCGGCGGCGCTTTCCACGGGTCTCGCGTGCATCGGCGCGGGCATCGCCGTCGGCAATTCGGGCGCGGCGGCAGTTGGCGCTACGGCAGAGAAGCCCGAGTCCTTTGGACGCGCGCTGATCTTCGTGGGCCTTTCGGAAGGCATCGCCATCTACGGCCTGATCATTTCCTTCCTGATCCTGTAATGATGCTGCGCGGAAACATGCCGCAACATGTATGTTGCCGATTGCGAGATGAATCTCGCGCTATCGCGAAAGGCGAATCTCCAAGATGAAGATTCTGGTCATCGGTCATCCCGACGCGGTACTTGGATTCTCCCTTGCGGGCGTGGGCGGCAGGGTCGCCTCCACTGCGGATGAGGTCAACCAGGCGCTGGACGAAGCGCAGGCCAGCAAAGATGTCGGCATTGTGCTGGTTACGCAGGATGTCGCCCAGTTGATTCCCGCGCGTATGGAATATCTCAACCTGCGCAGCACGGTTCCGCTGGTGGTCGAGATTCCGTCGCGCGCAGGCGTCCCAGAAGGACAGGCCTCGCTCGGCGATATCGTCCTGCGGGCGATCGGGATCAAGTTGTAGATTGGATTTATGCAGGCCCGACGCTGGAGAGCGTCTCGGACGCTTCTTGGCAGCGCGTAGAGGACGTTCTCTAACGTCCGCTCTTTGTTCAATAAGTCAACAAGGATTGGATGAAGCATTATGAATACAGAAGAACAGGATATTGAACTGCTTGCGCGTGCCATCATGGTAGAGGCGCGCGACGGCGCCGAGCGTTTGCACGCGGAGGCCAAAGAGAAGGCCGAGGCCATTCGCAAGCGCGCCCAGGAACAGGCGGAGTCCGAGCGAAAGGTAATTTTGACGCGGGCGCGCGAGGACGCGGAACGTCTGCGCGGCCAGTCATCGGCCACCTCGCAGCTTAAGGCGCGTTCTGTCCAGTTGGAACAACGTGAGAAAATTTTGAATGACGTGTTCGAGGCCGCCCGCAAACAGCTGGGCGCGGCGGGGAAGGGATCGAACTTTGCCGCCCTCGCCAATATGCTGGCGCGCGAAGCCCTGAGCGAATTGAAGGCCACCGAGGCCGAAATCCGCGCGGACGCGGCGACGCAGAAAGCGCTGAATCTGAACGACCTGGCGCGTGAATTTGGCGGAACATTTTCGTTCGGCAAGCCCCTCGAAGAAGGCACGGGCGTTGTGGTCAGCGCGGCGGGCGGAAAATTACATTACAACAACACGCTCGAGACGCGTCTCGAACGCCTGCACGCCTCCCTGCGTTCCTCTGTTTATAAAGTGTTGATGGGAGAAGACGTATGAGCGATCAAGTCGGAACAATTACCTGGATCAGCGGCCCTGTGGTGCGCGCCCGCGGCTCCAAGTTCGTAGGCATGCTCGAACTCGTGGAAGTGGGCGACGAACGCCTTGTGGGCGAAGTGATCGGCCTCAAAGGCGACCAGATGACCGTGCAGGTCTACGAAGAGACCTCAGGTATGCAGACCGGCGCACCGGTCTACGGTACGGGACTTCCGCTCTCGGTGGAGCTCGGTCCGGGCCTGATCCAAAGCATTTATGACGGCGTCCAGCGCCCATTGCCGTTGATCGAAGAGGCGATGGGATCGTTCATCAATCGCGGCGCGCGTTTCGATTCGATCAGCCGCGAGAAAAAGTGGAAATATATCCCGAAGGTAAAGATCGGCGACGCGGTGCAGGGCGGTTCGGTCCTGGGCGTGGCCATGGAGACCGACACCTTCGAGCATCGCGTCATGCTTAATCCCGACGACTCCGGCGTCATCACCTGGGTCGCCTCTGCGGGGGATTACACCGTGACCGACCCCATCGCAAAATTGCGGATGGGCAAAGAAGAAAAGACGATCACCATGATGCAGCGCTGGCCGGTGCGCCGCCCGCGTCCGTTCAAGAATCGACGCGGCGCGAACATCCCGCTCATCACGGGGCAGCGCATCCTCGACACGTTCTTCCCCGTCGCCAAGGGCGGCGCGGCAGGCATCCCCGGTCCCTTCGGTTCGGGCAAGACAGTCACGCAGCACAGCATTGCCAAGTGGGCCGACGCGGAAGTGATCGTCTACATTGGATGCGGCGAGCGCGGTAACGAAATGACCGAGGTGTTGCAGGAATTCCCGCATCTCGTAGACCCGCGCTCGGGTCGGCCATTGATGGAGCGCACCGTCCTGATCGCGAACACATCCAACATGCCCGTGGCGGCGCGCGAAGCCAGCATCTACACCGGCATCACCATCGCGGAATATTACCGCGACATGGGCTACCACGTCGCGTTGATGGCCGATTCCACCTCGCGTTGGGCGGAGGCGCTGCGCGAAGTTTCGGGGCGTTTGGAAGAGATGCCCGCCGAAGAAGGTTATCCTGCTTATCTCGCCGGTCGGCTCGCGGAATTTTACGAGCGCGCCGGTTATGTGGACAACCTGAACGGCACGCAGGGATCGGTCTCTGTCGTGGGCGCGGTCTCGCCCCCCGGCGGCGACTTCTCGGAGCCGGTCACACAACACACCAAGCGTTTCATCCGCTGCTTCTGGGCGCTGGATAAATCGCTGGCCTCGGCCCGTCACTTCCCGGCCATCAACTGGCTGGACAGTTACAGCGAATACCTCGAAGATGTGGGCGCGTGGTGGCTTGAAAAAACCGGCAAAGACTGGCTGACCATGCGCAACCGCGCCATGGAATTGCTGAGCGAGGAAGCGCGCCTTTCGCAGATCGTCAAACTGGTCGGCCCCGACGCGCTGCCCTACACCGAGCGCATGGTGTTGGAAACCAGCCGCTTGATCCGTGAGGGCCTCTTGCAGCAGAATGCCACCGACAGCGTGGATGCCTACTCATCCGTGGAAAAACAGATCCGCCTGCTTGAACTCGCGTTATATTTTCACGAGCGCGGCATGGCAATCGTCAAGCGCGGCGCGCCGATCCACCTGATCCACGACCTGCCGGTGGTGGATATGTTCATTCGTGCCAAGTCGTCCATTACCAACGAAGAAATGCATAAGTTCGATGAACTTAAGAAACAGATTGACCAGCAAATGGGTCAACTGGACGCGGAGTATAGATCATGAGCCAGATAACCGTACAAGGCGGCCAGGAAGTCGTCGGCGTTGCGCGCATCGAAGGGCCGATTCTGGTCGTGGAGGGCGCGGCCAACGTCAGTTACGACGAGGTTGTGGAAATTCAAGATGCGCGCGGCCAACTGCGACGCGGACGCGTGCTTGAAGTTGGGCAGGGCTTCGCGGTGGTCCAGGTGTTCGCCGGTTCGACCGGGCTTTCGATTGACGGGACGCGCGTCCGATTTTTGGGCGGCACCCTGCGCATCCCAGTGGCGGAGGAAATGCTGGGGCGCATCTTCGACGGGTTGGGCTCCCCGATTGACGGAGGTCCCGAACCGCTGACCGATGTCTATCGCGACGTGAACGGCCAGCCGATCAACCCGACCGCGCGCATTTATCCGCGCGACTATATTCAGACCGGCATCTCGACCATTGACGGCGTGAACACTCTCTTGCGCGGACAGAAACTGCCGTTGTTCTCCGGCGCGGGCATGCCGCACGACCAGCTCGCGGCGCAGATCGTGCGCCAGTCCACGCTTGGCAAGGTGGCGGGCGCGCCGCCCACGGAAGGCGAAGAATTCGCCATTGTGTTCGCGGCGATGGGTGTGAAGAACGACGTGGCTGAATACTTCCGAAAGTCCTTCACCGAAAGCGGCGCGTTGACGCGCGTGACGATGTTCCTCAACCTGGCGGACGACCCGCCCGTAGAGCGCGTCGTCACCCCGCGCGCGGCGTTAACCCTGGCGGAGTATCTTGCCTATGACCTCGACAAGCACGTGCTGGTGGTTCTCACCGACATGACCAACTACGGCGAGGCCCTGCGCCAGATCTCGAATGTGCGCGGCGAAGTGCCGAGCCGCAAAGGATATCCCGGCTACCTCTACAGCGATCTGGCGTCCTTGTACGAACGCACCGGACGCATCCGCACCAGCAAGGGATCCATCACACAGATTCCGATTCTGACGATGCCCAACGACGACATGACTCATCCGATGCCTGACCTCACGGGTTACATCACGGAGGGCCAGATCGTGCTGGGGCGCGAACTATACTACGCCGGCATCTACCCGCCGGTGACCGTGCTGCCGAGCCTTTCGCGTTTGATGAAGGACGGCATTGGCAAGAACCGCACGCGCGACGACCATCCGCGCTGGGGCGCGCAGTTGTACGCGGCCTACGCCCGCACGCAGGATGTGCGCGCGCTGGCCTCTGTTATCGGCGAGGAGGAACTCAGCGACGTAGATCAGAAATACCTCAAGTTTGGCCGCGCCTTCGAGCGCGAGTTCGTCAACCAGGCGTTCACCGAAAACCGCACCATCGAGCGCACGCTGGAGATCGGCTGGAACCTGCTCTCCATGCTGCCCAAAAAGGAACTGACCCGCGTCACGCTCGACGAGATCGCGCAGTACTACAAGGGTGACGATGCCGCAAATTAATATCGCCCCGACCCGCACGAACCTGATCCGCCTCAAAAAGGAACTGCGTTTCGCCAAAGAGGGCTACGAGATCCTCGACCGCAAACGCGAAGCCCTGACCGGCGAACTGGTGCGCGTTGCGAAAGAGGCCGACGCTCTCCAAAAGGAAGTCTGGGCGCTACTGGCAACCGCCTACGCCGCGATGGAGAAGGCGCGTCTTGTGATGGGCTCGGATCACGTGGAATGGGCGGCGCTGGCCGTGGACAAAACCGTGGACGTGCACCTTCGGCTGCGCGGCGTGATGGGCGTCGCCATTCCGCAGATCGAAGCGCGCGGCGAACCGCCTAAACTGCCCTACAGCCCCGGCGACACCTCCGCCGCACTCGACGAGGCCAGCGACGCATTCCGCGACGTTCTGATTCGCATTCCCCAACTCTCGATGCTGACCGCCGCTGTCTGGCGCCTCGCCAACGAGTTACGCAAGACCCAGCGGCGAGTCAACGCCCTCCAGCACATCTTCATTCCGCAGTACAAACATCAGATCGAGTTCATCGTCAGTTCGCTGGAAGAGCGTGAGCGCGAAGAGACCTTCCGTTTAAAATGGCTCAAGACCAAGATGGAGCGCGCCGAATCCGCCGCATGATCTTGGACAAGGTTTTCCAGTCCCTTCATCGCCAAGGAAACGCGTGTCTGGCGTTCTCTAACGTCCGCTGAAATACAATATCCCTACGCCCTTAAAGGAGTCTCCATGAGAATTGCGATCCTCGGCACTGGCACGGTTGGTCAGACCATCGGCTCGAAACTTGCGCAACTTGGACACGAAGTCTTTATGGGTTCGCGCGATGCGGCGAATCCCAAAGCCGTCGCCTGGGCGAACAAGGAAAACCTGAACAAGGACTCCACGCAGAAGCACGCGCTGTTTGGCACCTTTGCCAATGCGGCCGCCTTCGGCGAGGTGATCTTCAACTGCACGCTCGGCGTCGCTTCGCTCGCAGCCCTGCGCATGGCCGGCGCGGAAAATCTGCGCGGCAAAATCCTGATTGACACCGCCAACCCGCTCGATTACTCCACCGACTCGTGGGCGTTGACCGTCGCCAACGAAGATTCCCTCGGCGAGCAGATCCAGCGCGCCTTTCCCGATTCTTTCGTCGTAAAAACCCTCAACACCATCAACTGTGACGTGATGGTCAACCCGAACAAACTATCTGAAGGCAGTGACCTTTTCCTGAGCGGCAATAGCGCCGCCGCCAAGGCCCGCGTCGCCTCATACATGCGCGATTGGTTCGGCTGGCGTTCCATCATTGACCTCGGCGACATCACCACCTCGCGCGCCGTCGAAATGTACATCCCGCTCTGGCGTTGCTTTCGCAAATACGTCAACTCCTACGACTTCAACATCAAAGTTGTCACCATATAATCGTTCCACGCCGCAGCGCATGTAACTGCTTCACACACAAACGGGTTTTTGACGATAGAATCGCCAAGACCCGTTTGCGATTCTGACCATGACCAAATCCCTGCGCGACCTCTTCATCGAATTTCCCCTCCCGCATCCCGCGGAAATTCCAGACATTTTCATCACTGGCATTGCCATAGACAGCCGCGCAGTCAAGCCGGGCGATCTTTTCGTGGCAATGAAAGGCGGGACAGTGGACCGCCACGACTTCATCCCCAACGCCATTGCCAACGGCGCGGTTGCAGTGATCGGCGAGCGGGACTTGGCAGGTCGAAATAATATTTCGACTTACATTCGACTCGACAACCCGCGTCAAGCCCTGACCTTCCTGGCGGCCGCGTTCCACGATTGGCCTGCGCGGCGTCTGGCTGTGATCGGCGTGACCGGCACCGATGGCAAGACCACTACCGCCAACCTGCTCTACAACATCCTGCGCGCGGCAGGAATCAAGGCGGGCATGATCTCCACCGTCAACGCGGTCATTGGCGACGAAGTCCTCGACACGGGCTTTCACGTCACCACACCCGACGCGCACGACGTGCAGGCTTACCTCGCCAGGATGGTCGCAGCCGGACTGACTCACGTTGTTCTCGAAACCACCTCCCATGCCTGGGCGCAATACCGCGTGGACGCCTGCGAGTTTGATATTGGCATCGTCACCAACATTACATGGGAACACATGGACGAGCATGGCAGCTACGAAAATTATCGCGCCGCGAAAGCCCGCCTCTTTGAGAGTTTGGAAAAGACCCTGCCGAAAAAACAGGGTAATCCGCGCCTGGCTGTCATCAACCGCGATGACCAATCGTTCGATTTCCTGAACGGTTTCACCCAGACAAAAAGACTGAATTACGGCCTGCAAGAGTCTGCCAATGTGCGCGCCGAGGGCGTGACTTATTCTCCCGCTGGCATCCACTTCACCGCCGCATCAAAAGACTTCCGCACTGAGGTGACCAGTCCGTTGGTGGGCGCGTACAACGTATCGAACTGTCTAGCGGCGTTCACGGCCGCGGTCTACGGACTGGGCGTCAACCCCGATGTGGCGGCGCGCGGACTGGCCTCCCTGCATGACATCCCCGGACGCATGGAGCGCATCGAACTGGGTCAACCCTTCACCGCCATCGTGGACTTCGCCCACACGCCGAACGCGTTGAAGGTGGCGTTGGAGGCCGCCCGCGCCATGCTTCCTAATTCCTATCCCCTATCTCCTAACGGCAAAAGCGAAAGCCCCCCCCGAATTATTGCCGTCTTCGGTTCTGCGGGCCTGCGCGATAAAGAGAAGCGCCGCATGATGGCAGAGACCTCCATCGAGCTGGCGGATCTCACCGTGCTGACCGCCGAAGACCCGCGCACCGAATCGCTGGAGGAAATCCTGGCAGAAATGGCAACCGGCGCAAGGGCGCGCGGCGGACGCGAGGGCGAAACATTCTGGCGCGTCGCAGATCGCGGCGAGGCCATCCGTTTTGCGGTCAAATTGGCACGGCCCGGCGATATCCTTCTGGCCTGCGGAAAAGGACATGAGCAATCCATGTGTTTCGGCAAAACGGAATATTTGTGGGACGATCGCACCGCCATGCGCGCCGCGTTGAGCGAAGCGCTCGGCGTGGACGGCCCCCTCATGCCCTATCTTCCCTCGCAGAATAAGACTGAAGCAGAGTGGCTGGGCGGGTAGACACGTAACTTGTATCCCGTACCCCATCCGCACCCATATCATCCAATGAATCCCATGCTCCTCACCCCCGTCACCCTCACAGGGAACCATGTCCGCCTCGAACCGCTGACCGAAGCGCACATCCCCGCGCTGGCCGAGATTGGCACAGGACAAGATTTTTGGCATTTCATGTTGTATGGTGAAATGCGAACCGACGCGGATATGCGAGGCTGGGTGATGGATATCCTCTCCCGCAAAGGCGACCTGCCCTTCGCGGCGATTCATCTCGCGACGGGACGCGTGGCCGGCGCGACGCGCTATCTGAGTGTCTCGCCCAAAGACCGCGGCCTCGAAATTGGCGGCACATGGTATGGCCCCCAATTTCAGCGCACGGCGGTCAATACGGAATGCAAGTATCTTTTACTACAACATGCCTTTGAGACGCTCGGCGCGATTCGCGTGCAACTCAAGACCGACTCGCGAAACCTCCGCTCGCAGAGAGCCATTGAGCGAATCGGCGCGGTGAAGGAAGGCACGCTTCGCAACCACATGATCCTCCCCGACGGCGTAATCCGCCATTCGGTGTATTATTCAATTTTAGATTCGGAATGGGACGGGGTGAGGAGGAGGCTGGGAGAAATGATGAGGGGATACGAAACCGGATCAGCCCCTGCCTGAAAAAAAATAGGTTCTCCCGTTTTTAACGGGAAAAACCTTTGAAACACGAAGGAACACAAAGTCAACGAAGGAAAAGCCCTTACGGCTAAACGTCTTTCCCCCTTTGAGAGCCTTTGTGTACTTTGTGTTGAGGCTCTTACCCGTTTATTACGGAAGAGCCAAAAAATAAAAAAACCTCTCTACCGTACATTTGCACCGCTACGCCCGCAAAGCCTGTACTGAGCGAAGCCGAAGTGAACGCAAAGAAAACCTTTTTCACTTGGCGGACTTGGCGTGCTTTGCGGCAAAAGTCTTCTCATCTACGGTAGAGAAAAAAAACACATCTCCTACAAGATTTACGCAGTTGGCGGGCAGTTGTACTGCCGCCGCCGCAGTGTAGCTACGGCGCAACAGGTTCAACTGCGTACGTCCTATCCTATGGTAGCGATGGCGGGATGTGCGATTCTGGTCTTGCCGCAGGCACAGTGAAATAAACGGTGGTGCCTTTGCCGTGGTCGCTTTCGAGCCAGATCCGCCCACCTTGCAATTCAACCAGGTTTTTGGTGATGCTCAAGCCAAGCCCGGTGCCAGGCGACTCGCGGATTTTTTCGTCGCTGGAGCGGAAGAACTTTTCGAACATTTTTTCCCGGTCTTCCGCCGTTATGCCGAAACCATTATCGCAGACGCTGATCTCGATCATTTCGCTTCCGTCGACGCGCCGGGCCTGGACCAGGATCTCTCCCTGTCTGGGGCTGTACTTGTTGGCATTGCTGATCAGATTGGTCAGCGCTTGTACAAGGCGGGCGCGGTCGCAGAACGCCTGGGGTAGGCCGGGTTCGCATTTCACGGTCAAGGTCTGGTGTTTTGCATCCACCTGTGTTTGAGTAAGACCAAGCGCTTCGTCAATTACTTCGCGCACCTCCGCGGCCTTGATTTCAAGCCGCAGGTTGCCGCTTTCGATGCGCGAAATATCCGCCAGATCGGAGACGAGCGCGGCCATGCGATTCACGTTATTGTGAATCGTTTCAAGAAACTGGGTCTGCTGTTCATTTAACAGACCGGTAGCGCCCTTTAGCATTAGTTCGCTGTAGCCCTTGATGGAGGTCATCGGCAATTTGAGTTCGTGCGAAACGAGCGAGACGAATTCAGACTTGGAGCGGTTGGCAGACACGGCTTCATCACGCGCCTCGGCCAGTTCCTGTGTCCGTTGTTCAACGCGTTCCTCGATGCGGGCGTAGGATTCTTGCAGGTGGGCGATCATCAGGTTGAAATTTTCGCTCAGCAGGGTAATCTCGTCGCGAAACAGAAGATATGTAGTGTTGACGCGCTGACTTAAATCGCCATGGCTGATACTGGTGGTGGCCTCGGTCAACTGCGCCAGCGGGCGGGTAAAGGTGATGAAGGCCGCGATCCAAAACCACATGGCCGCCAGACCAAAGACGATGGTCAAGGCGATTAACACTGCCTGGATGCTTTTGTTGACGCCGAACAACTGCTCGATCGGCTGCGCCACAAGAACCGTTCCCTGCGTGTTTCCTGTGATCTCAAGCGGATGCGCCAATAGGCGATGCTGCGACCCATCGCCATAGACTACGTTCGTTGCAGGCAGGGGCGCGGAGGACAGCCAGCCTTCGTTAATCAGCAACTCGATCCTGCTTTTAGGATCGAGCGTCGAAACGATAACGGCATTATCGCGCACGATCGCGATATCGGTATCAATGATCTGCGCGATGTTGTGAATGTACGCCTCGTCCACGTAGAACGCAGCCAGCAACACGCCGATCATATTTCCGCTTGCGTCGAACACTGGCGCGGCCCCCATGATCTGCGAATTTTGCGGCGCAATGGTCACGGCGCTGCCCGGCGACTGTTTGTCAATCACGCCGAGGATCAACTGCTCGCGGATGAGAGTCGCTTCTTCGTTCACCTGCAGCCTGCGCGTCACCATCGGGCCGCCGTAAAAATAAGCCTGGCCGCCGAGTTTGAAATCCATGCTGTATAGTGAAAGTTCCTGGAGTCCGAGATCCTCGCGGTAACGTGCCAGCGCGTCCTTGTACATTTCCAGGCCGATCAGGTAACCAACCACCTCCGGCTGGCCCGCGAGCAGCGCGGCGTTGCCTTTGGCAATTTCCTCCGAATTGGCGATCAACGCGCCCACCGAATCTGCAATTTCGCCCAACCGCTGATCGGCCTCATTCTCGATGCGCCGGTTGACGATCCGTGTGGTAAGCGGCGAAAGAACCAGGACCAGAAGCAGGATGGTGGCGGCCAACGGGAATACCAGTTTGGCCTGAATATTCATAAAGCGATCCGTGAAAAGGCGGCGCATGGCTTGCATGGTTTCCTATCCAGCGCGACGGCGAACCAGGATCGCCGCACTGCCGATAATGAGGATGATCAACACCCCGGCTATGGTCAATGCAGCCGGTCGTTGTAGAATATTGGATATCGAGGGGGAGGCGGGAGGCGCGCTGGCGCTTTCGGCCATTACGATAAAATCCGGGTTGAGCGATGAGGCGGGTGTTTGGTTCGAAATTGGTTCCAGTCCGTTTTTGAGATAATAGGCTATCGCGTCCGCATCCTCGTCTGTCAGGTTGGCATAGGCGTACCATGGCATCAGGATCAATCTCCGGCCGTCGCGGCTGAGGCCGGAGACGAGCGCGCGGCGAATCTCCGCCTCGCTCCAGGAGCCGAGGCCGGTTTCCAGATCGGGAGTGATATTGCCCCCGTAGACGATCCCCCACGGTCCCTCGTAGGGCTGCCCGCCCGCAAGATACTTGTTCATCTGTGGCGCGCCGCTCGACGGGTCAGTGGGTGTGTGACAATCGGTGCAGGCCATCACGCTATTGACGAGATACGCGCCGCGCGCGGCTTTATCGGACCCATCTGGCGCAATGATGCCGGTCTTGTCGGGGAGCGCGCTCAGCGGCTCCCGCGCCACGGTGGAGGCGGGGACCTCGTTCTCGACTGCTGGCACGGAACGCACGTAGGCGATCACCGCTTCCACGTCCGCGTCGGCCATGGAGTTGTAAACGTGATAGGGCATGACAGGAAAGAGGATATCCCCCGAAATAGACTTTCCGGTTTTAATGGCGACGCGAATCTGTTCGTCTGTCCATGCGCCAATGCCGCTGGCCGCGTGAGGCGTGATGTTTTTGGCGAACACGATTCCCGCAGGTCCAAAATTAAAAGCGCGCCCGCCAGCCATGAGCCGGGTCTGATCCGTCGCGTCGAGGTCGTTGAAGGCCAGGACGCGGACCTGGTCGAGTGTGAGCGCTGCCGGTTCGGAAAATTCCGCCTTGTAGGGCGAGTGACAGGAGGTGCATCCGGCAATGGTTGCGATGTATTCTCCATGTTCCACCTGGGATGTGTCGAAACGGGGCCCTGCCTGAACCGGTGAAACGAGCGCGGTGAGGGCGGCCAGCATGATGGCAACAAGCAGGAAGAGCGGCGTTTTCATGGTTGCTCCTTTGGTTAAGACTGACACAAGACTTTGCGCAGGACGCGTTCTCTAACGCGCCTGCTGGCGTTACGCCTGCCTGATTTGCCTGGCAAATCACGGGCGGCGCCAGGGGAGAACGCCAATTATGCGTACGTTCTGACACGGTATGCCAGGAGGCATCGTTCGCAGGTTACAGGGCCCAGGCCAGCATCAATCCGAAGATTGCGACGATCAGGCCGACATGCAGTAACAGGTTGGTCCCTGCCAGCCAGCCGAGCGGAAAGAGGAATTGCAACAGGAGGTTGGCGACGATGAATAGCAGGCCCAGCAACGGCAGGAGTCCCTTGCGGTGGGCGAGATAATCGGACATTTTGTCAATCGTTTTTGAAAACCAGCCGATCATGCGGCCTCCTCTTGGCGTTCGTTCTCGAATTCAAATGTATTCGCCTGCCAGGCCTTGAACTGTGCCAGCAGGCGGCCGGGGATGCGCCCCTGCATCAGCACGCCGGCGCGGCCATGCTCGACGCGTTCCACCTGACCCATTTCATGGAAGAGCGAGATCAACGCGCCCTCGCGGAAAGGCAGGCGCACAATGAGCGGAATGTAGGTTTCATAAAGTTCCTCGTGAATCTTGGCGAGCAGTTCTGCGATGGCTGTGCCCTTCGATGCCGAGATGGCCACCGACTTGGGAAATTGCCGCACGGTTTCCTGTGCCGCGGCCGGGTCGCGCAGGCGATCCAGCTTGTTCAACACACTGACAGATGGAATGTGCCCCGCACCGATCTCCTCCAATGTCTGTGTGACGGCCTCGTAATGGTTCAAGGCGTTTGAGTGCGAGATGTCAACGACATGCAGCAGCAGGTCGGCCTCGGCGATCTCCTCCAGTGTGGCGTGAAAGGCGGAGACCAGCATGGTCGGCAGTTTTTGGATGAAGCCGACCGTATCGGTGAAGAGGGCGGCCGTTCCGCCGGGCAAGTCCACGCGGCGGGTGGTGGGGTCGAGGGTCGCGAAGAGTTGGTCGGCCACATAGACATCAGACTTGGTGAGGCGATTCAGCAGGGTGGATTTGCCGGCGTTGGTGTATCCGACCAATGCGACCGTTGGAATGCGCGAGCGTTTGCGTTGTGCGCGATAGCGTGAGCGATGCGCTTCGACTTTTTCGAGTTCGCCTTTTAAGTGTGCGATTTTTTTACGAATGGCGCGGCGGTCCACCTCGAGCTGGGTTTCGCCGGGACCGCGCAAACCCACTCCCCCGGCCGATCCGGTGCGCCCGCCTCCGCCGCCTGCCTGTCGCGCGAGATGCGTCCATTGTCGCGTCAGGCGCGGCAGATAGTATTCGTACTGGGCGAGTTCCACTTGCAGCATGCCTTCGCGTGTGTGGGCGTGCTGGGCAAAGATGTCAAGGATCAGGCCGGTGCGGTCCATCACGCGCACTTTTTCGCCGAAGACCTTTTCGAGTTCGCGCTGGTGACGCGGGTTGAGTTCGTCGTCGAAGACAACCACTTGCGCGAGCGTCTCCTCAACGAAGGCTTTGACTTCCTGCACTTTGCCGGAGCCGATGAACGTCTCTGCATGCGGACGGTCGAGTTTTTGCGATGTTTCGCCGGCCACTTCAAGGCCGGCGGTGTCGCACAGCAGCGCGAGTTCCAGTATTGAATCTTCGAGCGCCAGCAACGCGGGCTGGCCTTTGATTTCCACGCCGACGAGAAAGGCGCGTTCACGCGGTGGGCGGGTCGGTTCGGGACGTTTCTTCGACATGCGAGGCCTGGGGAGGGGTGAATAATTTTGAGAGGCGCGGGTCGGCCGCCTTGGTGCGAATGGGGAGCAGGATGTGGAAGGTGGAGCCGGGGCATTTGGTTTCGTCATAGCCTTCAGATTCCACCCAGACGGCGCCGCCGTGCGCTTCGATGATCCCTTTTGCGATGGAGAGACCGAGTCCCGGGCCGCCGCCTTTGAATTTGGTTTTGCCGCTTGAGTGCAGGTTGGCGCGCCCGAGTTTGCCGAATTTTTCGAATATCTGCGACTGGTCTTCCTGCGAGATTCCGATGCCGTTGTCGGCGATGGTCACTTCCACAAAGCCGGGCAAGAGGCGGCCGGTCATGGCGATCTTTCCGCCGTCGGGCGTGTATTTGATGGCGTTGCTCAACAGGTTTTGAAAAGCCTGATAGATCCGTTCCGGGTCAACATAGAGGATTTCCTGCCCGCCTTCAAATTTTTCGACCTCCAGCGTTTGCCTGCGTTCGTTCACAAACGGGTCGTGATTCTTTTTCAGCAGGGCGAGAACGTGATTCATCCAGATTGGCTGGAGGTTGAGCGACAGCATGTTGTTGTCAATCAGCGAAACGTCTATCATGTCATCCACGATCTGGCGCAGGCGCTGGATGCCGGTGTGGACACCCTCGATCAGTTTGTCGGCGTTGCGTTGCTGCTCGAGGCGGGTGACGATATCGCTAAGCATGGCGGTGTAGCCTTCGATCAGCGTGAGCGGAGTCTTTAGTTCGTGCGCGGCCACAGAAATGAAATTGGATTTGCTGCGGTCAAGACGCTCCAATTTTTGCTGAATGCCCGACACCTCGTTGGCGTAGTATGTCACGCGCGTTTCCATCTCGAGGCGGGCGACCTTATCGAGCGCGTAGGTAAAAAGCGGTTGGACAGAGGTGATCAGTTCGAGCGCATCGCCCTTGTTCAGGGTTTCGCGCGCCGTTTCGCTGGTCTGTACGAGGAGCAGGTTGAGCAGCTGGGTAATGTTTTTCTGACCTTCGGCGACGTCGGTCAGCGTACTGGAGTGCGCCCAATCGTAGAGGATGGGGTCCAGCCAGGCAGGGTCGCCGCTGGCAAGCGCCTGCCCGCACAGGTCGAAAAACCGTTCAATCTGCGCCTCGAAGTTTTCGCGCACAGCCGCGCCGCGTGCCAGGTTTTGCGACACACGGCGGATGAGTTTTTTGCGAATTTTGGCGAGGTGCGTTGAAACGGCCATGACCCAAGTGTACGACACGCTTTATGATTTGGCAAACCGTTTGGGTCAACGGTTTTGTTTGCCGATCCAGGTTTGCAAAACCAGGCCGACAATACTCAGGCTGCGCGCTGAGACCTTGTCCACTGTATCGTAGGTGGTGTGCCAGTAGCGATATTCGATGTCTATGATATCCACTGCAGGGATGCCCGCTTCGAGGAAGGGAATGTGATCATCCTCGATGTTGTATTTGGTTTCAGGAATGAAAACGTGCGAGAAGCCCAGTTCGGCGGCGGTTTGCCAGAGGTCATTCACCAGCCAGTTTGTGGATTGTTTTTCCTGCCAGATCTTGAGATCGCGGTCGCCGACCATGTCTACGATGATCACGGCTTGCGGCTTGAGATTGAAATTTTGTACGAAGGCGCGCGCTCCAAGCGACCAGGCGTCCCAGCCGGGGATGTGACCCTGGTCTTCCGCGTCGAAGAAGACCAGCCAGATGGGCGCGCTGTTTCTGGGCAGGACGCGCCCCAGTTCGAGCAGGACGGCCACGCCTGATGCGCCGTCGTTGGCGCCTGGCACCGGTTCCGATTGCTTGAGCAGTTCCGGGTCGCGCTCCGCGTAGAGGCGACTGTCATAGTGCGCGCCGAGGATGATCTGTGGCGGGACGTCGGAGCGGCGTGCAATGACGTTTTTTACCGTTTGCCCGTTGTTGATCTTTTCGGTCTGCACGTCCACCAGCCAGTTGGCTTCCTGTAGTTGACGGCGAATGTAGTCAATCGTCTGTTGGTGCGCCTGCGAACCGGGAGTGCGCGGGCCGAATTCCACCTGCGCGATCACGTCGCGGTAGGCGCGCTCGCCGTCGAAACGCCCGGGACGGTCGCGCGTGACGCGCGAGTAGCGCCACAGGAAGTATCCGCCTGCGATGAGAACGATCAGCCCCAGCGTCAGGAAGATTCGTTTAACGATTTTCGATTTCATTCAAAAAAGTCTCCAGATCGCGCAGCGCGCGCCCGGCGTTGGCGCGGGCGCGGTCGCGTTTGTTTAATTTTTCCGCGCTGAGGAGCGGCGGCAGGATTCCGAAATTGGCTTTCATCGGCTGGAAGTCGCGCAGGTCGGCATGGGTGACGTAGTGGCAGAGCGCGCCCAGCATCGTGGTCGGAGGAAGCGTGAGTGGAGACAGGCCGGTGAGCAGGCGGGCGGCGTTCCAGCCGGCGAGGAGCCCAGTGGCGACGTTGCCCATATAGCCCTCCACGCCGGTGATCTGCCCGGCGAAAAATAAATTATCGCGGGTCTTGTGCTGCAGGCTGGAGAGCAGGACTGTCGGCGAGGCGATGAAGGTGTTACGGTGCATCTGTCCGTAGCGGACGAATTCCGCGTGTTCGAGGCCGGGGATCATGCGGAAGACGCGCGTTTGTTCCGAAAATTTGAGGTTGGTCTGGAAGCCGACGAGGTTGTAGAGGTCGCCTGCGAGATTGTCCTGCCGTAACTGGACCACCGCGTGAGGGCGTTTTCCATCGCGGCCGCGGAGGCCCACCGGCCGCATCGGCCCGTACGCCAGCGATTCGCTTCCGCGCTGCGCGATGACCTCAACCGGCAGGCAGCCCTCGAAGAAGGTTCCGGCTTTCACGCCGCTGTGGATGGCCTCCTCGAAGGAGCGCAGTTCGATTCGCTCCGCTGTTTCGAGCGCGGAGACAAAGGCCTCGTATTGCATCCTGTCGAACGGACAGTTGATGTAGTCGCCCTCTTCCTGCTGGCCGGCAGAGTAGCGCGAGGCGCGGAAAGCCACATCCATGTTGATCGTGCGCGCGTCCACGATGGGCGCGATCGCGTCAAAGAAAAAGAGATGACCTTCGCCGTTCAGCGCCGCGATGGATTGCGAGAGCCGATCCGAGGTGAGCGGCCCGGATGCGACGATGACCGGGCCGTCGGGGATCTCTGCCACTTCTTCGCGTATGATTCGGATGCGCGGGTGCGACTCGATCCGTTCTGTTACGCGCCGCGCGAACCCGACGCGGTCCACCGCCAGGGCCGCGCCCGCCGGCAGGGCGGACGATTCGGCGCAATCCAGGAGCAATGAGCCGAGGCGGCGCAGTTCGTTTTTAAGAACGCCCGAGGCGCGGTCCGGCAGATTTGATCCAAACGAGTTGGAACATACGAGTTCGGCGAGGTCGGAGGTTTCATGCGCGCCGGTCGTCATTTGTGGCCGCATCTCGTACAGCCGCACCGCGAGTCCGCGTTCGGCTGCCTGCCACGCGGCTTCGCTCCCGGCCAGCCCGCCGCCGATGATGATCAGTTCGGTCATGGTGGGCGATATTGTATCGTAGTTTGGAATCAACTTCCGTAAAAACAGAGACGGCCGTTTCGCAGCGACCGTCTCTGTTTTTACGGACACGCCTGGAGCCAGGCGGTCAAATCTCTTTGCTTCAAAATCCCGCTGAAGCCCCAAACATCGAACGAGGGGCAAAACTGATTAAGCGTCGAGCCGAGGTCGGTGTACTCGGCGGCGAAGACCGCCTTGCCCGCGTTGATGAAAGGAAGCATCTCCTCGCACCATTCGTAGTAGAAGCAATCCTCGGTCAGCGCCCAATCGAAGACGGAAATTAAATCGCCGACTTGCTCAGGATCGTTCTTGAGTCCAATGGACAGTCCGCGCGCGTGGGCTTCATTGGCGAACCAGGTGTTGTAGGCGATCTGGTCCGCATAGGTCAGCGGGAAGCCGGTATCCTCTTGATAGCCCTCGATGTTGTCCGGCTCGACCGCGTCGAAGCCTTTGGCGCGGCACAAATCCAGACGGGCGCGCATGATCGGCGCGAGCAGGTCAATGCGACGGATGTCCAGCCATTTTTCGCCAGCCCAGCCGGAGTAATTGTTCCCCAATACTTCCGCTGGAAAATCACCCGCATCCTCGCGCCAGTTTTCCCACGAACCGGCGCTGATGTAGCAAATGACCTTGCGGTTCTGCGCGTGGAGTGTGTTGATCGTCTGGATCGGCGTTTCGAAAAGATCAACATCATACACGCCCACATTGAACGAAGTATTGATCGCCTCTCCGTCAATCTGCCATTGCCAGGTCGCGCCGGTTGGGGGATTCCAGCGCGTGGACGGCAGAGCCGCCTGCCCGGAGTCTGAATCGATCATCAACCCGGAGGCGTCCACCGCCTCGAAGTCACTGCCGCGTAATACGTCCAGCGTGTGAAGCATGTCGTTATCCCAGCGTTCATCCGGCGCGCCGCTGATGTACCAGTCCGAGCCGTTGTCGGCGAGGATGATTCCGTAGGTTTTCATCGCTTGCAGAATCACTTGCATCTCCGGCGTGAATCCGCTGATGTTGTAATTTGCCTTCAGGCGGAAGCGCGCGCCCATCGGCGGGGTGTTGGTGGTTACGCCGGGCGAGCCGCTGGTCAGGTGCCGCCCGGGCCAGATGTAACTGTTCGTATTGTTGACCGTGAAGCGGATGGCGTGGTTGATCTGCCCCGCGACAATTTCATCGTAGCGAATCAATCCCGGTAGAATCGGCAAGCCCGCCGCGTCGGCGGAGGTCCAGCCGTCCGGGCGCAGGGCGTTCGAGTTCAAGTCCCAGATCGCGCCCGATCCGCCCGACCATTGCCCGCCGCTGAACGAGGCGTCGTAAATTTCATAGAGCGTGCAGGTTTCAGTGTCGAGCGTCAAAATGTGATGGTCGCCGCCGTGTTCGATGTTGGGATTGCCCGGAATCGGATATGGACCCGCATCCGATTCATCCGGGTAATAAAAGTCCACGTTGTATTTTGCGACTTGCGAACCCGCCACAATATTGAACGGGATTCCGATCGGACCGCCGTCCCATTCACCGGAACCGAAATCCATGTGGAAACCGTCCGAGGCGCCGATGCTGTTGATCCACGCCCCGCTTCGCGCGTGGATGGGAAGTTGATCCACCCTTGCGTTCCAGATGCTGTCCGCCGGGAAGAGCGGGCATCCCGCCAGGGTGGGACCTCCGCCGCTCGAACCTCCGCCTCCGCCGCCCGGCGTGGGCGTGGGAGAGGGCGTGCGCGTGGGAGTGCGTGTTGGGGTGGGTGTGCGCGTTGGCGTTGGAGTGCGGGTCGGCGTGCGCGTTTTGGTCGGCGTGGTGGTGGGCGGCGGCGCGATGGGCGAGTCGAGGCTGAACTCCGGTCCTGCGATTCCATCGCCGCCATACATACATTGACCGTCGCTTGCGCCGGTCCTGGATGAATCGTTGATCAACCCAACACACGCCCCAGCCGGTCCCTCGTCAAAATGATAGAGTGCGGCGGTGGATGTGTCGAATTTAAAAGCAGTCGTTGATGGGGTGAAGTTCCTGGTGTAACGCACCTTCGACGAGATGCGTAATTCATCGAGGAATCCATTATAGGAGGGGAACTCGCTTCCGGCGTCGTGCTTCTCCGCGCCGAGAACGAGAAAGGGGTCGCTGTTGGGGTAGGAGGTGGGCCGCCGGTTGCGATAGGAGATGTTGTTCCTGGGGCCGGTGCCGATGGCGTCCTGAACGCCATCCACGTAGACGCGCATTTGACCGTTCATCGAGTTGCGTGTGACCGCAATGTGATGCCAGTTCCCGTCCGCTACATTGCGCGCGCCGCAGATGGTCTGGTCGGTTGCGCCGCGCCCCGCGCCGAAGGCGATGCTTCCGCCCGCGAGGGAGATGCCGTAATCGCCGTAGTCGCCGCTCCCGAAGATATCGCGATCTACGATGATGTTGCCGTAGATCCAGTTGAATCCGCCGGGTACACAGGCCGGGCTGGCGTTGTCGGACAGGCTGGCCTTCATCCAAAACTCAAGAGTAAAATTCCCACCCACATCTGCCGCGACGTTCGGCTCGATGCGGATCTTCACGCGGTCTATGTCGCCTGTCCCGTGTCCGTAGAAGCGCAGGGAATAGCCGACGGTGAGGGCCTGCGCTTCCGGCAGCGAAGCGGCGGGCAGGCATAGCGCAAAAATTAAAACAATTCCAAACAGGGAAAAGAGAATGGGTTTCATACAGCCTCCGTGTCTGCATGATAGATGGTGTTGATTTCGTTGTCAGCGGGAAATAAGTCCTGTTTGCAATATGGAAAACCCGGACATTTTCCCCATGCATCTTTGCTCCGTAGATGGACGCGCGGAAATATAAAGACCGCGACTGGAATGCCGCGGCCTTCGTGTTTATGCGCCTTGTCTGTGTCCGTCCGTGTTCGTGCAACAGTTCGCTTTCGGCCGCCGTGACGGGACCGTTTTTTTCTATGGGTCGCTGGCGCAGCGAAAGCCCAGGCTGGACCAGTAGTTTTCCATTTCTTCGAGATAGCCGTGACCGCGTAGCGTGATAAGCAACTCGCCGGCGTTCGCAGCGCTCATAAAATTTGCCCCGCGAGTCACGTGTACAGTCCCGGTTTCGGGTCCCCTCGGGTTTGAACCCGGCGAAACGGAGTAATAGGCTGCAGAGTACCAATCCGCGACCCATTCACTGAGATTGCCGCCCATGTTCAACGCGCCGTAGGGGCTTGCGCCTTTGGGATATTTATCCACTTCGACGGTGTTCACAGATACAGTGATATCTTCGCTCGTCACAAATTCCGAGTAGATGTAAATTTGAGGTGAGCAGGCGGGCAGGTCCATGTTTGGAGCGCCGTATGGCGTGGTGTTGCCAACAGCGCTATCGCCACAACCAAGCGGAAGATTGCCTGTCTGCTCGAGGGTGTGGAAATTTCCCCAGGGGAACATGCGCCCATCTGTGCCGCGCGCGGCCTTTTCCCATTCCGCTTCAGTGGGCAAGCGGCGCCCCGCCCATTTGCAATAGGCGTCTGCCATTTCCCAGTTCACAAAGGCTACAGGATGATTGGCAAAGGATGGATCGTTGTAGATCGGCCAGTAGCGGTCCGCGTTATAGCCTTTCTGGGGCGCGACCTCGCGGCATTGCCCGGCGGCCACGCACTTTTTGTAACGGGAGATCGAAACTTCGGTTTGATCTATCCAAAACGCATCCAGATACACTTGGTGCGCGGGTTCGCTGACGGACGGATCTTCGATCGTGAGCCAATCGAGAGGTGCCTTCTCGCGCGCGAAAGTGTCCTTTATTTGTTCGAGTAGCGCCTGAGTCCCGCCCATTGTGAACTCTCCTGCTGGGACGAACACGAGGGTTGCGCCGTCCTGTCCCTGTATGGCGCTGCCGATGCCTGGCGCGGGAGTGAACGTCGGTGGACCGGGGGTGAATGTTGGAGCGATAGTTGCGGTCGGCGAAACACGGGCCGGGCTTGAGGTTGGCGTCTCCGTTGCGACGGCCTGGCTTGTCCTGCATGCGGCCATCGTAACCATCCAAAACCCCAGAAAGCCAATTCGGATTGCTGCTCGCATGTTTCCTCCTGAAGATGCTCGGTGCTTCGCTGTGAAAGATACAACCGGCCGGCTTCAAAATCAAGTGACGAACATCCTCCATGTTTCCAGTCTTTGACTGCCGTGGGCAGATTGGAATCAAAAATGCGGCCACTGCGGCCGCATTTTTGATTCTTTCAAATTCATCCTTGCGTCACGCGTACATGCCCCAATCCAGCGCGGAGGGGTCCTCCATCATCGAGAAGTCCCACATCTCCATGCCCATTTCGATCGTGACCGGCATTTCCAATCCTTCCACAGCCTTGGCCCGGGTCATTTCAATCATGGCGGGGCCGTATGGACAGAACGGTGTGGTGAGGATCATCTTCACGCGCCCCAACTCGTTTTCGATTTGCACGTCGCGGATCAATCCCAACTGGATGATGTTCATCCCAATTTCTGGATCAATCACCTCAGACAGCGCGGCGCGCACTTTGTCCACGCGATCGGGGTGGGTGGTATGGATCGTCCATTGGATTGGTCTGGCTTCAGTTTGATCAGTCATTGTTCACCATGTATGGAATAGTTACTTCGGTTGCACCAGGTACGTGCAATGCGTGCCGCCGTCTAAAATACACTGTACCTTATTGGCCGGCACAGCCAGCATCTTCGAGATCAAGGTCTGGTCCACGGTACACACTTCGGGGTGAGCCTGACCGATCTGGTAATACGGGCAGGTAATCTCGTGGATGCGATAGCCATCCTTGGATTTCTCCCACTCCACGGTAAAACCCTCTTCGCCCAGCAATTCCTTTACCGTTTCCAGGCGCTCCTCCATGCTCATACCCTTTATCTGTTCGGCGTATTCAGCAACCAATCCCTCCGCTACTTGCGAGAACAGTTTCGTCACCATGGGCTCCGACATGCTTTCTTTCATTTGTGCCAGCAAACGCGAGGTCAGGCGCAGGTAGCGGGTGGGGAAACGCTCCATCCCTTCCTCGCTCAACAAATAGGTCAGGCGCGGGCGTCCCACTCCATGGCGCTCCTCCTGCGCTTCCACCAGCCCCTCCATTTGCAGGTTGGTCAGGTGATGACGCACCGAGATGGGATTGATGCCCACTGCCTCCGCCAGGTCGTTGATCGTGGAGCGCGGTTTGCGTAACAGGCTTTGCAGAATTCGGTCTTTCGTGCTTTTCATTGAGCGGGAGTATATCAGCCACAGGTCAACTTGTCAATAATATAGATAAATATCATAAAAATCACACAAGGACGAGACTCGAGCAAGGCTTGTGAAAATCGCCGGGCGGAAAGCCGAAAAGCCAGCAAATAACACGGGCGACCTTGATGAAGATCGCCCGTGTGTTTTTCTCTCAGAAAGAGAAGGGGGAAGTGTGACGTTACGGCGTTGTCTGGAATTGGAAGACCGGCGACCAGTCGCTCGGGCCGAACGTTCCGTTCACGAGCACGCGCCAGTAGTAGGTGGTGTTGCGCCGTAGATTTAGGAAATGCGTGTACGTGGAGACCGTTACCTTTTTGTTGATCGCCAGCATCCTGAAGTTGGGATAGGTTGAAACCTGAATAGTGTAGGAGGAGGCGCCAGGCATATCGTCCCAGTCGAAGACGGGCTTGAGCGCGATGCCAACGCTCAGGTCTGCAGGAGAGAGCAGGGTTGGCGGAGCAAACGCTACGCGTAACGAACGCACAGCGCTCCAGCCCTGCGTACTGCCTGAACTGTTGAAGGCAGACACGCGCCAGTAGAGGGTTGTAGCGGCGGGTAGATTGGTGAGAGGCGTAAAGTTGGAGACCGCGCCCATACTGTTCGTATCTATCAGCGGACTGCTGAAATCGTTATTGTCGTCCACTTGCAGTTGGTAGTGATCAAGGTCGGGTGACGAATCGCTCCAGTCGAAGGTGGGCGTGAGGTCTTTGGTGAGGCTGTTCGAAGCCGGGCTGGTCAGCGAGGGGATGCCCGGCACGCCGAGACAGGTGTTGACCTGGACCATATCCAGCCACCAGCCGCCGATGTAGTTCTCCGAATCGGTGCCCATTCGCCAGCGGAAGTTGACATTTTGTCCCGCCAGGCTGGAAAGGTTATACCGCGACGTAACATAGCCGTGGCTTTCGCCGGTGAAGGAGTTGCGCCCACCGATGGGATTGCCGTAGGAATTACTGATCGTTCCCTTGTAATTCTGGCCGCCGCTGTACAGCGCGGCCGCATCGTTGAACGGCCCGTTATTCACGCTGTACTCGAGGACGCCGCCATCGAAACTACTTTCAAGCCAGACGATCTGAGCGAAGAGCAGGTAGGAATTTTCGCCGGCCGGCAGGGCAATGCTCGGACTGGTGGCGGTTGCTTCGTTTAACAACTCGGTATCGTCAGCGTATAGCGCGTCCACACCATCATACGCGAGAGGCCCGTAATCGGGGTAGTAGGCGGTGTTAGACCACAGCATCCAGTCGGTGTCGCTGATGGTCCAGCCGTCGGTGCCGGTTTCGAAATCCTCGTTGTAGACGGCGGTGTCAACCGCGGTGTTGACCGGGCAGGCGGTGGTATTCGGGTTGTAATTCGTGGTGGGTTCCAGATTCATCTTGGTGGCGTCGGTGGCGTCGCGCACTTCCTGACAATCCAGCAGGGTGATGCCGTTCACACCGACCTGGTTGATACACGCCTGGTATAACGCGTAATACAGATCGTAATACCCGGAGCCAGAGGTCAGGATGTTGGACTGGGCTTCGTAGTAGATAGTGATGGTCTTGTCCCAGCCGAGCGGGGAGACGGTCTTGCCGTTGAACTTTCCTCCGGCCACCATCAGGTAGGCGGCTTTGTTGTTTACGCCGCTGTTGTAATGCACGCCGCCGTTATCGTTCAGGTAACATGAGCCGCTTTTGCAATAATAGAGACTCTTCATCGAGTCGGGTTGGCCGTGGGCGGGCGGGGCCTTCATGTCGCGGATCACGCCGATGCCCGTCGCATCCTCGCCGATCTTCCAGTCGTAGGTGGCGCCGTCGGTGCCGTCGCCATTAATTTGATCCACGTATTCGCCCCACACGTCTGAGAGCGATTCGTTGATGGCGCCGGATTCCCAGAAATAGAACAGCCCGGACTCGTATTGGGTCACGCCGTGAGTCAGTTCATGTCCAACCACATCGTCGGCCGCCAGCCCGTTGCAGTAGGTCATCTCGTCGCCGTCCCAGAACGCGTTAGGACACCTGCCCGATTCATTCCAATTCACGTTCGAGACCAGATCCATGCCCGCGTTGTCAATGCCATCGCGGTTGAAGGGCGCGGCCGCATAGACCGAATAGGTATCGAAGGCAAACGCGTGCGCGTCGTTCGCGTCAGCGTTGCCGCTTCCGCACGCGCGCGCATTATTCGAGCAGACCAGGCTCACGCGCTGCCCGTTCGTGCCGTTGGACGTGTATGTTTTGAGGACGGGGACGCCGAGGAGCGCCTGCGGGGCCGGCAGACTCGTCGCGAGGGCCGCGCCCGCTGCCCCGTTCAGGTTGGAGGCGGCGTTGGGCCTCGCGCTCCACATCGTGTCCACCTGGTTGAAATTTAAACTCACGCTGCCGCGCCGGGCATCCACCAGCACGAATTCGCGCACTGCCTGCCCGCTCGCGGAAACCTCCACGCGCCAGACGAGGTGGGCCGGGCTGTCCATCCGGCCTTCGAGCAAACGCGCGTCGTATATCCACAACGTCGGCTCGGTGGCGGTTAGTTGTGAGACGTTCACATTGCGAAGTTTCGCGGTGAGAGCCATGGCCGTCTCGCGCGCCTGGCCCGCGCTGATCGAGGGCGTTGTGACGATCGCGAGATTTGGGGAAGCCTTTCCGCTGAGCGAGATCAAACCGCCATTGTTCATTTGCAGAACGAGGTTTCCCGCAATAACCGGCACTCCAAAGTAAGTTTGCTGGTAACGCATCACGCGGCGGCCATCGGCGAGCTGCTTCTCGTTCACAAGCAGCAGATCTTCGCGCGCGTTGGCAACGCCGAATTGCGGCGCATAGACCGAAAGGATCGAAGCCGCGCGCGCCGGTTCGTCAATCAAACTTCCGACCGCGCCCATCACCCCCAACGGTTGCGAGGCCGATGCGCCGATAAAGGTCAACATGCCGGTGGCGGGTGAGACGGCTGTGCGAATGCCTCCGCCTCCGCCGGCCGCGGCCTGCGCGGAGAACGAACCTGCCGCGCCGAACAGCAATCCAAAAATAGCGGCGGCGGAAACTATGATTTGCAGAAAACGAAAATGTTTTTTCATTGAAGCTCCTTTTCAGACGGGAATAGAGTTGAAGTATAGCGGCAACACGGCGAGACTGCCAGTGGCAAAAAAACAGTAAACGTACGGTTATGCGGCGTTGACCAACCGGTCGAGATCGCCGGTCGTGGAAAGATACTTTCGGTAGGCGGCTGTTTCTTTTAATATCCCCCGCAACGCTACGAACAATTCCGCCTGTAAATATGGATTCTTTCCACGCGTGTCTTTGGATAATTCCACCTCGCTGTTTTTGATCGTCATCCCAACCTGGCCCCCGGCCGCCAGCCATTCGAGACCCACCCGCACCGCCGCTTCGCGCGCCGCCAAAGCGGACGCCAGCTCGCCGACCATGACCCTGCCCCCGCGTCGGTTCAACGTGAACTTGCATAACCCCGCGAGGCGGTTTAAAAAATCCTCAGCTGTTTCCTCGGCGGGCATTTTGGCAAAGACATAGACGATTTTCGGTTTAACAATTTCCAATGCCTTTTTTAATTCAACAGGAGAGGGCGGCATGGTGAAAATCGAAAACTCTTCGGCTTCGCGCAGGTTGACCCGCGAAACGCCGCTTTCCTGATCCGCGCCCTCGGCCCAGATCAAGGTTGAAGGTTGCAGATTTAACGGCGACGATTGCAGGCGCATATCGCGCACCTCGATTCCCGCCGCTCGAATTTCAAGCGGCGCCTCCTCGACGACGCGCAATTCCTCGTATTGCAATGAAAGTTGTTTTTCTCCGCGATAGGACCCGGCCCGTAGAGAGTAGGCGAGGTCAATCACGGTCTCCGCATCGGGAAGATGTTCCTTGTCGCCGCTCCACCATAGCAGGCTTTGCGTGTTGCCCGCTTCGTCTTCGATATGGAGCCGCAGGTGTTCCTTATTTTTGCCGATCTCCCGGATTGATTTTAATTTCACGCGGCGGGTTGCAAAGGTCAGCGCGGGGTTGCCTGCCCCAAACGGGGCCAGCGACTCGATGGAATCTGCTAGTTTGAAATTGATCTCGTCCAGGCTCAGCCATGCGTCAATTTGCAGTGTCGGCTCTTCGCGTGCCGTCGCGCCGAGTTGTTTTTCCACCGCCGCGCCGAGCCGCTTGCGGAATACGGCCAGGTCGTCTTTTTTCAGCGACATACCTGCCGCCATTGGATGACCGCCGAAGCCGAGCAGAATATCTTTTTGCGCGGCGATGGCCTCAGTGATATGCAGTCCTTCGATGGAACGCGCCGAACCGCGCAGAATTCCATCCTCCGATTCGTTGAGCAGGATGGCGGGTTTGTGATGCCGCTCCACAAGTTTATTTGCCACGATGCCCACCACGCCGCCCGGCCAACTGGGATGGGACAGGACGATCGCCGCCTCGTCGAGCAGGGCAGGCGATTCCTTCAATTGCGCTTCCGCTGCCTCGTAAACCTGACTCGTTAACAGTCTGCGTTGTGAGTTCAAGCCCTCGATCTGCGCGGCCAGCACGCGCGCGCGAACGGGGTCGCGCGTGAGCAATAATTCAACCGCAGGGTTGGCGTCGCCAAGTCTGCCGAGCGCATTCAGGCGCGGTCCAAACGTAAAGCCAATGGTCTCTTCGGTCAGCGTTTCGAGCGCGGCGCCCGCCAGTTCGGCGATGACGCGCAGTCCGAGGCGCGTTGTGCTGCGAAGCGCCTCGATTCCTTTTTGCGCGAGTGAACGCGTTTCGCCGCGCAACAGCGCGACGTCTGCGATCAGGCCGAGGGCGGTCAGGTCCAGCAGGTCGGCGGTTTGTATTGAAGATGCAGGCTTCTGAATTCCAAGTTTGGAATTCAGAAGCGCTTCCGCCGTTTTATACGCCACGCCCACGCCTGCCAAATTTGCCAGGGCATGCTCTGGTGGCAGCATCTTCGGGTTGACGACGGCTAGCGCGTTCGGCAGTGTCTCGCCCAGGTCGTGATGGTCGGTGACGATCACGTCCACGCCGCGCGCGTTGGCAAAGTCAATGGCGGCGTGCGCGGTGACGCCGGTGTCGCAGGTGATGATGAGTGTCGCGCCGCCGTCAATGATGGGTTTGAGACTCTCGATGTGGACGCCGTGACCCTCCTTGCCGCGAATTGGAATGTAGTAAACCACCCTGGCGCCGATGGCATGAAGTGTTTGCACCAGCAGGGTGGTGGAAGTCTGTCCGTCCACGTCGAAATCGCCCCAGACGCAGATCGTTTCGGATTTGCGTATAGCCAGAATAATGCGCTCGACGGCTCTGACCATTCCTCCTTGCGCGGAAGAAGTCACGTCGGGATAGGGTGTGGGCGAAATTTCTTCGGGATGCAAAAACGCGCGCGCCGATTCGGGAGTGGCGATGCCGCGTCGCAGGAGAGTCTGCGCGACAAGCGGAGGCAGGTCCAACGTCAGGAACGAGGCGGGGATTGCAACCGGATGGGGGTCGAGCCAGCGGGTCATGTTGGCAAGTATCAGGCGTCAGGTTTCAGGTGTCAAGCGCCGCGATCCAGTTCCGCGTTAAATGCGAAACGCGCGCGTTTCGTGGATTGAACGTTACAGCGGTTCGAACTGCGCGGTAAAGTGTCTCAGCAGTTCCGGCGCGTACGTGAATTTGTAACCGCGAATGGATTCGGCGCGTGATTTTATGTTTGCCAGCGTGTCGGCAATGTAGTCCATGTGACTCTGGGTGTACATGCGGCGCGGGATGGCGAGGCGCAGCAGTTCAAGTTTGGGATAGACCATCTGTCCCGTTTCGGGATCGGGATGCGCGAACATGACCGAGCCGATTTCGCAGCCGCGCACCGCGCCCTCGCGGAACAGTTCGACGGTCAGCGCCTGGCCGGGGAATTCGCCTTGTGGAATGTGTGGCAGGACGGCGCGCGCGTCCACATAGACGGCGTGGCCGCCCGCAGGTTGGATGGTGGGAACGCCCGCTTCGTTCAGGCGCGCGGCGAGGTAGGCCGTCTGCCCGAGGCGGTAGGCGAGGTAGGCTTCGTCCAGCCCCTCGTAGAGTCCGACTGCCAGCGCTTCCAGGTCGCGGCCGGCCAGTCCGCCGTAGGTCGGGAATCCCTCGCGCAGGATCAGTTCGTTTTTCACATTGCCGAAAAGTTTTTCATCGTTTATGCACAGCAGGCCGCCGATATTTACGATGGCGTCTTTTTTGGCCGACATGCACATGCCGTCGGCCAGGCTGAATATTTCACGCGCGATCTCAATGATGGATTTGTTTTCGTACCCTTTCTCGCGCAGTTTGATGAAGCAGGCGTTTTCGGCGTAGCGCGCCGCGTCGATGAAGAAGGGTATTTTGTGTTCGCGATACACCGCCGCTGCCGCCTTGAGGTTTTCCATCGAGATGGGCTGGCCGCCGCCGGCGTTGTTGGTGACGGTCAGCATGCCAAAGGGAATTGTTTCCGCGCCGACTTTTTCGATGAAGGTTTTGAGTTTGGCGATGTCTAGATTGCCTTTGAATGGATGCAGGCTGGACGGATCGAAGGCCTCGTCAATGACGAGGTTGACGGGGCGCCCGCCCCGGGCGCGGATGTTGGCGTCGGTGGTATCGAAGTGCATGTTGCTTGGGATGTACATGCCCGGCTTGACAAGGCAGGCGGCGAGAATGTTTTCGGCCGCGCGTCCCTGGTGCGTGGGGACGAAATACTTGAAGCCGAAGATGTCCTCGACCGCGGACTTGAGACGCAGGTACGAGCGCGCGCCTGCGTATGATTCGTCGCCGCGCATGATGGCCGCCCATTGTTCATGGCTCATCGCGCCGGTACCGGAGTCGGTCAGCAGGTCAATGAAAATATCTTCGGCCTTCAGGCTGAAGACGTTGTATCCAGCCGCCTGGAGCGCGGCCTCGCGTTGTTCGCGCGAGATCAGGCGGACCGGTTCGACCACTTTAATGCGGAAGGGTTCGGGAGGGTATTGCATGGTCATTTTCTCCTAATTTGAATTTGCGTCAAATTTGGGTAGCGAGCCTGGCCATTGCCCCGCGTCAGCCATTCGGTCTCCAATGACGCGTCAATTGTACGATTAAATCGCGTTTTAGGGAGTCGGACGCCGTTCCAGCCGTATGGTTTTTTCAAGGTCGGAGATTCATCAACGCGAGTTACGCCAATCAGCGAATGACGCGAATAAACCCAAGAAAATTCGCGAAATTCGCCTATTCGTGGCATTCGCGTTCCAAACCCGCCGGTTTGTCAAGCGACTTTGAAAAGACCATAGTTCCAGCCGCGCGTCTGCGACGGGCGATTCTTCCCGCCGGTGGTATGATTGGCGGACAATATTCCAGTATGAGGTTTCCATGTTCCGTTTTTTCAAGAAGCGCGAAGAAGTGTTCCATAAACTCATTCAAGAGCAGGCGGCGGTCACCTTCGAGGGGCTGAAGCTGCTTGTCAAATACCTGGAGACGAAATCGCCCGAGACCGCCGAGCAGCTTTCCATGAAGGAAAAAGAAGCGGATGAAACCCGCCGCATCTTGATTGACGAGTTGAATCGAAGTTTCGTCACGCCGTTCGACCGCGAAGATATCTTTTCTCTTTCGCGTTCCATTGACGACGTGATTGACTACGCCGACAGTACGGTCAGCGAAATGGCGATTCTGAACGTTTCGCCGACTTCGTACATGACGCGCATGGCTTCGCTCCTCAAAGACGCGGCGTACGAGATTCACCAGGCGGTCTTGCGTCTCGAAAAACATCCCGCCGTTGCCACCGACCATGCCCAGCGCGCCAAGGCGCTGGAAAACCGCGTGGAAGGCGTCTACCGCGAAGCCGTCGCGGACCTGTTTCGCGGGCCTGAGGATGTGCATCATGTGGTGGAAATGTTGAAATTGCGCGAGGTCTACCGTCACCTTTCCAACGCGGCAGATCGCGGCGACGAGGCGGCGAACATCATTGCAGATATTGTGGTAAAGAAAACATAAGGCGGGCGGCAGTTTTCCCCAGTTGAATCATGTCCAGTG
Source organism: Anaerolineales bacterium (assembly GCA_019187665.1). Lineage (GTDB taxonomy): Bacteria > Chloroflexota > Anaerolineae > Anaerolineales > Villigracilaceae > Denitrolinea. The sequence continues at coordinate 418,666 of JABARH010000010.1, forward strand.
AACTGCTCATCGTCATCGCGCTTGCATTGTTCTTCGGTTTCCTGAACGGGATCCGCGACGCGGCCAATATCGTCGCCACCGTGATCTCTTCGCGTGCCTTCGCTCCGCGCACTGCATTGACCATTGCCGCGCTGGCCGAGTTTACCGGCCCGTTTTTATTCGGGGTTGGAGTGGCGCGCACCATCGGCGCGGAGATCGCCCAGGTCGACTCGTTGACTCTGACCGTGATCGTCGCAGCCCTGCTCGGCGCGATCGTTTGGAACGTCATCAACGGCCATCTCGGAATCCCCGGCAGTTCCTCGCACACGCTGATCGGAGGCATCATTGGCGCGGTGCTGGTCTCTGCAGGATGGCAGGCGATCCTCTTGCCCGGCTTGATCAAGGTCCTGGCCGCGTTGTTCATCTTTCCGCTGGTGGGGTTCGCGTCCGGTTTTGTTTTCACGCGCATCATCTATTTTCTGGCGCAGGGAGCGTCGCCCCGGATCAACGAGTTTTTCAAGCGGAGCCAACTGATAACGGCGATCATTCTCGGCTTGAGTCATGGCACAAATGACGCGCAAAAGTCCATGGGGATCATCGTGCTTGGGCTGGCGATCAGCCACCCGTTGAACTCGTTCGAAGTCCCGCTATGGGTGACTGTCGCCAGCGCGGCGGCCATGGCGCTTGGCACCAGTCTCGCAGGGTGGAAATTAATCCGCACGCTTGGCGGCCGGTTTTATAAGATCCGCCCTCTTCACAGTTTTTCGACCCAGCTGACCTCGGGCATCGTCATCCTCAGCGCGTCGTTCTTCGGCGCGCCGGTCAGCACCTCGCACGTGGTCAGTTCAGCCATCATCGGCGTCGGCGCGTCTGAGCGCTTCAGCAAGGTGCGCTGGAGTGTGGCCGGCGATATCCTCACTGCGTGGCTGATCACCATCCCGGTCAGCGCGTCACTCGCAGCGGGGTTTTATTGGTTATTAACCGCGCTCTAAGAGTTTATGTCCATTTACCTGCATGATATTCCTCTTCCCGATGCCCAGAAGCGCTTCCAGCAGGCGCTCGAAGAGTCCGGCCTGTGGCGCGTGCTTGGCATCGAGACCATTCCCCTCGACGAGAACGCGCTGGGCCGCGTCACTGCCGAACCGATCTGGGCCAAAGTCTCCTCGCCAAACTATCACGCCTCTGCCATGGACGGGTTCGCTGTTCGCGCCGAGGAAACAGAGGGGGCGGGGCCGGGCCTGCCGATTCAACTGCGCGTTGCGGGTCACGCGCCACAAGCGCAATACGTGGATACCGGCGATCCGCTTCCCGATTGGGCCAGCGCGGTCATTCCCATCGAAAATGTGGAATCCCTCGACGAGAGCGGAAATTTAACCGCCGACCTGCGACGACCGGACTCGATTCGAATTCGCGCCGCCGTCACGCCCTGGATGCACGTCCGCCCGCTGGGGGAGGATATCGTTGAAACGCAGCTGCTCCTGCCCGCCGGACATACGCTTCGTCCCGCAGACCTGGGCGCGGTCGCGGCGGCCGGTCACGCGGACGTGAAAGTGGCGCGGCGGCCGCGCGTGGCGATTCTACCCACCGGCAGCGAACTCGTTCCCATCGGCGCGGATTTGAAACGCGGCGATATTCTCGAATACAACTCGCTCGTCCTTGCCGCGCAAATCAAAGCCATGGGCGGCGAAGCGACGCGTTTTCCCATTACCCGCGACGAATTCGATTCCATTTGCGCCCGCGTGGAAGAAGCCGCCCGCGAGTACGACCTGGTCCTGCTCAACGCAGGCTCCTCCGCAGGCGCGGAAGACTTTTCCGCGCAGGTGATCGAAAAACTCGGCACACTATTCGTGCATGGCGTCGCCGTCCGCCCCGGCCATCCTGTCATCCTCGGCCTGATCCATCCTCAATCGTCAAACGCAAGCCGTCAATCCGAATTGCCAATGACCAACCGCCGTATTCCGATCCTCGGCATCCCCGGCTATCCCGTCTCAGCCGCGCTGACAACGGATCTCTTCGTCGAGCCGCTCATTGCCCGCTGGCTGGGCCGTCGCCCGCTTGAATTGCCGACTGAAACCGCGGTCTTGACCCGCACGATCCTATCTCCGCCCGGCGACGATGACTTTATTCGGGTGGTGGCCGGGCGTGTGGGCGAGAAGCTCCTGGCTGCGCCCCTTGCGCGCGGGGCCGGGGTGATCACTTCATTGGTGCAGGCCGATGGATTGCTGTTGCTGCCTCGCGGCGAACAGGGAGCGGAGGCCGGCCAGGCGGTGCAGGTCCGGCTGTATCGCGCGCGGAGCGACCTCGATAAAACCATTTTCTGCATTGGTTCACATGATGTAATCCTCGACCTGCTGGCGCAATTCCTTTCCGAGCGCGGCCGCCGCTTCGTCTCTGCAAATGTCGGATCACAGGGCGGGCTGATTGCGTTACAGCGCGGCGAGGCGCATTTGAGCGGGTCGCATCTGCTCGACCCGGCGACCGGGGAATACAACCTCGCGGCGGTCCGGCAGTATTTGCCCGGCGTGCCGGTGCGTTTAATGGCGCTGGTGGAGCGCGAGCAGGGCTTGATGACGCCGCGCGGCAACCCAAAGGGAATTAAAGGCTTGCGCGGCCTGCTCCGCCCGGATATTCAGTTTGTGAACCGCCAGCGCGGCGCTGGAACACGCGTCCTGCTCGATTATCAGTTATCCATAATGGGGATACCCGCCTCGAACATTCGAGGATACAATCAAGAGGAATACACCCACCTGGGCGTAGCGGCGGCGGTCGCTTCTGGCCGGGCCGATTGCGGGCTGGGGATTCCCGCCGCGGCGCAGGCGCTCGATCTTGATTTCGTTCCGCTGTTTCACGAACGTTACGATCTTGTGATTCCCGCCGCGTTCGCCAGCGCTGATTTGCTCGCGCCGCTATTCGATGTGATTCGCGGCGCGGAATTTCGTAAAATGGTGATGTCCCTGCCCGGGTACGACGTGCGGCGCATGGGCGAAATTGTTTTGGAGATGACATGAACGACGCGCTTATCATTGACGACAACCGCCAGACAGCAGATGCGCTGAAGCAAATGCTGAACGCGCTTGGCATACCGGCGCGTGTCGCGTACGGTTCAACCCCCGCGGTCGAGGTTCTGGGAGCGTTCACCCCGGGCTTGATCCTGCTCGACATCAACATGCCCGGCGCCGATGGAACCGAGGTGCTGGCCTATATTCAACGCGAGCCGCGCCTCAAAACCGCGCCCGTCATTGTGATTACCAGTGACGATCAGTTCGAGACGCGTCAGCGTGTGATGCAGGGCGGCGCGCTTGCCATGCTCATCAAGCCGGCCACGATTGATACGCTGGAAGCGACCCTGGATAGAGCGGGTATTCTTAAAAAATACTCGAAATGAGGCGGGTGTTTGGTATTGACAGTGACAGAATGCCGACAATTTGGTAAATTTGGATGTTGTTTCTCCTGAATAAGGTATACTCATACCCGCGTGTGGGAAACAATTAAGTTCAAGAACCATTAGGAGAGTTGTATGCGACACTTTGTTATTGTGGGAATTCTGGTTGTGCTGGCCGCGGTGGGCGCCTACGCCGGACTGGACGCGTCCGGTTTGATGCCGGTTGCGGCCAGCGCGCAGGCGGGTTCCGCGACCACAGCCGGTTCGATTGACTGGATGTGGAATCTTCAAGTCATCGCCATGTCTTTTCTATTCGCGTTGATCGTTGTCCCATTGGTCTACGCCCTGATCGTTTTCCGACGCAAGCAGGGCGACACGAGCGACGCCGAACACATTACCGGTAACACACCACTGGAGATCACCTGGACGTTGATCCCGCTCGTTTTGGTGTTAGCCTTCGCCTACCTGGGCGCCTATTCTCTGCGCGAAGTTCGCCGCGCCGATCCACAGGCAATGATCGTCAAGGTTCACGCCCAGCAGTTTGCCTGGAGCTTCGAATATCCAGATTACGGCGGCGTGATATCGGACAAGTTGTACCTGCCTGCCGGCACACAAATCCTGCTCCAGATGGATTCGAAAGATGTGATCCATTCCTTCTGGGTCCCTGAATTCCGCGTCAAGCAAGACGTCGTGCCGGGCCGCGTGACCGAACTGCGCATCACGCCCACTCTGCCCGGCGAATACAAAGTACGCTGCGCAGAATTGTGCGGCACATCGCATTACAGCATGGAAAATGGAGTGGTCGTCACATCCGAGGCGGAGTTCATCGCCTGGGCGCAGGAACAACAGAACGCCCTGGCCTCGGCGCAAACCCCTGAGGGTAAAGGTGAGTTGCTCGTCAAAGCCAACGGCTGTCTTGGCTGTCACTCCATCACCGCGACCGCCCTGCCCACCGCCCCGACCTGGTTTGGACTCTTCGGTTCCAGCGTCACATTGGAAGACGGCTCAACCGTTACCGCAGACGAAGCCTTCCTCAAAGAATCCATCCACGATCCACTGGCAAAGATCGTGAAGGGCTTCGCGCCCATCATGCCCGCGTATTCGAACCTGACCGATGAGGATATCGCGGCCATCATCGCGTATATCGAATCGTTGAAATAATTACGTGGAGGAAACCTACATGAAAAAAATCTACTCGATCCCGCTCGTGCGCGGACTGGTCTGGCTGGTCGTCGGCCTGGTCATCGGCATCGCGGCGGTGGCGGGAATTCGCGCGGCCCTGGGGCTGGATGCCACTGGCCGCTATCTCTTTACTGAACACGCCTGGGTCTTCGGCGGATTCGTCGGCACGCTGGCCTTCATTGCCACCCACGGCGTCATGGGCGACTGGTTCAAGTGGTGGCGCGGACAGGACACGCCCGAGCATCACGAAGACCCCGCGAGCTGGTTGAAGTATCTCGGCCCATCGCTCGATCATAAAGTGATCGGCATTCAATATACGATCACCGCCATTATTTTGCTCGTTGTCGGCGGAACTTTTGCCTTGATCTTCCGAACAGAACTTTCTTTTGAGGGCCAGCAATTCCTCAACCCAGACCAATACAATACGCTCATGTCGCTGCACGGCATGCTGATGATCGTCTCGATCCTGCTCGGCATTGCGGGCCTGATGAACTACCTCGTCCCGCTGTTGATCGGCGCGGCCGATATGGCCTTCCCGCGCTTGAACGCCTTCTCATTCTGGATCGCCGTCCCGGCTGCGGTCTGGCTGCTGCTGTCCATGCCGCTCGGCGGCGTCGAAACCGGCTGGACGGGCTACCCGCCCCTTTCCGCCAACCCGGCCAAGATCGGCCAACAGATGTTCTTCCTCGGCGTGTTCGTGGCGGGCTGGTCTTCTGTGCTGGGCGCGCTCAACCTCATCGCAACCGTGGCCCGCATGCGCGCCAAAGGCATGACCGCCTTCCGCCTGCCCATCTTCGTCTGGGCCTCCATCGCCACCTCGCTGATTGCCCTCACAGCCACGCAGCTGATCGGCCTTTCCTTCCAGATGGTGATGTTCCAGCGACTCTTCGGCATGGGCTTTTTCGACCCCGCGAAGGGCGGCAACCCTGTTCTCTTCCAACATCTGTTCTGGTTCTACTCGCATCCAGCCGTCTACGTGTTCATCTTACCCGGCCTCGGCGTCGTCTCCGAATTGCTTCCGCCGCTCATCCGCAAGCCGCTCTTCGGTTACAAGTGGGTCGCCATGTCCTCGTTCGGCATCGCGCTCGTGGGCTTCCTCGTCTGGGCGCACCACATGTTCACGTCGGGTATGAACGAATACCTGCGCGTCCCATTTATGTACAGCACGCTGCTCGTCGCCGTCCCAACGGGAGTCAAATTCTTCTCGTGGGTCGCGACCATCTGGAAAGGCAAGATCCCGACGCCCATGCCGTCGGCCTTCCTCTTCACCATCGGCGCGATCGTCGTCTTCCTGATGGGCGGACTGACCGGGCCTCCCAACGCGACCGTCTCGACCGACCTGCACCTCCACGACACCTACTGGATCGTCGGCCACTTCCACGATACGCTCTTCGGCGGATTCGTCTTCCCCTTCTTCGCCGCGTTGTATTACTGGTTTCCCAAAGCCACAGGGCGCCGCCTCGACGAGCGGCTGGGCCGTCTGCACTTCTGGCTGATGACCCCCGCCTTCCTGGTTCTCTCCTCCGGCATGATGCGCATTGGCCTGCTCGGTATGCGCCGCCGCATCTTTGATTACGACCCCGCGCTGGGATTCGAAAACATGCACGTCACCCTGACCGTGGCGGCCTTCCTCATTGCCTTCTCGATCGCGATCTTCATCTACAACATGATCGTCAGCGTCAAAGAGGGCGACCCCGCCCCCGGCAACATCTGGAACTCGCGCTCGCCCGAATGGCAGGTGCCTTCGCCCATGCCCGCGCACAACTACGAGACGCCCTTTGAAGTCGTTGGCGAACCGTATGATTACGGCCTGCCCGGTTCGAAGTACGTAGAATTCATGAAGAAGTAGGGACCGAATCCATGACACATACACCCGATAAAAAATCCGCGCTCAATCAGGGCGTCGTCGTCTTCATCTACCTCGCCGTTCTGACCGCGCTGGAATTTGCCCTTGCCCTCTTCCTGCCAAACGTTGTCCTGCTGGGCGTGGTGGCGCTGGTGAAAGCCGCCCTGGTCGCGTACTACTATATGCACATCTACAAGTTGAACCGGGAAGATTCCGGCGAAGGTCACGACAGCCTGGCCTACAAGATCGGAACAAACCGCCTCGGCTTGTGGCTCTTCCTTCTGTCCGACTCATTCGTCTTCGGCGGCCTGCTCATCAGCCGCTTCAACCTGCTGGGTATGACGCGTCCGCACCTCAATCAATACCTCGGCTTTGGCGTGACGGCCATCCTGCTCATCTCCTCCTTCTTTATGAACCGCGCCGAAACCTCCATCGCGCACGGCGATAAAAAAGGTTTCCAGACCGGCATCATTATCACAATGCTCCTCGGGCTGGGATTCGTCGTTGGCGTGGTCGGCCTCGAATGGCAATTGGCGAAGATCGAAGAAGTGATCGTCAACAAGGATGTGGTCGGCGGTATCTTCTACATGATGACCGGCATGCACGCCTTCCATGTGTTGACAGGCCTGATCTTCCTCTTCCTCGTCTGGCGCAACGGACGCCGGGGCTACTTCACCGCCGAGAATCACTGGGGCGTCGAAGCGGCCGCCGTCTACTGGCACTTTGTGGATGTCGTGTGGATCTTCTTCTACCCCGCGCTTTACTTGATCGGCTCAACGCCGTAAAACATGCCTGCAAGACTCACGAATCATTGGCGTTCTCTACTCCAATGTTCAGCGCGTTGGAGAACGCGTCCTGCGCGAGGTATTGCGTAATTCTTGATTAATGAAAAACAGGGCGGCCTGCGCGAACAGGCCGCCCGTTGTTTGGATGAAATATGGATCGAAAAATTCTCCTTGTTGGTTTGGGAACGTTGGCACTGGTCATCCTTGCCACCGCGGCGGCTTACTTTACCTCACAAAACAGCCAGTTGCGCGGCTCCGTCATCGCCCCGCCCCTGCCTGCATCTGAAATTTTGCTCACCGACCAGAACGGGAACCCCTTCCGTCTCTCCGACTATCGGGGCAGGGTGGTTCTGCTCTTCTTCGGTTACACCTACTGCCCGGACGTTTGCCCGGCTACCATGGCTGAACTGCGCGCCGCCCGCGCCATGCTCAAACCGGAACAGGCCGCGCGCGTGCAGGTGGTCTTCATCACCGTGGACCCGGCCCGCGACACGCCTGCCTCCATCCAGGAATACGTCGCGCGCTTCGACCCGACCTTCCTCGGGTTGAGCGGCACAGAGCAGGAACTATCAAAAGTATGGCAAGCCTACGGCGTGTTCCGCGAACTCGGCGCGCCCACTGCCAGCGGCAACTACGAAGTCTCGCACACCGCACGCGTCTACGCGGTGGACGTCAACGGCGACTTGAGCCTCTCGTTTGCGTTCGGAACCCCTCCCACAGATATTGCGAACGATCTGAAAATTTTATTGAAGTAGCGCCAGCGGGGCAACTTGAAAGTTGCCGTCGGCGTCGGACAATTAAGTGAAACATGTCTCCTCTGCTTAAACGTATTCTCCTCTCCCTTTTGATCGGCGTTGCCATCGGCGCGGCTGCCAATGAAATTTCCTTTCAGACTCTGCGCGAAGTCAACCGCCCGCCGCAGACCGTGACGCTGGTCGTTCCGCCTGGCGCGGCCGCGCAGGTGGCGCGCGGCGAACAACCTCCCGCGATTCCCAAAGACATGATCTTCATCGTCGGCGATGTGCTGGTCGTGAAAAACGAAGATACAGTCGCGCACGAACTCGGCCCGTTGTTCATCCCGCCCGATTCTTCGGCCAGCCTCGAATTTTCGTCGGAGGAAAGTTACTCCTACTCCTGCACGTTCCAGGCGGGCAGCCGCTTCGGACTCGACGTGCGCGAACCTGTCACGCCATCCACGCGACTGCTCGGCATCCTCCTTTCTGGCGTGCCGCTCGGCGGGCTGATCGCGGTGTATAGCGTCATCGTCCGCCCGCTCGCGCCAAAAAAGGAAAAAGAGGAACAGGCGTGAATATTTTCCGTCGCATGTTTTCTCGGGAATGGATCCTCGCAACCGCCCTGGTCCTCGCGGGCGCGGCGGTCTGCGCGCGGCTTGGCGTCTGGCAGTTGGATCGTCTCGCGCAGAGACGCGCCTTCAACGCGCACGTCACTTCCATGCGCGCGCTGCCCCCGCTGGATTTGAACGCGGACGCGGACTCTGACCTCGCCGCGCTGGAATACCGCGCCGTGACCGCGCTCGGAACGTACGACTTTGCCAATCAGGTCGCGCTGCGGAATCAATATTACGAGGGCCGCTACGGCTATCATCTGCTCACGCCGCTGCTTCTCTTTGACGGCCGCGCCATCCTCGTGGATCGCGGCTGGATTCCCGCGGAAGGGAACGATTCGCCTGCGGGCTGGACTCGCTACGAGACGGCCGCGCCCGCCATGGTCGAGGGGGTGATGCGTTTGGGGGCCGCGAAAATTCCGTTCGGCGCGAATCCCGACCCCACGCTGTCGCCCGCCCAGTCGCGTCTCGATTTTTGGAATTTCGTCAACATCGAACGGCTGGCCGCGCAGATTCCGTATCCGATCCTGCCCGCGTACATCCAGCCCAATCCCGATGCGGCCGCTTCGACGCCGCCCATCGCGCAGCAGCCGACAATTGAGTTGACAGAGGGGCCGCACTTTGGGTATGCTTTGCAGTGGTTCGCGTTCGCCGCGATCCTGCTGGTCGGTTATCCATTTTTTATCCGTAAACATATCGGAGTTGATTCGGCATGAATAATTCTTTGACGCGAAAATTTTCGCTGGCCTCGCCGTTCGCACGGCTGGTGGTGGCCGCGATGCTAGTCACCCTGCTGGTGACGATTGGCGGGCGGCTCACCACCGTCACGGGCGCGCTGGCCTATTGCCAGGGCTGGCCGCTGTGCATTCCCGCGCACGCGCTCGGTTGGGTCGCGCTCGGCCACCGTCTCGCGGTGTTGCTCGCGAGCGCGTTGATGCTGTGGGCGTTTCTTGTCGCATGGAAATTTCATCGCGAGGAGCGCGTCCTGCTGCCGCTCACGACTGTCGTCGCGACGCTGTATTTCGGCGAAGCCATGATCGGCGGCGCGCAGGCTGCGCGCGATTTTCCGCTGCACCTGGTTGTGCTGCACGGCCTGACCTCCGTTTCGCTGTGGATCGGACTCGTCGCGCTGGCGTTTGTCTCGTTGACGCGCCCGCATCCGCCCGTGAATTATCCGCGCGTCGGATTCCGCCAGCGTTTCATGGATTTTTTGGTCTTGACGAAGCCCGTCGTTGTGCTGCTGCTGTTAGCGACAACCATTACCGCGCTCATCGCGGGATGGGGCGGCTGGCCTCCGATCAGCCTGACGCTGTTCACCCTTTTGGGCGGCGCGCTGGCGGCGGGCGGCGCCTCCGCGTTGAATCAATTCATTGACCGCGACCTCGACAAAAACATGCAGCGCACTGAAAAACGCCCGCTGGCGGCAGGGCGCATGTTCCCCGCCGAGGGACTGGCCTTCGCGCTGGCGTTATGCCTATTGAGTTATTATGTGCTCGCGGCGTTCGTCAATTTTACGGCGGCCGTTCTTTCGCTGGCGGGAATTTTTTATTACGTCATTATTTACAGCGTCTGGTTGAAGAAAGCCACCGTGCAGAACATTGTTATCGGCGGCGGGGCGGGCGCGATTCCGCCGATGGTGGGCTGGGCGGCGGCGACGGGGCGCGTGGACCTGGTCTCGATCATCCTCTTCCTGATTGTCTTCATGTGGACCCCGCCGCATTTTTGGGCGCTGGCCATCGTCCGCAAAAGCGACTACGCCCGCGCGGGTGTGCCGATGCTGCCTGTCGTCCACGGCGAAGCGGAGACGCGGCGTCAGATCTGGCTCTACACGTGGGCGCTCGTCGCTGTGACACTGCTGTTGCCCGCGTTCAATTTGACTGGAACGATCTATCTTGTCTCTGCCGTTGTTTTGGGCTTGTGGATGATCTGGGGCGCGTGGCGCGTCTGGAAGATGGAGGGCAATAAACCCGCCTGGCAGATGTACCGCTGGACGAGCATGTACCTGCTGTTTTTGTTTGTGGCGTTTATGGCGGATCGGATGGGCTAGGAGGTTTTCTTGGCCCGATCACATTGGAAGCCGAACGCGATCGTGATGATTCCGCTCTGTCTCGCGGCGCTCGGCCTGCGTCTTCTGCTCATTCCCAACACCAACATTGATGTCGAGGGATACGAGCGCTGGTACGATTTCATCCTGCGTCATGGACGATTCCTGGCGCTGGGCAAAGAGTTCGCGATCTACACGCCGCCGTATTTGTATCTGCTCTCCCTCGCCACGCTGACAGAGTCGTTTCTGCCCAGGCTTACGGCGATTAAGTTAATTCCTGTTTTCTTCGATTTCATCAACGCATTTATCGTATTCAAAATTGTCCGCTTTAAGGATCCCGCTGGCAATTGGCCGTGGGCCGCCGCCGGGATCTTTTTGTTCACTCCTACGATCTGGATGAACAGCGCGTTGTGGGGACAGATCGACTCTTTGTACACCTGTTTTTTGTTAATTTGTCTCTATTGTGTCCTGTCGGATAAGCCGATCCCTGCGGTTATCGCTTTTGGTGCGGCTTCGGCGATCAAAGCTCAGGCTGTCTTTATGGTTCCCTTTTTGTTTTTGCTCGCGATCAAGAAAAAAATTCCGTGGCCATCGTTTTTTTTGATCCCCATTGTGTATCTGGGCATGATGGTACCCTCCATCCTTGCCGGCCGGCCGCTCCTGGGTGTGTTCACTGTCTATCTGGGCCAGGCAAATGAATTTCAGATTCCCTCCTTCAACTCTCCCAACTGGTATGTGCTTGTCCCGCAGTCGGCATATCATTCTGCGCTGTTGGCCGGGTTGACAACCGCGATCGCGGTGGTGTCCGTCTGGTTATTTGTTTATGGGCGGAAGAAATTTGTCTTTACGCCGGCTCTGCTTGTATTCACCGGACTTGTCTCTGTGGCGCTGGTTCCCTTCATCCTTCCCAAAATGCACGACCGATATTTTTATCCGGCGGATGTCTTTTCGCTTTTGCTGATGTTCTATCGCCCAAAATTTTGGTTCATCGCTGTCGCTTATCAGGTTATTTCCATTCTCGCGTATTCGGTCTTTTTGTTCGATGCGCCGCGACAGGTGAGCCTGATCCTGGCGCTCCAATTGAACACCTTTGTGCTCGCGTATTTGCTATGGAAGCAATCCCGTCTTGTGCGCGATGCATCCGGTGTGCCTGATCCCACGCGCGTCAAGAGTTAATGGATGGAAAGAAGATAGAGAGAATAACGTTGCCAAAGTCCAGCGGCGCGGGAAGCGAGGCAAGCAGTGCGTCCAGTTCTTCCCAATCCGCTGAGCGGCTGTTCCGCATTGCCGCCGAGAATTCGCGCGCCCATGCCTCCCGCGAGCGAGATCAACCCAACGAAAACGGCGATGCGCCAGAGCGCCACAAGCGGGTCAGCGGTCTCGTTTGGCGTAAAAGGTTTATGTGTGTAGAAATCCGATGATCACGGCCGGCAGCCAAAGCAGGCTGAGACTTCCGTGCAGGAGATTTTTGTTTTGGCGGGTGGGTGTGTTCATGGTGTTGAAAAAAGATAAACACGCAGATCGCCCCAGGTCTGGATCTCGATCAGCGAATAATGCGAGTTCATCCAGGCGAGTTGCGGGTGGGCGGATTCGCCCGCCTCGAGGTACTCTTGAATGGAGCGCTCGAAGATGACAAACCAGACGCGGCGCGCCGATCCGACAGCGGACGGGAGATCGGGTTGCGCCATCAAGCCGAGGACTTGCTGGGTGGGCGGGGCAAGCGTGTCCGCGCGTGAGCCGGGCGTGTCGGCAAGATACGACTGCGGCAGGGATGGGTCATGGTAGACTGCCGGCAGCATGGTGAATTTGCTGGAGTGCAGGATGAGGTCCTCCGGCGCGGACTGCCGACGAAGATACTTATCCAATTCGGCGAAGGGCGCGTAGGGGAAACCCAGATAGGTGACGTGTTGATAGAGGCCCAGCGCGGAGGCAAGAATCAACAACGATACAACACCATTGCGGATGACGTTCGGTAATTGCGTTTCAAAAACCGCCCACGCCAGCCAGATGCAAAAAATAGTCCCGCTCGGCAGAAGAGCGCGCTCAATGTAGACCGGCGTCCATTGGGAGACAAGGAAGAGAAGAATGGGCGGCGCAAACGCGAGGTACAGCAGCCACAGCGCGTCCGCGTTGCGGTTGGAGCGACGGAAGGCCTGCCGCGCGGCGATCACAAATACGGTCAGCGCGATGAAGAGGCCGGCAAAAAGAAGCGCATCGGGCAGGGGCAGGTTGGTCACATAAACGAGCAGGAGTGTGAAAATTTTTTCTGCGCCGGGGCGTTCCACCCAGTAGGCTGTTGAGACCTTTGCCAACTGCGCTGGAAGTTGAATCAACCAGGGCAGGTAAAGCAAAAGCGCGCCACTACCCGCCAGCGCAACCGCACGCAGGGATTTCCAATCGCGACGGAGCAGGGGGGTGGCGGCCAGGGGGAGGAGAAAAAACGCGGCCAGGTTGTGTGTGTATTGCGCCAGCGCGGCGGAAATGGAAAATAGGAGCCACCATTTTATCCCGCCTCCTTTTGCGCCGCGCTCGTATGCGTACGTGGAGAGTATCAGCCATAATGCCAGAAACGAGTACATGCGGATCTCTTGCGAATAATGCACGGGAAATGGCGCAAGCGCCACAAAGACAGCCGCCAGTCCCGCCAGCCTCTCATCGAATAGCTCGCGAGTCAGCAGGTACGCCAGCGCCACGATCGCCACGCCCGCCAGAATGGACAGGCTCCGAGCGGCGACAAGGGATGAGCCGAACATTTGCATCCATGCCCATAGCAAAGTATAGTATCCAAGCGGATGAATGTCCGCAGACCCGCCGGTCGCTGGCGCAAGCGTGCCATAGAGCATGGCGGCGGGACCTTTCAATGAAAATAAAATGGAGAACGCTTCGTCGTACCAGATTGGCCGTGACGTAATTCCCATGGATCGTATAAACGCGGCAAGCGCGAGGATCAACGGGAGGCGCAAGCGATTGAGCATTGAATGGGTTTGCAGTTGTTTCATCGGTTTTTTTTATTTTTCATTTCTCTACCGGACATGAGAAGATTTTTACCGCAAAGCACGCTAAGAGAGTGTTTCTTAAGTCAATTTGTCGCCAGTTTCAACATGCGACGAATGCTGGCAATGTAAACCATGGATTCGCTGGAAGAGACAGTATGTTCAAAATCTCGTGACAAACGGCGATACCG
>JABARH010000003.1 GCA_019187665.1 Anaerolineales bacterium
ACTCAATCCCGCTGAACTTCGCCGCCAGATTGACCTGAAAACTGCCAAACTTTGGAAACTTTCTCGGTAACATTTTAACTTGAGGCAACGTTATCCCCAAAGTAACATTTTAACTTGAGGCATTACGGGGCTTTGCCGCAAGCCCAGGTTCAACCGGAGACAAACGCGAATGAACTGGAAATAACGCTGTTTGCCGTCAGGCCCTGTGCGATCCCGTTATTTTCCATTCCTGTACAGATCGGCGAGCGCAGATTCGAGCGCGGGGAATTTAAATTGATAACCGGTCTCGATCAGTTTTCGAGGGACGCTCCGCCTGCCCTCCAGGATCATCATGCTCATTTCGCCCAAAGGCAGGCGCATCAACCACGCGGGGACATGAAACCAGTATGGGCGGCGCATCACACGCGCCAGGGCGCGCGTGAATTCGGCGTTGGTGGACGATTCGGGAGCAATCAAGTTGAAGGGGCCGCGCGCCCGCTCGTGGTCGAGCAGGAAGCGCATGGCGGCGACGTGGTCTGCGCTGTGGATCCACGGCAGATATTGTTCCCCGCTGCCCAGCCGTCCGCCGAAAAAAAGTTGCACGGGAATCTCCATTAACTTCATGAGGATGTTCTCGCGAGACAGGACAACCGCCGTGCGGATCACAACGCGGCGCACGCCCCAATCTTCAACCTGCCGGCTGGAGAATTCCCACGCGGCCGCCAGGCGGGACAGAAAGTCGTCGCCGCGCGGAGTGGACTCGTCCGCCGCCTCGCCGCGCAGGCCGTAAAAGTTGATGCCCGAGGCCTGAATCAAGACGCGCGGACGTTGCGTTGCAGATCGAATCGCGTCGGCGACCGCCTGTCCGGCCCAGATACGACTGTTCCAAAAAGCCTGTTTGCGCGACTCTGTCCACGGCCAGGAAGCCATATTGAGACCGGCCAGGTTGACGACGGCATCCATCTCATTGACAATGTGTCCCCATCCATTCGCGGTGCGCCCGTCCCAGCCAAGCGCGACGGCGCCAAGCGGCAGCACCGCGCGTTCGGGCGAGCGCGTGAGCATCCAGACCTTGTGATTATCCGCCAGGAGGGACCGCGTGAGAGCGCGGCCGAGAAGTCCGGAGCCGCCGGCAATCAGAACATTCATCGCAATCGCTCCTTTCCCGTTGTGCTATAATGCCGAAATTATGGAGTGACCCATGCAGGAACCCGTGCTGGTGCTCAATGCCAATTTTGAACCGATCAACGTATGCAACATGCGGCGTGCCATCGGGTTGGTCCTTTCGGGGAAGGCCGACATGGTAGTGAACGGTCGCGGCAACATTTACACGGTGTCGCAGGCCTTGCCGCGTCCGTCGGTGATCCGGCTGGAGGACATGATCCACCGCCCGCGGCCGCGCGTAAAGTTGACGCGCCGCGAAGTCTTTCGCCGCGATAATTATACCTGCCAGTATTGCGGAAAACGCGAGGGAAACCTGACCGTGGATCACGTCCATCCGCGGCATTTGGGCGGCGAACACATGTGGACGAATGTGGTGGCCGCCTGCCCATACTGCAATCATCGCAAGGGAGGCCGCCCGCTGGAAGAAGCGCACATGCGCCTGCTTCACATTCCGAAGGAGCCGCCCGCGAGCGCGATGTACATTTATGGACGGCACTTGAACGAGTATGGGGAGTGGGAGCCGTACATCCAGGGCTGGTAAACTGAAACAACGATAATTTAAACCGTCCGTCTCGATCCGCGAGACGGACGGTTTTATTGTTGACTTCTCTACCGTACATGAGAAGATTTTTACCGCAAAGCACGCTAAGATCGCCAAGTTAAAAAGGTTTTCTTTGCGTTCACTTCGGCTTCGCTCAGTACAGGCTTTGCGGGCGTAGCGGTGCAAATGCACGGTAGAGAGTTGTTGACAATGTTATACTCCCCCGCATGGATGATTGTCACGACGCGTTACCGTTGCACGCGCGGGAGGGGCTGCGCCTCTTTAACGCGGGCAGATACTTTGAGGCGCACGAGGAACTTGAACTGGCGTGGCGCGAGGAGCGCGGTCCGATCCGTCGTCTGTACCAGGGCATCCTCGAAGCGGCGGTGGTTTATTTGCACATGCGACGCGGAAATTATACGGGCGCAACGAGGGTTTATGCGCGCTGCCTCCGCTGGCTTGACCAGTGGCCAGGCGAATGTCGCGGCGTAAACGTGTCCCAACTGCGCGCAGACCTGTCGCGTGCGGTGGCCGTCTGGACGCGGCTGGGAGCGGAGCGCGTGCGCGAGATGGATTGGTCGCTGTTGAAACCGGTCGAATGGCGGCAGGATGCCTGAGGCGCGGTATTTTGGTGAATCAAGGTCTGCATATGTCGCATCTCCCCTTTCAAAATAAAACCGTTCTGGTGACCGGTTCCGGGCGCGGCATCGGACGCGCGCTGGCGCTGCACTTTGCCCAAAACGGCGCGGACACGATCATCAATTTCTTCCGCAACCGCGCGCCCGCCGAGGAAACCGCCCGCGCAGCCGAGGCGTTTGGGCGCCGGGCGCTGCTGGTTAAGGCTGACGTGGGGGAAATTCAAGGCATTGAGCATCTTTTTGCAGAAGTGGAAAAAGCGTTTGGCGGGCTGGATATCTTCATTCACAACGCGGCCTCTGGCTATAATCGCCCCGCGCTGGAGCAGAAGCCCAAAGGCTGGGATTGGACGATGAACATCAATGCCCGCGCCCTGCTCTTTGCCGCCCAAAAATGCGTTCCGCTGATGGAGCCACGCGGCGGCGGGAGCATCGTCAGCATCACCAGCGGCGGCTCCACTCGCGTCTTGCCGGATTATGTGGTGGTCGGCGCCTCGAAGGCCGCGCTCGAATCGTTGACGCGCTACCTGGCCGTGGAACTCGCGCCGAAGAACATCGCGGTCAACGCCGTCTCACCGGGATTGGTGCTCACCGATGCGATCACGCATTTCGACATCCTCAACAAGGAAGCGGGGATCATCCAAAAAACGATTGCCAACACTCCGGCCGGACGCATCGTCACAGCGGAAGATGTGGCGGAGGTGACGGCGTTCCTGTGTTCACCCGCCGCGTCCATGATCCGCGGGCAGGTGATCGTAGTGGATGGGGGATACGCATTGCCTGGAAGACAATAAAGATCCTGGCTTTCGTATCATTGGCGCCCACAAACGCGCCCGGCCAAGTTTTCTTAAGATTCCTGTCATAACCCATCAAAGAGATCGGCCTTACGCTTGAGGCCAGCCTGCGCTGGCGGATAGGCGCGCATGAAGTCTTCGTGTTCGCCAAATATGCGCGTCACGAATCCCATCAGTCCGCGCCGCATGCCCACGCCGCCCTGCGAGGCGTGGCACGCGCCCGCTTCCGCTTTCGCCTGCGCAACGGAGCGGATGTCGAGTCGCACATGAACGGGAAAATCCACCTCCGCCAGTTCCTTCAAGTTGATATCGTTATTGCGTCCCCAGCGCGTCGGGTCGCGGCCGAGGAGCGGCATCAGGCGGGTCGTGGCCTTCAGGAACCAGCGCGGAAATACCTGGTAGTAGAGCGCAGCCGGACGGAAGGCCGGGCCCGCTTCGGGGTGGAAGGAAGCGTCATCCGCTTTCTCGAAGGCCAGCACGGTCGCGTTGTGAATGTGGATATGATCCGGGTGTTTATATCCGCCGATCGGGTCGAAAGTGATGACGATATCCGGCTTCAGCGCACGGATGTGTTTCACCACGCGCCCCGCTACTTCCTCCACGGGATGTTGGATCTGCGCTTGTGGATGTTGGTTGTCCTCCGAACCGGGCATGCCCGAGTCGCGATAGTCGAGGTAAAAAACGCCTTTCAAGCCGAGGCGCGCGGCGGCACAATCCAGTTCGGCGGCGCGCAGCGAGGCGATGTCTTTAAAGTCGCGCAGGTACGCTTCGTCCACGGTTCCGGCTTCGCCGCGTGTGGCGCAGACGAGGTACGTGTTGCAGCCGCGTTGGGCGTAGAGGGCAAGAGCGCCGCCGAGTCCGAATGATTCATCGTCGGGGTGGGCAAGTACGGCAAGGATGGTTTTGGTCATGGTTCCTCGTATAATGGTGGAATGATTACGCAAGTCAGACAACCCAGCCCAGAAAATGTTTACAGGAGCGCCCAATGAATTTTGAAACCCTTGCCATCCACGCGGGACAGGCTCCCGACCCCAGCAACGGCGCAGTGATGACGCCGGTGTATCTCACGTCCACGTACATGCAGGACGGCATCGGCCGGCCGCGTCAGGGATATGAATATTCGCGCACGCTGAATCCGACTCGCAAGGCGCTGCAGGATTGCCTGGCCGCGCTCGAAGGCGGGACGTTTGGTCTGGCGTTCGCCTCCGGCATGGCCGCGACGGACACGGTCTTGCGGATGTTGTCTGCGGGTGATCATGTTGTCGCGGGCAACGACGTGTACGGCGGGACGTTTCGCCTGTTCGATAAAATCCTGCGCCGTTTCGGGCTGGATTTTACATTTGCCGACACGACAGACAGGGAAAATCTCGCGGAGGCGCTGACTCCAGCCACGCGCGTCGTCTGGCTGGAGACTCCCACCAACCCGCTGCTCGCTGTCACAGACATTCGCGCCGCGGCAGAAGTCGTCCAGTCGCATCCCGGCAGGCCTTTGCTGGTTGTGGACAACACTTTCGCCACGCCGTATCTACAGCGTCCGCTCGAACTCGGCGCGGATCTCGTCGTCCATTCGATGACGAAATATCTCGGCGGACATTCAGACGTGGTCGGCGGCGCGATCGTCGGCAAGGATCCGGGGCTCGGCGAGAAACTGGCTTATTTGCAAAACGCCATCGGCGGGATTCTCGGGCCGATGGATTCGTTCCTTATTTTGCGCGGGATCAAGACCCTGCCGGTGCGCATGGATCGTCACGCCGCGAACGCGGAAAAAATCGCGGCATTTCTCGCGGCGCAGAAGAATGTTCGCAGGCTGATTTACCCGTTTGACGAGAGTCATCCGCAGGTCGGGGTGGCGAAGCGGCAGATGAAACATGGCGGCGGGATGATTTCGTTCATCCTGGACGACGGGCGCGAGTCTGCCATTCGAGTCGCAGAATCCACGAGATTGTTTACGCTGGCGGAATCGCTGGGCGGAGTCGAATCGCTGATCGAGGTCCCGGCCGCGATGACGCACCTCTCCACGCAAGGCTCGCCGCTCGAAGTGGATGAGGGACTCGTGCGCTTGTCGGTGGGAATCGAAAATGTGGATGACCTGATCGCCGATCTGGAGCAGGCGCTTAAAAAGGCTTAACGCGCCCCCGATTTTGCGCTGAAGCCGGGGCGCTTACTGGCGGTGAATTGCCGCGAGCGTCACGTCGTCATCCTGCGCCGCGCCGCGCTGATGCGCGCGCAGTGTACTGAGCATTTGGTCGCAGACCTGCTGGGCCCGCTGACCGGCCATGTTTGCCAGCTTCTGTTTGATGCGTTCGAGTCCAAACGCCTCGCCCAGCGGGTCGCGGCAATCGGTCATGCCGTCGGTAAAAAGAAACATGGTGGAGCCCGGATCGAGTCTTACAGTGGACTCGTCCAGAGTCATGTCCTCCCATAAACCGATCGCCATGCCGGGCGCGTGAGGCAGGCGGATCACTTCGCCGGACGGAGATAGAAGCAGCGGCGGTTCGTGGCCCGCGCGGGCGTACGAAAACTCCCATGTGGTCAGGTCCAGCACGCCGAGCAGCACCGTGACAAATTGCGTGGATTTTTCGAGACGGGTGATATGCGAATTCACAACCTGCAAAATCTCGCCGGGGCTTGTGTGCGAATCAGATTCGGCCATGATCAACGCGTGACTGCGCGCCATGAAGATCGCGGACGGAACTCCCTTATCGGACACATCGCCGATCAGGACGGCGATTCGATTTTCGTCGAGCGGGAAAACGTCGTAAAAATCACCTCCGACTTGACGCGCCGGGTCAATCACCGCGCCGAAGTCCACACCCTGCGGTTCCGGCAGGCGGTCCGGCAGGATGCTCATCTGGATGTCCGCCGCGACGCGCAGTTCCTTTTCGAGGCGTTCTTTTTCGATGATCTGTTCTTGCGCGGCTTTGAGCTCATCAAAGGCTTGTTGAAGCTGGCGATTCTTTTCGTTCAAATCACGAAAGGTGGCGGTGTTGGTGGCGTCGAGGCGCTGGCTGGAAACGCGCACCATCGAATACGCCAGGATCGGGAACTGATTGAGCAGGTCGTTGAATTCGGCGCGGCTCATTACCAGCAGGGTGGAAATTGTACGCGCCCGCACGGTGGCCGTGCGCTGTCCGCCGGGCATGATGAGCGCCATATCGCCAAAATATTCGCCCGGATGCACTGTATTCAGCAATAACTCTTCGGCGGTGCCTGCGGCGCGCAGTACTTCCAGGTCGCCGTCGGCAATCACGTAAAAATGTTCGCCCACTTCGCCCTCGCGAAAGAGGATTTCGCCCGGTCGAAGTTCGATCACATTCAACTGTGTGATCAGGTGGTTCAGCGCTTCGGAAGGCAGGTCGGCAAACAGGGGAATACGCGCCAGCAGATTGGTCATGGGTCAACCTCTAAGATCAACGGTTTCTTTCCCGGCAAGTTTATCCTGGATGCGTTCAATCACCGTTTCGAGGTGCATCGCTTTGTGAACAAAGTCCAGATCGTCGGTGCGAATGGTGAGGACGGGGCATAGATCGAAGGATTCCAACCACTCATCGTAGAATGAATCGAGCAGGGAAAGGTAATCGGCGGAAATGCCGGTTTCCATGTTGCGGGCGCGGCGATGGATGCGTTCGATCAAAACCGTGACGGGCGCCTTCAGGTAGATGAGTAATCCGGGCTTGGGAAGCCCTTGCACAACAAGTTCAAACAGGCGGCGGTAGGCAAGGTAATCGCGCTCGGAGAGATGGCCCATGTTGTGCAATGCGCGGGCGAAGATATAGACGTCCTCGTAGATGCTGCGATCAAGAATGGCGGAGCGCGCATCGCGCGCGGCTTCAAGGTACTGCTCGGCGCGATGACCGAGGAAGAAGACCTGCAAGTGGAAAGACCATGTCCGCATATCGGCGTAGAAATCGGGCAGGTAGGGATTGTCCGCGACGGACTCGTAGCCCGTCCACCAACCGAGACGCGCGCCAATCCGCTCGGTGAGCGAGGTCTTGCCTGCGCCGATATTTCCAGCCACAACGATGAGATGCTTGGTCATGAAAAGCCTCTCCTCCAAAATCAAGTATGCGTCACAGCGAGGCGATTGTACTTCATTATCCGCCACAGTTGTCAGATTTGTCATGCTGCACACAAACGCGGCGGCGGTCCGGGAAAATTCTCATGTATACTTGGCAAAAAATTCCTGGAGGTTTCCTCGCATGAACCTACGCATCCGCGACGCAAGCGGCTGGACCATTTTCATCTTTGGCCTGCTTGCGCTTCTTCTCGGGCTGGCTGGACTGATCCGCCCTGAGATTCTTTTGTCCATCCTCGGCTTTGACGTTCTTCCGCGCGCGGCGCGCGCCGGCGGCGACTACACCATGACATTTATGACCGCCTCCGCCATGGCTTCCTTCAACATGGGCGTGTACTATGTTCTTGCAGCCCTGAACGATATCAAGTCGTTCTATCGCTGGACCGTTCCGTTTCGCGCGCTCACCTTCATTGTATTCACGCTGACCGCGCTCTCCGGGACGGCTCCCGTGCGATTTATCGGCGTCGCCGCCTGGGAATTGACCGGCGCCATCGCCACCGGACTGGCACTGCATTTCGACGGCCGGCGCAAACAGTAATACCCCTATTCGCTTATCTGCTTTACGATCTACTGCACAGGAACTCACCATGAAATCAAAATGGATCGAATACAACGGTAAAAAGATATTCTTCCAGGATTTTGCCAACCACTTCCACAACGCGGAAGCGGTCAAACAGGAACTGGAGCAGGTGCAAGCCATCGTCAAGGCCGAGCCGCCCAACTCCGTCCTCGTTCTCTCGGACTTTCGTAACACCAGTATCGGCCGCGAACTGCTGCCGATCATGAATGCCGCCTCTGCCGCCACGAAGAAATACGTCAAGCGCACCGCCGTCCTCGGCGTGACCGGTATTAAGCGCGTGCTGGCCGATATGCTCAGCCAGATGACCGGCCAGCCGTTGAAGTATTTTGACGAGGAATTCGAAGCCAAGGACTGGCTTGCAGGGGATTGACTCCGGTGACTGGACGACAAGATACGTTTTGTCGTAGCGCGCGAGGCAAGAGACTCATTTTGGAGATTGGAATGGCAAACAAAAAACAAACTGCAAGAAGGGCGGCGCATCAACGCCAGCAACAGGAGGCGAAACTTCTGCGCATCGCGGGGATCGTCGTCGCCGCGATCGTGGTCATCGGACTGGTATACACCTACCTGCCAAAAAGCAAGGGGGCGCAGCCATCTGAAGTAAAACAGTGGTCCGCCCCGCCTGCGCTGACCATTGACTCTTCGGTGCAGTATTTCGCAACGATCCGCCTGCAAAAAGGCGGCGAGATTCTCATCGAACTCTATGCCGACAAGGCGCCGCTCACCGTCAACAATTTCATTTTCCTTGCACGCGAGGGTTTCTTCAACGGGACAACCTTCCACCGCGTGCTGGAAGGCTTCATGGCGCAGGGTGGCGACCCGAGCGGCACCGGTTCCGGCGGCCCCGGCTATGAATTCCAAAACGAGGTCAGCGACCTGGTCTTCGACAAAGCCGGTGTGGTCGCCATGGCTAACGCCGGTCCCGACACAAACGGCAGCCAGTTCTTCATCACGTTCGGCCCGGCCGAATGGCTCAACGGCGGATATACCATCTTTGGTCAGGTGGTTCAGGGTATGGATATAGTCAACAGCATCGCGCTGCGCGACCCAGACACAGCCACCACGCCCGGTGACATGATCGAAACGGTCGCCATCTCGGAGCGCTAAACAATACAACAGCCGCCCATGCAGGGCGGCTGTTCATTTTTTCATTCCACCTGGAATTATTCAGCGGAGCCTTTCAGGCGCAGCGCACTCATAAAGCGCAGCGCGCGTTCGCGTTGTTTCGTCGGACGGGCGTCGTCTTGAATAATATCGAAGAGCAGCGTATCCAGCCACTCCAGGTAGTAGCCCGGCGTTTGCCCGCCCCAACGGATCCGCAATTTGTCGCCGCTCCAGCGTGGACCCTGCGGCCCGCGCTCCCCCTCCATGCGCGACCATCGTCCCCATAATCCTCGAAATTTAACCCAATCCGTCTCGTCGTCAATAATCTCGAATGCCCAATCCTCGAAGATATCCTCCTTGCTGGAAGGCTTTCCATCGAAATTGCTCTCCCGTCGCGCCACTGCGGGCGGTGGATCGAGAATCACCTTAAGCTCGTGACCGTAAATATTCAGGGACGGGTCGAAGCCCCACCCCACGCGGATACCGTCGCCGCCGGCAAATTCGCGCGCGCCGCCCTCGGCCAGCGCGCCCTGCGCGATCACGCTGCCTTTGTTTTTGTCGCTGTAGTATTCGAAAGCGCGTTCGACCTCGCGCATATGCTTTTCCACCAGATTGGAACGCGTACGAAATGCCTGGGTGAATTCCTCGAGGCGATGCACCATCCGCTGGGTCGCCCCTGAAAACTGCAGCGAGAGCGGGAAGATCTCCGGCCGCGAATAGTGGGCGTGTGAACCCAGCGCGGCGTACACCAGCGGGTGATTCGAGTCTGAACCGTCGGGCATTTTAGCCTTGCCCACATCCTCCCAGAATTCGAAGGCGCCGTGATAATGCTGCGAGCAGGTCACGCCAAACGGATTCAGATTCGGCCGCGCCGCGTCCAAATCCATGCTCGCCTGCGCGTCGCCGCGCAAGATCACGTGGACGCATTCCCAATCGCCCTCGTGGTTGTTCATCCCCCCGGCTGTGCTGCGAAAATCGTTGAAGGCGTAGAAATAGTTGTACTGAAGGATGACCCATTCGCGCTCACGAACGACGCGTCCGTAGTACCAATAGCGGCACGGCCCGCCCGTCTCGGTCAGGCGGGCGCGGCGGGAGACGGACTGACGATATTTCTTTTTTGCCCGCAGCGCGTCGATGTTATACAAACCCGACATCACATCGAGCAAATAGCCAGGAATACTGTCGCCGAGCAGGCCGAGCGCCACCAGGAGGATGAGGGCAGATACGCCGAGATGCAAGAGCACGGAGAACAGGTAATCGTTAATGTCCGTAAAGACATGCCGATACACCAGCCAGCTTACGACAAGATAGCCCAGCAGGGTCAGCGTGATAATGATTAACACGCGGCCATCCCAACCGAAAACAGTGGGGCGGCTGTTGTCCTCGCGCAGCAAGCCGGGACGCGTCACCTCGATGGGATCGAGCAGGTACCACAGGGTGGTCGCGCCGAACAGGAAAACGATCGCCAGGCGGGTTGCGGTGGAATCGAGCCAACCCAGGCGCAATTCTGTCCAATACAACAATCCACACAGGAGCAAAACAACGAGCAGGATGATCGCCGTCGCGATCTCGCGCTGGCGGATCGATTCAGGCGATGATTTTTTACGCAGAGCGTTGCTGAACAGCATCAGGAAATAAAAAAGAATAGCGGGCGCGGCAAGGATGACAGGAATCTGATATGGGGTTGCATTCGCCCATCCAGAGCGGCGCGCGAACCCGTCGGCGATCAGGCCAAAGACCGCGTTGGCCGCGCCGATCGCCGCCAGACTTATTGCATGCAAAACTACTGTCCCCCATGTTTGATGCCACTTCACCATAAAATAGTACAGGTTGTTGAACACCAGATACACCACCCAGAAGCCGGTCAATTGCGCCAGCGCGAGGGCAGCGAATCCCAGTGTGAAGGCTGTGCCAAAGAAAAAGATCGCGAACAAGCAAAGCAGGAGGCCGAGATGCGACTTTCCGTCGGCGTCGAGAGAGGGCCAGGCCGCCAGCAACAATCCCAGCGCGGTCATCTTAACTGCGTCGGCATAGTCCATGTGGATAAGGTCCGGGTGGAGGCGGGCCAGGCCGAACACGCTGAAAATGGCAATCGCGAGCAGCAGGATGATTTCCACCGTCAGGCAAACGCGGATGGCAAACGTGCCGGGCTCCGGGCTGAGGTAGCGGAGGTAGGCGTCCTTGTCCTGGATGGCAGCAAGCATCGCGAGGCGTTTGCGCGGGTCAGGCTCGGCGTCCCACGCACGCACGCGCCGCGCGCGCGCTCGACTGTTACTTTTGCAATATAAACGCGTATTCCCCGCGACGAAATCCTCCACGTTCATCGGCAGGAATTTTTCGCCGCCCGAAAACCGCACTACCGGGGCATACTTCGACAGCAATTCACGGTCGAACGTTATATCCGATCCCATAATCTATTTCCTCGGCCTTGCCTGGAATGAAGAGCGTTAGATACCTGCGTTGCTGAGGGATGTCATCAGGTCAGAGAGCAGGCGGGTGAGAGCCGGGTGTGTGATCTTAAAATGGTCAAGGGAATCGTTCCAGCGGTCGAGCATGGAGGCGGGGCTGGATTCTTTGCCAGCAAGCAGGTGATGTAGATCTTCATCGAGGCCGCGCAACAGTTCCGCGCCTCTTTCATCCACGCCTTGGGTGTTTTTTAATTCCTGACGCAGGGTTTCGAGAAGTTTTTCGAGTTCTTTGTTGTTCATGAGAAAACTCCTTTTTTCATCCAGTTCCATTTTACAACCAATTGAGGAAAAGAACGCCGGTTAACCGCGAAAAACGCCAGGTTTTATAGATTTTCTTCGCGCCCTCGCGGGCTTAACGGTTCATTTTTGGCATTTGTGCTGTTGAGAATTCAATGCAATAGTTCGCGCTGGGTATCTTCGATCTCTTGAAATATTTTCTTCACCGCCTCTTTCATCTCGGCCGGGACGCCCATGGTCTGCGGAATGAACTTGACCAGGTCGCGCGCCTGACGCAACAGGTCTTTGACGTTGGCCATATAAGAGAAATCGCCTTTCCCTAATCCTTCTGTTGGGACTGGGTACTCGCGCGCCTTCTGGATCAGCGCGCGGGCGCGGATAACTTTCTCGGCGGCGGGGATGATTTTTGACACGGGAGGCTCCTTTCGATTCATACAGGATTTACGCAAAACCTTGCGTAGGGCGCGTTCTCTAACGCGCCTGCTGGCGTTACGCCTGCCTGATTTGCCTGGCAAATCACGGGCGGCGCCAGGGGAGAACGCCAATTATGCGTAAGTTCTGTCATAAAATCAAGCGGACGAGTCTCCTCGTCCGCTCAACGTTCCACCGTTCAAACTTTCCGACCTGCTAACATTCCGAATACCCGCACGCGTAGCACTTGCGGCAACCTTCCTCATTTACCACAGCCGCCTCGCCGCATTCAGGACACAGGTCACCGATCTTCGAGACAGGCAGCGCCGCGCCTTCACTCTCCAACGCGTGGCCGCCGTTGCCGTTTTTCTTTTCCATCACTGGCGCAGTTAAACCGTCCTTGTCGCGCAGGTAATCACTCAAGACGTGGCCAACTCCATCCGGCAACGAACGCACGCGGTTTGGGCCAAAGCCAAGCGACCGGCCCCCGCCGATCCCGGTCAACTGGCGGACGATCTCGCGCATGCGATCCAGCGGCGCGACCGGGCTGGCGAGGCGCAGGATGTACGAGATCAAACGCCCGATCGCCTCGGAGACGGCGGCCGTCTCGGAACCGGCCTTGGCGGTATTGATGAACACTTCAAACGGTTGTTCGCCGCCGTTCTCGTTGATGGTGATGAAGGCTTTTCCGAGCGGTGTGTCCACGTTGTGCGTGCGACCGGTCAATGCGGCGGGGCGCGGTTTTTTGCTTTCGTGCCAGATCAAGGCCGGCGAGGCTGGAACCGCAACGGGCTGAGTCGGAGGCGGAGCCTTTTTATCGGCAGTGGCTTTTGTTTCCAGCACAACGATTTCACGCGAGCCGGTCACATACACTGTGATGCCCTTGCATCCCAATTCCCATGCAAGCATGTACGCTTTCGCCACATCCTCTTCAGTTGCGTTTTCGTGGAAGTTAACCGTTTTGGAAAGCGAGTTATCCACAAATGTTTGCAGGGCGGCTTGCATACGCACATGTTCCTCGGCGGTGATGTCCGCGGAGACGACGAACACATCGCGGATTTCTTTCGGCAGGGCGTCAACGTGCCGGCAGGTGCCTTCGCTCATCACCTGCTCCACGATCTCCTGACGCTTCTCCTCGCCAAGCCCGAGTTTTTTCAAGGCTTCATCGAAACGCGGGCTGGCGTATGTCAGTTTCAGATCTTTTCCATTGTCGTTGACATGCCGGATGTATGCCAGCGCGAAGACGGGTTCGCAGCCATACCCTTCGCAACCGGCGACGGTGGCAATTGTGCCGGTCGGCGCGACGGTCGTCTGCGCGGCGTTGCGGATGCCGTGCGATTTAATTCCTTTAACAATCGCCTCCCACTCGACCGCCGGGCGGGCGTAGTCGTTGCGATATGTCTCCAACGGTTGGGGCGGAGTCCATGCCATGTTGTCCATGTCGTAGATACTGCCCGCGATGGCAGGGAACGGTCCGCGCTCCTCAGCCAGCTCGATGCTGGTCTTCATCGTGTGATAGCGGACAAACTCCATCACCTGCGCGCCGAACTCCTGCCCCTCTTGCGAGCCGTAGCGCACACCGACGTGATACATCAAGTCCGCGAGTCCCATGATGCCAAGTCCGATGCGGCGGGCGCGGTGCGCGGCTTCCTTCAACTGCGCCACAGCCGGGACATAGGCATTCGCCTCCACCACGTCGTCGAGGAAGCGCGTGGAGGTGACGACCGATTGGCGCAAAGATTCCCAATCCACCGTTCCATCCGCTCCGCAATGTTCGTTGAGGTTCACCGACCCGAGACAGCAATTCTCGTACGGTCCGAGCCATTGCTCGCCGCAGTTATGCACTACCAGCCCGTTTGCAACGAACGCATTGGTTTGCGGTTGATGCAAATCGTAGACCGGTTCCACGCCATCCGGTTCAACCGCCATCACAGTACACAGAAACGGCTCTTCGTATGGGCCGCGCGTCATTCTGCCAAGGTAACCAAGCAATCGTGTCTGTTTCGCTTCAGTAAGAAAGCCAATCTCATTTGCAAAACGGATCAGGTTTGATTTACGGATCGCCAGGTCGTGCTGCGATTGATGAAAATATTCTTTTGTCCCGCCTTTGCCGTCGGGCATGATTCGATAACCAGCAGGCCGGCGATTTTCGTAGATACGGCTGGCAATGCCAAAATTCAGCAACAGGCGTTGAACATCCTTCAACAGATTCAGATGACTGGATGAAAGGCGCACAGAACAGCCCTTCTCGCCGCCGTCATTCACCTGCCCATCGGATGTGAATAATGCCTGCAAAAAGCCGCGTTGAATTTCTTCGCTGCCAGCGTAGATGTCCGCTGGAACAAAGTGTTTCTTTTCCTCTGTGATACCATACTGCGCGACCCAATCTCGCAATCGGTCAGATGCGACACGCGCTTCATCGCGGTCATCCACTTGAACAATGCCTACCGGGTACGCGCGTCGCTGGCCCGGCTTCTCAACAAGATTTGTAACCATTTCTGCAAAGAGCGGGGCCAGTTCGCGCTTCTCGGCGCCGAAAAATGAAAGCACAGCCCGCACTATGTTTACAGTTCCATCGCCGATCAACCAGCCCAAAACGCGGCCTTCCTCCAACGTTCCGGCTGCGCCGAATCCGCCTTTGCGATTCAAAATGTGAACGCGGTCGCCGGGCTTTAAGTCACGCGTTTTTGCCCAACCGAGCGATGTCATCACTCGGTGATCTTCTGTCAAGCGCAATTCATACCCCTCGCGCGTCAGGAGACGGTAAACCGGTTTGACGCCAGTTTGAAAAACGTGAGTGGCTTGCAGGAAAGTCTCTGTGCCAAAGCGGGCGTCCGATGTAACATTGATTCCATTCCCTTCAGAGGCCAATTCATCGGCGCGTCGCAAACCCTGGTCGGTGTAAATAAGCGTGTCTCCAGTAACGCACGGGTTTGTCGCTTCGAGCGGATACAAATGCGGGACCGGGTTACTGCGATTGGCCGCATCGAGGAACAACACGCCCGGCTCGCCGTTGTGATGCGCCTGCTTGACGATCTTGCTGAACAGGTCGCGCGCCTTAATTTTGCCGTATGAACGGATGGGCATACCGGCTTTTTCAGCCTGCTCCAGTGTCCCGGTCCAGCCGCGATATTCTTTCTGCGAAATATCCGGGAAACGCAATTCCCATTCCTTATCTTCCTGTACGGCGCGCATGAATGCATCCGTGATGCCGACGGAGATATTGAAATTGGTGATCTGATTCTCGTTGGTCTTGCAAGTGATGAATTCCTCCACATCGGGATGGTCCACGCGCAAGACAGCCATATTCGCGCCGCGGCGAGTATTGTGAGTCACCATGCCATAGGCAAGATAGGTGTGGTTGTCTGCAACCTCAAGGTCGAGTGTCAGCGACTGTCCTGCAGACTCAACTCCCCGGACTTCCACAAACCAAAGCCGCTCTGCGGAGGGCGCAGTTTGGAATTCTTCCGGGTGATCTGCCTTTAGTAAATCGAATCCCGAGCGCGTCAGATTGCGGTCATCGCGTAGATAGCGCAGGGCTTGACGACGGAGTTTCGGTTCACTGGCGCGGAAGTTGATATTTCTACCGCGTCCCTTGCTGTCCATCTGCTCTAGTGTGATTTCATCAAGGACAGGTTGAAGCCAATAACGCGGGTTTGGCAAGACGTAAGAACTTTCCCTGCGCAAGTCGCTTTCCCAGGCATAAGCAGCCACAAAACGGGAGCGTTGGTCACACCCGATCTTTTCGCGCCAGGCATCCAACCCAACCTTGGAGTTGATGCGCACATGATACGTTTCCGAATCGCCCCAGCGATCCAGTCCGGCCGCGACCGTCCGGATGCTCACTGGGCAACCCAGACCAATCAACAGTGTAGACACTTCGCGAGCCAATCCAGAGGATGAAGTAGTTAGGACTGGATATCCATGTGAAAGCGAACCATCCGCCTCGAACAGTCCGCGCAAGTACGCGCCTACCACGTTGACGGGCGACTGCCTGACAAGCCTCGGGACGGAGACATCGCGGCTGGTTCGTTTTGTAAGCCCATTCATCGTCAGAAAATCTTTTATGGTGCGATTGTCCATCACAAAGGTGACCGAACGGTCACCGGGCTTTTGCATTCTATGAACAGCGACCCCAAATTGTCTTTCCAAAAGATGGGGCATTTCCTCCATCAGATAGGATGAATGAGCAACACTTACCCCCACGCGATGATCATCGCCGGATTGCGCCACGAATCCATCCCCAGCCAGATACCCAAGGAAAAATGCAAATTCCTCATCCAGCATCGAAGGCAGGTTCGGCATCACTTGATTTCCATGCTGGCGGGTTGGCTTCTTCAAGGCTTGCATTCTACCTATATGTTCGCCAAGACGGACAACGATCCAATCGCCGTGAGACAGGTTCTGGATTTCCTTCCATTGCGCGCCTCCATCAGTCATCACCTTCACTTTGTGATTCGGTGTTCCGGTGATGTTCAGGCCTTCGCGCGTATGAACACGAAGAACGTCTGCGACTCCATTGTTGAATCCGCGCGGGGACACCTTCCTGCCTTCATCTGTTGGCACTGTCAAGGAATGTTCCTGCCATCCGGGGACTTCCGTGTTCACGATTTCATCGAGGCGTAGCAAGCCTTTGTCGGTGAATACCAACGTGTCGGGGAGCAAACAGCCGCCCTGCGCGATCTCGCCGAAGGCATGGTCATAGACGCGCAGGAATCCCACCGGTCCCGTAGCTTGACCGGCGGAGGACTTTACGAGTCCGCCTTTTGGGCGCAGGCGCGAGAATGAGAATCCGTTCCCGCCGCCAGTTTGTTGAATTAACGCCGCGTCGCGCAGAGTTTGAAAAATGCCCGCGCTGTGACGCCCCATATCGTCGGAGATCGGAAGCACAAAGCAAGCCGCCAACTGGCCCAGCGGCGTGCCCGCCCCGGTAAAAGTCGGAGAATTGGGAAAAAATTTCTTTGAAGTTAAAAGATGATAATACTCAACGGCGCGCGCCATCACATCCGCGCCCCAGGTTGCTTCCACTTTGGCAATGTTGTAGGCGACGCGCCAGAACATTGCCTCAACGGTTTCGGCTGGCTTGCCATCATCTGCACGGCGGACATAACGCCTTGTCAGCACCTTGCGCGAATTTTCCGTCAGGTCCACCAATGGAAGGTCGCCCGGCATGGAAGGTGTCATAGATAAATTTTTCATACTGGGCGAGCTGGTTTTACCGGACATAACAAATTCTCCTTTTCAATAAAGATTCAGGGAAGGGCACAGGGATGAAAAAAAACGACAAAGACACTCTCCCCTCAGAGAGCCTTGCCGGTCATTCAATTAACCTTCGAGCAGGTGGTCTATTTCGTTGCGGAGCGCGTGCAGGTCGGAAAGGCGGAGATAAACAATAGCATAACGGATATATGCGATCTGGTCCAATTCCTTGAGGCGGTTGATTACCAGATCGCCGACGACGCGCGAGGAGACCTCCGCCTTGCCCATTTTCTGCAAGTCTGTCTCCACCTGGCCGATCAGTCGCTCGATGTCCGCGGCGGAGACCGGACGCTTGGCGCAGGCAATCCGCACGCCGCGCGCCAGTTTTTCGCGGTCAAATTCTTCGCGGGCGCCGTCCTGTTTGATCAGTAGCGGCGTGGCCAGAATCGGGCGCTCGTAGCTGCTAAAACGCTGACCGCATTTCAGGCACTCGCGGCGGCGGCGAATTCCTCCGTGGCTATCGTGGGAGGTATCGAGTACTTTCGAGTCGGGGTTTTGGCAGTAGGGACAGCGCATGAATGACCAATTTTAGAACTTGTGTTCCCGCCATATATGGGATATTCACTTCTTCATCCCCGTACATATAGCGGAGTGACGGGCATTCTAACATATCTGCAAACTCACCTCAAGAGGCCGAAGGGGCTATTTATCTTAAAATATCGAGGTGTACACGCAAAAAATAGCGCGGGGTGCGATACCGCGCGCGCGCTCGTCATCTCCCGGCAGCAAGATGAATCTTGCCGTACGCGCGGCAGATTACAACCCTCTCAAAAACTCCAGTATTAACCGATTGAATTCATCCACGTTCGATTGATGCGGGACGTGTCCACCAGGAATTTCCACCCCGCGCGCGTTGGGAATGGCGCCGACGAGCGGAGGAAAAAATTGCGGCGCGAGGGTTTGGTCGCGGTCCCCCCAGAGGACGAGAGTCGGGTGAAGCAGGCGAGGCAGGTCGGAGGTCAGGTCGCGAACGGTGTTGGGCAGGTTAAACGCGCCGGGCGCGGTGCGTTTGTAATCGAGGGCGGTTTGCAGTCGCACTGAATCAGATAGTTCCATGGTCGAGCCGCCGGTGCGGCCCAGCGCGATGTTGGTGATATTAACAATCCAGTGGAAGAGCCAGCCGGGCGTGCGTTGCACCATGAGGGCGTTAAGGGTCGGACGGCGATAGGTACGGCGAAGCAGGAGCGGGAGTTGATCGAGGCGATAAAATGGATTGATCAGCGCCAGTGCGCGGACACGCTGAGGCTGGCGCAGGGCATAACGCAGGGAGAGGTATCCGCCAAGCGAATGGCCGACCAGTACCGGATTTTCTTTAAGGTTCAGCGAGTCGATCCACGCCTCAAGATGCTTGAGCGCCCACTTCGTTTTGTAGGAACGCGAATCGGGCTTGGGGCTGTCGCCGTGACCGAGCAGATCGAGGGCGTAGCCATGAAAATGATTCGAGGCGAGCGCGGGCAGAAACTCATCCCAGTCGTGGAGTGAGGCGGCGAGTCCGTGAATGCAAATGACCGGGTGTCCGCTCCCCTGCTCGACATAATTCACCTGCGAAGGAATCTCGAACAATTTACCCCTCAGCCTGGTATTTCTCATATCGTTTTGCCAACTCTCTACGGAGAACTTTGCCGATGAATGTGCGCGGAAAATCATCTACGAAGATAACAAAGCGCGGGACAAGGTATGGAGGCAGTCTGCGCTTGCAATACGCGATCACAGATTCCGGTGTGGGGCGTTCGCGCCCGGCGATGACAAACGCAAACGGACGCCCGGCAATGGGAACGACAGCCGCTTCTTTCAACTGGGGAATTTCGTACAACACCTCTTCGATATCGCGTGGAAAAGCGGGTTTGTCCGGCTTGCCCGCGTACCACATATCCGCCTTGCGGGCGATAATGCGGATGTAGCCGTCTTCATCGGCTTGCGCCACATCGCCGGTCAACAACCAGCCATCCGGGGTGATCGCATCGCGGGTGGCTTCAGGATTCTTCCAGTACCCCAGCATCACCTGTGGACCACGCACTGCCAGTTCGCCGATCTGTCCCGGCTTGACTGGCCTGCCGTGCCTGGCAAGATCGAAGATGGCCGCCTCTGTGGATGGGACAGGGATACCGATGCTGCCGACTTTGCGCGTCCCGCCCAGGGGGTTGGCGTGTGTGATCGGCCCGGCCTCTGTCAGGCCGTACCCTTCGACGAGTTTGCCTTTGGTTAATTTTTCGAAGGCTTCCTGCACCTCGACCGGCAGCGAGGCGGACCCGCTGATACAGGCCTTGATGGAAGAGATGCCAAATTTGCGCGCGCCGCGAAAGTTGTTGATCGCCACATACATGTTCGGCACGCCGGAGAAGATCGTCGGGCGGTGTTTTTTGATGGACTTCAAAATGTCGTTGATCTCGAAGCGCGGCTTGAGAACAAGTGAGGCGCCCAGCGATATTGGGACATTCAACGACGCGGTGAGTCCGTAGCTGTGCGAAAAGGGGATCACGCACAGGAAGCGCTCGCGGCCTTCAATTGCGGCCGGCATCCAGTGACGCGTCTGCAGGGCATTGGCGATGAGGTTGCGGTGCGAGAGCATGACGCCCTTCGAGGAGCCGGTCGTACCGCCGGTGTATTGGATCACGGCCAGGTTCTCCGGCGCGACTTCGACCGTGGAGGGGGAATGCCAGTCGGCGGCGCGCAGGATATGACGCCAGCGGAGCGCGCCCGGCACGGTCAGGCCGCGATTGCGCCAGCGCGAGATCATCTTCTTGAAGAAGGGCAGGTGGTCGCCGGGGTCCGTGAGGATGATGTGCGGGATGTCGGTCGCGTTTTGAATTTGCTTCGCCAGCCCCGCCGAGAGATTCAATGCGACCAGCACGCTCACGTCGGCGTCTTTAATTTGACGCACGAGTTCTTCGGGGTCGGTCAGCGGCGGCATGAAGACAACCGTCGCGCCGGCTTTGAGCGCGCCATAAAACCCGATGACCATTTGCGGGACATTTGGCAGGAGCAGCGCGACGCGCGCGCCCTGTCCCACTCCAAGTCCGATCAGGGCATTGGAGAAGCGGTTGGCCTGATGATTCAGTTTGCGATACGAGAGCCGCGCGCCTTCAAAGTAGATCGCGGCGCGATTGGGGAAGCGGCGCACGGCAGAACGCAGGAGGTGGTGCAACGGGATGTGCGGAATTCCAACCGTGTATGGCACGCCTTTTTCATAATGCGCCAACCAGGGACGCTCTTTGAGCAGGGCATCGCGGCCGCCGCCATTCGGGGTTCGATGCGTTTCGCCGTCTGGCTCATGGCGGTCGTCGCGCCAGGAGCGTTGGGATTCCCGTTCAAGGAATCTCTCGATGGCGCGGTTGACAGCGTCGCGCCGTTCAAGCATGACCATGTGGCCGGAGGAGCCGATATCGGATTCTTCCGCGCCGGGGATGTGCCTGGTGACCGCTTCAAAGTTAACTCGTTCGAAGACCGCGTCGCGATGGCCGCGAATGACGAGGGTGGGAACGTTCAAGGAGCGGAATTTGTCCCAGCCGGTCCACTTCGAGACGGATTCGGTATGCATGCGTTTGAGCGCGGCGGGCGGGCCGTGCAACCATTTGCGGGTGAAGAAGCCTGCCGCCCTTAAGGCAATGTTTGGCAACGACAACCCGAGCCGGAAGAGGGGGTTGAGGCGAAACTCTCCGGCGGTGGCGATCAGAATCAGGCGTTCGACGCGTTCGGGATGGGCCAGCGCAAAGTCGGTGGCGATCGCGCCGCCGAAGGAATGTCCAGCCAGGACGAGCGGGCTTGCGACGCGCAGAACGTCGAGGGCGGTTTCGATGTCGCGCAGGAGGGTGGGCATGTCGTATCCGGACGAGGGTTTGTCCGAGAGGCCGTGACCGCGCAGGTCGAGGGCGACGACGCGGTTGGAGCGCGAGAGCATGCGCATCTGGTTGGTCCATTGCAGCGCCTGCCCGCCGAAACCATGAATGAAAACGAAGGCGCGCTGGGGGCGGTCCGGCGAAACGTCAATTGCGGAGAGACGCACAAGCGGGTTCGTGGAGACGCGTATTTCGTGGCGGTAGAGGTCGAGATCAAGTTCCATGGTTCACCGTTTTAGGAAGCCGGGCTGGGCGCAGGAGACGAAGTACTGGGAAGGGATGCGGGAGGGCGTTGGTGTTTGAGTGTAGCACAAGATTGGAGTGCGCCCGATACAATCGGGCAAAGTCGGAGCCGTGATTATTCTCCCGCCAGCAGTTTCAACCTCTCCCACGGTTTGAGATTCTCCTCGTCCGCGAAGACGGCTTTCAATTCGTAGAGTTCGTCGCGCAGAGCGGCGGCTTTTTCGAATTCGAGATTCTTCGCGGCTTCTTTCATCTGACTCTCCAACTCGCCGAGCAGACGTTTCATTTCATCGCGCGGCAGCGCCTCGCGTGACCTGGTCTTGTATTCGCCCTTCATCTCCGCCACCGCCTTCGACGACATTTGCTCGGTCAGGTCGTGGATCTCTTTGTGGATGCTGACGGGGACGATGCCGTGTTCCGTGTTGTATTGAACCTGTTTGGCGCGGCGGCGCGCGGTCTCGTCGAGGGCGCGCCTCATTGAGTCGGTGACGCGGTCCGCGTACATGACGACGCGCCCGTTGACGTGACGCGCGGCTCGGCCGATCGTCTGGATGAGAGCCGTGTCGGATCGCAGGAAGCCCTCCTTGTCCGCGTCGAGAATCGCCACGAGGGAAACTTCGGGCAGGTCAAGCCCTTCGCGCAGGAGGTTGATGCCGACGATCACATCGAAGACACCCAGGCGCAAGTCGCGCAAGATGCCGACGCGTTCGAGAGTCTCCACTTCGGAATGAAGATAATGGACTTTTACGCCGAGTTCCATCAGGTATGTGGACAGGTCTTCGGCCATGCGTTTGGTGAGCGTGGTGACCAGGACGCGCTCGCCGACCTCGACGCGGGCGCGCAATTCTTTGACGAGATCGTCCACCTGGCCTTTCGTCGGGCGGACATCCACTTCGGGGTCCACCAGTCCCGTCGGGCGGATGATCTGCTCGGCAACTTGTTCGGCATGCTGCATTTCGTACGGCCCTGGCGTGGCGGAGGTGTAAATCGTGCAGCCCATCACCTGCTCGAATTCGTCAAATTTAAGCGGGCGGTTGTCGAGCGCGCTCGGCAGGCGGAAGCCGTATTCGACGAGGGTCTCCTTGCGCGAGCGGTCGCCGTTGTACATGCCGCGGATCTGCGGGATGCTCATGTGCGACTCGTCAATGACGAGCAGGTAATCGCTGGGCAGGAAATCAATCAATGTCCACGGGTGCGTGCCAGCCTCGCGCTGGTCGAGATGCCGCGAGTAATTTTCGATGCCCGAACAGTAGCCGACCTCCTTTAGCATTTCCAGATCGTAGCGGGCGCGTTGTTCGAGTCGCTGGGCTTCGAGCAGTTTGCCCTGCTCTTTGAAAAGTGCCAGGCGTTCTTCCAATTCTTTTTCAATGTCGGCGATGGCATCCTTCATTTTGTCGGCGGCGGTGAGGTATTGTTTGGCGGGATAGATCGAGATTTCCTGCGGTTCGTCGAAGACCTCGCCTGTCAGCGGGCTGAACTGCATGATGCGTTCGACCTCGTCGCCGAAGAAGGTGACGCGATAGGCGCGTTTATCTTCGTAGGCAGGCATGACCTCCAGCGTGTCGCCGCGCACGCGGAAGTTGCCGCTTTTCAATTCAATATCGTTGCGCTGGTACTGACTCTCGATCAGCTGACGCAGCAACGCGTTGCGCCGATAGAGCGCGCCCAGCTGGAGTGTCACCGTGCCTTTGCCGAACTCTTCGGGCGAGCCGAGGCCGTAGATGCACGAGACCGAGGCCACGATGATCACGTCTCGGCGCGAGATCAGGCTGGTGGTGGCCGCCAGCCGCAGGCGTTCGATCTCTTCGTTGATCTGCGTTTCTTTTTCGATATAGAGATCGTGACGCGGGACGTAGGCTTCGGGCTGGTAATAATCGTAGTACGAGACGAAGTATTCCACCGCGTTTTCAGGGAAGAATTCCTTAAACTCGGCGTAGAGCTGCGCGGCGAGAGTCTTGTTGTGCGCCATGATGAGCGCGGGTTTTTGCAATTGCTGGATGACGCTCGCGATGGAAAAAGTTTTTCCGGTGCCAGTGGCCCCGAGCAGGACCTGATGCCGTAAGCCTTGCTGCACGCCGTCTACAAGTTTTTGAATCGCTTCGGGCTGGTCGCCCATGGGGATGAAGGGAGCGGTGAGTTTGAAATCCATTTTGGTCTCGCTTGAACGGGAACGTACGTTCTATTTTATCACGAGAAAAAACCAGGCTTCTTTGAGAACCTGGTTTTTTATTGCGTGGCGTCGAAAGTCTCCTCCTCGCAAAACGGGTTTTTAGGGAGGCCGCTGAAGGTTTGCGCTGGAGCGCGAGAGTGGAAAACGAGGGCTATGGATATGGATTCGACGGAAAGGTTCCATCTGGCGCATACCAGTCCATGAGATTGACATCGTTATGCAGCACAACCATCGAGGAAACCTGCACGGCGATCAGTGAGTGGTCGGTGCAGGCCGCTGTCAACCCGCAGACGACAGCCTGAGTGTAGCCGCCGGCCAATCCACCACCCAGCACATACGCCACCACATAATATTTTCCGGGCGGCAGCGACATGGAATACGCATTCTCGTTCGGTCCGGTTGTGATGGAGTAGTATTCATTAAAGTCGCCGACTCGAAACGCGACAATTCGCATCGGAGGAATCCCGCTCGAGGGATAACCGACCTGGCCTGCAATTCCTCCGTTTCCTGTCAACGCGGGCGGGCCGTCTGCGGTCGCGGTGGACAGGATGGCGCTCGCGTCCGGCATGGGCGGGAAACTACCTTCGGGCGCGTACCAGTCGGCAGGGTCCACATTGGGCGTGTCTTGCCCGGCCTTCACTTCCACTTCGATCAGCGAATGATCGGCGCAGCTGGCCAGCAGGCCGCACGGAACCATCTGCGAATATCCGCCCGCCAGCGCGCCATCCAGCGTATACGCGACCACGCGATACAGGCCAGGCGCGAGCCCTGTGATCTGGTAGGCGCTTTGATTCTGCAGCGTGTCCACGTAGCGGTAATACTCGCCGTCCACGCGAAAGGCGATCACGCGCAGGGGCGGAAGAAAACTCGAAGGGTAGGATAACTTCCCGCTGATCGAACCAGGCGCGGGCGTGGCAGTGACCGTCGGCGCGGGGGTCACCGTCGCGGCCTGCGAATCCGCATCGGGCATCGCGGAAGACGGCGCGTTGGCGGTCATGGCCGAGAAGGTCTGAGCGACAACCGTCTCCACGTTGGGCGTGTACGTTACAGGCACAAAGGTCACCTGCGCCAGCGCGGTTTTTTCGGCGGCGGAAAGAATTTCGTCAATCTGTTCCTGCGAGGGAATGCAGGCCGACAATAGTAAAAAGATCAACCCGACAAGCAATAGTTTTTTCATGGTCCTTCCTCAAGTAGGCCGCTTGCAAAAGCGCGTTAGAGAGAGTACGCTGCATTGCAGAGGGCGCTCGCTAACCCGCGCCAAACTTTCATTATAGCCGCATAGTATAATCATTTTCATGTTTAAATTTTTTGCGCGGCGCGATCCACGCGCGGCGCTCATCGCCGCGGGAGTCCTTGCTTTCGGCCTGCTGATTCCCGCGCTTGGATTTTTTCAAGACGACTGGCATTTCATCCATTACGGAAGCGCGGCGGGCGGGCGCGGGATGCTGGAATTCCTGACGATGGACGGGCGTCCAACTGCGGCCTGGGTCTACGCGACGCTCTACCCGCTGTTGGGATTCGCTCCCCTGCCCTGGCAGGTTCTTTCGTTAACATTGAGACTGATCGCTGTCCTGCTGTTCTTTTCCACGCTAACGGCGCTCTTCCCAAATCGGACGCGCGCGAATCGGCTGGCCTCGTTTTTCTTTTTGCTGTATCCCATCTTCACGCTTCAACCGCAGGCTGTCGTTTACACGGAACATTGGATCTCGTTCGCGCTGTACTTCGCGTCCCTGCTGTTTATGTTGCGCGCGCTGAGGGAGCCAAAACGCTGGCTGCTGTTTAGCGCGCTGGCGATCCTCGCGGAGACGATCCACCTTTTCACCGTCGAATATTTTGTCGGGCTGGAGTTGTTACGGCCGTTGATTATCTGGCTGGCTGTCAAACCGACAGGAGGGAGAGAAATTTACGCGGGCAACGAGCAAGGAGCGAAACAAGGCCGCAATCCAGACAGCCTTCAAAAAAATGATGGCGCCTCCAATTCTGGCTACGCGCAGATTACCAGGCGCGTCGCTCTGGCCTGGTTCCCCTATCTCCTTGTCCTGCTCCTCTTTCTCTACTGGCGCGTGGACTTTCTCGGCTCGCTTGGTCTGCGTAACAATCCCGCCGACGCGCTCACCCTGCAATCCATCCTTTCCGCCCTCCAGAATCTCCCCGCAGACCTCGCCCTCCTGCTCGCCGCTTCCTGGTCCAAACTTGTTGATCCATCCGCCTTCGAATTGAACCGCGCGCGCAATTTTGTTGTACTTGGAATCACCTTTTCCTCTGCCATCCTCGCCTACATCTACACAAGTACACAAGTAGACACGTACATAGGTACACTAAAGAACACTCGTCACTTATCCCCCACGTCGCAATTCCTAATTCCTAACTCCTACCCCCTATCTGGCATTCTCTCCCTTCTACTTGGCCTCGCGCCCGCTTATGCCGCTAACTTCATCATCCATCTCAAACTCGAGCCGTGGAACGGACGCTTCGCCCTCGCCGCCCTGCCTGGCGCGGGGATGCTGGCCGCGCTCGCCTTCGAATCCCTCTTCACGTCCGAGAAGACGCGGCGCGTGATGTTCGCGATCCTGATCGGTCTGCTGATCGGTCATCACAACCGCGTCGCGTTTGATTTCAAGAACGCGTGGGAGAAACAGGTCACACTCTACGAGCAGTTGAGCTGGCGCGCGCCTTACATCGAGCCTGGGACGGCCGTCATCACCGACCAGGAGATCCTCGGCTACATGGGTGATTACCCGACAAGTTTCGCCCTGCAGACCATCTACGATACGAAGTCGCTGCGCCCCAGCCCATATTGGTTCTTCGCCATCTCGGAGAATCTCAACACGGACGCGGCCTCGCTTGCAGAGGGCGTGGAATTGACCGCGAAAAAATACGCGTCTACATTCACGGCAGACAGCCGCGACAGCCTGATTATCGTCTTCGAGCCTGAGAAGAATCAATGCCTGTGGATTCTGCGCCCCGAAGACGCGGCTTATCGCGGCCTGCCCGATGCGGTCAAACGGGCCGCGCTGGTTTCCAATTTAAGTCGCATTCAAGATAAGCACGAAACCGACCGAGCGCTGTACCGCGCCATTGTTCCTGAAAACCCCGCCTCGTGGTGCTTTCATTATCAGCGCGCGGATCTGGCGCGGCAGATTGGCGACTGGGAGCAGGTTGTCTTCTTCTGGGAACTGGCCGAACGCGGCGGGTACGCGCCTGGTCACGGATTCGAATATATCCCCTTCATTCAAGGCTATGCCCACATGGGAAATTGGAGGCAGGCGCTCGCGCTAACCAGGC
The DNA here is from genome assembly GCA_019187665.1 of Anaerolineales bacterium. Lineage (GTDB taxonomy): Bacteria > Chloroflexota > Anaerolineae > Anaerolineales > Villigracilaceae > Denitrolinea. The sequence goes on from JABARH010000003.1 coordinate 26,782, forward strand.
AGTCCAACCGCGTCAGCGCGAATATGAAAACGATTTTGTGTCCCGTGTGGCAGGGATTGAAGATGGAAACCCCGCCGTCCGCGGAACGGGATTCTGCCTCCGCCGATGCGGATGAAATTCTGGGGTGTCAATAATTTCTCGACTGCTGTTTTACAAGCTCCAACACTTCCAACAGCCTCGGCATCCAATTTTCGTTCTTCGTAAAATTGACCCAATAGATATTCCTCCCGCCGCGTACATCGGGGGCGAGATCGGGCAGACGGTTTCCCTTTGAGGATTTCAACGCCGCGTCTTCCGTCTCTGGCGCGGGCGCGGGGAAGCGCAGCGCGACCTGCCCGCCCTCCCAACTGACCGAGGCGAGTCCCGCCTTTTCGGCGCGCAGTTTGACGCGCATTTGATAGAGCAGGTTGTCCAGCATATCGGGCAGTCCGCCGAAGCGGTCGCGGAATTCATAGGCAAGCGCGTCCAGCTCGGATTCGTCGCGCAGGTCCGCGATGCGGCGATAGAGTCGCAGGCGCAGGTTTTGGTCGGGGATATAGTCGGCGGGAATACCGATGGCGAGGGGCAGGTCCACGTTGACAGGCATGGCTAAGGGCAAGTCGAAGGTCGAAGGTCGAAGCTCAGGCGTCTCCTCGACTTTCGACTTTCGACTTTCGACTCGAATATGCCTCACCGCGTCCGCGAGCAGGCGCGTGTAAAGATGAAAGCCAACGTCCTGGATAAATCCGTGCTGGCGCGCGCCGAGCAGTTCGCCCGCGCCGCGAATTTCGAGGTCGCGCATGGCGATCGAGTAGCCCGCGCCCAGCTGCGTATTTTCCGCGACCACATCCAGTCGCGCCTGTCCGTCTGCCGTTGGGTTGATCTTGTTGTGGCGGAAAAAATAGGCGTAGGCGCGCATCGCGCCGCGCCCGACGCGGCCGCGCAGTTGGTAAAGTTGGGCCAGGCCCAGGGCGTCGGCGCGGTCCACAATGAGGGTGTTGGCGTTCGGAATGTCGAGTCCCGATTCGATGATCGTCGTCGAAAGTAGGATGTCAATCTCTCCAGAAGTGAAGCGATGCATCACCGCCGAGAGTTCGCCCTCGGGCATCTGGCCGTGGCCCACGTCTATGCGCGCTTCGGGGACGAGTTTTTCCAAGTGCGCCTTCATCGCGTCAATGGTGTGGACGCGGTTGTGAACGAAGAAAATCTGTCCGCCGCGTTCCAGTTCGCGCAAAACAGCCTGCCGCACAATGCGCGGCGTATACGGGCCGACGTGCGTGCTGATCGGCAGGCGTTCTTCGGGCGGCGTGTTCAAATTCGAAATGTCGCGCACGCCCGTCAGCGCCATGTAGAGCGTGCGCGGAATCGGCGTGGCGGTCAGAGTCAACACGTCCAGTTCGGTGCGCATTTTTTTAAAATGTTCCTTATGCGCCACGCCGAAGCGCTGCTCCTCGTCAATCACGACCAGCCCCAAATCTTTGAATTGCACATCAGCCGAGATCAGGCGGTGCGTGCCGATCACGATATCCATTTCGCCGATGGCGAGCCGCGCCAATATCTCATCCTGTTCTTTCTGTGTGCGAAAACGCGAGAGCATTTCAACCTTAACGGGAAACGCGGCAAGCCTTTGTAAAAATGTTTCGTAGTGCTGCTGGGCCAGCACTGTTGTGGGGACGAGAATCGCAACCTGTTTCCCGCTCATCACTGCCTTGAACGCGGCGCGCAGCGCGACCTCCGTTTTTCCGTAGCCCACGTCGCCGCACAGCAGACGATCCATTGGGCGCGGATGTTCCATATCACGCTTGATGTCTGCCAGCGCGCGCGTTTGATCCTCGGTCTCGATATACGGAAAGGAATCTTCGAGTTCGCGCTGCCAGCTGGTATCCGCTGAAAACGAATATCCCACAGAGATATGACGACGCGCGTAGAGGTCGAGCATCTCCTGCGCGATTTTCCTGACCGCCTCTTTGACTCTCCCCTGCTTTTCGCGCCACGCCTGGCCGCCGAGGTGATCGAGCGCTGGCGAGCCGCCGTCCGCGCCGACGTAGCGCGTTAACCGATCGGCTTGATGAACGGGGATGTAGAGCGTGTCGCCGCCGTCGTACTCGAGCGCGATGAACTCGCGCGCGCGCCCGTCCAATTGGCGCTGGACGAGTCCCGCGAAACGCCCGATTCCATGATCCACGTGAACGACGTGGTCGCCCGCTTGCAGGTCTGCGTAGACCGCTTCGGGGGTTTCGACGGCGGCGCGCACGCGTGCGCGCGGAGTCGGCCGCTCCCAGCCAAAGATTTCAGAATCCGTGATGAGGAAAAGATCCCCAATCTGCCAGCCCTCGCTGAGAGAGGCTTCGATGAATGTTAGATTTTCGATTGACGATTGCTGACGAGACTGCGCCCAAAGTTCCTGCAAGCGCGCGCGTTGACGAGAAACGATGAACGCTTGTTTGCCGTCATCCCCTAATTTTGCAAGATACTCTTCAAATGGTTTCAACCGTCCAGCGAATCGTTCGATATGACCAAACTGCTCCGCCAATCGTTCGCCGCGCGCCGACGGCTGATCGCTCTCCCCAATGTGCCCCAGTTCGATCAGCCGCCGCGTCCCAACGCCATCTGCCAACTCCGACCATGTTAAATACGGAACGGGAAAATCGGCCGCGAGAATCCCGTCTTCGATGGATTCGTTTCGTGAGCGGATGGCCTGCTCCTCTACTTCGTCCATCATGCCTTCGATCAGGCTGAGATCGTCCACGGCAATCAAAGATTTCGACGGGAGGTAATCGAAGAGACTGGCGGGGAAGGGGTGGAGGAGGGGAAGATGGAGTTCTGATATTTGATATTCGTTATTCGATAAATCGAAATTCGGAACATCCAATATCGAATCTCGATTATCGAATAACGAATCGTTGCCTAGAAGAAATTCCCTTGCGGGCGTAATCAGAATCGAATCCAATGTCGCAATGGTACGCTGGGTGGCTGGATCAAACTGACGAAGAGTCTCAATCTCATCGCCGAAGAAATCCAGGCGGGCGGGTTGCCGCGCGGCCATCGGCCAGATGTCGAGCAGGCCGCCGCGATGGGAGAATTGACCCGCTTCGAGGACCGTGTCCGCGCGCTGGTAGCCGATCTCAGCCCAGGCGCGGATGAGAGTTTCAGGCTGGATGGTTTGTCCCGCAGAAAGCTTCTTGCAGGCTTTGAGATAGTCGCGGCGCGGGAGAGTGCGCGTCATTAAAGAGCGAGCGGAGGCGACAACGATGGGCGGAGTTTGCGGTTTTTGGATAAACGGCAAGTGGTAAGCAGCGAGGGCGGTGAGAACCTGTAAACGTTCGCGGCGCGTTGTTGCGCCCCAGGGAGATTGCTCATAAAAAAGCGGATTGGGTTCAGCGAAAAGATAGCGCGGCGCTTCGGGAAGCCAGAAAGCCAATTCATCAAAGAGCGCGAGGGCGCGATCGGCGCGGTCGGTGACGAGCAGGGTCGGCTGGTTCAGGTCCGCGTGGAGGGAGGCAAGCACAGGCAGGCGCGCGGAACGCGGCAAACCGAGAGGCTGCGCGGAGAGATTCGCCAGTGTCTCCTGGTAGGCGGGCAGGGATCGGATGCGCTGGAGGAGGAGAGAGGAGGACACGGGGTGCGGGGTACGAGTTGCGGGGTGCGGGGTACGGGGTACGGGGTACGGGGGCGTGAGAGCAGGTCACTCCGAGGTTTCGCCTGTTCCGTTAAATTTATTCATTGCCGCGTTCAGACCTTCAGCGACAAACGTCAGCGCGGCGTCGGCGGCGCGGTCGAGAATTTCGGAGAGGTCTTTCAAGTCGGCGCGGGGGAAATCCTGGAGGACGTAATCGGCGGGATCCATCCTCCCAGGCGGGCGTCCAATGCCGAGACGCAGGCGCGGGAAATCTTTCGAGCCGAGACGTTCGATGATGGAGGCCATACCGCGCTGGCCGCCAGGTCCGCCCGAGGCGCGGATGCGGATCGCGCCGAAGGGCAGGTCCAGGTCGTCGGAGAGAACCATGAGATTCGCGATGGGAATTTTGTAGAAGTGCGCCAGTCCCTGCACGGATTGACCCGAGAGATTCATGTAGGTCTGCGGCTTGGCGAGGATCAACTTGCGTTCTTCGTGAAGCGCGGTGATGACAATGGCCTTCGATTGCATCTTCATCCCGCGCGCGTTCAAGCGGACGCACAAGCGGTCAATCAGCATGAAGCCGAAGTTATGACGGGAGTCTTTGTGTTCGCGGCCAGGGTTACCGAGGCCGATGAGGAGGAGGGTGTCAGGTGTCATGTTTCAGGTGTCATGTTTCAGGTGTCAGGTGTCAGGTGTCAGGTTTCGGGTGTCGGGTGTCAGGTGTCGGGTGTTGGGTGTCAGGTGTCAGGTTTCAGGTTTCAGGTGTCGGGTGTCGGGGTTCGGGTTAGAGAGCGCCTTTTACGCTCAAACAAAAGAAAAGCCTGCTAATGTACGTGTGTACGTGTGTACGTGTGTACGTGTATACGTGTGTACGTGTATACGTGTATACGTGTGTACCTGTATACGTGTGTACCTGTATACGTGCCATACGCTCATCGTCGAAGATGAAGGAGGGCTCCGATGATGAGAAAAGCAAGGAAGGCAATGAACAGTCCACGCGTGAGGCTGGAGATGATCTCGGCCTGGGTCACGGCAGCGGGATTGGGCGGAAGAGGCGTGGGCGTGGGTAAATGCGTGGCTGTGGGCGCGGGCGTGATCGTGGGAGGCGAGGTCGGCGCGGCGGTTTCGTAGAATTCGGGAGTGACTGTCGGTGGGACAGTGGCGGTTTCAGTCGGGGTCAGGTTGCGGATGCGCAGGCCCGTCACAACAGAGTCGAGGATGGAGCCGTCCTGCAAGGTCACGCGCAAGCGCAGGTCGTAGTCGCCGTCGGTGACGAGATTCGTGTCCCACTGGGCGAGCAGGCCGTCGTTGATGGGTTGGTCAACGTTGGCGATGAGGAACCAGGTTGGGGTCGGAGAGGATGCGTAGGAGAAGGAAAGTTCAGCGGAGAAGAATCCATCTATCGCTGTCGTCCCGAGGATGTCCACCAGTCCGCGTAAGGTCGCGCCCGAAGGTGGAGAGGCGATGCGGATGCCTGTCTCGGCCTGCGCGAGCGCGTGGGCGGGAATCAAAAACGCAAGCGCCAACAGACCAGCCAACCAACGGAGACGCATCAGAAGAGACTCAGCCAGTCGGTGTTGCCGAAGATGCCGCAAGCGAACAGGATAAAGATGATGAAGAGGATGACTCCGCATCCAAACCCTGAACAGCCGCGCCCAAAACCGAAGCGCTGTTGAAGCCAGTCGAAGAGTTTGTCGAGCAGAAAGAGTTGAAGCAGACCAGCGAGGCAGCCTTTTCGATCGCGCATTTCATTCTCCTTTCGTTTTGCAACTGATAAGTTTAACATGAAGGCGGGGGCGGGTCAAATTTAAGAAAGCGCGCGCGAAGAAGCCAGCGATGGCGCCTTTCGCGGATGCTGTTGTTTCCCGCACGGCAATCCGCTGATATACTCGGGCGCATGGAGCAACGTCTCGCGCAGGCGTACAACCGGGCTGGGCGCTGTCGTTTGCGGCGCGGCTCGATCATCCCACCCTGAAGGAGAAACTTTATGTCTGAAGAGTTGAAACAAAAAATGGCCCAATCCATCCTCGACGGAGACTCGGATGTCTCGGCGGAACTGGCGCGCGAGGCGGTCGCGGCTGGAATGGATCCGCTCGACGCGATCACCAATGGCTACGTGGTCGGCATTAACAAGGTCGGCGACAATTTTGCCGCGGGCGAAGCCTTTCTCCCTGAACTGGTGATGGCCGGCGAAGCCATGAAGGCTGCGGTGGCGATTCTCGAGCCGGAGTTGATGAAGAAGGGCGCGGCGCGCAAGACCCTCGGCAAGGTGGTCATGGCCACGGTCGAGGGCGATATTCACGAGATCGGCAAGTCGCTGGTTGGGACGATGCTGGCGGCCTCCGGCTTCACCGTCTACGACATGGGCGTGGACAACCCGTCTGACAAGATCATCGCCAAGGCGCTCGAGGTGGATGCGGATCTCATCGGACTCTCGGCGTTATTGACCACCACGATGATTCGCCAGAAGGAAGTGATCAACAAACTGGACGAGAAAGGTTTACGAAAAAAGATCCGCGTGATGGTGGGCGGCGCGCCCGTGACCCGCGACTGGGTGCACAAGATCGAAGCCGACGGCTACTCGGAGGATGCGATGGGCGCGGTGCAGGTGGCCAAGCAATTGATGGGCGAAGCGTGATTTGGGAAAGCGCCGATTGTGCGCGCTTCTGCAAGCGGTCCATTCAGGGCCTGCGCGTCCTCCAGAACTGGAAAACGCTGGTCGGAGCCAGATTTTTTTGAGAGAGGTTTTTTTTCATGCGACCCAAACTTGAACTTCTTACAGGCATGCAGATCGGTCAAATATTCGATGAGGCATTTCAACTATTGCTGAAGCCGGGCGTCAAGGTGCAATATCCGGAAGCGCGTCAACTCCTGGCCGAAGCGGGCGCGAATGTGGATGAAACAACGGATGTTGTGCGTATCCCGGAGAAACTCGTTCGCGCCGCGCTGCAAACCGTCCCGACTCAATTTTTCCTCCACGACCGCCGCGGCAACCCCGCAGTTCAGTATGGCGGCGAGGCGGTTCACTTCGACCCCGGCTCCTCGGCCGTTCATATCCTCGACCCCGACACGGGCGAACACCACCCCTCCGAGACCAAAGACCTGGCGCGGCTCGTCAAGGTGGCGGAGATGCTTCCACAATACGACGCGCAATCAACGGCAGTCGTATGCAACGAGGTCGCCAAAGAGATCGGCGACCTGTATCGTTTGTATGTCGTTCTGATGCTCTCCGAAAAACCGATCGTGACCGGCGCGTTCTCGAACAAAAATCTGCAGGCAATGTTCGACATGCTCGCCATCTACGCGGGCGGGCGCGACGCGCTGGCCGCGAAGCCAATGGCTGTTTTTGACGTCTGCCCCTCGCCGCCGCTGATCTGGTCTGCGTTTGGCGCGGGAAATTTGATTCAACTTGCGCGCGCCGGGGTTCCGGCCGAAATTATTTCCATGCCGCTGGCCGGCGCCGGCTCGCCTGTGACCCTGCTCGGTTCGCTCGTCCAGCACACGGCGGAATGTTTGAGCGGGATCGCGATCCACCAACTCGCCCGGCCCGGCGCGCCCATCGTTTGGGGCGGCGCGCCGGCCATCTTCGATATGAAAAAAGGCGGCACACCGATGGGCGCCATCGAGACCGCCATGCTCGACGCCGGGTACGCGCAGGTTGGCAAATCGTTGGGCATGCCGACGCACGGCTATCTCTGCGCCACCGACGCGAAACTGGTGGACGCGCAAGCCGGGCTCGAAAGCGGCATGACCGCCCTGGTCGGCGGGCTCGCGGGCATCAACATGATCAGCGGCGCGGGGATGATAGATTTCCTCGCCTGCCACAGCCCGGAAAAACTGGTTATAGACGCGGAGATCATCGGCATGGTCAAACGCATGCTCGAGGGCATGAAAGTTCTCACCGATCCGTACGCGACCGGCTTTTACGACAATATCAACTTCAAGGCCGATTTCCTCAAGCAGAAGTTGACCCGCGATCTCTTCCCGAAGGAACAATATCTGCCCTCGCCGGTGATTGACCGCGACTCGATGCGCGGCTGGCAGAACAGCGGCGCAAAAGACACCTTCCAGCGCGCCAAAGCCCGCGCCGACGAACTGGTTGGCAAATATCAGCGCCCCGAATCCGCGCGGGCGCACGAAACAGAACTCGCAGGCATGGTCTCCTCTCTGGCGCGCGAGGCAGGCATGGATACCCTGCCGGAGTTAATATAGCGTACACGCAGATCCACCGCCGGTGTATGTTTTACGCGCGTCCGCGTGTGTTTCTCAACGGTATGCTTCCCCAATCATGCTCAACCTTGAATCCCTCCTTCGCATTTCTGATATTGACCCGGCCAACGGCTACTCTTTTTCGCCGGATGGAAAAATCGCGTTCGCGTCCAACGTCAGCGGCATCTGGGAGATCCGCGAGATGTCCACAGATTCGCCCGGCGCAGCCATTCAACGCTCGCAGGGCCCTGGCGGAAAATTCGCGCCGCGCTATTCACCGGATGGAAAGTTCCTTGCCTGGGCGGTTGATTTCGACGGCAGCGAAAATTTTCACATCGTGCGCATGGAACGCTCGACCGGCGAAATTCTCGACCTCACTCCCAACATTGATTTCGCCATCCAGCCCAGCTACGCCTGGTCGCCGGACGCCAGACAGATCGCCTACCTCGCCGACAAGGAAAACAATTTCGACCTTTACACCATGAACGCGGACGGAACGGAACGCCGCCTCCTCTTCCGACCGGGCGGACCGGCCAGCTTCGTGCGTTGGTCCCCCGATGGGAGGCACATCGCTGTCACCGCCGAAAAAGAATGGCAGACGGATGGCACGTTCATCGTCCCGCTGGATGGAAGCCCCGCAAAACGAATCGGCGGAGACGCAAAGCCGATCGACGCGTGGCATCCGGCCTGGTCGCCGGACGGGACGCGCGTAGCGTTCTCCTCCAACTCCAGCGGCTGGTTCCAGATCGGCGTCCATCATCTCGCAGACGGCCGCATCGAATGGCTGACCTGCGACCCCACCGACAAACTCAACCCAACCTGGTCGCCGGATGGAAAGCACGCGGCCTGGGTCCGAAGCGACGGGGCAACCGCCTGGGTGGAGGTCTGGAGCGGCGAGGCGCATCCGCAGCGCGTCGAGACGGAAGCGGGGTTCGCGTACTGGCCGATGTTTCCGCCGGATGGCAAAACGATTTTCTTCATCCACGAATCGCCCGCCAAACCAATCGGCCTGTGGCGCGCCACGCCAGACGGGCGGAACGCCGCACCCCTGACCAATTTGCTTCCGGCGGAATTCAAACCAGCCGACTTCATCCGGCCGGAGGCGATCCACTATCCGTCCTTCGATGGGACTCTCGTCCCGGCCATGCTGTACAAAACGCCCGGCGCCGGGGCGCACAGCCCGGCGGTGGTCTTGGTCCACGGCGGGCCAACGTGGCACATGGCGTTCTACTGGTATCCGCTGATCGCGCACATGACCTCGCGCGGCTGGACGGTAATCGCGCCGAACTATCGCGGCTCGACCGGCTATGGCCGCGCCTGGCAGACGGCGAACCGCTACGAGTTGGGACGGCTTGATTCAGATGATTGCGCCGCGGCCGTAAACTATCTCGTAGAGTCCAAACTCGCCAGCCCCACAAAGATCGCCGTGACCGGGCGCAGCCACGGCGGATATTTGACCATGACCTGCCTGACGCGCAACCCGGAGTTATTTGCCGCCGGTTCGGCGGTCGTCCCGTTTTTAAACTGGTTCACCGGTCACGAGAATTCGCGCGAAGATTTGCAGTATTGGGACATTCACAACATGGGCGATCCACAGGAGAACCGCGCTCTGTGGCATGAACGCTCGCCCTTTTTCTTCCTCGACCGCGTGCGCGCCCCGGTGCAGATGATCGCAGGCGGAAACGACACACGCTGTCCGCCATCCGAAGCGCGCGAGGCGTATCGCAAACTGAAGGCGCTCGGCCTCGAAGCGGAATTGCACATCTACGAGGATGAGGGTCACGGGTTCATGAAAATAGAAAACAGCATCGATTCGGACCTCAAACTCGTGCGTTTTTTGGCGCGGATCCTGGAGGCGTAGGCGGATACACAGGTAGACAGGTAAATACGCAGACAGGTAGACGCGTCCCCGAGGAATCATGTTCACATTTCTCTCGCCTCCATCCATTGAAGCCATACACAACGCCGCGCTGCGCATCCTCAACGAGACGGGCGTGGTCATCAACCACGCGGGCGCGCGCGACCTGCTCACCGCGCACGGCGCGCGCCTCGAAAAGAACCGCGTCCAGATTCCGCCCGACCTGGTGGAAAAGTGCATCGCCAGCGCGGGCAAAAAAGTTTCCGTGCGCGGGCGCGGCCCTTCGACCCGCACAGGACAGGCGGCCGCGGCCAAACATCTCGGCGACGGCAACCTCTACTTTCATAATCTCGGCGGCGCGCGCGACGTGCTGGACCCTCTGACGGGGACCAAACGCCTCGCCACCGTGCAGGACGTGCGCGACTCCACACGCCTGCTCGACGCGCTCGAAAATTGTCACACCCTCACGCCCTTCTTCACGCCCTGCGACGTGCCAGGCGATTTAATGTCGCTGGCCATGTATCGCCACGCGCTCCCGCACACCACCAAGCCCCTGCAGGGGCCCGGCGTGCAATACGCGCCCGAAGCGCGCGCGGCCGTCCGCATGGCGGAGGTGATCGGCGAGCCGCGCGAAATCCTGACCCTGGCCGTCTCGCCCGTCAGCCCGTTGACCCTCCCCGATCACGAAGTAGAAGCCATCTTCGAGATCGCGCGGCTCGGCATCGCGTTCGGCGCGCTCCCCTGCCCGACAGCGGGCGCGACCGCTCCCATGTCCATTGCGGGCGCGCTGGCCCAGCAACATGCCGAGTCGTTGATGTGCATCGTGTTGACGCAACTCGTCCAGCCTGGCTTGCCCATCATTTATTGCGGACGGCTGGCCATGATGGAGGCGCGCACGGGCGTCTCGGTTTGGGGCGGAGTTGAACTGGCGCTCGCCTCGGCCGCGACGGTTGGGCTGGGCCACCGCTACGGATTCTCCGTCAACGTCTACGGTTTTTCCACCAACGCCCACAGCCTGGACCTGCAAAACGGATTCGAACGCGGGCTGAACGCGGCCATCCCCGCCCTGGCGGGCGCGGACGAACTCTCTGGCATCGGCGAAATGGAAGCGGGCGTGAGCGGCTCCTTCGCGCAGATGGTGGCCGATAACGAATTCGCGGGGAGCATCCTGCGCCTGAAAAAAGGATTTGAAGTCAACGACGATTCGCTCGCGGTGGAGTTGTTCGATCCCGTCATGGGCGGCTCGCGCAACTTCCTCGGCCAGAAGCACACCATGAAATACCTGCGCGCGGGCGAAGTGCTGCTTACAAAATTTGCCGAGCGCGGCACATGGGAGTCCTGGGAGCGCGGCGGGCGGCTGGAACTTGCCCGGCGCGCGCAGGCCGAAGCGGAGAAGATTCTGCGCGAGCATCGAGTCGAGCCGCTGGAGGAGAGGCAGGAAAACGAGCTCGATAAAATATTGAACGCGGCAGAGGAAGAGATGAAGAAGAAGTGACAGATATACACGTGACCTGTCTACCTGTTTACCTGTGTACGTGTTTACCTGTGTACGTGTTTACCTGTGTACGTGTTTACCTGTCTACGTGTCTACGTGTTTACCTGTCTACGTGTTTACCTGTCTACGTGTTTACCTGTCTACGTGTTTACCTGTCTACAGTCCAAAAGGAACTCATGCTAAAAAACGCACACACACTCACCGAAGAACTGATCGAATGGCGGCGCGACCTTCACCAGCATCCCGAAATTGGGTTTGACGTCCAGCGCACGGCGGCCAAAGTTGCGGACGAACTGGAAAAGATGGGCTATCGCGTCACGCGCGGCGTCGGCCGGACGGGCGTAACGGCAGAGATCGGCGCGGGAACTCCCGTCGTCGCGCTCCGCGCCGACATGGACGCGCTGCCCATTTTGGAGCAGAACGCGGTCGAGTATGTTTCGCAGGCAAAAGGAAAAATGCACGCCTGCGGCCACGACGCGCACACCTCCATGGCGCTGGGCGCGGCGCAGATTTTATCGAAAGAAAAATTCAACGGGCGCGTCCGATTCCTGTTTCAACCGTCTGAAGAAACCGCCGACGAAGAAGGCAAAAGCGGCGCGGAGCGCATGGCCGAAGACGGCTGCATGAACGAGGTGGATTTTGTCATCGCCCAACACGTGGACCCGCACGCGCCCGTCGGGACGATCGGCATCAGCTCGGGAGCGGCGTCGGCGGGTGTGGACTCATGGTTCGCGGAGATCCGCGGCGTGGGCGGGCACGGCGCACATCCCGACAAGACGATTGATCCGTTTGTGCTGGCGGCGCACGTCATCATCGCGCTAAACTCCATCATCTCGCGCCGCGTAGACCCGTTTGCCCCGGCAGTCGTCAGCATCGGGTCGTTCCACGGCGGCTTCACCGAAAACGTGATCCCTGAAAGCGTGAAGATCACCGGCACGCTGCGCTACATGAATCTGGAACTGCACCAGGAACTGCGCGCGGAGATCCGGCGCGCGTTCGAGGTGGCGCGCACGCTGGGCGGGAACTACGAATTAAAATTCGAATACGGCGGCCCGCCCATGATCAACGAAATAAACGTCGCGGCCATGATCGAAGAGACCGGCGTGGACCTGCTCGGGCGCGAAAACGTCCACGAGTTACGCAAGAGCATGGGCGCGGAGGACTTCGGCGCGTTCCTCGCGCACGCGCCCGGCGCGATGTTCACGCTCGGCACGCGCGGCGGAGACGAAACCGGCTTCGCCCTGCACCATCCGCGTTTCGATATTGACGAGCGCGCGCTTCCCATTGGAACGGCGCTGCTGGCAGAGACGGCGCTGCGATTGCTGAAGAAATAGACAGGCGCGGGCGCAGCAGGCGACGCGTAAAGACAGAAGGCGATATTTTCCCATGACCGAAACCCACCACATAGACATTCAACCCATCGGGCGGCGCATGGACGTGCCGCACGGCATCAACCTGCTCGACGCCTGCCAGCAGGCGGGCATCGAACTGCTGGCAGTGTGCGGCGGAGCGGGCGTGTGCGCCACCTGCAAAGTGCGCCTCGAAGCGGGAACATTGAGTCCGATTGTTGAATCGGAGCGCGACGATTTTTCAGAATCGGAGCTGGCGGGCGGAATCCGCAAAGCCTGCCAGTGCGACGTGCTCAGCGACCTGCGCATCGAGATTCCGCCCGAGTCGCTCAGCGCGCCGCAGAGACTTTCGATCGAGGGCAAAGAGGAGGAATTCAAATGGGTCGAGGGTGTGGTGCGCGCGGTGGATGTGGAAGTGCCGCCCGCCTCGCTCGAAGACTTGCGCCCGGATACGACGCGCGTGATTCAAGACGCGCGGGGAAAAGTTTCTTGGCTGAACGAGAAGCGCGTCCGCTTCGACCCTGAAGCGGCGAAGCAACTCGCGGGCGTGTTGCGCGGTCAGGGTTGGCGCGCCCGCCTGGCGGTGCGCGGAGGCGAGGAGGTGGTCGCGGTCCTGTCCAGCGGGACTCCGCTCTACGGGCTGGCGGTGGACGTCGGCACGACCAAAGTCGCGGCGTATTTAATCCAACTGGAAAGCGGAGAGATCGCGGCGAAAAGCGGCGCGATGAATCCGCAGATCGGCTACGGCGAAGACATTATCGCGCGCATCCGCTACATCAACGACCATCCCGAAGACGGATTGAAAACCCTGCGCTCGCGATTGATCGAAACGCTCAATCAACTTTTAGAGGAACTGCAACGCGAAGCGAAAGTGGATCAGGATCAGATCGTGGAAGCCGTGCTGGTCGGCAACACCGCCATGCACCACATTTTGGCTGGCTTGCCTGTGAAGCAACTCGGCGACGCGCCCTACATGGCCACGGTCGGCGAAGCGCTGGACATCAAAGCGCGCGAGATGGGACTGCGCCTCGCGCCCGGCGCGACCGTCTACCTGCCGCCGAACATCACCGGCTTCGTCGGCGCGGACCATGTGGCAATGTTGATCGGCGCCAGCCTGCCCGGCACGCGCAAAACGATCGTCGCGCTCGACATCGGCACGAACACCGAGATCAGCGCCTACAAGGACGGAAAGCATTTCAGCACCTCCTGTCCTTCGGGTCCCGCCTTTGAAGGCGCGCACATCGAAGACGGAATGCGCGCCGCGCCCGGCGCGATCGAGCGCGTGTTGATTGATGGAGACAAAGTGGATGTGCGCACGATTGACAACGCGGACGCGGTCGGCATTTGCGGGTCGGGCATCCTCGACGCGGTGGCGCAATTGTTAAAGGCCGGCTTGCTGACTCCCAAGGGCGGATTCACGGGCGAACATGCGCGCCTGCGCGGGAGCGGCGGCAAAGCCGAGTTTGTACTGGCGCCCGCTTCCACTTCCAAGACCGGACGCGATGTGCGCGTGACGCGCCGCGACGTGAACGAGATCCAGCTTGCCAAGTCCGCCGTCCGCACCGGCACGGAGGTGATCATGGAGCGCGCCGGGATCCGCCCCGAAGAGATTGATACGTTTGTGGTGGCGGGCGCGTTTGGGACGTACCTCGATGTGGACAGCGCGGTGACGATCGGCATGTTCCCGCGCATCGAACGCGCCCGCTATTCGCAGATCGGCAACGCGGCCGGGAGCGGCGCGCGGCGCATGCTGGTTTCGATGGAAGCCCGCAAACTGGCGGACAAGATCATCCGCGATGTGAATTACGTCGAACTTGCCAAGCACGAGACCTTCACGAAAATTTTCTCGAAGGCGCTGATGCTGGGATAAAAAGACGGGGTACAATCGCCCGCATGCCCCTCGCCAGACAATTCAAAGCCCTGCTCGCCACAACCATCCTCAACGCGTTCTTCTACGCCGCGATGGAATGGGTTTTCTTCGTCACCAAACCCTCCGCGCTCTCCCTGCTCAGCCTCGCCGAAAAAATCCGCGTGCTCTTCGCCGCCTGCGGTATGATCGCGCTCGCGGGCATGCTCCTGCTCGCCATCCTCTGCCTGCCCGCCCTGCTGACCAAAAACGAAAAACTCGTTCCCCTCGCCTGTCTCGCGCCCGCCTTCCTGCTCTCCGTCAATGCGCTGATTCTCTTCGACAATTTCACCTACACCGTTTTCAAATTCGGCATCGCCACTTCCGAAAATCTATGGCGGATTCCCTACCTCGTTGGATTCATCCTGTTCCTCGCCTGGATGACTCGGCGGACTCATTTATCCGCGCGAAAAAAAACCGCCTCGCTCCCCGCCCTGGGCTTGCTGGCTGTTTCGCTGACATTCATCCTGCCCCTGGCGTTTTCGCGCGGCGCATCGGCCTCCGTCAACGCGGACAGCGATTCGCCCGCGCAAAGTTATCCCAACATCATCATCCTCGGCGGCGACGGACTCAGCGCCAGTTACCTCTCCGTCTACGGCTTCTCCAAAGGGACGACGCCCTTCCTCGAACAACTCGCAGAAGAATCATTGCTCGCGCAAAACGCCTTCGTCAACGCCTCCAGCACCACCGCCTCCACCACCTCCATGCTCACCGGCAGGTATCCGATGGATACGCAAGTCTTCCGCTATCCCGATGTTTTAACTGGCGCAGACTCGTTCATGCACCTGCCCGCCATCCTCAAAGCGCATGGATACGAAACCGTCGAGATCGGCGCGCCCTCCTACGTGGACGCGGGCAAACTGAATCTGCTCGGCGGCTTCGACGTGGTCAACAACCGCACCGCCAACCAGCCCGCCGAAAAAATCCTGCTGGCTCTGCTCGGCAACACGCCCTCCACTCAATTTCTGGTCACCGTCATAGACCGCGCCGAGGAACGCCTCCTGCACATCTTCTTCCTCCGCGAGATGAGCGACCCCATCAAGCAGGTCACCGACCCCAAATCGCGCATGACCGACGAACAGCGCGTCCAGCAGATCGCCGACCTGCTCGCTTCGCGCGAACGTCCGCTCTTCATCTTCGCGCACTTCATGGACACGCACGGACCGCATTTTTCCTCCAGCCAGCGCGTTTTCTCCACAGGCGAATCCGACGAGGAGTGGGACAAAGCGCGCTACGAAGACGCCCTGCTCAGTTTCGATGGAAGCGTGGAAAAAATTTATCGTCACCTGCAAGAGTCGGGTCAGCTCGAAAATACCATTCTCGTCGTCTACACCGATCACGGCTTCCTGTATTCGGTCACCGCGCGCGTCCCGCTCCTGATCCGCTTTCCCGATCAGGCGCACGCGGGCATCCGCTCGAATAACCTGCAAGTCATTGACGTCCCCGTCACCTTGCTGGATTATCTCGGAATCGAAAAACCCGAATGGATGAGCGGATTATCTTTCCTCGATTTTGAGCCGCCAAAAATGCGCGAGATCGTCAGCATTGTGGCGGGCTCGCCGAAAAAAATCAACCCACCCTTCTTCCAGATCAAAAGCGTGACGTTCATCGTCTGCCATAAATTTTATTCGTTGAACGCGCAGGAAAACAAATTCGTCAGCGGGAACATCGCGGGGCATACCGCGCGCTGTGAACCGCAACTCATGCCGCTGAACGAAGAAATCCGCGCCGAGATGATCGCCTACCTCGAGCGCTACGGCTACGATGTCAGTTCGTTGAAGTGAACAAAGCAGGGCTTTCGCTTGCCCGCAAATCGGCGCAGAGTGCGCCTTGCACGCTCAAAAAAATCGAGCCAGTCAGCGTTCTCTAACGCTGGATGCTCTACCCCAAATCGGAGCGGACAAGCGCGGAAAACACGGAGAAAAGCAAAAAAGACCGCGTCCCATTTCCTGGAATGCGCGGTAGAGAAACGCTGGATAAAGCAAAAGTCTTGCAAATAAAATTGTGCGGCCATGCCTTCTGGGGGCGCGCGCAAACCGTGTCGGCATAAACGACGCCCCGCCCTGGCGCCGCCAACGCAGCGTTGGCGAAGCGAGGACAAAAAGATGGCCAGCGAATTTTTAACGGATAAGCGAGAGGCGGCCTATCCGTTTATCCGCTTTCTTTCCGCTGGTCCCTGCTCGCGACAGAAAGTTATCTGACCTTGCGCTGCAACGCTACTTTGGAACGCAAATGGGCGAATTTCGCAAATTTTCCGCAGCATATTCGCGTTGAGGAAGCTTTGACTTTGAGAAAGCCACAAGCGCATGACTTTCGTCAATTGCATCTCTAGCGCCTTTCGTCTATACTAATCACATCATCCCGCACCCTCAGGAGACAACCATGCCCGAAACCCGCAAGAAAATCATGCTCCCGTATCTCTTCGATAAAGTGAAAAAAGGCGAACCGATCACCTGGCTGACGTGCTACGACTATCCCACCGCCTACTTGCAGGAACAGGCGGGCATTGAGATGATCCTGGTCGGCGACAGTCTCGGCATGACCATGCTCGGCTACGATTCGACTCTGCCCGTCAAAATGGACGACATGATCCGTCACGCGCAAGCCGTGCGGCGCGGCGCGTCCAGTGCCTTCGTCGTCGGCGACATGCCCTACATGACCTACCAGCAATCGGTGGAGGCCGCCATCGTCAACGCGGGGCGCTTCATGTCCGAGGCGGGATGCGACGCCATCAAATTGGAGGGCGGCGCGGCAATGGCGGACCGTATCAAAGGCATTGTGGACGCGGGCATCCCCGCCATCGGCCACCTCGGGCTGACTCCGCAATCCGCCTCCGCGCTGGGCGGATTCCGCTTGCAGGGCAAGTCCGCCTCGCTCGCAAAGAAGATCATGGACGACGCCAAAGCCCTGCAGGACGCGGGCGCGTTCGCGATCCTGCTCGAGCTGGTGCCCGACCGCCTGTGCGAGCTGATCACCGAACGCGCCGAGGGCTGCATCATCATGTCGCTCGGATCGGGACCGAAGGCGCACGGTCAACTGCTGATCTATCACGATATGTTCGGTCTCTATCCCAAGTTCAAACCGAAAATGGCAAAGGTCTACGGCAACGCGGGCGAGGTGATTCTCAGCGGCCTCAAAAATTATCACGACGAGGTCATCGGCGGCCAATTCCCCGCGCAGGAAAATTATTTCGGCATGAGCGATGAGGAATTCGACGAACTGAAGAAGATGGCTAGTTAACTCGTAGACAAGTACACAGGTACACACGGAAACAAATTCCAACCACGTGTGTACCTGTGTACCTGTGTACCTGTATACTCCCCAGGAGACCACCCCATGAATGAGACTCAAAAATTACTAAAAATCTCCCCCGACAAACTCAAAGCCTTCAACTCAGTTTTGCTCGACCCAAACTCGCGCGTGATGAAAGATTTTCTCGCGGTCGTCGCCAAATATGGAACGCCCGCCCAGATCAACCGCAAACATCGCGCCGCGCGCAAGATGGAGAATCTCTTCAAGATCGTGCAGGAACGCCAGCCCGAAGCGATCAAGGATTTGAACTGGCTGATTCAACAACGTGATCGGGGCGCGTTCATCCCCGTCGGGGAATACCGCCGCCGCGTCCTCGGCCCCAAAGCGAACACGCTCAAATTCAAGGATCGCTACGCCGTCACGCTCGAAGTTTCCGCCCTGCAATATTTCCCATGGATTCGCGTCATGGCAGAACAAGCCATCGCGGACAAGACTCTCGTCCCTGGGCGCTTCATCGCCGTCCGCAAGATGAAAGAGTCGGAGGCGGACGGCGACCTGCCCGCCATCGTCGCCGCGCTGGACATCATCGGCGCGTCCTTCGTAGAGACTCTCGACACCAAGGGGACCGACGGATCGAATCCGCACCTGGGCGGTCCCGCCACCATCACGGGCTACTTCGGCGGCATCGGCGAACCGAACGAACACGCACTGCAATGGCTGGATGAGTTCCTGTACTACTACACCAACTACGGCGTACAGCATGTTTTGAATTTCAACGCGGGGACGATCCTCCTCGGCTTCCTGCTCTACAAACTGGGCGTGAACATCCAGTTTAAGATTTCAGTCTTCTTCGGCTCGGACAATCCCTACCACGCGCTGTGGATCCTGACGATGGCAAAGCTGCTTAGCCGCGAAGACGGTACAAGTCCGCTGATCGGATTCAACTGGTCGAACTCGATCAACAACGCGACGATGGAATTGACCGCCGAATTCCGCAAATCGCTCGGTCTCGAAAAGGTCGTGCGCTTCGAGCATCACATCACCGAAACGTGGAAGAGCATCGTCATCCAGCCCTACAACCGTCGCGCCGAACTGATGCAGGTCGCGGAGCGCGTGGCGAACATCGCGGCAAAACACGAGGGCGGCGACCCCGAAGTGGAGCAGACTCTCGCCCACCCCTCCGACATCCTCGACTACTTCCGCGAGAAAAGAGAAGTCATCGAAAGCGGTGACTGGGATCATCTACAGCGCAACTTCATCGAGAAGGTCAACGCCGCCAATCACACCGCCCGCGACCTGACCGCGAACGAGCTGAGTTTCATCGCCGCGAAGAATCTGCACAAGTGAGAGAGGGCGCGGCCCGCCCCGATCATTTATTCGGCAGGATGGCGGTCAGACTCTTCGTCAAACCCTGTAATTGACCGGCATGCGCCTGGAGTTTGGCCACATCTCCTGTACGCAGTCCGGTATTGACATCCGAAATGGTCCTGCCCGTGCTGGCCTGGTTATCAATGATCTTCTGCGTAATACTTTCGAGATTCACCAGCATGGCAGTGACATTCTTCGGGATGAGCGGCAGACTCTTGACAATCGGCAGGAGCGTGTCGAGGATCGCGTTGGCGATGCCCGCATATTTGACTGTCAGCGTATGGAGCGCGCCGATGGAGGTGGTCAATTCAAGCGCCACCTCCTGGATCGAGTCGATCATCTTCGCGTTGTCCTCCACCATTTTGCTGATCTGGTCGAGCGACCCGGTCAGTTTGGAGGAAAAGCGCGTGTATGTGACCGGCTTGGATGAGGCAGGCGACGCTTTGGCTGTGGGCCTGATAATTGTGGGGGGCATGGGTTGAAAACTCCTTATGGTTGAGATGGCTACTTATACAACAGAATCACGCGTGATTCAATGGAAAAAGGTACAATGGCGTAAACCATTACGCAGGAGATTCCCATGCACAACATGACTTCCATCGGAGCGGCCCCCGGCTATCTGGCGCAACCATCCACGCCCGGGCCGTGGCCCGCCGTGATCGTGATCCAGGAATGGTGGGGGCTCGACGCGCAGACCAAATCCATCGCAGACCGCTTCGCGGCGGAGGGCTACCTGGCGTTCGCGCCGGACCTGTATCACGGCGAGATTGCCGCGCTGGGCGACGGCGACAAGGCTTCCGCGCTGGTACAAAAATACGGACCGGGCGCGCCGGATGAATTGGAAAACATATACGACGCTCTAAAAACAGATGCGCGTTGCAACGGAAAAATCGGCAGCGTGGGATTCTGCTTCGGCGGGCGCATGTCGCTGTCCCTGGGAATCCGCCGCCCGCTCGAAGCCGTTTGCACGTTCTACGGAGGCGGGATGCAGGTCATCTTCGATCAACTGCGCGCCAATCTAAAATCACCGGTGCTGGGTCTCTTCGGCGATGCGGATCAATCCATCCCGGTTGGGACGGTGGAGCAATTTGCCGGGCTGCTCGAAGAGATCGGCGTGGATCACGAGGTGATCGTGTACCCCAATTCAGGTCACGCATTTTTCCGCGACAGCGACCCCTCGGTGTACAAAGCCGAAGCGTCGAACGACGCGTGGGAACGCGCGAAAAAGTTTTTCGCCAGGTATTTGAAATAACCAGGGGCTTCGCTTCAACCGCGTTATACCGCACTCGGTCACAAACTGTATATTTTTTCAACACACATACCGCGAGCGTGCGGATGACGGC
The DNA here is from genome assembly GCA_019187665.1 of Anaerolineales bacterium. GTDB lineage: Bacteria > Chloroflexota > Anaerolineae > Anaerolineales > Villigracilaceae > Denitrolinea. Next base: position 47,160 of record JABARH010000003.1, read on the forward strand.
AGAAAAAAAAGGCCGGGGTTCTCGAAGAACCCCGGCCTTTTGGTTCCGATTCGATTACGGCGAAGTGACGAGATAGATCGCGCCGCCCAGATCAACGACATAGAGGTTGCCCGCTTCATCCTCGCCAAAACTGGATACGTTGAAGGGCGCTTCATCCAGTTGCGAGGCGACCCACGTGCCGCCTGAATTCCGCATGCCCCAGATGCGCCCGCTGCAATAATCGGAGTAGAAGTAGATACCCTGCAGGGTTGGATAGGCCGCGCCGCGATAAACGTATCCGCCGGTGATGGAACACCCGAGGGAGTGGTTGTATTCCGCAACCGGGGCGACATACCCCGCAGGCGGGACACATCCGTTCGCGGGGGAATAACAGTGATTGCCCTCCAGCGTATTCCATCCATAGTTTGCGCCGCCCGCAAAACCGGCCGCCTGGAAGTCCACTTCCTCCCATTCGCCTTGGCCAACATCGCCGATGTAGAGATCGCCGGTCAGGCGGTCGAACGAATAACGCCAGGGATTGCGCAGACCATACGCCCAAATCTCATCCGCGCCCGCGACCCCGACAAATGGGTTGTCCGCTGGAATGGTGTACGTGGCCGGGTCGCCGGTTTCCACGTCAATACGAATCATCTTGGCCAGCAGGGTGTTGAGATTCTGGCCATTGCCGTTCGGGTCGCCGCCGCCGCCGTCGCCGGTGGAAAGATAGAGGTAGCCGTCCGGCCCAAAGGCGAGATGCCCGCCGTTGTGGTTGGTCTCACCCGGATGCGGAATCGTCAAAACAATTTCTTCGCTGGAGAGATCCGCCACATCGGGATCGCCGGTCAAACCAATGCGCGAGACGACAAGATTACCGGAGGTGTTGGTATAGAAAACATAGAAGTGACCGGAGGATTCATAGTCTGGCGGGAAGGCGAGACTCAACAGGCCTTGTTCGCCGCCGCTCGCTATCTCTGAGGAAATATCAAGGAATTCGCCGGTGACCACTCCGCCTTCCATGATCGCGATTTGACCGCTCTGCTGAACGACAAAGAGGCGTCCGCTTCCATCGCCCGCATGCGTGACAAGGATCGGGCTGTTGAAACCGTTTGCGACCTGCTGCAATGAAATGTCGGGCCAGTTGGCGGTCAGCCGCGTTTGAACCGCATCCAGGTTGACGCGCGCGCCGCTGGCATGCCGCAGTTGAACGCTGTGAGTCCCGTTGGTGAAGGCGGGACTGTTCCAGCGTTGCTGATTCCTGGTGACCGCGCTGTATTGATTCAAATTGGCGACAAAATCGCCGTCCACGTAAATCGCCATCACGCCCTGTTGACGCGAGGCTTGATAACTCAATTCAAAATCCGTGCCGTTGAACATAAAGCCCAGCGCGTTGCCGATCAACGCGGACGAACGAAGCGTGCGCGCATATGCGCCAAAACTGGATAGGTTGCTCCACGACCCGGCGTAGATCAAGTCTGCGTTGCGATCATCCACTTTACCCACAGCGAGCGGAGTGGAAACGCCGGCCGCGGCAGAAGGGCTGTTCGAGAGTCCGCCGGAATTTGGCTCTTCATCCTGTGCGCGCACCGAGAAGGAATACGTTTCGCCCGGCGCAAGTCCGCAGACCGACATGGCTTCGCCCGAACCAGCAGCCGCAGGGACGGGAATGCCGGACGTAACCGGGAACGCATTATCCCAATCGGTCTCAGTGAGGATGGGCAACGCCGAATAGCGCGCAAGATACGAAGAGGCTGTGCCGGCCGCGCCATCGTCGCCGGGCGCGCTCCAGGTCAGCGAGGAGCAACCGGGCGATGAAACATTCGCGGCAAGGTCCGCGATCGCGTCCGGCGGAGTCAGATCCGGCGGCGCAAAGATCTGGATGCCGTCCACATTGGCATAGCGTCCGCTCGCATGCACGAATCGGACGGTATGAAGCCCGTTGGCGTAGGCCGGACTGGACCATCTTTGCTGGAACTGATTTGTCGCGTTATATTGATTCAGGCTGGCCTCAAACACGTCATCCACGTATACGTCCAGCGCGCCATATGACGCGCCACGCGCATAGATCAATTCGAACCGTTCTCCGTTGAACGTGAGACCGGCCTCGCTATTCAGCGTGCGCGAGAGTTTCAACGTGCGGTTATACGATGACCATGCAACGCGATTCATCCAGGCGCCGGTATAGGTCCAGACCGTTGCATCGCGGTCATCGTATGTGCCGCTGTTGGCGGTCAGTCCCAGCGGCGCGGCGGCGCCGGTTTGAAACGGCAGAACAACAAGAACAAATAGAACAAGAAAATGAATGATCTTTTTCATGGGTCTCCTTTCGTACGGTTATAGCCCGTTTCGATTCTCGAGACAAGTCAATCGAATTTCCTATTTGACCTCCTGCATAAGTCAACCGACGTTAGAGAACGTCTCCTGGGAGAGGGCGTATTGCGCGCGCTTGCGCACTTTTGCAAGAAGTCTATTGTATACTTGACACATGGACGCTCCGCTGACTTCCGAACAACAGGCCCTGGTGGATTCGCCGACCGCAAAATTTTTTCTGCGTGGACGCGCCGGAGCCGGGAAGACCACCGTCGGCGTGAGGCGTGCGCTTCGCCTCCTGACCTCGAGCCTGCCAGCCGAGTCCATCCTGATCCTCACCCCTCAGCGGAGTCTGCAAGCGCCCTACGAAGATGCGATTCTGCAATCCGGTTATTCCGGCGGGCAAGTGACCTTCGCCACCGTCGGCGGTCTGGCGCGGCGCATGTGCGACCTTTTCTGGCCGCTCGCCGCCGAACGCGCGGGGTTTAAAAGCCCGGACCAGCCGCCTGTTTTCCTCACACTTGAAACCGCGCAATATTACATGGCACATCTCGTGCGTCCCAAACTGGACGAGGGCTATTTCGCCTCCGTCACGATTGACCGCAACCGTTTGTATTCGCAGATCATTGACAATCTCAACAAAGCGGCATTGATCGGATTCGATCACCGCGAAATTGCAGAGCGCCTCGCCGCATCCGAAAACGGCGACCCCGAACAGCACCGCATCCACGCCGACGCGCAAGCCTGTGCGAATCTCTTCCGCGAATATTGTCTCGAACACAACCTGCTCGACTACTCCCTGCAATTCGAGATCTTCACAAACATTCTATGGGACGACCCGCTCGTCCGTGATTATCTGACACAGACTCACCGCCACCTGATCTACGACAACGTGGAGGAAGACCCGCCGCGCGCGCACGACATCTTGCGCGAATGGATTCCGAATCTCGATTCGGCTCTGCTCATCTTCGACGAGGGCGGCGGCTTCCGTCGCTTCCTTAGCGCGGACCCGGTGACCGGTGAGGCACTAGGTCAGATCTGCGAGGAAGAAGCGCGATTGGATAATTCGTTCGTGATGAGCGAGGAGGTGGCGAGGCTGGAAACGCAGTTAACTGAGGCGATCAACCCGGCCCTCACCCCCTTCCCCTCTCCCGAAGTTCGGGAGAGGGGCGCCGAAGGCGGGGTGAGGGCATATGACTTCCTCCTCACCCGCTTCTATCCCGAATTGCTGGATGAGATTGCAAAAGAGATTCAACGACTCGTCAGCGAAGAAAATATTTCCCCCGAGGAAATCGTCATCCTTGCGCCGTATCTCTCCGACTCGTTGCGCTTCTCGTTGATGCACCGCCTGGAGCAGGCGGAGATTCCCGTCCGCTCGCATCGCCCCTCGCGTTCATTGCGCGACGAACCAGCCTCGCACGCCTTGTTGACTCTCGCCTCGCTGGCACATCCGGGCTGGCACATCCACCCGGCGCGATTCGATGTGGCCTACGCATTTCTCTTTTCGCTCGGCACAGACCTAGTACGCGCGCAACTGCTCTCCGAGATCGTCTATCGTCAAAAGGATATGCGTCTCTCGCCGTTCGAGGAGATCCAGCCCGATATGCAGGAGCGTGTTACATATGCTCTCGGTGAACGATACGCATCATTGCGCCAATGGCTGGAGTTGTATCGCGAGTCCGAACCGCTACCGCTTGATCATTTCTTGCGGAAAATCTTCGGTGAGATTTTGTCCCAGCCGGGATTTGGGTTTCACCAGAATCTGGATGCGGTCCGTGTGGCGGCGAGTCTGATCGAGTCCGTGGAGAAGTTTCGCAATTCGATAGAGCAGACTTTCGATAATTCGATATTCGATCATCGAAATTCGAATATCGAATCTTCGAATATCGCCGCTCTTGGCAAGGAATATCTCACGATGCTTCAAGACGGCGTCATTGCGGCATCGTATCTCGAGGCGTGGAATCCCCAACAAGATAATGCCGTTTTGGTTGCGCCCGCCCATTCCTTCCTGATGATGAACCGCCCGGCGACGATTCAATTCTGGCTGGACGTCGGCTCGAGCGGATGGCATGACCGCCTCGCCCAGCCGTTGACGCATCCCTACGTATTGTCGCGCGAGTGGAATCCCTCCCGCGAGTGGACCGACGCGGATGAGGTCCAGTCCGCGAAGGAGGCGTTGGCGCGACTCGTGTCCGGTCTGTTGTATCGCTGCCGCTCACGCGTTTATCTTGGATTATCCGAATTGGGCGAAAGCGGATTTGAGCAACGCGGCGATCTGTTGCGCGCGTGGCAAAAAGTTTCCAATCCAGAGATAACTTAACCGTCCGGGAAACAAAACCCCATGCCTTAAACGCATCACGGCGGTTTATCGTCGTGCGGACATCCTCGTAAAACAGATCATGCAACCCTTCACCCCTCGCCCCTCGCAAGAAAAAATCCTCCGCTACACGGGCGGACGGCTCGGCATTGCCGCCGTCCCCGGCGCAGGAAAGACGCACATCCTGTCCGCACTGGCCGCGCAGATCATTCACAGCGGCGTTTTGCAAAATGAACAGGAAGTGTTGATCGTCACGCTGGTCAACTCGGCGGTGGACAATTTCGAGACGCGCATCAAGCGTTTCTTCGATAATCCCTTGCAGGCGCTATACAAATATCGCGTGCGGACTCTTCATGCGCTGGCGCATGAAATTGTGCGCGAAAAACCCTCGCGCGTGGGGCTGGAGGAAAAATTCAGCATCGTTGACGACCGCGAAGCAAATTCGATTCGACACGAGTCGGCGATGGCGTTCCTCTCGGCGAATCCCGATTTCTTCGATGCCTATCTTGACCCGCAGATGGATGCGTCCAAGCGCGATTGGGCTCGCAAGAAACACCTGCCCGATCTGTTGGACTCATTCGCTAATGTGTTTATCCGCTCAGCAAAGGATCGCCGTCTCACCCCGGAGAGTCTGCGCGCCAGATTGGATTCGTCCCCAGCCCCATTGCCTCTCGTCGAACTGGGCTGGAGCATCTACGCGGATTATCAACGCGCGCTTGCCTATCGCGGAGCGGTGGACTTCGATGATCTGATTCGCCTCGCATTGATGTTGCTTGAAAACGACGCGGAATTTTTGGAGCGATTACAATATCGCTATCCTTACATATTGGAAGATGAGGCGCAGGATTCGAGTCGCACGCAGGAGAGGATACTTTCGTTGTTGAGCGGCGGACCCCCCTCGTCCCTTCGGGACGCTCCCCCCATTTTCACAGAAAATGGGGGGAGCCAGAGGGGGGTGGGTAATTGGGTGCGCGTCGGCGATCCCAACCAAGCCATCTTCGAGACGTTCACCACAGCCTCGCCCGAACTATTGCGCGCGTTCATCCGCGAGAACCCGCATGTGGATATGCCCGAGTCGGGGCGCTCGCAACCGTCGGTGATCGCGCTGGCGAATCAGTTGATCGCCTGGGTGATGAACGCGCATCCCGTCCCCGAAGTGCGCGACGCGCTCCAGCCGCCGTACATTCAACCCGTCCCCGCCGGTGACCCTCAGCCGAATCCGCCCGAGGACGCGGCGGCGATCAAATTCATCGCAACAAAATTTTCGCCAGAGGATGAAGTGGAGGCGGTGGTCAAGTCCATCGCCAAGTGGCTGCCCGATAACATGGACAAGACCGTCGCTGTGCTCACTCCGCGCAACAATCGCGGCGTGGATGTCACCAACGCCTTGCGCGCCAAAGGCATCGAGTTTATCGAGTTCCTCAACTCCACCACAGATACGCGCGCCGCGGCGGGATCGTTGAGTTATCTGCTCGCGTATCTTTCCGAACCCAGTTCGGCGAATAAACTGGCGAAGGCGTATCAGGTTTATCGAAGAGATATTTTTGGAACAAAAAGTAAAGCGGACTCAAGCAACGCTTCCGACGACGGGACAGCGGGTCGCGCCGTCGCGGAGCAGGTCCATGCCATGTTGCGGAAGGTCGGCGAGGTGGAGTCGTTCGTCTCGCCGCGAGAAGACAGCGATTGGCTGTCCACTTTGCAGGAGTCGGAGGCGGAGCCCGTTATCAATGAATTAAATAAATTCCGAGTCCACATTCGCCGCTGGTTGGACGCGGTCACATTGCCGGTGGATCAACTCGTGTTGACTCTCGCGCAGGATGTGTTTACCGATGCGGTGGATCTGGCGCTGGCGCACAAACTCGCGCTGGTGATGCGCAAAGCCGCGGATGATCACGCCGGGTGGCGCCTGCCGGAGTTGACCGCTGAGCTGGCGGTGATCGCAAAGAACGAACGGCGCTTCATCGGATTCTCGGCGGACGATTCGGGATTCAATCCCGAGGCACACAAGGGCAAGGTGGTGGTGACGACGATGCACAAAGCCAAGGGGCTGGAATGGGACCGCGTGTATTTGATGAGCGCGAACAATTACGATTTTCCCTCGGGACAGGGGTATGACCAGTACATTTCGGAGAAGTGGTTCTTGCGAAACAAGATGAATTTGGAAGCCGAGGCGCTGGCGCAATTGACCGCGCTTGAATCAAACGGCGAATTTGACTGGTACGAGGAGGGCGCGGCTACGTCGAAGTCGCGCATGGATTATGTCCGCGAGCGGCTGCGTTTGTTATATGTGGGCATCACGCGCGCGAAGAGGGATCTGATCGTGACGTGGAACTCGGGACGTCAAGGCGACGCCACGCCGAATCTCGCGGTCGAGGCGTTGAGGGGGTGGTGGGAGAAATAGAATGGGCGGATGTGCTATAATGGCGGAAAATCGGAATTTCCGAAATTCTGGAGAAAAATATGGCTACCGTTCAAATGCGCGGCAAAGGGACGATCACGTTCCCCGCAAAACTCCGTTCCAAATACAAACTTCAAGATGGCGAAGTGTTCACCATCATTGACCTTGGCGGCGGCACATTTCTGCTTCGGCCAAAAGTGTCGCAGGTTGAGATTCTCACCAAGCGAATTGCGCAACGCTTAAAGGAAGACAATGTGTCCCTGGACGATTTGTTGCAGGCATTGGATGAAGAACGAAAGAAATACTATCAAGAACACTATGTCGATAAATAATTTACGGGGAAACCTTCATGCCAAAACCAAACATTTTTCTCGATAGCAGTGCCTTGATCGCCGGGGCCATTTCAGAGACTGGCGCGGCTTACGCCCTGCTCCAGCTTGGGGAGACGGGGGATATTCTGATAACCATCAGCGAAATGGTCCTGGTGGAATCAGAAAGGTCCGTTGCCAAAAAATCCCCGGGCAGTTTGAGCGATTTACGCCGTTTAATCAAAATCGCCAACCTGAGAATTGTCGGGGATCCATCCCAAAAAGTCATAGCCGCCAATCTCTATCTCATCAAAGACCCAAACGATGCGCCCATTCTGCTCGCGGCGATGAAATCGAAGGTGGATTTTCTTGCCACGCACAACCGGAAGCATTTTTTGGAGGACTCCAAGGTGGCGGAGAAGTCGGGGTTACGAATTGGTACGCCCGGAGATGCGCTGGCGTGGATTCGGGAGAATCTGGGTTCGTGAGGAATATGAGGAAAATGCGAATGGATTACGTTCGCGAGCGGCTGCGATTGTTATACGTGGGCATCACGCGCGCAAAGAGCGATCTGATCGCGACTTGGAATTCAGGCCAGAAGGGTGACGCCACACCGAATCTCGCGGTCGAGGCGTTGAAGGGGTGGTGGGAAGAAAAACAGTCCCGGACATAATCTCCGGGACTGTTTTTCTTTACTTCGTTGGCGACAGGATAATGACCGGAATTTGCCGCGTCGTTTTCCTTCGATAGTCATCAAAAGCGGACATCATCTGCGCCATCTTGTCGTACAAGCGCGTGCGTTCGGGCTCTTGCGCAACCATCGCTCGGACGTGAAATGTTTTCGTGCCGACCTCGATGGTCACGTCTGGATGGGCGAGGAGGTTGTAATACCAAGCTGGGTTGGCAGGTAATCCCTGATTGGATGCGATCACAACCCAACGGTCACCGTCCGTGACGTACGCGGCCGGGTTTATGTGCTCCCGTCCGGTCCTGGCGACTTTGGTGTGTAAGAGGAGCAGGGTCTTGCCTTTAAAATATCCGCCAACCTTGCCGCCATTAGCTCGAAATTCTTCGACGAGTCTATTGTTGTGGTCGTCTGACTCACTCATTATTTCTCCTCATTCCCCATAAAATACTCGGTCGTGGCTTGACCTTCTTGTGTAATACCTTCTCTACGAATCACCTTCCACAAAGTCATAAATAGAATTTTGATATCCAACCAAAAACTCCAATTGTCCACATACCAAACGTCGAGAACAAATTTTTCCTGCCAGGTGATGGCGTTGCGCCCGTTGACTTGCGCCCAGCCGGTCAAGCCGGGGAGCACGTCATGCCGGCGCATTTGGTCGGCGGAGTAGCGCGGGAGATATTCCATCAGCAGAGGGCGCGGGCCGACGAAGGACATCTCCCCGCGCAGGATGTTGAACAGTTCAGGCAATTCGTCCAGCGAGGCGGCGCGCAGGAAACGCCCGAGGGGAGTCAAACGATCGGCGTCGGGGAGCAACTGTCCCGTTGGACTGAGGCGGTTCGTCATCGTACGAAATTTATAAATGAAGAATGGCTGTCCCTTGTACCCCGGTCGCTGCTGGCGGAAGAGGATCGGCCGACCGTGGAACATCGCCACGAGGGCGGACGTCAACAGGAAGACCGGCGAGAGAAGAAGCAATAAGAGTACCGCGAAAAGAAAATCGAAGGCGCGCTTGCCGAAGGTCATGCTGTAATTTTACCCGCACTTTATGGTATGATTTTAACAGGAGTTCCAATGAACGAACGTATCCTCATCATCGAAGACGATCCCGCGATCATGAAAATGTTGCAGCGCGGGCTGACCTATGAAGGCTACACTGTGGATGCCGCCACCGATGGCCGCTCCGGTCTGATGCTGGCGCGTGACCATCAACCCGACCTGGTGGTGCTGGATTGGATGTTGCCCGGCATGGACGGATTGGAGGTCTGCCACCGCATGCGCATGGCAAGCGGGAGTGTGCCGATCCTGATGCTGACCGCGAAGGACGCCGTGCAGGATCGCATTCAGGGACTGGACGCAGGCGCGGATGACTACATGGTCAAGCCGTTCAACCTCGACGAATTGCTGGCGCGCGTGCGCGCCCTGCTCCGCCGTACACAACCGGAGCGCATACCCGTTTTGAAGTTCGCCGACCTGAACCTCGACACCGGTTCGCGCCAGGCTTCGCGCGAGTCGCGCGTGATCCAATTGACCGCCAAGGAATATGAATTGCTGGAGTTGTTCCTGCGCCACCCCAAACAGGTGTTGACGCGCGAATTCATCTTCGACCGCGTTTGGGGCTACGACTTCGGCGGCGAGAGCAATGTTCTTGAGGTCTACATTCGCTATCTGCGCCAGAAGCTGGAAGAGGGCGGCGAAGTGAGACTGATCCACACCGTGCGCGGCGTGGGTTATGTGATGAGAGAGAATCCATAGCGAGTCGGCGGGTTGATCGCAACTCGAAAAATCCCTTGTCTCTGCGCGACCGGTTAACCGTACTGAATGTGGTCCTGGTGGGGGGGCTTTTTGTATTCTTCGGCGTTGTTGCCTACGTGGCCGTATCCCTTTTGCTCTACAAACAAATTGACGATTCCCTGGAGGCGGCTGCGCGGCAGGTGGTCAAGCAGGCCAACGCGAACGTTTCGGGGCAGATGCTGGAAGTGATTGCGCCCAACCTGAGCCTGACCGCCAACATTTACATTCAAGTTTGGTCCGGCGAGACGCTCGTGGACGCCTACCCGCGCCTGGAGTTCGCCGAACCAATTGACCCGGCCGGGATCCGCTCCGCGCAGGCGATCTACCGTAACGTGAAAATCGGCGAATGGCGCGCGCGTTCGCTCAGCGTGCCGCTCACCCTGGATGGCCGCGTGATCGGCGCGGTGCAGGTGGCGACCAACCTCGACGTGGTGGAGACCGCCCGCAGCAACCTGCTCTCGGTGCTGGTTTTTGCCACCATGATCGGAATTACCATCGCATCCATTGCTTCGCGCGGGACAGTCAGTCAACTGATCGCCCCGCTCGATTCGATCACCGCCGCCGCCGACCAGATCAATCGCGCCGACGATCTCTCGCGCCGCGTTCCATACGAAGGCTCGCAAGAAGACGAGGTGGGACAATTGGTGCACGCCTTCAATCAGACTCTCGAACGCCTCGAAGGTTTGTTCACATCGCAGCAGCGTTTCCTTGCGGATGTGAGTCATGAATTGCGCACGCCGCTCACCGTCATTAAGGGCAACGTGGATTTAATGCGCCGCACGAAGGAATTCGACCCCGAAATGCTGGACAGCATCGAGCAGGAATCGGGACGCCTCACGCGCCTTGTCCTGGACCTGCTGTTGCTTGCCAAGGCCGAAACCGGACAACTCCCCCTGAACAAGTCTGCGGTCGAATTCGATTCCCTGCTATTGGAAGTCTTCAATGAAATGCGCATCCTCGCGGGCGGGCGCGTGCATTTGAAATTAATGGAAATTGACCAGTTACAGGTTTACGGCGACCGCGACCGGCTCAAGCAGGTATTGATCAACCTGATCGCAAACGCCATCAAGTTCACTCCAGCCGGGGGCGATATCTTTCTTAGCCTGTCCCGCGCCAGCGATCACGCCAAGCTCATCGTGCGCGACACCGGCCCAGGCATCCCGACCGACGACCTGCCCTACATCTTCGAACGTTTCTACCGCGCCGAAAAATCGCGCACGCGCTCGGCCGCCTCTGGTTTCGGGCTGGGACTCTCGATCGCGCATTGGATCGTGGAGCAGCATGGCGGCAGGATCGAGGTCAACTCGCAGGAGGGAAAAGGAACCACCTTCGCGATCTGGGTGCCGCTGGGAAAATAGAACGCATTGCCCCGCTACGCGCCTGCCAACCGATCCGCGATCGCGCCGACAATTGCATCCGGCACGCCGTCCAGCGAGGCGGATTGCAGGCGCAGGTCAATCGGGTCGTTGACATAATCCACCGCCAGCAAACGGTTGTCTTGTGTCAGCGCCAATTCGCTCGAGAACAGATCGAGTTTGCAAACATTGGCAATTCTAGTCATGGTCAGGCGCAGTTCGGGGATGATCTTGCATTCCTCCGGGAGAGGCCGGTACACGTGCGTGGTCACGTCCCAATAAGAAGGATGAACGTCGCCGAGGCAATAGATGACGCGAAACCACGCGGGGAAACCGTCCAGATTCTTCGGCGCGACGTGCGCCTGGAGCAAGTATTGCTGCTCTGGAAATTTCATCCGCTCGCGGCGCGCCTCCTCGAAGCGGGTCGCTTCGTTGCGGACCCCCTCTCCTCCGCCGCCGAGCGCGGGTTTGATCGAGAATTTTTCGCCCAGGGGTGCGAGGTCAATATCGGGCAGAACAGGCAGAAAGTCGTAGGCCGGTAGAATGATGGTCGGAGGTGTGTGGATGCCTGCCTCTATGAACTTGTAGTGCATGACGGCTTTGTCATATGCCTGATCGGCGAGTTCGCGCGGGTTGAAGCGACGCGCGTTGGCGGCGCGGGCAATATCTACGAGGGGCAGGAAGGCAGGGTCCGCTTCGGAGGCGCGGTCGAGCAGGGCGGAGAAACCCGCCTCACCCGCCGCGAGACGCGGAAGAACCTCGGCCAGGTTGGAGGGGGTGACGGTTAGGAGGCGGCGTCCACGCGCGCGGCAGGCAGAATCCAAAAGTCGGATGAAGCCTTCATCATATTCCCAGTTGGAGGCGAGGCAGAGAGGGTAATGCACTCCGGCATTGTACTGCAACTTTTATGCTGCAAGGCGCAGGGTAAATATTGCAGTACGATCAACCGTCTGTGGCATCCTCGATCGCGCGACGGGCAAAGCGTTTCTGTTTGTGGAGCCGCAAATGCAGGGTGTAATAGCTCGCGGCGGAGACCGCGCTCAAGATTCCGCCCAGATACCAAACGAGGTTGGGGTTCATGTAATCGAGAATGTAGCCTGCGGCCAGCTGCCCAACGACGGAGGGGATCGCCCACGAGAGTCCGAAGAAGGCCATGTAGCGGCCGCGCATGGCTTCGGGGGCAAAGTTGGCGGCAAGTCCCTGACTGACCGGGAAGACGATCATTTCGCCGATCGTGATGATGACCAGCGCAACAGCGAAGAGCCAGTAGGCCGCGATGAATCCGATCATGGAGAATCCGACCATGAAGAAGAGCGTGCCGAATCCCATCATCAAAAACTGGTGTTTGTCGCGCAGCCAGCGGCTGACCGCCAATTGGAACAGGATGACAGTGATGGCGCTGGACATCATCAGGATGCCGTAGATTTGCGGGTCCACCCCATGCTCGTCGCGCAGGTAGACCGATAGCGTGCCGTACATTTGCTGGTAGACAAGCAACATGAGCATGTTTGCAAAAACGAAGGCGACGAAGCCGAGGTCGCGAAAAACGATCATGTAGCCGCGCAGGGTCTGCGTGATGGATTCGTGTACGACTGGATGGGATTCCGCCCCGGCCTGAGCCTGGGGCCTGGTTTCGGGCAGCATGCGGAAGAACAGGGCCGCGACCATGCAACTGATGACCGCGTCAATGACGAAGAGGTAGAAGAAGTCGAGATTCTTTGCCACGAAACCGCCGATGGCGGGACCGATGAGCCAGGCCAGGTTGCCTGATACGCGCAGGATGCCGAACCCCTCCTGGCGTTTGTCCTCGGGCAGGATGTCGGCGACCATGGCGTCGTGGGCGGGATGGGAGATGCTTCCGATCAAACCAACGACGACAACCAGCGGGTACATCCAAGGCAGGTCATTGATGAGGCCAAAAACGAGGGAACTCAGGGCGCTGAAGATCAAGCCGAAGAGGATCAGGCTTTTCCGTCCCATGCGGTCGGTGAGCGCGCCGCCGGCCATGTTACTGAACAACCCAAACAGCGACATGATTCCCAGCAGGAGTCCGGCCTGGGTCATGCCAATATTGAATTTTTCGGTGATGTAGAGGGCAAAGAAGGGAAATAGGATCGTCCCGCCCACGCGGTCAACAAAGGAGATGCCAACCACAACCCAGAACAAGCGCGGATAATAACGGTAAACAGTATTAAGTCTGGCGATCATTTTACGCCTTTCGTTCCAGCGTGCGTATCATAATATTTAAGTTCTGCCTTGAACAGGCGGAAAAAATTCCCGCCGCTTGCGGCGGCGGGAACGGAATTAGTGCTGACCGAGCGTACCCAACACCCTTACTCGGCGCTCGAGGGATCGGAAGGCGGCCATGCCGACCCACAGCATGACAAACATGAAAACGACCAGCAGAACCATTTCCCATGGCAGGGGCAGAATGGTGGTCGTGCCGATCAGGCGGGAGCGGACCGCGTCGAGACCGTAGGTGAGCGGAAGCGCCAGCGCGACGGGAAGCAGGAAGCGCGGCAGGGCATTGACCGGGAAGGTGGAGCCGGAGAAAGTCTGTACGAGGAAACTGCTCATGTCCACCAGGGCATTGGCATCGCGCAACAGCATGACCACGGCGGCGAAGGCGAAGCCGAAGCCGTACAGGCCGATCATCATTGGAACGACCGGGGCAAATGCCGCCCACAAGTTTCCGGTGGGATGGAAGCCGAAGATCAGACCGGCAAAGAAAAGCATGCCGATGGATGTGATCATTGTGACGACGAGATTCGTTACAGAGTGGCCGACCAGGATCAACAGGCGCGGAATTGGCGTGAGCCAGTTTGATTCCATGACGCCCGAATCCATGTCGTTTTTCAAGGCATAACCCATGCCCCAGAACACGGCGTTGATGAAGTTTTCCAGCACGGTGCCGAGCAGGATGAATGACATGAAATCGGTGGTGCCGCTGAATTGGGCGAAGCCTTCTGCCTTGCCGTTAATGCTGAAGGCCAGGCCCATGAAATAGATCGGCGCGATCCAGATCAGCGGATGGAACATGGCCGAGACGGCGTTGAGCGGATAGCGCCAATATTGCTTCCAGTCCTTGCGGACGAGGGCAAAGAGCGCGCGCAGATGAGAAGCGAGGGTCGGTTGGGAGAGGGTTTGAGCATGCATATCAGTATTGTCCGATCGCGCCGGTGACGCGGGCGCGGCGTTCCATCCAAAGGAAGAGGGCGTACCCGGCCGCCAGCCAGAAGAGGCCGAACAGGAGCAACATCCCCAGGTCGCGCGCGATGCCCGCCCACCCGTCGGTGGAGAGCGCGGCGCTGCGCATGGCGTGGATCACATACGTCTGCGGAAGCCAGGCCGCGACATCCTGCATCCACTGCGGCTGAATCGCCAGTGGGTAGGTTACGCCACAAAAGACCATCACAATGCCGCGCGCCAGGAAGACGAACGCGTTCGCCTCCTTGGCAGTGATGACCACGCTCGCAAAAGCGAAGCCGAGTCCATACACGGAGGGAACCGCGGCCAGCATGACGAGCGCCGCCAGCCACAGGCTCCCATGAAATTTCACGCCAAAGAGCAGGGCATATTCAAGCCCGGCAACGGTCATCAACATCAGCACAGAGATCAGTTGCGGCACGCTGGCCCCGAACAAATACGAGAAACGCGCCGTCGGTGAAAGCCAGTTCGATTCGAGCGTGCCGCGCATTTGTTCGTTACGCAGGGCGTAGCCCACCTGCCATAACACAATGTTCTGCCACATCCAGATCATCGTGCCGACCGCCATGTAACCGACATACTCCGTCAAGCCGGTGTTTTGCTGGAAGGTAGCGAGGCCGCTTCCGTCCACGCCCGAGAGGGCGCGGGCGGTGAAGATGTAGCCCAACGGAAAGATGATCGGCCAGATGAACATCGAAATGATCCAGGATGGATAGCGGATGAAGATCGTCCACTCGCGGCGGATGACTGCCCAGGTGGCGCGCAGCCCGCCCAGCGCGCCGGGTCGTCCCAGCGAGGATGGAACACTCAGTTGACTCATGCTTCCTCCGTTAATCGCGCAAGGCCTTGCCGGTCAGGTGGATGAAGACATCCTCCAGCGACGGCTTGACAATGTTCATGTTGACGAGGCGCGTGCCGTTGCCGCTGAGCGCCTCAACAATGCGCGGCAGCGCGGCGCGGCTGTTTTGCGCCTGCATGTTCACCTCCCACAAATCGGCTTCGCCCTGCTGGCGCGTGGTTACCGATTCGATTCCGTCCACGTTTTTGAGGCGGTCAGAGAGGTCTGCGTGCCAGCCGGTCAGTTCGAGGCGGATGACCTCCTTTTGGTCAATGCGGCGCTTGAGTGCGGCGGGGGTGTCGAGCGCAATGACTCTGCCCGCGTCAATGATACCGATGCGGTCGGAGAGTTGGTCAGCCTCTTCCATGTAATGAGTCGTCAGCAAGATGGTATGGCCTTCGGATTTCAGAGAGGCGATCAACTCGCGCAAGTTGCGCGCCGCCTGCGGGTCGAGGCCGAGCGTGGGTTCGTCGAGCAAAAGAATGGGCGGGCGCGACAGCAAGGCCTTCGCGATGGCGACGCGCTGCCGCATGCCGGTCGAATATTTTTCCACGAGTTCGTTGGCGCGCTCTTTCAATTCCATGCGCTCGATCAATTCTCCCACGCGTTTTTTCGCGATGGCGGGCGGGATGTGATAGAGCGCGGCAAAATATTCCAGGTTTTCGCGCCCGCTCAATTTCCAATAAATGGAGCGCTCGCCTGCGAGCAGAGTTCCGAGGTTGCGGCGCACTTCATTGGCCTGCTTGACCACGTCAAATCCGTTAACCCTCGCCGTGCCGCTGGTCGGTTCGAGCAAAGTGCATAACATGCGGATGGTGGTGGATTTGCCCGCGCCGTTTGGACCCAGCAAACCGAAAATTTCGCCGCGCTGGATTTCGAGGTCCACCCCATTGACAGCAGTGAACATGGGCTTCGGCTCTTTCTTGACGAAGAGGCGGAATCCGCGTTTGCGGGCTGGTTGCTCCTCTTTTGGCTTGTCGCCGGTTCCAGGCCGGGCAGGGAATTGCTTGACCAATTCCCGGGCTTCAATGGCTAAATCAGACATGGGAATCTCCTTTGGTTAGAAAATCCGATGAGAATCTAAATCTCTTTACCGTACATCTTCACCGCTAAGCCCGCAAAGAAAACCTTTTCAACTTGGCGGCCTTAGCGTGCTTGGCGGTAAATATCTTTCATTTGCGGCAGAGAAATCTAAACATCCTTGATGCAACGTTCGATATTATAAAACAAAACTTAAGTATTGTCAATATAATTACAGATATTCCTAAACAAAAACCCCGCTAAAAAGCGGGATTTTTGAAGTAATCATCAATTATCCTAATGAGCAGGCCAGGGGATGGGCACTGGCTGGGAATAGCCTTCTTTGGTGGTAGTGTACAACAGCGCGCGCGAGGCCTCCGCGCACCCGGCCTGATCTGGAATAACAACCGCAGTTTCCTTGACGGCGAAGATGCTGTAGGCGATCTGCCCGCCATAGCAGACCCAGGCCTCAATAAAGTAGGCGCTGTCCAGATACATATCTTTTAACGGGATTGAAACCGAGTCCCATCTTACCTGAACCTGATCCCCCGCCCTGACGGCCTGAATATTGGCCGGAGGCTGGTAATTCGGCGTGATGGGAAGAATCACCGGAGCAATCGCCAGCGCCGCAATATCACCCTGCACCTTGAGATTAACCGCATAAATCCAACTGCTCTTCCGTCCGCCCACCTCACGAATCAGGAGCCAATCGCCGGCCGCATTACGGCCAATCACCTCGACCGCTTTCCCTGTGCGTAACCCGCCCGGACCGGCGTACTGGACTCCTGGTCCAAAGCGGATGTTGGCGGGAACAGCCACAGTAGCGCTTAGAATAGTTGTCGGTTCGAAGGCTGGCGGCGCGGGGATTGGCGTCTCGGTGGGAGGCGGGGTCGCGGTTGCGGTATTCGTCGGCAGGGCCAGCGCGGTCTGGGTGGAAGAGGCGTTGACCGTGCCAAGTGCGGCAGTCATTACCAAATTCATGTCGAGGGTCGGCGCGGGCTGGGCGCCGCCACACGCGGAGAGGAGCGCGACGATTAAAAACAATACGGGGATTATGCGGTGTGTCATGTTTATCCTTTTGTTTTCACCAGGGCTTACGCAAAACCTTGCGCAGGGCGCGCCGAAGGTCTAACGCGCCTGCCGGCGTTACGCCTGCCTGATTTGCCTGGCAAATCACGGGCGGCGCCAGGGGAGAACGCCAATTATGCGTAAGTCCTGTTCACTTTATTTCGGCGGCGAGGGGGGCCACGGAATCACAGTCGGACCCGCAAAGCCGTGCTTTTCCTGCACATACACATTTCCATGCGAAGGCATTGCGCAACCCGGCTCGTCCACAAACGAGATCGAGGTGTCGTTCGTCGCCAACGGATCGAAGATCACCTGCCCCGCCTCACAGCGCCAGACCTCGACAATGTAATGCAGCATCGAATCATCCTCCTCGTCCCCGGCGCGCAGTGGAATATCGAGCCACGCAACGGTGACTGTATTTCCACTGCGCGTTGCGCTCAATATAACAGTCGCGGAATAATACGGCGAACGGGGCAAAGGCGCGCCATCGGGATACACAACCGGCAATTGACGGAAGTTGCCCTCGATCTCGATGAACTTTACATTCACCCAGCACGGATTCTTTCCCTCCACCCAGACCCAATTATTTCCGCCCGTCTGCCCGACCAGCGCGATCTGCGCGCCCTTGCGAAGCCCATAGAGAAATAGGTACTCAGAACCGGGTCCGTAACGGCAGCTCAACAAATCCGCAACGACCACGGCATTGAGTTTTTCGACAAGCGGGGCGCTTGTCGCCGTTGCGGGTGGGGGCGGCGTTGAAGTCTCTGTTGGCGATGGCGTATCCGACGGAAGAGGCGCCGCCGTTTCTGTCGGCACAGAGGTTGGCGTGTCAATGGGGATTGGAGCCTCCGTTGAATCGGAAACCACCTCAGCAGGCTGGGGCGAACACCCAATGATGAGCAGGCAGGTCAACAATACAGGAAGTGAGAATCGAAACATACGAAAATTATAGCCTCACTCTCCGAACCAGATATCCTGCCCCACAAAAATCCCAGTCCGCGGCATTCTGCGGGACGTAGTAGCGGAGAACGAAGTAGCCGAGTTTTGCCTCCCAATCGGCGGGACTGAGCCGCGCCGCGATCCATTCGCCGCTTAACTTAATCCCCGCGCATTTATGGCTGAGGGGACGCAGACCAAAGCTACCATCCACCGCGCCGAACAGATTCAAAAAGAACGGCTGAAGCTGGGTCAGCGCGAAGAATAAGAGGGTGGCGACGATGGGCAGAATGAATTTAGAGCGAGGAAGCATGGGAAGATACTATTGCAACAATTTCAACTCTGTTTGCGGCTCGGTGAAATATTCCGCGCCGTTCTCCGTCATCGTCACATCCTCCTCCAGACCCATACATCCATAACCGGGCACCATGACGTGCGGCTCGATGGTGTAAACCTGACCAGGCTCCAGTCTTTGATTCGGCGAATCGCCGTATTTCTCCCACAACGGGCCGAGCAACGCGCCGCCATCGTGCGCCACGCGGCCCAATTGATGACCGAGCGCGTGCATGAATTCGGGATATCCCGAATCGATCACGACCTCGCGCGAGATCGTATCAATCGCATTGCCGGTTACGCCCACCCGCATCGCCTCGCGGGATTGTTCGATGGCGGCGCGAATCACATCGAACCCGCGTTGAACCTCGACCGGCGGCTCCGTCTCGCCTTCGCGCAAAACATAACCCACGCGTTGAATGTCGGAGCAATACCCTTCATATTTCACGCCGAAGTCAATGTGGATCAGATGCCCGCGCTCGATCCTGATATTCGTCGGTCCGCTGTGGCCGACAGGCGAACTGGGGCCCGAATTCACGGCGGGGCAATTCTCCGCGCTCCACGCAAGCCCAACGCCGTATTCCTTTGCGAGACGGTGCATGAACTCGCCCACTTCGATCTCGGTCATACCGATTCTGATAAAGTCGAATGTCTTCCTGTAAATTTCATCCGTGATCTCGACAGCCCTGCGGATGCGCGTCAGCTCGGTCGGGGTCTTGCGCCCGCGCAGGGCGGAAACGATTTCCTCCGCACTGACGATCCGCCCGCCGTACGGCGTTCCGTCGAGGTACCCGCGCAGTATCTCGTACATGGCGTGAGTCAAACCGTCGGCGTGTACATTATTACGGGATGTATTGACAGCGATCTGCCTGGGGTCGAGGCGGGCGAGAGTCTCGCACAGGAGACTCCGCAGCGATTTGTCGTATCCCAAAATTTCATCGAAGACGCCCAGTCGCTCCAGCGCCTCTTTTTCAAGATTGCCGATCAGCGCGATTTTTCCGCCCTGGCGCGTGAAGATCAGGGCCGATTCCCAGGTCAGATCGTTTGCCCCGACGAGAAAATCCAGCGCGGGGTCGCGCACGCCCGAGGTCTCGCGGACGAAGGTCAGCCAGAGGTCAATCTCTTTTTCCTTCAGGATCTCAATCGCCTGGTTTGTTTTTTCAAGCAGGAGGTTCATGGGGTATCCTTGTAATGAATTGCTGGAATTTTACCATTGACAAATTTCCCCGTCGCAGTAAAATAAAAACGAACGTACGTTCATTTCCACGAGGAAGCCATGCCCCCAAAGCCAAAAGACTCCCCCACCAAAGGCCAAACCACCCGCCTGGCCATCGAAGATGCCGCGATCGAATTGTTCATGGAACAGGGCTACCACGCCACCTCCATGCGCCAGATCGCCGAACGCGCGGAACTGGCGCTGGGCGGAATCTACAATCACTTCGCCAGCAAGGACGAAATCTTCGAAGCCATCATCGTAGACAAGCACCCGTACAAACGCATCCTCCCGCTAGTGATCGAGGCAAAAGGCGAAACGGCGGAGGAATTTTTGCGCGAGGCGTTCAAGATCGCCCTTGCCGAGCTCAACAAAGAGCCTATTTTTATGAAAATCATGTTGATCGAGTTGGTGGAGTTCAATGGCAAACATGGAGCGGCCATGCTGAAAGAAATCGCCCCCAGGGTCCTGCCTGTATTCGAAAAAATTCTCAAAGTCCGCAAAGGATTGCGCATTTCCAACCCCGCGCTCTTTCTGCGTTCATTCTTCGGGATGATCGTCGCGTATTTCATCACAGAGATGATCACCGCCAATTCAATCATCAGCAAGCTTATGCCCAGGGACGCGGCAGACGCATACATTGACTTGTATTTGCATGGGGTACTGAAATCTGCGGCGTAGAGAGATGCGGACAGGTAGGTACACACGTAGACACGTACACACGTACACACGTACACACGTAGACAGGTAGACACGTAGACAGGTAGACACGTAGACAGGTAGACACGTACACACGTACACACGTACACACGTAGACAGGTAGACACGTAGACAGGTAGACAGGTACATAGGTACATACAATTGACCTGTTGCACAAGTCAACCAATAACTTGTAACCCGTAACTTGTAACTTGTAACTTGTAACTTGTAACTTGTATCCCGTCTTCCACCCATCGGAGCCGCCATGAACAGCCGACTGCTCTCCATCATCCGCAAGGAATTCATCCAGATCTTCCGCGACACGCGCACGCTGGTGATGATCCTCGTCATCCCGATCATGCAGTTATTCCTGCTTGGGTATTCCGCCACCAGCGACGTGCGCAACATCCCGCTGGCAGTCCTCGACCAGAGCCGCAGTCCCGAATCGCGCGCCCTGCTCAATTCCTATCGCGCCGCAGATTATTTCCGCATTGCCTACGATGTTCAATCCGAGGCGGAGATCGAGCGTTTGATCGCGCGCGGCGACGCGCGCGCCGCCGTCATCATCCCGCCCGATTACGCCGAGTGCCTCGCCGAGGGAAACGCGCAGGTCGCGTTCATCCTCGACGGCTCCGACCCGACCAGCGCCTCCACCGCCCTCTCCGCCGCGCAGTTGATCAGCCAGGCGCACGCCGTCAATCTCCTGTCGGAAAATTTCGCGCGCACAGGCATGAACCTGCGCGTTCAACAACCCGTCAGCGTGCATACCACCGTCTGGTACAACCCCGACATGGTCAGCGCGCACTTTATGATCCCAGGCGTGATCGGGATGATCCTCTACGCCATCGCCGCCATCCTGACCGCCACCTCCGTCGTGCGCGAACGCGAGCGCGGCACCATCGAGCAATTAATCGTCACGCCGATTCGCTCGTGGGAATTGATCGTCGGCAAGCTCATGCCCTACGTCATTCTCGGTTTCTTCAACATCATCGAAGTCCTCGCCGTCGGTCACTGGTGGTTCGGGATGCCCATCCGCGGCGACCTTGGACTGATCATGCTCTCATCGGGCATCTTCCTCGTCACAGGCTTGGGCATGGGCTTGTTCGCCTCCACCATCGCCAACACGCAACAGGAAGCCATGCTCACGGTCTGGATGACTCTCCTGCCGAGCATTTTCCTTTCAGGCTTTTTCTTTCCGCTCGAAGCCATGCCGAAAATTTTGCAGTGGTTTTCCTATCTCATGCCGCTGCGCTATTACCTCTTCATCATCCGTTCACTGCTCCTCAAAGGAGTCGGACTCGCCGATATTCAATTCTCATTCATCTTGATGACGCTCTTCGCGATCGGAATCATGGCCGCCGCCGCAATGCGTTTCCGCAAACGGTTGGATTGACGCATTGCCCGACGCCGCGCGTTGCCCGACGCTAGAGAGCGTCTCCTACGCCTCGCGTACCCTGCGCCTTGCGTAATTTACGCCTCGCGTAGCGGACGTTCTCTAACGTCCGCCTTTATAAAGAAAACACCAAGGAGATTTCTATGAATCACAAACGACCTCCCGTTCCAGCCATCATCCTGCTTGTGCTAATCATCGCCCTCAGCGCATATTTTTTCTACACTCAAAACAAAGAATCGAAAAACGGCGCGTTGGCCGCCTCGGGCTTCATCGAAGCGACTCAAATCAACGTCGCGCCCGAACTCGCGGGCAAAGTGACGGAAGTCCTCGTCGCGGAGGGCGACTCCGTTCGCGCGGGTGATCCGCTTCTTCGTCTGGACCCGAGCCTGCTGACCGCCCAGCGCGCAGTCGCCTCCGCCCAGGTGGATTCTGCCAACGCCGCGCTTGCCAGCGCGCAGAATCAATACGACCTCGCCGCGAAAAACGCCATCGCCGCACAGCAAGGCGACACAACCAAAGACTGGCGCTTCTCCGCGCCCGATGAATTTAATCAGCCCGCGTGGTATTTTACGCAAACCGAAGAGATTCAATCCATTCAAACCGAACTGGCCGCCGCGCTGTCCGCGCTCGAATCTGCGCAGGGCGAACTGAATGCAACCATTGCAGATTTGAACAACGCCGATTTCCTCGCGGCGGAGACTCGCCTCGCCGACGCGCGCGCCGCCTTCCTTGTCGCGGACGCGGTCAAGACCAGCGCGGACTTTGCCTCCGAGGGCGGCTCCCTCCAATCCGCCGCGCAGGACGCCTACAATGCCGCGCTCGATGAATTGAACGCCGCGCAGGAAGCCTATAATTCTTTGCTCAACAGCGACTCCGCCAAAACCGTTCAAGACGCGCGCGGAAAAGTCGCGGTGGCGCAACTTCGCTATGACACCGCTTATGCGCGTTTGCTCGCGTTACAAACAGGCACAGACTCTCCTGCCGTTGTCAGCGCGTCGAAAGCGCTCGATCAGGCGAAGACCGCCGTCGCGCAAGCCGAAGCCAGCCTGGGGTTGATGGACGCGCAAATCGAAAAACTGACCATCGCCGCGCCCGCCGATGGCGTCGTGTTGACGCGTAATGTGGAGGTCGGCGAATTTGTCCAGCCTGGCGCGACAGCATTGATCATCGGTCAACTCGACGACCTGACCATCACCGTCTTCGTCCCCGAGGATCGCTTCGGCGAAATCCAACTGGGGCAATCCGCCAGCGTCACCGTCGACTCATTCCCCGGCATCGTCTTCACCGCCACCGTGATCCAAATCTCCGACAAAGCCGAATTCACGCCGCGCAACGTGCAGACCGTCGAGGGACGCAGTTCCACCGTCTTCGCGATCAAATTGACCATCAGCAATGCGGACGGAAAATTAAAGATCGGCATGCCCGCGGATGTGGTTTTTAAATAAGTTGAAGGTTGAAAGTTGAAGGTCGAAGGTCGAAGGTCAAAAGTTGAAGGTTGACGGTTTGGAATGAGTAAAGGAGAAAACATGGCTGCGATTTCCCGATTCGAAGATATTGAAGCATGGAAGGCGGCGCGTCGGCTGACCAATTCGATTTATGCCCACACCAACCAGCCTGGTTTCAACAAAGACTTTGGCTTGCGTGATCAAATTCGTCGAGCGAGCGTGTCGGTGATGAGTAATATCGCCGAGGGATTCGAGAGCCGTACCGATGTGCAATTCATCAATTTTCTCGGGTTCGCGCGGGCATCGGCGGGCGAAGTGCGCGCCCAGTTGTACATCGCGCTCGATCAAAGGTACATCACCGAAGAGCAATTCAAAGAGACCTACGCGGCCGCCGAAACCTGCGCCCGCCAGATTGCAAACTTCATCAAATATCTCGAAACCAACCCGCGCCCTCGCCGCGTCTCCGATGACTCCGCCGATTACAACACCTAATCAACCATTAACCACCTCCGACCTTCAACCTTCGACTGACTTTCGACCTTTGACCTTCAACCTTTGACCTTCGACAGGAACTCCATGACCGACACCCTCGTTCAAGCAACCAACATCAAAAAATCCTTTGGCGATAACGGCGCTGTTGATGGCGTGTCGTTGAATATCGCCCCTGGCGAGATCTACGGTCTCGTCGGCGCGGATGGCGCAGGGAAGACCACCACCATGCGCCTGCTGGTCGGCGCACTGCGCCCGGACGCGGGCGAGATTCAAGTCTGCGGCTTCGATGTGTTGAAACAAGTGGAACAGGCGCGCGCACAGATCGGCTATCTTTCCCAGCGTTTCTCGCTTTACGAAGATTTGAGCGTCCTCGAAAATATCCGCTTCTTCGCCGAGGTGCGCGGACTCAAATCGAACGAATGGCAACCGCGTTGTATGGAGATTCTGGACTTCGTCGGTCTCGCCGATTTCAAAGAACGTCGCGCGGGTCAACTCTCTGGCGGCATGAAGCAAAAACTCGGGCTGGCTTCCGCGCTCGTCACGCGTCCGCGCGTGTTGCTCCTCGACGAACCGACCACAGGCGTGGACCCCGTCACGCGCCAGGATTTTTGGCAGTTGGTGATCAAGTTGGTCGGTGCGGAAGTAGGCGGGGGTACAGGTAGACAGGTAGACACGTATACAGGTACACACGTAGACAGGCACACAGGTACACAAGATCGCCCCGACCTTCGACTTTCGACCTTCGACCTTCGGTCCGACACCCAACCAATCTCCCAATTACCAATCTCCGATCTCCGATCTTCCTCCACCTCCGTCATCATCTCCACGCCGTACATGGATGAAGCCTCGCGCTGTCATCGCGTGGGATTTATGAAATCGGGAAAAATCATCGCCGAGGATACGCCATCGAATCTGCGCGCGCGGCTGAACGGGCGCGTGCTCGAACTGCGCGGCCATCCGATCAACACACTGCGCCACGTCGCGCATCAAGATCAAGATGTCGAAGATGTCGCGGCCTTCGGCGACAAACTCCACCTGCGCGTCAAGGAGAACGCCGCCAGCAAAGTGATGGAGCGCCTGCCCAACGAAATCAAGGCCGCCAATGCAACCCTGCACGAACTGCGCGCCGTCCCGCCCGTCCTCGAAGATATTTTCATTTCCCTCTCCTGACACCTGACACCTGACACCTGACACCTGACACCTGACACCTGACACCTAAAACCTGACACCTAAAACCTGACACCTAAAACCTGACACCTGACACCCGACCCCTAAAACCTATGCCTCCCATCATCTCCGTCCAAAACCTCACGCGCAAATTCGGCGACTTCATTGCAGTGGATCGCGTCA
The DNA here is from genome assembly GCA_019187665.1 of Anaerolineales bacterium. Taxonomy (GTDB): domain Bacteria; phylum Chloroflexota; class Anaerolineae; order Anaerolineales; family Villigracilaceae; genus Denitrolinea. The sequence goes on from JABARH010000003.1 coordinate 72,300, forward strand.
ACTTTGAAATCGGCGCGGGCGAAGTGGTCGGCTACCTCGGACCAAACGGCTCGGGCAAGACCACCACCATCCGCATGTTGCTCGGTCTGCTCGCCCCCACCGACGGAAAAGCCACCGTCCTGGGTTACGACGCATTCACGCAAAGCGAACAAGTCCGCGCCCGTGCGGGATACATGTCGCAAAAGTTCGCGATCTACGACGACCTGACCGTGTTGGAAAACTTGACGTTTTACGGAGGCGTGTACGGCATCACCGACAAAACCCGCATCGCGCGGACCATCGAGCGGGTCGGCCTGCACGGGCATGAGTCCACGCTGACGCGTTCCCTCTCCGCTGGCTGGCGTCAGCGACTCGCGCTCGGTATCGCGCTCGTCCACGAACCGAAATTGCTTTTCCTCGACGAACCCACTTCAGGCGTGGACCCCTCCGCGCGCCGCGCCTTCTGGGACTTAATCTACGAACTCGCCGAAAGCGGCGTGACGATCCTTGTCACAACCCATTACATGGACGAAGCCGAATACTGCGAGCGCGTCGGCGTGATGCGCGCGGGGAAACTGCTCGCGATGGATACGCCCACAGATTTAAAGAAATCCGTCATTCAAGGCGACGTGTGGGAAGTGTATGCCCAACCGCTCGAAGCGGGACTCGAGTCACTGGCGAAGGTCGCGGGAGTCCAACGCGTGGGGTTGGCGGGCGATCATTTGCGGACGATCAGCCGCGCGGTCGGAGTCGAAGCGTTGCAAGAGGCGTTGACTCGCGCGGGAGTCGAGATCCAAAAAATCGAGCGCGGCGAAGCGACGCTGGAGGATGTCTTTCTCACGCTGGCGAAGGATTGAGCGTCGTAGTGCGCACGCAAACCATGTCAGCGGACGTAAGAGAGTGTCCGCCTACGCCAGCGTAAGAGACGCTCTCTAGCGTCGAATGGATGATAACCTTTGCGCACGCACGCGCCGCAAGATTCATCCTGCCTTGTGAATGACGGGGATATAATAGCGCCATCCCAAACACGAGGAGACTGCATGTCCGAGCAATTTAACTTCGGCGGCGAGATCGTCTGGCGCCCGACCAAGGAATATATCGAGCGCGCGCACTTGACCGCGTTCATGCGTCAACATGGAATTACGAATTTTGATGAGTTGATGAAACGTTCGACCGAAGACGTGGCCTGGTTCACGGATGCGGTCTTGAAATATCTGGATGTTGAATTTTACGAACCCTATTCGCAGGTCGTGGATGTGAACGGCGGCATCCAACTGCCGAAGTGGTGCGTGGGGGGAAAGATGAACATTGTTCATAATTGCGTGGATAAATATCAGTCATCAGTCATCAGTGATCAGTCATCAGTCATCAGTGATCAGTTATCAGTAATTTGGGAGGGAGAGGAAGGCACATCCAGATCGCTGACCTACAAGGAACTTTACGAGCAGGTCAATCAAGCCGCGAACGCGCTGCGCGCGCTGGGACTCGGCAAAGGCGACGCGGTCGGACTCTTCATGCCGATGACTCCCGAAATTGTGATCGCATTATTGGCAATCGCAAAAATCGGCGGAATTATTTTGCCTTTGTTTTCGGGCTACGGCGCGGGCGCGATCGTCAGCCGCATGACCGACGCGGACGCCAAAGCGCTCTTCGCCGCCGACGGCGCGTTCCGCCGCGGCAAGCCTGTGGAGATGAAGTCTGTCGCGGATGAAGCCGCCGCGCACATTCCCACGTTGAAGCATATGATCGTCTTGAAGCGCACGGGACAGGAAATTAAAATGAAAGAGGGGCGCGATCACTGGTGGCATGAACTGGTGGAGAGCCAGCCCCGCGAGGCTGAGACCGAACGCACGTCCGCGGAAGACGCGCTGATGGTCATCTACACCTCCGGCACAACCGGCAAGCCGAAAGGCGCACTGCACACGCATTGCGGATTCCCCGTCAAAGCCGCGCAGGATATGGCGTTTGGAATGGACGTTCACAGTGTGCCGCAAACTTCCAGTTTGCGAGATGTGATCTACTGGATGACCGACATGGGCTGGATGATGGGACCCTGGCTGGTCTTCGGCGCGCTAATGCTCGGCGCGACGCTCTTCATCTACGACGGCGCGCCCGACTTCCCCGCACCCGATCGGTTATGGTCATTGGTCGAGCGGCACAAGATCACGCAACTGGGAGTCTCGCCCACATTGATCCGTTCGCTGATTCCGCATGGAGACGGACAGTTCGAGAAGCACGATCTCACCTCGCTGAAATGTTTCGCGTCAACAGGCGAGCCGTGGAATCCCGAACCGTGGAAATGGCTGTTCGAGAAAGTCGGCGGCGGGACGCGTCCCATCGTCAACTATTCGGGCGGGACGGAAATTTCGGGCGGCATCGTGATGGGCAATCCGATCCTGCCGCTCAAGCCGTGCGCGTTCTCCGCTCCCTGCCCTGGCATCGCCGCGGACGTGCTGGACGAAAACGGGAATCCGATTCGGGACGCGGTCGGCGAGCTGGTCATCAAAGCGCCGTGGATCGGCATGACGCGCGGATTTTGGAAGGATACGAGACGCTACTTTGACACATACTGGTCGCGCTGGCCGAATCTTTGGGTGCACGGAGATTTCGCCGCCATAGACGCGGACGGACTCTGGTACATCCTCGGGCGCTCCGACGACACGATCAAGATCGCGGGCAAGCGCCTCGGCCCTGCGGAGGTGGAGTCGATTCTTGTGCGGCATCCCGCCGTCGTTGAGTCTGCGGCGATCGGAATCCCGCATGAGATCAAAGGCAGTGAATTGATCGTGTTCGCCGTGCTGAAAAAAGGCATCCAGGCGACAGACGCATTGCGAAAAGAACTGCACGACCTGGTCGTGGAAGAAATGGGCAAGCCGCTCGCGCCGAAATCCATTTTATTCGTCAGCGACCTGCCGAAGACGCGCAACGCCAAAGTGATGCGCCGCATGATCCGCGCCGCCTATCTGGGACAGGACTATGGAGATATTTCGTCGCTGGTGAATCCCGAAGCGGTGGAGGAAGTGAAACGAGCGGGATAATTCGGGGCATGGAACGCGCGGATGATGCGCCGCCTGCGCGTCCTGGTGAATGTTACCCTTTCAGCAAAGACACATCCTTATTTTCATCGTCCGTCGTCAAATCCAACTGCGGCAGATCGCGGATGGAGTTGATCCCGAAGTGCTGGAGGAACTCCGGCGTGGTGGAATACAGAATCGGACGGCCGGGTCCATCGGTGCGGCCGGATTCCATGACGAGTCCCTTGCTCAACAAACTCTTCAACATCGCATCGCTGTTCACGCCGCGGATCGAATCCACTTGCGGACGCGTGACCGGCTGCTGATACGCAATGATTGAAAGCGTCTCCAGCGCGGCGCGGCTGAGGCGGGTGGTCGCTTCGAGACCGAGAAAGCGCTCGATCAGTTCGGCGTGTTCCGGCGCGGAGGTCAACTGCACACGCCCGCCGTGACGTTGCAGACGCAGTCCGCGAGAGGCAAGCGATTCTTCCAGGGCGCGCAAGCCCTGCTCCACGGCGGTGGTGGTCGTTTCGAGTGCGGCGGCAAGTTGTTGATTGGCGACCGGCTCCGCCGCGACGAACAGCAATGCTTCCAACCTGGCAGTTAATGGGGTCAAAGAGTCGTTCGATTCGGTCATGCTATAATTGCTCCATCATTTTTTTAGCAGGCATACGCATAACTGGCGTTCTCTAACGCCAGTCACCGGTTCGGTACGTTAGAGAACGCGCCCCATGCAAGGTTTTGCGTACGTCTTGTTCAGGCATATTTATGAAACGCAAATTACTCTTTCCATTCCTCGCGCTAATTCTCACGCTGGCTTGCACTGTTTTCACCGGCGGGCCCGACTATCCCGCGCAGACCATTCCCGTCTCGACCGAGGCGGTAGACTCGCTCAAACAACAGATCGAACAGGCTGTGATTGACGGCGCGCAAAGCGGAGTGATCTACCTCTTCATCAACGAGACGCAGCTGACTTCGTATCTCGCCTTTAAACTGACCGGGAGTCCCGAGCCGATGTTCACCGATCCGCAGGTCTTTTTGCGCGACGGCCAGATGCGCATCTACGGAAAAAGCAAACAGGGCATGTTCACCGCCAACATCGGCATCATCCTCGAAGTCGGCGCGGACGAACAGGGCAAACCCAAATTGCAGATTGTCTCCGCAGATTTCGGTCCCCTGCCTCTGCCCTCGGGGTTGAACGAAGCCATCACCGCAATTATTGACGAAGCCTACACCGGCTCGCTGGGTCCAGTGGCGACCGGGCTGCGTATTGAAACGATTCTGATCGCCGACGGCGTGATGGCCATCGTTGGGCGGATTCGCTAGCGACGGGATTATACCAAAGCGATGCGCGCGATGAAATTCCGCTTCACGTTCCCGACCCTCGTCCTGCTCGCCGCATTATTGGCCGCATGCCGCTCTCCGCAGTTCGGCGGAAGCGCCACGGTCACGATTCAAGTGGACGGAGCGGCGAACCGCTTCGAGGTCCCGGCCGGAAGCGCGGTCAGCGAGGCGCTTGCCTCGGCGGGAGTCATCATCGGGAGTCTGGATGAAGTCGAGCCGCCGCTATACACCATCATTGGCGACGGCGACACGATCACCGTCACGCGCGTTGTCGAAACCTTCGAGACCGAAGAGATCGAAATTCCATTCGAGCGGCAAACCGTGCGCAGTGAATCGATTCCTGCCGGTGAAACGCAATTGCTTCAAGCCGGTGCAAACGGCTCGCAGGAATTAACCTGGCGCATCCTCTCCAAAAATGGAGAGGAGACCAGCCGCGCCGTTGTCAAAACGGTTGTGTTAAAAGAGGCCGCGCCGGAAGTGATGATGGTCGGCGCGCAATCCGCTTTTGCGCCGCTGCCCATCCCCGGCAAACTTGTTTTCCTCGCGGGCGGCAACGCGTGGATCATGGAAAGCTCCAGCGCCAACCGCACTCCGCTCGTCACCAGCGGCGATCTGGATGGGCGCGTCTTTGCGCTTTCGCCCAACGGCGCGTATCTTCTTTTCACGCGCAAATCGAAAAAACCCGCCGCCGAACAGATCAACACGTTATGGATCATCCGCACGAACGGAAAAGGACAACCGGTCCCGGTCAGCGGCGCGGCGAATGTGGTGCACTTCGGCGGCTGGGCGCCGAACACAACGCCCACCTTTGGATATTCCACAGTTGAGCCGCGCGCCGCCGCGCCGGGCTGGCAAGCCAACAACGATCTTTGGCGCGTGACCATTTCCAGCGGCGTGCCGGGCACACCGCGTAACGTCGTCGAAGCCAACAGCGGCGGCGTGTACGGATGGTGGGGCATGACCTACGCCTGGGGATCGGATGGGCGCCTCGCCTATGCCCGCCCGGACGAGATCGGATTCGTGGATCAAGACACAGGACTCTTCCGCCCGCTGATGCAGATCACGCCCTTCCAAACGCACAGCGACTGGGCATGGATTCCGCCGCTGGCGTGGGGTCCCGACGCGCGCACGCTCTTCACTGTCACGCACGCGCCCGCGCCCGCGCCGATCGCCCTCGAAGATTCGCCCTTCTTCGACTTGAACGCGCTCTCCGTCATCAACGACGCCAACGCGCAGATCGCCAATCATATCGGCATGTTCGCCTACCCGTCCGCTTCGCCCATCCGCCCAAGCGGCAAGGAAAAGTTTTACCAGGTGGCGTTTTTGCAAGCCATCTTCCCGGAGCAAAGCGAGACCAGTCGTTATCGCGTGATCGTGATGGATCGCGACGGATCCAACCGCCGGACCGTTTTCCCGCCGGGCGACGCGGTCGGCCTCGAACCGCAGACGCCCGTGTGGGCGCCGCTTCCGCTCGACGGGCAGGCGGGCGACTTCATTGCGGTCGTTTACCAGGGCAATCTCTGGCTGGTGGACACCGGCAGCGCGCAAGCCTATCAGATCACCGGCGACGGCCTCATCAGCCGCGTGGAATGGAAGTAACGCAACATTCACGTTGCGCCCAAACACCAAACGGGCAGGCGGCCTTCTCCAGCGCCAACGGGCGCGCAAGAGCGCCACGTTACGAAATTATTTTGTAAAAGTTCAACAAAAACAAGGACTCACAATGCGCATCCTAATCAGCGGAGCCGCGGGCTTCCTCGGCTCTCACCTCAGCGACCGATTAATCTCCGAAGGTCATCAGATCATCGGGTTGGATAATTTCATCACCGGCAACCGCGCGAACATCGCGCACCGCATGGGCGATGAAAATTTTTCGTTCTACCGGCACGACGTTTCAAACTATATCTTCGTGCCGGGCAACGTGGATGCGGTTTTGCATTTCGCATCGCCCGCCAGCCCGAATCCAAAATCGCCTTCGGGATATTTCAACCTGCCCATTCAAACCATGAAGGCGGGCGCGCTCGGCACGCACAACACGCTCGGCGTGGCAAAGACAAACAACGCGCGCTATCTGCTCGCTTCTACCAGTGAAATTTACGGCGACCCGGAGATTCACCCGCAATCTGAATCCTATCCCGGCAACGTGGATCCGGCCGGCCCGCGCGCCGTCTACGATGAAGCCAAACGCTTCGCCGAAGCGCTGACTCTCGCCTATCACCGCCATCACAACGTGGACACGCGCATCGTGCGCATCTTCAACACCTACGGTCCGCGCATGGACCTCGAGGACGGGCGCGCCCTGCCGAACCTGCTGAAGCAGGCTCTACTTGGACAGCCCCTCACCGTCTACGGCGACGGACAGCAAACGCGCTCCTTCTGCTACGTGGACGATCTTGTGGACGGCATTGTCCGTTTGCTATATTCGGATGAACACATGCCGGTCAACATCGGCAACCCGGTCGAGATGACGATTTTGCAATTCGCGGAAACGATCAACCGCGTCACCGGGAACCAGGCCGGGGTTACATTCATGGCGGGCGAACGTTCCGCCCGCGACCCACAGCGCCGCCGCCCCGACATCACGCGCGCCCAAACGATTTTAAAATGGGAGCCGAAGGTGGATTTCGAGGAGGGCTTGCGGCGCACCATTCCCTACTTCAAGGAAAAACTTGGACTGGCATGACGCACATTTTCAACGACGCAAACGAACGCACCCGTTTTTTTAAATTTGCCGCGGTCGGCGCGATCGGCACCGTTGTGGATTTTGCGGTGTACAACCTGCTGAACATCGCCTTTCACATCGCGCCGGTGGTATCGCAGGCATTCTCATTCAGCGCGGCGGTGATCAATAATTTTTTGTGGAACCGCCATTGGACCTATCCCGAATCGCGCTCAAAGGCGGCGCATCACCAAATGGCGCAGTTCGGCATCGTCAACGCAGTGGGACTGCTCATCCGCACGCCGATCATCGGCTACATGGAGCGCCCGCTTGGGGTCCTGGCGGGAGGCGCCGGGTTTCAGCCCAAAGCCGCCGACGTGATCGGTCACAACCTCGCGCTCGCCATCGCCATCGGAATTGTCATGCTTTGGAATTACTTTATCAACCGCTATTGGACGTATAATGACGTATGATGGATGCCACAACCACAACCAACCCGACCCAAAAGAAGATTCTGATCCCCGTCTACAACTCGCGCGGCGACGTGGAGGCGTTTTTGTTTTACCCCAACCTTCACAACCGCAACGGCGAATGGATCGGCTGGGTAACCCCACAACGCGACGTATATTCCGTGCTGGGACATTATGTCGGCACACTGACCAGCGAACCGCGCATCTTGCGCACGCGCGTCATGGAGGAAAGCAAACCCAGTGTTACGCCGCCGCCCTCGCCGGGAAAAATTTCGCCGCCCGCCACCGTGCCGCTCGCGCCGATGATGAGGGAACTGACCTACAGCACAATTGACATCCTGCTCGAAGAACCCGAACGCCTGCATACCCTCGACGTGGGCGAATTCCGCGAGGATATGGATTAGGTAGACAGGTAGACAGGTAGACACGTAGACAGGTACACACGTAGACACGTAGACAGGTACACACGTAGACACGTAGACAGGTACACACGTATACCTAAACCGACAACCAACAACCAACAACCGACAACCAACAACCGACAACCGACAACTGACAACCGACAACCGACAACCGACAACCGACAACCGATGACTGACTCCCCCTCCCCTAAACCCATGCGCGTTTCGCGCATAAGCCTGGCGCAGATGATGCAACCGGAGCACGCCAACAACCTCGGCAACGTCCACGGCGGCTGGATCATGAAACTCGTGGACGAAGCCGGAGCGCTGGCTTGCATGCGCCATTCACAATGCCGCGTCGTGACTGTCGCCATCGACTCGATGAGTTTCCGCCACCCGATCAAAACCAGCGACCTGGTCATCCTCAACGCCGAAGTGACATACACCGGCAACACCTCCATCGAAGCCGAAGTGCAGGTCATCGCCGAGAATCCGCTCACCGGACAACGCTGGCAGACGAACACCGCCTACCTGCTTTACGTCGCGCTCGACGATCACGCCAAGCCAACCAAAGTCCCGCCGGTCTTCGCCGAAACCATCGAAGAAGAGCGCAAGATCGCCGAAGCAAAAGAACGTCAACAGCGCCGTTTGAAAGAACGGAAATAACAACGCATCGTCACGGCGAGGCGGGGCGCCAACAAAAAAATTCGCACGGACGAGATGCAACCATGAGCGACTCCCAACTTCCTCCCGCCGAAGAACCTCTCTCCCAACCCAAAGAACGCGTGCAAAACCGATTCCGCTCCCTGCGCGAACTGCTCGATCACGTCTCGGGCAAAGACCTCGCGCCCGCCCCCGCCCAGGACGCGGGCTTGCTGGAAACCCTGCCCTTTCCCTTCCTCGCCATCGTCGGTCAGCGGGAAATGAAACTCGCGCTCCTGCTCGGGCTGATCAACCCAGCCATCGGCGGCATCCTGCTCGTCGGTCCGCGCGGAACCGCAAAGACCACCGCCGTCCGTTCCGTGCTCGATTTGCTCCCGCAAGTCGAACGCTCCACCTGCCGCTACGGTTGCCTGCCCGAAGATATCGAGTCCGGCGGAATGGACGCCGTCTGCCCGGAGTGCGCGCAAAAATACGCCGAAGGCAAACCGCTCACCGCGCCCGACCGGGTGCGCCTGATCGAACTGCCCCTCAACGCGCGCCTCGAAGACGTGGTCGGCGGCATTGACGCGCAAGCCGTCGGCGTCAGCGAACGCGCGCGCGTGCGGCGCGGCATCCTGGCGCAATCCGACCGCAACCTGCTTTACATAGACGAGATCAACCTGCTTGGCAACGAAATCGTGGACGCCATCCTCGACGCCTCCGCGCAAGGCAGTTACACCGTCCGTCGCGGTCCCGTCTCCGCCACGTATCGCTCGCGCTTCGTGCTGATCGGCTCGATGAATCCGGAAGAGGGACGACTCCGCCCGCAAATCCTCGACCGCTTCGGACTCCGCCTGATCGTGCGCGGCCTCGCTGATGGGATCAACCGCCTCGAGGCGTATCGCCGTGTGCGCGCCTACCAGACCAACCCGCGCGCCTTCCTCGCCCAATACGCGGACGAGTTATCCGCCGCGCGCGAGGAGATTCAAGCCGCCCGCCAACGACTCAACTCTGTGACCCTGCCAGACTCGATCGCCAAGCCCGCCATCGCATTGATCCAAAAGATGGGCATAGACTCACTGCGCGCCGAAATCGCCTGGTTTGAAGCCGCGCGCGCCTACGCCGCCGCCGATAGCCGCGAGACTGTCACCGCCGGCGATCTGCGCATTGTCGCGCCGATGGCGCTGCGCTTGAGACGCTCCAGGTTCATGGATGAATATTTCAACAACCAGCAAAATGAAGAACAAGAAGTGATTGCCCTGCTGGCAAAATTGGGAAAGAAAAACATTCGCAAGAAAAAAAACCAGCCGTGACTTCGCGCAACCGGCTACCCCAACCTTAAGTGATACGGCGGGCGCATAAGCGAACGCGCCCTGCGCAAGACTTGCGTGAGACTCAAAATGATGATCAACAAAATCCCCAACCCCGCCTACCGCATTGAGACAAAGCGACTCGTGATTCGCTGTTACGCTCCCTCCGATTCACAACTGCTTCAGGACTCCATCCTTCAAAGTGTTGAACATCTCAAGCCGTGGATGGCGTGGGCGCACGACGAACCCCTGCCGCTTGAACTTCGGGACAAAGCCGTCCAACGCTTTCGCGGCAGATTCGATCTGGGCGAAGATTACGTCTATGGCATCTTCAACCCCGAAGAGACGCGCCTGATCGGAGGGACAGGATTGCACAAACGCGGCGGCGACAAGGAATTGGAGATCGGATATTGGATTCACAAAGACTTCATTAATCAAGGCTTCGTCACCGAATCCACCGCCGCGTTGACCAGGGTCGCGTTCGAGATCTGTCATGTTCATCGAGTCGAGATCCACTGTGATCCGGGCAATTTTGCCTCAGCCGCTGTCCCGCGCAAACTCGGCTACATCCACGAAGGAACTCTGCGCGAAAAGACTCGCTTCCTCGATCGCTGGAGCGACTCGATGGTTTGGAGTTTACTTGAAAGCGAGTATCCGAACAGTCCAGCCGCGAAAGCGGAGGTCCGGGTATTTTGGGCAAGCGGGGAGAAGTTGTTATAGTTCGATCTTGCATCACCCATGATTTTCAAAAACCTGTTTCCATGCTGCGCAGAAACGGGTTTTTGTTTGTCAAAGTATAATCACATCCAATGACATCCCGTCCGTTTTTAAAACACATCCCCTTCATCCTTCTCATCCTCGCCCTCCTGCTTTTCGGCCTCTTCACCTTCCGCGACTACGGACTCTCCTGGGACGAGCCGCTTTTCTACGAATACGGCGAAGCGCTGGGCTACGCCTACGCGCCCGCCAACTGGTTCCGTGCGGACTTCGACTTAAATCATGCCTACGGCTCCAGCGGCGACGACCACAAAAATCGCGGCCCTGCCTATCTCATCCTCGCGCGCACGCCAGTTCACATTCTCCAATCTCTCGGCATTGACCCGCCCTCCGCCTGGCATCTCGTCAACTTCCTGACCTTTCTGCTCGGCGTCTATTTCGTTTACCGACTCAGCCTGCGCTGGATGGGCGAATGGGCGGCTTTCGGCGCGGCGACGCTATTCGCCACACAGCCATTGTTGCTTGGACATGCGTTCATCAATCCCAAAGACATACCCTTCCTCGTTTTCTTCACAGGCGCCTTGCTCTTCGGCTTTGAAATGGTTGACGTGTTGAGCAACTCCTCCAAAAACAAAAAACAAAAGACCAGTCAGGTTATCCTCGCCTCATTTTTCCTGGGCATCGCAACTTCCATCCGCGTCCTCGCCCCCCTCGCGGGACTCCTCGTCCTCATCTACGCCGCCAACCGTCAACCACCAACCGCCAACCACCAACCGCCAACCGTCAACCACCAACCGCCAACCCTCCCCCTCCTCGCCTACGCCCTCCTCTCCATCCTCTTCATGCTCGCTTCCTGGCCCTACCTCTGGGAATCCCCGCTCAAAAATTTTTTTGAAGTCTTCCTCTTCATGTCCGACAACCCAACAGGCCTTCAGGTACTCTTCGGCGGCGAACTCTACCGCGCCTACGAACTTCCGCGCCGCTACCTCCCAACCCTGCTCGCCATCACACTGACAGAACCCGTCTGGCCTCTATTTGCATTAGGCCTTATTACAACAGCCTGGAAATCCATCTCCACGATTCGCCGCCTGCCAACTCCCGATTCCCGAATCCCCGCCACCAACCGCCAACAACCAACCGACTACTGGCTCGCCATCACCGCCTTCCTCATCACCTTCCTCTACGTTCTCCTCCTCCGCCCGCCCATGTACGACGGCTTTCGTCATTTCCTCTTCATCCTGCCGCCGCTCTTCATCACCGCTGGCCTCGGCCTTCAATTCTTCCTGAATAGGCTCGAAAAAATTAAACCACGAGTTATATTCTGGCTATACGCAGGGATGGTTTTCATCATTCTCGCCGTCAACATCCTGCCAGCCGCCAAACTCCACCCTTTCGAGTACGCCTACTACAACTCCCTCGTCGGCGGGACGCGCGGCGCCTTCCGCGTCTACGAGACCGACTATTGGCTCACTTGTTACAAGCAAGCCGTCCAACTACTCAACGCGCGCGCGCCTGCCAGTCTCTACGTTCATCGCGAAGCCTACATCGCCGCGGCCTACGCCTCCAGCGGACTCAACGTCATCGAAGCACGCGGCCATCTCAACGACATCGCGTCGGGCGACTATATCCTCGTCAACACGCGCGCCAACGAAGACCGCAAAACTTTTCGCGACGCGCCGACCCTCTTTGAAGTTGGACGCGGCGGCGCGGCCTTTTGTGTGGTAAAACAAGCCCCATGACGACTCATCGCGAACGCCTGCGCGCCTGCCTGGCGGGCGAACAGCCCGACCGCATCCCTGTCGCCCTCTGGCGCCATTTTCCTGTGGACGATCAGTCGCCCGAAAATCTGGCCGCCGCCGCGCTCCACTGGCAGCGTCAATATGATTTCGATTTCGTAAAAGTGACGCCCGCTTCTTCTTTTTGCGTCAAGGATTGGGGCGCGGACGACGCCTGGGAGGGTCACGCCGAAGGGACGCGGCGCTACACACAACGCCTCATCACTGAACCTTCGGACTGGGCGCGCCTGCCCGATCTGGATCCGACCGCCGAACATCTCGCGGCGCAACTGACCTGCCTGCGCCTCATCCGCGCGGGACTCGACGTTGAGACGCCCCTCATCCAAACCATCTTCAGCCCGCTGGCGCAAGCCAAAAACCTGGCGGGCAACGATACGCTCCTCGCGCATCTTCGACTCCATCCCGAGGCCGTAATGCAAGGACTCGAAACCATAGCGCGCACTACGCGCCGCTTTGTGGAAGCCGCGCTCGAAACAGGCCTCGACGGAATCTTTTACGCCGTCCAGCACGCGCAAGCGACTCTGCTCTCGCTCGACGAATATCAAACTTTCGGATTGCATTTTGATCGTCAAGTCATTGAACCTGCAAGAGCGTCGTGGTTGAACGTTCTGCATCTTCACGGAAAAGATGTTCACCATTCGCTGTTCTCTGCGCTTGCCTTTCCCATCGTCAACTGGCATGACCGCGAAACAGATCCTTCGCTCGCGGCGGCGTTGCAAACCTCCGAAGGCGCATGGGTGGCCTGCGGCGGCTTGAGGCAGGATACGCTCGCGCTGGAGAATCCCGCGCGGGTCAGGCAAGAAGCGCGCGACGCAATTGAGCAAACTGGCGGGCGGAGATTGATCCTCTCCACAGGCTGCGTCGTTCCCGTCATCGCGCCGCATGGAAATCTAAATGCAGTGGCGCAAATTGCCAATTTACGAAATGAGGCCAAATGACTCTGCGCGTCATCTCTGGCGCTGCCAAAGGCCGCAAACTAAAAACCGTCCCTGGCGACACCACGCGCCCGATCACCGACATGGTGAAGGAGGCGCTCTTCAACATCCTCGGCACGGACGTGGTCGACTCGTCGTGGTGGGACATGTTCGCGGGGACGGGCGCGGTCGGCATCGAAGCATTGAGCCGCGGCGCGTCGTTCGTGCGCTTCACCGACCTGAACCGCGCGCCCATCGAGACGATCAAATTTAACTTGGAGCATTGCCGCCTTGAGCAGCGCGCCGAAGTTCGCCGCGCGGACTCATTGGCGATGGCCTCCCAACCCGCCGACCGACAATTTCAAAACATCTACATCGCCCCGCCGCAATTTAAAGAACTTTGGGAACACGCCCTGCTTGCGATTGATGACAACCCCTCCTGGCTCACCGACGACGCCTGGGTCATGGTTCAGATCGCTCCGCGCGAGTACAGGGATTTGGAATTGAGAACTCTGGTCAAGTTCGATGAACGAAAGTACAGCAACACGCTGTTGGTGTTTTATGAGTTGAAAGGAAAATGATTCAGCCGCCGATGACCAGCGGATTTTTAACGGATAAGCGGATAACGCGCGCCGCATCCGCTTATCCGCTTCCACGTCTGCTGGTCACTGGGACTTGCCAAAATTTGGCTGTAATGTTAATCGTCATAATAAAAATGGAGTGATATGACCCGCGTCAAAGTTTTACTGTTTGCCACCCTGCGCGAGCGCGTGGGCGGCGCCAAATCCATCGAAGTGGACCTGCCCGACGGCGGAACTATCCGCGATTTGAAAATGCGGATCGCAAAGAACATTCCCGCGCTGGAGCAGAACATGAAATCTGTGCTGACCACCATCAACCGCGAATATGCTTTCGATGAAGCGATTCTGCCCGATGGCGCAGAGTTGGCAATGTTTCCGCCCGTGTCGGGAGGGTAAACAGGTACACAGGTACACAGGTACACAGGTACACACGGAATCTGTATCGCCCCACATCCTTACGAAATGCGCGCCACCCAATACGAGCCACGTAACCATGCAACTCCCTAATCACCCAACTATCTTTTCAATCACCGAAGAAGAACTCGACCTCGACGCCCTGCTCGACTCGATCACGCTTCATTCAACGGGAGCGGCGGCGATCTTTACCGGCATGGTTCGAGGAGTCACGAGTCGCGGCGATGCGCATGAGACTGTTTACCTTGAGTACGAAGCCTACAAACCCATGGCCGAGGCAAAGATGAAGCAAGTCGCGGATGAGATTCGCGCCAGGTGGCAAACCATCGAGGGCATCGCCATCGTTCAGCGCATCGGACGTCTCTATCCGCGCACGCCGACCGTCCTGATCGCCTGCACCGCCGCGCACCGCGACACCGGAGTCTTCGAAGCCGCGCGCTACGGAATTGACCGCCTCAAAGAGATCGTCCCCGTTTGGAAAAAAGAAGTCGGTCCCAACGGCGAAGAATGGGTCGAGGGCGATTACATCCCGAAGCCGGGCGAGTAAAGCCAACGCACAGATGGCGCGGGTTTTCCTTTTAAGAACTTTCGCTTGTTTGCAAGTCGACGCAGGAGAGCGCCTTTTACGCTCAAAGGATTCGGGGTCAGTCAGCGTTCTTAACGCTGGCTGCGGCAAAAGCCTTGCCTTTAAAAAATCCGCGCCTATCAGTGCAATCTGTGAAATTCGTGTACAAGAGACCAACTCACATCGGGTAAAATCAACCAACTTTTGGAGCAGCCACCTAATGGAAATCAAACACTTCTTCCTTGAAACTGAGCGCCTCATCTTACGCGCCTTCCGTCCCAGCGACCTTGAATCATTCCTCCCATTTCGCAACGATCCCGCCGTGGCGGAATACAAAGGCTGGGAACTGCCCTACTCGCACGAACGCGGCGCAGAATTCCTCGAGATGATGCGCACCCGCCACCCCCTCGAAAGCGGACAGTGGTATCAAGCCGCCATCGTGACCAAAGACGAAAAGGAATTCATCGGCGACATCGCGCACATGTTCAAAAAAGACGACCCGCGCCAGGTCTACATCGGTTGCACCGTTGCAAAAAAACACTGGCAAAAAGGATTCGGCGTTGAGGCGGTCCGCCGCCACCTCGAATGGCTCTTCGACGAGATCAACGTTCATCGCGTCATCGCCCGCACCGACGTGGAAAACGACGCCTCGATCAACACCCTCGAACGTCTCGGCTTACGCCGCGAGGCGCACTTCGTGCAAAATATCTGGTTGCACGGACGCTGGACGAGCGAATACCACTACGCCATGCTGGACCGCGAATGGGAGAAAATCAAATCCACTGCATAGATTGCGGACGCGCCTATCCTGAAAGCGGCGCGCCATATCGCTGTCCCGACTGCGGCGGACTGTTCGACTTTTCCCGCCCGCTGACATTCGACCCCGCCCAAGTGGATTCGTCCCGCCGCGGGGTCTTTCGCTTCTCATCAACGTTCCTGCCTGCTTCTGCTTCGGATTCATTTTCCCTCGGCGAGGGAAACACGCCGCTGATCTGGAACGAAGCCTTTGGGCGCAAGGTCGCGTTCAAGTGTGAATATCAAAACCCGAGCGGCTCGTTCAAAGACCGCGGAACAGCCTCGCTGATCGCGTTTCTTAAATCGCGCGGCGTGACCGATGCCGTGGAAGATTCTTCCGGCAACGCGGGCGCGTCGTTTGCGGCATACGCGGCACGGGCGGGAATCAAAGCGAGGGTCCTTGTGCCCGAGTCTGCCTCGGGACCGAAGCGCAAACAAATTGAAGCCTACGGCGCGGAACTCGTGCCGATCCCGGGTCCGCGGTCGAGGGCATCTGAGGCGGCGGAAAAAGCCGCGCAAGGCGGAGCGATCTATGCCAGCCATGCGTATCTGCCGTTCAATTTACCGGGCTACGCGACCATCGCCTATGAAATTCACGAACAACTTGGGCGCGCACCGGGAGCGGTCATTGTCCCAGCCGGGCAGGGCGGTCTTTTGCTCGGGGCGTGGAGAGGCTTCGAGGCGCTGAACCAGGCCGGGGCGTTGAAAGAAGCGCCAATGATGATCGGAGTCCAGGCGCAGGCGTGCAGTCCGTTGGTGAGTCAAAAGTCACGAGTCGAAGGTCAAACGTTGGCCGAAGGGGTGAAGGTTGCCAATCCGCTGAGGGCGAAGGCCGTGCAAGAGGCGGTCGTAAAAAGCGGCGGGATCTGGGTGAGGACGGCAGAAAAAGACATCCTGCCGGGGCGTGACGCTCTGGCGCGACGGGGGTTTTATGTAGAGCCAACCTCTGCGTTGGTTTGGACAGCATTGAAAGAAACACTTTCTTTTTTACCCGACCCGGTTGTGGTGATCTTGACCGGTGCGGGGCTGAAATTTTCAGGAACATGACGGAGGCTGAATGGAACGCATTGTTATTACCGGCACGGGGACGGTGAATCCGATTGGGTTGAGCGTAAAAGAATCGTGGGAAAGCGCCACGCACGCCGTCTCGGGCGTGGGACCGATCACGCAATTTCCAACCGATGAATATCTTGTCAAGATCGCCTGCGAAGTAAAGAACTTCAATCCCGAAAACTACATGGACCCGAAAGAGGTACGCCGCCGCGACCGCTATGAACATTTTTCGGCGGCGGCGGTGAAAGAGGCGCTGGAGCAATCCGGCTTGCAGGTGACCGAGAAAAATGCCGGGCGGATCGGCCTGGTCATCTCGGCGGCGATTGGTGGGTTGCAGTCGCTGGAGGAAGCCATCTTCACCGTGCGCGATTCAAGCCCGCGGCGCGTCAGCCCGTTTTTGATTCCGATGCTGATGCCAAACGGCGCGTCGGGACTGGCAGGCATTGACCATGGAATTAAGGGACCGTCCATTTCGGTCGCCTCGGCGTGCGCTTCGGGTGCGGATGGAATCGGGACAGCCTGGATGATGCTCCGCAACGGGACGATTGACGCGGCGCTCGCAGGCGCGTCGGAGGCGCCGATCTGCCGTGCGGGCGTTGCCGCCTTTGACCGTGTCGGCGCCATGTCGCGCCGCAATGATGATTACTCGATGACTCCCCAGCCTTTCGATAAAAACCGTGACGGCTTGGTGATGGGCGAAGGCGCGGCTGTGCTTGTGTTGGAAACCGAATCGCATGCGAAGGCGCGCGGCGCGAACATCCTCGCCGAACTGGCGGGCTACGCCGCAACCGCAGACGCGTTCCACATCACCGCGCCGCACGAGACCGGCGCGGGTGGCGCGCGGGCAATTCAACTCGCGCTTGAGTCGGCAAAGATCAATGTGGACGAGGTCGGTTACATCTCCGCGCACGGGACCGGCACCTCGCTCAACGATCTGTCCGAGACAAAGGCGGTCAAAGCCGCGTTCGGCGCGCAAGCCTATCAGACGCCCATCTCCTCCACCAAGTCCATGACCGGTCACATGATGGGCGCAACCGGCGCGCTCGAAGCCATCTTCTGCATTAATGCCATCCGCGAAGGTCTACTCCCGCCGACGGCGCATTATCAAACGCCCGATCCCGATTGCGACCTCGATTACATCCCGAACACGGCGCGCGAGAAAGAGATTGACGTGGCGATCAGCAACGCCTTCGGCTTCGGCGGTCACAACGCGGTATTGGTGATACGGAGATATGGGTGAGGGGTGATACGTGAGGAGTGATACGTGAGGAGTGATGAGTGAGGTGCGAGGAGTGATGCGTGAGGAGTGATTGACGAGGATCTTGCGGGTGGGTTGCGCGAGGTCCTTTTTTTCTTTTCTCTACCGTACATGAGAAGATTTTTACCGCAAAGCACGCTAAGGTCGCCAAGTTAAAAAGGTTTTCTTTGCGTTCACTTCGGCTTCGCTCAGTACAGGCTTTGCGGGCGTAGCGGTGCAAATGTACGGTAGAGAGTTTTTCTTTGTCCTCGCTCGCGGTAAAATAGATATATGATCTCCTCCGACCTGCCGCTGATTGACCTGCACCGTCACCTCGACGGCAATGTGCGCCTGCAAACTGTCCTCGACCTGGGGCGCAAACATAACATCTTCCTCCCCGCATGGGACGTGGAGTCGCTCCGCCCGTATGTGCAGGTCACGACTCCGCAACCGGGCATCATGGCATTCATCGCAAAATTCAAATTGCCGATGGATGTCCTCGCAGATTACGAAGCCTGCCGCCGCGTTGCCTATGAAAACGTGGAGGATGCAAAGAACGAGGGGATGGATTATGTCGAATTGCGATTCAGCCCGTGGTTCATGGCTGAATCGCATGCGCTTCACGCCGACGGGGTGGTGGAGGCGGTCGTGGACGGGACTCAGTCGGGTCAGCACGATTTCGGCCTCCGCACGAATTTGATCGGCATCATTAGCCGCACATTTGGTCCCGAAACGTGCATGAAAGAATTGGAATCCCTGCTTACA
Organism: Anaerolineales bacterium; assembly: GCA_019187665.1. Classification (GTDB taxonomy): domain Bacteria; phylum Chloroflexota; class Anaerolineae; order Anaerolineales; family Villigracilaceae; genus Denitrolinea. Next base: position 90,956 of record JABARH010000003.1, read on the forward strand.
CAGCGCGAACACATCGCCGCGTTCGACCTGGCTGGCGACGAGGCAAATTTCCCCGCAACATTATTCATCGAACATTTCAAGCGCGCCCGTGATGCAGGCTGGCAAATTACCGTCCACGCGGGCGAGGTGGACGGTCCGCAAAGTGTTTGGTCTGCCATCCGCGATCTCGGCGCGAGACGACTCGGTCACGCCATCCGCTCAATCGAAGACCCAACCTTGCTGGATTATCTGGCGGAAAATAAAATCGGCGTGGAAAACAATCTCACCAGCAACGTGCAGACCAGTTGCGTTCCCGATTATCCAAGTCATCCATTAAAACTCTTCCTCGAGCGCGGCATCCTCGCCACCCTCAACACCGACGACCCCGGTATCAGCGGCATTGACCTGCCCTACGAGTACAACGTCGCCGCGCCAAAGGCGGGACTGACAAATGAACAAATCCGGCAGGCGCAGAAGAATGCGCTGGAAATTGCGTTTTTATCGGATGAAGAGAAAATAAATCTGGCGAATAAAAAACGTCAGGCTAAAAGCCCGACCCGCGAATGAATTTGACAGAGGCTGGGCTTCATTCATCGCACAATCTTCGCGCGATCTGCCGGTCGGTCTTTCCCATCGGCAAATTATCCAACTCGGAAATTTTCACCCATTTTAGGTTTCCTTTTTTAGGCGTCTCGATCAATTCGCAATGAAACGCATGGACAGTGACTCGAAAATGGCTGTACGCGTGTTGAACAGTCGTCAGCATCCCGTCCGAGCGGAGTTTCAGTCCGTATCCCGCTCGAAGCGTTTTGACCAGCCCTTTCTGCGGATCGCCTGCCACTTCTCCGTTTGGAAATTCCCACATCCCGCCGAGCAATCCTTTCGAAGGTCGCTTCGCCAGCAGGACTCGTCCACGCTGACGAATCGCCGCCGCCGCATGGACAACATGCGGGACGTCCGTCTTTGGCTTTAACACAGGGCGCTGTTCCTGCACTCCCAGTTTTTGCGCCTCGCACTCCCCCATTAATGGACAAATCAAACAGCGCGGATTCTTCGGCAGGCAGATGGTCGCGCCGAGGTCCATCATGGCTTGGTTGAAATCGCCCGCTTTTCCCTTCGGCAGATTCTTCGCGGCGAGATTCCAAAGCAATCTTTCGCCCTCGGTCGAGTCGGCGGGAATGTTCACGTTGAACAAACGCGTATACACGCGGCGCAAGTTAGCATCGAGAAGCGGTTCGTCGAGACCAAAGGCAATCGAGGCGATCGCGCCGGCGGTGTAACGTCCGATGCCCGGCAACTTGCGAAGTTCATCCACTGCATGCGGCAGTTTCCCGCTGTATTCATCTACAATCATTTGCGCGGCTTTACGGAGATTACGGGCACGCGAGTAATAACCCAATCCCTCCCAGGCATTCAAAACTGATTGTTCGGTTGCCTTCGCCAATGCCCGCACGGATGGGAATGTGTCCATCCATCGCTTGAAATACGGAATGACCGTTTCGACGCGCGTCTGCTGGAGCATGATCTCCGAAACCCAGACCGCGTACGGGTCGGTGTGTCCGCGCCAGGGCATAACACGCGCATTTTTTGAGTACCACTTGAGGAGTTTGGAAGCGATGTTCATGGGGTCGAACAAAGATCCGTCAAATTTCCATTGGTATATGTCAAACCATCTTTGAGGAAGATGATCATTTTCACTTCGATGTATCTGTCGCGTTGGCACCCCAGGAGGTACGCGTCCGCCGCGTTCGGGAAGGGCTGAGCGCCTTTCATCGGCAGGACTGCAAGTTTCATATCGCCGGGGACGAGGAAATAAAACCCCGTGCGCGGATAATCGCGCGGGGCATACGCGGGCGAGGGGTTTGTGGAGGGCAAGCCGTCGTTGCGTCCAAAATAACGCGGGTAGAGGACTCGGCCGGTCAAGGTTGCGGCGCCGGGTTGGGCGAGGAAGGATTCGATTTGTGATGCGCTCACGTTGTAGGAATCGAAGCAGGAGAGGTCTGCACAAAGGGATGCAATCTGATTGGCGCTGGCGTGTTCAGCGAGGCTGGGCAGGGAACCCGCAAGGAGCAGGGCGCACGCGACGAGGATCGCGCGCGCGGGCGAAACCGGACGGCGAGGCGAGGCAGGTTCGGGGTCGGAGGAGAGGCGCAGGCTGTCCACGTTGAAGAGGGTCAGGAGTCCGGTCAAAATTTCCACGGAGCCGATTCCAAAATAAAAATACGAGACCCAGTCGGCGGGGAAAATATATCGCCAGCCGGAGATGCGCGCCAGGCTGGTGGAGGCGGTGTAGAAAATGAAAAAGATCAGCGGCAGGAGTCCCAGCCAGCGCAGGCGTTTCCACGCGGCGGCGAGACCGAGGGCGATGACAAGCAAATAGATAAAAATGAGGAACTGGTTAAGCGGCGTGAGATATGTTTTCCATTCAAACCAGTACACGTGGAGCGGCGCGGTGAGACCGTCGTAGCGGGCGAAGATCGGCAGGACGAGCAACGCGTCAATGGTGTTGGCGAGGAAATGGTTGGCAATAAAATACGCCACGTAGGCGGGACGCTGGAGGATGATGTCGAGAATGCGCGCGCTGATTTCATCCGGTGTTTGCCCGACGAAGAGTCCATTGTTGGAAGTGGGCGTGCCGCCGCTGTACAAACTGGCGACCATCAGGATTTGCGCCGGGTCGTCGAGCGAGGCTTGGCCGGTGACCGCGTAATTTCGCGCCAGCCAGGGCGAGACGGCGAGGATCATGCCAAGGGCAAAGATAACGGAGTTGAGAATCCAGCGTTTCCAATCGGGCCAGAGGCTGAGGAGCGCAAGCAGAATAATGCCCGGTGCAAGGAAAGCAGATTGAGTCCGCAGGAGGAGCAGTATGCCGAGAGCGCCGCCGCCAATGAAGGCAAATAAATTTGAGCCGCGTTTGTCTTTGAGCCAGCGCAGAATTAAAAGAAGATATGCGGCGAGCGCGAGCGTGGTGACAAAGTCGGCGAGGAGCATTTTGCTGTTGACCACGCGCGTCTCGGAGGAGACCCATAGGCTGGTGAGCTCGCGGAAGATGGCGAGCAGGGCAACAATCACACCGGCGGCGCGACTGTGGAGTCGCTTCGCGAGGAAATACAACACGACCGGAAACAGCGCGAGGAGCAGAGTCTGACCGAAGACGATACGTCCGTAATCCTGACCGAACAACGCATGCAATCCTGTTAAGAGGAGAATGTACAACGGGCGCGGAGGAATCTCGCGCAGGAAACCGTTGCCCGCGAGCAGGCTTTGTGCGGCAGAGTCGTACAGGACCGCGTCGGAGTTGGGCAGGGGCTGATTCGTCGGCGGTTGAATCGGCGCGTAGGAACTGTTCTTCAAAATCGAAAGCGGCACGGACATCCACATCATAACGGCGAGGAGCCACAGCACGAGGGAGATCATCGTATCGGAGCGGCGAGGCTCGCGCAAAATACTGCGGAAAAGAAAAAAGAATCCGATCAATAATGCCAGGGCAAACTGCCAGCCCAGAATTGGGACGCCGGGCTCAGCCCAGTAGCTTGTGTCTTCGGTGATTCCCAAACCCGTGAAGTGGACGGTCGCCCAAACGACCATGAAGATGCAGAGGAAAATCGCGGCGGGGCGAATCAGACTCTTTTGCGCTTTGAGGTTTTCGAAATGGATTCCATGTATGATCCAAGCCAGCCAGAAGATGGATTGTCCCGAAAGAACAATGAGGTAGATCAAGACGGGTTGTGCGCGGACGAGGTAGGAGGCGGTCGTTTCGGGGGCGAGGTAACGCAGGAGGAACAGAATCAGGCCGGAGGTGAGGAAAAGAAGCGCGGCAAGAGTCAGCGCGACGCGAAAAAGCCCGGGGCGGGCGGCTGGGTTCAGCCAGCGCATCCGCCAATTCACATTTCGAGCGCGCAGGAACAGCCAGGTCAGCGAGGCGAGGATGAACACGAGCAAGCCCGCCAGTGTGAGGCGCGCGGGCGAAAGCCCCTCGCCGGGAATCGCAAGCAACGCGGCGAGGGCAGCGAGTCCCTCGACAATGCACAGGAAAAAAAATCGGAACCAGAGACGATCAGGCATGAGAAAAAAATCAGCCACAGATCTCACCGATGACACAGAGACGATCTGTGAAATCTGCGTAATCTGTGGCGAAGATTAAAAACCGCGCCGGTCAGAACTGAAACCCGCCGCGCGCGGGAACTACTTTATGCGAGTAATTTCTGACGAAGGAAAATAACTGCTCCGAAAGGCGCAGCCAATCTGCCGAGGCCAAAATGCGCTGCGCGCCCGCCGCATCGGGGGCGATTAGCGCCACCTGAATTTGCGGATGACCGCCATAAATGGTGGCCCAGGCCTCGACCGGCTGTAAACCGAGGCGTTGGACGCCAGGCACAAATTCGCCGATCACGAATTCGAAATATTCCTGTTCGCGTTCGGGAGAAATATCCCAGGTCATAATGACTTTGGCAGACACCGTATCTCCTACTCGCGCTGATAATCGAGCGCGATCACATGCGTCTCGTCGGGCAGGCCGGAGCGGGTCACCTTCAGCGAGGGCTGTTTCTGCGTCGAGCCAAGTCCCATTTCTTTCAAGAACTTGTTGAGCGCATCCAGCTGGACTTTCTTCGCGTCGGGCGTGGCGTAGTGCATCGGAATCACGAGGTTCGGTTCAAGCAGGCTGATCACCTCCGCCGCCTTGGCCGCGTTCAGGCTGTTGCCGCCGCCGACCGGGACAAGCGCCACATTCACGGTCCCCAGCGCTTCCACCTCCGCCTGCGATGGCACCTGGCGCAAATCGCCCAAATGCGCCACCGTGATGCCCTCGTAGTCAAAAACATAGAGCGTATTTCGCGTCACATCCTTTTTCTTGCCGGATGCCCCGTCCGTCTGCACGCCGGTGATGAAGACACCGCCGATCTCAAATTCGCCGGGTCCCGTAATGGCGTGCGAGTAGCCCTTGACCGCCTCCAGGTTGTTATGCCCGGCCGCATCGTGGCTGACCGTCACAATATCCGATTTTAATTTCAGCGCGTCGTAGCCGATGGACTTGTGGTCATACGGGTCGCAGACCACCGTCGCCATGCCGCGCTCGGTCAGTCGAAAACAGGAATGTCCGTACCAGGTAATTTCCATGAAAGAACCTCCACGCCAATTATAACCGGGTTGGGTTATAATGTCGCCGCTTTCGCCATGACGCTGCTTAGTGTGAACGACGCGCGCGCGCAAATCCTCGCCAGCCTCCGCCCGGTGACGACCACCCGCGTCGCGCTGGAACTCGCGGCAGGGCGCGTGCTCGCGGAAAATATCCGCGCCGAAAGCGATTTCCCTCACTTCGACAATTCATCCATGGATGGATTCGCCCTGCGCGCCGGAGATTCCGCCCCCGGGCAAACCCTGCGCGTGACCGCCGACATCCCTGCCGGAAGCGCCTCCCTGCCCACGCTCAAAGCGGGTGAGGCCGCCCGCATTATGACCGGCGCCCCCCTGCCCCCCGGCGCGGACGCGGTGATCGCGGTCGAGGAGACCGATTTTACGAATCGCACGGCCGGTTCCGCCGCGCCGGAGAAAGTAATCGTTCAACGCGCCGTACGCCCCGGCGAAAATGTCCGTTTGCGCGGCGCAGACCTGCGCGAGGGCGAGGTCGTCCTCCATGCCGGTCGCCGCTTGCGCGCGCAAGATGTCGGTTTGCTGGCTATGCTGGGCGCGGAAAGTTTGACCGTCTTCGCCCGCCCGCGCGTGACCATCCTTTCGAGCGGAGACGAACTCGTTCCGGTCGGGCAACCGCTCACACCGGGCAAGATCCACGACTCGAATTCCTACGCGCTTGCGGCGCAGGTCGAGTCGACCGGCGCGCAGGCGTTACGACTCGGCGCGGCAAAAGATGAACGCGCCGCCGTGCAGGCCCTGCTCGATCGGGCGGCAGAATCTGCCGACTTGATCGTCGCCACAGCGGGAGTCTCGGTCGGCGCGTTCGACTTTGTGAAGGAGGTCGTCGAGTCGAATGGCACATTAAATTTTTGGAAGGTGAATATGCGCCCCGGCAAACCGCTGGCGTTCGGCGAGTATCGCGGCGTTCCGTTCATGGGGCTGCCGGGCAACCCGGTCTCGGCGTTCGTCACGTTCGAGGTCTTCGCCCGCCCCGCGCTGGAAAAACTCGCGGGAGCAACCATGCGTCCACGCGCAACCCGCCCGGTGATCCTGGCAGAGGCGATTGAGTCGGATGGGCGCGAAAGCTATCTGCGGGCAGTCGTTGACCCGGTCACGAATCTGGCGCGGCTGGCCGGTCATCAAGGTTCCGGGAATTTGTTCTCGCTGGTGCAGGCAAACGCTTTACTAATCATTCCCGCTGGTGTAAAATCCCGCCCTGCCGGAAAGCCAGTGGATGCCTGGCTTTTCTGAAAAAAGGAACTTCATGGACAAATGGCTCAACAAGGCGCTGCTCGTTCTGGTCGTGATCGGCCTGTTGGTTTCGATCTACATGACAATCTACAAACTGACCGACAACGATGCCATGTGCGTGGGCAGCGGCGATTGCAAAACGGTGAACGCCAGCCGCTTCTCAGAGATCAATGGTATTCCGGTGGCGCTCGTGGGTGTGGGCGGATATGCGGCCATCCTGGCCATGCTTCTGTTCGAAAAACGGAATGAACTCCTGCGCAAAAACGCGTACCTGGTCTTGTTCGGGTTTTCACTGCTTGGATTTTTATTTACGCTCTATCTTGTGTATATCGAAGTCGCCGTACTGAAAGCCTATTGTCCGTTTTGTATCGCGTCACAGGCGACAATGACGCTGATCTTTATTCTTTCTGTGATCCGGCTTGTCCGGGAACCTCAATAAATTAAATTAGGAGGAAGAGGGCCATGCCCCGCATTCGCTGTCACTACCTGGATTGTGTTTTTCTCGATGAAGGCTATTGCAGTGCCGCCGCGGTGGAGGTGGATCCCGACACCGGCTGCGCCACCTATTCTCCCACCGAAGCCAAAGGCGAGGATTGGGAGGAGGATGAAGAACTGGATGAATGGGAAGACGATGAGTCCGAGGGCGATGAGGAATTATGGGAAGACGACGAGGATGAATTCTAAACCTATAGTCAGTAGATCACGAAAACCCTGCGTAGGTTGCGATCTCTATCGCAACCTGGCGGTAGAGACCGCCAAATACGCGCTTTCGTGAAGTACTGATAGTCTTTACCGTACATGAGAAGGTTTTTGCCGCAAAGCCCGCCAGGATCGCAGGTTGAAAACGGGATTAGCGGCGCGAATGTACGGTAGAGAGGTCATCCATAAAAAACGGCGGCCGCTGGCCGTCGTTTTTTATGGCGGTGAATTGGCCTTATAATTACCGGCGGAGATTCATGTATGGCCCGCCCCAAAATTTATTTTGAAAATAATTATGCGAGGCTGATTCAAGACGATGTGATTTCCACATCGTTCGTGGAGGATGGCAGCATTGACCTGGTGGTCACCTCGCCTCCCTACAACGTGGACATCCAGTATAACTCGCACAAGGACGATCTCTCCTACGACGAGTATCTCGAATTCAGCCGCAAGTGGATGAGCCGCTGTTACGACTGGCTCAGGGACGACGGCCGCTTCTGCCTTAACGTCCCGTTGGATAAGAACAAGGGTGGACAGCAATCGGTCGGCGCGGACATCACCACCATCGCCAAACAGATCGGCTTCCAGTATCACTCGACCATCATCTGGAACGAGGGGAATATTTCCCGCCGCACCGCATGGGGTTCGTGGATGAGCGCCTCGGCGCCGTTCGTCATCGCGCCGGTGGAGTTGATCATCGTGCTTTATAAAAAATCATGGAAGAAAATCAGCGGAAGCAAAATCTCGGATGTGACGCGCGACGAGTTCATGGCATGGACCAACGGCGTGTGGACCTTCAACGGCGAGAGCAAGAAGAAAATCGGCCATCCCGCGCCCTTCCCGCTGGAGTTGCCGCGACGATGCATCAAGATGTTCAGCTACGTCGGCGATACGATCCTTGACCCGTTTAGCGGCTCCGGTTCGACAGTCATTGCGGCGGCGCTGAACAAACGCAAGGGAGTCGGGCTGGAGATTGATAAGAAGTATTGCGAGTTGTCGAAGAAGCGCATCGTAGACACAACCTCTGCTGTCCAGGAGGAACTGTCCATGCCGGACGAAGAGGCAAGCCAAACCAGCTAAATCTTTCAACGCATATGCCGCGAATTTACGAATGTCGCGAATGAATTTCAAAATGATTTGTGAAATTCGCCTATTCTCGTAATTCGCGTTAAAAAAAACGCGGCTCTTCCGTAATAAACGGGAAAGAGCCTCAACACAAAGTACACAAAGGCTCTCAAAGGGGGAAAGACGTTTAGCCGTAAGGGCTTTTCCTTTGTTGACTTTGTGTTCCTTCGTGTTTCAAAGGTTTTTCCCGTTAAAAATGGGAGAACCAACAACGCTATAGGAAATAAAGGTATGTTCACGAAAAATTCGCGCAATCGCTTCGATAAAAAAGATTCTCTGGAACTCGGACAAAAAGCCGAGGATGCGTTTGCGCGATTGGCATTGCAACAGGGCTGGAAAGTAGAGCCCGCGTCCGAGGCAGGCAACATAGACGACCATTACGATTACCTCATTTCCAAAGAGAGTCAGACCTTCAAAGTGGAAGTTAAAGGGAAGAAACGAGTTAATCGAAGTGACGCGGGGACTCAGGATGAATTGATCTGGGTGGAATTACATGGTGTGCGCGAGAAAGACCCCGGCTGGCTCTTCGGCAAAGCAGACTTGATCGCCTTCGAGCTGACCACATCCTTCCGTATCGTCAAGCGCGTGGACTTGGTGAAGGTTATCAACAGCCGGCTGGATTTCAATGCCCATGTCAGCAAACCGGAAAAGGCGCTTTATAAGCAGTACTCCCGTCCCGGGCGTTATGATTCGTTGACAATGATTCAAGCAGAGGATTTAAAGAAGGTTATTTGGGAAGAGTGGGCAAAGTAATCACATCCCAAACTGATACAACAACACCCCCGCCGCGACGGAGAGATTGAGCGAACTGGCCCGTCCGCGCATGGGCAGGGACACGGACAAATCACAGGCGGCGAGATGCGCAGATGAAAGTCCCTTTTGTTCGGAGCCGAGGACGAGCGCCCAGGGCTTGGAGGGTTTCGCTTCGCGGTAGCCCATGTCCGCGTGGGCGGAGGCGCCGATCAATTGAACGTGATTCTGGTTTGCCCATGTCACGAATTCATCGAACGCGCCGATGATGACCGGCTTCCAGAACAATGTCCCCATACTGGCGCGGACGACGGAGGGATGATACATGTCCACGCCGCCGTCGAGGAGGAAGAGCGCGTCCACGTTCACTGCGTCCATCGTGCGGAGAATCGAGCCGACATTGCCGGGGTCTTGTGGCGAGACGAGGGCGACCGCAGAGGAAATGTCCGCGATGGAAAGAGCCGATATGGTCGAGGTCCGCTGCGAGACGAGGGCGAGGATGCCCTGCGGGTTGTCCTTGTCCGCGAGGGATTCCATCACCGAAGATGAAACGGCTTGCGCGTGAATCTGTTTCGAGTCAAGCTTGGGAATCAGATCCTTTGCAAAGCCGCTTGTTAAAAGTTCCGGGGCATAGAGAACGGATCGAATATCCCAGCCTGCCTCAAACACTTCGCCTACGTGATGAATGCCCTCCACGAGGAAGAGCCCGCTTTCAACGCGCGCCTTGCGCTGACGAAGCGCGCGCGCCTGTTTTATAAGCGGGTTGGAAAGACTGGTGATGCGTTCGGACATATCCCCATTGTAAAACAGAAATCACGCTTTCACACCATGCTATACTTACCCCATGTTCGAATCGTTGACCGAGGCCGAAATTTCCGCGCGGCTGGCAGCCGCATCCTCTGCCTCAAACACAGACGGCTACGCCGAAACCAGCGCCCCACCCGACTCGCTTAAATGCGCGGCTGTGCTGGTTCCGCTTTTACGCCTCGACAGAGAGTGGCATCTGCTTTTCACGCGCCGGACAGACCGCGTCGAGAGCCACAAGGGGCAGGTCTCTTTCCCGGGCGGCGCGTGCGACGCGGACGAATCTACACCCGAGCAAACCGCCCTGCGCGAGGCCGAGGAGGAGATCGGCCTGCATCCCAACGATGTGCGCGTGCTGGGACGTCTCGCGCCGATGACAACCATCAGTTCGTTCCGAGTCACGCCGGTGGTGGGCGTAATCGAATGGCCGGTCGTATTCCGCCCGGCGCAGGCGGAGGTGGCGCGCGTCTTCACCATGCCATTAAAGTGGCTGGCAGACAGGTCCAACCGCTGGGAGTTCAACCTCTTCGGGCGCAACCACAGCGTCATCTTTTTCCATCCGCACGACGGCGAATTGCTTTGGGGGGCGACGGCAATAATGACTGTGGAGTTCTTGAATCTGTTGACCGCGGAGAGACAGGCGTAAAGCCAGAGTGCATCCCGATACATAAAAACAGACGGCCGCTCTTGCAGCGGCCGTCTGTTTTTCATACTTCCAAAGGCTACTTTTTCTTGTCGCCTTCTTCGGGAACTTCCTCTTCCTTCTTGCCCTTCTCGATGACCTCCGGCTCTTCCACCGCAGCCGCGCCCTCTGCGCCCGGAACAGAAGCCTCTTCCACCTTGGCCGCAGTGGCGATCACGATCATCTCGGTCGGGGCGGAAAGCACCTTTATTTTGTCCGAAACAATCAGGTCGCCGACATGGATCGAGGCGCCCACCCTGTCAAGAGCGGAGATGTCCACAACGATCTTTTCGGGCAGATCAGACGGGAGACACTCCACCTCGATCGCGTCGAGACCGGGCACAAGGATGGCGTTGTAATCTTTTACCGCCAGCGAAAGGCCGGTCAGTTCGATCGCCACATACGCGGTCAGTTTTTCGGTCAACGAGACTGCCAAAAAGTCCACGTGCAGCAGACGGTTCTTGATATAGTCCCGCTGTTTCTCGCGGACGAGCGCCGGGTATTCCGCGCCGTCCAATTCGATCGTCACCAGGCTGGATGAAGAAATCCGCCCAAGCGCGGCCGCGGTTTCCTTCTGGTCCAACAGGATCGCCAGCGGCTGATCCACGTGACGGCCATACAACACAGCGGGCAAATGCCCCGCGCGGCGCAGGGCATTCACCTGCTTGCCGGTCACGTCCCGTTTGCTGGCTTTCAAAACTACCTTGTCCATCTTTACTCCTCGAGCGCCTCTCACCCGCGCCGCAAACTTGGTTTTGCGAAACGAATTACCATCGCTCTATGAAAAAATTTTCTCCGGCGCCACAGCGCCGGGGATTAACTATTCCCGGCGGAACGCGATCCTGCCCACAAGCAGAACCAACCCCGCAAACAGGCCGCCGACCAGCCCGGCGATGATCGCGCCGCGCGTATCCACAACCGCGTGGACCTCGCCCTCGACGCGGCCCGCCAGAAGCACGACTGTCTCCACGCGTCCGCCTCGAATCTCCTGCGCGGCGGCCAGCCCAACCCGGGCTCCTTCCACGGTGATGCTTTGTCCGGCCACCCCCGCGACCGTCCCCTGCACATTCACCAGCGTTCCGTTTACGCCGCCGACCGCGCTGTTCCACACATGGATTTCCTCCGCGTTCGCGCCGCCGATCATGCTTTGCTGGGCAGAGAACGTTGCAGCATTCACGCCGCCCGCCGCGCTAAGGTTCATCGTCACCTCGTCCGCGCTCACATGGTCCGCGTTGGCCTGGCGCATGGTCACCGACGCAGCCTGCACGCTCTCGGCGTCCATGTGTTCGATGTAGACGACCCGATCGAGGCTGTCTTTAGAAGTGGGGTCCGGTTGCAAGTTAGGCATGAAGCATTCCATGCAGGCATAAGAAAGCCTCCCCTGCGGGAGGCGGTCTCGCCTGCGGACGGGAATTCTATTCGGGGCGGGATGTTTCGTCAAGCGCAGTTTTAGCGCTGTTAGGGCAGGTAGAATACCCCCGGTCACAAATTGCGCATTCCACCTTCTAAAAAAGCGCAATTTGTGACCGAGTGCGGTATAACTCGATTACTTCAACGTCTGTCGCAGACCACCCAGTTTACCCGCGATGGAGCCATCGAGAACCTTGTCGCCAACCTTGATGACCAGTCCGCCCAAAATGGAGGGATCGACGCGGAATGTGATCGCCTTCGCCCCCGACCTGGCAAGCACATCCTTCTTGACGGAGGCTTCTTCTTCGCCTGTCAACGGCAACGCGCTGGTCACCTCGGCAGAATCGCCCTTGAAGTCCGCATCCGCGAGAACAACCACCTTGCCTGATTTAACGCCCGAGAAAAATTCGTTGATCAAAGAACGCTGGCGCTTCTCGTCCAGCGCCTCGCCGACGAGTTTCTGCGCGGCCGCGATGGAAAGCGCCGCCACCTGCCCGCGCAGGTCGCCGAGGATCTTGTTGCGCTCGCCTTCGATCTCAGCGAGCGCCGCGTCGCGCGACTTGGCCGCTTCCGCCGCCGCCGCCGATTTGACTTCCTTGGCGGCCGCTTCGGCGCGTTGACGCGCTTCGGCTACGACCTGGCTGGCTTTTCTCTCCGCCTCGGCAACGATCGTGGAGGCTTCTTTTTCCGCGTCCGCGCGGGCGCCTGCCGCGACACGCGCGTCTTCCAGGCCTTTAGCAATGGTTTCGCGGCGTTTTTCCAGCAAGCCCAAAATGGGCTTGTAGACCCATACGCGCAACACAGCGAACAGAATCAAAAAGTTGAATATCTGAAGCAGGAGATAGCCCAGATTGAGACCCAATTTATCCAAAGTATCCTCCTTCGCTGGCCTAGAACACGAACAGAATAAGGAGCGCGACCACCAGACAGTAGATCGCGACCGCTTCGGCGAAGGCAATGCCGAGGATCATGTTGGTCTGGATCGTGCCTGTAGCATCAGGATTGCGCCCCATGGCCTGCACCGCGCCGCTGGTGACGATGCCGATGCCCGCCCCCGCGCCGATGGCGCCGATCATGGCCAGTCCTGCGCCGATTAACTTCCCAAGAATGGTTGCCGCTTCAAGTTCCATGTGAAAAAACCTCCGAGTTTTGTGTTTGATCTCTGATTGTCGCCGATGTTAGAGAACATCTGTTACGCAACGTGTGGCGCGCCTTCCAGCGCGGTTTTGCAAAAGTTCCATTTAGATTTCGTGCGCTTCCGCGGTCGCTTCCGCGTGCTCTTCGTGCCCATGTCCCTGCGTGGCTTGCGCCATAAAGGTCATGGTCAACATACCAAAGACGATGGCCTGAATCAGGCCGACAAAGAATTCCAGCATGAGGAAGCCAACCTGGAAGAATCCCAGGCCGCCGCCGCCAAGCAGGGAGCCGATGACGAACAACAGCACCGACCCCGCAAAGATATTGCCGAATAGACGGAAGGCAAACGAAAGCACCTTCGAAAATTCGGAGATCAATTCGAGCAGGCCGACGCCGAAGTCAATCAGGCCGAAGATGGGTTTGCTGAAAAACGTCTTCGTGTTCCAGAATTTTGTGAGATAGCCGAATCCCTGCGCCTTGAATCCTGCCACCTGTACCATGACCACCGCGATCAAAGCCAGCGCCACCGTGAAGTTCAAGTCGGTGGAGAGGACGCGCACGAAGGGAATCAAGCCAAAGAGTGGAGCGCCTTCGCCGTGCGCTTCCGCGCCGTCTGTGGGTTTAACGATGGTCTCGGCAAAGCCCAGGTTTTGAACGGGACTGCCATGCTCGGAATGATGCAGGATACCGATCGAGTCCACGCCAGGGAAGAGTTCCATCCAGTTGACGACCAGCACAAGCAGCGTGATGGTCGCGAACCAGGGGAAGATGAACTTTGCCCATTTGCCTGCGGTGTTTTCGGTCAGGTTATACAATCCCTCGAGCAGGGCCTCCACCGCTGCCGACATTCCCTTCAAGGTCATCGCGCCGCTCTTGACGGCGCGATACACGCCGAGTCCAATCAGCAGAAGAATGACGTCGGCAATCAGCATTGCCAGCATGGTGTTGGTGAACTGGAAATCCTGTCCAGCCACCTTAAATAGCGTGCCGCTCAGCGGTTCGGGCGGCAGTTGAACGTGCGGCTGGATGGGCGGATAGAAACCCGCCGCATACCCGCCGAGAATGATGAACAGCAGAACGAACCAGCGGTTCACGCCCCAGCGCCACCAGCCTTTCTTTTGTTGTTTATCGGTCACGATCCAAATCCTCCTGAGAGTTGGGGGTTTTGTTATCAGCGGGTTTAATGCGGCGCGTCGCCCACATCACCACTTTATACATCAATACAAGCGAGACAGGCACGCTGGCGACCATCAACGCGATGGTAAACAAGGGCTTCGTGTGGAAGGTCTTGTCCAGCCACAGGCCGCCCAGCAACGAGACGAGGATGATGAACAGGGTGAGAAACCCGACCTGCCCGAACACGCCAACGATGGTCAGGTTGAGGGCATATTGTGGGTTCTTTTTCTGCTCGCCTGTCTGATTCATAGTTTGCGGATTATATCACAAGGCGTTTTCCGAAGATGTTTTTTTAAGAACAGGACTTATGCAAGACCTTGCGTAGGGCGCGCCGAAGGTCTAACGCGCCTGCTGGCGTTACGCCTGCCTGATTTGCCTGGCAAATCACGGGCGGCGCCAGGGGAGAACGCCAAGTATGCGTACGTTCTGAAGAAGTGCTTTCGGCAGTGTCAATACCGCAGCCTTCACGTTGCCACGCTGGTCACAAGATAAATCTTACCTGATTACGAGACGCGCGCTAAAACAAATTTAACGCGCCTGCGGCAGACATGTCGAACCAGGGGGCGAAGACCGTGCCAAGCAGGATGACGCCGAGCGCGAGGACAACCAGCGCGAGGGCGTAGGGGCGCGTGACAGGCAGGGGCGCGTCTTCAGCCGCCTCATCACGGTAGAGGTAGACGTGTTTGATCACGATCAGGTAGTAGTAGGCGCCGATGATCGAGTTGACGATTCCGACAAACGCCAGCCAGACCAGCCCAACCTTGACCGCCGCGGCAAAGACCAGGACCTTCGCGATGAATCCGCCGAAGGGGGGCATGCCAGCCAGCGAGAGCATGGCCGTCAGCATTCCGAGCGCGAGCCAGGGATGGCGGCGGCTGAGTCCGTTGTAGGCGGGGATCTCGTCTGAGCCGACGACGCGGGCGAAGGCGATCACGAGTCCGAAGGCGAGCAGGTTGGTGACGATGTAAACCAGCAGGTAGAAGATCACGCTGGCTACGCTGAAATCGGACAGCCCCGCGCTGCTGACGTAGATGGCGGCTACGCCGATAAGGGTGTATCCCGCGTGGGCGATGGACGAGTAGGCCAGCATGCGTTTGATGTTCTTTTGCGAGATCGCCAGCAGGTTGCCAAGAGTCATCGTGACGGCAGAGAGGATGGCGAAGATGAACGACCAGGCCTGCGCGTCGAGGGGAAACGCGACGATAAACAGGCGCAGGACAACCGCGAAACCCGCGGCCTTCGAGACGGTGGACAGGAATCCTGTGACGGGGGTGGGCGCGCCCTCGTACACGTCGGGCGTCCAGAAGTGGAAGGGTACCGCCGAGACTTTGAAGCCGAGTCCCGCGAGTAAGAGGATGGCGATGCCGAAGAAGAGACTCTTTGGGAGAGCGGCCGCGAGGGCATAGATGTCGGTCGTCCCTGTGAAGCCGTAAAGCAGGGAGAAACCGTAGAGCATGATGGCCGAGGTCAACGCGCCGAAGAGCAGATATTTGAATCCCGCTTCGGTGGATTTATCGTCGGAGCGGAGAAAGCCAGCCAGAACGTAGAGCGGGATCGAGGTGGTTTCGATGGCGAGGTAGAGCATCACCAGATTCGCAGAGGCCGCCATCAGGTTCATGCCGAGGAGCGAGGCGAGGAGCAAAACGTAGGCCTCGCCGCGTCGGTTGATTTTTTCCATATCCATCAGGAAGAGAGCGGTCGCCGCGCCGCCGATGATGAAGAGCATTTTAAAGAAAAAGCCCAGCCAGTCGAAGCGCAACATGCCGCCGAGAACGGTGACGGGTTCGCCAGGGCGCCCGAAGAGCAGGGACAGGGCGAGGGTCAGGAAAAGGCCGCCCGCTGTCAACCAGCCGAGACCGCGCCGATCGTTCTGCTTCCAAAACGGCTCGAGGGTCAGGACGAGGATCGCCAGAGTGAGAATGAGAATTTCGGGGAGAATGGGAATGAGATTCACTATGCACCTCCCAACAGGTGGAGGATATTTTCAACGCCCGTCGAGACCATTGGAACCATGATGGACGGGAAGAGGCCGATACCGATCATCAATGCGCAGAGCGTGACGATGGCGATCTTGTCGAGCGCGGTGAGCGGGCTGATGTGGCCGTGCAGTTTTTCTGGCACGTCGCCGAAGAAGACCGCGCGCACGATGCGCAGGATGTAGGCGGCGGTGATGACGATGGAGATGGAGGCGATTACGGCTACCAGCCATTGCGCTTTCCAGACGCCCATGAAGATGGGAAACTCAGCCACAAAACCAGAGAAGCCAGGCATGCCCATTGAGACAAGGCCGCCAATGATGAATCCGATGGAGGCGAAGGGCAGGAGTTTTCCCATGCCGCCAAGTTCGGAAATTTCACGCGTGTGGGCGCGGTCGTAGAGCATGCCGACGACGGCGAAGAAGAGCGCCGTCATAATTCCGTGCGAGAACATTTGCAGGCTCGCGCCGAGCAGGCCATTGTAGTTGAGCGTGGACAGACCGAGCATGACCAGCCCCATGTGCGAGACGGAGGAGAAGCCGACCATGTATTTGAGATCGGTCTGAACGAAGGCGATGTACGCGCCATAGACAACCGCGACGCCCGCGCAGAGCATGATCAGCCACGACCAGTATTTTGCGCCTTCGGGCAGGAGCATGATGCCGACGCGCAGCGCCGCGAATGCGCCGAGTTTCATCAGCACGCCCGCGTGGAACATGGAGACGGCCGTCGGCGCGGCCACGTGGCCGTCAGGCGACCAGTTGTGGAAAGGCCAGATGCCGCCCAGAACCGCGAAGCCAAAGAAGACGGGCAGGAACCACGCGACCTGAAATCCAACGGGGAAGTTGGCCTGTTCGAGCAAACGCATGTCAAAGGAGTCGAAACCTGCCTGGTAGTACATGGCCAGCGCGCCGATGAGGGAGATGACCGAACCGACGAACAGGTAGAGGGTCAGCTTCATGGCCGCATATTCACGCGTCTTAATCCAGCCCCAAATGACAATGAGAATGTACATCGGGAAGACGGCGATCTCGTAGAAGAAGAACAGCATGAAGAGATCGAGCGAGGCGAAGACGCCAAACACGCCCGAAGCCAGAATGAACAGGAAGGCGAAGAACTCGCGCGGGCGGTCTTGAATTCCCGTCGGCGCGTGGGCATCGTCTATGCCCCAGGAGATGAGGACGCCTGTGAACATGACGATGCCCGTCAGCAAGACGAGCGGCGCGCTAATACCGTCCACGCCGAAGATGAGTCGCATGCCAAGCGCGGGGAGCCAGTCATATTCTTCGACGAAGCGATAGCCCGTCATGCCGTTGGCGAGGTATTGAGAATAGACCCAGCCCGAGAGGATGAGGTCAAAGACGGCCGCGGTCAGCGCGACGGTACGCGTTTCGTTGCGTCGTTCTTTCGGCAGGCAGAGAATCAATACCGCCGCGACCATGGGGGTGAAGACAATTATGCTGAGAACAGGAAAATTCATAAGCGCCTCTCGAGGGAAGTGGGCATGTAGATACGTAGACACGTAGACATGTACACACGTAGACACGTAGACATGTAGACATGTACACACGTAGACACGTAGACATGTAGACACGTAGACACGTACACATATTAGATATGGGAACTTGTGTACCTGTATACCTGTATACCTGTATACCTGTATATCCGTATCCTACTTATATCAGAACAACATCACCATCGCTTTGTTGATGACATCTAAAATCCAGGCGGGGTAGACGCCGATGACGAGCATGAGCGCCATCAACGGAGCCATGACGATGATCTCGCGCGCGTTGATCTCGGTCATCTTGTGTTCGCCGTGCGCCCAGTGTTCGTTGAGCGGGCCGTGCAGGACGTTCTTGATCGCCTTCAAAATGTACGCGCCCGTGAAGAAAAGCCCGAGCATGGCGATGGCGGTGTAGGCAGTGAGGATCGGCCAGGAGCCTCGCACCACAAGGAACTCGGAGATGAAGCCGTTGAGTCCTGGCAGGCCGAGGGAAGACATGGAGGTGAAGATCAGGATGCCGCCATAGACAGGCACAAGCGGAAAGAGGCCGCCGTATTCTTTCAGGTTGCGCGTGTGCGTGCGTTCGTAGATCACGCCGACGAGGAAGAACATGCCCGCCGCGGAGAGTCCATGATTGAACATTTGGAGGACCGCGCCGTTGAGGGCGATCGTCGCGTCGGTCGTTCCTGACGCTCTAGCGGCCGCGGCAATCCCAAGCAGGACGAAGCCCATGTGATTCACGGACGAGTACGCCACCAGCCGCTTAAAGTCGGTTTGTCCGTACGAGGCGAGTGCGCCGAAGACAATGGCGGCCACTGCCAGGAAGGCCAGCGCGCCCGCGTAATAATTCGCCTGCGCGGGATAGAGAGGCAGGACGAGTCGCAGGAATCCGTACGCGCCAAGTTTCAGCAGGACGCCCGCCAGGATCATCGAGCCTGCGGTCGGCGCTTCGGTGTGCGCGTCGGGCAGCCAGGTGTGGAAAGGCCAGACGGGGACTTTGACCGCAAAGGCGACGACGAATGCCCAGAAGATCACTGCCTTGACGGATGAAATCGGAAAGCCAAGCAAGGCGCCTGAGGCGCTGTTCCATTCTGTGACGATGGTTTGCAGGTCAAAGGTCTGGAAGAGAACGCCGAGCAACTGGACGCCGAGCAGGAGTCCGAGTGAGCCGCCCATGGTGTAGATGATGAATTTAAGCGAGGCATAGTTGCGATTGGCGCTGCCCCACTGATTGATGAGGAAGTACATCGGGACCAGGCCGAACTCCCAGAAGACGAAGAAAACCAGCAGGTCAATCGAGAGAAAGACGCCCAGCATGCCTGTCTCGAGCAGGAGGAAGAGGATCATGTAGGCTTTGACGCGATCCGTAATATTGAACGAGGCCAGCAGCGCGAGCGGCGTCAGCAGGGTGGTCAGCAGGACCATCGACAACGAGAGGCCGTCCACGCCGAGTTTCACAGATGAGTGAATAGCCGCGTACCAGTCATATTCCACGACGAACTGATAGCCTGCCGCGTCCGCTTTGAAATTGAGCCAGAGATAGATCGAAAGCCCAAACGGGATGAGGCTGGCGAGCAGCGCCGTCCAGCGGATGAGTTTGATCTCATTCTTCGGGAGGAAGAAGATGGCCAGCGCCACGAGCGATGGGATGAAGAGGATCAGGCTGAGGAGGTGTGTGTTCAAAAAATCCATAGGTGGTCTCCAGCATTGCCAGTCAAACCGAAGTTTGACCTACGCGGCTGTCAGGAAATAATACAGGATGAGGCTGACGAGGAGGAAGGCAAAGACGGCTGCCAGCATGTATTGCTGGATACGGCCTGTCTGTATGGGCGTCATGCCTTTGCCGATATCCTTCGTGCCGTAGCCGACCATGTCGCCGAATTTGTTGACGACGGCGAGGTCAAACCATCTGCGAATCTTTTCGCCTGTCCACTGAGTTGCAATGCCGAAGGAGTGCAGGATTCCGTCAATGACGGTTTTGTCCATCCACTTCGAAACGAAGGTTTCTGAAAACCAGTAGGCGGGCTTGATAAACAGGAAATCGTATACTTCGTCGAAATACCATTTATTTTTGAGAACGCCGATCTGGAAAACGTCTTCCTGCGCCGATTTGACGTTGCGATAATAAAACCAGCCGAAGAAGAGTCCGCCGAGGGCGACGAAGAGCGAAGTGAGTAACGGAACCCAGCTAAACGCGGGCGCTTCGGGGACATGCTCCAGCGTGTGGCCGACAAAATCGTGGAACCAGTTTGGCAGGATTCCGCCGAGGCCAGGAAAATGTTCGGGAATGCCGAGCCAGCCATAGGTTACGGCAAAGAACGAGAGGACGACGAGAGGCGTGGTCATCGTCCAGGGAGTCTCGTGCGCGTGCTTCGCTTCTTCTGTGCGCGGCTCGCCGAGGAAGGTCAGCGTGATCTGGCGCATGGTGTAGAAGGCGGTCATAAACGCGGCGATGGCAAGAGTGATGAAGACCGCCATGTGGCCGTGACCGAACGCGTCGGCGAGAATTTCATCCTTCGACCAGAAGCCCGCAGTGATGAGCGGAAAGCCTGAAAGCGCGAAGCCGCCGATCAGGAAAGTCCAAAATGTGATCGGCATTTTTTTGCGCAGGCCGCCCATGTTGAACATATCCTGCGCGTCTACGTGATGATTGCCCGTGTGGAGGACGCCATGCTCCATGCCGTGAATGACCGAGCCAGAGCCGAGGAAGAGCAGCGCCTTGAAAAACGCGTGCGTCACGAGATGGAACGCGGCCGCCACGTACGCGCCGATGCCGAGCGCGGCGATCATAAATCCGAGTTGTGAGATGGTGGAATACGCCAGCACGCGTTTAATGTCGTTTTGCGCGACGGCGATGCTGGCCGCGAAAATGGCAGTGAACGTGCCGATGAACGCGATGACGGTCATTGTGCCAGCGTCGAGGCTGAGCAGCGGGAACATACGGATGACCATGTAGACGCCCGCCGAGACCATCGTGGCCGCGTGGATCATCGCGCTGACGGGGGTCGGGCCTTCCATCGCGTCGGGCAGCCAGACGTGGAGCGGCCACTGCGCCGACTTGCCAACCGTCCCGATGAAGAGCAGCAGGCCGATCAGTCCCGCCGCGGAAAGTCCGAACACACCCGATGGAACGGTCTGAAGAACGTGTAAAACTTTTTCCGTGAATATCTCGCGGAACGAAAGCGTACCAGTCGCGGAGTAAAGGAAGGAAATGCCCAACAGCATGAACACGTCGCCGACGCGGGTGGTCATAAAGGCTTTTACCGCCGCGTCGCGCGCTGACTTTTTTCCGTACCAGAAACCGATCAACAGATACGAGCAAAGTCCCATGATCTCCCAGCCGACGAACAAGGTCAGCAGGTTATCGGAGATGACGAGGACATACATGCCGAACGCGAACAGGCCGAGAAAGGCAAAGAAGCGCGAGTACATCGGCTCGACGGAGGGGACAACGTGCGTATGCCCGTGTTCGGTCACCGTCGCGCCGTGCGGGGGAAGTCCCGCGTGGTCGTGATCGCCTGCGGGCTGTCCGTAGTTGTGATAGCCGACGGAGTAAAGAAAGATCATGAAGATCGTAATGGAAACAAAGAATAAGACTGCCGCGCTGAGCGGATCAATCAACACGCCGACGCGGAACCATTCCGCGCCCGTCGGCAGCCAGTTGACCGCAGATTTAAACGGATGCTCGCCCAAATGCTCCACGCCGAGGGCGCGCGCAAAAACGATCATGCTCGCGATCCACGAAAGAATCGCCGCGCCGACGCCGATGGTATGGCTCAACGCCTTATTCTTATTCGTGAACAGCACGATCAGAAAAAACGCCAGCGCGGGCGGGAGCGGGATTAACCAGATCAATGCTTCAGTCGTCATCAAGCCTCCGAGGGACGATCATTCGGTATTGGATACTTCGATATTCGATAATTCGATATTCGATATTCGATATTCGATATTCGAGTATCGAGTATCGAGTATCGAGTATCGAATACCGTCTTACCACTTCATCAAATCAATCTCATCCGCCACGACCGTGTTGCGACGGCGATAGATGGAAATGACCAGCGCCAGTCCCACCGCCACTTCCGCGGCCGCGACCGCGAAGACGATGATGGCGAACACCTGCCCATCCATCAAAACGGGGTTGTTATAACGCCAGAACGAAACCAGGTTGATATTTACCGCGTTCAACATCAACTCGATGCCGAGTAAAATCGCCACTGCGTTCTTGCGCGCCAACACGCCGAACATACCAATACTGAACAAGGCCGCAGACAAGGTCAAATACCAGGAAAGAGGAATCATCATTCCTCTCCTTTCCGCTGAAATGCAATATAGACCGCGCCGACCAATGCCGCCAGCAGAAGGACGGACGCGACCTCGAACGGCAGGACGAACGCCTCAGGCGAGACCAGCGCGTGCGCCAGCGCTGCCACCGCGTCGAACCCCGACGGGTAGGCGGGCGCGGCCTTCGTGAAGCCACCCCAGCCCGAGACAAGCCAGACCAGCCCGCCGAAGGTAAGGAGCGCGATAGCCGCCGAAAGCCACCAGCCGCGATTCAGGCCAGGCCCCGTGTCAGTCATCGAGCGGCGCGTCAACATCACCGCGAAAATGAACAGGATGGCAATGGCGCCGATGTAGATCACCACCTGCACCACCGCGATAAAGCCCGCGTTCAACGTGGCAAACAACACCGCCGCGCCGAACAGCGTCACGATTAACCATAACGCGGCATGGACCAGGTTCTTCGTCGTCACAACCATGAACGCCGAACCAAGGATCACCGCCGCCGTAATCAGGAAAATGATTTGTGCTGCTGTCATAATTCGTCTTCTCCGAACCGACGCTAGAGAGCGTCTCCTACGCCTTTACGTGTGTACGTGTATACGTGTGTACGTGTGTACGTGTGTACGTGTGTACGTGTGTACGTGTGTACGTGTGTACGTGTGTACGTGTGTACGTGTGTACGTGCGTACGCGCCTACCCGTGCATCTCCACCGCGCCTTCCACTTTTGCGCGTTCTCCGTGCGCGCGGCGGCGGAGAATCTCGATCGTCGCCCAGCCGAGCGCGATGTTCGCAAGGAACATGCCCAACGCATAGAAGCTTGTCTCGCGCAGAAGCGCGTGCATCAACGCGAGGAACGGAACAAGGACGAACGCAAACGGGACGAGGAACTTCCAGTTTAGGTCCAGCATTTTATCAATGCGGATGCGCGGGAAGGTGTATTTGATCCAGCCAAAGAGCCAGTAGGCGATGGTGGCCTTGACGATGAAATAGAACAGACCCAGCGCGGGGTACGCCTCCACCCAGGGGCCGCGCCAGCCGCCAAAGAAGAAGGCCGCAATAAATCCGCCAAAGGTGAAGGCGTGCAGTAATTCCGAGGCATAGAACAGGCCGAACTTCATCCCCGAATATTCGATATGATGGCCCGCGATCAGTTCCGATTCGGCTTCGGTCAGGTCGAAGGGCGCGCGTCCCAGTTCCGCCGTCGCGCTGACGAGGAAGAGCAAAAAGGCCAGCGGCGCGAGAACGATGTACCAGGTATCCTGCGCGGCCACAATCGAGTTGATGCCCATGGAACCCGCGAAGATGGTCGGGATGAGGAGCGCCGCCACCATCGGAATTTCATATGAGATCATCACCGCCACCTGGCGGAAGGAACCGAGCAGCGCATACTTGTTGTTGGAAGACCAGCCCGCCATGATGATGGCCACCGTGCCGAGCGCGCCGACGCCGATCACATACAGCACGCCCACGTTCAGGTCGAGCCCAAGGAAACTCGTCAGCGGCAGTACCGCCCATAACAGCAGCACCGACATCATCATCAACACGGGCGCGAGGTTGAATACGGCCTTATCCACGCCAACGGGATAGATGTTTTCCTTGATGATCAGCTTGATGATGTCCGCGAAGGGCTGGATCAAGCCAAACGGTCCAACCCGATTCGGGCCGATGCGGTCCTGGAAGCGCGACACGATCTTGCGCTCCAGCCAGACGAGGAAAATATCCAACACCATCACCAGCGTGATCAACACAAGAATGCCGACGAAGGCCGTCAGTACGCGCGCCGCGTCTGCGGCCATGCCCCAGCCGCTGAACACGCCCGTCAGCCAGTCATCCAAAAATTTTACGGGATTGCTCCAAAAGTCCATGCGTTGCTCCTATCGGCCTCGCCCCTGTCTCTCGCATAATTCAGGCGAGGGGTCGAGGGCGGGTATTACACAAAGAAAAGGCTGAAAAGATGAATCCTTTCAGCCTTCGCGAAAATCCATTTGCTTCCTACACCCACTCCAACATGCCTTTGCGCCAGGCATAGACGAGTCCTGCGACGAGGATGCCGATGAAGATGATGCCTTCCACGACCGCGAACAATCCCAGTTGATTCAGCGAGAGCGCCCAGGGAAAGAGGAAGACCGTCTCCACATCGAAAACGAGGAAGACCAGCGCGAAAATATAATATTGCGCCTTGAACTGCACCCAGTTCTCGCCCACCGTCTCGATGCCGCACTCGTACGTGCTATCCTTGATCGGGTTCGGTTTACGCGGCGAAAGCAGCGCCGAAACCACGATCGCGGCCGCGGGGATTAACGCGCCGACAATCAGGAACAAACCGATGAACGTCCAGTCGCTTTGCATGATCGCTCCGTAAAAATAATATCGGTCAACTTGTGAATTGACGTGCAAATTGTACCATTAAGCCAATTGGCAACCCCATGAAAGCATGTCAATTTTTGGGGTGATAATCGTCATGTATTTTTGGAGAAGCGCCGCCTCTTCCGCCTCCCTAATCCGACCGCCAGGCCGATGATCGCGCCGACGATGCCGGCGATTCTTGCCTCCCACCCGGTTCGCTTCCACAGCGCCCCAGAGCGGATCGTCACCTGCTGGACCGAAAGCGGCAGCCGCACCTCCTCTCCATCTCCCCCCTTCGGGACAAATCGCACGTAGACCCACATCTCGCCGCGCAGTATCCCCTCCTCGCGCGGACGGATCTCCCAATAAAACGCGGCAGTCCCGCCCGGCGATAACGTGATGCCGACCGTGTCTGCCGGGCGCATATCCGCGAACGGCAGGTCAAGCCGCGCTTCGGCGATAACGATATATTGATCAAAGATCGAATCTGCTTCGATGCTCCCGCCCTCCGTCAACAGCCTCAACTCTGCCACCGCCGAATCCCCGGCGCGGATAAAAAGCGGCGACTTCAACTCCAGCGACCTCTCCCCCGGCAGGGACAGTCCGCCCGCGGGAAATTGAATCGCGACGGTGCGAGTCTCCACGCGCGGCGGCCAGAACCCCCACAAGAGAAGAGGGAGAGAGAGGACGAGAAAGACTGTTGAAACGATCAAAGATAATTTATCTTTCACTACACTCCGTTTTCGTCCTTATCCGGCTCAGACTCGCGCGCCAAACGTCACAGGCGCGTCCGCGCGTCAAAATCATCCATGCAATACTCACGAATCAGTCCGGGACCCTGTTTTTGGGCGGCGGATGCCCTCATTCTAATTCAACTCCCGGTTTCCGCCTGCCTCTTGACAAGCAGGACTGCTTCTCATATACTATGTTTAGTAATTACTAAACGCACAGAATTGAGAAAACATGACAAACGCCCTCCCCCAAATCAAACGGGATTTCATCGAAGGCCTCAGCCAGATCAGTCGCTTCTGGGGCTTTCCCAAAGGCATGGGCGCGATCTTCGCCGTACTTTACCTTTCGCCCGCGCCTCTGTCCCTGGACGAGATCGTGGTCCAAACCGGCCTGACCAAGGGCGCGGTCAGCACCCAGGTACGCGCGCTGGCGCGTCTCGGCCTCGTCTATCGCTCCTCCAAACTGGCTGACCGCAAGGATTACTACGAAGCCGAGACGGATTTTTACAAGTCCATCCGCTCGATCCTCAAAGAAAGGCAGAATACCGAATTCGATCGCGCCCTCGCAGCCGTGAAGGACGCGCTCGTCAGACTCGAGTCCGGCGCGACACATGCCGAGGAACGCGCCTTCCTCGTGGAACGCGTCCGCGCCCTGCAGGAATTTTTCGACGCCATAGACAATCTCAGCCGCGCGGTCGTCAAACTCGAGAGTCTGGGCATATCCAACGTGCAAAAAATTCTTTCCATCCTCAAATAAAAGGAGCCCCCATGAACAACATCGTTTCCTACCTGATCGAGGTCGCGCTCACCGTCCTTGCCGCCTCGCTGATCGTCGCGTATCTGCGTCCGTTTTTACGAACGGTACTCATTGATCTGTGCGGAACCAGCGACCGCGCCAACTTCTGGATGGCCTTTACGAACATCCTGCTGGTCGGCATGCCTTCGATCCTCGCGTTGAATTATCGCCCTGAAGCGCTGAGCGCCGAAGAATTGTTTTTCAACGTTGCCGGAAAATTAAGCGGCAATCTCGGCGGATTTCTCTTCGCCCTCGTTTGTGTCGGTATGATCGTCTCCTTCTTCGCGCTCGTCGCCCCGCGCAACAAAACGGAGTCAAAATGAACATCGCTGTCACAGGTTCATTCTCGTATTCGGGAAAATACATCACGCGCCGCCTGCTCGCGCGCGGCGAACATGTCGCCACGCTGACGAATCATCCGAATCGCCCCGACCCCTTTGGCGGACGAGTCGCCGCCCACCCGCTGAATTTCGCAGACGCATCATCCCTGACCTCAAGCCTGCGCGGCATGGACGCGCTGGTCAACACCTACTGGGTGCGATTCGACAAGGACGCCAATACCCAGCCCCGCGCCGTCGAAAACACGAAACGGCTCATGGACGCGGCCGTCGCGGCCGGAGTCAAGCGCATCATCCACATCAGCATCGCCAACCCATCCGCCGAATCGCACCTTCCGTATTATTGGGGCAAGGCCGCCAACGAAAAAACCGTGACCGACTCCGGTCTCTCGTATGCCATCCTGCGTCCCACCGTACTGTTCGGCGCGGAGGATATTTTGATCAACAATATCGCCTGGCTGCTGCGACGCTTCCCCTTCTTCGCCCTGCCCGGCGACGGTTCCTATGGCATCCAACCTGTCTTTGTAGACGATCTCGCCGCCCTGGCTGTGGACGCGATCTATGAAAAAAATAATTCGGTGCGCGATGCGGTTGGACCCGACATCTTCACCTTCCGCGAGATGGTGAAGATGATCGGCGAAAAAATCGGCGCGCTCCGGCCGCTCGTCAATGTCCCGCCCCGCCTTGCATTAACCGCCGCGCAATTTCTCAGCCTTTTCGTCGGAGACGTAATGCTCACACCCGAGGAAGTGGACGGCCTGATGTCCAACCTGCTGGTCTCGAAAGAACCTCCCCTTTGCAAAACTCGTCTCGGTGACTGGCTGAAAGAGAACAGGTCAACTGCCGGAGCGAAATACGCGTCGGAACTGGCGAGACATTTTTAAGAAGACCCGGCTTGCCCGCAAGATGGGCAAAGAGGCGCCTTTCACACCCAGGAAATATTTCGAGCGAGTTCCACAACGCCGACCGGACGAAAGGCCTGCCGGCAAGAAAAGAAAGCGCGGATAATTCAAACATCCGCGCTTTTTTGCGTTTACCCGCGTCCATCGCCGCTGGTCAATTTCCGTCTTGACAGGTATACCCGCCCCGATTACAATAATTTAGTCTTACCTAAATTTTATTTTAATCCAGGATGATTTAGAAACATACAAGATAAAGACACCCAACGCGAAGCCATGCCCATGACCGTCTTCAGCGGCGTGTTGACTGGCATGATGTTGCTTTGGGTAACAGGATTGTTGATCAAATAATTTTGTGTAGCAGGCACTCTCTAGCGCCGACTGCCGCACAAATGACCCAGCGTTAGAGAACGCTGGCTACGCAAAGCAAATAAAATGGAAACCATCCTCCTCCCCCTCCGAATCTCTGGATTGCTCGCCTTCCTCGGCGCGTTCCTTTACGCCATCGGCGATGTGCTTTTGCTTGCGAGCAAAGTGAATCTCGACGAGTATCCCAAACTCAAGCCGTACGCCAAACTGCTTTCCGATGCCGAAAAGATGATCGTCCTTTCACCTAACCGAATGATCTGGGGCGCGTTGCTCGGCGTGTTCGGGACACCATTGTATGTGGCGGGCTACTGGCACGTCTACCAAGGCTTGGGCGGCGCGAACGCTTCCGCTGTGCTGACAGTTGTCGGCTTGTTCGGAACCGCATCCATCCTGGGCGCGTTCGTCCACGGCACGTTTTATTACATGGGCGAATACGTCCACGCCTTGAACAACGTCGGCGAAGAATCACAGGCGGTGATCGTCAAGATGATCGAACGCCATAAAAAAGTTTTGATCATCACATACGCGCCCATCATGATCTTGATTGTGATCGCATCCATTTGGTTTTCGATTTTGGTTGCATCGGGTCAAACGTCATTCCCACTTTGGTTGACGTGGATCAACCCACTCACAATGACCATCGCGTGGCTGGTCATCAAACGCATCCTGCCGCAATTTTTGCGCGACACGACAGAGGGCGCAGGCTTCAACATTGCGTTCATGGTCTTCTTCGCCTGCACGACGATCACACTTTGGAACGGCTAATGGAACAAACACTCACCATCTCGATTCAGGATTATCTGAAACACATTTACGAGTTGACCGATCGCGGCGCGCCCGCCAGCACGAACGCGCTCGCGGAACGACTCAAGATCAAACCCGCGTCGGTGACGGGCATGATCCAAAAACTTGCCGCGTCGAATCCGCCACTGGTTGAATATCAAAAACACCAAGGCGTGACGCTCACGAAAGATGGGAAGAAAGCCGCGCTCGAAGTGATTCGTCATCACCGCCTGCTCGAAGCGTGGCTTGTGCAAACGCTCGGTTACTCGTGGGATGAAGTGCACGAGGAGGCGGAGCGACTCGAACACGTCATCTCGGAAGATTTCGAGCGACGAATCGCCGCCGCCATGGGACATCCGCTTCGCGACCCGCATGGAGAGTTGATCCCCACCGCCGACCTTAAGATGCCGCTGGACGATTCGACTCCGCTCTCCGCGCTGAGACCGAATCAAACTGGCACGATCCAATGCGTCAAAGCCGCAGACGATGAGTTACTTCGTCATCTCGAATCCCTCGGCATCACGCCTGGCGCAAGTATCGAGGTGAAGGAATATTCATCATACGACCACAATCTGACGGTCAAGGTCGGGAAGAAAACCTCCGTGCTGGGATTGAATATCACGAGCAAGATTTTTGTAGAAGAAAGTTAACGAACATGTTTGAACGCGCCGTTTTATTTCCATCTTTAACAGCAGTCAGCCTGACCGAAATCCTCATCGTCCTGACCATTGCCAGCCTTGCTTACTTCGTTGTCTTCAACAAATTTGAAAAGCATGTTCCAACAAAAAGAAGGATCACTAAACTTGCTATCGTTGTCGGCGTCCTGACAATCGTTGGCATTTTGTTTAGCAGGTTTGCCTTTTGGGGCATGATTGCCCTGATGACCGTCGGGCAGGTTTATCTGCATGGCGTGTATTTCCCCAAACACGGAGTCAACGGCTGGACAGCCGAACCGTACGATAAATATCTTGAATTAACAGAAAGAATGAAAGGGAATAAATAAAACAGGTGGTTTCGATACGCCGCAAAGAGCACCCCGTAACTGCATCGGGGCAGGCGAGCGCGGCTACTCAACCACCGAAAACTGAAAGGTAAAAAATGAACGAAAATATTTTCCGCATGATCGCCGCGCTTGTCTTGTTCATAGGCATCGGCATCTCAAGTTACTTCCGCCGCAAAGCGGACAGGGAATCGGGCGAAACCGTTTCCCGCAAAGTGGACGGCTCGATGATGATGAACTTCATCCGCATCGGAGGGTTGATCCTTTGGCTGAGTCCGCTGGTCTATCTCATCAATCCCGCGTGGATGGCTTGGTCGAAGATCGGACTCCCCGAATCGATTCGCTGGCTTGGCGTCGGACTTGGAATCGTTTGCGTGTTCGGCATCTACTGGCTCTTCAGCAGTATCGGGAGCGGAATCACTCCCACCAGCGCGACGCGCAAAGAACACAAACTCGCCACGAACGGAATCTACAAATACATCCGTCATCCGTTGTACACGATCGGTTCGTCATTCATCTTGTCCTTTGGCATGATGGCAGACAACTGGTTTATCGGGATGTTCGGCATCCTGGCATTCGTCCTCATGGCGATCCGCACACCGAAAGAGGAAGCCAACCTCATCGAAAAATTCGGAGACGAGTATCGAGAATACATGAAGCGCACAGGTCGCTTTTTACCAAAACTATTCTAAAATTTTTTCACCACACCGTTCGTGCCGCAAGCACGACGATGCGAGACGGCAGAGAACACAGAGAAAGAAGAGTTTTTTCTCAACGGTCTCAGTGATCTCTGTGGCTAAGCAAGAATCACTACGCAAGAATTTAGATCTCCCAAGCGAGCATCGAAGAACAAACATGAAAAAACATTCGCAAAACTCCCTTTCAGAAGTACATGAATCCGTTATTGTGCCAGCCAAAGCCTCCTCATGGAGACGCTGGCTGGCGATCACCGGACCTGCTCTGATGGTATCCGTCGGCTACATGGACCCGGGCAACTGGGCAACCGACATCGCAGGCGGAAGCCGCTATAGCTACACCTTGATCTGGGTCTTATTGATGTCCAACCTCATGGCGATCCTCCTGCAAAGTTTAGCCGCGAGGCTCGGCATCGTCAGCCGCCGCGACCTGGCGCAAGTCTGTCATGAAGATTACCCGCCCATTGTCAACATCCCGCTCTACATTCTGGCAGAGATTGCCATCACAGCCTGCGACCTGGCGGAAGTGATCGGTTCTGCCATCGCGCTTCAATTACTTTTCGGTATCCCACTTCTGTATGGCGTGATACTTACCGCGTTGGATACTTTCCTGCTTTTGCTGTTGTCACATGCGGGGATTCGCAAACTGGAAAGCGTGGTCATCGCATTGGTCGGGACCATCGGCGTCGCTTTCTTCATCGAGATCCTGTTGGGCAAACCTGATTGGGTTGGCATCGCTCATGGCTTCGTCCCATCCCTGCCCGACGCGACCGCATTATATATTTCCATCGGCATTTTAGGCGCGACCGTCATGCCGCACAATTTATATTTGCATTCGTCACTCGTGCAAACTCGCAAGATCGGGCGCGACAGCGACGAGGTCAAAAAGACTCTGCGCTGGAACACGATTGACACATCGTTATCGCTCAACATTGCTTTCTTTATCAACGCCGCGATTCTGGTGATGGCGGCTTCCGTTTTTCACAGAAACGGATATTTTGCCGTCGCCGAGATTCAAGACGCGCATCATTTGCTGGAGCCTCTGCTTGGGGCGTCCATCGCGCCGATCGCGTTCGCCATCGCGCTTCTCGCGTCGGGACAAAGTTCCACCATCACCGGCACGCTCGCCGGGCAGATCGTGATGGAAGGCTACCTCAACCTGCGGATTCGCCCGTGGCTGCGCCGCCTCATCACCCGACTTCTGGCTGTCATCCCCGCGATACTCGTCATCGCCCACTTCGGCGAAAACGCCACAGGCGCGATGCTCGTGCTGAGTCAAGTCGTCCTCTCGCTTCAACTGCCGTTTGCGATCATTCCGTTGATCAACGCAGTAGCAGACAAACGCCGCATGGGCGAATTCACCATCAGCCCGAAGATAAAAGCCCTGGCATGGATCGTGGCGGGAATCATTTTGTCGCTGAACATCAAATTGATCATTGACCAAATCGGAGCGTGGATCGCCGACGCGGGAAGCGACGCATGGATCATCGAAGCGACCGTGATCCCTTTAACTGTATTACTCGGACTGCTCTTGCTTTACGTGGTCGCGCATCCCTGGCTGGACAAAAACGGATTTCGCATCGGGAGCGTCCATCGTCAAGCCGCGCAAACGATCAACGCGATCCAACCACCTCCGCCCTACCAGCATATCGGCGTGGCACTGGACTTTTCAGGCAAGGACGAAAAATTGCTCACCGAAAGTCTGCGCTTCATCAACAAAAAGCAAACGAAACTCACCTTGTTGCACGTTGTCGAAAGCCCCGTGGCAAGAAGGCTGGGCGCCGAGGGCGAAGATTCCGAAACGCTCGCAGACCGCGACCGACTCGAAAAATTGACCGAGATGATGAAAGCGAACAAAGTCAACTCCGAGTGGCAGATCGGAAGCGGCGAGCCAGGCAAAGAACTGGCGAAAATGATCAACGATTCGAACATAGAAATGATCGTCGTCGGCGGACACGGTCACACCGGCGTTTCCGACCTGATCCACGGAACGGTCATCAGCGACCTGCGCCACCACATCAAAGCCAGCGTGGTCATCGTGCCGATCGGCGATTGATAGAAACCCTCTTGCACAAGAAGTTGCAGGGCGAGTTCTTAACCCGCCACATATCAAAACCAGAAAAACGCCAGAGCCAATCCCGAAGGGATGACAGGATTCTAAAAATGGCAAGGCGGGTCTTCAAATCCCGAAGGGATGACATAAATTTGCCGCCTCTGACACCCCTTCGGGGTTGAATGGGATTCGTCTTTCAATCTAAAATCATTTGACCCCTTCGGGGTCTTTGGATAATTTCCATATTGTTCGGTTTAATGAGCAGCGTGGAAAAAGTTTGATCTACGAGCGCTTTTCGCAGACGTTCAAATGAACAAACCCCGTCTCTTGACAGGGTTTATTTCCCGAAGTAATATATGAACGCTTGCTCAACTATTCAATATTATGAAACTCACCGAACTCAAAGCCATTCAACTCGCCGAACTGTTCAGCGCCCTCAGCGATGCCAGCCGCGTGCGGATCATCTCCCTGCTCCTCGATGGCGAGATGGGCGTCGGCACGCTTGCCGAAAAACTAAACATGACCGAATCCGCCGTGTCGCATCAACTGCGCGGACTGCGTCAGATGCGCTTCGTCCGCGCGCGCAAAGATGGCAGGCAGGTCTTCTATCGCCTCGACGACGATCATGTTGAAAAACTATACCGCATGGGTCTTGAGCATGTGGGGCATGGGTAGAAACCCTACAGCGTAGTTGGCGTTCTCTAACGCCAACGCGCGCGCAAGAGAACGCGTCCTTATAACCTAATCCATCAAGGAATCATTTCATGGAACAAACAATTGACATTGACATCCCGCTGTTACTCCCAGGCGTTGAAAACGAGAAGGACGAATGTCTCGTGCGGCTCGAGGCGGCGCTTCAAGGCAAAAAGGGAATCATCCGCGCCCACGTCGAACGCGACAAAACGCCCGTTGACCTGTGCCTGCACTACGACCCCAACCTGTTGACTCTCTCAGACGTGAAGCGACTCGCCGAACTCGCAGGCGCGCAAATCACAAATCGCTTTCATCACGAATCGATTCCCATCGAAAACATGGACTGCTCCGATTGCAGTCTGGTCATCGAACACAGCGTCGGGCGCATGGACGGCGTGCTGTCGGTCAACGTCAACTACCCCACCGAGAAGATGTGGATCGAGTATGACAATCACAAGATCACTCGCGCCGCCATCGAAAAGCGAGTCCGTTCGTTGGGGTATCAAATTCCGCTCAATGAATTTCAAGCGCGATTGCAGGAAAATCGAGAGTTGTTGTTCAGCCTCTTGTCAGGATTATTCCTCTTGATCGGCTGGCTCGGCGATACGTTCTTCGGCTTCCCCACATTTCTCAGCATCGGACTCTTCGCAGTCGCCTATGTTTTAGGCGGCTGGGATGTCTCACGTCACGCATGGCACGCGCTCCGCGAACGACGATTGGACACAGACGGACTCATGGTCGTTGCCGCGATCGGCGCGGCGTTCCTCGGCGAGTTTGCCGAAGGCGCGTTGTTGCTTTTCCTTTTCAGCCTCGGTCATGCGTTGGAAGAACGCGCATTAGATCGCGCGCGCCGCGCTGTCCGCGCGTTGGCTGACCTTGCGCCGAAGACTGCCTTGGTCCGACGCGATGGCAAAGAACAGGAATCCCCCGTCGAGTCGTTGCAACTCGAGGATGTGGTCATCGTCCGCCCTGGCGTGCGCATCCCTGTTGACGGAATCATCCTGGATGGAAACTCTGGCATTGATCAATCTTCCGTCACGGGCGAATCACTTCCCGTTGATAAAACGGTGGGCGATCAAGTTTTCGCAAGCACGGTCAATGGCGAAGGCGCACTCGAAGTGAAAGTGACCCGCCTCGCAAAAGATTCCACGCTGGCGCGCGTGATGAAAATGGTCGAGGAAGCGCAAGCGCAAAAATCGCCGACTCAACAGACTGTCGAAAAATTTGAGCGCGTGTTTGTCCCAGCCGTGCTCATCCTCACCGCGCTCGTCATTGTCCTTCCGCCGCTCTTCGGCTTCCCGTTCCGCGAATCATTTTTACGCGCGATGACTCTGCTCGTCGCCGCGTCGCCGTGCGCCCTCGCGCTTGGCACGCCCGCCGCAATTCTCGCGGGTGTTGCGCAAGCCGCGCGAAACGGCGTGCTCGTCAAAGGCGGCGCGCATCTTGAAAATCTCGGTCTGCTCAAAGCCATCGCCTTCGATAAAACTGGAACCGTGACTCACGGTCAGCCCGAGGTGACGGATGTGGTGGCGATTCAGTCGTCGGACGCCGCCCTGAGCGAGTCGAAGGGGTGGAGTGAAGCGGATTTACTATCCATCGCGGCGGGTGCGGAATCTCGATCCGCGCATCCGCTGGCGCAGGCGGTCGTGCGCTCGGCTCAGACGCAGGGTCTGCCTGTCTCGCCAGTGGACGATGTCGAGTCGCTGACGGGACGCGGCTTGCGCGCAGGGGCGAACGGCAAGACGATTTGGATCGGCAATCAAAAGTTGATGAACGAAGCGGGCGTGACGCTTTCATCCGAATCAATTTCTCGCGCCGAGGCATTGCAAGGACAAGGCAAAACGTTGATGTGGATCGCCGTGGATAAAACGCTGGCGGGCTTGATCGCGCTCGCAGACACATTACGCCATGAAGCCGCGCCGATGATGAACGCGCTGAAAAAATCTGGTGTGGCGCACACGATCATGTTGACAGGCGACAACGCGCGTTCTGCATCTGCGATTGCAAGTGAAATTGGATTAACAGAATTTCGCGCCGACTTAATGCCCGAAGATAAACTCACCATCATCCGCGAACTTGTCAAAGACTATGGTCAAGTCGCGATGATCGGCGACGGAGTCAACGATGCGCCCGCGCTCGCCAACGCAACGGTTGGAATTGCCATGGGCGGCGCAGGAACTGACGTTGCGCTTGAAACCGCCGACGTTGCATTGATGGGCGACGATCTTTCTAAACTTCCATTCGCAGTCGGCTTGGGACGCGCCACGCGCGCGATCATTATTCAAAATCTGGCAATCGCGTTGGGTGTGATCGGTTTGCTCATCATCACATCAATCACTGGTATCATCAGCATCGGCATCGCCGTCGTCTTCCATGAAGGAAGCACGCTGGTCGTCGTGGCGAATGCGTTGAGGTTGTTGAGGTATGAATGAACTCAGCGGGGCGGAGTCTAGACACAGAGCGCTCAAAGATTACCCCAAGCGGTACCGGAAGATTCTAGTTCCCAGCGTTCCCTTCGCCCCTCCATTAAGCGCCTGCAGAAGTCCTTGCATAGATTTTGACGCTGGCAACGACGCGCCCACCCCAACGTCACGCGCGAAGCGAATGGGGTCTATTTTCGGTAGGGGCGGTTGAAGTCCTCGATCGTTTCCAGAAGTTCCTTTTTCATTTTAACGGCCAGGGATGGATTGCGAGGGTACAGGTCCTGCAGTTCTTGCGGGTCATTGATCACATCATA
Organism: Anaerolineales bacterium; assembly: GCA_019187665.1. Taxonomy (GTDB): domain Bacteria; phylum Chloroflexota; class Anaerolineae; order Anaerolineales; family Villigracilaceae; genus Denitrolinea. The sequence goes on from JABARH010000003.1 coordinate 126,307, forward strand.
GAATTCGTAGGCCGAGAATTCCGGATATTTGTATTCGACCAGGCGAAAGCCCTGCTTGATCATGGCAATGGAGTACCGTTCAATAGCGGAGAACGAAGAGGTGGTTTTGGCGTCAATGGCATACACGCTTCGGTTGGGATCGGCGCTTCCTCCCAATTCGGGCAGGAGCAGGCCCTCGCCCCAGGCAGGAGCAGGCAGCCCGGTCAGGTGGGCAATGGTTGGCAGAACGTCCAGGCTGCTGGTGAAGGCGTCCACGTCAATTCGTTTCTTCATGCCCGGCAAAGAGATGAGCAGCGGAACGTGCGCGATAGGCGAGGCCAACACCAAAGTATTATGTCCCATTTCGCCGCGTTCAAACAATTCGCCGTGATCGGCGGTGATGATCACGATGCTTTTTTCGAGCATGCCCGATGATTCCATGTATTCGATGACGCGGGCGAATTCCGCATCCCAGGCGGCAAGATATTGATCGTAGCGCAGGCGGTTGAACACCAGTTCATCGAAGGGACGCCGCGCCCGCGAGAGCGGGTGGATCGGTTTTTCCACCGGCAGCCAGCCGTCGTTGAACAGTTCGATAAACTCCCGGCGAGGGGCATACGGTTCATGCGGCGGAAAGACGTGGAAATAGGCCGCGGTCGGCGATTCAAATGTTCGCATGGCATTGATCAGCCCGTCGGCCACCGCGTCCAGAAAGAAAAATCCGCCCGCATTCGGAAGCCCGAATGGGTACTCCGCGAGATTCTCCTTGCGCAGCGAGGCGTAGCGGCTCAAGCCGGCCAGCCGCGCGATCAGCCCCAGATAGAGGGAGCCGCTCGTCCCCTTGCCGTTTCGAAAAATATTGTTCTCAAAACTGGCATAAGCGATCCGATAGTCCTTTTGAAACAGCGGCGTGCTTGAGACGATGCTATTGTTGATATTGAATGAATAATGCGGCGCGTGCCCGGTATTTTTTTCGGCAAATTGATACAGAAAAATATCCGCATATGGGTTTTGGGCGTAGCCAAAGCCGCCGCGAGAGGCGCTCGTCAGATTGAACAGATTGTGAGACCGGTGATTCGGAACAACCCCCCCGGCAGTCAACTGATAGGCGCGATGCGTCCACGGCTGCAGGCCGGTCAGGAGGGAGGCCGTGCCGGGGACGGTGAAGGTGCCGGAAGAATGATGATTGTGATAGACCAGGCACCTCTCCGCAAAGCGTTCAAGGTTTGGCATGGTCAGGCGCGGATAGCCGTACATCTTCATGTGCGCCGCCGACCACGCGTCAAAAACAAAGATGATCACGTGCGGATTTGACGCGTCCGACTGCGGCTTCAAGGCAGATGCAAGTGGACGCGCGGCCAGCGAGGCCGAGGCAAGCGTAATCAGTTTCAGCATATCGCGGCGGGAAAGTTGTGCCATTGCTTCACCAAAGGTTTCGAAGAATTACAACAACCAGCGAGACCACCCCCAGAGGCGCGTAAATATAGAAAAAAATGGTCATGCGGTCAAGGATGTCCAGCGCGATCTTCCGAACGGGGGCAAGGTAATGCGTAAGCAACACCGCCGTCAGCCACACGGCCAGGAACTTGGCCAACTGCATCGCCAGGAATTCGACTCGCGGCTGGTTGGTCATGCCAAATTGAAGATAAACGGACAACCATCCCAGGGCGATGAAAAGATATGAGGTCTTGTAAGCGAATCCGTTTTTGAGGAGTGCGCCCGGTAGAAGCGCCGCCAAAATCAACATGAGCAATACCAGCGCCACCGATTCAAGCAGCGCAAAGGCGAGCATGTAGGCGGCAATGAGCACAATATTCCCCACTGTAAACGAAAGAAGGAACGCCGGAGCGTTGAAGAACAACTCGCGCAGCGACCAGCTGAACACCAGGAAAGTCGCCATGGAAAGAGCAAGCAGGATATCCCGTTTTTCGGGCAGTCGATTCTTGAGCCAGGTGAGCATGAAGCGGGATTATACACGCGTTAGCGGGGTGTATAATTCCGCCTTGCGCGGCGCGCAGAAACATCGCCGCGCGGAGCGGAAGGCACGGAAGGCCGCGCTCACAATACCGTTAAGGAGATTCGCATGGATATGATCTATCGCCGTTTGGGGCGCGCGGGAATTCAAGTCAGCCTGTTGTCGTTCGGTTCGTGGGTCACGTTTCACAACCAGGCCGGGGTCAATACAGCCGCGGAGATGATGCGCGCGGCGTATGAGGCCGGGGTCAATTTTTTCGATAATGCCGAGGTATACGCCGGCGGAAAATCCGAGGAGGTGATGGGCGCGGCGCTGAAAGGACTTGGCTGGAGGCGCAGCAGCTACATCATCTCGACAAAATTTTTCTGGGGACTGGAACGCGGCGTTAACGAACGGAATACGCTCAACCGCAAACGTCTGCTCGAGGGCATGGACGGTTCACTCCAACGGCTGGGACTGGATTATGTGGACCTGGTCTTTTGCCACCGCCCGGACAGGAACACCCCCATCGAGGAGACCGCCCATACCATGCACGACATCATTCAGTCAGGACGTGCCATCTATTGGGGCGTTTCGATGTGGAGCGCAGACGAAATCCGCGCCGCGTGGCTGGTCTGCGACAAGTATGGCTGGCATAAACCGCAGATGGAACAACCGGAATACAATCTGTTTTCCCGCCAACGCGTGGAACTGGAATACGCCCGCCTCTACGAGGACATCGGGCTGGGCACGACCATCTGGTCGCCGCTTGCATCCGGTCTGCTGACCGGCAAATACCAGCGCGGCATTCCAAAAAATAGCCGCGGCGGCCTTAAAGGCTACGGCTGGCTGAAAGACAAATTGAGCGACAAGGAAAGCCTGGCCAAGGTGGCAAAACTTGGCAGGGTTGCCAAAGATCTCGATTGCACTCTGGCGCAACTGGCCCTTGCCTGGTGCGCGAAGAACGAACACGTCAGCACGGTCATCACCGGCGCCAGCCGCGTGGAGCAAGTGAAGGAAAACATGCAGGCGCTCAAGGTTCTGCCAAAGTTGAAAGAGGACGTGATGAAACGCATTGACGGGATCGTCGGCAAGCCGGAAGAAGAGGAGTAAAACGCAAAAACCAGGTCTCTTTAAAAGACCTGGTTTCTAATTGGGGAGCCTGATGGGTTTCGAACCCACAACATCCACATCCACAGTGTGGCGCTCTGCCATTGAGCTACAGGCTCCGTGTGAAGCGGCGGAGATTTTACCACAAAAATATTTTCGACTACTTCAACCACTCCCGAATTTTTTCCGCCGCCGCGGCGCGCGTGACGACAACCTGCTCGCCCGTCCGCAGGCTTTTCACCGCCGCCTGACCGTTGGCCGCCTCGTCGGGACCGACCGTTACCGCGACCTTCATCTTCATCTTGTCGGCGAATTTAAATTGCTTCTGTAGTTTTGTTGGCTCAGGATAAACCATCACGTTGAGTCCCGCAGCGCGCAACTCCGCCGCGAGCGCGAAGGATTGCGGCAAAAGAGTTGTATCGAACACAGTGACCAACACTTGAGCGGGGCTGGGCTGAAACTCAGGGATGAGTCCCGCCTCTTGCAGGATGATCCCCGCCACCACATCGCCCATCGCAAAGCCAACGCCTGAAAGCGGTTGCCCGCCGACATCTGCCAGCAAATTGTCGTAGCGACCTCCGCCGAAGATGGCGCGTTTGACCGAGCCGCTGGTGTCGAACGCTTCGAAGACCGTGCCTGTGTAATACAACAGTCCGCGCATGATGTTTGGATCGAACTTCACGTAGTCTTTCACGCCCAACGCTTCGAGCGCGGTGAAGGTACGAGTCAATTCTTCGCTTTGTTTCCACAAGTCAAAATTGCCGAGCAAACTTTTCAAGCCATCGAGTTGATTCTGATTCAGTCCGATCTCAAGCGCGTACGCCTCCCATTTCGCGGACTCCATTTTGGCGCGGCGGTCAACGAGATTCGACACGTCCACGCGCTTGTCGGTTGGGATGTCGAGCGCGTCGAACTGCGAATCCATCAGGCGCCGATTATTCACATAGATCTGAGTCAGGCTGGGGCTGAGTCCGACCGAGCGCAGGAACGTCGCCCCCACCGCGATGAGTTCCGCATCCGCTTCGGGCGAGTCCGCGCCGAGCATGTCAATATTCCATTGGAAGAATTCGCGCGAGCGTCCGCGCTGAGGCGACTCGTATCTCCAAAACGGACCGAACGACCACCAGCGGACGGGGAAATTCAACTCGCCCTGTTTCGCCGCGATCATCCGCGCCAGCGACGGCGTGAGTTCGGGGCGCAGGGCAACTTGCTCGCCGCCGCGATCCTCGAACGTGAACGATTGCTTCTTCACGAGTTCCTCGCCCGATTTCGCCGCGTAGAGTTCAAGCGGCTCGATGAACGGACCGTCCCACTCTTGATAACCGAACATCTCAGACGCCGCGCGAACTTTTCCATAAATAAAGTTGCGCGCGAACATCTGCTCGGGGTAAAACTCGCGTGTGCCTTTGACGGCTTGGATTATATTTTTCATTTTGTCCATTCAAAATTCAGCGATTGAATTTTAGTTTATTTTTGGTATAATTTTTCGTACCAGTTTGTACCGCAAGATTTATCTTGCGCTTCACTTGCTTTTACACTGCACATCCGCAAAGTGACCTTTGCGGTACGAGAACCACATCCGGAGAACCAATGGAAATCAATTATCAAGAAACTTCAAAAGACCTGCTCACCCGCATTGACATTCACGAAACATACGGCTCCGCCAACATTGACGTGTGGACGAACGAACTGCTCCAGCCTCAGGCGGGCATGAACATTCTCGATGTCGGTTGCGGCGCGGGCAAACTGTCTTTTCTGTTCGACGATTATACTAAAAGCGGCGCCAAAATCACGGGCGGCGATTTCTCGGAAGAACTGCTCGACAAAGCCCGCGCCAAAAACAAAGAGCGCGGCTCGAACATTGACTTCGTCTTTTTGGATTTCAACAAGCCCTTCAACTTTGCGGACAACACCTTCGACCTCTGCACCAGCGCGTTCGCCATTTATTACGCTTCAGATCTCGACTTTACATTTGGTGAGGCTCATCGGGTGCTTAACTCTGGCGGACGGCTTTTCGTCTCGGGTCCACTGCCCGAAAATAAGCAGATGTTCTACGACATCATCAAAGAAGCCACCAACGCGACCATCCCGCCGATGCCTGGGTCGAGTCGCTTCAAGGGCGACATCTTCAACACTATTGACCGCATCTTCGCCAAAACCGAATTGCACAAGTTCGAAAATCACCTCACCTTCCCCGCTGTCGCGCCGTTCATCGAATACGTCCGCGCCTCGTTGAGCGAAGACCGCAAATTGTGGACTTCCATGTTCAACGGTCACGAAGAATACGAAGCCCTGATCGGCAAGATCACCGATGTGGCTACGCGCTGGTTTGAGCGCGACGGCAAGTTAGTGATGACGAAGGTTGTGGGCGGGATACGGGCGACAAAATAGGTAACGGATCGCCTTTGGCACAACGGATAAACGGATGAACTTCTCTGGCAAACGAGTCCTCTTCCTTGGCGCGCACCCCGACGATATTGAGTTGGGATGCGGCGCTTTGTTGCACAACATCGCGGACAAGACCGATGTTCTGTGCGTCACACTTTCGGACAACCAAAAGAATCCCGATTTGCAAAACGTGAAGAGCGAACACCACGAAGCGATGGCCGTGTTGGGCGTTTCAAAAGAGAAAATTATTTTAGGTCCGTTCACTACGCGCGTGTTTCCCGACTCGCGGCAGGAAATCCTCGAATACTTCATCAAACTCCGCAAGGACTTCAAGCCTGACCTCATCTTTACCCACTCCAGGCAGGATGTACACCAAGACCACAACACGATGACGGACGAAGCCCTGCGTGCGTTTCGCGGAATCACCGTGCTGGGATTCGATGTCGTCCGCTCTTCATACGGATTCTTCCCCCACTTCCTCGTGGAAGTCACCGAAGAGGATATGAACAAGAAGATCGAAGCGTTATCCAAATACGAGACCTACCGCGACCGCTACTACTTCAACAGCGAGTTAACGCGCTCCATCATGGTTCGGCACGGCGCGCTGGCGGAGCGTCCCTTTGCGGAGGGGTTTGATATTTTGAGAATTGTGGGGACGTTTGAGGGGTGAGGGAAAAGAGAATTGGGAGAATTAGAGAATTGGCGGTGGTCGAGCAGTCCCGAATAATCGTGAGGGGCAAATCGAGACCAGAGACTGCAGGCTTCAATGGAATTCAAGCCCTCGGGCAAACAAAAAGCGAAAGGATAACACTCCCTTCGCTTTCATTTTCTACTTTCAACTCTTGCTCTATTCCTTCGGTATTCCGATGAAAACAATCTCATCTCGCACTTGAACGGGATATGCGGGGATGTCCACTACAGCGGGCATCTTCATCACCCTGCCTGTCCGCACATCGAACTCAGCGCCGTGGCGCGGACAGATGACGTTGAAGCCTTCGAGATCGCCCTCCCCGACGGGTCCGTCATCGTGCGAACAGACATCACTGATCGCGTAGAGTTGTCCTGCAATATTGAAAACCACAATGGGCTTATCGCCGATATCCACGAAGAGACGCCCGCCATTGGGGAGTTCGGATGCGGGGGCAATTTCAAAATATTCGATTTTAGATTCGTCAAAGGCTGTATAGTTGAACATTGGGGTATGTAACCAGGTACACAGGTAAACAAGTAGACACGCGGGAACGCGGGAATGTGTGTACCTGTGTACCTATGTACGTGTCTCCTTGTCTACGTTTTTATTCCACCAATTCATCGCTCGCTTCGCCGAGACCGTACACCCCCGCCTTTAACACCTTGAGCGACAGCAAGGCGCACTTCAAGCGGACGGGACCGAGGTCAATACCGAGCAATTCAAGAATGTAGTCCTTATTCAGTTTCTTCACTTCCTCAAGCGGCTTGCCGATAATCGACTCGATCAACAGATCGGCGGAGGCTTGCGAGATGGCGCAGCCGTGACCGTCGAAACGCGCGTCCTTGACCGTCCCATCGGAGGCGGTTTGAAGCGTGATCTCGATATGGTCGCCGCACAACGGATTGTTATCCGCAAATTGAATATCGTGCGGGTCGAGGTGTCCACGGTAGGCGGGATTCTTGTAGTGTTCGATGATGACTTCGCGATAGAGATCGTCCATAGGTAGTCTCGTAGTCCAATAGTCAGGTAGTTTCGTAGTCGGTCAGCAGAAAGTCAAAACAATCAGACTATTCGACTAACGAACCATGCGACTAACCAAACAATTCCTTCACCTTATAAAGTCCGTTTACCAGCAGATCCACTTCTTCTTTTGTGTTGTACAAATAGAACGAAGCGCGGCTGGTGGCGGGGATTCCGAATTTCTCGTGCAATGGTTGCGCGCAATGATGTCCCGCGCGGATGGCAATCCCGTCGCGGTCCAAAATCTGTGCCACGTCATGCGGATGGACTCCTTCGAGCGTGAAAGATGTCACGCCGCCTTTTTTATCCGACGGGGGGCCAAAGACCTTCACGCCGGGGACCTCGTCGAGTCGCTCCAGCGCGTACTCGGTAATCTCATGCTCATGCGCGGCAATGTTGTCCATGCCAATCTTCGTCAAATAATCTACGGCCGCGCCAAAACCGACAGCCTCCGCGATGGCGGGAGTGCCAGCCTCAAATTTATGCGGAAGCGTGTTCGGGCGGAACGAACGGAGTTTCACTTCTTTGATCATGTCGCCGCCGCCCAAAAACGGAGGCATGGATTCGAGCAACTCGGTCTTGCCATACAACGCGCCGATGCCGGTCGGTCCGCACATTTTGTGGGCAGAGAAGGCGAGGAAATCCGCGTCGAGGGCCTGCACATCCACTGTGAGGTGCGGGACGGATTGCGCCGCGTCCACGAGACTGACCGCCCCGGCGTCGCGCGCGAGGCGGATGATTTCCATCGCGGGGTTGATCGTACCGAGGACGTTGGACATATGCGTGAATGCGACCAGTTTCGGGTCACGCGCGAGAAGCGAGCGGTAGGCATCGAGGTCGAGCAGGCCGTCTTCGGTGACGGGGATGAAATCCAGCTCGATGCCGCGTTCCGCCGCCAGCATGTGCCAGGGGACAAGATTTGAGTGATGTTCCATCTCAGTCAGGATGATGAGATCGCCCGCTTTAAGATTCGACCGCGCCCAGGTATATGCGACCAGATTGATCGCTTCCGTCGCGTTACGCGTGTAAACGATCTGGCGCGCGGACGGCGCATTGACGAACCTGGCGATCTTTTCACGTGCGCTTTCGTAGAGCGCCGTGGCTTCCTCGGCGAGCGTATGCACGCCCCGATGAATGTTGGCGTTTGAGCGGCGGTAGAAAACGTCCATCGCCTCGATGACTGTCAGCGGTTTCTGCGAGGTGGCGGTGGAATCCAAATACGTCACACGCGCGCCGCCGGCGGTCGCGCGTTCGAGTATCGGAAAGTCCCTGCGGATCTCGTTGGTGTTGAGCATGGGGGAAGCGGACACGCATACAAGTATGCAGGCGGGCGCGCGGGTTTACACATGCGCCTGTTTCCTGCCTGCATACGCGGCTAGTATTCTGGAATGAAATCCTTCTTGACGGCTTTCTTGGCGCCAACAACGCGGATCTGGTCGGAGGTCAGCGGATACCACAAGATGCGGTCGGGAACCATCCATCCGTCGGTAAGGAACACGTTCAAGCGGAATTGCACCGCGACCATTTTATTATCCACTTGGACAACAATACCCCTGACCCATTCGCGAATGCGCTCGTTATTTCTTTCATGGTCGCAAAAAACCTCGACCGTGTTGCCCACTTCAAAAGCATGCTCCGCGCCGGGTTCCTTCATATATGCAAACTGCGACTCTGTAGAACGCAGGCGCAAGCGACGCTCCTCCAGCGAGATGGGAACCACGCGCCCATGACGCGACTTGGTCTTTGCCCGCTTTGGCGCCGCCTTCGGAGCGGGTCTCTTTGCCGCGGGCGCGTTCCTGCCTGCGGGTTTATCCGCCCTGGACGGGGCCTTGTTCGCCGGAACAGGAGATTTGCCCGCCGCAGCCGGCGTGGATGACTTGGTGGTTTTTGTTGCCATTCACATTCCTCTCAAACAGTTGTCCCTAACAGGAATTACGCAAAACCTTGCACAGGGCGCGTTTTCCGCTGGCACGGTTGGCGTTAGAGAACGCCACTTATAGGGTAAGCCCGGCCTGCCCCATTTTGCGCAGGATGGCCTGCTGGAAACGCTCGCGCACGCCCTCGAAGGGAATGCGCTGCATGATCGGGTCGAAAAAACCCTCCACCACGAGTCGCTCGGCTTCGGCTTGTGGGATGCCGCGCGACTTGAGATAGAAGAGGGGTTCCTGCTCAAGTTTACCAACGGTTGCGCCATGTGTACAGCGGACATCATCCGCGAGAATTTCGAGGCCGGGAATCGAATCGGCCCGCGCGTCTTCGCTCAAGACGAGGTTGCGGTTGGCCTGGTAGCCGTCCGTTTTCTGCGCCCCCGGCGCGACATAGATCATGCCTTGCCAGACGGAGCGGCTTTTACCTTTGAGCGCGCCTTTGAAGAGCAGGTCGCTGGTGGTGCGCGGCGCGAGGTGGTTCTGCTGCGTGTCATGGTCAAGGTGCTGACTGCCGTCGGTAAAGTAGAAGCCGGACATGCGGCCTTGCGCGCCCTCGCCCGCCAGGTCGAGATCGGAGAAGTTTTTAGTGAGGCGCGAGCCGACCGCGCCGAAGATCCAATCGAGATTGCCATTGCGCTCCACGCGCGCGCGCTCATGCGAAAAGTTCCACACGCCGCGCCCCCACGATTGTAATTCCACAAATTTAAGGTTCGCATCCTGTCCGACGTGAAGTTCAACAATGCCGGCGTGCATGGCGTGACCGGTTTCATCCGGCGAGGCGGACTCGTGAACATAGGTCACAGACGCGCCATCCTCCACGTAGACGATCAGGTGTGAGACGTGTGCCAGGTCTGCGCCAGGTCCCCACAGGACGGAATGCAGCGGCGCTTCGACAGTCACGTTTTTGGGGACATAGAGCAACACGCCATTTTGCGACAGGGCGGAAGCCAGCGCGGCGAATTTGCCGTCGCCCGGTTTGACGATCTGCCCGATCAGTTTTTCGAGCAGGACTGGGTGTTGTTTCTCCGCTGTGCGAAAGTCGGTGAAAACCACGCCCTGCTTTGTCAGCGCCTCCTCCAAAAAGATCTGCGCGCCGCCGGGCAGAAGTGTGATCTGTCCGCCGTGCGCGTCGCCGGTCAGCGGTTTGAGCAATTCATCCGGGACGGGTTGCATGTCTTCGTGCGCGCCGATTTTGGGGAGTTGAAAATCTGCGGCGGGCAGGAGGCGCAGGTCCGTGCGGCGCCAAGCTTCGTCGGTGGCGAGGGGGAAGGCTAACGCTTGGTAGGTGGACCAGGCCGAGGCACGGAAGGACGCGAGCGCATTTCCGGCAGGGAGATCGGCTTGGGTGAAGGCAAATTCTTTTGCGGCGGAGGCGCTTCGGCGCCCGCGTGAGACGGCTACTTTTGGTTTCTCTTGCATATCAGCCGATGCTTCCTTCCATTTGCAATGCGATCAACCGATTCATTTCGACCGCGTATTCCATCGGCAGTTCTTTGACGAGCGGCTCAATGAAACCGGAGACAACCATGGTGGTGGCTTCTTCTTCGCTTAAGCCGCGCGACATGAGGTAGAAAAGTTGTTCCTCGCCGACTTTTGAAACAGAGGCTTCGTGACCGATGGTGACATCGTCTTCGTCAATTTCAATGTAGGGGTATGTGTCGGAGCGGGACTGCGGGTCGAGCAGCAGCGCGTCGCAAACCACGTTGGACTTAATCCCCTTTGCGCCCTTGTAAACTTTGAGCAGGCCGCGATAAGAGGCGCGCCCACCGGATTTACTGATGGATTTGGATGTGATCTTGCTGGTGGTATTCGGCGCGAAGTGGTACATCTTACTGCCCGCGTCCTGAGTCTGCCCTGGTCCGGCGAAGGCCATGGAAAGCATCTCGCCATGCGCGCCCGGTTCCATCAAGTAACAGGATGGATATTTCATCGTGATCTTCGATCCAATGTTGGCGTCCACCCATTCGTGCGTGCCGTTCTCGAAGACTTTGGCGCGCTGGGTGACGAGGTTGTACACGTTCGTGGACCAGTTTTGAACCGTCGAGTAGCGCGAGCGCGCGCCTTTTTTGACGATGATCTCGATCACGCCGGAGTGGAATGAGTCGGTGGTGTATTGGGGGGCGGTACAGCCCTCCACGTAGTGGACTTGCGCGCCTTCGTCCACGATGATGAGCGTACGTTCGAACTGACCGACGTTGGCGGTGTTCAAACGGAAGTAGGCTTGCAGAGGCAGGTCTACTTTGACGCCCTTCGGCACATAGACGAAGGAGCCGCCCGACCAGACAGCCGAGTTGAGCGCGGCGAATTTATTGTCTTCGATCGGGATGACCGTCCCGAAATATTCGCGGAACAAGTCCGGGTGTTTCTTCAAGCCATCTTCAATGGACAGGAAGATCACACCCTGCTTCTCAAGATGCTCCTGAATAGAGTGATATACCATCTCGGACTCGTACTGAGCGCCCAGCCCTGCCAGGAATTTTCGCTCTGCTTCCGGCACTCCGAGTCTGTCAAACGTGCGTTTAATGTCGTCGGGAACGTCGTCCCAGGATTTCTCGCTCTTCTCGGTGGGCTTGACGTAGTAATAAATATTGTCGAGGTCGAGTTCGGTCAGGTCCGGCCCCCAATTGGGCATCGGGCGCGACTGGAAATGCTCAAGCGCTTTGAGACGGAAATCGAGCATCCATTGCGGCTCGCCCTTCATGCGCGAGATCTGCTCAACAATATCACGGTCGAGTCCCTTGCGGGATTTGAAGGCATAATTATCGTCGCGGTCGTGAAATCCGTATTTATATTCGCCAATATCTTCGAGGATCTTTGCGTCTTCGCTCATGTTTACTCCGATGTTCGGAAAGCGGTATTCGGTATTCGATATTCGATATTCGATATTCGATATTTGATATTCGGTGGCCTAATGATAAAGGCCGAATCGAATGCCGGTGATCGAATCTGGCCGCGGCTAGGCAGCCTCTTCCGCCTTCTCGCGAATCCATTCGTATCCCTGCTCTTCGAGATGCAGCGCCAGTTCAGGACCGCCGGATTCAACAATGCGCCCGTCCAGCATTACGTGGACGAAATGCGGCTTGATATAGTTCAGCAGGCGCTGATAATGCGTGATGACCAGCACGCCCAGGCCGGGTCCGCTTAGGGCGTTGACTCCCTCCGAGACGACGCGCAGAGCGTCGATATCCAGGCCCGAATCGGTCTCGTCGAGGATCGCGATGGAAGGTTTGAGAGTTGCCATCTGGAGGATCTCGGCGCGCTTCTTCTCGCCGCCCGAAAAACCATCGTTGAGATAGCGGCCCGCGAAGGCGTGATCCATTTTGAGCATATCCATTTTTTCCTTGAGCATTTTGCGAAATTCATGGATCGGCATGCCCTTGTCTTCGGGGTGGGCCGCGCGGCGGCGCGCGTTGATGGCCGAGCGCAGGAAATTCGCCACAGTCACGCCGGGGATGGCGACCGGATACTGAAACGCAAGGAAGATGCCCAGGCGCGAACGCTCATCGGGTTCGAGATCGAGAACGTTCTGACCGTTAAAGATCACATCCCCCTCCGTGACAGTATAATTAGGATGTCCCATCAATGTGTACGCCAGCGTGGACTTACCTGTCCCATTCGGCCCCATGATGGCATGAATTTCGCCCTGCTTGACGGTTAGAGATAAACCTTTGAGAATTTCCTTATCTTCGATCCTGACGTGTAAATTCCGAATCTCGAGTTGCGGCATGTTCACTCCTGAAAGTTAAGCCAATCGCGGCCTGGTTATCAAACCGGCGGCATTATAGCAAAGCAGACTAAAAATGTCAATATTTATGATAATTTTCTAGTAAATTAATTGGGCGGAAATAACCCGGCAAACCGTGAACAACTTGCCAAATGGCTTTGTTGTCTCTATAATGTCTCAGAACTTACGCATACTTGGCGTTCTCCCCTGGCGCCGCCCGTGATTTGCCAGGCAAATCAGGCAGGCGTAACGCCAGCAGGCGCGTTAGACCTTCGGCGCGCCCTACGCAAGGTTTTGCGTACGTCCTGAACTGAAAGGCGCGTAATGATAACCACACTACAACAGATCGAATCCCGAATTCGCGAATTGGTTGAAGTTCGCCTGCCAGCCATCCTGCCCGGCAAAAAAATGGCGGGCGACACCATTCCACAATTGGCGGCAGCCATGCACGCCAACATCCTGGAAAAGGCTGGAAGGCGCTTTGCTCCTCATGCCTACACCCTCATCACGCGCCCCGATGAAGGCGCTCACTGGCAGGATCCCAACATGCTCGAGATGTTGTGCGAAACCATCCAGACCACCGGGCGCGAATCCGGGCTGGAATTTGCCGCGCCGCCCATACTCACCCTTGCCACAGACGATGCGCTTTCCCCGCAACACATCCGCATAACCGCCTCGCACCACATCGAACCACTGGGCGAAACCAGCGACGCCCTCAACGAGCAGGCTTCTCCGGACAATCCACAACAACACATACCCGAAAACGCCTTCCTGATTCTGGATGGCCGCAAGGTGCTTCCCATCTCCGAGATCGTGATCAACATCGGCCGGCGACTCGAAAATAACATCGTTCTCGACGACCCGCGCATCTCGCGATCCCATTCACAATTGCGCGCCATCAAAGGCCGCTACGTCATCTTTGATCTCGACTCCACCGGGGGAACCTACGTCAACGGGCAACGCATTCAGCAAACCATTCTCTATCCAGGCGACGTGATCTCTCTGGCGGGCATCACCCTCGTCTTTGGGCAGGACAATCCGCCTCCCCGCCCCGACCTGCGCGAGACCGGCCCGCTTGTCAACCAGGCGCCCGAGCGCCCCACCGCCATCCTTAAAGACCGCACCGACCTGCGCCGGCGCCGCAAATGAGCGCATCCATCGTCCTTGCCCTGCGGCTGGCAATGGCAGTCTGCCTGTACGCCTTCCTCGGCTGGGGACTTTACACCCTCTGGCGCGACCTGACCGAACGCGGCAGTATCCTGGCCGGGCACAAGCCGCTGCTCATCACGCTCACAACGCAAACCGACGCGCACGAAAGCGTGCGACGTTCATTCGCCCAAGACCAGATCACAATCGGGCGCGACCCTGCCTGCGAGATTTGCCTCAACGATGAGGCCGTCTCCGCCCGGCACGCGCGCCTCCGTTTCCATCACAGACAATGGTGGGCCGAAGATCTCAACTCCACCAACGGCACACAACTCAACCAGGCTGCGCTGCACCTTCCCACTGTACTGGCAAGCGGCGACCAGCTCGAATGCGGAAACAGCAGCATTATCGTCAGCCTCGGCGCCGGGAACGAACCCTCGCCCACCGTCCAACTCAACTAACTTGAACATCCATCAACGATCGCGCCTGCTCCTCTACGCGGCAGCCTTCCTCTTTCTGTTCAGCCTTGTCCTGACGCTTGCGCCCGCCGTTCGCGAACGGACCTGGGATGTGGAATACCGCTGGACACACTGGATCGGTTACCTGGTTTGGGGACTTACCGCCCATTTCGTTCAGCGCGCGACAGGAAAACTGATTCCCGACGGCGACCATTTCCTGCTCCACGCCGCGTCCCTGCTGGCAGGCTGGGGCCTCCTCACCATCTTTCGCCTCGACCCAATCTTTGGCCTGCGGCAGACCGTGTGGCTGGCGGTTGCCGCCGGCCTCTATGCCTTCATCCTTAAATTTCCCGGCGACCTTGCACAACTGGCAAAATATAAATACATTGCCCTGACCGCCGGTCTCAGCCTGACCGCCCTCACCCTCGTGCTTGGCGCCAACCCGGCCGGCAGCGGGCCGCGCCTATGGCTCGGCGCAATGGGCATCTACCTGCAGCCCTCCGAACCGCTCAAAATCCTGCTCCTCGTCTACCTCGCCGCCTATCTCGCCCACCGCCTGCCGGATGAAGTATACGAAGGCCCCCCGCACAAAGGACGCCGCTTTTTTTCCTTTCCGCTCATCATCCCAACCCTGGTAATGACCGGCGGCTCCTTGTTGATCCTCCTCATTCAACGCGACCTCGGCACAGCATCCATCTTTCTGGCGCTCTACATCGTCATGCTCTTCGCCGCCAGCGGCAAACGACGCGTGCTGCTCCTTGCCGCAATCGCGTTTGCGCTGGCCGGCCTCGGCGGCTACTTCTTCATAGACATCATCACCATCCGACTCGAAGCGTGGCTCAATCCCTGGCTCGATCCAAGCGGGCGCTCTTACCAGATCGTACAATCACTCCTTGCCATCGCCAACGGCGAAATGATTGGACGCGGCCCGGGGCTTGGCTCGCCCAGCCTGGTTCCTGTGGCCGTCTCAGACTTCATCTTCTCTGCCATCGCCGAAGAAACCGGACTGATCGGGACCATCGCGCTACTTCTCCTCATCGGACTGATCCTCGCGCGCGGTCTGCGCGCCGCCCTGCAAGCCACCGACCGCTTCCAACGCCTGCTCGCCACCGGGCTCACAGCCTACTTCGGCATACAAAGCCTGCTCATTCTCGGCGGAAACTTGCGCCTGCTGCCCCTGACCGGAGTCACGCTTCCGTTCGTTTCTTATGGCGGATCATCGCTGCTCACATCCTTCGTCGCCCTTGCGTGCCTCCTGCGCGTTGGCAGCCACCCGGAAGAGGAACCCGCGCCCCTCCATAATCCTCGCCCGTTCCAATTTCTCGCCACCTTCTTTACCCTCGGACTCTTCGCCTGCGCTCTTGCAAGCGGCTGGTGGGCCATCGTGCGCGGGCCAGACCTGCTCAACCGCACCGACAATGCCCGCCGTTCCATCGCCGACCGCTACGTGCCGCGCGGCAATATTCTTGACCGGGCCAACCAGGCCATCACCGTCACAGAAGGAAGCCGCCCCTACACACGCGCTTATCTTTATCCACCGCTCAGCCCCGTCACCGGCTACACCGACGCCACCTTCGGCCAGGCCGGGCTCGAAAACGCGTTCGACAACTATCTGCGCGGCCTGCAAGGAAACCCCGCGCGCATGATCCTCTGGAATCAACTACTCTATGGCACGCCGCCCCCCGGCCTGGATCTTCGCCTGAGCATAGACCTCGACCTGCAAAAAACCGCCGACACCCTGCTCGGCGAACATAAAGGCGCGATCGTATTGCTCAACGCGCAGAGCGGCGAAATTCTCGTCATGGCCTCGCATCCCTTTTACGACCCGAACCTGTTAAACGACTCAATACTGACCAATCCCGACTCGCCGCTCGTCAACCGCGCCGCGCAGGGGATGTACCCCATCGGTGCGCTCCTCGACCCGCTTCTGGCCGCGCTGTTCGAAACATCCTCGCCCTCGGAAGATTCCCTCTCGGCCCTTTACGCCGACCTGGGATTCTACTCCGCGCCGGAACTTCACCTGCCGGTCGGAAACGCGTCCCTGCCCGGCGCAGATGGCGCCCTGCGCGTGAGCCCACTGCAACTGGCGCTGGCCGCTTCCGCATTCAGCAATGCGGGCATACGCCCGGCCCCGCGCATCGCGCTCGCGGTGGATACCCCGGCGCAGGGATGGGTCATCCTCCCCACGTTGACAGAACCCCAACCGGTATTAAGCCCCGAAAGGGCCGCGCAAATTGTCAATTCACTGACACCGCCCGACTCTATTCAATGGATATTAAGCGGCTCCGCGCGCGAAAAAGAAAAAGCGCTCCGCTGGTTCGTCACCGGAACGCCGGTTGGCTGGCAGGGATCGCCGCTCACCCTGGTAGTGTTACTCGAAGAGGATAACGAGGCCCTGGCGACCGCGATCGCAATGCACTTGTTCGCCGACGCGGTTTCGCCATAATCATGCGACCACAGCCCGCAGATAGGGAATCTTCATCAGGATGGCAATGATGATCCACGAAACGAAAAACACGGCGAGCGTGGTCACAGGAATCCACAGCGCCGCGGGGTTGGTGAGCGGGGAAATATGCAGGGAATTCATCCAGTTAATGACAAAGACATGAATCAAATAGATGCCAAAGCTCGCGGCGGTGAGTTGGGCGGCAAACTTCGCCAGCCGCGGACGCGGGACGCGGAAGATATGGTCGGCCCACGCCCTGAGCAGAATGTAGAGGGACACGGCAAGGAGCGCGATGTTCCAACTCAGCAGATACTGGAAGTAATCCACCAGTTTTCCCTGTCCAACGCTAAACACGTGGGTGAAGTGGAGCGTGTAAACAGCCATGACAATATAAACCAGCGCGGCAACGGCGGCCATTGGCTTCGTAATGCGAATGCGCGCCAACAGGTAGCCGAGAATAAAATAACCGATATAACTCGTGAGAAAACCAAGATCGAAGATCAGGTCGTAATGCAGTTGAAATTCCACCAGCCTCTGTAATGGGCCAAAGATGAACCAGATTGCGACCATATACCAAAGGTAGCGGTCATGCGTTCCGTCGGCCAGCAGGCGCAGAACGGGCGTGATCAGGTAGAGGGCAAACAGTTCGTACATGAACCACATGTGATATTCTGCCGGACGGGTTAAGATCCATTTCGCCACCGCCTTGACCGCGTTGATGAAGGTATAGTCGCCGAGACAGGCCTTTCCACCCCAGGCCATCAGGGAATCTGTAAAAGTGAAGCAGCCGTATTTCCACAGCACGTACAACACCGACCAGAAAAGGAAGGGGAGCAGCACGCGCTGAAAACGCTTGCGGTAAAAATCGGACAGGCTTTCCTGGCGGGGAATAAGCAACGCGCCGCTGATCATGAACAGCAACGGCACGCACGAACGCGCGATGATGTTGTAGATATTCGACACGTCCCAGTTCAACAGGGACACTTCGGCAAAGCGCTGGTTGGGAATCCCCGAAACGTGACCGAGGATGACGAGCACGATCCCGATCCCGCGGATGAGATCCGCCCACTCGTAATGCGCGGTGGGCCGACTGGAAATTTCAGATACCATCTGCCAGACGCCTACGCCTTTGGGCCCGCGTCGAGAATTTCCTGCGGCGTGCCTTCGGTAAATCGCGCAAAATTCTGAATGAACCGCGCTGCCAGGTCTTTATAGCGCTTGTCATAATCGGCGCGGCTCGGCCAGCTGGACCATGGCTCTAAAACAGAATCGGGGACACCGGGGCAGGTCTTCGGTACTTCAAACCCAAAAACGGGATCCGCAAAATATGCGACATCCGCGAGCTGGCCCGTTAACGCGGCGTTGAGCAGGGCGCGCGTATGCTTGATGCTGATGCGCTTGCCTACTCCATACGGTCCGCCGACCCAGCCGGTGTTGACCAGCCAGCAAGCCACATCATGGCGTTCAATTTTTTGTTTCAATAATTCGGCATATTTGTAAGGATGATGCACCATGAACGGGCCGCCGAAACAGGCGCTGAAGGTGATCTCCGGTTCGGAACGCAAGCCCACTTCGGTGCCTCCGACCTTGGCCGTGTATCCCGAAATGAACTGATACACCGTCTGGTCGGGAGTCAATCTCGCAATGGGGGGCATGACGCCGCTTGCGTCACAGGTCAGCAGGATGACGTTCTTCGGGTGTCCTGCTTTCTTTTCGGGAACGGCATTGGCGATAAATTCCAGCGGATAGGAAGCGCGCGTGTTCTCAGTGATCGAATTGTCGTCGAGGTCAACCTTGCGCGTGATCGGGTCGAATGGAACATTTTCGAGGATCGTCCCGAAGCGTTTGGTGGTCGCGTAGATCTCCGGCTCAGCAGATTCCGACAGGCCGATCACCTTGGCGTAGCATCCACCCTCGAAGTTGAAAACGCCGTCGTCGCTCCAGCCATGTTCATCGTCGCCAATCAGGCGCCGCGTCGGATCGGCAGAAAGGGTTGTTTTGCCGGTTCCGCTCAGGCCGAAGAACAGAGCGACATCATTCGAGTCATTTGGGTTCACGTTCGCGGAGCAGTGCATCGAGAGAACGCCCTCGAGCGGAAGCAGGTAATTCAAAATGGTGAAGACCGATTTCTTGATCTCGCCCGCATAAGCGGTGTTGCCGATAATGGCGAGTTTCTTCGCGAATGAAAGACAGATGAATGTCTCGCTGTTGGTGTTATCTACGGCGGGCGCGGCTTTGAACGAAGGCATCGAGATGATCGTAAATTCCGGGACGAAGCGTTTGTATTCTTCCAGCGACTGCGGCAGGATGAACATATTGCGCACAAAATGGCTATGCCACGCCAGTTCGGTCACGATACGCACAGGCAGGCGATACTTCTCGTCCGCGCCCGCGTACACATCCTGGACAAAAACGTCGCGTCCCTGCATGAAACCCAACATGCGTCCATATAATCCCTCGAACTTCTCCGCTGCGAAAGGGCGATTATATGTACCCCACCAAATGTTGCCTTCCGAGTCGCTTTCGCGGACGACAAATTTATCGTTCGCGCTGCGGGCGGTGTGCTTGCCGGTATTGGCAGTGAACGGGCCGCCGATGACCGTCGCGCCTTCATTGCGGAAAACCGCTTCTTCATAGAGCGTCTCGGTCGGCAGGTTCCAATACGCCAGGCGGAAGTTTCCCATCCCCTGCTGGGAGAGGTTGTAGTCCGCTTTGCGCGTCTGGGCAGTCGACTCGCCCGGGGTTTTGAGGTTGAGCAGGTTATTCATGGTTCTCCATTTCAGGTGAATAAGTGTTGCACACGGGCAAGCTAACACGCTCATTATACATAGGACTTACGCATAATTGGCGTTCTCCCCTGGCGCCGCCCGTGATTTGCCAGGCAAATCAGGCAGGCGTAACGCCAGCAGGCGCGTTAGACCTTCGGCGCGCCCTACGCAAGGTTTTGCGTACGCCCTGATACATAGAGAGGCTGCTGCATGCGTACGCGCGCAGTCTCATCACATCCAGTCTCTGATCAGCTTCTTGTTGCCAATGTAGATCTCATTCGGCGAGGTCGGATCCAGCGCCCACTTAATACGCGCCAGGCCCTCGGTCACATCCTTGACCGATCCCGCGAACGAGATACGAATATGGCCTTCCATGCCAAATTCCCTGCCCGGCACAGTGACTACCAGCGCCCGCTTTAGCAGAATCTTCGACAATTCAACCGAGCTATTGCCGAAGGCGCGCAGGTCGGGCAGGGCGTAGAACGTCCCGCCTGGCTCAATTAAACGCGCGCCGTTGAAGGTTTTCATTTCCTGCAAGAACACATCGCGGTTGTTTTGTATCTGAAGACGCAACGCGTCCACAACAGATTGCAAGCCGTTCAGCGCGCCCTCGGCCGCGGCTTGCGCGATCGGCGAGACGCACGAGGTGGTTTGAGCGAGAACATTTGCCATGACCCGGACCAGTTCGCGCGGCCCGACCACCCAGCCGATGCGGAAGCCGGTCATACCGTAGAGTTTCGCCACGCCGTTAACCACGATCACGCGTGAGTTCTCCACATCCTTTTTCGTGAACGACCAGGCGGGCTGGGCAACATTACGATCGAAGGTCAGCTTGTGATAGATGTCATCACAGATCACATAGATGCCCCTGCGCTCGCACAGGTCCACGATCTTTTCGATCAGCCCGGCGGGATAGATCGCGCCGGATGGGTTGTTTGGACTGTTGACGACAATCACCCGCGTGGAGGAGGTCACAGCGCGCTCAATATCCTCGAAGCGCGGGACGAACGTCCCGTCTTCAGGGGTCACAACCACAGGCACGCCGAGGCACATTTTGATCATCTCGGGATACGAAACCCAATACGGCGCGAGGAGGATCGCTTCATCCTGCGGATTCAGGATCGAATAGAAAATATTGAAGAGCGACTGCTTCGCGCCGTTGGTGATGATCACGTTTTCAGGCGCAACCAGGCGGTCATAGTTTTCCTCGGTGTAACGAATGACGGCCTTTTTCATCGAGGGCAGGCCGTCAGGCGGGGTGTACTTCACCTCACCGCTGGTCAACTTTGATCCCGCGGCAAGGATCGCCGCGAGGGGCGTCTTGTTCTTTGGCTCGCCGATGCCAAGATTGATGACCGGTTCACCGCGTTCACGCAACAGCCGCGCTTCCTCGTTCAGTGCAAAGGTCGGAGATTCGGCGATTCCACTGGCAAGTGTACTGAGTTTCATGGCACTCCAAAAAATGATGCCCGGTCAATTCAGATTGACCAGGCGATTAGGCAGATTACGCCCGCGAGAGACGGTTGACTGGAATGAAAATTTTCCATTCACATGGCAATTATACCAAAGGGCATAGCGACAAACGTCACGTTTTAGAATGACAAACAGAGGCGGCGCGGTTGGAGGAGCATCTTGTTGTATGCCATGCGATGAACGCAAAATCGCACAAACCTTTTGGGACTCGCAGACCTTAAAGGTTTTCAAAATCCAAAGGATTCCCCAGCGCCTGACTGGTCACCGTCGCATCAATTCGCTTCACCAATCCGCCCAGCACACTTCCGCTTCCCACCTCGACAAAGTGGCGGATGCCGCTTGCGATCATTTCCCGCACCGACTCGGTCCAGCGCACGCGCGACTGCATCTGCGAGATGATGTCGGCGCGCAAGCCGGCGGCGGAGGTGAGAGCGCGCGCGGCGACATTGCCCCACACCGGCGCGGAGGCATCGCGCATGGAAGCGGATTGCACAACAGCATCCCAATCCGGCTGAATACTTGCCATCAGTCTGGAATGTGCCGCAATCGAGACGGCGAGAGGTAAAGCGCGTTTTGCGCCCGCGGCTTTTGCCAATTCCATGGCGCGTTCCACGGCCGGTTTCGCGCCAGAGATGACCACCTGCCCCGGACAATTATCGTTCGCCACCTGGACCGTTTCGCCCGCGCGGCTTGCCTCGACGCAGACTTGATCCAGCGTGGGGATGTCGAGGTTGAGGATGGCCGCCATGCCGCCGGGCGCCAGCTGACCGGCGCGCTTCATTAACTCACCGCGCGCGCGGACAAGGCGCAGTCCGTCGGTGAAGGTCAAGGCTCCGGCGGCGGACAGGGCGGACAATTCCCCAAGGGAATGTCCAGCCAGCGCGGCAGGTTGGAGGTCCGGCAGGCGAAGCGAGAGGACGCGCCATGCCGCCAGCGAGTGGATGTACAAGGCCGGTTGTGTGTTGACCGTGTCGTTCAGTTCCTCAGCCGGACCTTCCCACATCCATTTGGAGAGGGAAAACCCGAGGAGAGAATCTGCTTCATCGAAGGTTTGTTTTGCGATGGGATATGCGGCGGCGAGGTCGCGTCCCATGCCGACGGTTTGCGAACCCTGCCCCGGGAAAATAAATGCGGTGGTTTTTAGATCGAGAGTCATTTGATTACCTTTGTGTTGGATGTTGTCACCCGATTAAACACGAACGAGCCGTGTTGGTCACGGCTCGTTAACAAGTTCACCAGCGGTTAAACGGGGGTTACTCGGATTTCTTTTTATCTTTTTTGATTTCGATCACTTCGCGTCCCTGATAGTGACCGCAGTTGGGACAGACGGTGTGCGGCAGGCGCATCGAACCGCAGTTGGAACAAGCCACGATATTGCGGGCTTGCAATGCGTCGTGGGCGCGGCGTCGGTCGCGGCGGCCCTTGGAGTGTTTACGTTTGGGATGGGGTGTCATTTGATTTGCTCCTTACAAAAATACAACGGCTTGCGCCGCGTTGGTTTTTACTCAAGCGGGCGGATTATAGTGGCAGAAGGCATGGTCGTCAAGCCTGAAGCGAAGTAAAATAACCGCATGGAAGTTCAAATCGCGGTCGCCAAAGTTAACAAATATGCGGTCTCTGAAAGCGGCGATTCACTCGAAGTGGTGGAGCGCCC
Organism: Anaerolineales bacterium; assembly: GCA_019187665.1. Classification (GTDB taxonomy): domain Bacteria; phylum Chloroflexota; class Anaerolineae; order Anaerolineales; family Villigracilaceae; genus Denitrolinea. The sequence continues at coordinate 149,046 of JABARH010000003.1, forward strand.
AAATGGAGGCATCTCGGTCGTGCTTGCGGACGGTCAATCGAGCGGGCGCGGGGCGAAGGCAGTCTCGCTGATGGTGGTTCGCAAGGTGATCGGCTTGCTGGCAGAGGGCGTCCGCGACGGCGCCGCCGCCCGGGCGGCGTCGGATGCGCTGTTCACCGAGAAGCAGGGAAAAGTCTCCTGCACGTTGAACATTGCTTCGATTGATCTCTTGACGAACACGATCGTCCTGACTCGCAACAACCCCGCGCCGATGGCGATCTGCCGCGATGGAAGCGTGGACTTGATCGCAGCCGAAAGCGCCTCCCTCGGCACGGCGCGCGACACGCGACCCAACGTGAGCGAATTCGATATCGAGCCGGGCATTCTGGTTGTCATTTACAGCGATGGACTCGTCCACGCCGGTTCGCGGCGCGGAATGAAGCTGGAAGTGGATACGATCATCCAATCCATGTTCGAGGAGGAGGATCCGTCTCCGCAAGCCATCGCCGACGAACTTCTGGCGCACGCCGTCAACCTCGATGAGAGCCGTCCCGCCGATGATATTTCGGTGGTGGCGATCAAAGTTACCGCGCGCAGCGGCGATCACGCGCGCCGTATGACTGTGCGCTTGCCGATCGAGTAAAAATATACGCGTAACGCAAGCCGACCAGTACGCACGCATCATGTTTTTTCACACCGTCATACCTGTGCGCCCTTATCACGCATAATGAAGTCATCCTCAACGCAAACCTTCCAGCATTGGCGCGCATCCTGGCGCGAGACGGGCCTGCTCCTGCGCGAGTTTGGTCTGCCCCTGCTTTTCTTTTTTAGCGCAGTCATCGGCGGCGGGATTCTTTATCATACAATCGCGAAGGGGCTGGGCGAACCGCTGGAGACCGTCCCGGAATCCATCTACCTGGTTCTGACGATGGCGTTCCTGCAACCCAACGGGGATTTTCCAAATAGTATTTTTTTGCAATTGTTTTATTTCATCATGCCGTTGGTCGGACTCGGTGCGCTGGCGCAGGGGTTGACCGATTTCGGCATCCTGCTTTTCAACCGGCGCGCGCGAAGCCGGGAATGGGAGATCGCTGTGGCATCCACACTCAAAAACCACCACATCCTCGTCGGGCTGGGGCATCTCGGATTCCGCGTCGCTCAGCAGCTGCGCGATATGGGCGAATCTGTGGCCGTGATCGAACTCGACCCCAAAGCCGACCTGTTCGCCGCCGCGCAAAAAATGAACATTCCGGTCATCGCCGGTGACGCCAGCCGCGAAATCACCCTGCTCGACGCGGGCATCAAAAAAGCCAAGTCCCTCATCCTGTGCGTACAAGACGATGAATTAAATTTGAAGACCGCCCTCAAGTCGCGCAGTCTCAACCCAAACGTAAAAATCATCATCCGTATCTTCGACGATGAATTTGCCGACGAGCTTCAAAATCAATTTGGCTTCAACGCATTAAGCGGCACCGCCATGGCCGCTCCGGCCTTTGCCGCCGCCGCGGCGGGCGCGGATATCACCAACCCGATCAACGTGGAAGGCGAATCGCTCAGCCTGGCGCGGCTCGCCATCATGCCCGGCTCCAAGCTGGACGGGAAAACGGTTGGCCAGGTGGAGGATGGATTCGGCGTCAGCGTCGTGATGGTGCGGCAGGATCACACCAATCAATTTCATCCCGCCGACAGCATCCTGCTCCGCGGCCAATACACGCTGGCTGTGCTGGGCCGCCCCGAAAATTTGAACAAGGTGGTGAATGCCAGCCGGTAATTTACGAATCGGAATCGTCGGCCCGTGCGGATCGGGGAAGTCCACGTTGATCGCGGCGCTGGAAGCACGCGGCTATACCTGCCGTCACATCGCGCAGGAACATTCATACGTCAAAGATATGTGGAAGCGCATCAGCAACCCCGATGTGCTGATTTTTCTCGAAGCCTCTTTTATCGTCTCGACTGCGAGACGCAAACTGAACTGGAATGAATCCGATTACGCCGAACAACTGCGCCGACTCGCGCACGCGCATCAGCACGCAGATCTGATCGTGGACACCGATCCGCTCGCGCCGGAGCAGGTCGCCGCGCGCGTGCTGGAATTTTTGGACCGTCATCTATAAATCGCAATCGCCAGGGAACGGAAAGCCATCGCCAATCTTCTCGAAGCTGCTTGACAGATTAGCCAGCCCGGAACGCGAACGACTCAAGTGCGCGAATTTCAAAAGTTGCGCTGCGGGTTATTCGCTTCGTACACAAATTTGTGATATTCGCATTGAGGGGATTCCGAATTTGAGAAAGTCCTGTCCGGCTCGGCAACTTCCGCCCATTGCCTCCATGAGGTATAATGCGCCGTCGCCTGCGCAAGCGGGCATTTTCGTGAGTGGAGAAACCGCATGAGAAATTTGAATACCCGGATCGTCCTGATCGTCGTCATCGTCGCCATTGCGGCCTGGATTGACTTCAGCGATGAATTGATCAACCCAATCAACCAGCAGCCCTTCCGCGATGTCAGCACCCGTCTCGGCCTCGACTTGCGCGGCGGCCTGCAAGTCGTCCTCGAAGCCGACCTGCCCGCAGGAGCAGAAATTTCGAGTGAGCAAATGGAAACCGCCCGCTTGATCCTCGAGAACCGCACCAACGCCCTGGGCGTGAACGAAAGCGTTTTGCAAGTGGCCGGAAAAAATCGCATCGTGGGCGAATTCCCCGGCGTGGCCGACCCCGATGAGGTAAAAGCCACCCTCGGCCAGACCGGCCGCCTCGAATTCGTTGACTTTGGCATAACCCCTGTTCGCGAAGGCAGTATCGTGCAAACCGACGTGGAAGGCGGAACAGCCACCAACCTGGAAGATCCGGCTCTCGACCCAGCCGCGCCGGTGATCTACCACACCGTGATGACCGGCGACAAGATCAAGACCGCCATCGTCTATCAGGATCCAAACACCGGCGCATTCGCCATTGACTTTACCCTGACCAGCGAGGGCGGGCAGATCTTTGGCGACCACACTTCCACGCATATCAACCAGTATCTCGGCATCGTGCTGGACAAAACAGTAATCTCCTCCCCCAGCATCAACTCTGCCATCACCGGCGGCGAGGGAACCATCACCGGTCAGTTCACATATGAATCCGCCAATGCGCTTGCCATCCAATTGCGCTATGGCTCGCTGCCAATCCCGTTTAAGGTGGTTGAAAGCCGCGTGGTCGGCCCCACTCTCGGCCAGGACTCGCTCGAAAAGTCGCTTATCGCCGGCCTGGTCGGCGTGGCAATCGTCTTCCTCTTCATGGGCATCTACTATCGCCTGCCTGGCATTCTTGCAGACGCGTCCATCATCATCTATGCCCTGATCGCCTTCGCCATCTTCCGCTACTTCCACTTCACACTGACCCTCTCCGGGGTGGCGGGCTTCCTGCTCTCCACCGGCGCGGCCCTCGACGCCAACATCCTCATCTTCGAACGCATGAAAGAGGAATTGCGCGCCGGACGCCCGCTGCGTAACGCCATAGACCTGGGCTGGAGCCGCGCCTGGTCATCTATCCGCGACTCAAACCTGGCCACCATCATCACCTCGGCCATCCTCTTCTGGTTTGGCTCCACCTTCGGCGCCACCATCGTCAAGGGTTTTGCCCTCACGCTCTTCCTCGGTGTAGCCATCTCGCTCTTCACCGCCATCGTTGTCACCCGCACCCTGTTGACCCTTGTTGTGAGCCGCTTTAAACCCGGCGCCGAAAACCTCAAGTGGTTTGGAATTTAGGGAGATTAACATGAACATTCTCGGAAAACGCTACTGGTACTTTGCCCTCTCCTTGCTCGTTATCATCCCCGGCCTCGCGCTGCTTTTCCTGGGCGGGCTGCCCCTGTCCATTGACTTCACCGGCGGCTCGATCCTCGAAGTCCGCTTTGCAGGCGAAACGCCCTCCCCCGCCGACGTGGTTGCCGTCTACCAAAACATCGGCATCGAAGACGCCCAGGTACAGACAACCGGCACTGGCACGCTCCAGATCCGATCCGCCTTCCTCGACGAAGCCGCCAGCGTGGAGATTCAAAACGCGCTCAAGACCGAATTCGGCGAACTCACCGTCGAACGCTTCGACAGCGTCGGCCCCTCCATCGGCGCGCAAGTTGCCCAGCGCGCCGGGCTGGCCGTCGCCTTCGCCGCGCTGGCCGTCGTCATCTACATCACCTACACCTTTCGCGGCCTCGCGCACGCCTTTCGGTACGGCGTGATTGCCGTCATCGCCATGATCCACGACGTTGCCATCGTCATGGCAGTCACAGCCATTGGCGGGCGCTTCTGGGGCTGGCAGGTGGACGCGCTCTTCCTCACTGCGCTGCTCACCGTCATCGGCTTCTCTGTGCAGGACAAGATCGTGGTCTTCGACCGCATCCGCGAAAACTCGAACATCTACCGCAAACTGCCGTTCGAAACCCTCGCCAACCACTCCATCATCCAAACCCTGCAACGCTCCATCAACACCCAATTAATGACCGTTGAATTCATGCTGCTGGCGCTGGCGCTCTTCGGCGGCATCACCCTGCGCGAATTCGCCGTCATCCTGCTCATCGGTCTCTTCAGCGGAACCTACTCCTCCATCTTCATCGCCGCGCCCATCCTCGTGGTCTGGGAAAATAAAGAATGGAAGACCTGGTTCGGGCGCAAAGCCGAAACCGCATAGCATACAAAATAGCGCATCCATTCGATGCGCTATTTTTATCCCATCGTTAAAGATCGCCTCCGCGCCCTCTTGCATACATTCCGGAATTCCAACCCGTGATCCAACTCCGCGTCCGCCTCCTGATTCTCCTCCTCGGCCTGACCCTCCTCGCTGCGTGCGCCTCCCCCTCCCCCACAGCGGGCACGCCGCCTCCGGCCGAATCACCCTCCTCGGCCCAGCGCTGGAACCCCGCGCCCGGCGACGCGTGGCAAATCCAATTCAGCGGCGACCTCGACACGAGTCTCGACGTGAGCATCTTTTTCCTCGACCTGTTCGACACGCCCGAATCCGTCATCCGCGACCTGCACACGCGCGGCATCAAGGTCGTCTGTTCTTTCAGCGCCGGGTCCCACGAAGACTGGCGTCCGGACGCGGGCGGTTTCCCGGAAGCGATTCTTGGCATAACCCTGACCGGCTGGCCCGGCGAACGCTGGCTCGACATCCGCGACCTGCAAACCCTGGGACCGCTCATGCTGGGGCGAATCCGCCTCGCGGTCCAGAAGGGCTGCGATGGCGTGGATCCGGACAACATGGATGGTTACATCAACGAGACCGGATTTCCCCTCACGCCCAACGATCAACTGGCCTACAATATTTTCCTGGCCAACGCCGCGCACCAAAACGGTTTATCCATCGGCTTGAAAAACGATCTCGGGCAGGTAGAGCAACTTCTGCCCTTTTTCGACTGGGCCTTGAACGAATCCTGTTTTTTATACGCTGAGTGCCGTCTGCTGCTCCCCTTTGTGAATTCTGGCAAGCCGGTCTTTGTGATCGAATACGAACTCAGCCCCGAAGAGTTTTGCCTGCAAGCCAATGCAATGGATTTCGACGCCATGCAAAAAAAGCCGCAACTGGACCCTTTTCGATTCCCCTGCCGCTAGATTCTCAAGTGCAACCCCGGGCGGGCACGCCCGTATACCCCCTTGCAAACCATTCCAAAGGAGTATGCACAATGGAAAATAAATCTCGCAACGCTGGGACGCTCGTTGGCGGCGCGATACTCATCGGCCTCGGGCTGTTGGCGCTGGCCTCCGAGTTCTTCGGCCTCCATGGGTGGGGCGCGCTCTGGCCCTTCGTCATCATCGGCATCGGCGGGGTGTTCCTGGCCGGCATGGCATCTGGCGGCAGGGATACCGCACCTCTTGCCATCCCGGGAACCATCGTCACCGGCGTTGGCGTAATGCTCTTCCTCCAAAATCTGACCGGCCATTTCGAATCGTGGGCCTACGGCTGGACAGTGATCGTCTTTTTAGTGGGACTCGGCATCTACCTCATGGGCGCGCAGAGCGGCGACCCCGGCACGCGGCGCGGCGGCGCAGGTACGATGCGCACCGGCCTGGTCCTCTTCATCATCTTCGGCGCGTTCTTTGAAGGGCTGATCTTTCGCTCATTCGGCATTTCAGATTATATCTTCCCGGCTGCGCTGATCCTGTTCGGCCTCTATCTCGTCTTTAAACGCTCCGGCCTGGTCTCCTCCCGCAAAGAAGGGCGCCCGGCCTCCACTGATATTTCGGAGGAAAAATGAATGAACATCGCTCCCTTTTCTGGCCGTTGACACTGGTCGCGGCCGGCATCATCTGGCTGATGATCGGCATGGGGAAAATCCCGTCTGAAAATCTATGGGCGCTGACTCATATTTGGCCATACGTATTGATCGCCCTCGGGACCGGCCTCATCCTGCGCGGCATATGGCGCCCGTTTGGACAGATCGTGACCGCGTTGGTGATCATCGGCGCGGCGGGCGCGGTCATCTTCGCGCCAAAACTCGGCTGGAACGACGGGCCTCCCTTAGGCGCATGGAATCTCGACAGCGGTTTTGGCCTGGGCGCCGAGCGCGGGTCGGGCGCGATCAAAACCGAGACCCGCAGTGTATCCGGCTTCGATAAAATTGACATTGACTATCCGGCCGATGTGGTCATCCAGCAGGGCGCGAGTGAATCGCTAATGATCGAAGCCGACGAAAACCTGCTGCCTCAGCTGGTTTCCGAGGTGCGTGACGGGACATTGCATATTGAAAACAGGGAACACAATTTCAAAAAGCGCGTAAATCCATCACAGATCGTGCGTATCACGATCACGGTCAGGGAACTGCGCGAGGTGGATTTCTCCACTGCCGGCGAACTGACGCTGACCGGCCTCAAGGGCAAAGCGCTTAGCGTCTTCCTCAGCGGCGCGGGCAATGTAACATTGAACAACCTGGAATTGGAGAAATTGACCGCCTCCTTGAGCGGCGCGGGCGAATTCACAACCAGCGGTTCCGCGTCGGAACTCAGCCTGACAATCAGCGGCTTCGGCAGTTTCAACTCTCCGAATTTAAAGACAGAAACCGCCGACATTCAAATCAGCGGCGCTGGCTCCGCCACCTTGCGGGTGGAGAAGACCCTGGATGCCTCCATCAGCGGCGCGGGCTCGGTGAATTATTACGGCTCGCCCTCCGTCACCAGGGCGGTTAGTGGCGCGGGCAGTGTGAAGCAGGTCGGCCAATAGAGCCAAATCAACCCCTCCGGAGCAGGAACGCCGGAGGGGCTCCCGGTCGAAACGTTAATCAAACGCCAACACATCCGGCGTAGACAAATTCCCTCTGCCCTGCTATACTTTTGCCCGCAACGTTGAATCTTCCTGCCTTTGGCAGTTTTCGTGACCACAATCCATGTCGCACGTGAACGTCCCCGGCAGATCTTCCTGTCCGGGCTTTTTCTTCGTTGACCTTAACCGCCCATGGCGGATAATCATTCTTTGAAACAAGAGGTGTAACCTACACATGAGCAAGAAAGAAAAACTAAAGATCGTTCCTCTCGGGGGCCTGGGAGAGGTCGGCAAGAACATGACCGCCTACGAGTATGGCGGCGATATTCTCATTGTGGATGCCGGTATCATGTTCCCGCAGAACGACATGCTGGGCATTGACTACATCATCCCCGACTTTACCTACCTGCTGGACAAGAGCGCGCGCGTGCGCGGCATCGTTGTCACGCACGGTCACGAGGATCACATTGGCGCCATCCGCCATGTGCTGGAAGAGATTCCCGTGCCGGTCTATTCCACGCCGCTCACCCTCGGCCTGATCGAGGGCAAACTTGTCCGCAACGGCTACAGCAAAGCCGACCTGCGAAAACTGCACGCCGGGGAAAAAATTCAGATCGGCAAATTCCAGGTGGAAACCTTTCACGTCTCGCACTCCATCCCCGACGCGATCGGGTTGGCCATCACCACCGGCGCCGGCCTGGTAATCCACATGAGCGATTTCAAACTGGACCATACCCCCGTGGACGGCTGGCCGACCGATTACGCCAAGCTGGCGGAATTTTCCCAGCGCGGCGTAGACCTGCTGCTGAGCGACTCGACCAACTCTGAACGACCGGGCTGGACCCAATCGGAACGCGTCATCGGCCCGGCCTTCGACCAGGTAATGGCGTCCGCGCCCGGACGCGTGATCATCGCCACCTTCGCCTCGCTCATCTCGCGGATCCAGCAGGTTGCAGATTCCGCGATCAAGAGCGGGCGCAAACTCGCATTTGCCGGGACGAGCATGGTGGAAAATGCAAAGATCGCGCGCACGCTGGGTTATCTCATTGTCCCGGACGAAACGCTCGTGCCGATCGAACAGGCGCTCCACATGCCCGACAACAAAGTCGCCATCATGTGCACCGGCTCGCAGGGCGAGCCGTCCTCGATCATCGGGCGACTGTCCACCGCCTCCAACCGCCAGTTCGATGTGAAGCGCGGCGACACGATCGTACTGTCCTCACATCCCATCCCCGGCAACGAAGAAACCATCAGCCGCGCCATCAATCGCCTCTTGCGCCTCGGCGCGAACGTGATCTACGACGCCATCGCGCCGGTGCATGTCTCCGGTCACGCCAGCCAGGAGGAACAAAAACTCCTGATTAATCTCGTCAAGCCGAAACATTTCCTGCCAATTCACGGTGAACTGCGACAGTTGAAACGTCACGCGTGGCTGGCAGAACAAGTCGGTATCGAACCGCAAAACATCGTGGTTGTGGAAAACGGTCAGACCGTGCAGCTGGCCGACGGCGAATTAAGCCTCGGCGAGCGCATCCCCGGCGACTACATCTTTGTGCATGGCGAATCCATCGGCGACATTGACCATGATGTAATGAAGGAACGCGAACAACTGGCGCGCAACGGTATCGTCATCGTGGATTTAAGTGTGGATAAAGTGAGCGGGGCGCTGATCCACGAGCCAGAAATCATCACGCGTGGATTCATCTCCCCTGAAGACGCCGAACGGCTGATCCCCGAAATCCGCCGCCGTGTCATGCAGGTAGTGGAAGCCGAAGGAGTAGACTCGGAAAAAGGCATCGCTGCCGCGACGAAGCGGTATCTTCAAGATCAAACCAAACGCAAGCCGATGGTGTTCATCACACTGAGTCGGTCATAATGCACACCCCAGGTTTATCGGATAAACCTGGGGTGTGTTTTTTTCCAAGCAGGCGCGGCCCTGCGTTCTTGCAGAAGCCGGGAGTGAACAGGAGCGCTATTCGTATCGCAATGCCTCAACCGGTTCCAAATTCGCGGCGCGGCTGGCAGGGTAAATCCCGAAAAAGAGGCCGACCGCGGCGGAGAACAAAGTGGCCAGCAGGACCGCGTCCATGCCAATGCGGGGGTAGAAGGCTGTGTCCGAAGCCAGCGCGATCTGTTCCACGATGAACGAGATGAACCACCCAAAGGCGATGCCGATGATCCCGCCAAAGAGACTCAAGAGCGAAGATTCGGTCAGGAATTGCATCAGGATATCGCGCTTGCGCGCGCCGAGGGCCTTGCGCAGGCCAATCTCTTTCGTCCGCTCGGTGACGGAGACCAGCATGATGTTCATAATACCGATGCCGCCGACCAGCAGCGAAATGGCCGCGATACCGCCGAGGAAGATGGTCAGCACACTGGTGATGGTCGCGGCGGTGCTGAGAAAATCCTGCTGGCTGAAGATGGTGAAGTCATCTGCGCCAATCTCGGTGCGATGGCGCGTACGCAGGATGGAGGAGACCTCATCCATGGCCGCCGGGACAGATTCCGAATCCACAACCTGGATGAGCAGCATGTCCACCTGGTCGCGATAGCGGCGTTCGAACAGACGGGACTGCCCGGTGGTAAAGGGAATCAACACGCGGTTGTCTTCCGAGCCGAACATCCCACCGCCCTTGGGAGCCAGCACGCCGATAACGCGGAACGGCTGGCCCTCGATGGTAACCTGTTCGCCCACGAGGCCCTCGTGACGATCAAAAAGTTTATCAGCCACTTCCGGCCCGAGCAACGCGACCGAAGCGCGGCCAAGGAGGTGTTCCTCGTTGATAATCTCGCCTTCGGTGACGGTGTAGTTACGCAGCGGAAAGAAGTCTGGAGTGACGCCAGAGACGCTGGTGGACGCCGTCTGCCCGGCCGCGGAAACGATGAACCCGCCCTCCATCATCGGCGCGACAATCTGCACATGCGGCGCGGCAAACGGGTCGCTGATGGCGGCCGCATCCTGCAACGTGATCGGCTTCGTATTTTGAATGGACTGGTCCTGCCCGCCGCGAAACACAAAGAGCAGATTCGTGCCGATCCCGCTGATCGAACCGGTGATACTATCCTGAGCGCCGGTGCCGACCGCCAGCATGGCGATGACCGCCGCCACGCCAATGACGATGCCCAGCACGGTCAGGCCGGAGCGCATCTTGTTGGAACTAAGGCTTTCGAGCGCCTCGAGCAAGGCTTGCGTAAAGGTCATGCTGTCTCTCCGTTTTCTTCCACCACACCGTCACGCAGGCGGATGACGCGCTGGGTCTGCGCGGCGATCGCCGGGTCGTGCGTAACGATGATCAACGTTGTGCCGCGCTCCCGGTTCAAATTCAGCAGGAGATTCATGATCTCTTTCCCAACCTTGCTGTCGAGATTGCCGGTCGGTTCATCAGCCATGATGATCGAGGGGTTGTTGACGATGGCGCGCGCGATGGCGACGCGCTGCTGCTGCCCGCCAGAGAGTTCGGTCGGGCGGTGCGTCATGCGTTCTTCGAGTCCAACCGCGATGAGAGACTCTTTCGCCTTGTCGCGGCGGCCCTCAACAAGCCCGGCGTAGCGCAGCGGCAACTCCACATTGAAAAGCGCCGTCTGGCGCGAGAGCAGGTTGAAACTTTGAAATACAAAACCAACTTTGCGGTTGCGGATTCCCGCCAGTTGGTCGTCGGCCAGCGAGGCAACCGGCTCGCCGTCCAGAATATATTCGCCTGCCGTCGGCCGGTCGAGACAGCCGAGGATATTCATCAGCGTGGATTTGCCCGATCCAGATGGCCCCATGATGGAGACCACCTCGCCGCGCGCAATTTTCACCGATGCGCCGCGCAGGGCGTTCACCTCCACCTCGCCCATCACGTAGGTCTTGACGAGATTATTGGCAACGACTACCCAGTCATTCGACATGTCAACCGCCAAACGGTCCGCCGCCACCGGGGCCAGGTTCGAACTCCAGCGGCGGATTCAGGATAATCTGGTCGCCCACGTTAACATCGCCGTCTGCCAGCACACTCATCGTGTCGGATGACTGACCCAGGCGCACTTCAATCTTGACGGGCGCGCCGTCGCGAAGCACGTATACCACCCGCGTGCCGTTTACCAGGCGCACAGAACGGTTGGGGATGAGGATTTGATCGCTGATCTCCTGCACAGTGATGGTGACCGCGGCGGTCATGCCTGGCTTCACGCGCTCATCCGCGTCGGTGAGGCGCACCGTCACCGTGAAGTTGACCACGCCCTGCGCCGGAGCGGCAGCTTGCGAAACCTGGCTTACCTCGCCGTGATATTCCGCGCCGAGGATGGCGTCAAAACTCAACATCACCGGCTGGCCCATGCGGATCGAATTGATATCCACCTCCGAGACTTCCAGATCAACAAACAACGCAGAAAGATCGTCGAGGCGGAAGCCCGGCGTGCCTGCGTTCACCGGGTCGCCGACGAGCGGATGCGCGTCGGTGATCGTCCCGGCAAACGGGGCGATCAAGCGCGACATATTCCACGTCGCCTCCGCCGCGTCCACACGCGCCTGCGCGGCCGCAATATCCTCCAAATTGGGGCCATCCTTCACGCGGTCGTACGCGCGCTGCGCGTCTTCGAGGCGCGCCGCGGCCAGGGCGAGAGACTCATCGGCCCTGGCAATCGTTTCCTCGTCCGCTTCTACTTTGCGCACCTGGCCGAAAACACGAATCACGAGTCCGGTGTCGAGCGAGTCGCGATATTCTTTCGCACGGTCATACACTTCCTGCGCCTCGCGCAAGGCAATCTGCGCCTGCACGCGCGCCGTATCCGAATGACGCAAATCGTCCAGCGCCTTTTGCGCGCTGACCAGGTCTGCCTGCGCGAGGATAACGCTCTGCGAAACAGTGGCAGGAGCGAGAGAAGCCAGCATAGTCTCAGCCGCCACGGTGTCGCCAATGGACGCGGTCACCTCGCCGACCGTCCCGCCGGACGACCAGACCAGGATCGCCGTCTGGCGCGCCCGCACGGTCCCGGTTGCGCCGACCGTGGCAAGCAATTCGCCGCGTTCCACTACAACCGTCTGAAATTGGGATTGCTCCTCGCCCGCGTTGCGCGCGGCAAAGAAAACAGCCGCCAGCACAAGCACAATGACGACTGGAATTATGATTTTTCGATTTGTCTTCAGGAAATTCATGGGGGTATCCTCCAGTGCGTAATTCTATCCCTTTCGCCTTTTCACACAAGTCCCGGCAGGAAAGATTTACCCGGATTTTACATTACGCGCACAGCGCATGCCCCCGGCAAGGTGACGATTGTCCTCTGGTTTGGTGACATTTTCGCCTTTGACCATGCCGGAAAATTCCGGTATCATTCGGCGGAATCGCTTTTTTATTGATTCCCAAAGGAGACCCAGCCATGCAGGCTGTACCAGGTGAATTTTTAAATATTGACCGGAAATCACGCGCCAACAAACCCTTTTTCGATCTTGACTTGCGCCCGCCCGAAGAGCGCGCCTGTGACTTCGAAGCCGTGGTCATTGAATTCAACGCGGAACGCGCCATGGTGGAGGCCTCCCGCTGTATCCACTGCCCCGACCCCGCGCCCTGCATGGTGGCCTGCCCCACTCACAACGACATCCCCTCAGCCATGTGGCTGATCGAACAGGGACGCTTCACCGAGGCCGCCAACCTCTATCACCAGACCAGTTCCCTGCCAGAGATCTGCGGTCGCGTCTGCCCGCACGAGGCGCTCTGCCAGGGGTCGTGCGTTTTGAACAAGACACACACGCCGGTACTGTGCGGCGAACTCGAAGTCTTTTCTGTGGATTACAAACGCCGCCACGACGGGCATGTTATGCCGGTCGGCGCGCCGACCGGCAAACGCGTGGCCGTCATCGGAGCCGGCCCCGCCGGGCTGGGCTGCGCCGAACAACTTGTCCAGCGCGGACATGAGGTGACCATCTTCGAATCCAAACCCGGACCCGGCGGTCTGCTCGTCTATGGCATCCCCAACTTCAAACTCTCCAAAGAGGTCTGGCAGGAAAAATGGGAGGAATTCGAACGCGCTGGCGTCAAATTCGCGCCCAACACCTACATTGGAAAAGACAAAACCATTGACGGCCTCTTCGAGGAAGGTTTCGACGCAGTTTTCATCGGCGTCGGCTCAGAGGTGGACGCCAAAATGGAAGACACCCCCGGCACCAACCTGCCCGGCGTGTACGAGGCCACCGACTTTTTGATCCGCGGCAATGTGGAACAGACCCTGCTGCCTCAAGATATGCGCCAGCCATTGGAGATCGGCAACCGCATCGTCGTCATCGGCGGCGGCGACACCGCCTCCGACTGCCTGCGCACCGCCATCCGTCTCGGCGCGGAAGAGGTCAGCTGTCTCTATCGCCGCACCGAAAACGAAATGCCCGGCGGAAAAAAAGACCGCAAAATGGCGCGCGAGGAAGGCGCCAAATATCGTTTCCTCACCCAGCCGGTCAAATTCATCGCCGGGGAAGACGGCCGTCTGGCCGCAGTGGAATGTATCGAAATGAAACTCGGTGAACCCGACGCCAAAGGCCGCCGCAAGCCGGTGCCGGTCGAAGGCTCCAATTTCAGTATCGCCTGCGACACTGCCATCCTCGCCCTGGGCTATTGGCCAGACCCGATCCTTGGCAAAACCACACCCAACCTCGAAGTTCACGACTGGGGGCTGATCACCGTCAAAGATAAGCAGACTGGACTCACCAGCCGCACAGGAGTCTTCTCCGGCGGCGACTGCGTGACCGGGCCCGACCTCGTCGTCACCGCCATGGCCGGCGGACGCAAAGCCGCCTGGGCTATTGACGAATATTTGCGAAACCAGTAACGCAAAATGAATTTTGCGTCGCCCTGATGGGCAAAAAAGAGACGGTTGAGGCCGTCTCTTTTCCATTCCAAAGACAAACCCACATTGCGCGCGCTTGCGCACTTTTGCAAGAGGTCTATTAACTCCAGGACTTACGCAAAGCCTTGCGTAGGGCGCGCCGAAGGTCTAACGCGCCTGCTGGCATTACGCCTGCCGTGATTTGCCTGGCAAATCACGGGCGGCGCCAGGGGAGAACGCCAATTATGCGTACGTTCTGAACTCACCATTTCTTCGCGGTTTCTCTACCGTACATGAGAAGATTTTTACCGCAAAGCACGCTAAGGTCGCCAAGTTAAAAAGGTTTTCTTTGCGTTCACTTCGGCTTCGCTCAGTACAGGCTTTGCGGGCGTAGCGGTGCAAATGTACGGTAGAGAGTTCGCGGTGATTTTTTTCAACAGAGTCGTCTGTGAAATCTACGCCAGACATTGGATATAATCTCCCCATGCCCAACAAAACCCTGCGCGTCGTCGAATGGATGTTACTGCTCCTGCTGTGGTTCATGTGCATCATCCGCTCCGCGCCACACGCCGCCTCCAATTACGAACGCGTCCGCGCCTACACTCGCGTCTCCGAGTTCAACTACAACGCCTGGGTGGCCGATGCCAGCCTGCTCAAACTCAGCCAGAGCGCGCTGGGCATGCCCACCTATATCAAGCGCGAACAACGCGCCCAGGCCGTCATGGAACACCTGCGCCTCGTCCAGGCCATCATCGAGGCCGAACGCCGCCTCGAGATCATCTACGCCGACCCCGCCATCCAAGACAAAACCGCCGAAAGCGCCCATCTCCGCGCCGAACTCGACCGCCTCTACGCGCGGCAGGAACACCTCCAGCCCATCGCCGAATCCATTATCCAGGCACAAGTAACCGAAATCCTGGCCGGAGCCGGTCTCACCCTGGGCGGCCAGCCCATCCCGCCGGTGCTTTACCACGTCTCCCCTTTGCCGCTCAACCTCGTCGTCTCACGCCGCGACCGCATCGAACAAACCATAGGCATCTCCCTCGAACCCTTCCTCTCCGTCGAAGAGCAGGTAAAGATCGAAGAGGCTGTCGCCGCCAAACTGGACGTCTCCACCCTGGTCGTCCCCGTCGGCGGCATCGGCGTCTACCCCACCATGGTCATGCGCACCGACTATTTTTCGTGGCAGGTCAGCACCGTCATTCACGAATGGACCCACAACTACCTCAACCTGCGTCCGCTTGGGATGAACTACAGCGGCCCGCCGGAAGTGCGGATCATGAACGAGACAACTGCCTCCATCGTGGAAAACGAATTGGGGCCGCTGGTCATGCAGCGCTTCTACCCGCACATCGCATCCTCCCTCGACGGGTGGGCGGGCGCGGCCTCCCCGATCATCTTCTTCGGGACGCCCGCGCGCGACGACCCTCCGCCATTCGACTTCCGCGCTGAAATGCACGCCACACGCGTCCGCGCCGATGAATTGCTCGCCGATGGAAAGATTGAGGCAGCCGAAACCTACATGGAACAACGCCGCCAACTCTTCTGGCAAAACGGATACGCCATTCGTAAGCTCAACCAGGCCTACTTCGCCTTCTACGGCGCCTATGCCGATACGCCGGGCGGCCCCGCCGGTGAAGACCCGGTCGGACCGGCCGTGCGCGCCCTGCGCACCCAAAGCGATTCGCTTGCCGATTTCATCAACACCATTTCGCAGATGGACTCGTTCAACGATCTGTTGGCAGCCATCGGACAGACCCTGCCCGAATCATCCTCAAATTAAACAAAGCCGCCTCCAAACCCACCATGAAACATTCTCTTGTTCTCTTGCTGTCTGCCTTGCTTCTCGCCGCGTGCGGCACAACCGCCCGCCCCCTCCCCGCCTCCCCGACTGCCGCCCTGCCGCCCAGCGCCACACCCGAAGCGTGCCAACCCGCGCCAGCCCAACCCACACCCATTGCGGCCATCGGCTCCCGTTTTGCGCCGGTCACCGCCGCCGACTGGGTGGCCGGCGCGCCCGACGCGCCCGTCACCATGATTATCTACAACGACTTTCAATGCGTCGAATGCAACGACCAGATCCTCACCGACCTGCTGGCAAATCACCCAGATGATCTTCGTCTGGCCTACCGCCATTATCCCCAGCCCGCGCTATACGACAAAGCCCTGCTGGCCGCGCAAGCCGCAGAGGCGGCCGGCGCGCAAAATAAATTCTGGGAAATGCACAACCTGCTCTTTCAAAAACAGGGAGAATGGGTCACATTAAAACCAGACGAGTTCATCGAATGGCTCGGCACGCAGGCCGAAACGATCGGGCTGGAACGCGCCCGCTTCGAGTCTGATCTGACGAGCGCCGCCATTGTCGCCACAGTGGAGCGCGCGATGGAAGCCGGAAAAACTGCGGGCATCCCGGTCCTGCCCCTGATCCTAATCAACGGGCAGATCTACACCGCGCCCAAAGACCCCTTCGCGTTCGACCAGGTCATTCGCCTGACGGCCCTCGGCGCGCGGCAATTCTCCGCCTGCCCCGCGATGACGATTCACAAAAACCGGCAGTACCTTGCCAGTATCGAAACCACCCAGGGAACCATTACACTGGAACTTTTCGCAGACAAAGCGCCCTTCACGGTGAACTCGTTCATCTTCCTTGCGCGCCAGGGGTGGTACGACGGCGTGACGTTTCAGGGCATCGCCCCCGGACTCGCCACAGGCGACCCAAGCGGCACGGGCATTGGCGGACCGGGATACGTCTTCCACAACGAGATAGACCCCGCCTTACATTTCAACCAACCCGGCGTCGTCGCCATGCTCAATTTCGGCCCAGACACCAACGGTAGTCAATTCTTCATCACCCTCGCCCCACAGCCCAACCTCGACGGCATGTACACCATCTTTGGCCGCGTTCTCTCCGGCCTGGATGTGCTGGCCGAGATTTCTCCACGCGACCCGGACGGAGGCGACTCCCCGGCCCAAGGCGACCTGATCCTCACCATCACCATCGAGGAGCGATAGATGCACCCCGCGCGCAATTCATGGAAGCAACTTGCCCTGTTCATTCTCGGCCTGCTGGGATTTCTTTTCTGCGTCGGCGGCAGCGCAATCGTCGGACTCGGCGGGTTGCTCAACATTGCCAGCCCAGACGCGATCACCGAAGCCGCACAACCGCTGGCGCTGGGGGTTATGTTTCTCTCCATAGGCATGTTGCTTGCGCCGGGCGCGCTGAGTGCATTCCGCCGGATGAGCGGCCGCGAAGAATCCCAGAGTGCGGCGCATCTGCCCTTCCGCCTCTGGCATATCCCCCTTTTGATCTCGCTCTGGCTGGGCAGTTTGCTTCTCGGTCAATGGGCGGCGGAGGCCGCCCCTCCCGCCTGGATTCTCCTGCCGCTGCTGATACCCCTGTGCGTCATTCCGCCCATCTGGCTGGCAGTTGGGCTGGCCGGGCGCGGCTACAACTTCAACCCGCGCTGGCGCAGTTGGAACGCGTTCAACATCGGCGCGACACTCGGCCCGTTCCTCATCCTTGTGGCCGAAATGATCACTCTCGGAATCTTGTTCTTCATCGTGATCGTTTTCATCGCTTCCCAGCCGGATCTGTTCCGCTCCCTGGAGGCGCTGGCGCTGCGCCTGCAATCGGCCCATGGCGAAGAAGAAGTTCTCGCGGCCATCGGCCCACTGGTAACAAGCCCGCTTGCCATTGGAATCATTTTGTTTGCAGTGTCCCTCCTCGTGCCGCTGATCGAGGAGGCGCTCAAACCGCTGGCGGTCTGGTTTTTTGCGCGGCAACTCAACACGCGGCTGGATGGATTTGCGCTGGGCGCGATCAGCGGGGCGGCCTATTCGCTCTTTGAAACCGGCGGCATTGGCTCTGCCGCCGGCGGCGATTGGCTGGCCCTGCTCGGGGCGCGCGGCGGGACCAGCCTGCTGCATATTGCCGCCAGCGCATGGATGGGATCGGCCATCGTCCCCGCCATCCACGAACGCAAATGGCTCCAACTGCTCGGCGTATACGCCTCGGTGGTCGCCTTGCATGGAACATGGAATGCACTCAGCGTGTTCAATGGTTTCGGCATCGCAGCAGAAGGTCAACCAGGCGGAAGGTGGCTGCTTGCATTGGCCGGGTTCTCCGCGTACGGACTGGCCGCGCTCGCCGCGCTCTTCCTTGCACTGCTCCTCCATCAACAAAATCGCTTTTCCGCTCTCCACAACCAGCCTCTCGCCGCGACGCTTCCAGGCACGCCCGCTGCCTCCATTGTCGAGCCGCCACCCACCCATTTGCAGACGTGATAAGATAACCCCATGCCCTGGAACCCATCCTCCTCACGCGCTTCCGCCGGGGACGTTGTCCAACTCGTCGGCCTGCGCCACAAGCACTTCATCTTCACGCTCGCGCCCGACGGCGAACTGCAAACCCATCGCGGCGTGATCCAACACAACGACTTGATCGGCCTCTCGTACGGCGTGCAGGTTTTCAGTCACATCGGCGCGCCGTTCTTTTTGCTGCAGCCCTCGCTGGCCGACCTGCTCAACGAACTGCCGCGCAACACGCAGATTCTCTACCCAAAAGATATCGGTTTCATCCTCGTGACGATGAGCGTCGGACCGGGACAGCGCGTGATCGAGGCCGGAACCGGATCGGGGTCCATGACGATCGCTCTGGCGCACGCGGTCGGGGCGGAGGGGCGCGTCCTCTCCTATGAGCAGCGACAGGATTTTCAAAACCTCGCCCGTAAGAATCTCACCCGCGTGGGTCTCGACGCGCGCGTGGACTTTAAACTTCGCGATATTGCCGAGGGCCTCGATGAAACCGACGCCGACGCGTTCTTCCTCGATGTGCCGAACCCGTACGATTACATCGAACAGGCGCGCGCCGCGTTGAAGCCCGGCGGATATTTTTGCGCGTTGATCCCCACCGTTAACCAGGTGCAAAAAGTATTGCTGGCGCTACGCTTGCAGCGCTTCGCCTTCATCGAGGTGGCCGAGATGCTGTTGCGCTATTACAAGCCGGAACCGACACGCTTCCGCCCCACCGACCGCATGGTGGCGCACACCGGCTTCCTCGTCTTCGCGCGGCGCATCGAACAAAGCGTGGAACCGCGCAGCCGCGAACTGCTCGAGGAGATCGGCGCGGTCAGCGCGTTGGACGAATAACCCGAATCCATTTCGCCAAAGGAGAATCGTTATGTTTCGTAGACCCCTTCGTCGAGCCATGCGCCGGGCGGCGCGCCCGGATGTTCCGCCCTTGTTGCGCCGCGCGCATGAATTCATGGCCGCCGGGAATTACGCCGCCGCGGCCGAAGCGTTCGAAACTCTGGCGCGGGCCGGCGAGGCGCGCCAACATCCCAAAACAGGGCAGATGTATCTGCAGGCAGGACGGGCGCGCATTTTGGCCGGGCAAAAGTCCGCCGGATTCCAACATCTCAAAGCAGGACTCGACGCGCTGCAACGCATGGGCTTGCGCGGGCAGCTTTTTCACGCGGGCCAGCGCGTGACGGCGGAATTGAATCAACATGGAATGACCGCCGAGGCCCAGGAGCTCTCTCAGTGGCTTCAAACGAATATCCCCGCCGGCATGACGCCAGCGCCCGTTCCGTCGCCCGCAAAAAGACCCATCCTGCCGACTCACTGCCCCGGCTGCGGAGGCCCGCTGCGCGCAGACGATGTGGAGTGGCTGGATGAAGTTACCGCGGAGTGTGCCTGGTGCGGCAGTCCGCTGCGCGATGAGTAGGCCCCGGAGAAAGAAACAGCCGGGTCCGTTTGGACCCGGCTGAACGTTAAGATTAAGGAAGCGGGCGAAGCCATCAGCCGCGCGTGGCTTTGGCTTCATCCGTATCGTTGGCCTTGTAGCCCGGCCCACCTTCAAAGTATTGGTAGTGCGGCTGAATGTCCTCGGTCAGGTCCACCACCTCGCCCGCGGCAAGTTGTTTGGCGGTTTCGAGGGCCACCTTCACGTTATGATGATTGATCCCTTCCCAATGTTCGCTGAAACCCACTTTCGAAACATATTCACCGCCCTTGGCGGTATAGGCAGAGGGAACATCGGATTCGGGGAAGATGGCGGCGAAGGGACATTCCGGCACGCATGCGCCGCAGTCAATGCAAGTGGCCGGGTCAATGTAATACCAGGGCCATTCGTTCTGGGGAATACCGGGGACGATACACTCCACGGGGCAAACTTCCACGCATCCGCTATCGCGCAGGCACAGGCTGGTGATGATGTGGGTCATGTGTTTCTCCTTATAGGAATTTGAAAAGCCAGATACTTTAATTATATCTGGCTTGGTGTTTATGACAAGCCAAAAACGCGCAGCGATTAACCGTTGAAGCGTCGCGCGACCTCATCCCAATGGACCGCGTTCCACCAGTTCGTCACATACTCCGCGCGGCGGTTCTGATACTTGAGATAGTAGGCGTGTTCCCATACATCCACGCCCATCAAGGGCGTCATACCGTCGGACATGGGGTTATCCTGGTTGGGCGTGGAGACGACCGCCAGGCCGCTTCCCTTTTTGACGAGCCAGGCCCAGCCAGAACCGAAGCGGCCGTTGGCGGCTTTTTCGAAATCACCTTTGAAGGCGTCGAAGGAGCCAAAGGCCGCCTCAATGGCTTTTGCCAGTTCGCCTTTGGGCGCGCCGCCAGACTTGGGCGCCATGATCTCCCAGAACATGGAGTGGTTCCACGTGCCGCCGCCATGATTGCGGACTGCCATGCGAATATCTTCGGGGACGGCGTTTAAATCTTTGAGCAGTTCTTCGAGCGACTTGCCGCCCAATTCGGGATGTTTTTCAATGGCGCCGTTAAGATTGGTGACATAGGCCTGATGGTGCTTGTCGTGATGGATGGTCATGGTCTGCGCGTCAATGTAGGGTTCGAGCGCGTCCACCGCGTAGGGAAGTTTGGGAAGTTCAAATGTCATCTTGTTCTCCTTGTACACTTGTGTAGTTTGGGCTTGCGCAAAGCCCCATGTCGAATCTGCGCCGACATTTGCGCTGTACCGATAATGGTAGCCGCTGTAAATTTTACTCCCGACTGAGGGAAAGTCAAGATAATATTCAATTCGTGCCATGGCTTTCTCAAGGCCGGAATTTTCTCAACGCGCATGCCGCGAATTTGCCAATGCTCCAAATGAGGCCCAAGAGAATTCGCGAAATTCGCCCACACTTGCACCTGGGGCAAGTGCAGGTGTTTGCGCTATTCGCGTTCCAAATCGGCCAATCGGTCATAAGAGACGTTCTCCAGCGTCGAATGGATGATGACCTTTGCGCGGACGCTACAATTCCTGCCGTTACAATACAAGTCAGGCAGACGTTCGAGACCGCCGACCATACAATCATCCAACCAATCAAACCCGCGTCTTTTTTCTTCTTCCTGCGTAAAATACATCGTCAACACATCTCATCTGGAGGCATCCCATGTCTGCGCAAAAACAATCCCTGCGCCGCTCGAAGCGCAATCGTATGATCGCCGGTGTCTGCGGCGGCCTGTCTGAATTTTTCGGCATCGCTTCGTTCTGGTTCCGTCTCGCTTTTCTGCTGGCGCTCATCCCTGGCGGTGTCCCTGGCATCCTCGTATACGTCATCATCTGGATGGTTGTGCCGAGCGAGTGACGCACATGCCCAAGCCGCGAATTGCCTTCGCCCTGCTGATCGCCATCCTGGCCGTTTCCACCGCGAGCATCTTCATTAAATTCGCGCAAAGGGACGCGCCCTCACTTGTCATCGCGGCCGCGCGGCTGACCATCGCCAGCCTCGTCCTCGTCCCGGCCGCGTTCCATTCCAAAGAAAACCGCGCCCAGCTCAAACGCCTGACGCGCGGCGATTGGGCGCTCGCCCTCCTCTCCGGTCTCTTCCTCTCGATCCACTTTGCGGCGTGGATCACCTCCCTCGAATACACAACCGTCGTCGCCTCGGTCGTCCTGGTTAGCACGGGACCGCTGTGGGTGGCGATCCTGTCGCCCCTGTTCCTGCGAGAATTTCCAACGCGCTGGGTCTGGTTCGGGATGTTCTTTGCCCTGCTCGGCGGGATTCTTGTGGGACTGAGCGACTCTTGCGCCGTGAGCGGACTCTCCCTCGCCTGCCCGCCTCTCTCCGACCTCGCGGCGGGTTCCGCGTTCTTCGGCAATTTCCTCGCCCTCGTCGGCGCGTTGACCGTCGCGGGCTACCTGATGATCGGACGCAGTCTGCGCGCCAAAATGGATCTGGTGCCTTACGTGTTCGTGGTATACAGCGTGGCCGCCCTGGCGCTGATCGTCTACATGCTCGCTGCCGGGCAAACGCCATTTGGGTATCCCATCCCGGCGTATATCTGGATGCTCTGCCTCGCGCTGATTCCCCAACTCATCGGACATTCCACGTACAACTGGGCGCTGCGTTACATGCCCGCCTCGCTCGTCTCCGTTACAACTCTCGGCGAACCGATCGGCTCTGCGATCCTGGCCTTCTTCCTGCTCCGCGAATCTCCGGCCGCGTTGACGCTCTTCGGCGGCCTGTTGATTTTGGCGGGGATTTATCTGGCTTCGATCAATCGCGAATAACTTCCACCAACCTTGACGAAGCAACAACGACTTCGGTCCTGTTTGCCGAAATTCAACTTCTGGCTGTAGGTGTCGGCGCATCAAACGCGCGCCGCGTCAACGCCTCCTCGAAGAACCGCTCCGTCCGCCGCGCTGGACGGTTTTCCCATTTAAAAAATTAACGAAGGGAAGCGTATGCCCCCAGCCACGGCTTGCCCAGGCGGTGATTATCGCTGACCTTGATCTTGCCGAATTTTCCAGCGATGACCGGCATCAGCGCGGCAATGACCGCCCAATCGTCGGCCTGCACGGCAGCTTTCATTTTTGAGGCAGTTGTCCCGGCCCACATCCATTCCATGCGAAAGCGGTCGGCCTTGACCCAGTAATCGCGCTTCTCCCACGCGGCGACAGAGGTGTCAATCCCATCGGCGATGGTTTGCAGGGCGATGGCAATGAAGGCGGCAAGGTCGCGGGCGTAGGCGGTTGGTTCGGATTGTTTGGCAAGTTCACGGATGGCAAGGACAATCCCCTTCGAAAGACGGGTACGATCTTTTCCAGCAGAGTCGAGGTTGATGACGCGGCTCAATGAGGTGCTCCAGGTGTCAGGTGTCAGGTGTCAGGTGTCAGGTGTCAGGTGTCAGGTTTGGGGGCGAGCGAGGCGGGATTATACTCGAATCGAAAATCGCAAATGGCAAATCAAATTTTTTCGTTTATAATTTCGCCGCCCCGCTCAAAGCGCACGGGGACGTGCTGGAACTGGCAGACAGGCATGACTTAGGATCATGTGCCGCAAGGCGTGAGGGTTCAAGTCCCTCCGTCCCCACTTTTCACCGCAAAACGCAAAGAAAATAATAAAAGAAGGAATCTCAAACGTTGAACATCGAAAAGAACATCCGGGAAGACCATCAGGCTGAACTGACGGTTGAAGTTGAAGCAGAGCGCATGGAGGCGATGAAACGCCGCGCGGCGCGCAAGATATCCGAACGCGGCAAGATTCCCGGCTTTCGCCCGGGCAAGGCCCCCTATGAAATGATCCGCCGTCACTACGGCGACGAAGCGATCCTCGAAACAGCCGTGGACATGCTTGTAGAAGAGATCTATCCCCAAGCGCTGGAACAGGCCGAAATAGAGCCTTCCGCCATGGGCACGCTGGAAAAAGTCGAGAGTATGGACCCGCCGAAGTTTGTCTTCCGTGTGCCGATGATGCCGGTCGTGGAACTGGGCGATTACCTCTCCGTCCGCCTGCCGTATGAATTCACCGCGCCCGGCGACGAGGAAATGGAGAAGTCCCTGGTCGAACTGCGCCGCATGTATGCCACCACTGAAATGGTCGAACGCGAAGCGCAGGAGGGCGATTATGTGCTGATTTCGGTAACCGGCGCGAAGGCCGACGCCGCAGAGGGCGACGACCCTGCCGACTTGAGCCGCGAAAACACAGCTCTCGTTGTGCGCGCAGAAGACGCCTTGCAGGAAAATGAATGGCCGTTCCAGGGATTCTGCCGGGAGATGATCGGCTTGAAGGCGGGCGACACAAAAACCATCCAGCACACTTATGCCGACGATTTCGAGGATGAGACAGTCAGAGGGGCTGCTGTGACATTCGAGGTCTCCATAAAAACTGTTCGCGCGGCGAACATGCCTGAATTGAACGACGACTTTGCCAGGACAGTCAGCGAAAAATATGAGAATCTGGAACAACTGAAAGAGGAACTGCGGAAGCAAAACGAAGCGAACGCCCAGGCCGAATATGATGACGAATATTTTGCCGAACTGATAGACAAGGTTAAAGAAAGCGCGACCATCAAATATCCCCCACAAGTGATGGAGCATGAAGCCGGGCATGTGCTGGAGGATCTGAAACAGCGTCTCGCTTCGCAGGGCATGGATCTCGAAACGTATTTCAAACTGCGCAACACGACACAGGAGAAATTCATCGAGGAGGAGGTGAACCCGGTGGCGAAGAAACGCCTCGAACGCGGTTTGCTCCTCGACGAGATTGCCCGCCAGCAGAAGATTCGATTCAATGAAGCCTCTTTGCGCGACGAGTTCGACCAGACCATTAATCAACTTGCCTATCAGGGCATGGACTTCAATCAACTCACCAGGGGCGGGAGAAAAGGGCAGGAGGTTTTTTCGCGGATGGTCGCGAATGAGTCCGCGGCGCGGCTGATGACTCGCAACACGCTTGAGCGCTTGAAGGTCATTGCGCTGGGCCAGTGGACTCCCGAATTGCTGGAGGAGAAAAAAGACGGGGCGGAGGAAAAGGTCGAGGAAAGCGCGGCCGCTTCCGAGGTGGAGCAAGAAGCGAAGGCGGAGTAGCCACAAACGCCAACAAATCCGTTGCGAGGAATTAACACAAATCCAATGCAGCGCGTTTATGATGGGCGCATTCGGAGGTACCCATGATTCATGAACTCAAGAATACCCGCATCGAGCAAGGTCGAAATGTCATTCCAATGGTGGTCGAGCAGTCGGCGCGCGGCGAACGCGCCTACGACATCTACTCGCTCCTGCTGCGTGAACGCATCATCTTTCTCGGCACGCCAATAGACGACCAGGTGGCCAACGTGATCGTGGCCCAGTTGCTGTTCCTCAATCACGAGGACCCGGAACGCGAGATCCGCATGTACATTAACTCACCCGGCGGAATCATCTACGCGGGGATGGCGATCCTCGACACGATGAATATCATCTCGAACCCGATCAGCACCACCGCCGTCGGCGTGACCGCTTCCTTCGGGACCGTATTGCTGGCCGCCGGAACCAAGGGCCGCCGCTACGCCCTGCCCCATGCGACGATCCACATGCACCAGCCTCTCGGCGGCGCGCAGGGGCAGGCAACGGACATTGCCATTGCCGCAAAACAGATCATGCGCCAGAAAGAAATCCTGAACAATATCCTCGCTAACAGCACCGGCCAGCCGCTGGAGGTGATCGAGCGCGACACCGACCGCGACTTTTACATGGACGCCAAGCAGGCCATGGAATATGGTTTGGTGGACCAGGTATTGGAAATTCCCGAGAAGGCAAAGTAGTCCATTCAAACGTTAGCGATTGAAAACTGCCCGTCGAGTGATTCGGCGGGCAGTTTGATTTCATGGGGTCATCAATCAGTGACGAGCAACAGACGCGGCAGTTCCTCGATCGTTGGCGGCGGGTCAGCGAGGAGACGCTCGGCGAGCTGGATGAGTTTCTTCAGTTTCTTCGGTTTCACTTCATCCAATATTTTCCGGGCGGTGGCGCGAGCCAGATGGATGTTATTACAGGCAAAGGCAACCATGCATTGCACCAGGCGCCAGCGGGTGGTCAAATCAAAACCGAGGTCATCCAATGGCCCGCTCTCCATTCTTCGTTGAGCGTCTGTCATCTCACCCATCATGACCTGGATCATGGCAAGATCGGATTGCGCCCAGGCGCGGATGCGCGCATTCCCTTCGATACCCGGCATGGAAAGGACACGGTCTGCGCTGGCACGCGCAACAGGCAGTTCGCTGTGTAACATCTGCGCTTCAGCGAAAAGGCACAGGCAGGTGCCCATGGACCAGAGATCGGTTGAAGTGCGTCCATCGCTCAGCGCTTTCTCCAAAACGGCGCGAGACTCGGTGATCTTTCCGGACTCCATTAGCAGGGATGCCCGAGCGCCCTCCGAACTGAGCAGGCCTTCTGTATCGCCAATCCGCCGCTCGATCTCGGATGCTTTTTCAAAATCGACGAGGGCGCTGTCATAATCTTCGAGGTTGGCGGATAAGACGCCCAGATTATGCAACACCCCTGCCTCGCCGTACAGATCGCCGAGGACACGATACCCTTGAATGGCTTCGTGATACACGCGCCGTGCAGCATCCACATCTCCACGTTCGAGCATGGCTGTGGCTGTATTGGACAGGGTCGCACACTCCACCACGCGCAAGCCGGAGCGGCGGGCGTACTCCAGTGCCCTGCCATAATGCGCCAGCGATTCGTCACCTTCGGGGTGGCGTGTGTAGTTGACCCAGCCGAGGGTGCGCTCACAACGCGCGCGCACGTCGTCGGCAACAAACGGGAGGGATTCAGAAAAGGTTTCCACAAGCACGATCGATTCTGCGGCAAGACGCTCTGCATCATCGTAACGTGAGAGTGCAAGGTGCGCACGCGCCTCGATCGTCCCCAGGCGGGCATGCAATACCGCATCCGCCGCGGAAAGGTCGGCACGCGCCGATTGGCACAGGCGCAGGGCTTCGGCGGTCTGGCCGCGCTGCAATAGGGCCTGGGCAAGATTGCGCACGATCTCTGCGCGGACGGCGGGCTGGTTCTGCGCCAGCGAGAGCGCTTCGCGGTAACTGCTTTCAGATTCAGCAGCGCGGAACGTGCCTCGTAACAGATCGCCGCGGGCCTGGAGCAAACGACGGCGCAGGCTGGACGCGTCGCCGCGTTTTCGGTTCGCGCGTTCAAGCGCCTCCTCCACAACTTGGACAGCGGCATTTGCCAGTCCGCGATGGAAGAGTGTTTCGCTCTGATCGGCCAATACTTCAGCCGCGCGTTCGAGTTCAGATGCGCGCACCCAATGGTGAGCGGCCTCGACAATTTTGTCACCGCGATACTCATGCCATTCGGCAGCAAGGCGATGCAGTCGCTTCTTCTGTGTCACATCGGTGCCCAGCGATGTATAGAGAAAATCGCGCACCAGCGGATGCAGTTCGGCGCGGCGGGGATTTTCCACCAAATTGCGGCGGCGCAAGTCTTGAAGGTGCGGTTCGAGATCGCGCTGCCCTGCTTGATGGATCAACTCTACGAGGGCGTCGTCGTATAGATCGAGAGGCGCGCGAAACACCGACAACAGCGAAGCAATCCAGCGGGTGGCAGAGGGCAGGCCGTTGAGAATGGTGTTCAACAGAAACGAAGCCACCTGCGGATGCATCTCCATGTGATCAAGCAGGGATTGAATGTTTGCACGCGAGTCAGACAACTGCGAAGCGGCAAGACGGAGCAGCATGGGATTGCAATCCGTCTTCGCAAGCAGACGCTCCAACATCTCCGCTTCAAGCCGGACCCCAAACTGGCTCAGCAGTTCGCGGGCTTCTTCCAACTCCAGTCCGCCTATGTCCACCTGGCGGAACGGCAGGTCTAATTCCTGCCGACTGGTAAGCAACAGCGAGGAAGATGTGGTAGCCCCCAAATTTCGCAACAGCGACAGGCTGGATTCCTCCGCATGCAACAGGTGAACATCTTCAATGCACAGCAGGGCTGGCTGGTTTGCCAGTGCCGCCCGCAACAACAGGAGTTGTTGATCGAGTGCCATCGGGGCAGTGTCCGCGCGAGGTTGCACCAACAGGCGGACCTGCTCCTGCCCGAGCGACAGCAGGAATAGCGCGAGCTGGCGGATGATGGCTTCGGCGCTGGTGTTCACGTGCTCGGTCAGGGTGTGCCAGAAGACCGGACCTCCCGAAAAACAGCGCGCAACAGATGCGGCGACCGTGGTTTTTCCCATACCCGCCATGTCGCACAACACCAAGGTCCGCTCGGCGCCGAGCATTTCGCCCAGGCGTTGCACGAGGGCGGAGCGCTCCACGTAATGGGCGGGCGGCGCGGGGATCTCCTCCAGCGCGCCGAGGTCCACCTCCACGCTGCGCGCGATGGTGACTTGATGGATGCGCACACCGCTCGGCGTGCGTTCGTCGCGGGCTTGTGCGGCGAGTTTGAGCAGGCGCTCCATCATAGCGGGATCGTCTTTGATGTCGAGGGCGGGGATGAAAAGGGCAGCGACGGTGGTCAGGTCGGGCAGGCGGTCGTTATTTTCCAGGCGGCTGAGATGCGCTTCGGTATACCCCACAGCGGCAGCCAGATCACGCTGGGTCAGGCGTGCCTGTTTGCGCAGATATTTGAGCAATTCACCAAAAGATTCCATTGGAATGATCGCGTTCATGAACGGCCTCCGCACCATACAGACGAAAACAATTGTGAGATTGTACGCCCGCAAGATGCTTTTGACAAGAAATGTCAACATTTGGGGCGCGCAGTTTGGTACAGTTGCGATACTGGAACTCTTGCATAAGTTGATTCATGTCGAAGTTTTACGGCAGTTCGATTTGCTTGGCAAATCGTGCCGTACGGTCAGCAGTTCAACTGCTGACGGAACGTTTCGAAGACTTTCGCAAGAAGTCTACTGGAGAATTCCTCGTGCGGCGCATCATTCAACGCCAGATTACAACCATTCAAATCACCAGCGTGGAGGTGACCTGGGACGACGACCGCGAACAGGCGCGCGCCGAGTTCCTCGATGTAACGCCGACCATCTCGGAGGCGGAGAGGTCTGCGAGCGTGGCCGGGGGGAGACGAAAGGTCCGCGAGCGCAAGCCGCACGGAAGGAGAAAGAGCGGTGTTCCGTCGCTGGCAAATGCGGCCCGGCGGGAGGTCGAATCGGTGAGCGAGCATCCCTCCACGCTTCCCCGACCCGATCCATCGGGCATTAAGAATGATGAGTTTCGAGGCGAGGAGGAGGAAATCCCGTCGGAGTTGAAGGAATGAAACAAAAATGGATCGCGGCGGGTTGCTGTTCGTTTGCACTGCTCGGCATTTTGGCGTGCGGCATCGCGGGGTTATTTATGGGGTTGTCATTACCGGTATATCGCATGAACCAGGTTGACTCGCAGCACGCGGGGTTCCGCCGCACCACATTGACGCATGGCGACAGCGTGTACGTGAACGATTACGAGGAGAGCGCGTTGATGGCCTTCGGCGAGCAGCCCAGCAAGAGGATCGGGCGCTTTCCGGTATCGTTGGGAATCAACGGCTTGTATGCCATTCCCGGCCAGGATGTTTCGGCATACGTGCTGGAGTATGACCCGATGTACCAGGCGGTGTATCGCAACATTCATCACCCGCCCTTCGATTGGCGCGCGGCGAAGTTTCAAATGATGCGGCTGTATTCGACGGGCAATGCCGTTGAAACCGAAGATGTGCTGGTGATCGGCGAGGCGCTGGCGGCCTTCGATGGCGCGCCGATGATCGTGCCCATGCAAGCGGATGGCAATTACGCCGGATACGAAAACCACTGGCTGCAATCGTTCAGCGATGCGTTGCCAGGGCTGGCGTATAACTTCGGCGTCCACATCGATTCGAGCGGACAAGTGTTTCTGGCAGAAAACGTTGTTTCCAATCAGTGGTTCCTGGCGGGCAGTCTGTTCGTGGAATGGATCAATGCCCAAAGGTGATCGATCCAAAGGAGAATTCAACATGATGAAAACCTGTCCTGAATGTGGCTCGAACGAGATCATTTCAGACCTGATCGTCTTTGCGGACGAAGCATTATCAGGGTTACACCCTCCATACGTTGAATTGGTGGAGCATCCACCGGCCAAGCGACCGTTCATCTGGGTGCCGAAAACGGCCGCGAGCGGATTCCGCGCGGAAGTCTGCGGTGAATGCGGGCACACACAATTCCGCGCCACCAACCATGCCGAATTGTTGAAGGCGCTCAAACAGGGCTATGCCAGCCAGCAGTTTGCGCTGAAAGACATTCTGACTGTATAGCCAAAGGAGAAGCCATGAAAAACGGCACATGCCCTGAATGCAAATCCAGCGAGGTTTATTACGGAAAGGTTCGCGAGAGACATGGAGGGCTGAGGGACGAGCATCAGGTTGTCATCCCGACAGACGCGGACAATCTTTACGCCGATACCTACATCTGCATCGCGTGCGGATCGGTGCGCTTGTTTCTGGATGAACAGTCCATGAAAAATGCCGCCGCGATCCTGCCCAGATCCAAAAACTGGAACCAGGTTTCGTGACTCAACCCAGGAGACAAACCAAATGAAAAAAGCCATCGGTTGTTCGGCGCAAGTCGTTTTCCTGCTGACCTCGCGGCGCTGATCGCTGTCCCGCTGGCGTGCGCCGCCGCCACCACCGCCCCGCTCCACTCGCCGGGACTCGCGGAAGAGTTCATCTGTCCGCCCGAGACAACGCTGGTGACGGAATGGTATCAAGCCACGTGGAATGCGCCCGGCGAAAAAACGCTCGCGGCCTACTGCGTGGACGCGCAGGGAAATGAATTCCCCACATTGGAACAGGATTCGAAGATGCTCTGGAAAGGCACGACGGTTTACTTCCCCTATCTTTTCATCCCCCTGCTCGTCATCGGCGCGGTGATTCTGGCAGTTTTGAATGCGATGGGTATCGCCATCGGGTCCATGCTCAAGAAAACCACCAAGCCGTGGAACCCTTCCGAGCACGAGTAACAAAAAGGAGTCAACCATGAACGATGAATTTGAGATCCGCGCCTTGCGCGAACGTGTATCCAAACTGGAGGCCGAGATGCGCTTCCTCTACAAGCACGTCGGCGTCACCTTCGTTCAGCCAGCTTTTGAACTCGATCCCGCTGATCGAGAGGTGGCTGAATTCATCAAGAAAGGTGACGATCTGAAAGCCATGCAAGCCTATCGCGGCGTCCACAAGGTGAGCGCAGTGGAGGCCAAAGCCGCGGTGGATGCGATCCGCGCGGGGTTGGGGTTGTAAGCGCTTGCGGTAATTTCTTTTCTGGACAGAACAGCGGAACAAGTTTGACTTGTTCCGCTGTTTTTCATCACCACGGATGGAGTTCTACTTTTTGACAACCGACGGTTGACAAGAAAAGTCAACTTTTTTTGCCTTGCCTTTGATAAAGTGGGACAACCAATAAAAGGAGCAGAAATGAAAAACTTACTCTTCCGTATCTTCTTGTTAATCGCCTTCCTAATCGGATTAGCCTCACCCGCTTCATCGGCGAATGCCCTTGTGGGGGCTTGCTCATGGAACGGCTCTGTGGACGCCAACTGGTCCACCCCCGGCAACTGGGACACGGGCTGCAGCGGCGCGGGCGGAATTCCCGGCACGGGCGACACGCTCACCTTTCCGCTCGGGGCGGCCAACGCCACAATGAACAACGACCTGCCCGCCATCTCTTTGCAGGCCATGAACTTCACCGGCGCGTTGAATTACACCCTCAACGGCTCGAACGCCATCACCCTCACCGGCGGAATGGACGTGACTGGCGGTGACCAGGCCATCAACAACCCGCTCACCGTCGGCGGGGCGGGCGTCGCTTTCCACACCGCGAACGGCACAAACCTGACCTTCGGCGGAACGCTGAATCTGGGAACAAACGATGTGTCCTTCACCGTGGATTCCGCCAGCAACGTGGTCGGGATGAAAACCCTCGGCACAATCAACGGATCCGGCGCGGCTAAAATCTCGAAGTACGGGACCGGCGAGTTGCAGATCACAGGCAGCCAGTCGAGCAAGTCTTTCGATATTGACATCAATGTCGGTTCGGTCGGCACCGATCCCGCCGCCTGGACAGACCTGCCCTGGTCCCGCAAGATTACCATTGCTTCCGGCGCGAGCCTCAATCTGCGCTATGGGGCAGTCATCGGCGCCATCAGCGGCGCGGGCGATATCCACGCCTCTTACCATTTTCAAATTCGACAATCCCAAACCACCATGTTCACCGGGGATATTTACGGCAACAGCCAAATGACCGTGATCGGAAACGGCGCGGACACGCTCACCATTGACCGTTCCGGCGGTTCGCTGAGTTACGCAGGCGAGATCAACGTAAACGCGTCTTCCAAATTGAGGCTCGTCAACACCACCGCAACCTCCGTCCCCGATTTTCTTGTCGTGCAGGGGAGTCTGGAACTGAACAATTCCCACGTGGGCGTAATCCTGGTTGGCTATAGCGGCGGCGGATTCAACTACGACGGCGCGTTAATTCTCTCCGGCGCGGCCCCGAGCGTCGCCTCCTCGATCACGTTGAAAAACAATTCCACGGTCACGTCGGTGATCAACTCTGCCACAGACTATGGCCGCATCCACGTCGCCTCGCCCGTTGATTTGGGCGCGGGCGCGCCGACGTTCGCGTTGCAAGGCAGTTACACGCCCATCCCCGGCGACGTGTTCAACATCATCCAGAACACCGCCGCAGGCACGGCCACCAAGACGAACGCCGCGTTCTCCAATCTGGCGCAGGGCGGCGTCGTGACCTTCAACACGACCCCGCTGACCGCCGATTACCTGGCGGGCGGCAACACCCGCTTTGCCCTGCTCGCCCCGCCCGATGTCACCCCACCCACCGTGCAATCCATCACGCGCGCCAGCGCCGACCCCACCAGCGCGGCCAGCGTAAACTTCACCGTGATCTTTTCCGAACCTGTGACGGGCGTGGATGAGGGCGACTTCGCTCTGACAACGAGCGGCGTTTCGGGCGCGACGGTGAGCGGGGTCGCCGGTTCGGGAAGCGCATACACGCTGACGGTTTCCACCGGCACAGGCAACGGCACGCTCCGCCTCGACGTTCCCGTCACCGCCACGATCATGGATACCTCTGGGAATGCGCTTACCGCTCCCTTCACTTCGGGCGAAACTTACACCGTGGTCAAAATCGCCCCGGCTTTGCTCGCTCCGCCCAACGCCAGCCAGCTGCACACTCTGCGTCCCTCCTTCGATTGGACCGACTTCGCCGCCGCAAAGGGCTATCAGATCCAGGTCTCGAAGAGCGCCAGTTTCAACACCACCCTCATCAACGTGACCTTGACCGGCCCCACCAACTCGCAGTACACACACGCCAAAGACTTGGCCGCCAACACCCTGTACTACTGGCGCGTGCGTCACAAGATCACGGCCATCCAGTATGGACCGTGGACCGGCGCCTTCACATTCACCACAGGCAACCCGCCGAGCGTGCCGAGCCTGCTCTCGCCCGCCAACAACAGCTTGGTGACGAACACCTCGCCCACCCTCGATTGGTCCGACTCGACTGTGCCGGCCGGAACCACGTTCAGCTACTATCAGGTGCAGGTGGATGACAGCGCCGACTTCTCCAGCCCCTTCGTAGATGCCAACAACGGCCCCAGTACGATGATGGTCGGCCCGCTGAGCATGAACGTCAAGTACTACTGGCGCGTGCGCGCGTGGAACACCGCCGGTGACTCGAGCGCCTGGTCGGCGACGCGTAACTTCCGCGAGGCCCTGCCCGCCCCCACACTGATCGCCCCAGTCTCCGGCATCACGGTCCTGAACCTGAAGCCCACCTTTGATTGGAGCAACGTGACCGGCGCAACCGGCTACACCATCCAGGTTTCGCTCAGCAACACGTTCAACTCGTTCGCGATCAACGCCACACTCAAAACGGCTACCTCGCAGTACACGTACACGCTCAATCTGCAAGCCGGCAAGACCTACTTCTGGCGTGTCCGCGCCAACGGGGCAAACGGTCCCAGTTTGTGGAGCACGGTCGAAAGTTTCGTCACACCGTAGGCAAAACCCAATCAACATCAGCCCGCCAAAACCTGGCGGGCTGATTCATTTCAACAGGTATAATCGCGCCGAGGAAACCAAAATGACATTCTCGATCGTGGCGTTCGACCCCAAAGACCGATCGTGCGGCGTAGCCGTGGCCTCCAAATTTCCCGGCGTGGGCGCGGTGGTGCCGTGGGCGCGCGCAAACGCCGGCGCCGTGGCAACCCAATCCTTTGCCAACACATCCTACGGCCCAAATGGACTCGACCTCATGGCAAAGGGACTCTCCGCGCAACAAGCCCTCGACAAATTGCCCGCAGACGATCCCGAACGCGACTTGCGGCAGGTCGGCCTCGTGGACGAAAATGGAGGCTCCGCTTCCTTCACCGGTCCGGGTTGCTTCGCGTGGGCAGGCGGACTTATCGGGCCGGGCTATGCCTGCCAGGGTAACGTGCTGGCTGGCGAACAAGTGGTGAACGCCCTCGAACAAACCTTCCTGCAAACCAGCGGTGACCTTCCCTCGCGTCTGCACGCCGCCCTGCTCGCCGCCGACCGCACCGGGGGCGATCGCAGAGGCCGGCAAAGTGCGGCCATTTACATCGTCAAGGACGGAGGCGGGTCCGCCGGCGTCAACGACCGCTGGATGGACTACCGCGTCGATGATCACGAGGATCCGGTCCTGCGTCTGGGTGAGTTGATCGAAATGCATCGCCTGTATTTCGACAAAAACGACGCGAGTTCACGAGTCACGTTGACCGGCGAACCCCTCGCTGAGATGACAGGCATCCTCAAGCGTCTCGGGTATCTCTAGGAATCCATTTCCTTCCGCGACGCCTTCCACGCTTTCATCGGCAACGAAAACTTCGATGAGCGCGCCGACCCCGAAGGCGCGTGGATCGACGCGCCCGTGCTGGAATTCCTTCTCAAAAAATTTAGAGCCTGACAAACCATCCATCCATCTGGAACAAAATGCTTAACAACATCCATTCTCTCATCATCGACATGGACGGCGTGCTGTGGCGCGACGCGGCGCCGATCGGCGACCTGCCAACAATCTTTGCGCGCATCCGCGAGCGCGGTCTAAAATTCGTCTTCGCCACCAACAACAGCACAAAGACGCCAGAGCAGTACCTGGAAAAACTTGCCGATCTCGGCGTGACCATCGAAGCGTGGCAGGTAATCACATCCGCACTCGGCGCGGCGCGCATGATCGAGAAAGAGATTCCCGCCGGGGCGCCTGTTTTCGTCATCGGCGAGGAGGGCATCAAGGCGGCATTGCGAGAACAGGGCTTTAAAATCCTGCACACAGATCATGCCGAAAAGGCGCAAGCCGTGGTGATGGGTATTGACCGCGAGATCACTTTTGCCAAAATGCGCGAAGCGACCTTGCTCGTGCGGCGCGGCATCCCGTTCTATGCGACCAACCCCGACCAGACCTTCCCTACCCCGCGAGGCGAAATCCCTGGCGCGGGCGCGTGGATCTCGGTCGTCGTCACCGCGACGGGAATCGAACCAACGTACGCAGGCAAGCCGTTTCCATTTTTGATGGAGATGTCGCTGGAAAGATTGGGAACGAAAAAAGAAAACACGCTCGTGGTCGGCGACCGGCTTGAGACGGATATCGCCGCCGGTCAAGCCGTGGGATGTCCCACCGCGCTGGTGTTGAGCGGGGTCAGCACAAGAGAGCAGGCAGAGGCTTGGAAACCGACACCCAGTTTTATCGTCAAGGATCTCGAAGCGCTAATTGGGGCGTAAGTAAAGTAACGTGAATCGGACAAAAGATTCAACCACAGAGTTCGCTAAGAGCGCAGAGAATACGAAAAAATCTCTGCGCACTTTACGCTCTCTGCGGTAAATCAATATAGGAATTCATTTCTCAAACTGATGCTAAAGTAAAGACCTGCCTTTCGGCAGGTCTTGTCTTTTTATTATGGACCGCTTGTCGCTGTCGGTTCAGCTTCAGTTGGAGTCGGTCCCGCTACTTTGATTCTCACCCAAACAGTTTCACCAAACCAATTGCCGGAATCATCTTGAAGTTTCCAACGACTTTCGACATCACCTGACGTTGTTGGCGCGACCAGACTTACAGATATCTGAATCTGCTCGTTCGGCGCGACCGTCTTTCCAATGGGGGTAGGCTGCCCGCCCATGGGAATTCCAATGCCTGCAAAAGCAATTTTGAACGTAGGCGTCCATGTGCAGGTACCTACATTCTTGAAAAGCCACGTTTTGGTGAAAGCCTGACCCGGCGCCATTGGTGTGCCATCTGGAACAGTAATATCCTGAACCCATATAGCATTGTTACAAGAAAGTGTTGGCACAGCGGTTGGAGTGGTACCCAGAACCACGAAGGTGGGCGCGCTCGTGTTCGTTGGGACAGGTGTCAAAGTTGCGGTGGCTGTAGGCTGGGCAAAGGCGGTCATCGTCAAACCCATCGCAAATGTTTGGATCGCCTGCTGGGCAACGAGATTCGGATCGATCGGTGTAGGCGTAGGTTCCTGGTTTTTACCGCCGCACGCAGAAAGCGCGAGCGCGGCCGCCAATAAAAGGCTGGCAAAGATCAATTTTTTATTTTTCATTCGACCTCCAAGATTCGATTTCAACTGATTATAACGTGATTGAAAGGAGCGATGTTCCAAGCAACCCCCTCCGCCGCTTCACGGCGCCTCCCCCAAATCCGCACTTCGATTTGCCCTAAAGGATGCTTCGCGAGGGGAAGGCCGGGAAGGGGGTATTTCCCCATGATAAAATCACGCCCGCATGGAAGCCAGACCCCTCATCTACAATCTCGATTCGGCAAGCTTGACCGATCTGCTCAACCGATGGAACGAACCCGCCTATCGCGCAAAGCAGATCTGGCAGGGACTCTACCAACACTTCTATAACGCGCCGGATGAATTCACCAGCCTGCCCAAATCCCTGCGCGAAAAAATCGCCGCTCACCTGACCTTCGACGGGCTGACTCCGGTCTCGACACTTTCCTCCTCCGACCGTCACACCATCAAGACCCTCTTCCGCCTCAGCGGCGGCGATGTGATCGAAGCCGTGCTCATGCGCTACGACAAACGCAACACGCTCTGCATTTCCAGCCAGGCCGGTTGCGCGATGGGATGCGTCTTCTGCGCCACCGGACAGATGGGATTCAAACGTCACCTTGCCAGCGGCGAGATCGTGGCACAAGTTTTGCATTATGCACGTTTATTACAAGAAGAAGGCGAACGCGTGACCAACGTGGTCGTGATGGGCATGGGCGAACCTTTCCATAACTATGAAAACACCATGTCCGCCATTGACCGTCTCAACGACCCGCACGGATACAATTTCGGCGCGCGCCGCTTCACCATCTCGACGGTGGGGCTGGTCCCAGCCATCCGGCGTTTCGCCGACGAGGAGCGGCAGGTCAACCTGGCCGTCTCGCTCCACGCCGCAGACGACGAGACGCGCCTCGAGATGATGCCCGTGGACCGCAAATATCCCATCGCAGATTTGATCGAAGCCTGCCGCTACTACGTTCAGAAGACCGGGCGGCGCATCACGTTTGAGTGGGCGCTGATCCACGGAGTCAACGACACGCCTGAGACCGCGCGCAAACTTGCGTCGCTCCTCAAAGGACTGCTCTGCCACGTCAACGCCATCCCGCTCAATCCAACCACCGGTTACAGCGGCAAAGCTACCGACCGGGGACGCGCGCAAATTTTCAAGGAAACACTCGAGGCGGCAGGCATCCCCTGCACCATCCGCATGAGGCGCGGCATAGACATCGCCGCCGGGTGCGGCCAACTGGCCGGGACACCCCAGCCGCAAAATTAAATGAGGATGAAGCGAATCGGCGAATGATTCAATCCGCCGTTATAATCGGGAACTTATGGAAAACAAAACCCGCTGGCTTGACCGCCCCATACACCCCGCCCTGCCCGCCATCACCAATGAAGTGGTGGTTTTTATTGTTATCCTGCTCGCCGCCATCGCGACGCGCTTCTACGACCTGGGGACACGCGTGATGAGTCACGACGAGAGCCTGCACACTTATTTTTCGTGGCTGCTATACAAAGGCTCCGGCTATCAACATTCGCCGATGATGCACGGGCCGCTCCAGTTCCACCTGCTGGCGTTATCCTACTATCTCTTCGGCGTCAGCGATTTCACCGCCCGCATTCCGTCCGTCCTGTTCAGCATCGCCACCGTCTACATGGTTTGGTATTGGCGCAGGTATCTTGGACGCACGGGCGCGCTGATCGCGGGGGTCCTGCTTGTCATATCGCCATACATGCTCTACTACGGACGTTACGTCCGCAACGAATCGTTTGTCGGTCTTTCCGGCATCGTGATGCTGTATGTGATCTTGCGCTATCTTGAAACCGGCCTGCCGAAATATCTTTACCTGCTGTCCGCTTCGCTGGTTTTGCATTTCCTCGTCAAAGAGACTTCGTACATCTATGCCGCGCAAGCCCTGCTCTATCTCGCGGTCTATTTCATTGCCCGCGTCACGCGCCAGCCCTGGCCGGGGCGCGTCAACGCCTATCGCGGATTCGTCATTGCGTTGGCCGCAGGAATTCTATGCAGCGGCGCGGCGCTTGGCATGGCGTTCACCAAAGAAAAAGCCGCCACCCTCACCGCCACCGAAACCGTCTCGCCCGCCAACCCCACCGATGAAAATTCGCCGCTGACCGCGCCGACCACCGGCCTTCCGCCCCTGCTTTCGATCGCAGTGACTCTCGCCGTTCTTTCCTTCGGCACGGCAGGCTTTCTGCTCACGCAGAACTACGGCTGGGACAACATCCGCAAGGAGCGCTCCTTCGATCTGCTGATATTGACCGGCACGCTAGTCCTGCCGTTACTGGCGGCATTTTTCCTTAACTTCTTAAAACGCTGGACGGGAACTGCCATTCCCACCGACGCGGTCTCGGTAGCCGCGTTGACCGGGCGCGACATCACCATCATTGGGATCGTGACTGCCGTTGTCTTCGGTCTCGCGATCGCCGTGGGCCTCTTTTGGAATCGCGATGTGTGGTGGAAAGCCGCCGCGATCTTTTGGGGTCCGTTCGCCGTTTTCTACACAACCATCTTTACCAACAGCGCGGGATTCTTTACCGGCCTGGTCGGTTCATTGGGCTACTGGCTGGTGCAGCAGGATGTGGAACGCGGCAGCCAGCCCTGGTATTTTTACCTGCTGATTCAGATTCCGATCTATGAATTTCTCCCCGCCCTCGGCTTCCTCCTCGCGGTGATCGTCGGCTTGCGCTATCGCGGACAATTGCGCCGGGTCGCTGTGACTGAACTCGAGGCGCCACGCGAGAACGCGCCGGAAGCAGCCGAGGCGGCGGGAGACGCCTCCAGG
The DNA here is from genome assembly GCA_019187665.1 of Anaerolineales bacterium. Classification (GTDB taxonomy): domain Bacteria; phylum Chloroflexota; class Anaerolineae; order Anaerolineales; family Villigracilaceae; genus Denitrolinea. Next base: position 188,150 of record JABARH010000003.1, read on the forward strand.
CCCGAACCGCTCGAACGTTTGGAAATGAACGAGCACGAGGCGCGCCAATATAATTTCAACAACACGTTCAGTCTGCTGGTCTGGTGGAGCATATCGAGCGTCGCCGCCTTCAGCTACGCGGGCGAAAAGATGCCCTGGCTCACCTATCATCTGACGCTACCGATGATCCTGATCACCGGTTGGGCACTCGGTCACTTGATCGAATCGCTCCACCGGGAGGGACTCAACGACCGCAGGCCCTGGCTGGTATTAACCCTGCTCTTCATTTTCGTCACCAGCCTGACTGCGGCAATGGGCGCGCTACTCGGGACGAATCCCCCGTTTAGCGGCAAGGACCTCGCGAACCTGCAGGCCACCAGCGACTTTTTACTCCCGGCTATCGCGGCCATCGCCTGCGGCGCAGGGTTACTCCTCCTGCTCAATACATGGCCGGCCAGACAATTCCTGCGCCTGTTAACTTTGACCTGCTTCGCTCTGCTGGCGGTGTTCACCGCGCGCGCCTCCTTCCGCGCATCCTACGTGAATTACGACGACGCAACTGAATACCTCGTGTATGCGCACGGCGCCACCGGCGTAAAAGACGTCATCGCGCAGGCGAAGGAAATTTCGGAACGCACCACCGGCGGGATGGGCGTGGCGCTTGCCTATGACGCCTCCTCGCCGGACACCGGCGTTTCGTGGCCATTCGTCTGGTATCTGCGCGACTTCACCAACCAGCGATCCTTCGATGTCCCGACGCGTTCCCTGCGCGACGCGGCGGTAGTGATCGTGGACCAGAAAAATTTCGACAAGATCGAGGCCGCGTTGGGCCCGGGGTATTACCGTTTCGATTACATCCGCATGTGGTGGCCCAACCAGGATTACTTCAATCTTACTTATCAACGCGACCCTGCCCAACCCTTCCCCGAAACCTATTCCTGCCGCGGCTTGCTTTCCGGCTTCCGTCTTTTCAAAGGCGCTGATTTTTCGCGCGTCTGCAACGCCATCTTCGACCCAAACCTGCGCGCCGGTATTTGGGACATCTGGTGGAATCGCGATTACACCCGTTACGCCGCCGCCACGAACAGCACCAGTATGACCCTGACCACATGGGCGCCTGCCGATCAGATGCGTCTCTACCTTCGCAAAGATATCGCCGCGCAGATCTGGAACTATGGCGTCGGGCCGCGCGAGACCACCGCCGAACTCGACCCATACGCCGGCAATAGCATCGTCCTGCCCGCCGATCCGATCGTGGACGCGTCCACGCTGGGAACAGCGCCGTTGAGCGCCCCGCGCGGACTCGCTTTCGCGCCGGATGGGACTCTCTACGTCGCCGACTCGCGCAACAACCGCATCCTGCGCATCTCTCCAGACGGAAGCCTGCTCGGCGCATGGGGGCAGGGTTCGCCGGGCTGTCCGTATACCACCGCCGCCCCGCCGGTCAATCCTCCGCTGAGCGAGCTGTGCGAACCATGGGGCGTCGCCGTCGCGCCCGATGGATCGGTCTATGCCACCGACACATGGAATGCGCGCGTCATAAAATACACCGCTGACGGCAAGCCGCTCAAAGCCTGGGGCTACTACGGTCAGGGCGAAACGCCGGAAGCCTTCTGGGGCCCACGCGGAATTGCGGTGGATTCACAGGGACAAGTGTACGTGGCGGACACGGGCAACAAGCGCATCGTCATCTTCGACGCGGATGGAAATTTTGTGAATCAATTTGGGAGCGCGGGCCTCGACCCCGGTCAATTCGACGAACCGGTCGGCGTGGCGATCGGCGCAAACGGAATCGTATACGTCACCGACACCTGGAATCAACGCGTGCAATCGTTTACCGCGTCGGTGGACGGGAGTCTTTGGCTCCCGCACCGGCAATGGGACATCACCGGCTGGTCCGGTCAGTCGGTGGACAACAAGCCGTTCATCGCCGTCGCGCCGAACGGGCATGTCTTTGTCACCGACCCGGAAGGCTACCGCGTCCTTGAATTCGACGGCGAGGGTAACTTTATCCGCACGTGGGGCGACTACGGCATCGGCTTAACCGAGATCGGACTTGCATCCGGCGTGGCGGTTGACGCGCAGGGCAACGTCTGGATCACGGACGCGGCAAACAACCGCATTTTGAGATACACACTACCCTGACTTCAAATGCCAGGTTTCCTTGAGAAACCTGGCATTTATGCGGGTGGTATAATCCACCCGCTCGAAAAAAGAATCACTCTTTCCGGGAGACTACATGAAACTGCACGAGTATCAATCCAAATATATTTTTTCAAAATACGGCATCCCGATTCCAAAGGGACGCGTGGCGGCTACCGCAGACGAGGCGAAACGCATCGCCGAAGAACTGGGCGGCCGCGTTGTCATTAAATCGCAGGTGCTGGTGGGCGGACGCGGCAAGGCCGGCGGCATCAAAGTTGCCAAAGACGCCAACGACGCCGAACAGCTCGCGGCGCAGATCCTGAGCATGCACATCAAGGACCTGCCCGTGCGCAAAGTGCTGGTGGACGAAGCCGCCAACATCCAGACCGAGATCTACCTCGGCATCACCAACGACCGCGCCGCGCGCAAGCCGGTGATGATGGCCTCCTCGGCCGGCGGTGTGGATATTGAAGAAGTAGCGCACACAACGCCGGAGAAGATCATCAAGGTTCACATTGATCCGCTGCTAGGACTGCGCGATTACCAGGCGCGCGATATCGCCGCGGGTATAGACCTGCCGCGCGAACTCTGGCGCGAGTTCAACACGATCGCGCTCAACTTGTGGCGCGTCTACGCAGAGAACGACGCCACCCTGGTCGAGATCAACCCGCTGATCATCAACGGCGACAACAATAAATTGATGGCGCTCGACGGCAAAATGATCATTGACGATAACGCCCTCTTCCGCCACGTTAATCTCGCCGAAATGCGCGACCTCGACGAAGAGGCGCCCGCCGAAACCGAAGCGCGCCGCCACGGGCTTTCATACATCAAGTTGGATGGCACGATCGGCTGCATGGTCAACGGCGCGGGGCTGGCAATGACCACCATGGATATCGTCAAACTCTTCGGCGGCGAACCGGCCAACTTCCTCGATGTGGGCGGCGGCGCAGGCGCCGAAAAAGTGGCGGCCGCGATGAAGATCATCCTGACCGACAAGAACGTGAAAGCCGTGTTGTTCAACATCTTCGGCGGCATCACCCGCTGCGATGAAGTAGCGCGCGGCATCCTTGCCGCCATGGATGAAGTTAAACCCAACGTGCCGATGGTTGTGCGCCTGGTTGGAACCAACGCCGAAGAAGGCCGCCGCCTGCTCGCAGACGCAAACATGATCACCGCCGAAACGCTGGTGGACGCCGCGCAGAAATCCGTGAAGGCGGCGGGCATAAAGAAATAATCATCGCGGGACGCGCAGAAGACAGAAGTTTTCCAATCCCTCCTGCGTGAGCCGCGCTGAAACTTGACAGGAATTCAACATGAGCATTCTGATTGATAAAAACACAAAACTGATCGTGCAAGGCATTACCGGCAACGAAGGACTCTTCCACACCGCGCAGATGTTCGCATACGGCACCAACGTGGTCGGCGGCGTGACTCCGGGCAAAGGCGGCGAATGGGCGCTGGACGGCAAGATCCCGGTCTTCGACTCGGTCAAGATGGCTGTGGATGCGACCGGCGCAAACTGCTCCGTTATCTTCGTTCCGGCGCGCTTCGCCCCCGACGCGATGTTCGAGGCCGCCGATGCAGGAATCCCACTCATCGTCTGCATCACCGAAGGCGTGGCCGTCCAGGATATGATGCGAGTCCGCAACTACCTCGACCAGAAAAAAGTGCGCCTGATCGGCCCCAACTGCCCCGGCATGCTGACGCCCGGACAATCGAAGGTTGGCATCATCCCCGGCAACATCGCCATCCCCGGCAACGTGGGCGTTGTCTCGCGCTCCGGCACGTTAACGTACGAAGTCCTCTACGCCATGATGAACCTGGGACTCGGCGCGTCCACCTGCGTCGGCATCGGCGGCGACCCGGTCAACGGAACGAATTTCATTGATGTGCTGGACATGTTTGAACACGATCCTCATACGGAAAAAGTTGTATTGATCGGCGAAATTGGCGGTACCGACGAGGAGAAGGCCGCAGAATTCGCCGCGAAGAAAATGACCAAACCCATGGTCGCCTTCATCGCCGGGCAGACCGCGCCGCCCGGCAAACGCATGGGACACGCGGGCGCCATCATCGAAGGCGGCGCGGGAACCGCGGCGGACAAGGTGCTCGCGCTGGAACACGCCGGCGTGAAAGTGGCAAAACATCCTGAAGAGATCGCCACCCTGCTGAAGTAACAGATCATACGCGGTTTTGTTTGAAAGCGCGCAATCTCCCTCTCCCTGGCTCTCTCTCAAGACGAGGGTCGTAACGCGAGTGAAGTAACAAAAGAAACCAGGGTCATACAGAACCCTGGTTTCTTATCGCAGCAAACGAGCCGCCCGGTTGGGCGGCTCTCCGTTTATAATCGTTATCGCTTACTTGCGTTCGGAAATGTACTTCACCGCATCGCCGACCGTGACGATCTTCTGGGCATCCTCATCAGAGATCTCCGCGCCGAATTTATCCTCGAACGCCATGATCAGTTCCACCAGATCCAGCGAATCTGCTTCGAGTTCCTCGCGAAAGCGGGCCTCCGGCGTAACCTTATCGGCATCCGCGCCGAGCAATTCCACGATGATCTTTTTGACATCTTCAAAAGTTTGGTCAGACATTGTTCCTCCAGAGAGAATGATTTCGAGTTGAGTTGGCGACTGTATTATACCAGCCCGGTTCAAAGACAGGAAACACCCCTCCATGAAAAAAGATACGGAACTGGTCGCCCGAAAGTCCGATCACATTAAAATAAATTTAGAACAGGATGTTCGCTCCGCGCTGACGACCGGGCTGGAGCGCGTCCGCTTCATCCACGACGCCCTGCCGGATCTGTCGTTGGATGAGGTTGACTGCTCCGTAACATTATTCGGCAAACGCCTGAACGCGCCCATCCTGATCTCCTCCATGACCGGCGGAACCAGCGAGGCCGAAACCATCAACCTGCGTCTCGCTGAGGCCGCGCAGGCAACCGGCGTAGCAATGGGAGTCGGGAGTCAACGCGCGGCGCTTGAACACCCGGAGCAAACCGCCACCTTTCAAGTCCGCCGCGCCGCACCGGATATTTTATTATTCGCCAACCTCGGGGCCACTCAACTCAACTACGGCTACACCATAGACCACTGCCGCCGCGCCGTGGGCATGATCCAGGCCGACGCGCTTATTCTGCACCTCAACCCGTTGCAAGAAGCCGTGCAAAATAACGGCGACACCAATTTCGCCGGGCTGGCAAAAAAGATAGAAGACGTGTGCAAGAAAGTCGGCGTGCCGGTCATTGCCAAAGAAGTCGGCTGGGGCATCTCGGGGGAAACTGCGAAGATCCTCGCAGATTGCGGCGTCTCCGCCATTGACGTGGCCGGCAGCGGCGGGACAAGCTGGTCACAGGTCGAAATGCACCGCGCGCCCGATGAATTCACGCGTCAGCTTGCGGCGACCTTTGTCGGCTGGGGCATCCCCACCGCCGAGTCAATTCAAATGGTCAAGAAAGCCCTGCCCAATATGATCGTCTTCGCCAGCGGCGGACTCAAAGATGGACTCGACATCGCCAAATGTGTTGCCCTGGGCGCGACACTGGGAGGCATGGCCGGGCAAGTCTTAAAAGCGGCGGCGGTCTCGACCGAGGCGGCGATTGAAATGATGCGCCTGACGCAGAAGCAGATCGAGGTCATAATGTTTGCATGCGGCGCGGGCGTATTGTCCGCGCTGGAATCCAAAATCAACCAGCATATGTAGCCTGTTGGCTTTGGCAATCCCTGCATGTGTTCCAAATGCGATTGCCCTACCCGCCCTAACTTTCACCCCTTTCATCTCTGGTTTCTCTGGTAAAATACGTGCCTGTGGTTTCAGGCTGGCGAGCGCGTGACCTTCCACGCAACCCCTCTCTCTCCCGCACGGACCCCCGACTTAATCAAACAAACAACAGCAAGGAGTTAGTCCCCGATGGTTCGTATTCGTTTACGCCGCATTGGTCTCAAGGGCCAGCCCTCCTATCGCATCGTGGCTGCCGACAAGGAAGCCCCGCGCGATGGCCGCTTCCTCGAGATATTGGGTTTCTACAACCCCCGCACCAACCCGTCCACGCTCACCCTCAAGGAAGACCGCGTTTATCATTGGATGAAGAACGGCGCCCTGCCGACTGAATCTGTGGAACGCATCTTCAAGAGCGTCGGCACGCTGGAGCGCTTCGAGCGCCTCAAGCAGGGCGAGTCTGAAGCGACCCTGCTCGCCGAGGCCGCTCAGGCCAAACCCGCCGCAAAGTAGCTTGCCCTCCCCCCTGCCCCTCTCCCCATTCGGGGAGAGGGGAACTATTGAGGAAGTTATGAAAGATTTAATGGAATACATCGCCAAGTCGCTGGTCGAGCACCCGGAAGATGTGCAGATCCACGAATCCGGCAGCGGAGACCGCGTGCGTCTTGAACTCAAAGTGAACGCCGCAGACATGGGACGCGTCATCGGCAAGAGCGGGCGCGTTGCCAACGCCATCCGCGCGCTCCTGCGCGTGGCAGCCGAACAACAAGGCAAGCAGGTCACGCTCGACGTGTTGGAACCGTAATGGCACGCAAGACTTCCCCAGCGAACGCTGGTTCAGGCTCGCCGACCGGCGAGTCTGTTTTTTTGATAGTCGGATTCATCCGCCGCCCGCACGGCCTGCGCGGCGAGATGATCATGGACATCCACACTGATTTCCCGGAACGCTTGAAACCTGGAACAAAAGTCTACATCGGCGAGCAGCACAGGCCGATGACGATCGCAACTACGCGTCCGCACGCGACGGGGATGCTGGTCGGCCTGCACGGGCTGACGACTCCCGACCTGGCAGGTCCACTGCGTAATACATACGTCTACGTCTCCGCCAAAGACCGCCCTCCCCTGCCCGAAGGCCAACTGTATCATCATCAAGTCCTCGGCATGCGCGTCGTCACCGACGAGGGGCGTGAACTCGGCAAACTCACCGACATCATTGCCACCGGCGCAAATGATGTGTACGTTGTCACCGGCGAAGATGGAAAAGAAGTTTTACTTCCCGCCATCAAAGATGTGATTTTGGAATATGATGTGCCGAATGGCGAGATCAGGGTGCATTTATTGGATGGGCTGATAGAGTAGAACGAAATAATATCTCGTTTCACAGACCTTATGCAGAATAAACAATACTGGATCGGCTTCAACTTAATCAAAGGCATCGGCGCGGTGCGGATGCGCGCGTTGATGTCGTACTTCGATTCACTGGAGGAAGCCTGGTCTGCGCCCCAAGAGCAGTTACAGGAAGCGGGGTTGAGTCCGAAGGTCGCCGAGACTGTGGTAAAACTGCGCGCCAGCGTGGATTTGAACCGCGTCGTTGAAAACATTGAGAAACAAAACATCAACGTCTTGACCTGGGAGGATGAACTTTACCCGCCCCGCTTAAGAGAAATTGAACAGCCGCCTCCCGTTTTGTACACGCGCGGCGACATTACAATGGAAGATCATTTCGCGGTTGCGATTGTCGGCACGCGGCGCATCACGCCGTATGGACGACAGATTACCGAAGAGCTCGCCTCTTTCCTCGCCGGTCAGGGAATCACAGTTGTCTCCGGTCTTGCGCGCGGCGTGGACGCGGTGGCGCATTCTGCGGCGCTGAAGGCAGGCGGGCGCACGATTGGCGTGCTGGGTTCCGGCGTGGACAAGATCTATCCGCCCGAACATACGCAGATGGCCGGGAAAATGATGACACAGGGCGCGGTGATCAGCGACTACGCGGTTGGGACTCCGCCTGATTCATCCAACTTCCCGCCGCGCAACCGCATCATCTCCGGGCTTTCGATGGCGAGCGTGGTGATCGAGGCCGGAGAAACCAGCGGCGCGTTGATCACCGCCGAATTCGCCGCCGAACAGGGGCGCGAGATATTTGCCGTGCCGGGCAGCATCCTTGCGCCGCAAAGCAAGGGAACGAACAAATTAATTCAAAACGGCGCGCATCCGTTGTTGACCCCGCAGGATTTGATGCAGGCGCTCAACCTGACCCGCGCCGGTGAATTCAAGGCCGCGCGCAAAGCCATCCCCGTCGACGCGCTCGAAGCGCAATTGCTCGACGCGCTCAGCGCCGAACCCACGCACGTGGACGAAATTCGTAATTCGACCGGCTTGCCGATTGAGAAAGTCTCCGCTACACTTACGCTCATGGAATTAAAAGGCATGGTCCGTCAGGTGGGCGGGATGAATTACATCGCCATCCGGGAAGAGCGGGCGGAGTATAAAGCGTAGACACGTACACACGTACACACGTACACACGTACACACGTACACATGTAGACGTGGAACTACCGAACTACGCAACTATCAAACTATCAAACTATCAAACTATGACAGATATTCTCGATCACACATACGCGGTCATCATGGCCGGAGGCGGCGGGACGCGTCTTTGGCCGGTCTCGCGTAAAACAAGACCAAAACAAATGCTGCCGCTGGTGGAGGAGAATCTTACATTGTTCCAAACCACCGTGCGGCGGCTGGACGGATTGTTTCCGCCGGAGCGAATCCTGGTTGTGACCGTCGCTGAACAGGCAGAAAGTTTGCACGAGCAGGCGCCCGAAATCCCCATGAAAAATTTTGTGCTGGAGCCCGCCCCGCGCGGCACTGCCTCTGTGGTAGGATTGGCGGCTGTTACGCTCCGCCAGCGCGACCCGGATGCCGTGATGGCGGTCCTCTCCGCGGATCATTTCATCCGCAACCGCGACCTGTTCCATCTGTTGATCCGTGTGGCGGTGGATGTGGCGGAAAAAGAGTATCTGGTTACGCTCGGCGTCACGCCAACCTATCCCGCGACCGGGTACGGGTACATCCAACGCGGCGAGTTGATCGAGGAGCGAGTCATTTATCCGGTCTATCATGTCAAGAAGTTCAAAGAGAAGCCGAAGGAGAATGAGGCGCGTGAGTTGCTCTCGACCGGCGATCATTCGTGGAACGCGGGCATGTTCGTCTGGAAGGCGGGGACGATCCTGGCGGAGGTGGGCAGGCAAATGCCGGAGTTAAAGTCCGCGCTTGAGGAGATCGAATCCGGTTTGAAGTCGGGACGAGGCGAGGAAGCGATTCGGCGCGTCTGGCACGGACTGAAAAACGTCACTGTGGATTACGGCATTATGGAACATGCGGAGAAGGTTGCGGTCCTGCCCGCGGGCGGGCTCGATTGGAGCGATGTGGGAACGTGGGACGCGCTCTATGACGTATTCCTTCCGGATGGGGACGGGAATATTTCGTTCGGCGGGAATCACATTGCGGAGGATACGCATAACTCGCTGGTGTACGGCAACCGCGATGAGCGTCTGGTGGTGACGATCGGCGTGGACGACCTGATCATTGTGGACGCGGGCGATGTACTGCTGGTGTGTCACAAAGACCAGGCGCAGAAGGTACGCATGATCGTGGACGGATTGAAGAACACAAAAAACGAAAAGTATTTGTAGATGACAGAGCGTATTCGGCGGTCTCCCCTGGCACCGCCCGCCAGGGCAGGTGTACCGCCAGATTTGCGCAAGAGAACGCAAAATACGCGGAGTTTACGCGATCAATTGATTAAGAGGTTGAATGGAAGCCTATTGCATGAAGTGCAAGACCAAACGTGAGATGAACGAACCCGCCGCAGGTTTTAACGCGAAGGGGTCGCCCGTCACGATCGGAGTCTGCCCGGTTTGCGGAACAAAACTTTACAAGATGGGGCGCACCGAAGCGCACGCGAATCTGACTCCGCCGGAGAAGCCCGCGCCGGTCGAAAAACCGCGCCACGGAAAATTGGTGATCGTCGAATCGCCCGCCAAGGCAAAGACGATCGGACGCTTCCTCGGCAAGAGCTACACGGTCAAGGCCTCGGTGGGACATGTGCGCGACCTGTTGAAGTCGCAACTTTCGGTGAACGTGGAAAATAATTTCGAGCCGAAGTATCGCGTGCCGAACGAAAAGAAAGAAGTCGTTAAGGAAATTGCCAGGCTGGCGAAAGCCGCCGCGGAAGTTTATCTCGCCACCGACCCCGACCGTGAGGGCGAATCCATTTCGTGGCATTTGCTCGAATCGGCGGAGATCGAACCGGGGCGGGTACAGCGCGTGGAGTTCCACGAGATCACCGAGTCCGCCATCAAAGAGGCGTTCGAGAATCCGCGCCAGATCAACATGGACCTGGTCAACGCGCAACAGGCGCGGCGCGTGATGGACCGCCTCGTTGGCTACAGCATCAGCCCGATCCTGTGGGAAAAAGTGCGCGGACGTCTTTCGGCGGGACGTGTGCAATCGGTGGCGTTGAAATTGATCGTGGATCGCGAGCGCGAGATCGAAGATTTCACCCCCGTCGAATATTGGTCCATCCACGCCGAATTTAAACCGCAAGGCTTGACCTCGACCTTCGTCGCAAAACTGGCGAAGCTGGACGGCGAAGACCCGAACCTGCCCAACCGCGAAACAGTGGATGCGATTCTCAAAGACATGGAATCTGCGGCGTATTCCATCACAAAGATCAAACGCGGGACACGCCAGCGCCGCCCCTCCGCGCCGTTCACCACCTCCACGTTGCAACAGGAAGCCTCGATCAAACTCGGATTTCCGACGCGGCGGACGATGGCGCTGGCGCAGGTTCTTTATGAAGGCGTAGACGTGGGCAACGGCGGCGCGACCGGACTGATCACCTACATGCGTACCGACTCGACCAACGTGGCGGGAACCGCGCAGAAGGAAGCGCGCGAATATATCGAAAAGAAATTCGGAAAAAGCTACCTGCCCTCCGAACCCCCGCAATACAAGACCCGCTCCGCGAATGCGCAGGAGGCGCACGAAGCCATCCGCCCCACCTCCGTAATGCGCACTCCGGAGATGGTCAAGCCGTATCTCGAAGCGGCGCAATACAAACTGTATCGCCTGATCTGGCAGAGATTCATGGCGTCGCAAATGGAAGCCGCGGTCTACGACACCCTGCAAGTCGAAGTGAGCGGCGCCAGCGCGCACGAATATCTCCTGCGCGCCTCGCACCAGGTGATCAGTTTCATGGGTTTCCTCGCCGTGTACGAAGAGGCAAAGAACGAAGATATCAAAGCCGAGGACGAGGAAGAGGACGTGAAGATTCCCGATGGAATCGAAGAAGGACAAAAACAAACTCTGGAGCGCCTGATCCCCGACCAGCATTTCACCCAGCCGCCGCCGCGCTTCAGCGAAGCCTCGCTGGTAAAAATCCTCGAGGAGAACGGCATCGGAAGACCATCCACCTACGCGCCGACCATTTCCACCATCCAACAACGCGGATACGTCGAGCGCGTGGATAAACGTCTCGTCCCGACCGAGATCGGAATCCAGGTCAACGATCTGATGGCGCAATACTTCGCCGACATCGTGGACACCACATTCACCGCGCGCATGGAAGACGACCTCGACATGATCGCCTCCGGTCAAGCCGAGTGGGCGGAGGTCGTACGCGAGTTCTATCAGCCGTTCAAAGCGGACGTGGACAAAGCCCAGGCGGAGATGCCCGTCACCAAGTCGGGACCCGAACCGATCGGGCGCATCTGCCCCACCGACGGCGGCGAACTCGTCATCCGTTACGGACGCTTCGGAAAATTCATCTCATGCGCAAATTTCCCCAAATGCCGCTACACCGAGCCCTGGCTCGAAAAGATCGGCGTGAAATGTCCCACCGATGGCGGCGAGCTAGTGGAGCGCAAAACGCGCAAGGGGCGCACGTTCTACGGTTGCATCAATTATCCGAACTGCGAATTCACCACATGGAAAAAACCGCTCGCCACGCCCTGCCCCAAATGCAGCGGCTTGCTGGTGATCGCCAACAAACGCGAAGCGCAATGCACGAACTGCCAGGAAATCTTTTCACTGGAAGACGTGGTTGCGGAAACTTCAGAATAAGAGGAACCCATGCACTTCACCCCTCTTCCCTATCTCGACCCCGGCTCGGGGAGTTTCATCATCCAACTCGTGATCGCCGCCCTGCTCGGAATCGGCGTGGCGGTGCGCGCCTCGTGGAGCAAGATCCGCGGCTGGTTCGGGATCAAACCGAAAGAGGATGAGACCGACGACGATGGCGAAACAAAGTAGCGGGATTCTCCCCGCCTCTTTCCGCGACCCAAGCGGGTTCCTGTTCACCCGAAACGGAATCCTGCTCCGTCAGGTCAACCGTGCCTACGCGGACGATTACGCCCGCCTGATGGAATCGGGACTCTACGAAAAACTCGTTAAATCCGGTTTGTTGATTCCGCACGTCGAATCGAATGCGAAGCCGGCCGATGTTTCGACCGCATTCAAGATTATCCAACCCGAACGAGTCCCTTTCATCTCGTATCCGTACGAGTGGTCGTTCAGCCAATTGAAAGACGCCGCGCTTGCGACGCTGTCCATTCAAAAGCGCGCGCTCAGGGCGGGCATGTCGCTCAAAGACGCCAGCGCGTACAACATTCAATTCATCCACGGCAAACCCGTCCTGATTGACACGCTCTCATTTGAAACGTATCGGGAAGGCAAACCCTGGGACGCCTATCGCCAGTTCTGCCAGCACTTCCTCGCTCCGCTGGCATTGATGTCCGCCCGCGACGTGCGGCTCAGCCAACTCCTGCGGGTCTACGTGGATGGGATTCCGCTCGATCTCGCCAGCAGTTTGCTCCCTGTTTCCTCCCGCCTGAATTTTGGATTGCTGACTCACCTCCACCTCCACGCCTCCGCGCAAACACGTTATGCCGATGCGGATGTGAAATCCACGGCAGTCAAAGGCGGGATGAGTCAAAACGCATTTATTGGATTGATCGAGAGCCTGGAAAACACGGTCAAGAAATTGGAATGGAAACCGTCCGGCACCGAATGGGGACATTATTACGAGATCACCAACTACACCGACTCCGCCTTCGACCATAAAAAACGAATCATCTCCGAATGGCTGGAAAAAATGAAGCCCGCCTCCGTCTGGGACCTGGGCGCAAACAACGGCGAGTTCAGCCGGCTTGCCAGCGCGCGCGGCATCGCAACCGTGGCCTGGGACATTGATCCCTCCGCCGTCGAACAAAATTATCGAAGGATAAAATCTGAAAAGGAGCAGAATCTGCTCCCGCTCGTCCTCGACCTGACCAACCCCTCCCCCGCCCTCGGCTGGGCAAACTCCGAACGCGACTCATTCGGTCAACGCGGACCAGCCGACACCGCCTTCGCGCTGGCGCTGATCCATCACCTTGCCATCTCGAACAATGTGCCTCTGCCCCGCGTCGCGGACTTTTTCGCAGACATCTGCCAGCGGCTGGTGATCGAATGGGTTCCGAAGAGCGACTCGCAGGTCCAGAAATTATTGCGCAGTCGCAAGGACATCTTCGATGCATACACGCGCGAGGGTTTCGAATCCGCATTCGAGGCGAGGTTCAAGGTCAAAGTTGCGATGGACATCCCCGAAACCGAACGACGCCTGTATTGGCTGGAGAACCGTACGTAAATACTGTTGGCGCAATCGCCGCTAATTCTGTATAATGGAGGCGATTGCAAGGCGTTTACACACAGAAACCTGAATTCAAAGGAGCTTTCGATGCGCCTACCGGATCTATTCAAAAAACCGTTAATCGTTGCCATTGCCGCCGGAGTATTGGGGTTGGTCCTCGGACTCTTCTTTGCGTGGATGGTCTGGCCGACCCAGTGGACCGACGCCACACCCGCCGCTCTTTCAGGGCAGGCCCAGGAAGATTACCTGCGCATGGCAATCGATTCATTTGAACTCAACCAGGACACCGACCTGGCCTGGATCCGCATTCAGCAGGTGGGGGTGGAAAAATCGCTGCCCCTGTTGCAGAAGATTGCCAGCGCTCCGGGGCTGCAAGACCCGGGGATCGCTGCAAACTTCCGGGACCGCGTCGCGTCTGCGACGGGAGGCGCGCAACAGCCGCCCAGCCCCGACGGCCCGACGGATGACACGCCCTCGCTCCTTGCCAACCAGTCCATGGTGATCGCGGTCAGCGGCGTGCTGGCCCTGGCTGTGCTGGTGGGGGTTGTTTATCTCTTCTGGCGGCGATTCATACGCGGACGATCACCCTCCTCGCCGGAAGAATATTCCCCGGCGCGGCAGGCGCAGGAGATCACGCGCGCCGCGGCCGACGCCAAAACCGATTTCTCCAAGATGGGCTTGCAGGAACCGACTTCGCGCACCATGACCACCTACGTGCTGGGCGACGACCTATATGACGAATCATTCAGCATCGACGCGCAGAACGGGGACTTCCTCGGCGAGTATGGCGTGGGCGTCTCGGATGCCATCGGCGTCGGAGACCCGAAGAAGGTCACGGCCATCGAGATCTGGCTGTTCGATAAGAACGACATCAAAACCGCGACCAAGGTATTGATGACACCACACGCCTTTAATGACCCGAATCTCCGCGCCAAACTGGAGGCCAAGGGCGAACTGGTACAGATCGAACCACATGGACAGACCCTGCTCGAAACCGCCACGCTCCAACTCCTTGCAACCGTTGTAGATCTGGAATTCGGCCAGGGCAACCTTCCACCCAAGAGTCACTTCGAGCGTATCACGCTGGAACTGGCAGTGTGGCCCAAGGGCTAAGTAGACAAGCACACACGTAAACAGCGAAGAAAAAGACTCTGAGTTGATCAGAGTCTTTTTCTTACTTCGTAATTTCCATGTTCACATGTCTACGTGTTTACGTGCCTACGTGTTTACCCAGGTACTGCCTCACTCGATCTTCAATATCTTGAAGCGCGCCTTCCCGGCGGGAGTTTCCACGTCCACCATATCGCCAGCCTTGTGGTCGCGCAGGGCTTTGCCGATCGGCGATTCGTAGGAGATGCGCCCGTTGCGCGGATCCGCTTCCTTCGGCCCGACCATGTGATAGGTCTCCGGCGCGTCGTTCCCCTCCTGGATCGTGACGTGCGATCCAACTATGACTGTATCGCTTTTCGCGCCCTCTTCAATGACAACGGCGCTGCCGACGATGAATTCCAACTCCTGGATGCGTCCCTCGAGGAAGGCCTGGTCTTCTTTCGCCTTGTGATAATCGGCATTCTCGGAGAGGTCGCCCATTTGGATCGCAGAGCGCAGGCGCGCGGACAGTTCATCGCGCGCCCTGCCTTTTAAGTCTTCGAGCTCGGCTTTGAGTTTGGCAAAGCCTTCGGCGGTGAGGTAGGTGTTTTCGGACATGGTTACGGTTTCTCCGCGGGGTTAAATAATTTCTGATGTTCTTCGATGGCAAAACGGTCGGTCATGCCGGCGATGTAATCGCAGATGGTGCGTTCGAGTCCGCGCGAGTCGATCGGTTTGCGCGCGTGCTCGGGGAGGATCTCCGGCTCGGCGCGGTAGGCGTTGAACAGGTCGGCAAGGATCTTCTCCGCTTTGACCTGCATGCGTACGACGCGGTAATGACGGTACATGTTGCGATACAGGAAATCTTTCAACTCGCGGTTGCGGCGGTGCATCTCTTCGCTGAAACCGATGACGTTGCGCTTTAACTTCTGAATGTCGAGCGCGGACTTCGCGCCGCTTTCCTGAATGCGGTTCGAGGTGGCGGTGACGAGGTCGGTCACTTCGAGTCCGATCAACTCGCGGATCAGGCGGTGGCGCGCCATATCGTCCAGGTCGGGTCCCTGCCAGCCGGTGGAGGCGGTCAGCACTTCCCAGAGCATGATGCCGCGCAACATGCGCGGCGTGATCAACTCGGAGCGCAAGCCGTCGTCCAGGTCGTGGGAGGTGTAGGCCAGTTCGTCGGCGACGTTGCAGATCTGAGTCTCGAGGTTGCCGCGCAGGTCCGGGTTAAAGGTGGAGGCGTCTGAAATATCGTATTCCGACTCGTGCTTGACGATTCCCTCGCGGACTTCCCAGGTCAGGTTGAGGCCGGGGAATTCGGGATAGCGGCTTTCCAGTTCGGTGACGAGGCGTAGAGTCTGTTTGTTGTGGTCGAACCCGCCGTGGTCGCGCATGAGGCGGGCGAGAGCCGTCTCGCCGGAATGACCGAAGGGCGGATGTCCGATATCGTGGACGAGGCAGATGGCTTCGACGAGGTCCTCGTTGGCGCCGAGGGCGCGCGCGATGGTGCGCCCGATCTGGGCGACCTCGATGGTGTGCGTCAGGCGCGTGCGGTAGTAGTCGCCTTCGTAGTTGACGAAGACCTGCGTCTTGTATTCGAGGCGGCGGAAGGCGGTGGTGTGGATGATGCGGTCGCGGTCGCGCTGGAAGGCGGTGCGATAGTCGGGTTCGCTGTCGAGGTAGGCGCGGCCTTTCGAGTCCTTGCTGCGCATTCCGTACGGCGCAAGGGAGGTGTCTTCGATCTCTTCGAGTTGCTGGCGAGTGTACATATTCGTTATTCTAACCTGAAATTAGAAGAGCTTCTTGCGGACACGGATTTCACGGATCACACGGATTCTTTTTTTATTTTATCCGTGGAATCCGTGTTATCCGTGACCAAAAAAGATGACCGCAAAGCGCGCTGAGATCGCAAAGAAAAAAAGAATTATCTTCGCGCCCTTGGCGGGCTTCGCGGTTGGATAAGGTGGGGCGAGTGGGACTTGAACCCACATGGTCGTGAGACCAGCGGTTTTTAAGACCGCCGCGTAAGCCGATTCCGCCATCGCCCCGGTGAGGGGAATTTTACCTTAATTTGAGGATGTGTTTTGAGGTTGGGGAGATAACAAACTCCGCATTGAGTCGCCACTCTCACCGGGATTGAAAACTTCCCCATTCCAAAAGGTGTCATCAACAAATTCACTGACAGTCCAAATCCATTTTTCATTCCCGTTTATGTCAACAACCTTGAAAGGTCGGATATAAGCGCCTGTAGTATACAAGACGGGAATATCAAATTCAATTTTGTTTTTCATAAAAACCACCTCAAAACTAGAATCCAAACAACAGGGTATCCATCATTGCCTTAGACTTTTCCCGCCCAACCTCCCGATATATATCAAGAAGCTCTTCATACGTCCCCTTCCCACCAATAATCTGCCAAAATTCATCGCCAAGGAGAACCTCGTTTTCCATATCGAGATATTGAAGACTAAAACTATGCCGATAATCTTCTCGACGAAGACCATAAGGATTGTAAGCCATAGCAAAATATGCATTGACCTTTGGTCGGCTTTCTTGGGTTATTGCATGGACTCGCAATAATCTTTCGGCGATTTCCAGGCACTGCCCCTTATTCGGCTTTGGGGATTTAATTTCGAAGAAATATCGAGCGCCCTTTTTGTCTTCCAGGTACAGATCGGCAACAACTGGCCTCTCAACCCAATGGTCATCTTGGACTTGCAATATATCTTTGATTAAGTTCATAAAATTTGGCCGATGCTCTGATGCAATTTGAGTTACAAGTTGCTCGATTCGCGCGGCAGCTGCATTTGGCATCTGACCGGTAGCAACAAAATTTCGGCGAACAGTTTTGTAGAATTGCGATGCAATAAGACGCGCACACTCCTCAAAAGTAGAACCTAACTTTGTTGAAAACGAACGTTCAAAAGCACTAACACGAAGAATCTGGTCAGGAATAATCGCCTCGTGAAATGGTTTATAACCACCATCAGTTGGCGGTTCATCCTCGTGTTCATCTTTGATTAACCGAGGAGGGGTATCAACGGGTTTGTGTTGTTGTACCAGTCCATCAATAAATCCCTCTAAATAACCTTTGATGGCTGAACGCACCTGCGGATTTATCATGATTTCCTCCAGACAAATACATCCTCATAGAATTCCGAAGAACGCCTGCCTGTTCGGCGATTCACATGCCGTCTAACAATGGCTTCAATTTGCACATAGCTTTCTTTTGCAATGTAGTCATAAAGTCCATATCTATCGCCTGCTACAACAATCAAGTATCCTCCAGATTTCATTGACTTCATTGCATTTGCAAAAACTTGAACTAAATCACCTTGATAGGTCTTCTTGGCTTTTTGACTCGAACCCTGCTCGGCTGGCCCAATTTCATTTGTACGACGATCTTCCAAGCCCAACAATTCGTAAGCATAACGATGTTGTTCGTGGTAATCAATTAATCCAACATAAGGCGGACTGGTGATTAAACCATCAATTGAAGGTATCGGCTCGTATCGGCTATCGCCATGAAATACAGAAACTTCAGCGTTTGTTCTTAGAAGAGAATATTCTTCAATTCTCTTGATTGTATCTTGGCTATATCGCTTCAGAAATTTATAAGCAGACTCGGTCGGCACACAGGTTCTACTATGCTTATAACACCAGTAAGGCTCGGTCTGAGGCCTTTTTGGAAAATCTAAATCAAAGTGTGTCGTGAGACGAGATGAACGAGCCGACCGAGACAGAATCACTTTCAATACATTTTTGTATTCATACTCGTCAATTAGGTTCCGGTAGGAAAGCAACTCGTTTAGAGCCTGCGGGGCGAACCATGATGCCAAATATTCGCTTTGATTACTGGCTTCATATTTTCCTTCCCTCTCCCATAGGGCTAGTTGGTGAGTATGAGTTTGCGTCTCAAGATTTACTTTTTCAAGAATATCTTCCACTTCCGATTTGAGTCTCTTTAATTCATATCTATCAGTTTTTGCCTTCATCAACATCACATTGAAGGCCGAAATATCATAAGCAATAGAATTTACGCCTAACTCATTAGCTTGCACCAGAGTTGTGCCTGAACCGCCAAAAGGATCAAACACTGTTTGTCCTGGCTTGAAATACTTTCTCAGAAAGATCTCAACGAGTTGGGGAATAAATTTCCCCAAATAAGGGTGCAGCCGGTGAACATGTTTTGTTCTTTCTCGTTCGGGCAAATCCTTTTCGCGCCAATTTAAATTTAGCGCAGAAAGGGGTGTTTCAGGATTAACACCACTAGAAATAGTCGGCTGGGACTCTTCCGAGTAAAAGACTACACGTTTTTCTTCATTCGTTAGATTTTCTGCCATTATTAAACCTCGCACTAAATTCTAACCGAGCAACTTTTTGTGATAGTTGTCATGAAATATGAGTTACCACCTCGCGCGTTGACCTCACGAGGCGGTTGACTATTTGACTAGCAGGCTATCCGACTTTTTGACTAACCTTCGCCCAACTATCCTTCAACGTCACCGTGCGATTGAAGACCGGCTTGCCGGGTTTCGTATCGAGGTCCGCGCAGAAATAGCCGGTGCGCTCGAACTGGAATCGCTCACCCGCTTCCACATTTCCCAGCGCAGGCTCGACATACGCATTGCCGATCACTTCGAGCGAGTTGGGATTGATGATCGCATCCAAATCGCCATCGTCCGGGCGCTCAACGGTGAACAACTGCTCGTACAGCCGCACCTCGGCTTTGACTGCATGTTCCGCCGAAACCCAATGGATGGTGGACTTAACCTTGCGTCCATCCGGCGCGTCGCCGCCGCGCGTGGCGGGATCGTACGTGCAATGTACCTCGATCACTTCGCCCGCCGCGTCCTTAACCGCGTGCGTGCATTTGATCAGGTACGCATAGCGCAGTCGCACCTCGTTGCCCGGATACAGGCGGAAATATTTGGGCGGCGGCGTCTCGCGGAAATCGTCCCGCTCAATGTAAATCACCTTCGAGAACGGGACCTTGCGCGTCCCTGCCGACGGGTCTTCGGGATTGTTGACCGCTTCCATCTCTTCGGTCTGACCTTCGGGATAATTGTCAATGATCACCTTGAGCGGTTTCAACACCGCCATGCGCCGCAGGGCGCGCTTGTTCAGGTCGTCGCGGATGACGGCTTCCAACTGACCCATCTCCACGTAGGAATCATTCTTCGTCTCGCCGGTCCCGGTCACGAAATGGATGATCGCCTCCGGCGTGACCCCGCGGCGGCGCAGACCTCGCAGGGTGGTCAATCGGGGATCGTCCCAGCCGCGCACGATGCCCTCCTCCACCAGTTTGCGCACCTTGCGTTTGCTCATCATGGCATAGGTCAGGTTGAGGCGCGAGAACTCGATCTGGCGGCTGGGAAACGCCTCCAGTTTTTGCAGGAACCATTCGTACAATGGGCGATGGATGATGTACTCGTTGGAACACAGCGAATGGGTCACACCTTCCATCGAATCGTTTTGTCCATGCGACCAATCGTACATCGGATAGATGTGCCACTTGTCGCCGGTGCGGTGATGGTGGACGTGCATGATGCGATACATGACCGGGTCGCGCAATAAAATATTCGGGTGCGCCATATCAATTTTGGCGCGCAACACACGGCTCCCCTCGGCGAACTCGCCGTTCTTCATCCGTTCGAGCAGGTCCAAATTTTCCTCGACGGAACGATTCCGATACGGCGAATCCACTCCGGGTTTGATGGCGGATTCGGTCTCGCTCCATTTCGTGCCTTTGGGCAGGGTGCCGCGGCTGGCGCTCATCTCCTCCTGAGTCTGATCGTCCACGTATGCCAACCCCAGCCTCACCAGATTCACCGCCCAACTGTAGAGCAGGTCGAAGTAATCGGAGGCGAAGGTCACCTTTGCCCATTGGATTCCCAGCCAGGCGGCGTCCGCTTCGATGGCTTCCACGAACTCGGTCTCTTCTTTGGATGGATTGGTGTCGTCGAAACGCAGATACAACTCGCCGCCGAATTCCTGCGCGGTGAAGTAGTCAATCAAAAACGCCTTGACGTGTCCGATGTGCAAATATCCGTTCGGCTCGGGCGGCAAACGCGTGCGGACATAATTGAAGCGTCCGTTCTTCAGATCTTCGGTCACGGCTTCGCGGATGAAGGCGGGGATGCGGCTGGTTTTTTCTTCGGTCATTCTGATTCCTTGTAACTCAATTATGGCGGCAATTATAAACCGAACTTCAACGGTATGCCCCTCTTCAATTCCGAAGGGATGGAATGATTGTAATAAAGATCATCCATGATGGATAAACCCCGAAGAGGTGAAATTCTATGACACCCCTTCGGGGTTGTGACGAAACACAAATCTCGTCTATAATCATTTCACCCCGTTGGGGCTCTGGAGGCGCACATGAGCGAAAACAAAACATTCCCCGGCACATACTTCGACCGCGATACGGTCCTCAAGCTCTCGCGCTGGGCGGACATCCTGGCGTGGGTCATCGCGCTCGTGTACGCGCTCGATCTGCTCCTTGCCCTGGTTGTGTTCCTGCTCAGCATGGCGCGCGGCTTTTGGGTCGGGGGCTTCACCGACATCGCCACCAACCTCCTCTACATCATCGAACGTCCCTTTCGCGGCGTGGTGTATTTCATCGCATTGCAGGCGATCGGAAAAACAATGTTGATGTTGATGGACATGGAGGAAAATACGCGGCGCGCGGCAAGAAAGTAACGCAAATTGGCAATTGGCGCCCACCTCGCCCGCGCGCAGATCACATGCTCAGGAAGGCGTCCACCACTTGCGGGTCGAAGTGAGTCCCCGATTGTTCGCGCAGGTAGGCGCGCACGTTTTCCGGCTGGACGCGTTTGCGATATGGGCGGTCGGAGGTCAGCGCGTCCCACACATCGGCAATGGAAAAGATGCGCGCCGCAAATGGGATCTGCGCTTCCTTCAGCCCGCGCGGATACCCGCTCCCGTCCCATTTTTCGTGATGGCAATAGGGGATGTCTATGGCGCGGTGCAAAAAGCGGATCGGCTTTAACATTTCGTACGCAAAGAGCGGGTGTCGCCGCACCAGGTCGCGCTCCTCGGCGCTGAGTTCGCCGGGCTTGAGCAGGATCGCGTCGGGGATCGCCATCTTGCCGATGTCGTGCAGTAACGCGCCGCGTTGATAATGGATGATCTCTTCATCCGCGACCCCCATGAATTTTGCCAGTTGAACCGTTAACGATGTGACGCGCTGGGTATGTCCCTCGGTTTCCTTATCGCGCAAGTCGAGCGCGCGCACCCAGCCATTAAGAGTCGCATCGTAGGCAATCTCCAATTCGGCGTTGGCGGCTTTCAGGCTTTCAAACAGGCGCGCATTGTCTATGGCGACTGCGGCTTGGTCGGCAAATGCGGAGATGATGGAAAGGTCGCTTTCGCGGAACATGCCGGGCATGCCGCGATGGTCCACATAGATCACGCCGATGATTTCGTCTTTAAGTTTGAGCGGGGCGCACAGGATCGAGCGCAATTGGAACGTGGCGACGCTCATCTGATTCTCGAAGCGTGGATCGGACTGCGCGTTGGTGGTGATGACGGGCTTGCCCGAATCGGTGACGGCATGGATGATCGTGCGGCTGACTGAAAAAACTTTTTCCAAACTCTCCCCATCCATGCCGCGCGCGGTCTGCACCGCCAGTTCGCCCCGTTCGTCTTTCAACATCAGGAAGCCGCGCTCCGCCTGCATCAGGTGGATCAGGCGGTCCATCACATCCTCCAGCACCTGCTTCAGCCCCAGCGACGAATTGATCGTGCGCCCCACGCCCATGAACGCGCCAAGTTGATTCTGATGCAGTTCCAGGATCGTGTTGACATTTTGCTCGAGCAGTTGCAAAAGACCGGAGACGCGCCCCACGATCTCGCCCGCCCCGGCCGGGACCGTCTGCGCCGAAGCGAGCAGGTTGCCCAACTCGCGGAACTGAGTCTGCACGGACTGATGGATGGGTATCTGCGTGGACATACAACTCGATTTTACTCCAAGCGCGCGTCTCTGCGTGTGCGCATGCAAAACATGTCAGCAGACGTTACAACTGCCCTGGCGGGCGTTGCCAGGAGAACGTCCGCCTACGCCAGCGTAAGAAGCGCTCTCCAGCGTCGAATGGACAACCTTTGCGCGCACCTGCGTATGGTCTTTTCAAAGTCGCTTGACAAACCGGCGGGTTTGGAACGCGAATGCCACGAATAGGCGAATTTCGCGAATTTTCCTGGGTTTATTCGCGTCATTCGCTGATTGGCGTAACTCGCGTTGAGGAATCTCCGACTTTTTAAGAAAGCCATGCGCACCTGCGTGACCGCCCTTGTCCGAATGAAATCGCTGTGCTAAAATTCCGCCCGCTGGCTCATTGGGGATTGGTGAAATGGCATCACGTTGCGCTCTGGACGCAAAATTTGAGGTTCGAATCCTTAATCCCCAGCTGCGACTCCCTCTCGTGAGGGAGTCTTTTATTTTCGGAACGTAGAGAGTGTTTTGAAATTCTGGCTCTCCCGTTTTTAGCATGCGGATGGGTCAAAAGCGCCAAAACGTGTAGACGAAGCGTTTTTCGGCGGCTTGGGGTGTGAGGTTCTGATTCAGGACGTACGCAAAACCTTGCGCAGGGCGCGCCGAAGGCCTAACGCGCCTGCTGGCGTTACGCCTGCCTGATTTGTCTGGCAAATCACGGGCAGCGCCAGGGGAGAACGCCAATTATGCGTACGGTCTGAGTTTTCCCAAAACCTCGTCAAAAAATACGGCGACTTCACCGCCGTCAAGGGAATCACCTTCGACATCAAAGAGGGAGAGATTTGAGTGAGAGCCCCCTCTGACCTTCGGACATCTCCCCGCGCGAAGCCCCCTGTGGGCAAATACGACGATAGTGCTGTCGGATTTGGGGGAGAACATGATAAGCAAAGTTTTTATGAAAACAAAAATTTTCATTTCAAGAGCAATCGTCCCCTCCCCAAATTCGAGCCGCCGCTCTTCGCGGGTCGCACGTGTGCCCGTTAGGGTATTTGGGGAGGAAAAAATCCGCTGGGGAGTTCGATGGGCGTGAGCGAATTTTCAGTCAAGGGCGCAGGGAAATCCCTCGCAAAAAAATCCGCATGAAAAAATCAGTTGAAGCGAAGTAAAATCAGGGGCGGATAAAGGAGTAAAAATGACTCTCCAACAAATTACGATCGAAATTCCAGACAAGGTGCTTCTTGCCGAAAAGACTGACGCCGAATCATTTGGGCGTGAAATCCGCATGTTAGCGGCTGTCAAGTTGTACGAGATGGGCAGGCTTTCTTCTGGGCGGGCTTCTGAGCTCGCGGGGATGTCCAGGGTTGAGTTTTTACTCAGCCTGGCTCGCTATAAGGTTTTTCCCTTGATGGCAGAGTTGGATGATCTAGAAAACGCTCATGGGTAAAGCCATCAGCAATACTTCTCCGCTTCTATATCTTTATCGCGCTGGCGGTATTGATTGGCTTCCCAAACTGTTCGATGAGGTTTGGGCGCCTGAAGCCGTGAGAAATGAATTACAAGCGGGTCAAAGCAAAGGCTACGATGTTCCCAATCCAGATGAGTATCCTTGGTTGAATATTGTCAACCCAAAATCTACGCCTTCGGAGTGGCTCGCTTTGGATTTAGGGGCAGGTGAAATTGCGGCAATGGCTCTGGCATTGGAAAATTCAGACCGAGTAGTATTACTTGACGATATGCTTGCGCTTCGAACCGCGCAGGCAGCAGGCGTGCAAGTATGGGGGACTCTGCAAGTTTTACTGGAAGCAAAATCTCATGGCTTGATCAAAAAGGTCGAACCGTATATGGCAAAGTTAAGCGATTCGGGTATGTGGGTTTCCGCTGAAGTCAAACAACGGATTCTTGCATTGGCAGGCGAGTCTTAACGCTGGCAAGACGCGCCACAACGATCTGGGAAGCAGTACTGCCGTTTTTACAGCGGCGCAATAGCTTCGCCTCCCGAAACCCCTCCCCCATTTCCACGTAGACATTCATAACGCAAGAGGAGAAACCCATGCCCAACATTCTCGAATCCCAAAACCTCGTCAAAACCTACGGAGACTTCACCGCCGTCAAGGGAATCACCTTCGACATCAAAGAGGGAGAGATCTTCAGCCTGCTCGGTCCCAACGGCGCGGGGAAGACGACGACCATCTCGATGCTGTCCACGTTATACGCGCCCACGTCTGGCGATGCAACCATCGGCGGATATTCCGTGACGAAAGACCCGATGGCGGTCAAGCGCGTGATCGGCGTCGTGCCGCAGGATTTGGCTCTGTACGAAGACCTCACGGCAAAAGAGAATCTCGTCTTCTGGGGGCAGATGTACGGACTCGGCGGCAAGTCCCTCACCAGCCGCGTGGATGAGGTGTTGGAGCAGATCGGTTTGACCGATAAAGCCAAAAATCGAGTCAAAACCTATTCGGGCGGGATGAAGCGCCGCGTCAACATCGGAGTCGGTCTGCTCCACAAGCCGCGTCTGCTGTTCATGGACGAGCCCACCGTCGGTATTGATCCGCAATCGCGGCGGGCGATTCTCGATACGGTCAAAGACCTCAACAAACAGGGCATGACCGTTCTCTACACCACGCACTACATGGAAGAAGCCGCTGAACTTTCGAACCGCGTCGGCATCATTGATCACGGCGAACTCATCGCGCTCGGCACGCAGGATGAACTCACCAAACAGGTCGGCGAGACCGAAACGCTCATCCTGCACATCGGCGAAAACGAAGACCCCGAGACGCTCGCCAAAGCATTGAGCGGAGTCGAAGGCGTGCAAAAAGCGGATGTGACCGATCACGAGGTCAGCGTCATCACAGCGGATGCGAAAGACATCCTCGCGGCGGTGGTGGGCAAAGCCAACGAACGCGGGATAAAGATCCGCTCCATTGACATCCGCGAACCGAATCTCGAAGCGGTGTTTTTGCATCTCACGGGAAGGGCGTTGCGCGATACGTAGCCACGTACACACGTAGACATGTAGACACGTAGACACGTAGACACGTACACAGGTAGACAGGTAACTTGGAACTTGGAACTTGACACTTGAAACCTGAAACCTGAAACTCGTAACTTGCTCCGTGCAACAGGAAACATCATGCTCAAACTCCTCCTCATCGGCATCAAAGACCTCAAACTCATGTTCCGCGACCGCGCCGCGCTCATCTTCATGCTCCTCGCGCCGTTCCTGCTCACCATCGGCATGGGATTCGTCTCGGGTCGCTTCAGCGGCGGCTCGACCGGGCTTTCAGACATTCCCGTCGTCATCGTCAATTTGGATCAAAAAGAGTTGGGCAACGCGCTCGAAGAATTATTCAACTCCGCCGATCTGGCAGACTTGGTGGAACCGACCGCTTCATCCGACCCCGAGGCGGCTCGCCGATTAATCGACAGCGACCAAGCCTCAGCCGCCATCGTCATCCCACAAGGATTCACCGACAGCGTCATCCCTGCCGAGGGGACAACGTTCGACTCAACCGCCGTTCAGCCTGCTCCCGTTCAAATCGAAGTGTACGCCAACCCCTCGCGTCCGACAGGCGCGGGCATCATCAAAGCCATCGTAGACGAATTCCTCTCGCGCGTCGAAGAAGGGCGCGTGAGCGGCACGACCTCCCTCGTCGGCTTGATGCAAAGCGGACTGTTGAATCCGCAGGACGTGGCGAGCGAAGCGCAAGAGTTATTCGCAAACGTGGACGAATCCGAATCCACCGCCATCACGCTCAAGACCGACACCCAAGGCGCGGAAGCCGTTGAGTTCGACCTGCTTGCCTACTTCGCGCCGGGCATGGCGTTGATGTTCCTCATGTACACCGTCTCGTACGGCGGACGCTCCATCCTTGCCGAACGCTCGCAAGGCACTCTTCCGCGCATGTTGATCTCGCCCACCTCCAACGCGCAGGTGTTGGGCGGCAAGGTGTTGGGAATCTTCTTGATGGGCGTCGCGCAGGTCGGCGTTTTGATCCTCGCCTCTTCGATCTTCTTTCAGGTGCAATGGGGCGACCCGCTTGGCGTTTTGGTTTTGATCCTCGCCGCAGTCTTCGGCGCCACGGGCTGGGGCATGTTGATCACCGCCTTTGCCCGCACGCCCGCGCAAGTGGGAAGCACAGGCGCGGCGGTCATGCTCATCTTCGGCATCCTCGGCGGAAGTTTCATGAGCCTTGAAAACTTCCCGCCGTTCATGCAGACCCTCAGCAAGATCACGCCCAACGCCTGGGGCATGGACGGTTTCGTCACCCTCGCCCTCGGCGGCACGTTGAAGAATCTAACCGAACCCGTCACCGCATTGCTCATCATGGGCGCGTTGTTGTTCGCCGCCTCGGTCGTGTTGTTCAATCGGAATGGGATCGCGCAACAGTAAATCTGACGCAGAGTCTCTGAGAAAATGTTTCTTAAGTCTGAAGCCTTGCTCTTTTGTACACGTACTTCGACAGGCTCAGTACAAGTTTCACGGAACACACGGAAACAAGACGGCTTTTTAAAGATTTTTTCCGTGAAAATCAGTGAAATCCGTGGCGTCCGTGTCTAAAAAAGAAGTTAAGAAACAGTCTCTGAGTCTCTGCGGCAAGAAGGTCAAAATAATCATGAAAAAGATTTTCGCCATCGCATGGAAAGACGCCATCGTCCGCTTTACCAGCCCATCGGAGTTGTTGTTCTTCATCATCCTCCCGATCGTGTTCACCTTCCTGCTCGCCGGTGGGACGCCTTCGAACGACGACGACAACCGCATCCGTATACCGGTCGTGGATGAATCGCAGACAGCCGTTTCGCAACAGATCATTGACGAATTGGAGAATTCGACGGCGGTTCGTCCCGAGGTGGTGACGCGCGCTGAGGCGCAGAGTCAATTCGACGACCGTCGCGCCGACGCGGTATTCATCATCCCCGCGGGCGTTGACATCGAGGCGCTGCAAAACGGTTCCGCCCAAGTGGAGATGCTCCAACAACCCAGCAACCTCAACGCGGGCATCGCGCAACGCGCCATCCTCACCGCCATCCGCCGCGTGAGCAGTTCGGTCTCCGCCGCCCAGAATGCGGTGAGGCAACGCGAAGCGAAACAAGCCTTTGCCTCCGACGCGGAGAAACAAGCCTATTTCGAAAGTTCGCTCACGCTGGCGCAGGACATTCAAGCCGACGCGCCCGAACGAGTGACCGTCATCGAAGGGACGACGCCCGACCGGGTGAATTATGACCCGCGCGCCAACTCTTCGGCGGGACAATTGATCACGTGGGTGTTCATTCCGCTCTTTGGGATTTCAGCCCTGTTTGCAAGCGAACGACAAGGGGGAACGCTGCGCCGCCTGCTCACCACGCCAACCACGAAAGCGACATTTTTACTCGGCACGATCTCGGGGCAGGTGGCGATGGCGTTGATTCAAATGTTCCTGCTGGTCGGCTTTGCGATTCTGGCGATGAAATTGAACTGGGGGCGCGATCCGCTCGCGTTGTTCGTCATCCTGCTTGCCTCGGCGCTTGCGGCGGCGGCGTTCGGCGCCACGTTGGGAACGTTCATCAAGACCGAAGCGCAAGCCAGCGGGGTGAGCATCATGTTCGGCATGGTCATGGCGCTCATGGGCGGATGCTGGTATCCGCTGGAACTATTCCCGACGGCGATTCAAAGCGCGGTGAAAGTGCTGCCAACCACCTGGGCAATGCAGGGCATGCTCGATCTCGTTTTACGCGGCGGAGGCTTGGTTGATGTTCTTCCCGAAGCGGGGGTCTTGCTGGTCTTCGCGGCGATCTTCTTGAGCGTCGGGGTTTCGCGGTTCAGGTACGAGTAAACCCGTGCCAACCATTTAAAGCCGAACAGTCCCGTGATGTTTGCTGGTCGCGAAGCATTCGATCTCGCCGCCCCGCGCGGCATATCTTCGCGCACAAAGCACGCGAGTTCCGTCTCGACGCGCTACTTCCTTGGCAACACATACAGACCGGCTACGCCTTCGCCGGTCCGGCCAGCGCGGGAACTCTACGCGCTGATATAATCCCCGCCCGTGACAACCGCCACCAAAAACATTGCGCGCGCTGCGGGGACCGTGATGATCGCCACCCTCCTCGGACAACTCGCAGGGCTGGCGCGCAGTATCATCGTCGCGCGCCTCTTCGGTTCCTCGCCGGAATACAGCGCCTTCCTCTACGGCAACCGCGTTAGCGAGACTCTCTTCCTGTTGATCGCGGGCGGCGCATTGGGCTCGGCGTTCATCCCGACGTTTACCGGATTCCTCGCCAAAGACGACCAGTCCTCCGCGTGGAAACTTGCCGCCTCCCTCGCCCGCCTCCTGACCATAACCTTGAGCCTGCTCGCGCTCCTCGCGGCTTTTTTCGCCCCTCAAATTGTGCGCCACGCCATCGCTCCGGGCTTCGCCTCTGATCCCGATCTTTTTTCATTGACCGTTGAACTGATGCGCATTCAGCTCATCGCCGCGATTCTGTTCGGTCTCGGTGGGCTGATCGTCGGCATTCTCAACGCGCATCAAATCTTCCTCATCCCCGCGCTGACTCCCGCCATGTACCAACTGGGAATCATCTTCGGCGCATTGGCGCTTTCACCAATTATGGGAGTTCACGGATTAGCATGGGGCGTGGTGATTGGCGCTGTTCTTTATCTCGGCATTCAGATTCCACAATTACTGAAACTGAAAACTGATCGCTGGTCACTGGTCACTGGTCACTGGTCTTTGGATTCCAATGTTCGCCATGTTCTTTTATTGATGGGACCGCGCCTGATCGGCGTGGCGGTGGTGCAGGTCAACTTTTGGGTCAATGCCGCGCTTGCCTCGCAGATGTCCGGCGAGAGCATGGCGGCGCTCAGTTACGCCTTCGCGCTCATGCTCATGGCGCAAGCCGCCATCGCGCAATCGGTGGCGAACGCCGCCATGCCGACCTTTTCCGCCCAGCATGCCCTCGGTCAACGCGACGAGATGCGCGCCTCGTTAGCCGCATCCCTGCGCGGAATTATTTTCCTCGCCCTGCCCGCCGCGCTGGGGCTGATCCTTCTGCGCGAGCCGCTGGTTGCCATGTTGTACCAACGCGGCGAGTTCGATTCGCAATCCACGCAATTGGTGTCGTGGGCTTTGTTGTGGTACGCGGCGGGATTGCCCGGTCACTCGATCATGGAAATCCTGACGCGCGCCTTCTACGCCCAGCACGACACGAAGACTCCGGTCGTCATCGGGACCATTGCGATGAGCCTCAACGTTGCGTTCAGCTTCACGTTCGCCGCGCTCTTTCCTCGTTTCGGGTGGGAACCTCTCGGCGGACTTGCGCTTGCCAACTCACTTGCTACCGCGCTCGAAGCGGCCGCGCTATTTGTTGTGATGCGAAAACGCCTGGGCGGAATCGAGGGCGCGCACGTCGCGCGCGGATTCGTCCACGCGGGGCTGGGCACGCTGGGGATGAGTCTCGCGCTGGTGATGTGGAATCAACCGGGGGGGAGTCTGAACCGCTTCGTCCTCGCGGCGGGCGGAATTCTGCTTGGAGGCCTCGTCTACGGCGCGGCGCTGATCCTCCTGCGCGTCCCGGAGATCCAAAGCCTGATCCGTTTTGCGAAACGAAAATTTACGCGATAAAAGTCGAGCGCCTTGCGGCGCTCTTTTTATGTGAAGATCATCCAGTTGACGACGCCGACGATCAAGCCGAGCAAAATCCCGCCCGCCACTTCCAGCGGCGAATGACCGATGACCTCGCGCAGATCCTTCTCGCTCCACATGTGACCGCGCATCAGTTCATCGAACAGCACGTTAATGCGTTCCGCGTGCATACCCGCCTGTCTGCGCACGCCCGCCGCGTCGTAGACTACGATCATCGTGATGGCAACTGCAATCGCAAATTCCGGCACGTCGAAACCGACATGCAGGCCCACGCCCAGCGTTGTACTGACCATCAGCGCCGAATGTGAACTGGGCATGCCGCCCGCGCTCAACATTGCGCTCCAGCGCCATTTGCGCGTGGCGAGGTATTCGATCGGCGCTTTGAGTCCCTGCGCGATCAGCCAGCCTGCCAGCGCGCCGATCAAAACGTGATTGGACCATAAGGCTTCAAAGAGATTCATTCATCCGCCTCGAAGGATTCGAGTTCCCCGCCCGTTAATTGACTCACTTTCAACTCGGCGGCTTCGAGCAGCGCCGCGCAGTGTTTCATCAACAACTGCCCGCGCTCGAAGAGCGCCAGCGAATCTTCGAGTTTTTGTTCGCCCTCTTCCAGCGAGTCGGCGATGGTCTCCAGTTCTGCAAGGGCGTCTTCGTACGATAGGTCTTGGATATTTTTTTGCGCGGGTGGTTTTGGCATGATTCCTCCTGGCTATTGGCTGTTGGCTGTGGACTGTGTAATTTGCGCTCCGAATGTTCCATCGGAAACGCGGACTTGAATTGGCTCATTGGCTTTCGCTTGATTAACATTGCGGATCAAACTGCCATCTGTTTTGGTGACAACGGCATAGCCTCGCGCGAGCACTTGAAACGGATTCAGCGCGTCCAGTCGTTTGCGCAGTCCGCCCATTCTGCCCGCTTCGAGGCGGAGACGGTGCGCCTGCGCGCTGATTGCGCGGCGGGAGCATTCATCCACGCGCTGACGCTCCGATTGCAGTTGCCGGGCAGGAGAATGGAAGCGGATGCGCGATTCGATATTCGATAATGCGATTCGTCCCTGCTGGACGAGGTTGGTCAGCGCAATCTCCATGCGTTGACCGAGGTCGCTCATGCTGGAGGCGAGGTCGAATAATGTGATGGATGTCGCCAATTCTGCGGCGGCGGTGGGAGTGGGCGCGCGCAGGTCGGCGGCGAAATCGGCGAGGGTGAAATCGGTTTCGTGGCCGACGCCGCAGATGACGGGTATCTCGCTGGCGGCGATGGCGCGCACAACGCGTTCATCGTTGAACGCCCACAGGTCTTCGATGGAGCCGCCGCCGCGCGCCGCGAGGATTACGTCCGGGCGGAGGTCGAGGCGGTTGAGGCGCTCGAGGGCGGAAACCAGCGCGGGAGGCGCATCCACGCCCTGGACCGGCGAGGGCGCGAGGATCACCTCCGCGAGGGGCAGGCGGCGGCGCAGGGTGTTGAGCATGTCGCGCAGCGCCGCGCCGGTGGCAGAGGTCACGATGCCGATGCGGCGCGGAAGTTCCGGGATGGGGCGTTTGCGATCCGCGTCGAAGAGTCCCTCTGATTCGAGCAAGGCTTTGAGCCGCAAAAATTCCGCGTAGAGCGCGCCCTCGCCGACGGGACGAATTAGGTCCGCGTAGAGTTGATATTGCCCGCCGGTTTCGTACACGCCGATACTGCCGTGCGCTTCGACTTCCATGCCGTCGCGCAGGGGCAGTTTCATTTTGGCGGCGTTGAGTTTCCACATCACTGCGCGCAGGGACGCGCCTGAATCTTTGAGCGTGAAATAAATATGCCCCGAAGCGGGGCGCGACAGGTTGGAGATCTCGCCGCGCACCCACAGGTCTTGCAGGGCGGAATCGTCCTCGATGGTTTTGCGGATGCGCGCCGTCAGGCGGGTGACGGTCCATTGGACTGTGTTGAAGAGGGAGGGCTGGGTCACAGGGCGAGGATAATACAAGCATGGAGGAGAGTCAACCTTGCAGGAAAACGCCGGCATGGTTTTTTCAAGGTCGGAGATTCATCAACGCGAGTTACGCCAATCAGCGAATGACGCGAATAAACCCAGGAAAATTCGCGAAATTCGCCTATTCGTGGCATTCGCGTTCCAAACCCGCCGGTTTGTCAAGCGACTTTGAAAAGACCATAAAAACGCCGGTCGAGCAGCCTGAGGCGACAGTCGCAGGTATATCGAAACCAACGAGTTGAAATCAAACGATTGTTTCCATGAAAGGCGGTGGTCTCGATACGCCCCGCAAAGAGCGCGGGACTACTCGACCACCGGCGAAATGTGTTTTTCTGTTAAAATCACAATATGAAACAAATGTCCACACCCTGGCGCAGAAAGTACATTGAGGGGCACGCGAAAGAGGAAGGCTGTGTTTTTTGCAACGCGTTGGCGAAACAGGACGACACCCAATCGTTGATCGTACATCGCGGACAGCGCGCCTTCGTCATCGTTAATTTGTATCCATACACCAACGGTCATTTGATGGTCGCGCCCAACGATCATCAGTCGGCGCTGGAAGCGCTCGACGCGGAAACGCGCGCGGAGATCATGGAACTATCCACGCGGGCGATTGCGGTTTTGAAAGACGTGTATCAACCGCACGCTTTTAACCTCGGCGCGAACATCGGCAAGGCGGCGGGCGCGGGCGTGCCGGACCACATCCACATGCATGTCGTCCCGCGCTGGAACGGAGATTCGAGTTTCATGCCTGTCGTCGGCGAGACGCGCGTCCTGCCGGAGACGGTGGAGGAAACGTGCCAGCGCGTGCGCGCCGCCTGGAAGTAGGTCCCATGCCCCAACCGAAATTGAGTTCCGCTACCGCCGCCATCAACGGCGCAAAAATTAATTACGAGCTCGCAGGCGAAGGCGCGCCGTTCGTGATGATCCATGCCGGGGTCGCGGACCGGCGTCAATGGGAAAACGAATTCGCTTATTTCTCGAAACATTTTCGCGTCCTGCGTTACGACATGCGCGGCTACGGCAAGAGCGACCCGCTTGACGGCGAATACAGTCACCTCGGCGACCTCACCACCCTGTTGAATCACCTGCACATTGACGGACCTGTCATTTTGATGGGATGCTCGATGGGCGGCGGAATCGCGATGAACTTCGCATTGACGAATCCATCGCGCGCCAGGGCGTTGATCATGGTCGGTTCGGCTCCCACCGGGCTGGAATTGGACGTTCCGTCGCCTGCGAAATTTGCAGAGGCGGAAAAAGCGTTCGAGGCGAAAGATTGGGACCTGGTCTGCGAATTCGAAACGCAGATCTGGTTCGACGGTTCCGGGCGGACGCCGCAGCAGGTCAATCCAGCGATGCGAAAACTCCTTTATGAGATGAATCACATCGCGTTGACTCACGAAGCGAAGGGACTCGGCAAACGTCTGCCCGACATGGAGACCTCCGCCGCAGAGCGATTGAGCGAATTGAATCTGCCGGCGCTGGTCATCGTGGGAGTCCATGACACGCCGTACATCCTCGCCGCAGCGGATGTGATGGTGGAAAAAATTCCGTACGCAAAGAAAGTTGTTTTCGAGGATGCCGCCCACCTGCCGAACATGGATCATCCCGAGGAGTTCCGCAGGATCATCGAGGCGTTTTTGGAACGGGTGATGAAGTAGCATTGCATGCGAAGATTCATTCCTTCGACCTTGCTCAGGGCCAGCCTTCATCTTTCACGCGTAGCATTCATCATTCTCCTCTCCGCCTGCCAACCCGCGACCGAAACTCCCGCCGCAACCGCAACAGCGACCAGCACATCCACGATCACGCCCGGTCCCTCGCCGACGGCGACGCTGACTCCCACGTCCACGCCGCAGCCCACAGCATCACCGCGCACGCTCGGTCCGACCAACGATAAATTTCCTGCGGGCATCAATCCACTGAGCGGCCTCCCCGTCGCCGACCCGTCTCTGCTCGACATCCCCGCCCTGCTCATCTCCATCTCGCACTTCCCAGCCACGGCGCGTCCGCAGGCGGGGCTTTCCTTCGCGCCCTTCGTCTACGAGATCTCGATCACCGAAGGCGCGACACGTCACCTGGCAGTGTTCTACGGAAAATTCCCGGAGCCGGAGATTCCGCTCACCGGCGATTGCGACATCCGCACGGAGCCGGTCACGCGCAACGGACTCTTGCTCGGAAATCGCGTCTGGCTCGACGGGAATGCGGATGGCCGCGTGGACGATTGGGAGGCCGGCGTGGGTGGAGTCTGCGTGAACCTGCGCGGCGAATCCGCAAACGCGATCCTCCAGCAAACGACGACGGACAGCAACGGCTATTACGCGTTTAACGTCACGCCGGGAAAGTATGTCGTTGAATTCGTTAAACCCGCCGAATGGAAATTGACCGCGCAGGACGCGGGGGACGAATCCGCTGACAGCGACGCGGACGCCTCCACGGGCCTCACCCGCCCGGTGGTTGTCAATGAAGCGGATATTCTCCACGTGGACGCCGGTCTGGTCGCGCCGAATTATCCAGCCAGCGGAACGCTTCCGCTCGCGCAAGTCGGGCCGGTGCGTTCGGGGCGATTGGTCTACGCGGATCTCGCCGCGTCTTATGCAAACTCGTGTCTCATTTACGCGTTCGCCTCGGAGGAGGTGCTGGAACAGTTGCCGCAATGCGCGTTCGTAACGCACGGCATTCAGGGCGGCGGCTATATGCTCGAAATGAATCGCATGCAAGCCATTGCTGCCGACCACGCGCGCAAACACGCGGACAAGACGTTTAATTATGCGAGCAATTTGTTTTCAGGGATCCCGCCCACAGGCGGCGCGCCTGCTTTGCGCATGACCGAGTATTGGGCATACTTGAATCAATCGGGTTGGTTGTACGATGCGGCGTCGAGATCGTATTGGCGCACGGTGGACGATTCGACCGAGGCCAACGCGGGAATTCAACGTCTCGAAGTGGACCGCTTGAACGGACGGCAGCTGCAATTCGAGAATGTTATCGTGGTTTTCGCCGAAGTGGATGTGGTCTCGCCGACCAATCTCGACATTCATCTCGAACAGGGCAGCGGCGGCCCGGCGCTGATCTTTCGTGACGGGATGAAATACAATATCCGCTGGAGCACGCGCTCGACCGCCTCTGAACAACATAGCGGACAACGTGAGCCAATGCAATTTTTGAACGCGGACGGCTCGCCCTTTCCGTTGAAGCCGGGGCGAACGTGGGTGATCGTCCTGTCGCCGTTTTCGCTCGTCAACGAATCTGCGCCGGGCGGGTGGGTCATACGGTACGCACGGGTGAACGGCGAACAGTAACACGGGTGTATAATGGAAATCATCGCCCTTCTTCGAAAACCAAATCAATTTTCATTCATTCTTAGACGGAGGAAGAAATGAGCCGCTACAGATTGGTTTCCAGTGCGACACTGATCCTGCTGGCCGCGCTGGCCTGCAACCTGCCGCAGGCTTCCGCGCCGGTCGCGCCGCCAGTGGAAATAACCGTGATCATCACCAATACCGCCGCGCCTCTGGTGCCCGGCGCCCCAACTGCAACCTTCACGGCGATTCCTTCGGCGATCCCTCCGACCGGCCTGCCCACAGCCACCGCCTGCTCGCCTACTGTGACAGCGAGTTCCAGCATCAATGTCCGATCGGGGCCTGGCACGGTCTATACCGTGATCGGTTCCATGTCGACCGGGGAAACAGCGGGGGCAGCCGGGAAGAGCAATGACGGAACATGGTATTACATCAATTTTCCCGGGGGATCCGGCGGGTATGGCTGGGTGTCGGGGAGTGTTGTCTCGGCCGCGTGCATCCCACCCACACTGGCGGTAATCGCCGCGCCGCCAACCCCGCTCCCTGCCAGTGGAACTTGCAGGGATGGATACGTCTGGCGGCTGATCACACCTTCCGATAAGGTGTGTGTCACGCCCGCCGCGAAGGCCCAGGCCGAAGCGGATAACGCCGCGGCCAACTCGCGCAAGATCGTGAACGTGTACGGCATGGACGCCTGTATTTCCGGCTATGTCTGGCGCGAGGCCTATTCCGGCGACGTGGTGTGCGTGACCCCGGCCACGCGCAGCCAGGCCGCGTCGGATAATGCAGCCGCGGCTGCGCGCTGGGTGGTCGGCGCGTATGGCCCCCATACCTGCATCGCGGGCTATGTCTGGCGCGAAGCGCGCCCCGGAGACGATGTATGCGTTACCGGCACAGTGCGTTCGCAGACCGCCGCCGATAACGCCGCAGCCGGTTCGCGCAAGGCAGTGAACGTGTACGGCGTGAACGCCTGCATCTCCGGCTACGTCTGGCGCGAGGCCTTCGCGGGCGATTACGTGTGCGTGACCCCGGCAGTAAAGAGTCAAGTCGCCGCGGATAACGCCGCCGCGCCCAGCCATACCTGGCCGTAAAGCGGGAAATCCAAAATGTCCGTTCGCCAACCTTTGCGATCTCCCGGTCGCGAAGGTTGGCTTTTTTTTCTGGAAGATTTATGCATGCCTATCTTGTCCGGCTGACCCCTCCGTTTCGGGGTCATGCCGATCCCGGTCAGGCCGTGCCGATGGAGAAGCATATGCGTGACCAATTTGAGTATTTGAGAATCAAATCTCCGCTTCCGGTCTCGCCGATTGTGAATGACGCGGATCTCCGCGGCTTCAGGCGCGGAATCCATCAAGTCGTAGAAACGGTCAACGAGCGCGCGTACGCCCGTCTCGCCGCCGAGGAGTTCGTAGAGAGAATGTTCGGAGTCAATCATAAGTAGTTATGGATGAACGACTTGCAAACCTAAATGCTTTTCATAACCATCGAAATCGCTATCGTTATGTAGCAGTTGATGGTCGTTTTCGATGCAAAAGGTGGCAATCAAACTATCTATGGTTTTGCGAACAGTAATCCCTTTTTGGCGCAAGAACCGAAAGTTCCTCGCGCTCTGAACCGCTAACTCCGTTCCAACCATATCGGCTTGAATGAACTTGCCAAGCACACGGCGAACCTTCTCAAAATCAGACACGCTCCGAAAGCCTTGCAAGATTTCAGCGAGAATCAAATCACCAACCAATATCGGGGTCCGATCTAGGTTTTCGTGGAGATAGTCGGTCTGTGGATTCTCAATTCCATTGAAATAATCCACCCAAACGCTGGTATCAACGAGAAGCATGGTCAGTTCGTTGAAACGCGCGATTGACGCTGTTCATCTAAATTGCCAACCCAAGCCATCTTGCCGCGCAAAGCGCGCACATCAGTTTGTTCACTCAACAAGATGAGCAACCGCAATGCTTCATGTACCACTTCGCGTTTGGTTTTGATGCCCGTTACTTTTTGGGCGCGTTCGATAAGCTTGTCATCTAACACAATGTTGGTTCGCATCGCATCCTCTTTCTCATGTGTATAATTTTCACATGTTGTGTGTATTATACACTGAAGCAATCCCCTACGAGGAAAATGTCTCCATCATAGTGTTGGGGGATTGCTTTACTCGCTAACACTCGCTCGCAATGACAGTGACACATTTGGCTTTATAATCGCCTCATTCAGGAGCAACCCATGACCAAAGAAACTGAAGCCGTCATTTTATCCGCCGCGCGGACGCCGATTGGAAAATTTCAGGGCGCGTTGAGTTCCGTCCCTGCGACGCAACTTGGCGCGATCGCCGTGAGAGCCGCGGTGGAGCGGGCAGGCATCCATGCCGAAGAGATCGAAGAAGTCATCATGGGCAACGTGGTGCAGGCGGGCGAGGGTCAGGCTCCCGCGCGGCAATCGGGAATTTTGAGCGGCATCCCCGCCACGGTCAGCGCGAGCACGATCAACAAAGTCTGCGGGTCGGGGTTGAAAGCCGCGATGATGGCGAGTCAGGCTGTTCGAGCGGGCGATGCGTCGCTCTTCGTCGCAGGCGGATTCGAATCGATGAGTCGCGCTCCATTTCTCGTCGCGGGTCGTTCGGGCGAATTAAAATTTGGAGACCAGCCACTCACCGACGCGCTTCTCAAAGACGGCTTGTGGGATCCCTTCGAAAATTGGAGCATGGGCAACGCGGCGGAATTTATTGCGGATGAATACGAGGTGACGCGCGAGGCGATGGACAACTTTGCGCTTCGCTCGCACGGGAAGGCTGTTGAGGCGCAAGCGGCGGGCCGATTCGCGCCTGAGATCGTCCCCGTGCGAATCGAATCGCGCAAAGGCGAAATGATCGTAGACACGGACGAAGGTCCGCGAAAGGATTCGACTCTCGAGGCGTTATCCAAACTCAAGCCCGCGTTCAAGCCTGGCGGAAAAGTAACTCCTGGCAATTCGTCGCCAATGAACGACGGCGGCGCGGCGGTTGTGATCGCTTCGCGCGCGTATGCTGAGAAAAATAAATTGAAGCCGATGGCGCGCGTGGTGGGGTATGCACAAGCCGCGCTCGAACCGAAATATTTGTTCGCCGCGCCCGCTCATGCGATTCCGAAGTTGTTGAAAAAGATTGACTGGAAACTATCCGACGTGGACTTGATCGAACTCAACGAAGCCTTCGCCGCGCAAGTGTTGGCAGATGGTTATGCTCTCGCAGATCAAGGCTGGGATTGGGACAAAGTCAACGTCAACGGTGGCGCGATCGCGTTGGGGCATCCGCTCGGCGCAAGCGGAGCGCGTGTGTTGACGACGTTGTTGTATGCTTTGAAAGATCGTGGGTTGAAGCGCGGCATTGCCTCTTTATGTTTAGGTGGAGGCGAGGCGGTGGCGATGGCGGTTGAAATCGAGTAGACACGTACACAAGTAGACAGGTAAACACGTGTGTACTTGTGTACGTGTTTACCCTCACGGAGACACAATGACCATCAAACACATCTTCGTCATCGGCGCAGGGACCATGGGCAACGGCATCGCGCAGGTCGCGGCGACATCGGGGTATCAAGTCACGTGCATGGACGTTCAGTCCGCCGCGCTGGAGAAAGCCAGAGACGCGATTGCCAAGTCAACGGCGAAACTGCTCGAAAAAGGGACGATCACCGCTGAGGGCAAAGCCTCCGCCGATGCGATTCAATATGTGTCGACCATGGACACGATGAAAGAGGCGGACTTTGTCATCGAAGCCGCGACGGAAAACCCCGAACTCAAATTTAAAATTTTCAAAGACATGGATGCCAATGCCCGTACAGGCGTGATTTTGGCGAGCAACACATCTTCGATCTCGATCACCAAAATCGCCGCGCAGACCAACCGTCCCGACAGAGTGATCGGGATGCACTTCATGAATCCCGTGCCGTTGATGAAACTGGTGGAAGTTATCAAAGGTCTCGCCACCAGCGAAGAGACGCTCGCCACAACGCTGGAACTGTGCAAGGTCATGGGTAAGGAAGCGTGGGAAGCGAACGACGCGCCAGGCTTCATCTCGAATCGCATTTTGTGCCCGATGATCAACGAAGCGATCTTCGCCCTGCAAGAAGGAGTCGGCACGAAAGAAGCGATTGACGCCGTGATGAAACTCGGCATGAATCACCCGATGGGTCCGCTCACGCTGGCGGATTTGATCGGGCTGGATGTGGTGCTGTTCATCATGGAAGTCCTGCACCGCGACCTCGGCGAAGACAAATACCGCCCCGCGCCTCTGCTCCGCAAGATGGTGGATGCGGGGTATTTGGGAAGGAAATCAGGGAAAGGGTTTTATTCATACTCGTAACTTTTCGTGGTATGATCGTCTGAAATTCAGAAAATCAGACATCCGAGGCGATATGACCGAGAAAAAATCCTACTACAAGACCCGCCTACGCGGGCGCGGACAGAT
This sequence comes from Anaerolineales bacterium, assembly GCA_019187665.1. Classification (GTDB taxonomy): domain Bacteria; phylum Chloroflexota; class Anaerolineae; order Anaerolineales; family Villigracilaceae; genus Denitrolinea. The sequence goes on from JABARH010000003.1 coordinate 228,073, forward strand.
CACCATCCCGCCTGAGATCAGAAAGAGATTGAAGGTCAGCGAAGGCGATGACGTGCTGTTTTTCGTCAATGAACTGGGACAGATCGTAATTGATCAGGTTCAGATCATAGACCCCGAGCAAGCCTGGTTTTGGACCGAACGCTGGCAAAAGGCGGAAATGGAATCGCGGCGCGATTACCTCAACGGCGACTTTTTCGAATTCGACAACGCAGACGACGCGATAAAGCACCTAAACGAGTACGCCCATGCCAAAGATAAAAACAAGTAAGCGTTTTATGGATGCTTACGCGGACTTGCCGCTGGATGTCCGAAAAAAGATTGATAAAGCCATTAAGTTTCTAAAAGAAAACCCGCGTCACCCTTCCCTGCAAACCAAACCGATCAAAGGCGCGCATGGGTTTTACGAAGCCCGCGTAGACATCAACTATCGCATGACGTACATCCGCCTGCCTGACGATACCGTTGAAATGAGTAACGTGGACAAGCACGATGAAGCGTTGAAAAATCCGTAGGGTATCAAGAACTCCGAGATGCTTGCGCGAAATCTCGGAGTTCTGCTATTGGGGGCATTTCTTTTCGAGAGTAAAATATACCCATGAGCGCTAACCATCCACGAATTTCAACCGCGAATAAACGAATGAGCCATCCCTCCGTTCACGCATTCATGGACGGCGATTCCTCATCTTCATCCCAACTTCTCATACACTTCCCCTCGCGAAGCATCCCTTTGGGACAAATCCGACCCCAGACTTTGAATCCGCATCCCAACTCCCGTTGTCGTATTTGGGGGAAGACGGAAGGGGGCCGATAACCATGCCCCGTGATCAAACCTACATCCTAGCCGAAAAGAAAATCGAACAGGCGCGGCGCTCGAAAAACCACCTGAACAAGTGGTAGAATCGCAATATGGAAGAGAACATACCAGTTCTAACCGAAGTCAAGCCGCTAAAAGATTTCCACCTTCGCGTTAAATTCTCGGACGGCGTGGAAGGCGAAGTTGATTTGTCCGAATTCGCGGACAAAGGTGTTTTCGCGCTATGGAACGATTACAGTCAGTTCGAAAAGGTGACGATCGGGTCCAGCGATGAATTGGTTTGGAATGAAGAAGTGGATATGGACGGATTGGGAATTTACCTGAAGATCACGGGCAAGAATCCCGAAGAGGTTTTACCTAAACTTCAAGAACCTTCTCATGCCTGAGATCAGCCGCTTTTTCGGGATCAGCATCAAAATGTTCTTTGGCGATCATGTTCCGCCGCATTTTCACGCCGAGTATGGGGAATACAAAGCGCAAATAAATATTCGCTCACACAATATCATTGCGGGAGATTTGCCGCCCCGCGTTCTTGGAATGATTGTCGAATGGGCATCGCTGCATCAGGATGAATTATTTGAATTATGGGAACTTGCATCGAAGAACCAGCCTCTGCACCGTATTGAACCGCTCAAATAAATAGCCTCACACCAATGTCCCCGCATACCCATCCGCGCGCGGATCGCTTCCGCCGCACAGCACGCCTGTTTTTGCGTCGCGGAGAATGACCTGCCCCCTGCCGAACAATGCGCGTTCGTAACCAGTGACCGAATACACGGGGTGTCCCATTTTTTGCAAGCCGTTGAATGTCCCCTCTGGCATTCCCTCTTCGATCGCAACGCGCCCGCCTGATTCATCCACGTCAATGCAAAAGCGCGAACGATCCAGCGCGGACTGGGGATCTAGCCCATCATCCACCAACGCGGATAACACTTGCACGTGTCCCTGCGGTTGCATGAATCCGCCCATGACGCCGTAGGAGGCGTATAAAGATTCTTCAAAAGAATCTTTTGAACCGCGAAGCTCGCTAAGACCGCTAAGAATTTCTTGATTCTTCGCGTGCTTTGCGCTCTTCGCGGTAAGTTTTGTGACCATGGCAGGGATAATCGTGTGATAGGGTCGCTTGCGCGGGGCGAGGGCGTTGGGATGATTCGGGTCGAGGCTGAAGTTGTGTCCGCGATTTTGAAGCGTGAAGCCCCAGCCTTTTGGGACAATGCCTGTGCCGAATCCCATGTAGTTGCTGTTGATGAACGAGCAGGCGTTGCCGAATTTGTCCACGACGCTGAGATAGACGGTGTCGGAGGAGGAGACGGGAACGCCGCGTTCGATATTGCGTATTGCGGACTGCGTGTTGATTAGTTTGCGGCGATGACTTGCATATTCTTTCGATAACAGTTCATTGATGGGGATGTTTGAAAACTTTGGGTCAGATACATACCAACTCGCATCGGCAAAAGCGAGGCGCATCGCTTCGATCATCAGGTGCATCTTTTCAATGGAGAGAGATTCAAGTGAAGCCAGATCGAATCCTTCGAGAATATTCAACGCGATCAACGCGGTGATGCCCTGTCCATTGGGCGGACATTCGTAGACTCGATAGCCGCGATAATCCACTGAGATTGGCTCTTCCCACGTGGACGTGTGCGACGCGAGATCGTCAGCGGACAGACACCCGCCCGCCTCGTTCAACACAGCGACGATGGCTTCGGCAATTTCACCTTGATAAAACGCCGACGCCCCTTCGCGCGCGATGGTTTCAAATGTTTTTGCCAAGCCAGAATTGCGGAAGATCTCGCCCGCGTTCGGTCCGCGTCCATCAATGGTTAACTCTTGTCCGTTCGGCGCGGAGGCGAGTTGACGTTGAACGCCGCGTCCCCAAAAATAGGATGTGATCGGCGCGACGGGAAAGCCGTCGCTGGCGAGTCGAATCGCGGGCGCGAGAATCTCAGACATCGAGAGCGAGCCGTGTTTTTGAATCAGGTCGAACCAGCCCGCGCACGCGCCGGGGACAGTCACCGTGTATGGATGGAACGCGGGAATCGAAGATGCGAATCCGCTGGTCTTTAGCCGATCAAGCGTAAGGGCGGAAGGAGCGCGGCCCGATCCGTTGAGGGCGGTGACTCGTTTCGTATCCGCAGAAAAATACAGCGCGAACATGTCGCCGCCGATCCCAGTGGAGGTTGGCTCGGTCACGTTGAGCGCCGCGCCCGCCGCAACAGCCGCATCTGCCGCGTTGCCTCCTTTCGCAAGGATTTCAAGCCCCGCAGCTGTAGCGAGAGGTTGCGAGGTTGCGACGATTCCGTTCGTTGAGTACACAGGCGAGCGATGGGATGAAAAATTCATCATGGCGATTTGAACCTTTTCTGAAAGTTTTTTCGTAGATGGACGTGATGGTATCATAGACCAACTTGCCAAAAAGGAAAACATGGAAAATTCTTCACAGAACATTCCGCAAAATTGGGCGCCGCGCTTTTTCACCATTTGGACCGGGCAGGCGTTCTCGTTGTTTGGTTCGGCTTTGGTTCAATTCGCGCTCGTGTGGTGGCTGACGAAAGAGACCGGTTCCGCCACCGTGTTGGCGACCGCCACGTTGGTGGCGCTGTTGCCTCAGATCGTTTTTGGTCCGTTCATCGGCGCGTTGGTTGACCGTTGGAACCGCCGCTTGATCATGATCGTAGCAGACGGGAGCATCGCGCTTTCAACCGCGTTCCTGTTTTATCTGTTCGCTACTGGGCAAGTTCAAGTTTGGCACATCTACGTGATCGTGATCATCCGCTCGTTTGGCACGGCGTTTCATTCACCCGCCATGACCGCCTCCACCTCGCTGATGGTTCCCGATAAATATCTCGCACAATTATCTGGCGCGAATCAATTGCTTCAAGGTCTGGTCGGCATTGCCGCGCCTCCGCTTGGCGCATTGTTGATCGAAGCGTTCTCGACGCAAAATGTTTTGCTCATTGATATTGCGACCGCCGCCCTTGCGATCCTGCCATTGTTATTCATCCCCGTGCCTCAACCCGTCCGCGACGCGATTCAAAAACCGTCCACGTACTGGGAAGATTTGAGGGAAGGTTTTCATTACGTTGTGCGCTGGCGCGGATTGCTCGGCTTGACCATTCTTGCGATGATCTTGAATTTTATGATCACCCCAAGTTCCGCGCTCCTGCCTCTCGTGGTTACGAAAGTTTTCAACGGCGGCGCGCAAGAACTCGGTTGGAGCGAAGCGATGTTCGGGGCCGGCATAATCGCGGGCGGCATTTTGCTCGGCATCTGGGGCGGATTCAAACGCCGCATCATCACCTCGTTCAGCGGCATCATCGGCATCGGCGTCGGATGCGTCCTCATCGGGTTCGTGCCAGCAGACAAGTTCTACCTCCTGCTCGCCGCCAACTTCATCATCGGTTTCACGGAAGTTTTTGCCAACGGGCCGTTGATGGCGATCCTTCAATCCACCGTCGCGCCCGATAAACAAGGACGAGTCTTTTCGCTCCTCGGCGCGGGCGCGACCGCCATGATGCCGCTCAGCCTGCTGGTCTCGGGTCCCATCGCCGATCTCCTTGGGATCCGCTTCTGGTTCATCTTCGGCGGCGCGGTCTGTGTTCTGATGACGGTCATCGGGTTCTTCATCCCCGCGATCATGAACATCGAGAACGACCGCGAAGCCGTGTTGACTCCTGTGGCTGAATAACTCACTTTACGCACAAAGCTTGTCATGCGAGACTGCGAAGCGTCTCGCTTTTCAGGCTGTTCTTGCACAAGAGCGACATATTGCTATTTTCACAATTAATCGAGCAATAAATCGAACCACTGAGACACGGAGACACTGAGAAAAGAATTAAAAACTCCGCGACTCAGTGTCTCCGTGTTTCAAAATAGAGCGAAAGGATTGCTCAGGTAAATTCCTAATCTGCAAAATGTCGCATTACGAGAACTGAATCCAACTGCATAACATCAGTAAAAAAATTCCATTGGACAAAAACCCCCGTTGCTGGCGCAGTTGAACTGCGTCAGCAACGGGGGTTCGGCTTGATTCGGTTTCCTCAATCATCCCCCTCTTTGCGTTCGCCTCCCTCCTCTTTCTGTCCTGTCGAATGGCACTCCATGCAGTTTTGGAAATCTGTAACTCCTTCCTCGATATGCTTCGAGCGTATTTCGGATTCGTTGTGTTCATGACAACCATAACAGGTATAGGTTGTAAAAGCGCTTGGGTGACAAGTGGCGCATGAGACTGTGCCGCCATCGCCGTGATTCAACGGGAAGGTGTGTGGTTCATTGAACGTGGCGGGTTTCCACGCCGTGGTGGTGTGACAAGCCGCGCAGTCTGTGCCAAACAAGCCCAAATGAAAAACGGGATCGGCATGACAGGCAACGCACGCGCTGGGCGTTCCCGCAAACTGGTCGTTGACGTGACACTGCTCGCATTCCACTTGTTGATGCGCGCCCGTCAGCGGGAAGTCGCTGCGCGAATGATCGAAGGTCGCGTCCTTCCAATTGGAGGGCGTGTGACAGGAGCCACAGTCTGCGCCAAATTGCCCGGCGTGAACGTCGTCGGCCTGGTGACAAGCCGCGCAGTCCTGCGATGCGGCTTGTAAATCCGCAATCGTTCGCGCGTTCGCGTGACAGTCGGCGCAGGCAACATCCGCGTGTTTGCCATCGAGCGGGAATACGAAAGTATTATGATCGAAATCGTTTCCGTAGGTATCCACGCCATCGTGACACGACAAACAGTCGCCGCCCCAACTTGCCGCGTGTGTGTCGGTGAAAGCCGAATCAATTTGACGATGACAAGTATCGCACGTCTGCAAATCGAATTGCGACACATCATCGGCATGGCAATCGGAACAAGTGAAGGCTTTTCGCGCCGCAGTGAACTGGTGACCTTTCAACGAGTAACCGAGCGCTTCATGCGGAAAAGTGATTTCGTCCATCTCGGTCAGCGAAGCGTCCGCGCCGCGATGCTCGGGATGACAATTGCGGCACGTGATGGCGGCGGCATCTTTCATCATCCGTCCGTGAAGCGAAGACAAATCTTGCAGTTGTCCCGAAAGATCGCTATGGCAATCCAGACAGCGATCCGCCATGGTGGCGCGTTCCCAGGGAGCAGTGTGACAGGTCTGGCAATCCCCGCCGGTCTCCGCATGAGACGTGACGCCGCCCAACATCTCTCCGCGTTGCGCATTCAATGGACCGGGGCTGTATAACAAACCTCCGCGAGCATACACGTATCCCACGATAAGGAACGTGGTGAGGATCGCGGCGATGATGCCGCTTCCTGATAGGCAACCCAGACGATTGGTTCGCATCATTCCTCCGCTACTTTAACAAGGTAGCGTAGTACAACGCCGCGCCGATATGGACGAACGCCGAAATGAACAACGCGATGCCGATGGGGATATGAACGGTATGCCAGAGCGCCAAAAGACGACGCGCTTGCTTGAGAGCCTCTTGTGAGAGCGTCCCCTCAATCTCCAATCCGTCCATGGTGCGCGGGATGCGGGTGAAGACATAACGCCCGATGAATCCGCTAACGACGATAATGATAGTCAGTAAGGTTGTCGCGCCGGCGATGCCGTTGAATTTCCACGAGGTGTGAAGCAAAACCATGTACGGTCCCACGATCCCGGTAAAAATATGGAATTGAAGCCACGTAGACATCCTCCCCCACTGTACAGTGCGACTCCGTTTGCGCAGGCTGTATAACGTCTCTGTCATCATCATTAAGACAAAGCCGACGATTCCGACGCCGTGACCGAACAACTCGCCCGCCGGGGGAATCGAGCGCGTGAAAAAAACAACCAGCGCGTAGATCCCTGTGATCAACGCCATCGCCAAAAACGCCAACCATAATTCTTTGTTGCCACGAAGCATAAACCCTCCAAAGATTCCTAATTCCTCAAACCCGCCCAAAACTCGACGACCACATCCCCGATGCGGGCATCTGGAGCCAATAATTTCTCGCGGATCGAGGAAATATCTATTCCTTCCGAAACGATTTTCTGGAGAGGGTACGAAAGTTTCTGGTCGCCCATCACCACCGCGCCGAACACCCGCTTTTCACCGACAAGCAAGCGGACATGATTCACGTCAAAGCCGCTCTGAGCCACCATTGCCTCCGGCAGGCTCCGCCACGTTTCGCTGTCGCCGCGCGCAATGCCGATCACGTCTTCATCGTGACCGCTCCCCACCGCGCCGATGATCGTTGTCGTCAGACCCGCCAAACGAGTCACGTTGAACGGAGGCGCTTTGACATACGCCGTTATCCTGCCTGCCATGTTCAACCCCGCCGCATATCCTTGCTGACGAGCGGGTCCCCACAAACTATCCAACACAGACCGCCCGCTGGACGGATCGTACACCTGCGCCACATCGCCCGCCGCAAAGATATGCGGATCGTTCGTCCGCATACACTCGTCGACGAGAATCCCCCGCTCGACCTCCAGCCCAGCCTGCCTCGCCAACTCCAAGCGCGGACGAATCCCGATCGCATACGCCAGCATGTCGCACTTGATGATCTTCCCGTCGAGCAAGCGCGCGCCGCCGACGCGATTCTTCCTCCCGATCACCTCGGTCAATTCGGCGTGATGATGCAAGGTCACGCCTTCCACCTGAAGCCGCGCCTCGACGATCTTCGATTCGCGCTCATCCAGCACACTGCCCCAATATCGATCGCCGCGCAGTAAATAATGGACGTTCATACCCCGCGCGAGCAATCCTTCGGTTAACTCCAACGCGGTGATCCCGCCTCCCACCACAACGACCGTCTTGCCGCGCCGCGCATGTTTCAAAATGCGCTTCGCGTCATCCATGTGATCGAGTTTGAAAACACCCTCGAGATTTGCGCCGGGCATCTCCAGCGGCAATGCCTGCGCCCCGGTGGCGATCAACAGGCGGTCATACGGGATGGAAGCCTGATCCTCCAACTCCAACGCGCGCGCCTCGCGCAGAACATTCTTCACGCGCCCTTTCATATACCGAAAGTTCATCTGGCGGTAATCTTCAGCCGTACGCGGGTACAAAGCTTTGTCGTGAAGTTCCCCGGTCAAATAATAGGCAAGCCCGGGGCGCGAATAGAATCCGTGAGGGTCGTCGCCGATCATCACGATCTCCCCAGCGGCATCCACGGAGCGGATCGCCTCAATCGCCGCGATGCCCGCCACGCCCGTGCCGACGATCGCGTACTTCATGATTTCCTCCTGGCAAACAAATCCGTCCTCTCGAACCGCAACGCCCCGCGCGGGCAACGCGCCACACACTCGCCGCACGCCAGGCAATGACTGTGGATCACCGGCTCATTCCGCCACGCATGAGCGCGCACGTCAATTCCCACCGGGCAGTGATATGTGCAAATCCCGCACTGCACACAACGCGCGGGGTCCGGCGCCACCAGCCCCGCAGCGAGAACCGCATGCTTCTTCGCGTCATGTTGAAAGAGTCCCAAGATTGCCATTGTGTTGAAAGCCGTCCGATCTGCCGATTGAATACAACTTGCATCGTTATTATAGGCTTCCAAACAGCGACGAATGTCACGATTAAGTCATAAGCATAATGCGCTGCCACACAACGACATAGTTACCCTACACCACACTACAGGCGCTCCATTTCATGGGGTTTCTTCGCGCCCTTTACGGTGAAATGCGCTTTAACGAAATAGGACTTACGCAACCATCCGTTCGGCGCGTTAGAGAACGCCAATTATGCGTACGTTTCATTTGTATCGAACAGCGCGCCAGATACCGCCGGCTTATGATAATTGCCAAAACCCATTCCTCAATCGAGGGTAAAATATCCTACTGATGCCCTTCCTCTTCCAAAAATTTCACAACTGGAAATACAGCGCGCAGACGATCCTCCTCGGCGCGGCCCTGCTCGCCTACGGACTCTTTGCCGGTCAACAGGGTTTCCACTGGGATGATTGGGGCTTCGTGTGGATGATGCGCTTCGGCGGCGCGGAACGTCTGCTGGATTATTTCTCTGTGGCGCGGCCCGTGCTGGCGCGGATGTATCTCGTCACCCTGCCCCTGCTCGGAGCGAATCCGCTCGCGTGGCAGGTCTTCGCATTGTTCTGGCGCGCCGCCTGCGCGATCGCCATGTGGTGGGCGCTTAAGCAAATCTTCCCAAAATATCCGCGAGAAATTTTCTGGATTTCCCTGCTCGCCCTCGTTTACCCCGGCTTCAGCCAACATTCCATCGCCATCGCCTACGGACATTACTCGCTGCTCTTCACCGCCTTCTGGCTCTCGCTTGGATTGATGATCGTCGCCCTGCGCGCCGAAAAACGGAAATGGATTCCCCTATCGGCGGCGCTGATTCTTTCTGCGTGGTCGCTGTTTTCGGCGGAATACGCATTCGGATTGGAATTACTTCGCCCGGTATTTCTATGGTTTGCAATCGCCAATGCCTCCGATACGCTCAAAACAAAAATAATCAAAACCCTCCGCGCTTACATCCCCTATCTCCTGATCCTCCTGGCTTTTATCATCTGGCGCGTCTTCATCTTCGGCTTCCAAATGTACGACGCCGAACTGTTCGACTCGAGCGCGACAGGCGCGCCCAGCGGACTGTCCGCCCTGCCGCGCATGATCGTAGACGCGTTGCTCAACGCCTCCGTCCGCGCCTGGACCGGCCTGCTCGATTTCTCCGCCTATGCCGATTTCGGCGCGCGCCTGCTCACGCTCACCTTGATCATCATCATCGGCGCATTCCTTTTCCTCGTCCACTACGATTCTCACTTATCACTTATCACTCGTCACTCATCACTTCCCGCTCCTCACTCCGCACGATCTTCCCAACCTCTACTCCCCTTCACCCTCCTCGGCATCCTCGCCCTCCTCACCGCCGGGATTCCGTTCTACGTCGCCGGTCTCCCCATCACATTAAATTTCCCCAACGACCGCTTCACCATGTCCTTCGCGTTCGGCGCGGCAAGCCTGCTGGTCGGTCTCATCAATTTGATTCGCAAAAACGAATATCGCGCCGTCGCGTTAAGTCTGCTCGTCGCGCTCAGCATCGGCAAACAGATTCAATTCGCGCATGCCTTCCGCGAAGACTGGGAACTGCAAAAAAGTTTTTTCTGGCAACTCACCTGGCGCGCCCCGCAGATCGAGCCGGGCACTGCCCTGCTCTCCGACGATTCCGCGATTCGATTCTCCACCGACTATTCCCTCGCCGGTCCGCTCAACTGGCTCTACAACCCCGGCAATCCCAACGGCGGCGTGGACTACGCCTACTTTTTCATCGGCACGCGCCTGCATCACGAACTGCCCGACCTCAAAGAAAATCTACCCATCCAATCCAACGTCCGCCTCTCAAGTTTCAGCGGCAACACCAGCGACATGCTCGTCTTTCAATTCCGCACGCCCGCCTGCCTGCACATCCTCGATCCAAAATATGATTCAGACATTCCCGCGCCGCCCAATTCAATTAGTGTGACGAAGGACATGCTCGCGGACGGAATCCCCGTTCTGACCGCGCGGACCTTGCAAGCCCTGCCCCTCTCCGATGTTTCCCGCATCGTGACTGACGGGACAGCGGGCGCCGCGCCTCCATCCTTTCTCTTCGGGACAGAGCCGCCGCATACATGGTGTTACTACTTCCAAAAAGCGGACCTCGCCCGTCAATCTGGCAACTGGGAACAAGTTGCAGAACTCGGCGACCAAGCCTTCGCGATTCCCTATCTGCCGGACGACGCCTCCGAATTCCTCCCGTTCATCGAAGCCTATCTGCGCCTTGGACGAATGGACGACGCCCGCCAGTGGACGCGCAACGCCAGCAGGCAGATGCCCGTTATCGCTCCAGCCCTGTGCGCCGTGTGGCAGAGAGTCGCCGCGGATGAAATCGCCATCCCCGAATCCGCGCTGGAAAAAACGATCCGCGAATTAAAATATTGCCCGTCGCAATAGTGCCGCAAGATTTATCTTGCGCGCAGAGGCTATAACAATGAAGCAGACCTACGACTACGTCATCATCGGCTCGGGATTCGGCGGAAGCGTTTCCGCCATGCGTCTCGCCGAAAAAGGATATTCGGTGCTCGTCCTCGAAAAAGGGAAACAATTCGAGGATAAGGATTTTGCAAAAACAAACTGGCAGTATTGGAAATACCTGTGGCTGCCCGCCCTGCGCGCGCACGGCATTTTGCAGATCAGCATCCTCAAAGGGGTGATGGTCATGCACGGCACGGGCGTGGGCGGAGGCAGTCTTGGTTATGCCAACGTCCTCGAAGTCCCCACCGCTGAAACGTTTGCGACTCCCGCATGGAAGCAAAACCTGTCCTGGGGAAAAATCCTCGAGCCGCATTATGCCACCGCCAAAAAAATGCTCGGCGCGGCGCGCAACCCAAAACTTTGGAAGGCGGACCTGCTCCTGAAAGATTTCGCCGAGGAACGCGGCATGGGACACACCTTCCGCGCCACCGAAGTCGGCGCATACTTCGGCGAGGCGGGCGTCACCGTCGCGGACCCATACTTCGGCGGAGCGGGACCCGACCGCGCGGGATGCCGTCACTGCGGCGGGTGCATGGTGGGGTGTCGTCACAACGCGAAGAACACACTCCCAAAGAATTATTTGTATTTCGCGCAGAAGAACGGCGCAGAGGTAATGGCGGAGGTTGAAGTTGTAGATGTAAAACCGCTGACAATTAACAGCGGACAGTTGACTGCCAGCCACCAACCATCAACTACCAACGGCACTCGTTACGAAATCACCTACCATTCCTCCACATCTCCATTCAAGCGCAAGCGAACAATCCATGCCAAGAACGTCGTCTTCTCCGCGGGCGTAATGGGAACGATGCGCCTGCTTTTGAATTTGCGCGACGTAAAAAAATCCCTGCCGAATCTTTCGCCGCGTCTCGGCCACATGGTACGCACCAACTCCGAAGGTCTGCTCGGCTCGCTGGCGCGCAACTCAGACATCAACTATTCAGAGGGCGTCTCCATCTCTTCCATCTATAACCACGACGAGGTCACGCGCGTCGAGCCGGTGCGCTACCCCGACGGGTCCAGCCTGATGCGCTTCCTCGCCGCGCCGCTGATCGAAAAAGACATCCCCGTTATGATGAGGATTCTGAAATTCATCGCCTGGTCGCTGACTCACCCGCTCGATTTTCTAAAGGCGCTCTTCCTGCCGGACTGGGCGCACAACACCACCATTCTGCTCGTCATGCAAAACGCCGACAACCGCATGAGATTCCGCATGGGCCGCAGTTTCTTCACACTCTTTCGGCGCGGTCTGGTCGCGGACGAGGAGCCTGGCTACACGATCCACGCGCAAGTCGGCGGCTCGCACGAACTGACGCGCGAATTCGCCCAACGCACCAACGGCATCGCGCTCGGCTCCATCGGCGAAAATTTGCTCGGCTTGCCCACCACCGCGCACATCCTCGGCGGCGCGCCCATTGGAAAAAACGCCGAAGACGGTGTTGTGGATGAAAATTTTGCCATCCACAACTACCCCGGCCTCTACATCATTGACGGCTCGATCATGCCCGCCAATCCCGGCGTCAACCCGTCACTGACAATCACCGCCCTCGCGGAATATGCGATGAGTCGGATTCAAGGGAAGTATGTAGACAAGTAGACACGTACACACGTAGACACGTAGACACGTACACACGTAGACACGTACACACGTAGACACGTATCTCGTATCTCGTATCCCGTATCCCGTATCCCGTAACCCGTAACCCGTATCCCGTAACCCGTATCCCGTATCCCGTAACCCGTAACCCGTATCCCGTAACCCGTATATCCCGTAACCCGTATCCCGTATCCCGTATCCCCCCTTCATCCTTTACAATAAACACATGTCCACTTTCTCCCCCTCCCGCTCTCACGCCCTCGAACTCGATCAACAAGACCCCCTCGCCTCCTTCCGCGAACGCTTCGTCATCAGCGACTCCGAACTGCTCTACATGGACGGCAACTCGCTCGGTCGTCTGCCCAAAGCCGCAGTGGAACGCACCCGTCAAGTCGTCGAAACCGAATGGGGACAAGACCTCATTCGCGGCTGGAACAAAGGCTGGTGGGAAGCGCCGCAACGCGTCGGCGACAAGATCGGACAACTGACCGGCGCCGCACCGGGTCAAGTCATCGTCAGCGACACAACCTCGCTCAACCTCTACAAACTCGTCATGGCGGCGTTAATGCACCAACCGAATCGCAAACGCATCATCAGCGACGCATTCAACTTTCCCTCCGATCTTTATATCTTGCAGGGCTGCGCCAACGTATTCGGCAACCGCCACGAAATCATTCGCGTCGGTTCGCAAGACGAAGGATTGACTCCCGATCTCAACGCGCTCGAATCCGCCATCAACGAAGACACCGCCCTCGTCACGCTTTCGCACGTCTTCTTCAAAAGCGGCTACCTCTACGACATGCAACACATCACCGACCTCGCCCACCGCAAGGGCGCGCTCGTCTTGTGGGACCTCTGCCACTCCGTCGGCGCCCTGCCCATCCAACTCGACGCCTGCAACGCCGACCTCGCCATCGGTTGCACCTACAAATATCTCAACGGCGGACCCGGCGCGCCCGCCTTCCTCTACGTCAACAAAAATATTCAGCAAAAAATGGTCTCACCCATCTGGGGCTGGTGGGGACAAAACAAACCGTTCGACTTCGGTCTCGATTACGAACCCGCGCCCGGGGTCAACCACTTCCTCGTCGGTTCCCAGCCGATACTCTCCCTGCTGATGATGGAATCCGCGCTCGACCCGACTCTCGAAGCCGGGCTGGATTCCATCCGCCAAAAATCGGTCGCGCTGACGGGCTACCTGATCCACCTCGCCGACGAGATCCTCTCCCCGCTGGGATTCCGCCTCGGCTCCCCGCGCGCAGCGGATCGGCGCGGCTCGCACGTCTCCCTCCGCCATGCCGACGCGTACCGCATCAACCGCGCGTTGATCGAGGAGCTGAACGTCATCCCCGACTTCCGCGCCCCCGACAACATCCGCCTCGGGCTCGCGCCGCTCTACACGACCTTCGTCGAGGTGTGGGATACAATAGACCGCATCCGCCGCGTGATCGAGGAAAAACGCCACGAAAAATATCCGCAGACCAGACTCACGGTAACATGACCCGCGCCGCATCGCACACCCGCATCATCCACATTCCAAACGCCGAATTCCTGCCGGGCGCCCGGCTGGAATCGCTGCGCGTGGAAAAACGCGGAAAACGCGAGGACCTGGCGCTCGACATCCTCGGCTTCAAACCGGGCGGAGCGCCCGCGCTGGTCATGGAAGATGACAGGCTCTACGAGCGCATCGAAGGACATACCCGCCCCATCCGCTTGCGCTTCAAAGGCGTGAAAGATATTCAACTCAGCGGCTTATATGAAAATCTTGCAGAGATTCCAGCGGAGCATGATACCCGCCTCCTGCGCGATATTTTTGCGTTCCGCCCCAGGGATGAATCGCTTGCGTTTTTCCTGGTGATGAACAATGCCCCCGAGGAAGCCGACCTGCGATTCTTTGCCGGGCGTGTCGTCGAAGAATCGCGCGAAGGCGAGACTCACCCGGTGGTGATCACGCGCGATTGGTCCTCGCCGCCAGCCATGCCAGAGCGGATCGTCCCGGACACAAAGAGCCTCTATCAAAAATTCGGCGGCGACCCGGTAACGGTAAAACTCAAAGGCAGACCGCATCACCGGCGCCTGTTCATCGGCGGGTTGGATAAACAGACCGAATCCCGCCCGGACGTTGACACGGTCTTGAACCTCGGCGAAGAACCCAGCCGCTGGGCGATCGCCAATCGCGCGCTCGACCCGCGCGACCGCTGGTCGCATAAAGGCGAAGGACGCCTCGGCATGGATGTGGACGAGATCACGCGCGAAGCCTATTGGGTCACCGAACGCCTGCTGTCCGGTCAACGCGCGCTGGTGCATTGCGTGGCTGGAATGAATCGTTCCGCCACGATCTGTTGCGCGGTGGTCATGCTGCTCGAGGGACTCTCCGCCGAAGCCGCGCTGGAGCGCGTGCGCAAGCATCACCCCTGGGCGCGCCCGGATGCAAGCCACTGGCTGAAATTGCGCTGGCTGGCAAGCACGCTAAAATAATATCTCCGAAGCCGCCCGGCTCCGGAGATATTGTTCACTACGCCACCAAGATACCCGTATCCAGATACACATCCTGAATAGTGTTAAGCAACTGCACGCCCTCCGCCATCGGCCGCTGGAAGGCTTTGCGCCCGGAAATAAGACCCTGCCCGCCGGCGCGCTTGTTGATCACGGCGGTCGCGGCGGCCTCGGCAAAGTCGTTCTCGCCCGACGCGCCGCCGCTGTTGATCAGGCCGGCGCGCCCCGCGAAACAGTTGATCACCTGATAACGGCACAGGTCAATCGGATGGTCGCTGGTCAGGTCGCTGTAGATACGCTTGTCCAGTTTGCCGTACGAACTCCCGCCGGAGTTCAGCGCGATAAAGCCGCCGTTATTTTCGGGGAGTTTTTGCTTGATGATATCCGCCTCGATCGTGACTCCAATATGATTCGCCTGGCCGGTCAAGTCGGCGGAGACGTGATAATCCTTATCCTGCTTGAAGGCGGGGTTACGAAGATAACACCATAGCACGGTTGCCATGCCAAGTTCGTGCGCCAGGGCAAAGGCCTGCGCGATCTCGACAATCTCGCGGTGCGAGTCGTCTGAACCGAAATAGATGGTCGCACCGACCGCGGCCGCGCCCATGTCGTAGGCCTGCTCCACTGTTCCAAAGAGAATCTGTTCGAAACTGTTCGGGTACGTCAGCAACTCATTATGATTGATCTTCACAAGGAAGGGAATCTTGTGCGCGTACTTGCGCGACATCATCCCCAGCGCGCCAAACGTGGAGGCGACCGCGTTACATCCGCCCTCGATGGCGAGTTGGACGATCTTTTCAGGATCGAAGTAATCGGGATTCCTGGCAAAGGACGCGCCGCCCGAATGTTCAATGCCCTGATCCACCGGCAGGATCGAGAGGTAGCCGCTCCCTGCAAGACGACCGGCGTTGTATATACGTTGCAGGTTTGCCAGCACGCGCGGATTGCGGTCCGACTGCGCGAAGACGCGGTCCACAAAATCGGGACCGGCCGGGCACAAGCGTTCCTTCGGTATCTTCGGGGCATTGAATCCGAGCAGGAACTCCGCTTTGGCCCCCAACAGGGTTTGAATGTTCGTTACCATCTATCATTCTCCTTAAGAATCTGGTGTTTTTCTCGCTGCGAATGGAAATCCGGGCGGCGAAGGTTTTCGAATACTCTCTGCGCGCGCTGCATCCCTTCGCGGTTAATGTACGCGCCTGACGCGTGCTGCGAGATGTATTCTGCGTCCAGCAAGATTCCTTAAAAGTTGCGGCGCTGAAACTGCGCGGCAGCGCTGCTTTACTCTTCTTCAAACACGAACTTTGGACGACCCAAGTCTTTCTTGATTAGACTTTATCGGTAATTTCTCTACCGTACATGAGAAGATTTTTACCGCAAAGCACGCTAAGGTCGCCAAGTTAAAAAGGTTTTCTTTGCGTTCTTTGCGGGCGTAGCGGTGCAAATGTACGGTAGAGAGTCGGTAATAAGCCCAAGTTCTTGTGTAGGACGCGGATCAACGCCGATGAACGCTGATACAGAGGATAAAATCCGCGTTTTCCGCGTCAATCCGCGTCCGAAAAATGATTTCCGACAACGTCTATTATAACTCCGAAGTCAGGCTATAATGGAAGCGGCGCGCAACGCAAGCCGTTTTTCTTCGTAGATTAATTTCAAGGAGGCTCACATGAGCGATTTTTTTGAAAAAGTGACCAGTGGTCAAGACATCTTCAAAAACCTGGCCAGCAAGATTCCAGGCTTTGGCGGCTATGTGGAACGCCAGAACCGCCGCGCAGCGGATAAACTCCTGCGCGAGACCGCAGCCCGCCGCTTCGAAGAACTGTACGCGCGCGCTTCCGCCCTCCAGGCGGATCTCGCATCGAATGGAATGATCTCTGTTGTGGACGACATGGAAAAGGCGGCCATCAAAATCCGCACCTTCATAGACAAGGTCGGCATGGCGGCCTACGGCACATCCGGGTTGTTCGACGCGGTCAAGATCAACGAAAAGGAACTCGAGCAACTTTACCAGTTCGACAGCGGATTCTTCGCCATCGGCGACCAGATCGCATCCGCCCTCGACAACGTGGAGGCCAGCCTCGGCGACGAAGACGCCCTGCCCGCCGCCATCCGCAACGTCACAAGTCTCGCCCGCGAGGCCGTCAAACTCTTCGAGCGCCGCGCCGAAGTTTTCACAGGTTCCCAGTAATCATAGGCCCTAAAGGTTTTCCAAACCTTCAGGGCCTTCCTTAAATATGTGGCGCCAATACATCACTGTCACCGCTGTTGAAGAAGCCGTCCGCATTCTGGGCGAAAAAGGGGAACGCGCCCGCATCGTGGCCGGAGCCACCGACCTGATCCTCGAACTGGAACGCGGGGTTCGCCGCGGCGTGGACACGCTGATTGATATCACGCGCGTCCCCGAACTCGACCGCATCCGCCTGGACGAGGCTGGGACACTCCATCTCGGTCCGCTCGTGACGCACAACAACGCAGCCGCCTCTCCCCTCCTCCGCAGCCGCGCCTTCCCCCTGGCGCGCGCCGCGTGGGAAGTGGGCGCGCCGCAGATCCGCAACCGGGCCACCATCGCGGGCAACCTGATCACCGCCTCGCCTGCCAACGACACCATCACCCCGCTCATGGCGCTCGACGCCAGCGTGACCCTGCTCTCCGCGCGCGGCGCGCGCAGCCTGCCATTGCGCGAGTTTTACACCGGCGTCCGAAAGACCGTCATGCAAGCCGATGAAATACTCGTGGATATTTCCTTCCCTGCCCTGAAAGAGACACAGCACGGGACGTTCATCAAAATGGCGCTGCGGCGCGCGCAGGCCATCTCCATCGTCAACGCTGCGGTCATTCTGGATATACGGGCGGATACTGTCCATTCGGCTGCAATCACCCTCGGAGCGGTCGCGCCCACCATCCTTCACGCGCTCGAAGCGGAAAAATGGCTGGCGGGCAAGGACCTCAGCGAGGAGGCCATCGCCGAAGCGGCGCGACTCGCCATGCAGGCCAGCCGTCCCATAGACGATATCCGCGCCTCCGCCGCGTATCGCCGCGAGCTGGTGCGCGTCAGCGTCCTGCGCGCCCTGCAACGCCTGCGCGATGGAACAGAACGAAACGACATGCCGGAGCAGCCGATAGTGCTGGGACAAATCGCTCCAGGATTGGGAATTCAGAATTCAGAATTCCCAATGATGCCGATCGAAACCAGCGTCAACGGCAGGAAAATGACATTTGCGACCGGCCACGAAAAAACATTATTACGCCTATTACGCGAAGATGGTTTATTAACCGGCACGAAAGAGGGCTGCGCCGAGGGGGAATGCGGCGCATGCACCGTTTTCCTCGACGGCCAGGCGGTGATGGCGTGCCTCGTCCCCGCGCCGCGCGCACATGGCGCGGAGATTGTCACCGTCGAAGGACTCGCAGCGGACGGGCAATTACATCCTGTGCAGGAAGCCTTCATCCGGCATGGCGCGGTTCAGTGCGGATACTGCACGCCGGGCTTTATCATGTCTGGCGCAAAATTGCTGGAGGAGAGGCCGCACCCCACACAGAATGAGATCCAACAGGCATTCAGCGGCAACCTATGTCGCTGCACCGGTTACTACAAAATCATCGAGGCCGTCGAATCGGCCGGCAGGAGTTGACCATGTCAAAATACGGCAATGTGCGAACGGCCACCCCGCCCAAAAGCCGCCGCGAACCACATCCCGTCTGGCGGGGAATCGGTTGTTTTATGATGCTTTTTCTCCCCGTGATCTCGTATGCCATCAGCATGTTAACGGTGGACGAGGCCATCCGGCAGGGTATCCGCCTGCCAGAGGGACTGGTCAGGAATCCGGTGATGCCGGAGATCCTGTTCATGGTACCGGGATTGGTGGACCTGTTGTATTGGATCCAGGCGCAGACTAATTTGTACGCGTATCTGCTGGTGACTTTCTTTATCCTCATTTTTCTCGGCGGCATCTTCAGCTTCATTTACGCGTTGATCTATCGCGTTGTCGGCCCCCCCGCCTACTCCGAGTTCGACGCTCCGCCGCCGAAGGTTAAAGTTAAAAAATATCGAAGATAACCGCATGGCTGAAATTTCGATCGGTAAATCGCTGCCGCGCATAGATGCGCGCGATAAAGTGACCGGACAGGCGCTCTATTCGGGCGACCTCGCCGCCCCCGGCCTCCTGCACATGCAAATACTCTTCGCGGGACGGCCCCACGCGCGCATTGCGCGCATTGACGCGCAGGCTGCCGAATCCGCACCGGATGTAGTGGCTGTTTTCACGTCGAAGGATGTGCCGGTAAACGAGCGCGGACTCCAGATCCAGGACCAGCCCGTGCTGTGCGGACCGGGGCCGACTCCCCCGCAGGGGGTCGCGACCGATATCGTGCGTTTCGAAGGGGATCAGGTCGCGGCCATCGTCGCCCGGTCTGAAGCGGCTGCGGCCGCGGCTTTGAAGTTGATTCAAGTGGAATACGAGGATCTGCCCGGCGTATTCGATCCGGTGGATGGAATGCAGCCCGCCGCGGCGCAGTTGCATCCCGAACGCGGCGACTCGAACGTCTGCGTGCATTACAAGATTCGCAAAGGGGATGTGGAAGACGGTTTCGCCGGGGCGGATGTGATCATTGAGGGCGAATACAAAACCCCCTATCAGGAACACGCCTACCTCCAGCCGGAAGCGGGCATGGCATACATTGACGAAGAGGGACGCGTAACCGTCGTCGCGGGCGGGCAATGGCCTCACACTGACGTGCGCGAGATCGCGCATTGCCTCGGCCTGCCGCAGGAACAGGTGCGCGTGATCTATCCGGCCATCGGCGGCGCATTTGGCGGGCGCGAAGATATGTCCGTGCAGATCGTTCTGGCGTTGGCGGCCTGGAAATTAAAGCGCCCGGTGCGCATCATCTGGTCGCGGCGCGAGTCGATCATCGGTCACGGCAAACGTCACCCATCCACGCTCAAAGCAAAATGGGGCGCGACGAAAGACGGCATGCTGGTCGCCGCCGAAGTGGAAATGATCGCCGACGGCGGCGCGTATATGTACACTTCCAACAAAGTGCTGGGAAATTCGGCCATCACCTGCACGGGACCGTATTTCATCCCGAATGTTAAAGCGGATATTTACGGCGTGTACACCAACAACGTCCCGACCGCCGCCTTTCGCGGATTCGGCGCGCCGCAGGCGTTGTTCATGGCCGAATCGCAGATGAACAAACTCGCGGAAAAGCTCGGCATGGACCCGGTTGAGTTGCGCCTGAAGAACGCGCTGAAAGAAGGCGACCTGCTCAACGTTGGCACCCCCGTCCCGCTGCCGGTCACCAGCTCCAAAGTCATGAAAGAAGCGGCAAAGAAATTCGGCTGGGACAAGCCCGCATCGAATCGTTCACCATCCATACTGCGGCGCGGGCGCGGCTTCGCGGCCGGTTTCAAAAATATCGGATTCAGTTTTGGTTATCAGGAAAATTGCTGGGCAAAGGTTGAAATTCACGGCAATGGGAAAATCGAAAAAGTGATCGTGTATCACGCGGGCGCGGAGGTGGGACAGGGCGCGCACACCGTCATGGCGCAAATGGCCGCCCACGCATTGGGCGTCGGCGCGGACAAAATAGAAATGCACACGATGGACACCGCCATCACCGGCGATTCCGGCTCGGTCTCTGCCTCGCGCATGACATTCATGGCGGGCAATTCGATCAAGGGCGCGGCCGAGGCGGCGCTGAAAAAATGGCAGGCCGAGGAACGTCCCGCCATCGCCGAATACAAATATTTTGCGCCGGGCACGACTCCCTTTGAAAAAGAAACCGGGCGTTCGATGCCCAACTTTGCTTATGCCTATGTCGCGCAAGCCGTGGAAGTGGAAGTGGATACCGAAACCGGCCACGTGCGCGTGATCCGCATCACCTCCGCGGACGATGTGGGCAAGGCGATCAACCCCGCCCTCGTGCAGGGACAGATCGAGGGTGCGATTGTGCAGGCACAGGGCCACACCATTCTCGAAGATATGAAAGTGAGGAATGGAAAAATCCTGACCGACCAATTCAGCACGTATCTCATCCCGACCATTCACGACATTCCCGAAAAAGTGGAATCGGTCATTGTCGAAGAGCCGGATCCCAACGGGCCCTGGGGCGCGCGCGGCGTGGGCGAACCGCCCTTCCTGACGGTCGCGCCGGCCATCATCGCCGCCGTCCACGACGCGACCGGCATATGGCTGGACGAATTCCCCATCACACCGGAGCGCGTACTGCGCGCGCTTGGAAAAATTTAAGACCCCCAATGAACGCGCGGAGCGCGTATGTTATCTCGCAGATCTTCGTTTTAGGATTCCCGCCAGAAAAAAAATGTCCTTCCCCTATCTTTCCGAAACCGAAGACCTGACAGACGCCATCCGCTCCAAGGCGGATGGTTCATTCATCCGCCTGGCGGATGGCATGTGCCACTACGAGCTCTCGCCTCTCCCTTCGACCGGGAACGATGCAAAAGCCACCGTTGTTCTCGTTCACGGGTTTTCCGTCCCCTGCTTTATCTGGGACCCCACTTTCGACTTCCTCGTTCGGTCCGGCTTCCGCGTCCTGCGTTATGACCTGTTCGGGCGCGGCTACTCGGATCGTCCGCGAACAAACTACGGCGTCGAACTCTACCTCCGCCAGTTATGCGGCCTGCTCGACGCGCTCGACCTGCGCCAACCGATCCATCTCGCCGGACTTTCAATGGGCGGAGTCGTCTCCGTCGCGTTCACTGAGCGTTTCCCCGAGCGCGTCTCAAAATTGATCCTCGTAGATCCTGCCGGGGCAAAGCCCATCGCCCGCACGCCGCTCCTCAAATTGATTCAGACTCCCATCCTCGGCGAACTGACGCTCGGCCTGGGAGGCGACAACTTCCTGCTCAACAGCATGGCCGCCGACTTCTTCGACCCGGACCTGATCCAGCATTTCATCGGACGCTACAAACCGCAGATGAAGATCAAAGGCTTTAAGCGCGCGCTCCTCTCCACGATCCGCAACAACCTGCTCGGCGATTTCTCCGAAACCTATCGCCGCGTGGGAACGCTGAACACGCCGACGCTCCTTTTTTGGGGCCGTAATGACGCGACCGTTCCCTTCGCGCATAGCGCGCTGGTCACAGAATTCATCCCGCGCGCGGAACTGCACGTCATCGAAAATACCGGCCACATCCCGCACTACGAAGCGCCCGGCGAAGTCAACCCGCTTTTGTTAGAATTCATACTCAGATGAACAAACAAAATATTCAACTTCTCTTTCATTACAACTCCTGGGCAAACGAACGCATCTTGCGCGCCGCCGAGCGGGTGACCGCCGCACAATTTATCGCGCCCTCCGATTTCCCGCATGGCGGGTTGCGCGGCGCCCTCGTCCACACACTATTCGCGGAATGGCTCTGGCGCAGACGCTGTGAAGGCGTCTCCCCCACAGAGCGGCTCAAAGACGAAGATTTTCCGACCCTCGCCGTTCTACGCGACCGCTGGAAACAGGAAGAAACGAAACTCAACCTCTTCATCGAATCCCTCACCGACTCCCAATTGAACAGCCCGCTGGAATACAAAAACACACAAGGTGTCGCCATGCGCGAGCCGCTCATGTGGACCCTCCTCGCGCACCTTGTCAATCACGGCACGCAACATCGCGGCGAGGCGGCGGCCATACTCACCCAGCTCGGTCACTCCCCCGGCGACATTGACTTGATCATTTTCCTGCGCGAACAAAAATAGCGAACAGGCCGTTTAACCCGCCATGAAAAAGATTTTCGATTCCATCCACTCCGTCCGCTATCGCCTCTTCCTGTTCTTCCTGCTCGGCGGCGCAACCGTCGTCTCTGTCGCGCTCTATCGCTTTCGCGGAGCATGGTACAACGAAACCGGCTACTCCTTCCTCGTCTGGAATCTCTTCCTCGCCTGGATTCCCCTCGGCTTCGCCTACGCCGCCTGGGTCATGGCATGGAACCGCCGCCTGCTCTTTCTCGCCATCACCGTCACAGCCTTCCTCTGGCTGATCTTCTTCCCCAACGCGCCCTACATCCTGACCGACTTCCAACACCTCGGCAACCCCAGCGAGATCGTCCCCATCTGGTTCGACGTGATCCTCGTCGTCTGGTTCGCATGGACCGGACTCCTGCTCGGCGTCATCTCGCTCTACCTCATGCACGACGTTGTCCATCGCGCCTTTGGACGCGCCGCGGGCTGGCTCTTCGTCTGCCTCGTTTCCTTCCTCAGCGGCATCGGCATTTACATCGGGCGTTTCATTCGCTGGAACTCATGGGATATCCTCCAGCAACCCAACGATATTTTCTACGGCTTCGTCCAGGGCGTCAGCAATCCCAGCCTGCGCTCCATCGGCGTCACCGCGTTATTCGGGGCGTTCTTCCTCTTTGTCTACCTGACGTTCTACACCTTCGGACATCTCCTGCGCGACGATCACAACCGGCGGGAAGCATGACACGCCGCCTCATCCTCCTGCGCGGCGGCGGCGACCTCGCCAGCGGAGTCGCCCTGCGGCTTTTCCACGCCGGCTTCGAGGTCGTCATCGCCGAACTGCCGCAACCGCTCGCCGTGCGCAGACTCGTCTCGTTCTCCGAAGCAGTCTACGAGGGGCAGATCACCGTCGAGGATGTAACCGCCCGGCATGTCACGCCGGAACGAATCGAGGCGGCGCTCTCCCACCGCGAGATTCCCGTCATCGTGGATCCCGAAGCGGACACACTGCGCGACCGGCAATACGACATCGTCATTGACGCGCGCCTGCTCAAAACGCCTCCCCAACCGCTCCCACTCTCCATTCCGCTTCTCATTGGACTCGGACCCGGCTTCACCGCACCCAACGACTGCCACGCCGTCATCGAAACCCAGCGCGGACATTATCTCGGGCGCGTCTATTGGAGCGGCTCCGCCGCGCCAAACACACAGACACCGGAAGGCGATCCGCGCCGGGTCTTGCGTGCAAACACGGATGGCATCTTTTTCACGCGCGCAACTTTGGGCAAACACGTTGAGCCAGATCAATTGATCGCCGAGATCCAACCGGAAAATGAAACGATAAAATTCGGAATTACATCTTCTTTCCCCGGCGTCCTGCGCGGACTGCTCCGCGACGGTATGCCAGTGACGCGCGGACTCAAGATCGGCGACGTGGACCCGCGCGACAACCCCGACTATTGCAGGCTGGTCTCAGACAAAGCGCTGGCAGTCGCAGGCGGCGTGATCGAAGCCATCCTGTTGCACCAAAGCCGGGAACGATAAACGTCACGCACACCATGCCCCTCATCCCTGCCCTGATTTTATTTCTCGGCGCGTTCACCCAAAGCATGACCGGCTTCGGGAGCGCTTTGGTCGCCATGTCCATCCTGCCTTCCCTGCTGGGGCTGGACATTGCCGCGCCGCTCGTTGCCGCAACGGGATTAATTCTCGAAATCATGCTGATCCTGCGCTATCGTCAGTCTCTGCGCCTGGACGCCATCTGGCGCGCGCTGGCCGCCTCGCTCGCCGCCGCGCCGCTCGGCGTGCTGGCGGTTCGCCACATTAACGAACGCGCCGCGCTGTTCCTGCTCGGCTTGCTCCTCGTCGCGTACAGTCTCTACGCCCTCAGCGGCATCCGCCTGCCCGCCCTCACGCATCCGCTCTGGGCGTGGGCCACCGGCCTGCTCAGCGGACTGCTCGGCGGCGCGTACAACACAGCCGGCCCGCCGATCGTGGTTTACGGAAACTGCCGCGGCTGGGACGCGGCGCAATTTAAGAGCAACCTGTCCGGCTTCTTCATCATCAACAGCCTATTCGTCACAACCAGCCACGCCGTGAACGGAAACTTCACATCGGAAGTAATGCGCCTCTTTCTGCTGTGCATCCCGGCCACCGCGCTTGGATTCATCGTCGGGCAATCCATGGACCGCTGGCTCGACCCGCAGCGTTTTCGCAAAATCGTGCTGGTCTTGCTGATCGCCCTCGGCGCCAGATTGATGCTCGGATAACCCGGAGTACAATCCACGCATGAATTTATTGCGCGCGCTGCGATTCCAGCCAGACACAGGCCGCAACCGGGTCGCGTTCGTTGGAGCCGGGGGAAAAACCACATCCATCTTTCAGCTGGCGCGCGAACTGCCCGCGCCGGTCCTCGTCGCATCCACGACACACTTTGGCGCGTGGCAAACGCGCCTGGCCGATACGCATCTCGTGGCAGAAATGCCCGACGATTTCGACCGGATTTCAATCGAGGGCGTCATCCTTGCAACCGGTCGCGTGGAGGGAGATCGCACCACGCCGCTGCCGGCCCGCGTTTTGAATCATGCGCGCGCACTGGACATCCCCCTGCTCATCGAATGTGACGGCGCGCGCGGCCTGCCCCTCAAAGCCCCTGCTGAACACGAGCCGCCCATCCCCGATTTTGTGGATACGGTCGTCGTCACTGCGGGATTAAGCGGACTCAGCCAGCCGCTGGATGACTCACACATTCACCGCCCGCTTCTCTTCTCAACGTTGAGCGGGCTTGGCCCTGGCGAGCCGCTCACGCCCGCAGGCGTGACGCGCGCCCTGCTCCATCCCGAGGGCGGCTTGAAAAATATTCCGCCGGGCGCGCGCCGCG
Organism: Anaerolineales bacterium; assembly: GCA_019187665.1. GTDB lineage: Bacteria > Chloroflexota > Anaerolineae > Anaerolineales > Villigracilaceae > Denitrolinea. The sequence continues at coordinate 253,529 of JABARH010000003.1, forward strand.
TGTGCCTGCTCAACCAGGCCGACACGCCGGAACTGCAATCCGCCGCGCAAGCCATGAGCGAAACCCTGCTGGAAAAATACGATTCAGTGATCATTGCCAGCCTGAAAGATAAGATCGTTCATGCCGTCCACGAACGCGTGGCGGGAATCATTTTGGCGGCGGGAGAATCGACCCGTTTCGGGCAACCAAAACAAATCCTCGATTGGCGCGGCGAGCCGTTTGTCCGCGTGGTGGCGAAGCAGGCGCTCGCGGCCGGACTCGCGCCGGTGATCGTAGTTACCGGCTCCCACGCCGGCCTGGTGGAAAATGCGCTCAAGGAGTTGGATGTAGCGATCGTTCACAACGAGGATTGGCGGGGCGGCCAGGGACGATCTATTGCAAAAGGAGTCGCCGCGCTTCAGGAAAATATCGGCGCGGTCCTATTTCTATTAGCGGACCAGCCGCAGGTCACAGCAGAGGTGATGCGCGCGCTGATCGAACTGCACCGGCGCGAAATGCCCGCGATCGCCGCGCCCCTCATCCTTGAGGAGAGACGCGGTAATCCCGTTCTCTTCGACCGCGCCGCCTTCACGGATCTGCTGTCGCTGCAAGGCGATGTCGGAGGCCGGGGAATCTTCCACAAGCATACAGTCGCCTATCTGCCCTGGCACGATGACGCGTTATGGCTCGACGTGGACACGCCGGAAGATTATGAACGGCTGCTGCGCGCAACATAAAACGTCCGCTCTCGTTTGAGGGCAGACGTTTGCGTCAGGCCGGGGTTTGTTTTTTCTCGCGCTTCGCCTTCCACCATTCGACCGCGATCGGCACGACCGAGACAAGAATGATGGCGATGATCACAAATTCGAAATTTTTCTTCACGAAGGGGATGTTGCCGAAAAAGTAGCCCGCGAGGGTGAAGAGCGCCACCCAGGTGACGCCGCCGATGATATTCCAGCGAAAGAAAAAACCGTAGGACATGCGCCCGATGCCCGCCACAAAGGGCGCAAAGGTGCGCACGATGGGAACGAAGCGCGCCAGGAAGATCGTTTTGCCGCCGTGTTTTTCGAAGAAGGCGTGCGTTTTGTCGAGGTATTCTTTTTTGATCCACTTGATGTTGTAGGCGCGGTCGCCGAGGTAGTGGCCGATCCAGTAGTTGACCGAGTCGCCGAGGATGGCCGCGACGATGAGCAGGATCAACAGCGCCCACACATTCAGTCCGCTTTCGAGCGCGGCGAATGTGCCGGCCGCGAAAAGCAGCGAATCGCCGGGCAGGAAGGGCGTGATGACGAAGCCAGTCTCCATGAAGATGACGCCGAAGAGGATGGCATAGGTCCACGCGCCGTATTGGGAGATGATGTTCGCAAGGTGTTCGTCGAGATGGAGGAAGAGGTCTATCAGAAATTGAATGGTTTCCATTGGTATCTCACAGGTTGTGTTTAGGCGTTAGAGAACGCCAATTATGCGTAAGCCCTGATTACCTTACACTTTGGTTGGGAAGCGGATAAACGCTGATGAACGCGGATGTTTTTTGAGAAATTTACCCAAAAGACGTTCAGGATCCGCGTTTTCCGCGCTCGTCCGCGTCCTGATTTTAAGAGTGTAAGGTAATCAGGCGTAAGCCCTAAATTTTAAAGTCCGCCTGCGCGGACTTTTTGAACAGCGGCGGATTATACACAGTTTTGGCGAAAGTCACGAACCCGATTTAATGAAGTCGCTCCTGGCTTTTAATGTCCGCATGACCGCCAGCGTAGACTCGGACATTTTTTCCGCGGAGAATTTTTCGAAGGCGGCGGCGCGTCCCTGCTGGGCCAGGCGCCTGCGTAATTGAGCGTCGCGCAGGAGCGCCGCGAGTTTTTCGGCGAGGTCGGCCACGTTATCCGGCTGGAAGAGGAGTCCGCCCTGTGTGGCGTTAACCCATTCGGGATACGCGCCGTGATCGGGCTGAACAACGGGCACCCCCGCGGCGAGCGACTCGAGAATGGAGATGCCCTTCGGCTCGCGGTATGGCGCGGGGACGGAGAACACGTCAATGCGGCGGAAGAAGTTCAATTTGTCGGCGCGCTCCAATGTGCCGAGGAGTTCGACGCGGTCTTCAAACCCGCTGGCTTGGATCTTCTTGCGGATTCCGTCCATGTAGGTTTTGTAGGCGCGGCTGAAGTATCCGCCCGCGACGAGGCGCAGGTTGGGAAATTCGCCGGAGCGCGCCAGGGAGAGGAACGCGTCCACGAGCAGATGCAGTCCTTTTTCCGGCACGAAGCGGGCGAGGAAGCCGATCGTGGGCGGACGGGGCGCGGGATCGGGCGTCAGGCTGCGGTAATCGTCCAGCGCGATGCCGGGATAGACCACATCAATTTTGGAGGGGTCGAGTCCCACCCATTTGGAGAACATCCCGCCGTAGTAGCCGCTGATGGCAAGGAAGCGATCCACATCGGCGGCGCGCTCGCGGATGATCGCCAGCGCCTCATCCTGGAAGGGCTGCGGAAGCCCCTCGAGGAAAATATCTTCGCCATGCAGTCCGCAGGTGATCGGGATGTTGAGTTCGCGCTTGAATTGCCGCGCCACGCCGATGATCAACGCGTTGGTGATGTGGATCAGGTCGGGCTTGTAATGGGTCTTGACCCAGCCGACGAATTCATCGAGCAGTTCGCGCTGGTTGCCGTTTTCGCCGTTGAGCATGGAGACGGTTAATTGAGCGTTGGCGACGGGGTCCACCGCCGAGCCGATATCGAAGCGCGGCATGAGGCGCAGGATGGCCTGTGAACCCGCGAGGCGCAGGAGCAGGTCGCGCCCGAAGAATGGGCGCGGATATTTTTGCAACAGATAGGCTTTGATGCCGCCGTAGAAAATGCGCCGTTCGCCGACGCTGCGCTCATCGAGGCGCATGGGCGTGTACAGCGGAAACATGGTCACGTCTTCACCGGCGGCCTGCATGCCCGCGGCGAGGGCGTTATCGTGCATGCAGCTGCCGCAATACATGTTCGCGGCGCCAGTGGCGATGTAGATGATCTTCATGGCTTTGTTCCCAAAACAATTTCAACGGGCAGTCCCCACATGGAGGAAAGGCCGGCATCCTGAATCTTAAACCCGCTTTGTTCGATGGAGCGCCGCGCAAAGATGGGTCGGCAGTCCGCGTAGTTGGGCATGTGATCGTGGAACCATTCGTAGATTCGCACGGGGAGGCCGGGCGGGTCGGTCTTGGTCATCGAGACCACCGCCAGCCTGCCGCCAGGTTTTAACACGCGGCGACATTCGGCCAGCACGCGCGGGATTTCGGGATTGTCGAAGAGTTCGAGGGTGAAACTCATAAAAACGCCGTCGAGCGAATCAGATTCGATGAAGTCGAGCCGCGCTGCGTCGCCAAGATGAAGTTCTGCGCGGTCAAAAAGACCTCCTGCAAGCAGGCGGTCGCGCGCAATGGCGAGCATCCCGTCGGAGAGGTCCAGCCCGATGACGCGTCCGAGTGGGCCGACGGCTTGAGCCAGCGAAACAAGGCAGTGACCGGTCCCGAAGCCGATCTCCAGGATTTTTTCGCCGGGCCGGGCGGAGAGTTTTTGCAGGCCCCGGTCGCGATATTTTTTTTCGGCATTGCCGGAGATCGCGTCGTACCAGCGGCTGAGGCGGTTGTAACTGAGGCGGGCGTCTTCTTTGGAGCGGTTTACACGGCGGATGGTGAAATCCATTTTTCTTGGTCCTCGAACAGGTTTAACAGTGTTCACGGAAACGCAGCCCGGCATCGGCAGCAGAGGCTGCCCATGCGCGAGTTTGTGCCGATTATATCAACGGTCATCGTCGCGGCGGTCGAAGAGATCCTGCGCGGTGCGAGGCGGAAGATGAAGCAGCCAGTCTGACAGTATGAGAAAAGCCAGCGAGCCTGAAATCTCTGCACCGAGGTTGAATGGGCCAAATGGAAACAAGAGCCAGCCGCGCCACTGCGCGAGGAAATGCCCGGCCGCGAAGCCGATTATGCCTGCCGCAAGATAGGCGAGCAAATGCGACCAGTCGCCGCCACGGATGAGGTGGTAGAGCGCGCCGAGGAGAAGAGCGAGGAGGAGGGAGACGAGGAGGAAAGGAAGGGTCATGGGGTGAGGGGGTGGGGGCGAGTTACGAGTTACGAGTTACGAGTTACGAGTTACGAGTTACGGGGTACGGGGTACGGGGTACAAGCTACGAGTTACAGGGTACGAGTTATGAGGAGCGTGCGCGCAGGGGTTGTTGTCCATCTGACGCTAGGCCTGCCCTGACCGGCGTCAGAGGAGAGTGTCGCGTACGCACCATTCCCACGAGCACAGCAGGCGTTCTCCAACTACGCGTCACCCCTTCGAGCGCAGCGGCGCTTTCTAACTACGCGCCCACCCCTTCGAGCGCAGCGGCGCTTTCTAACGCCCGCCCGACATGGTGAGGCGGCCATAGAAAGAGATTTGCGATACAATGAAATCGCGATCTTGACTACGCGCAAACCCTAGGCGATAATGCCGCCGCCGAGGACTTCGTCATTGACGTAGAAGACCGCCGCCTGGCCGGCCGTCACGTCCCGCGCGGGAACGTCCAATTTGACCGTCGCGCGAGATCCGTCTGCGTGAGGAGTCACCTGCGCCGTGAGCGGCCGCGCAGTGTAGCGAATTTTGACTGCGGCGCGAAACGATTCGGCCGGCGCGTCTCCGCTCACCCAGTGGACGCCGCGCGCGGTTAATTCGTCGAGGCCAAGTTCGCCCGCCGCGCCGACGATCAGCAAATTGCGCCCGGCGTGTTTCGCAATGACGTAGAGCGGAAGCGGCGAGGAGAGATTGAGTCCTTTTCTTTGTCCGATCGTGTAATTGGCAAGCCCGCTATGACGACCAATGATTTTTCCGTCGCGGGTTTCGATATTGCCCGGCTGGTTAATCTGCGGCGTGTGGCGCGCGAGGAAGCGGCGATAGTCGTCGCCCGCGAGGAAGCACAAATCCTGGCTGTCTTTGCGCGCGGCGGTCGGAAGGCTGAACGATTCGGCGATGCGGCGAATCTCGGCTTTGGGATACTCCCCCACCGGGAACAAGGCGCGCTGCAATTTTTCCTGCGTCAGCACGTGCAGGATGTACGATTGATCTTTCGCGTCATCCACCGCGCGCAGTAATTTTATCTTTCCGTGTTCCGTCTTCTGCGTTCTGGCGTAATGTCCCGTCGCCATAAAGTCCGCGCCGAGCGCGAGGGCATGATCCAGCAGGAAGGTCCAGCGGATCTGACGGTTGCACAGCAGGCAGGGATTGGGCGTTTCGCCGCGGGCGTAGCCGTCGAGGAAATATTGGACGACGGTCTCGCGGAAGACATCCTTCGCGTCCACCACGTAAAAGGGGATGTCGAGTTTTGCGGCGACGCGTCGCGCCTGCGCCATCGAGTCGGGCGTGCAGCAGCGGTTGGAGTCTTCCCGTCCGGGTTCAGACCAGAGGCGGAGCATCATGCCAATGACTTCATGGCCCTGTTGTTTGAGCAGGGCTGCGGCGACGGAGGAGTCTACGCCTCCAGACATGGCGACAACGACTTTAGACATGAGGCGTACGAGTAGACATGTAGACACGTAGACACGTATATCGGTACCTACGCAGGCAGACAGGCGGGTGGACGGGTAGGCAAGTCACTTAAGCGTGCGCGCTTTCTCGACCAGCGAGGGAAGGAATAGCAGAAACGAGTCCACCTGCTCTGGCGTGGAATCTTTGCCGAGGGTGACGCGCAGGGAGCCGAGAGACCATGCGCGGGGCAGGCCAAGGGCGGTGATGGCTTCGCTGGGTTCGGGGTTGCCTGTTTTGCAGGCGGAGCCGGAGGAGCAGGCAAAGCCCGCGGCGTCGAGGAGTTGCAGGAGCAGGTTGCCGTCCACGTCTTTGAAAACGAAGGAGGCATGATTCGGCAGGCGCTGTTCGGGATGGCCCGTCAACTGCGAATCGGGGATCGCCTCGAGGACGCGGCCAATGATCTGGTCGCGCAGCGGTTGAACATGCGCGACGCGCGCGGCGCGTTCCTCCTGTGCGAGCTGCAAAGCCCGCGCGAAGCCGACGATGTACGCGACGTTCTGAGTTCCAGCGCGCAGGCCGGACTCCTGTCCGCCGCCCGTCAGATGCGGGACGAGATCGGTTCCCTGCCTGACGTACAACGCGCCGACCCCCTTTGGGCCGTAGAATTTGTGCGCGCCGAGAGAGAGCAGTTCCACGCCGAGTCTTTCCACGTCCACATCGAGATAGGCGGCGGCCTGCACCGCGTCGGTATGGAAGAGAATGCCGCGCGTGCGACAGATGGCGGCCAGTTCGGCGACGGGATTGAGGGTGCCGATCTCGTTGTTGGCGAGCATGACGGAGGCCAGCGCGGTCCCGTCGCAAACGGCGCGGCGCATCGCATCCGGCGTGACGCGGCCGTGCGCGTCCACAGGCAGCCATTCAACGTCAACGTTGAAGTATCGTTCCAGTTGTTCGGCGGTCTTGCTGACGGCGTGATGTTCGGCGCGGGAGACGAGCAGCCAGGGACGTTTTTTTTCGCGGGCCGCGAGCATGACGCCGCGCAGGGCAAGGTTGTCCGATTCGGAGCCGCAGGAGGTGAAGATGATCTCTTCGGCGCGGCAGTTCAGGACGGAGGCGATCGTTTCACGCGCCGTGTCGAGGGCGGCCTCAGCCCGCTGCCCATCGCGATGAACCGAGGATGGATTCCCGAAGGAGTCGCGGAGATAGGGCATCATCGCGTCGAGGACGCGCGGGTCGAGCGGAGTCGTGGCGGCGTAGTCGAGATAAATCATGGGCGGGATTATAGCAAACTATTTTGACGGGTGATACAATTCACGCATCGAGGCAATTACAGGAGGCTCAATGGACGCTTTTCTTGCATTTCTCAATTCCGCCGATGCAGCGAGATTGACTCAAACACCGGGCGTCACGCCGACTTTGGCGGAGGGCATCATCGCCGCGCGGCCTTTCGAAAGCGCGGCGGATTGCCTGAAGGTGCGCGGCATGGGGAAAACCCTGCTGGCGCGACTCGAGGCCGAGGCAGGAGAAACGACCGGCAAGAACGAGGCGCTCCAGCCGGTTGAGGAGCAGGCCGCGCCGATCGTGACGGCGCCCGCGGGCGCGGATGAATCCGCCGCGTCGAACCGACCGTCGTTCGGGGCGCGCACGGGCGCGTTGCTGATCAGCCTCTTTCGCGGACTCGTGCGCCTGCTGGCGCTGGTCATCATCGTCGGCGCGCTGGCGGCGCTGGTTTATTACGGCCTGCCGATCTTAAGAAATTATTTGATCGCGCCGATCGAGCAGAACCGCGCCGAGATCGTTCAATTAAAAGTGGACCTGGAAACGCTGCGCGCGCAGGCGGCGGGACTGCAAACGCAGCAGGCCGAGACGGGCGGACGCGCACAGGCGCTGGAGCAGTCCGTCGCGGCGCACGGCGAGTCGCTGGCGAAGCTGGCAGAGATGCAGGCCGCGCTCGAAGCGGACATGAGCGCGGGCGACGCGAAATTAAGCGCGAGCCTGGCGCGCGAGATCGCGTTGACGCGCACGATCGAATATCTTTCGCGGGCGAGGCTGTACCTTTCGCAGAGCAATTTTGGGCTGGCACGCGAGGACGTGCAGAGCGCGCGCGATCTGCTGGCCGCAACGCAGGCGGAGAATCCCGATTTCAAAGCGGAGGCGATTTCGCAGGTGTTGCTGCGACTCGACCTGGCGCTGGGCAACCTGCCCGCGTTCCCCGTGGTGGCGGTCAGCGACGTGGATATCGCGCTGCAATTGTTGATGAGCGGCCTGCCCGAACATCTTGCGTTCCCCAGCGCGACGCCGACGCCCACCCCGACAGAAACCGCGCTGCCTGAAGCGAGCGCGACGCCGGAGGCATCCGTGACGCCGACACCCTGAGCGGAGACTCGTCCCATGAAAAAAGTACAGATCATCCTCATCGCGTTATATATTTTCACGACCTCCTGCAGCGCACAAACCACGCCAGCCGCGACGCCCAGCGCGCCCACTCACAGCGCGGCAGAACAGGAAAACATGTGCGATCGCCCCAGCCAAGACAGCCTTTTGCCAAAAACGAAAGTTATTTGGATGGAAGAGGATAAACCGAACAACGGTTTCCTCGTTACATTTTCGCTGTATGCGGGTGTTTATTTTCTCAGCCGAACCAACCCCTGCTTCGATCTGTTTTACGCGGAACTGCAACACGCCCTGCAATCCAACCTGGATGTTGAATTTTCGTACAGCGACTTCGGTCCGGAGATCACCTACGTAAAAACGGTCGGGGCGCCTCCCGCGCCGTGACCACACCGCCGACATATACTGAACACGGGCACAAATGGCGCTGTTGCTCAACCGGATTCGGCGGGGGATGAATCCCCGCCTCAGTCCATGAAAGTCGGATAAATCCGACTCGTTGCGCCAGTCCGAAGGACCTTCACGAATTGAGCAGGCGGCTCTGCGAAGCGTCCTGTGGGTTAGCCCCGCGATTCAGGCGGAAGAAAACCGTAATTTCCGGCCGCGCCAAGTATAGCGCGCCAAAACTCCGGGATAATTTCTCGGAGTTTTTTGCGGATGTTATAATCCGCCTGTGATCATTTTCAAGGAGTCAACGCATGGCTTTTAAAATCAAATTTGGGACGGACGGCTGGCGCGGCGAGATCGCCGAGGATTACACCTTCGACAACGTGCGCCGCGCGGCGCAGGGATTTGCGACCTATATGCTTGAGCAGGGCAAGCGCGGACAGTGGATCGTGGTGGGACACGACAAAAGATTCGCAAGCGAACATTTTGCGGCGGCAGTCGCAGACGTTTTGGCGGGCAACGGATTCAATGTCTGGTTAACGGACGGCGCGACGCCGACGCCGGTCATCGCGTATGCGGTGGTAGATAAGAAAGCCGCGGGCGCGGTCAACATCACCGCCAGCCATAACCCGCCGACGGATAACGGCTTCAAGGTGCGCGATGAAACGGGCGGCGCGATTAATCCCGACGGACTGAAGCGCATCGAGGCGGCGATTCCGGATTCAATGGAAAACGTAAAACGTACGTCACAAGCCGGGGCTGGCACAACAGGCGAAATCGTCAAGTTTGACGCGGCGACTCCCTACATCGAACATTTGACGCGCGACGGACTGATTGACCTGCAACCGATCAAGGATGCCGGCCTGACCGTGATGGTGGACGCGATGTGGGGCAACGGCGCGGGCTGGTTTACGCGCCTGCTGGCGGGCGGAAAAACCAAAGTGATCGAAATACATAATGTCCGCAACCCGATCTTCCCGGAGATGAAACGCCCGGAGCCGATCCAGCCGAATATTGACGTCGGTTTGCAAGCCACGCTGGACAACCGCGCGGACGTTCTCCTGATCACCGACGGCGACGCGGATCGCTGCGGAATCGGCGACGAGAACGGGCAATTCATCAATCAATTGCGCGTGTATGCCCTGCTGGCGTATTACCTGCTCGAAGTGCGCGGACTGCGCGGCGATATCGTCAAGACGCTTTCAACGACGAACATGCTCAACAAACTGGGCGAACTCTATAACGTGCCGGTCCACGAAACCGGCGTGGGTTTCAAATACGTCGCGCCGAAGATGACTGAGACGAACGCGCTGATCGGCGGCGAAGAATCCGGCGGCTACGCCTTCCGCGGCAACGTCCCGGAACGCGACGGGATCCTGGCGGGTTTGTACATGCTCGACTTCATGGTTAAGGCCGGCAAAAAGCCGACCGAACTACTGAAAGACCTGTTCGCCAAAGTGGGCGGCGAATATTTCTACGACCGCGTGGACAGCCCCTTCACGGGCGATCACGAGACGCGCAAGAAGATGATCCTCGACGCGAATCCAAAAACCATCGGCGGGCTGAACGTGACGGGTCTCGTCACTGTGGATGGATTCCAGTTCCACCTCGAAGACGGCGGCTGGATGCTGATCCGTTTCAGCGGCACGGAGCCGATCCTGCGCGTCTATTGCGAGACGCGGCATGGAGACAAAGTGAAGGCGATTCTCGAAGATGGATTAAGGGTGGCAGGGATCAAGCAATAACGTGCCTCTCGCCAGACGCTCCAGTTCGCGCGGATGCAACCCGACACCCGACACCTGACACCTGACACTTAAAACGTGGACCTCACCGACACCCATTGCCATCTCAATTTCCAAAAATTCAACGACGACCGCGAGGCGGTGATTCAGCGCGCGCGGGCGGCGGGCGTGACTCGCTTGCTCGTGCCGGGACTCGACCTCCCGTCCAGCCGAGAGGCGGTTGAGTTGGCGGAAAAATATCCGGGTATTTATGCGGCGGTTGGATTTCATCCGACAGACCTGGATAAATTTTCCGAGTCGGCGTTCGACGAAATACGGGAGTTGGCGCGGCATCCGAAGGTTGTGGCGATCGGCGAGATCGGACTGGACCATTACTGGGTCAAGGAAGAAGCGCAGCGCAAGTTTCAGGTGGATGTCTTGCGAAGGCAGCTCGCGTTCGCGGCACAAGCCGGCAAGCCGGTTATCATCCACATGCGCGAGGCGGGCGATGCGTGGCTCGGGTCCGCCTCCGCCGCTTTGATCGAAGTCCTGACCATGTGGGTGGAGGACATATCCGAACGGAAACATCCGCTCATGCAAAGGCCGGGTGTGCTGCACTCGTTCAACGGGAATCTCGAAACGGCACAGCAAGCCGTCGCCATGAATTTTTTCATCGGCGTGACGGGCCCTGTCACATACAGGAACGCCGAAGTGAAGCGCGAGATCATCCGTCAAATTCCGCTGGAACGGCTGTTGATCGAAACCGACTCGCCTTTCCTTGCCCCCATCCCACATCGCGGCCAGCGCAACGAACCGGCCTTTGTGCGTGAAATTGCTGATAAAATTGCCGAAGTAAAATCCCGAAAACCGGAGGAGATCGCGGAGATTACGACAGCCAATGCGGCGCGGCTCTTCCTGTGGTGAAACTTTGAAACCTGTCACTTTTCCAACCCCTGTCCAGGAACAAATCATCCTCGTTGAAAATCGCATGCGCGCCCAGGGCGCGGACTGCCATCCCGACCTGCGCGCCGCGCTCGACCACCTGCTGGCCGCCGGCGGAAAACGCATCCGCCCGACCCTCGGCCTGCTGGTCGGCAACCTGCTGGGCGGCAACTCCGACACACTCGTCACGCTCGGCGCGGCGGTGGAATTACTGCATACCGCCACCCTCGTCCACGACGACCTGATAGACGGCGCCCTGCTGCGGCGCGGCGCGGAAACGATCAACGCGCGCTGGTCCTCCGCGGCAACCGTGCTGACCGGAGATTTTCTTTTTGCGCGGGCCGCCAAACTCGCCGCCGAAACCGACAACCTCCAGCTTATGCGTTACTTCGCAGATACGCTCGCGGTCATCGTCAACGGTGAACTGACGCAGTTATTCTCGGCGCGCGGCGTGATCCACCGCGACAACTATTACCAGCGCATTTACGCCAAGACAGCCTCGCTGTTTGAAATGTCCACGCGCGCTGCGGCCATGATCAGCGCCGGCGACAATCAATCGGCCATCGAAACCATGCGCAAATTCGGCTATGAGATTGGCATGGCCTTTCAGATCGTGGACGACCTGCTGGACTTCACCGGCGACCAATCTACCGTCGGCAAACCGCTCGGCTCAGACCTTCTGCAAGGCCTGGTCACCCTCCCGGCCATTTACTACGCCGAAGCCAATCCCGACCATCCCGACGTGCGCTCGCTGGCTGCTGGCGGATGGGGCGACCACGAACGCATGGAGCGCCTCGTACAGTCCATCCGCAACAGCGACTCGATCCACCGCGCCATGCGCGAAGCCGAGGGCCACATCCAGAGCGCGGTGGATTGCCTCGTCACATTCGACAACACGGAAGAACGATCCGCGTTGGAAGAATTGGCGCGCTACGTAGTGGATCGCAGAGTTTAACTTCGTTCAATTTCACCGATAAAAAATGAATCTCCGCAAACCCCTCCGCATTAACGTCGGCTTCCTCGTCAGCAGTGAAACGGGCTACAGTCACGATATTCCCTTCGAGGAAGAAAAGCTCAAGGTCGCCGAAGACCTGACCCTGCGCGGCTTCTACGGCAACGCGCACTTCAACCGCACGCCGCAGGGACTGCTCCTTGAGGCTGAATTCGAAGGCGCGCTCGACCTCGAATGCGTGCGCTGTCTCAACACCTTTGAACACACCATCCATTGGGACATGACCGAACTCTTTGCCTTTCACCCCAAACCCGACAGCGAGGAACTCCAACTCCCCGAAGATGCACAGATTGACCTCGCTCCGCTTGTCCGCGATTATGCCTTCACCGAGATCCCGATCAAGCCGGTCTGCAAGCCCTCTTGCAAAGGACTATGCCCCATTTGCGGGCAGGATCTCAATAAAAACGATTGCGGTCACCGCCCTGATGAAAACGATTCTCCGTTCGCGTCTCTCAGAGATCTCCTAAAAAACTGACGCCGAGGCGGGGAAGTCACAACGATTCGGTTTATTGACAAATCCATCCGAGAAGCCTACAATAGCGCCCATGTTCGACAAATCCGCTTTCCTCCCGGTGACAACACTTGCACCTGGCGCAAGTGCAGGTGAGACCATGGCCATGAAAATGGAGATGTTTGCGCGCGCCTGGAAAGCACGTTAGTTCAATCCCCTGAACGGATTCAACGGGCTGTCCAGAATGAGGACAGCCCGTTTGTTTGTACTACGTTAGCCACGGAGGCACGAATGCCTGAAAATATTTTAATCGCAATTGCATGGCCCTACGCCAACGCCGAGATCCACGTTGGCAACCTGACCGGCTCGCACCTGCCCGGTGACATTGTGGCGCGTTACCACCGCCTGAAAGGCAACAAGGTGTTGGTGGTCAGCGGCACAGACTCGCACGGCACGCCGATCGTCATCGCGGCGGAAAAAGAAGGCAAACCGGTCGAGGAAGTTTACAAAAAATATCACGAGTCCTTCATCGAGGTCTTCAAGGGCTACGGCATCACGTACGATATGTTCACCACCACGCACAGCGAGAATCATTTCAAGGTCTCGCAGGCGATGTTCCTGGCATTGCAAAAGAACGGCTATCTCTTCAAACAGTTTAGCAAGCAATGGTACTCGCCCAGCGCAAACAAGTTCCTGCCGGACCGCTACGTGGAAGGGACCTGTTACATCTGCGGCTTCGAGGGCGCGCGCTCCGATCAATGCGACAACTGCGGGAACGTGCTCGAGCCTGAGAAGTTGAAAAATCCGCGCGCCAAGACCGGCGACGGCAAACTCGAACTGCGCGAGACGGAACATTTCTATCTCGATCTGTCGAAACTCGAGCCCGCCGTCAAGAAATTCCTCGAGGAACGCGCGCCGCACATGCGCGATACGGTCATCGGCGAGTCGCTGAGGAAGATCGAAAGCGAGGGACTCAAACCGCGCTCGATCACGCGTGACATCGAATGGGGCATTCCCATCCCCACCGAGGAGCCGGGCTGGGAGACGAAAAAACTGTACGTGTGGTTCGAGGCAGTCATCGGCTACCTCTCCGCTCCGATCGAGTGGAGTCAGGTTGCGGGTCAGAAAGGGGCGTGGCGCGATTGGTGGATCAATCCAGATGCGAAGCAATTCCACTTTATCGGCAAAGACAACATCTTCTTCCACACCTCACAGTGGCCCGCCGAATTGATGGGCGCGGGAAGCGCGTTCATGGAATTCTTCGCGGGCGAGGAAGTCCCGCTGACCTTGCCGTATGACGTGCCCGCGAATCAGTTCATGAACCTCGAAGATCAAAAGATCAGCGGCTCGCGCAATTGGGCGGTCTGGTGTCTCGACGCGCTGACGCGTTACGACCCCGACGCCCTGCGCTACTATCTGACCGTCAACATGCCCGAGAACAAGGATAGCGACTGGGACTGGTCCGAGTTCGTCGCGCGCAACAACAACGAACTTGTCGCGACGTGGGGCAACCTTGCCAACCGCGTGCTGTCGTTCTGCTACAAACATTGGGAGGGACATGTGCCGGACGTTGATCCCGCCTCGCTTCGCCCCGCGGACCTGGAACTGCTTGCGACGATCGCGAACGGATTCTCCACCGTCGGCGCGGAACTCGAGTCCGTGCGCCTGCGCTCCGCCCTCGGCGAGGCGATGAAACTCGCCACCGCGGTCAATGTCTATCTCGATGTCAACGCGCCGTGGAGTGCGGTCAAAACGGACAAGGACGGCGCGGCCAAGACCATCTTCACCGCCCTGCGCGCCATTGATTCACTCAAGGTGATCTTCTCCCCGTTCCTGCCGTTCACGTCCGCGCGTCTGCATGGATTCTTCGGCTACGAGACGCCGCTCTTCGGCGAGCAATTCAGCGAAGAGGTGACCGACTCGCTGGGAACGCATACGGTATTGAGGTATCGCGAGGTAGGGCGAGATACTATCTCGCCCTACTGGAGACCTAGCGAACTGAAGCCGGGACAGAGGCTGAATCAGCCGGGTCCGTTGTTTAAGAAGTTGGAGCCGACCGTGATCGAGGAAGAACGAGCGAGATTAGGAAATTGACTTTGAACTAAAAGCGTCCCGGCCGGACGGTCACCCGTGAGGGTTACTGGAACGGCCGGGACTTTTTTATATTTGGCTCCCCGTTTGCGCGGGTTAGCCAGGGGCGCAGTCAGCCATCTCTCTTGAGTTGCCTCGTCTGCCGTCCGTGGACGGACAGAACTTCCGGCGGGTTGTGAACGCGGGGGGACTTGTCCCAGCCGCGAGACACACACTGTGGAGAGGTGTGAGCAAGCGCAACACGAAACCCGTTGTTGTCGTTGGCGTTGTTGTTCCTGTTGCGCACGGCGGCGCGCACGTTACGCGCTTCATTGTTGAACGAACCACCGCACTTTGGACTGACCCCTACAGTAAAGCGGCTTGCGCCGCAAACTGCAAAATTCGACTGGGGCTTTGCCCCAGACCCCACAGAAATCAGAAAACAGAAAATCAGAAAACAAGATCAAGAGAGAATGGGAGCAAGCGCAACACGAAACCCGAAGTCGTCGTAGGCGTTGCTGAGCCTGATGCGCACGGCGGCGCGCACGTTACGCGCCTCACTGTCGAACGAACCACCGCGAAGGATGCGGCGAATATCATCGGCGGCCTTTTGATTCTCGCGTCCGTCACGCGGCTTGTATGGATAGCCAAAATCAGACTTGTTGGAATCCTTTCCCCACAGGCTGGCCGTCCACTCCCAGACATTGCCTGCCACATCGGCGCAACCAAAGGAGCTGTCGCCTTGCGGAGAATACAATCCAACCGGTGTGGTGCGGCCAATTCCGCTGGCATCTGAATTGCATTTTTGAGAATCAAATTTATCCCCCCACGGGTAAATGCGCCCGTCTGTGCCTCGCGCGGCTTTTTCCCATTCGGCTTCGGTGGGTAAACGGAATATCAATCCACGTTGCATGGAAGAATCGTGTTCGCGGTTTAACCAATCACAAAATGCCTGCGCATCCTTCCAGATGACCTGAACCACCGGGTGATTCTCCAAACCGTTGATTTCCGAGTCTGGTCCACGAGGATGAAACCAATTTGCCCCGTTTGTCTTTACCCACTTTTCGCCATTCCAATTCCAGCCAAAACCATCGGTCTCAGCCTGTGTTTTGTAAGAGACCTGTTTTACAAACGTACGGAATAGGGCATTTGTTACAGGGAAACGCGCCATCAGAAAATCATATGGGATGTTGAATTTGTGTTGGGGCTTTTCATCGTCGTAGGCATCCTTGTCTTTATCGGTGGAGCCCATCAAAGACTCGCCATGCGGCACTTTGACAAATTCCATCCCGGCAAAAGTCCAAGTCTGCACGGTTGCGGGAGGAGGCGTAAATGTCCCGCCTGCATATTCGGGAGGGATGTAAAGGTCAAGATCGGGGAACGAGGCAGGCGCGGATTTGGGAGTCGCTTTTTCGGGTCGCGATTCGCGGATAGACACAGGAAGCACGGCAAGCGGTTCTACAGGAGGGGCGGATTTCGTCCCAACCGAAACACCCACCTTTGCGGCGCGTATTTTCATGCTGGCTAGTAATTTTGCATAAGCCGTTGGACGGGCGGAGGCAGGAAAATAATCCACCCATTGCCAGGTGCGGATGCGGCGCGGGACTTCACAAGATTCCAGTTTCAACGGAATCAGGAAGATCGCGCCTTCGGGCATGTTCATGGTCACATCGAGGACCATGCGCAATTCTTTTTGGAGGTAGCCCTCCTTGCCTACAGATTGGTTCGAGAGGCAGACGAGAACGAGGTCAGAGGTCTCGACGGCTTTCTCGATCTCTAGATCCCAATCCTGGCCGGGCAGAAGTTTCTCCTGATCCAACCATGGATCGATCCAACCTTCGGCGAGGAGTTTATGATACAACTCGCGGACAACGGGCTTGTCCTGCGAGGAGTGACAGAGGAAAACGCGAAGTTTGCGGGGTTCGGGCATGAAGGATTCCCCAGTTGTGGGATAGTCAAATTATAAAGCAGAAACCCCCGGATGATATAATTTTCAACATCACTCTCTTTGAGGACAATCATCATGAAAATCGGCATCATCGGGGCAATGGAGCAGGAACTCGAACCCATTCGGAACCTCGTCCAACCAATGGAGCGAGTCGAAAAAGGCCGGCGTATCTTTTGGCATGGCGCATCGCATGGACACGATGTCATCCTCACGCGCTGTGACCCGGGCAAGGTCAACGCGGCGGTGGCGGCTCAGCAGATGATTGATCTCTTCGGCGTGGATGTGCTGTTTAACATGGGCAGTTCAGGCGCGCTCGACCCGCGTCTCGAGGTTGGAGATTTGGTCATCGCCAGCGAATTTATCCAGCACGATTTCGATGTCACGGATTGGGGGATGAAGCCCGGCGAACTGCTGTTCGATATCGTCATGGACGATGGCACGGGGCAGATGCAATTCCGCAACCAGCAGGTTTTTCACGGGCACGCGGGATTGGTCAAGATGGCGAAGGAAATCGCGGAGAGCACTGATTTGATTCCCCTCAACGGGCATGCGCTGAAAATTTATTCGGGAAGAATTCTAAGCGGCGACCAATTCATCAGCAAGACCGAAAAGGCGCGCGCTATTTGACACGCATCACGCCCTGTGCACCGACATGGAAGCTGCCGCCATCGCGCACACGTGCGAGGTCAATGGCGTGCCGTTCCTGTGCATCCGCGCCATATCGGACAAGGCCGATCATTCCGCGGTGGTCGCGTTCAAGGATTTCCTGTCCGAGACGACAGCAAACTACGGGAGGATTTTCGAGTCGGCGTTTGAGAAGATTGGGGATGTGGTTTGAAAACCCTTTACCCGCGAATCTCGCACACCTGCCCTGGCGGGCGGTGCCAAGGAAGTACGCAAAGAAAATCTTTTTCTCTACCGTACATTTTCTCAATGCGAATACCGCGAATGAGCGAATGACGCAAATTTTCTTGATTTTCATTCGCGAAATTCGTCTATTCGCGCAATTCGCGTTAAAAATTATGCCAGTTTTTTTGCATGTACAGTAGCAAAAAATCTTTTAAAACACGAAGCCACAAAGAAAAAACTTTGCGGCTTCGTGACTTGGCACTTCGTGGTAAAAACTATCACCGCTTGTCGGGAATTAAGAACAATACAAATCCAAAAAACCGTAACCCAGCGCTGACTAACAACGCGCCGCCGAGACCGATGCTGTCAGCCAGCCACGTCCCTGCCAGCGGGGCGATGATGGCGGCAAGGTATTGCATGGACTGCGCCAGCGAAACAAAGGTTGCGCTGTATTCGTGCGGGATGGTTTTCATGAGTTCGTCGAAGAAGACCAAGTCGAGTCCGCCCTGGAAGAGTCCCGCCAGCCCGGCGAAAAGGTAGATCCACTTCACGTCCGGCACGAGCGCGGCAAGGAGAGGGTAGGTTGTCATGCCGAGGGTGGTGGCAAGCAGGACAAAGCGTCCTCCATATTTCCTCGAGAGGCGCGGCCAGAGGACGTAACCGACCAACATCACGGCGGTCATGGACATGTTGATCAAGCCGATCTGCGAGTCGCTGGCGCGAATGTCGCGCACAAAGTACAGGGGCAGGAGCGGCTGGGATAATGCCAGCGCGAAGAAGTAGACAAAACGCCGCGATGCGAAAGAGACAAAGGCGGGCGCGCCGCGCAACAGGGCGAAATATCCCAGGGCAGAGGCCGAAGAGGAAGAACCCAGCGCGGGCGGAGTCTGATCCGGCACCTGGATGCGGCGCGAGAAAATAAAACTGATCAATCCGCCCAGCGAGAGTCCGACGAACATGATTTCATAGTTGAGCGGGAATTCGATCAGGTCAATCGTGCTGGAAATGAAGATCGCGCCGATCAGGCCTGTCAGTCCAAAGATGAACCAGCGGCGGCTGAGCAGGGCGTAGCGTCCCTCCGGTCCCGCGACGGCGTTCATCACAACAGAAAACGCGACGGCCAGCACGGTTTGCGGAAGTGTGGCAAGCGCCCAGATGGCGAGCGTGGCGATGATCGTGTATTGGTTTGGGAGGATGAGCGTGAAGGCGCCGGTCAAGGTATAGCAGGCGATCACCATCAGGCGCGCCGCGCTATACCACGGCACGATGTTTTTTCGTGTCTGCAAAAATCGGCCGGTGAGGATCGCAAGGATGAGGCCGGTCACGCCGGGCATGGAAGCCAGCAGTCCCACTTGCAGGTTGCTCGCGCCGAGGCGTGTGAGGAAGACCGGCAAAAACGGCGCGGCGATATTGGAGATGCTCACGCCGACGGCGTCTATTTGCACGTAGCGGAAATTTCGTTGTTGGATTTCGGGGGAGGACGGAGAAACAGTCATATTTACAGGACTTTCGCTTATCTTGCAATATCGGCGCAACAACTGCCCTGGCGGGCGTTGCCAGGGGAGAGCGCCTTTTACGCCCTAAAAAGACATTTCAAGCGTATTCAGCGTTCCCCCGGCGCCGCCTGCCAGGACAGGTGTAACGCTGGATAGAGCGGAAGTCTTAATTTAAACACAAAGTACAGGTTCTTTTGTAGGACGCGGATAAACGCCGATGAACGCTGATAAAGAAGAAAAAATCCGCACGCTTCGCAGTCCGCGGCAATCCGCGTCCGAAAAATTATTTCCGATAACGTCTAATCCATGTACTTGCGTACTTGCGTACTTGTATACTTGTATACCTGTATACCTGTATACGTATGTACTTATGTGTATTTGTATACGGCTTAGGTATCTACTCACGACAACGGCCAGGTGGACTGAACGTCGAGATCCATTTCGGCGATGTGGCCGAGCGCGTAACGGAAATATCCGGCCGCGCCGATCATGGCGGCGTTATCGGTGCAGAGCGAGAGGCGCGGAATGTGGACCGGGAAATCGGTCTGCGCTTTGAATGTTTCGCGCAGTGCACGGTTGGCGGAGACTCCGCCGGCGACGATGATCTCCCGCGCGCCGAATTCACGCGCGGCCGCGATGGTTTTTGTAAACAATGCGTCCACAACGGCGGCTTGAAAACTGGCGGCAAAATCGGCGACGGGGAGCGTTTTACCGGACGAGTGTATTTTTTGCGTCTCATGCAGGACGGCGGTTTTGAGTCCGCTGAAGGAAAAGTTCCACGTCCCTTCGAGGCGGGCGCGCGGAAATTTGAAACGGGTCGGGTCGCCCTCTTCCGCGGCTTTCTGGACAGACGGTCCGCCGGGATAGGGAAGCCCAAGCAGGCGCGCCACTTTGTCGAACGCCTCACCCGCCGCGTCGTCGAGGGTTGCACCGAGGCGCGTGTAGGTGAGATGGTCGGTCATTAAATTTAATTCGGTGTGTCCGCCGGAGACAAGCAGGGCAAGCAGTGGAAATTGCGGCGCGGGAGGCGGAGTCTGCCCGGCGTCATGGATCCACGCGGAGTAGATGTGACCTTCGAGATGATTCACGCCGACGAGCGGAAGGTCTGCGCCGAGGGCGAGTCCTTTTGCGGCATTGAGCCCGACCACGAGCGAGCCTGCCAGTCCGGGTCCGCGCGTGGCGGCGACCGCGTCCATGTCCTGAAGGGTGAAGTGGGCTTGCGCGAGCGCCTGCTCGACAACCGGAACAATGGATAATACGTGCTGGCGCGAGGCGACTTCGGGGTAGACGCCGCCGTAGCGCGCGTGAATCTCCATCTGCGAGGCGACAACAGATGAGACGAGAGCGCGTCCGTTTTCGATCACAGCGGCGGCGGTTTCGTCACAGGAGGTTTCGATGGCGAGGATTAGGGTGGTCATCAGTGAGCAGTAATCAGTTTTAAAAGCACAATGAGAGTTTTTTCAATTATTGCCTATCGCGAGTTCAAGAATTCAGAATGGAGACTATCGCGCTGATCGTCTGTTCGACTTTCGAAGTCGAAATTGCTCCCGCCTTATACAGTACGATGCGTGAATCGGCGGTAAAAACGCGATTGGGGCGGATAAAACTATCCTGTCGCAACGATCCTGTTTGAAAATCTTTGTCAGCGAGAGAGATTGAGTACTCATCGCGTTTTTGCTGGCTGGTTATTTGACAAAGAATAACGTCGTCCCCCGCTAGCGACGCAATCACCAGGGCGGGTCTCTTCTTACTTGCTGTTAAATCGGAGTATGGAAAAGGAGTGACAACAACATCGCCTTTTACAAATGCGCCCATGCCGCATCCTCCTCGGGAGAATCCCAATCGCGGCGAAGAACGTCTTCGGATGCCAGCATGGTATCTATTGCGTACAATTCGCCTTCCTCGTGAATTGAAGGTGGCAAATTCGCGCGCTCAGAAAGAAACATAACAAAGTCGTAGACTTCGGAAAGTTTCTCCATCGGCAATTTTCGAAGGGAGGCTGTGATCTGTGAAATTGTAACGGTTTCCATTCGATGTTCCTTCCTATGACTTTCAATCCATTGCAAGAAAAGTTAAAGATGCCGTAAGAACGATTCAGGGTTGGAGAGGAAGTCACGCGTTAAGTTGACATGTTCGAGTTGAGCGTATTGTACCTCTTGAATCCGTCCATCTGCGAATTGCAATATCTGCGCATCGGGGAATGCAAGCAGGATCGGCGAATGGGTGGCGATGATGAATTGCGAATTGTCCCGTACCATCTGTTTGAGCGCGGCGATGAATGTTAACTGGCGCATGGGCGAGAGCGCGGCTTCGGGTTCGTCGAGCAGATATAACCCGTCGGCGACGAAGCGGGATTGGAAGAGGGCCAGGAACGACTCGCCATGTGAGCGCGAATCGAGCCCGTCGCCATATCTGCGCTGCATCTCCGCCAATTGACCTTGATAGGGCATGCTCGCCAATGCTTCGGCATATTTTGACCGCCCCTTGTATTCCTCTTTGACGTTTTGCAATTCCTGCTGAAATTCTTCCTTCGTCTGCCGCATGGACTTGGCGTACCCGAAGAAATCCTCCGCGCGCAGGAAGAATCCTTTGCGCGTGCGTTTCGTCCATGACAGGCGGAAGTATTGAGCAAGTTTGCGAAGCGGCGCGAGGGATTTATCGGTCCGCACGCTCTCGCTCCCGACTGTGATCGACTCTGCCGCGCAAGCGATGGTCTCAAGGATGGTTGATTTCCCCGATCCGTTCTCGCCGACGAAGAACGTGACAGCCGAAGTAAACTGAATCTCGCGCAGAGATTTGACGATTTCCAGCGTGAATGGAAACGAGTCAGTATCACGCGAGCCGAACTCGCGCACGGAAATTGATTTCAGATGCGGCATACAGAATACGCAGTACGCAATCCGAACTACGCCCTCTTCCACTTCTTCATCGGCAAAACAAAATCATACGGATATTCCGCGAGGATTTCCATCACGCCGTCGGGGCGCACCCAAATGGTGTCTTCAATGCGGAAGCCCATGCCCTTTTCGGGATAGTAAAGTCCCGGCTCGGAGGTGATGACCACGCCGGGCGTCAGGCGGTTATCGTCGCTGGCGGTCAGGTGCGAGCCGGGGCGTTCGTGAATGTTGAGTCCCACGCCGTGACCGAGACTGTGGACGTAACCGTCCAGCGGGGCTTTTGTGTTGAGCTGGGTTTTGTGTCCCTTCGATTCAAAGTATTCACAGGTTATGCGCTGGTAATCTTTGAAGGGCGCGTTCAAGTCGAAGTTGTCCATGAGTTGATCGAAGATGTCTTTCACCTGCGCGTACATTTCTTCGGCTTCGGGTGAGGCGTAGCCAAGAGTCCATGTGCGCGTGAAATCGTAGAAGTAGCCTCCGCCGCGTTCGGCGGGATAGATGTCGTAAACGATGGTCTGCCCAAGGCGCATTAAGTCATCGGGGTTGCCGGTGGAATGCGGCAGGCCCGCGTCGCGCCCGATGGAAAAGATGAAACCTTCGGGAAATTCCACGCCGCGCTCCGCCGCCCATAAACGAATTTTTCCGTGAACGTCACCGATGGTGAGCGGTGTGCCATCCTCTTTCAACAACACTTCATCCGCGCGCACCTCGCGCGAGGTGAGATATTCCTGCGTCAGGCGCACGATCTGGGTGGTGACTTGTCCCATTCGGCGGATGCGCGCCACTTCCGATTCTTCTTTTGTTTCCATGGCGCGGATGAAGATCGAATCGTTCTCGCCGATCAATTGCAGGTTGGGCAAAAGGGTTTGCAGGCGGGTCATTGTGCCGAAGGCGCTGGCAAACTCCACCTTGCCATAGACGGCCAGGCGCGCGTTCGTCAAGCCGAGGTCGGTCAGCAAACGCTTGAAGAGGATCGCGCCGGTTTTCGTCATGTCGCCTTCGGCCTCCTTCAGCAGATCTGCCACTGGGTATAAGCTCAGCGAGCGAATCTCCAGGCCGGTCTTTGCGGCCTCTTCGCGCTCCATGTCGTTACAAAACAAAATCGGCGCGGCGCCGCGTTTTTTGATCAGGACGGCGCCGCTGACATGTCCGCCGCCGGTGAAATAATACATGGATGGGTTGTGTTCTGCGCTGCCCAGCACGAGCAGGGCGTCGAGGTTTCTGGCTTGCATGAGGGCGTCTATGTCTGATTTCATGTCTATTCCTTGCAGATGTTTTTTTAAACGCGAATTTCGCGAATAGGCGAATGACGCGAATTTCTTTATTCTTCTTTCAAAGGAGGTTCGAGGGCGTCCGGGAATTGAGGAGGAACGAAGGATTTGCCTCTTGTGAACACAACGCGGCTGGACTGGACTCGTGACGCGCCAAAGTTTATCGCGATGGCAAGTTGAAGCCCTGTCGCCTTTAGATAAGACAGCGCCTGCTGTTGATGGACGGGCAAGATTTTGCTTACCGCTTTTATTTCAAGGATCACTCGCCCATCCGCAACTTTGTCAAGCACAAATTCGCTTAATGGTTTTCCATCGTATATAACAACGATACGTTTTTGACTTTCAACAGCGATGCCGTGTTGGGTTAATTCTCGATTCATCGCTTCGTCATAAATCTTTTCGGGGAAACCCGGACCAAGTTTATTATGCACCGCAAAAGCGGCAGCCATAATTCGGTGTGACAATTCCTTTTCAATAATGTACTGTTCGCTCATTTTTAAAACTCATTCGCGAAATTCGTTTATTCGTGTCATTCGCGTTAAAACATCTACCATTACACTATCCTGCTCAAGCAGAACAGTTCGAGGGTCGAGGAGAATCTTGTCGTTTTCCGTGCGCGCGATGATGGGCGGATTCGATTCGCGCAGGCGCTTCAAAAATTTATCCGGATGTTTGACTGTCAACGATAGCGCAAACGTCGGCAGGGACTCTTCGGGCAGGCTTCCGCCGCCGACGGTGGATTCGGATTCGACGACTTCGCCCTGCCCCAGTTTCTCACGCCACGCTTCGGCGCGACCACGCATCTGCTCTGCCGTCGCGGAGATCATCCTCCAGACGGGAATTTCGCGCGCTGCCTCGTCCTTGAGGTAGTGGATCAGCGTGGCAGACAATGCCGCCAGGCAAAGTTTGTCCGCGCGGACGGCGCGCGCCAGCGGATGTTTTTTGATTCTATCGAGCCATTCCTTTTTTCCAACGATGATCCCCGCTTGCGGACCGCCGAGCAATTTATCGCCGGAGAAGCAGACGAGATCCGCGCCCGCCGCGAGAGATTCTTGCACAGTCGGTTCCCTGCCCAATCCGAACGTTGTGGTGTCGAGCAATGTGCCGGAACCGAGATCGTCCACGAGGGGAAGATCGTGTTTGTGGGCAAGTTCAACAATTTTGACGAGATCGGGTTCTTCGGTGAAGCCGATGATCTTGAAATTGGAACGATGCGCGCGCATGACCAGACTCGCGCCCTCGCGGATGGCTTCTTCGTAATCGCGCAGGCGGACTTTGTTGGTCGCGCCGACCTCCGCGAGTTTTGCGCCGGATTGTTTCATCACATCCGGCACGCGGAAGGAGCCGCCGATCTCCACGAGTTGCGTGCGCGAGATGGCGACGCGCTTGCCTTTTGCCAGCGCGGATAAAATCAACAGCACGGCGGCGGCATTGTTGTTGACCACCAGCGCGGATTCGGCGCCGGTTAATTTTTGCAATAACGATTCTGCGTGATGTGTCCGCGAGCCGCGCTTGCCGGTGGAGAGATCAAATTCGAGGTTGGAGTAGCCGAGCGCGACGGATTGCATTGCCGCGAGGGCGGCGCGGCTCAGCGGCGCGCGTCCCAGGTTGGTGTGCAGGATCACGCCGCTGGCGTTGATGACCGGTTGCAGGCTGGGGCGAGTCCATGCGGCGAGAAATGCGTCCACGCGGGCGAGCAGAGAATCGCGCGAGGGCAGGTCCAAGCCGGCGAGGGAATCCGCACGCGCGCGGTCGAGGGCGAAGCGGATGGCTTCCACCGCGAGGGGACGCCCGTGGAGCGCGATCAGGTCCGCGAGCTGAGGCGTCTGGAGCAGGGAATCCACAGAGGGAAGGTTACGCGGATTCGTCATGGTCTTCCACGCGGGGCGGTTGCCAGCGCGCGCGTTCGCGCAGGCGCAAAACGGATTCGATGGCGATCAATCCGCCTGCGAGTCCAAGGATCACGTAGAGGGTCACGAGCCGCGCGAGTTGAAGCCATGCGAGGGTCGCGCCGAAGACGCCGACCCAGATGGCTTGACGGACGATGACGTATGCCTCGGGCGGAGTTTCGTCGAAGCGCGTGGCGATGAAGTACACGATGGGAAAGGCGGTGGCGGAAAGCGCGATGACGATCAGCGCGAAAAATCCCCAACGCGGGAAGATGGTCGGCTCGGTGAAGTAGAGCAACGCGCCCAGCCCGCCCCAGCCGAGCAGGATCAGTAGCAGAGCGCGAAAAATGTATGGGCGGAAGGTGAGTTTGTCGGGCATGGTTTTAATGGCGTCTGTTGTGCGGTTTCAGTACCGCAGCTTTCAAGTTACGTCCGCGCGGCGCAAGATACATCTTGCGGTACCCAGTCAGTTAATTATACTCTGCACAAACACATATTAAATCAACAGAGGCTGGCGCTCGCCAGCCTCTGTTGATTGCGCGCCCGGTTTTAGGGGACGGTGTATTCGATGATCAATTGCGGGCGATACGAAGCAGGGGCGTTGCCACTGTAGAACCTCAAGTAGTCTGAGCGGAAGTCGTTGTCGTCGTCCGCCGAAAAGTGCAGACGGAATTGAGTGACGCCCGCCAGGTTGATCAAGCCGAGGTTTCCAGAACCGAGCGTGGAGGAATACCAGGATTTAACGGTGGCGCTGGAGACCGTCATGGCAGAGTCGAGGCTGGAGGTCGCTTCAAAGTCGCTGACTTGCAGGCTGTTGTTGCCGCCGAATGCGCCGCTGATGATATCCACGAACAGGGGGCCATGCGTGTTAAAGGGATTGCCGCCGACGATGCGGCTATATCGGAATTTCAACGTGACGGCTGTGATGGTGGCGTTATCGGGGATGGCGGAGGTGTCGAAGGATAGGATGCTTTGATATTGGCGGTTCGAGGCATTGTCGCCGACGAAGAGGGTTGAGGCGCTTGCATTAAGCGACCCGCCTATGTTAGTGGATTCGCCGGACTCGAGCGTCCAGCCGTCGTATGTGCCGGTCGAGCGGATGGTGAGGGACTCTGAGGCGGGGCCGGATTGGATGTATGAGTTGATCCAGTTGGTAAAGACGGAGACGCGCGTGTATACGCCGTAGTCGCCGGGGTCGGCGCATCCGTCGCCCCACGAGACGACGCCGGCCAACTGCCAGCCGTTGCCTGTGTCCACCACAAGCGGTCCGCCCGAATCGCCCTGGCAGGAATCTTTGCCGCCCTGTTCCAGTCCGGCGCACAGCATATCGGAGGTGATCTGCCCGTTGTAGTGAGCGGCATCGTTGCATAATGTGTTCGAGATGATTGGCACTTGAACTTCATACAGTTTTTGGGGCCATGCCGGGTTGGATTCGGTGTTGCCCCAGCCGGTGACCCAGGCATTAACCCCGGTCAGGCTTCCGACATTAGACGGCACAAGCGGAATCAATGCGGTCTTGCTTTCGCCGCTTCCGCCAATATCAACCGGCGAACTCAATTTCAGCAGGGCGATGTCATTCGCGCCCCCGCTGTAAGAGGGATGGCTAATAATTTGAATAACATCACGCTTTTGAGCGCCGGGGTGGCTGGAAAGATCATGAATACCGGCCACCACATCAATTGAATTGGTGGTCTCGCCGACGACACAGTGAGCGGCAGTCACCACCCATTCGGGGGCGACCAGCGAGCCGCCACAGAATTGATTACTGTAATAATCGCTGGCGCCGCCTTGAATTAACGCCACCTGCCAGGGCCACTCGCCCGCAGTGGACTCCGCGCCGCCGACGATCGCATCCGGCGGAGGCGTTCCTTCATCCGCGCTGGCGGGAAAAACGCTCCCGGAGAAAAAGAGCGAAAGGAAAATGGCGGTCAAAATGATCAACGAAAGAGAGGTACGAACCGGTTGTTTGAAAAACATTGAATGCTCCTTATAACGCAGAACTTACGCATAATTGGCGTTCTCTAACGCTCCTGCTGGCGTTAGAGAACGCGCCTTACGCAAGGTCTTGCGTAAGTCCTGTAACGATAAACATCCTGCAAGGGTCAAGCACGCGTAGTCAGGCTTTTAGCCTGACGCCTTCCTAAAAACAGATGGGGCAAGTATAGCAAAAAACGCGCCCACTTACTTGATGAAATTGTCAACCCATTCAAGGGATGAGGCAATCAACCAAAACGGCTATAACTCAAAGCACTGGGTATAATTCACCACATGGACTCCTCCCTCACTCCCTTCTTCACTCCGCGCGGCGTGGCCATTGTGGGCGCCTCCACCGACCCGATGAAACTCGGCTACGGCGTGGCGCGCAACATCCTGCAAAGCCAGTATCGCGGCGCGGTACATTTTGTCAACCCCAAAGCCGAATCGCTGATGGGGCTTCCGATGTACGCCTCCATCAAAGATGTTCCGGACCCGGTGGATATGGCGGTGCTGATCGTCCCCGCAGGCTCGATGCCGCAGGCTCTGCGCGATTGCGCGGCGCGCGGCATCCACGCGGCCATCATCATGGCGGGCGGATTCCGCGAAGTGGGAGCCGAAGGCGCAAAACTGGAGGAGGAGATTATCGCCATCGCGCGTGAGAGCAAGATCCGCATGTTGGGACCCAACTGCATCGGCTTGCTCGACACACACTACCCGCTCGACATCACCTTCCTCCCGCCGCCGCTCCCCGCCCCCGGCGACATCGGATTCCTCTCCCACTCCGGCGCGTTCTGCGCCGCCGTCATAGACTGGTCGCGCCAGCAGGGATTCTCCTTCTCGCGCCTGATCAGCCTCGGCAACCAATCCGACATCACCGAGACGGACCTGATCGCGCCGATGGCGGCTGACAAACAAACGCGCGTGCTTGCCATCTACATCGAATCGCTCCCCGACGGCGGGCGCTTCATCGAGGAAGCGCGGCGCGCGACGATCACCACGCCGATCGTCGCGCTCAAAGTGGGCCGCTCCGCCAGCGGCAAACGCGCCGCCGCCTCGCATACCGGCGCCCTCGCAGGCGCAGACATCGCCTACGACTCCGCGTTTGAGAAGGCGGGCGTGTTGCGCGTCTCCAGCGCGGAGGAACTCTTTGAATGGTCGCGCGCGCTGGCGTGGCTCCCGCTCCCCAAAGGCAGGCGCATGGCGGTGCTCACCAACGCCGGCGGACCGGGCGTCATGTCCGCCGACTTTATCGAAGAACACGGCATGACTCTCGCGGAACTCAGTGAAGCGACCATAAAAAAATTGCGCGCGCTCCTGCCGCCCGCCGCGAGCCTGATCAACCCGGTCGACATGCTTTCAAGCGCCTCGCCCCAACAATATGCCAGCTGCTTGCAGATCCTGCTCGACGAACCCAACGTGGACGGCGTCCTGCTCGTCCTTCCGCCGCCGCCGATGTACTCCACCGAGTCCGTCGCCGACTCGCTCATCCCGCACATCCGCGCCTCGCGCAAACCGGTCACCGTCTCGCTGATGGGAAGCAACCTCGTGCGCGAAGCCTGGCGGCGCTTCAACGCGGCGCGCATCCCCACCTACGACTTCCCCGAACGCGCCGCCTCCGCCCTCTCCTGCCTCGTCCAACGCGCCGAATATTTACGCAACCTCGAATCCGCTGCCACTCTTTCCATGGAAATGGATCACGCGAAGATCGAAGCGATTCTGCGCGACGCGCCCTCCGCCTCCTGGCTCGACCCCGAACGGGTGACGCAGTTGCTGGGCGCATGCGGCATCCCGGGCGCCCCGCTCAAACTCGCCGCCACCGCCGACCAGGCCGCCTCCCTCGCCCGCGAACTGGGATTCCCCATCGCGCTCAAGATCGCCTCGCCGGATATTTTGCACAAATCCGACGTGGGCGGAGTCTTCCTCAATCTTGTGACAGAAATTGAAGTCCGTAACGCATTCGAAGCGGCAATTTTCAAAGCGGAACAAGCCCAGCCCGACGCGCGCATCGAGGGCTGTCACCTGCAACGCATGATCCCGCCGGGACAGGAAGTCATCCTCGGCGCGACACGCGATCCCCAATTCGGTCCGCTGATCATGTTCGGCTCGGGCGGCGTGGACGTGGAAGGGTTGAAAGACATCGCCTTCCACCTCGCCCCGCTGACCGTCCGCGAAGCCGAGGCGCTGATCGAGCGCACCTGGGCGGGCAAAAAACTGGCGGGCTTCCGCTCCATCCCTCCCGCCGACCGGAATGCCGTCCGCGAGGCGCTCCTGCGACTCTCCGAGCTCGTTCACCATCATCCGCAAATTTCCGAGATCGAGATCAACCCCCTGCGCGTGTTGGAATCCGGCGCCGTCGCCGTGGACGCGCGAGTCAGGCTGGCTTGAATTTATGATCGAAATAGAAACGATCCTCCACGCCGCACAACCGGCCACCGTCGCGGTTGCGTGGTATGACCTGCACACCAACCGCGAATTTTTCAGCCGCGCCGACGAATCATTCTATCCTGCCAGCACATTCAAAGTGGGCGTGATGATGGAAGCCTTCCACCGCGCCTCGCAGGGTTTGCTCAACCTCGAGGATAAAATCCCGGTCGTCAACTCATTTACAAGCGCCGCGGACGGCTCGTCATTTTCCATTCAGGCGGAGGACGACTCGGATACAACTCTCTACGAAAAAATCGGCGGGCAGGAAACGCTGCGCGGGATCATCCATTTGATGATCGCGCGCAGTAGTAATCTCGGCACGAATATTCTTGTCGAACGGCTGGGCGCGCAACAAATCCAGGCATACCTGCGCCAGCTTGGCGTGGAAGGCGTCCACATTCTGCGCGGCGTGTACGATGTGCGCGCGTACGCTCAGGGCATTGCCAATTCCGCCTCGGCAAGAGGCTTGATGCACATGATGCAAGCCATTGCCGATGGAAAAGCCGCAGCGTCGCAAGAGATGATCGAAATTTTATTTGAGCAGGAATTCAACGAGGGCATCCCCGCGCGCCTGCCAAAATCGGCGCGCGTGGCGCACAAGACCGGCTGGATGGATGACCTGTATCACGATTGCGGAATTATTTTCCCCGAAAAACGCAAACCCTACCTGCTCGCCGTAATGACAACCGGATTCAAACACGAGACGGACGCGCATGCCTGCGTGGCATCCATCTCGGAAACGATTTACAAAGCCCTATGATTCAACTCGCCTCCCTCATCTACTATCCCATCAAAGCCTGCCGCGGGTTTGAAGTGACCGCCGCGCAAGTGACGCGCATGGGGCTGGCGCGCGACCGCCGCATGATGGTCGTCACGCCGCAGGGAAAATTTTTAACCCAGCGCGAGCATCCGCGTTTCGCGCTCGTCACGCCGACCCTCGAAGATGATTCTGTGATTCTCTCCGCGCCGAATTTCGATTCCCTGCGCGTCCCGATTCGCTCCAGCGGCGCGCCCGTCGCGGTGGATATCTGGAACAGCAAAAACGTGGACGCCATAGACCAGGGCGACGAAGCCGCGCAATGGTTTTCGGACTGGCTCCGGTTAAGCGTGCGCCTCGTCCACATTGCAGACGGGTTCATCCGCAACGTCAACGAAAACTATGCGGTGCGCGCAGACGATCACACCGGCTTCGCCGACGGCTATCCGATTCTGCTCGTCTCCGAAGAATCGCTGGCGGATTTAAATTCACGTTTGGACATTCCCCTGCCGATGAATCGCTTCCGTCCCAACCTTGTTGTGCGCGGCTGTGATCCCTTCGCGGAGGATACATGGAAGCGCATCCGCATCGGCGGCGTGACGCTGGCGCTGGTCAAGCCGTGCGGGCGCTGTCTGGTGACGACAATAGACAAGGAAACGCTGGAGAAAAGCAAAGAACCGCTCAAAACGCTGACCACATTCCGCAAGCGCAACGGCAAGGTCATGTTCGGGCAAAATGGAATTCCGCTGGGCGATGCCCGCCTCGAGGTCGGAATGAACGTGGACGTTTTATCGTGAGGTAAAATCCAGCCCATGTCTTTATCCCGGCGCGACATCTTAAAACTTGGCGGCGCGGCGTTGATCGCCTCCGCATTGTCTCCCATCCTCCGCGCGCAGAGCGCCTCGACTCCGCCCTCCATCTTCTCGCGCGGAAGCCGCCGCCTGCCGCGCGTGGCATTGACCATTGACGATTGCCATCTGTCGTACATCCTCCAGCGCATGGAAAACACACTGGCGGACAACCCGGACATGCGCGTCACATTTTTCCCGACCGGCGAAGCCCTGCTTAGCATCGAATCAAAACTGCCCGGCGTTTGGAAGCGCATTGCGGAGCAGGGTCACGACATTGGGTATCATTCCTACAGCCACATCAACCCGCAGTTATTCAGCAACCAAGCCGCGCTCGAAGATTACGACCGCTGGCGCGAGGCATTGAACAAGGTCCTGTCGAAAGAAACGCGCGTCTATTTTGCGCGTCCGCCGTATGGCAATGCCAGCCCCTCCTTTTTAAATCTATGCGGTCAACGCGGATTGATCTGCACGCTGTGGTCGTGGGGCTGGGGCGGCGCCGACGCGCAAGACACAGCCGCCTACACCATGCCAAAAACAAAAAACGGCGACGTTGTATTAATGCACACTCGCAGCGTGGACGCGGCAGTCTTCGCGCAGGGCTTGCCCTGGTTGAAATCGCAAGGCAAGCAAGCCGTCACGCTCCGCCAGTTGTATTATGATTTTCGCAAAGAGCAGATAGACGCCGAGGGCTGTGAAGTATCCGAGGCAAATTCGCTCACGCGCACGTGCGATGAATAATCCCAATTTTAGAGGCATCCCATGAAGCAACTCAGGTTATATTTCGTTCTCTTTGCATTGATATTATCCGCCTGTCGGATGGGGAACAACCGCCCGGCGAATCCTCCCGCTTCACCCGCCGACTCCACGCCCGCATCGCCTCCCTCCAAGTCCCAAGCGGGCGCCGCCTCGCTGAATTTTTCCCAGGGACGCAACGATTACACCATCACCGTGGACGACACGCCGCGCGAATTCATCATCTACGTGCCGAGCGGCTATGATCCTAATATCGCCACGCCGCTTTTATTCATGTTCCATGGAAGCAACCAGAGCGGCAACATCATGTACGAGAACACCGATTGGGTCAACAAAGCGGAGGAGGAAACGATCCTGGTTGTCTTCCCCACCAGCTGGGAATATCCGCTACTCACCGAACCCGGCGTTCATGAAAAGTGGAACACGTTCAGCATGAAGGACGAAGTTGTCGAAGGCACAGAATTAAAAGACGACGTTAAGTTCACGCGCACAATGTTAGACCTTGTTCAATCCACCTTCAACGTGGATGAAAAACAAATCTTTGCCAGCGGCTTTTCGAACGGCGCGGCGTTCGTTTCCACCCGCCTGACCGCGGAAATGAACGATGTCTTCGCCGCCTATGCCATCAGCGGAAGCGGCATCTTCGGCGTGGACGAGGGTAACTCCACGCTCCTTTCAGGAGAAAGTCCGCCGGTCATCAATGTGTCCGTCTATTCCATCATCGGCACCCAAGATGAAAAAGTCTCCCTCAGCACGGGACTCGAACGCCCCTTCCCGACCCAGCCCGACGAGATCATCCATGAGCCGGTCTTTCACCAGATGCTGGTCAACTCCACCTCCCTGCTTGGCTTGAGCATGGATTACAGCGCGGTGAACGACCCGCCTTCCACTATCTTCACGTTCCGCAACAGCACGCAAGGCTGGCAAAACGAATTCATCTTCCAGATGGTGAAGGGACTCTTCCACGAGTATCCCGCTGGCGACAACAATGCCCCCGGCGTGAACGCCTCCGATCTCTTTTGGGATTTCTTTCTCAATCACGTGGAGCAGTAAACGACTCACACAGCCGTTGAACTACCGGATGAACCGCGCGGCCTAGATCCGGTTCGCGTACTTCTCCGCAAACAGCGCGGTCCCTCCGCCTGTGTGCCAAAACAAAATCGTTTCGTCCTTTTTGAAATACCCCTTGCGGATGAGGTCTATCATCCCTGCCGCCGCGCGTCCCGTGTAGACGGGATCGAGCAGAAGACCTTCATACTTTGCAAACAGATTGACCGCTTCGCGCTCCGCCTCGGTCAACACGCCGTAGCCTGCTTTGCAGTAGTCGGCATTTGCCAACACCTCAGCCGACTCGAACTGAATCCGCTCCCCCAGCCTTTCACTCGCCTCCGTCGCCAGTTTGGACACGCGACCCTTCAACCACTCTTCCGACTCGTCAATGCTGATTCCCAGCACCTTGCCTTTGAATCCAAACACGCGCTGACCTAACACAAGTCCCGCGTGTGTCCCGCCTGAGGATGTGCCGAAGACGATGTGATCGAGATTTCGGAAGTCTGTCCATTGCTTCATCAACTCCTCCATCGCAAACACATACCCCAACGCGCCCGTCGGACTCGATCCGCCATACGGGACGAGATACGGCTTGCGTCCATCCGCGACGACTTTATCGAATGTCTCTTGCAACACGCGGTCGCGTTCATTGCGATCGGCAATCGTCACGACTTCCGCGCCGAATAATTGATCCAACAACAAATTTGCGGACGGTTTATCAGGCATCTCGCCATTCAACACAAGGATGCAATCGAATCCATACTTCGCCGCCGCCGCCGCAGTCTGACGACAATGATTCGACTGCAACGCGCCACCAGAGATCAACGTCCGAGCGCCTTGCTCCTGCGCCTCGGCAACGAGAAACTCCAACTTGCGAGTCTTGTTGCCGCCGAAAGCGAGTCCCGTCTGGTCGTCGCGCTTGACGAGGATGCGCGGTCCGCCTAAATGGTCCGAAAGACGCGGGAGTTCTTCGATGGGAGTTGGGAGGTGGGCAAAATGGAGGCGGGGGATAGTGTTCATTGGAATCCTATTTGGTGGTTGAGTAGCCCGAAGCGACAGCGGAGGACGTATCGAAACCACAGGGTTACAAGTTATATTACATTTGATCTGATTACCTTACACTTGGGTTGGGACGCGGATAAACGCTGATGAACGCGGATGTTTTTTGAGAAATTTGCCCAAAAGACGCTCAGGATCCGCGTTTTCCGCGCTCGTCTGCGTCCTGATTTTAAGAGTGTAAGGTAATCCGACATTTGATTCTAACTTCTAATCTCGATACGTCCCGCGACGAGCATCGCGGGACTACTCGGCCAGCGAATTATCACGCACCCAAACTCTGCTTGGTCTTCGACCTTCCGCGCGACCTCATCACATCCAACACACGCGGCATGATGTCCGAATACATCCGATACCAAAATGGATTGGGCGCATAATCCCACGCGCCGAGGGTGCGGACGACCTTGCCGCCGAGTCCCTCTTTGAAGCGATAGACTCCCCACATCGAGTCAGATTCATCAAACACCTCGGGCGCGCCCCACAAGTCATACGTTGCGCATCCACGCGCTTTTGCTCGCTTCATCGCTTCCCATTGCAAGAGATACGTCGGCATCTTTTCGCGGTGCGCATCGCGAGACATTCCGTAAACATAATACGCGCGACCTGCGAAATAAAAAACAAATATCGCGGCGACGGGTTGGTTGTTGACTTCGGCGATCAATGGCTCGCACGCTGGAACGTTCGAACGTTTCAACGTTTCAACGCTGGCTTGCATGAACATTTTCCAAACGGTCAGATAATATTCCTCGCCGCGGATGACAAATCCATCGCGCACACTTGTTTCCGCGTACATTTTATAAAGCATCCCCAAATCTTCCAAATTGCCTACGCGCAGGGAAACGCCTTTCTTTTCGGCGAGGCGGATGTTGTAGCGCGTCTTCTGTTTCATCCGCGCCAGGAGTTCGTCTTCGGTTGGATTCAGATCAATGACGACTGTGTTCTTGAACTGGATCTGATCCGACGAATATCTCCACCCCCTCCGCTTCAACTCGGACGTGATGGCTGATCCGTTTTTATCTTCGGCATCGTCCGCGCTTTGAGGGACTCCCGTTCCCAGAGCAACATCGGGATCGCACTTCAAGAAGATCGCGCCTTCTTTCTTCGCAAAGGATTGCAGGTCATCCAGCACGCGATTTCGCAGGGACTCGTTCGTCCAATCGAGCAAGGGTCCCTTCGGCAAATACAAAATGGACAACCGCGCGGCGAAGCTGTTTTGGAGGATTTGGCGTTTGAGGATGAGCGCGGCGGCGATGCAGTCATCAGTTATCAGTGACAAGTTATCAGCAGACTGATCACTGACATTGCCCCCCTGCGGGGTTACTGAAAACCTGTCTTTCGTCCACACCGCATACAACGGACTCCACCCATACTTCGCCTTGACCTGTCCCCATTCGTAGGTTTGGAGGAAGTGCGGATTGGGAAGATTGGAAATCAGATTGTTCCAAAGATTTACCATTGCCTTATGATTCTCGCTGTTGTGCCTTTATACGCCATGCCATAATCATCTTATCGTGCGCGCCTTTAGATAATTCAGCAGGAATTTCCAGCCAATGAAAATATTTTGCAATGCTGGATTCGCCGTTGATTCTTATTTCTCCTGAAATTTTTTCGGCAAGATATACAAAAGTGACGCCATTGCCGCGCGGGTCATCGTCAAAATAATAAACATCGAATAATTCACCGAGTTCCACTTCGAGGCCTGTTTCCTCATAAACTTCCCTGATCGCCGCATTTCTTGGATCTTCGTCTGCTTCGACGTATCCAGCAGGCGTCATCCAGGTTCCTGTCCATGGTTCGTAGCTACGCCGTAATAACAACAGCCTTCCGTCCTGTTCAATCAAGGCCGCTGCGCCGACTTTCAATTGAGCGTAATATACCCAATCACATGCAGGACAAACTTCCCGATCACGATGGTCCATGTGACGAACTTCCAACTTTGATCCGCATTGAAAACAATAATGCGCCATTATTCCCTATTCCCGATAATCTTCAAATACGCCCAATACAGAATCGAATTGTACACTCGATCCATCGCTTGCGCCGCTCGTTTGAGTTCGCCGCCGAAGCCGCGTTTGAAGCGATAGACTCCCCACAAGCCATCGTGGCGCGACTCAAAATTGGCTTCGAGGGTCGCTTCGTCTTCGTCAGGGACTCCCCATAGGTCGTACTCTTCGCATCCGCGCGCTTTTGCCCATTTCATTGCTTCCCATTGCAGGAGGTAGGTTGGCGTGCGGTTGCGCTCCTCGTCGTTGGAGGCGTCGTAGACGTACCATACGCGGCGTCTACGCGCGAAGACCATTAACGCGGCAAGGGTGTCATGCGAATCCGGTGATCTTCGATGACAGAGAAATGTCCGTTCCAATCCGAGCGACTGGCAAGCGCCTGAACAGCGACACGGGCCACATCTTTTGAGGAAGGAGTAGAAATGCGAAATAGAATAATTCCGATTGTCGAAGGCAATTTGGAACGAAATGCCAACTCCCCAAAATCCTTGTCAAAGGTTATGAGGATTCGCTCCTCGTTCTGAGCGCGGGCGAGAACCTGCTCGTCATTACTTCCCCGGGCATCCTCACGTATCCATGCAACCTCGTAGCCGTTTTCGCGCAAAGCCTCAACCGCGTCCAGCGGAAAATTCTCATTTGCCAATAGCCGCATGGTTAGACCTGCGCAGATTCAAAGGGATAGATTTTTTCTGCTTTCAATAGGCTGGCCGCGTACTGGAGGCAGGCGATAATATCCTCGCGAGTCACACCTGGATAGTTTCGCAGGATTTCCCCTTCGCTCCAGTTTTGCGCCAGCAGACCAACGACAAATTCAACCGCCAGCCGGGTCCCTTTGATGACAGGTTTGCCAACCAGGATTTTTGGGTCAACAATAATTCGATCTTGCCAGTCCATTGCGGCCTCCTTTCACAATATGATTATAACAAGTATTGTCTCGAAAGATTCACTGGCCATCCCGTTCTGCCATCCTCCAAAGATATAACTTATACAACAACGGATTATAGACTCTGTCCACCGCCTGCTGGGACCGTTTCAGCGCGCCGCCGAAGCCGCGTTTGAAGCGATAGACGCCCCACAGACCGTCGTGGCGTGATTCAAAGTTGGCTTCGAGGGTCGCTTCATCTTCGTCAGGGACTCCCCAGAGATCGTACTCTTCGCATCCGCGCGCTTTTGCCCATTTCATGGCTTCCCATTGCAGGAGGTACGTCGGCATACGGTTGCGTTCCTCATCCGTTGACGCGCCGTAAAGATAATAGGCGCGGTTGCCGTTGCGGGCGACGAATAACGCCGCGAGAGATTTGCCTTCGTATTCAGCGACGAGGATTTCGCCAAGTCCCTTTGGCTGGAGGAGTTCATACGCTCGCTTGTAATATTCCAGCAAGTGGACTCCGAACCCGTCGCGCCCGCCTGTGACGAGCATCATTTCGTGAAAGGATTCGATATCGTCCCATGCACGGACGGTCACGCCTTTCTTCTCCGCGAGACGGATGTTGTAGCGCGTCTTTTGTTTCATCCGCGCGAGGATCTCTTCTTCGGTACCGCGAATGTCCACGATGATGGTGCGAGGGGGCTGAATATTGCGAGGCGAGTTATCAAGTTTCAGGTTCCAGGTATCAGGTTTTTGGTCTTCCCAGAAATCTGGTTCGATCTTGAGAAAAATTGCCCGGCGCTTCTTGCAAACCGAATTGATTTCTTTCCAGAATTCAGTACTGATTACTGATAACTGATCACTGGTCACTGGTTTCGGCGCATACGCGACTGTAAATCCCAGCGGCAGTTTGCGAAATAGAATTTGAATCCCCGCACCGCCGGAGACGAGGCGCACCGCGTCCCAGCCAAAGCCCCCCTTTAATTCCCCCCATTCGCCGGTCTGCAAGACATGGGCGTGGGGGTGGGATTGGAGGAAATGATTCCAGTCGGTGAGGGAGACTTGGGGCATCGGGGAAAATATGTCGAAGGTCAAAAGTCGAAGGTCAAGTGGTTGACTTTCGACTTTTGACTTTAGACCAGAGAATTCATATCCGGCGGCGGGGTCGAGCGAATCGAGGCACCGGGCACAACTTCATCCAGCACGTTCAATACGGCCTCGGTCTCGCCTTGACGCGCGAGGCGGGCAAGTTGGTCGAGGGAATTGATCAGCAAAGCCGAATCCACTTTCTCGTCCGATTCGACGCGGACAATTTCGGGATGCGCAGTCGGGGCGAAGGTCATGCTGTCGTCGGAAAGTTCCTCGGTCAACTTTTCGCCGGGGCGGATTCCCGTAAATGCAATTTCGATGTCGCGTCCGGGTTCGAGTCCGGAGAGTCGAATCAGATCTTCAGCCAGATCCAAAATCCGCACGGGCTGTCCCATGTTGAGAAAAAAAACTTCTCCGCCCGTGCCCATCGCCGATGCCTGCAACACGAGATGCACCGCCTCGGGGATGATCATGAAATAACGGTTCATGTCGGGGTGCGTCACTGTGACGGGACCGCCGCGCGCGATCTGTTTCTTAAATTTCGGCACGACCGATCCGCGACTGCCGAGTACGTTGCCAAAACGCACAACGGAAAACGCGCGCCCGGTGCGATGCGCGGCGTTAACGACGATCATCTCGGCGAGACGTTTCGTCGCGCCCATCACGCTGACCGGACGAATCGCTTTGTCGGTCGAGATGAGCACGAGTCTTTCCGCCTCGTGGCGGGTGGCTGTTTCAACAACGTTGCGCGTGCCCACGACGTTGTTCGTGATCGCGTCCGCAACATTGACCTCCATCAGCGGGACGTGTTTGTGCGCCGCGGCATGGAAGACCACCTGTGGGCGATGCTCCGCGAAAACAGACTCGAGTCGCATTTCGTCGCGCACGTCCGCGATGACGGGATGGAGCGACAACGATGGATAATCTTCTTGCAGTTCGAGCAGTGTTTCAAAAATGCTGTTCTCGCCGTGACCGAGCAAGACCAACTCGGACGGACTCCAGCGCGCGATCTGACGCGACAACTCACGCCCGATGGAGCCGCCCGCGCCGGTGACGAGGACCCGCTTTCCGTTAAGGGACGAACCTACGAGACGGTCATCCACCTGGACGGGTTCGCGGCGTAGCAGGTCGGTGATGTCCACTTCGCGCAGGCGGTTCACGCTGACTTTGCCGCCAATCAACTCGAAGATGCCGGGCATGGTGCGCGAGGGAATATTTTTCTTGCGGCACACGTCCGTGACCTGGCGCACCAACTTGCCCGGGGCGGACGGGATGGCGATGACGACTTCATCCACTTGCTGATTATCGAGCACGGCGGCGAGGCCGCTCACCCTGCCGATAACCGGCACGCCGTAAATTTCGTGACGCTGCTTGGCGGGATCGTCGTCGAGGAAGCCGATGGGATGCAGGTCGAGTTGACTCGATTTCTGCAACTCGCGGACAACCAGCGCGCCCGCGTCCCCCGCGCCGACGATGAGGGCTTTGCGTCCTTTGACCTGTTTCCCGCTGGATTGTTCACTGAGAATGCGGAACGCAAAACGCGAACCGCCAATGAGGACGAGGGAGAGAAGCCAGTCAATGCCGAGGGCGGAACGCGGCATACCGAGAATCAGGTCGGTGCGATTCGCGGTCAACAGCACGATGCTCATCACGCCGCTGGTGATGACCGAGGCAGTCGTAACTGCGAGGGTGATGATACGCAGTTCATTCGTGCTGGCGTAGACCCACAAGCGGCGATAGAGGCCAAAGTAAAAATACGTGGGGATCTTGACCAGCAGTGCCACGCCGGACATGATCGCCATGGCGGGGAAATAGAACGCGATCTGACTCGCGTCCAGACGCAAGGCGAAACTGCCCAACACCGAGAGGATGATGAGCAGGATGTCGAGCAGGAGGACGAAGCGATTGCGGAGTTTCATGGAAACGATAAGAAGAGAGATGAATGTTGCGTGTTACATATTGCGTGTTGCGTATTTCAAATTTCGGAAGGCTGGCTCTTGCCATATACGATGAGGGATTCGATGAGGGGCGACAATGACCAACGGATTGCTTCGCAAAGCAGATAAACGGATGGCGCGCGCCGTATCCGCTTATCCGTTTCACGTCCGCTGGTCACGATTTGCCATCCCAGCACCAAGAGGATGATGAGGAAGAGGTCAAGCAGGAGGGCGAAGCGGTTGCGGACTTTCATAAAGGATAAAGGTTGAGTGATGAAAGGTGAATGAAGTACTACGTAGTGCGTATTGTCTAACGTGTCTACGTGTTTACGTGTGTACGTGTGTACGTGTGTACGTGTTTACGTGTTTACGTGTGTACGTGTTTACGTGATTACTTGTCTACTGCCTTCATCCGCTCCACGGTCTGACCCAACCCCTCACCCAGACCCACCTCCGCGTGGAAGTGAAGCAGGTCGGAGGCTTTACGGGCGGAGCCGATGGAACGGTAGATGTCACCGGCACGGGGCTCGGAGAATTGTGGCTCCGGCGCGGACGGGAATAATTCTTGCAAGTGTTCAACGAGGTCGAGCAAACGAGTCTCGACGCCGGTGCAGATGTTGAAGATCTGGCCGGGCGCAGCGGAGTGTTCGGCGGCGATCAAATTCGCGCGGACAACGTCACCGACGTAGATCAGGTCGCGGGTCTGGCCGCCATCGCCGAAGATGGTAATGGGTTTGTTGTCGAGCATCTGACGGATGAAGATGGGCACAGCCGCGGCGTATTGCGAGTCCGGTCGCTGGCGCGGACCGTAGACGTTGAAGTAGCGCAAGGCAACGACTTCAAGTCCGAAGGATGCCGTATATAGTTGGCCGTAAATTTCATCCACTCTTTTTGAGGCGGCGTACGGCGAGAGCGGACGAAGCGGACTCTCTTCGGTCAGCGGATAATCGTCCACATCACCGTAGACGGCGGCGCTCGTGGCGAAGACAACACGGCGGACACCGGCTTTGCGGGCCGCATCGAACAGCGACGCGGTGCCGGTCACGTTCACATCGAAGCAATCCTTCGGTTCCTGCATGGACTGCGGGACGGAGACAAAGGCCGCCTCGTGGAAGATCGTGTCCACGGCGCGGCAGGCTTGGGTCAGGGCGGAGGCGTCGCGCAGGTCAGCCTCGAGAATGTCCACGTCGAGTCCGGTCAGATTCTCGCGTTTGCCGGTGGAGAAATTATCCAGCACGCGGACCTTGTCGCCGCGTTCGAGCAATGTCCGCGCGATGTGTGAGCCGATGAAACCGGCTCCGCCGGTAACGAGCGCGTTCATGCTACCTCCCCGCCGCGCGGATGACCGTGCCGATGGTGCGCAGGATGATCTGGATGTCCATCATCATGGTGCGATGTTTAATGTAGTAAAGATCGTATTCGAGTTTAACAGCCGTCTCGGTGACGCTGGCGACGTAGCCGTAATTGATCTGCGCCCAGCCGGTGATACCGGGTTTGACCAACAGGCGCGCGCGATAAAACGGAATCTGCCGTTGAAATTCGGCGACCAGTTCCGGTCGTTCGGCGCGCGGCCCAACGAGACTCGTTTCGCCGCGCACAACCGACAGGAATTGCGGAAGTTCGTCGAGACGGGTCTTACGCAGAAAATTGCCGACACGGGTCACGCGCGGATCGTTCTCGGAGGCGAGGCGGGCCCTGCCGTCGGCCTCGGCGTTCTGATACATTGTGCGGAATTTATAGATTTTGAAGAGCGAAGCGCCCCGGCCCAGTCGTTCCTGCGAATAGAAAATGGGGAAGCCGGTCTCAATGACGATGGCCGCCGCGATGAACGGCAGGAATACGATGAAGATCAACGCGCCGACAATGCCGCCGAGCAAATCCAGCGCGCGTTTGAACAACTCATAGAATCCGCTGACGCGCGCCTGATCCACGAATGAGCGGATCAGCCAGTCTGATTCAAGGTGCTGGATCGGGACGCGTCCGATCATCTCCTCGTACAGGGTCGGCATGGGGATGATCTCGAGGCCTTCCTCCTGCGCGTCGAGAATGCGCTGGAAGGTGATGCCGCGCATAATGCCCAGGATGCCGATCACCAGGTCGGAAATGCGTTGTTCTTCGATCACTTGCAACAACAGGTCGCTGTTGCCAAAGACCGGGAATCCTTCGATCTTTCTTCCGATCTTGTCGCGGTCATCGTCCACGAAACCGACGAATTGAAACGGCGTTGGGCTAAGCGTTTTGTACAGGCGCGCCAGGGTGCGCCCTGCCTTGCCCGCGCCAACCACGAGAATGCGGCGTTGCAGCCCGGTCGAGGTGTAGAGGCGGATGTACAGGCTGCGCCAGCCCAGGGTCAGGAGCGCGGCGTACAACAGGAACGCGCCCACGATGATGCGCGGCAGGGCCTCGGGGTCGCTGTACGTCAGGAAGAAGAACGCGTAGAGCGTCAGGCCGATGAAAGCCGCGATGGAAATTCCGCGTAGAGTGCGCCGGCGATTGGAGGCAGAATGCGGGTCGTACAACTCGACCAGCAAAAGCACCCAGACCAACGGCAAAAAGTAGAACCAGAGCGGCGTTTCAGTGTTGGGGAAAAAACGCAGAGCGCGTGAGAGGGCGATTCCGTCTGCCATCAACTTGTAGAGCGAGTAACTCCACCATGTGTAATAAGCTGCGACCGCCGCCACCCCGGCCGCCAGCAGATCGCCGAAAAAGAGCAGCGTGCGATGCTCACTGGGGCGCAAGCGCAACCCTACCGGTCGAACGGGACGTTCAGCCATGCCTGCCCCCGTCGGGCTGGACCAGGCTCCACAGAAATCCCCCGCCCCACGAAAAATGGATCGCGCCAACCGCCAGCGGGAATCCCAACGCCAGGGCAGGATGCCCGCGGCGCGCGGCCTGTTGAATTCCCGCGCTGAACAAAATCAGCGCATACAAGAAAACTTCCGCTGCAAGCAGTACGCACGCGGGAAGCCAGAAAGCGAGCAACGAGAAAATAATGACGCTTGCCACAAAGACCGGCGGAATGACCTGCCGCCAGCGAACCGTTTCTGGATGGCGGCGCAGCATGCGCCACTTCCAAAAACCATAACGCCAGTATTGTTT
Source organism: Anaerolineales bacterium (assembly GCA_019187665.1). Lineage (GTDB taxonomy): Bacteria > Chloroflexota > Anaerolineae > Anaerolineales > Villigracilaceae > Denitrolinea. The sequence continues at coordinate 296,182 of JABARH010000003.1, forward strand.
TGCCAGGGCGCCCAGCGTCGGGCGCGCAAAGTAGATGGAACGGATGCGCGGATCGAGCCAGACTTGTTTTCCAGTTTTTCGCACACGCGCGTTGAATTCGTAATCTTCGTTGGTCAACAGCCCCTCATCGAACATACCGATCTCTTCAACCAGGGATTTACGGAAGGCGCCGAACGGGACCGTGTCCACCTCGCCCGCTTTGGGTTGGAGGCGGTACGCCGCGTCCCCCGCCCCAAGCGGATGCGAGGCCGCGGCGGCAATCCCCTCCCCGATCCAGGTGGAGGCGCCGGGGCAAATTTCCCACACGCCGCCCACGTTCGCGCCGTGTCCCTCTTCGAGGGCGCGCACGCAATTTTCCACATAGTCGGGATACGGCTTGGCATGCGCGTCCATCCGCACAATGATTTCGTTGTGAGCCGCCTCGATGGCGCGGTTTAATGCCGAGGGAATGACGCGTTGCACATTGTCCACGACGCGTACCGGCAGGTCTGGATGAACCCGCAGGAATTCGGCGATCACCTCGCGCGTGCCGTCCTCCGACATGGCGTCGGAAATGATCACTTCCATCTTTACGCGCGGATAGGTTTGAGCATACACCGCTCTCAGGGTGTCGCCGATGGTGGCTTGCTCGTTGTAACAGGGGATGATGATGGAAACGGTAGGCATTCGTCCGCAGGCAAAGCACAACGCGCCTGCGCCCGTGCTTCAGCCTTATCTTTGAGTCTGAGTGATGGAAGCGGCTGGCTGCGAAACAGGCAGGCTGACCGTAAAGACGGTACCCTGCCCCAGCTGGCTTCGGACGCTAATTTTACCACTGTGCGCCGCCACAATCTCACGGGCAATCGCCAGCCCCAGCCCGGCCCCCTGCCGCTCTTGGCGCGAACGCGAAGCGTCGGCCTGATAGAAACGTTCAAAGATGCGCTTCAGCGCCTCGGCCGGAATCCCCTCGCCGGTGTCGGCTATGTCAATTTCCACATCCTGACCCGCCGCGCGCGCCGTGAGAATGATCTCTCCGCCTGCCGGCGTGAACTTGAGTGCGTTCTCGACCAGGTTGGTAAACACTTGCGCCAGGCGGTCGCCGTCGCCCATGATGGTTGGCAGCGAAGCGTCCGTCGCTGAAATCGTCACACCGGCCTGTTCCGCCAGCGGAGCGAATTTCTCGGTCATCCCATTGAGCAGCGCGGTCACATCCAGCGGCGACATGGTCAGGTTGGCGGTCCCGGCGTCCAGGCGTGCCAGGTCGAGCAGGTCGAGCGCCATGCGGTGCATCCGCGCCGCCTCGGTTTGAATCACCTGCGCGGCTTGATAGCGCGCCTCTGGCGTGCTGGCGGCGCCGTCCAAAATGGCCTGCGCGAATCCCTGAATGGAAGTCAGCGGCGTCCTCAACTCGTGCGAGACGTTTGCAATAAACTCGCGCTGCGATCGTTGACTGGCCTGCACGCGGCGGGTCATCGAATTGAACGCCCGCATCACCTCCTGGACTTCGCGCGGGCCGCGCGGTTCGATGGGCTGAATCTCCTCCGAGGGGAGCGCGCGCGCCGCCGCCAGCATTTTCTGGAGCGGGTCGGCCACCCAGCGCGCAATGACAAAAGCCAGGACGAGCGAAAGCAGCAGGGCAATTACCCCGCCCGCAAAAAAGAACGGCAGGAGTTCATCCGCAAACACAGAGAACCCGGCCACGCGCGGGCGCGGCGCGGCCACCACTAGCATATTTCCATCTGGAAGGGCGGCGCTGGAATAGATCCAGAGATTCCCATCCGCGTCCCGTAAAACCGGCGCCTTCTTGCGAAGCGTTCCCTCTCCGGGGGGTCTGATACTCGCGGCAGAGGGAAGCGTATCGCGCAACAAATTCCCGTTGGGGGCATAGATCAAGGCACGTACTTCAAAATTATCCGCCGTCCAGTCGAGCAGGTTGCGGTCAGTCTCGTCGAGGGCGTTGAACGAACGCGCCATGATTAACTTCTGTGCGGCCTGCACACGCGTGTACGCTTCACGGTACACCAGCGGGTTCTGCCAGAGGTACACGAGTAAAACAAACGCCACAACCGACAGCGCTGTGACCACAAGGGCAACGTATGTCGCCCAGAGACGGGAGCGGAGGGAGGAGAACATTGGGCTTTCGGCGAGGCGCGTGTTTAGGGGCGGCGAGTTACAACAGCTTGGGGGTTACGAGATGCGGGTTACGAGATACGGGTTACGAGATGCGGGTTACGAGATACGGGTTACGAGATATGAAATTACAGGCCGTCGTGTCTACGTGTCTACGCGTGTACCTGCCTCTTCCACAATCAATTTATACCCTACGCCGGTCACGGTTTCGATTTTCACTAGGCTGCCTTCGATCTTTCGGCGCAGGTGCGCCACGTGGACATCTACTGTGCGAGTCTGGCCGTAGAAATCAAATCCCCAGGCCTGCTGGAGGAGTTTTTCGCGGGTCAGCACGCGTCCGCGTGATTCGGCAAAGGCCAGGAGCAGGTCAAATTCCTGGGTCCGCAGAGCCAGTGGCCGCGCGCCAAGCCGGGCTTCGCGCGCGGCAGGGTCAACGATCAGGTCGCCGAGTCGAATCGGCGCGGCGTCCGCCTTGGCAGTCCGCTCACCACGACGAAGGATGGCCTTCACGCGCGCCACCAGTTCGCGCGGATTGAACGGCTTAGTCAGGTAATCGTCTGCGCCGAGTTCGAGACCGAGGATCTTGTCCACGTCATCGTCGCGGGCGGTGAGCATGAGAATCGCCACAGGGTCGTCGCGCTGACGCAAGCGTTTGCAGACCTCAAAGCCGTCCAGTCTGGGGAGCATCACGTCGAGAACAACCAGCGCGGGATGAAGCGCCGTCACACACGCCAGCGCGGACTCGCCGTCGGAGGCGGTCTCAATGCGGAAGCCATCGCGCTCGAGATACATTTGAGCGAGTTGCCGGATGGATGGTTCGTCGTCCACGAGGAGGATGAGTTCGGAGGTCATAATGGCTGGTTGTCGTCATCAGTTGTCAGTATCCTGTTACTGATGACTGATTTTCTAGCCACTGGGCGGAGGGGCGAGCAGGGCCACTGCTTCAATCTCCACCAGCGCGCCCTTCGGGAGTCCGGCCGCGGCGACCGTGCTGCGCGCCGGGGGATTCTCCGCGAAGAATTCAGCGTAGATCGCGTTCATCGCCGCAAAGTGCGCCATATCGCTGAGGAAGACAGTCGTCTTGATCACGTAGTTAAGTCCGGAGTCGGCGGCTTCGAGAACTGCCTTAAGGTTGGTTAATACCTGGCGCGACTGCGCCTCCACACCTCCTTCCACAATTTCCATCGTCGCGGGATTCAAACCGATCTGCCCGGCGGTGAACACCAGGTTTTCGATCTGGACCGCCTGTGAATAGGGGCCGATTGCCCTGGGCGCCTTGTCTGTGGAAATGATCTTTCTGCCTTCAGTTGTGAACATGGTAGCCTCGCTTTGTTTGTGATGACAGGCCGGCGCGCGATGGGCGCTCTCTGAACGCCAATCCATCCGCTCAACGAAGAGGGTATGGTCTTTTCAAAGTCGCTTGACAAACCGGCGGGTTTGGAACGCGAATGCCACGAATAGGCGAATTTCGCGAATTTTCCTGGGTTTATTCGCGTCATTCGCTGATTGGCGTAACTCGCGTTGAGGAATCTCCGACCTTGAAAAAACCATAACAAAGAGGGAGTGCGCTCTATGCAAAAGGTTTGCATATGCCTCAATAGATTGATTCTAAGCGAAGTTCGGCAAAATGCGGCGACCACTTTGAAAGTGGCCGTCGCCTGGCAAGAAGGAGAAATTACGGGGAAGTTGCCGGTGCGGGGCGGTACTGACCGCGCAGGGATTTCATCAATTCTGCCAGGGTCTTACCGGTTCCGCCCATTGCATTGCGGACAGCCGCAAATTTTTCACCAAATGCCCGGACAGTCTCCTGCGCCTGACCGGTATCGGTCACCTTGCCGCTGGCATCGAAGCCCTTGTGCGAGTTGAGAATGCCCTTGCAGGATTCGTACAGGGGGCGGGCTGTCTTGAGCGCGTCTTCATATGCCTGCAGGGCGGCCTTCAATTCAGCGGTGGGCTGGCCTTCCTGTTCAAGGCGTTCGATCATCCGTTCCGCGCTCTGGATGAGTCGCGCATCGTTATCGAACATCCTGCCGACACGCGCATAGCGATTCTGCATCTTCTGCCAGATGGCCTCGAGACGGTTGTTGTCTATCTCGTTGTTCCCGGCTGCGAAGACGCTGGTCAATGGCAGGACGGCGGCCGCCAAAGCGACGATACAGGCCGCGAGAATGATTTTCTGAAGGGGCGATTTTTTGTTCATGGGATCAACCTCCTTGTAGTTGATGCCGTCAGTATAGACGGAGCGGGTTACGCGGGTATGACGCAGGCGTAAAAAGACTGTAAATCCAAACGCGATGATATAATGCGCCTTTGAGGTGCAACGTGATTGATCCTGTCATTTTCTCTGTCAACGTGTTTGGACTGCAACTGACGCTTCACTGGTACGGTGTGCTGGTGATGCTCGGCGTCGCCGTCGCGGGCTGGCTTGCTGAAAAGGAAGTTGTGCGACGCGGCGAAACGGGCGCGCATGTGTGGGACGCCATGGTGTGGGTCATCCCGGCAGGCGTGATCGGGGCGCGCTTGTGGTACGTGGTGAATGCGACCTTCGGCGGAAGTCGTTATTACCTCGAAAACCCCGGCCAGATTTTAAACATTCCGCAGGGCGGATTGCATTTCTTTGGCGGACTGCTGTTCGGCGCGATCGCATTGATCTACTACCTGCGCCGCCACAAACTGGACCCCTGGTTGTTCCTCGACGCGATCGCGCCGGCGGCGCTGGTCGGTCAGGCGGTGGCGCGGCCGGCCAACTTCATCAACCAGGAATTGTACGGTCCGCCCACAACTCTTCCCTGGGGCATTTTCATCGACGCGGCGCATCGTATCGGCGAGTATGCCGATCTCGCCCGCTATCCGCTCGAGACGACTCGCTTTCACCCGACCTTCGCTTATGAAATGCTCTGGAATTTCCTCGCCGCCGCGCTCCTGCTCTGGTTGGGGCGCCGCTATGCCGACCGCCTCAAACCCGCGAGCCTCTTCGGCGGCTGGCTCGTTCTCGCCGGCGTGGGACGCGTGCTGATCGAATTCTTCCGCCCCGATCAGCCCAAGATTGCCGACACGCTCATCAGTTACAGCGCACTAGTCTCATTCTTGATGGCAGTTGCCGGTGTGATCGTTTTATTGGCGCGCTTCGGAAAGATCAAAATCGGCTCATTCTCCTTCCCCGATACGTATCAGGTTGCGCCGGATGCTTCCGCCCCCGCGGCCACAACGCCGGGGGCGAAAAAAAGGGAACGGGAGGATCTGTCCACGGTCCGCGCGAGACGCGCCTCACGGTTGAAAAAAGCCAGCCGTAAGTAAAAACAAACGCTTCCGATAGATTTCGGAAGCGTTTGTTTTCGCGGGAAGGCGGCACACAGATCAACGTTGCCCTGTCCATCCAGCAGCCGCACCTTCATGGAACTGTTGAGAATAGGATATTGATAAAATAATCCCGCTTTCCAGTGAAGCCACTCATCTCCATGCGCCGCCCAACTTCGATCCCGGAAGATGAAAGGCCATACTGCCCCGCGCTAAACCCGTCGAGCGCAGAGGCGTCATCGTTAAGGGGAATTGCCCCGTCACCGCTGTATTGCCAATGCGCAAAAATATCGCCGCGTTGAACAGGCAGCGGATATGGCAGGGTGATGACGGTCGTTCCTGTTTCAGCGGGGGACGCATCATCAGAAAGATGAATACGAAACATGACCGTCCAACTAGTTTGGTCAGGGCGCAGGATCAACAGGTCGAACGACTCGGAGAATTTGTCGCTGTCATTCAGATAAATCAGAGTGGTGATAAAACCGTCGAAAGGAACCGGGTAGTCGTGAACAAACAAGTGGCGGCTGGCAGAAGTATCGCCCTCAGGCGACGAAGGCGCCCGGCCCGAAAAGTCAAAGCCGATCCGCCGCGTCAATGAATCAGAGGGGGGCGCAGGCGGGCCGCCGTCCACCGCAATCGTAATGCTGCGGCATGCCAGCAACAAAATCAACGGCAACAGCAAAAAGACAGGATGTCTCTTTTCCTGCCCGTCTTGCGATTCGTGGAACATGGCCTGCCAGCGCGCTCTATTCAAACGCCGACTCGACCCGCGAGGCTTCGAGCAGTGACGGGTCGCGCGGATCGAACTGGAAGCGCGCGAAAATATCCGCGAAAGTGTCCAGGATTTGCTGGCGGGTGAAGCCCATCTCCTCGTACGAATAGACATGGTCGCTTCGGAAAGCGAGGGTTTCTTGGACAGCCTGCTCCACGATCACATCGAGGCCGGGTTTGTCGGGGTAGCCAAACTGTTCGTAGAAACCGCGAATGACCTGCTCGGGGCGTTGGATCAGATCGTCGTAATTCACGATCCGATGACGGGGCGAGGGATGCGCGTCGAGGTAGCGCAGAGGATGGCGATACCAATGCTGGGTCATGTTGAGAATCTCATCCAGATAAAGATATGTTTCCTCGGGTTCGGTGAAAATGCGGCGGGCGTAGTTGATCCACGAGACGGTGGAGGGAAACATATCGAGCGGGTTGCGCACGAGGTAGACGATGCGCGCATCCGGGAAAAATTCGGCCAGCGTTTCGATCTTGGGGCTGAAGGCGGGGTTCTTGGCGACAAAGTGCTTTTTACCGGTGGCGTAGAGATGCCGCTGGAGCATGGATTTGTAGAACGCCATGATCTCGCGCCGCTCTTCGAGGGGAATCTCTTGATCGAAGTAATGGTAGCGCGGCATGTCATCCATGAAAGGGAAGAGATAACTGACAAAATACGAAGACCAATTATGGAAGAGAATATTTTCGTCCTCCTCCGGCTGGAAAAACGAAATGTGATGGATGCGGATCTTCCCGAGCGTGCGCTTGTCGAAAGCAAACAGCAGGCGATGGAGATGCCCGCCCAGCCGTCGGTCGAGACGCGAGACGAATTGCGTGATCTTTTTCTGCGTCACCGAAGGCGCGAGGAAGATGTCCCAGATCGTCAGGCTGGTAAACGTCTCGGAATCGCGCGAGAGCAGGCGGTGCAAAAAAGTTGAGCCGCTGCGGAAGTTGCCCATTAGAAAGAGGGGCTTTTCAATGGGTTGGGTTTTGTGCGCAGGGAAGAGAATGTCGTCGAGCCAGAAGAAGAACCAGTGCATCAACGAGCCGAGCGGCCAGACAAAATAGAAGAGGGCGAGGAAGGCGAATCGTTTGCGCGTCAGGCGGGCGGGCGTGTTGCGCCACTGGAAGAATGAGCGGTACGCCATCCTCCAGAAGAGTTTGAAGTTGTATTTCATGTAAGAGAGGCATCCTTGATGGAAATTTTATGGTACGTGCGACCAGACGTTAACATCGTCGAGGAGGACAACGGCGCCGGGCTGAAGTTCGAAGCGCAGGCTGCCGTTGCTAAAATTAGAATCAGTAGCGGACAGGACCAGGTTGCCGCCGATGGTCACGGTTGCTTTTCAATGCGTTCCATTTTACACCCGTCTCACAGCCAGCATGGTCAGGTCGTCGGAGGGCGGCGCGTTCCCGGCAAAATCGTCCAGCGCGGATTCGACTGCCTTGAGCATATCGTCGGCGGAGGCGCTTTCCTGCCAGCCGATGACGCGCAAGAGTCGTTCTTCGCCGAACATGTCGCCTTCCAGGTTAAAGGCTTCGGTCAAACCGTCGGTATAAAACAAGACCGATTCGCCGGGCGCGATTTGAATCGTCCGCTCGCTAAAATTGGAATCCTCCGACGCGCCCAACGCGACCCCGCTGCGGGTGAGGCGTTCCAGCGAATCTTTTCTCACCCACAGCGGCGGGTTGTGGCCGGCGTTGGCGTAGGTCATTTCGCCCGTCTGTTGATCGAGCGTGGCATAAACGGCAGTGACAAACATGCCTTGTTTGGTATCGGGTAAAAGCAGGTTATTGACGCGGCGCAACGCCTCGGCTGGGGAGGATGTTTCGATGATGGCGGCGCGGATGAGGGTGCGCGTCAATGCCATGAACATGGCGGCTGGCACGCCTTTGTCCGCCACGTCGGCGATAAAGAGTCCCAGGCGCTGGTCGGGTAGTTCGATCACATCATAAAAGTCGCCGCCCACTTGTCTCGCTGTGCGCCAGCGGGCGGATAACTGCCAATTCGCGGTTTGCGGTAAAACGTCGGGAATGAAGGTCTGCTGAATCTGGCGCGCCAATTGCACCTCGGTTTCGAGGCGCTCACGCACAACCATTTCGCGTTGCAGGCGGTCGTTTTGAATCGCAAGCGCGGCTTGTTGCGCGATGCCGCTGATGATCTCCACGCGCCGCGAGCGGAAGCGCAGTCCGCCGGGGGCTTCTTCCACGATCAATACGCCGTAGAGATCCTGTTTGATCGAAAGCGGGACAGACATCAACAGCGGGTCTTCGCTGGCGTAGATGGCGGGCGTCTCTTCGTCGGAGGGAGGCGTGAATGAGAACCAGTCGAGGGGCGAGGCGCCCGGCGCAAGGTCGAGGGAAAGGAAGCGGTTGGTTTCGCAGGTCGCATCGAGGAGGCTGAACTCGCCGGGAGCAATATCGCGCTCGAAACGCGCCGCATCCTCGTCCGTGAAGCCAAAGCGTTGGAGCGGGTGATAGCAGTCGCGATTGGAATCATAGATATAAAGAACGACGCGGCTCACGCCAACCAGGATGGGCATAATGCGTACGATGACGCCCAGAATTTCATCGAGGTCGCTCATGCTGACCACGGCTTGCGCCACTTGCAGCAAGGCAGCCGAGGCGTACGCTTGCTCCTGCGCCTGATCGTAGAGACGGGCATTTTCGATGGCGACCGCCGCGTAACTGGCAAAGGTGGAGAGCATGTTCTGCGCCTCGTGACCGTAACGCGCGGGCGTGGCGTGCGCGAGGGCGATCACCCCCAGGGGCTGGTCGCCGATGCGCAGCGGGGCGACAATGCTCGAGTAGGAAGAATCGAATCCGGCGGCGAGGCCGGTCGGCCAGAGCGGATCGCTGGGTTTGCGAATGATCGGCGTGGGAGACATCAGCGCGGCCATCATGGCCAGCGAGGCATCCGGGTTGTCGAAGCGCGCCCGCTCGAGCGCGTCGAGGTCGCAGTTGGTGCAGGCGGCAAGATAGAGGTCTCCTTCGCCGAGCAGCCAGATGGCGGCGATATCCACCGGCAGGTTGCGCTCCAGTTCGTTGAGGATGGCTTGCAGCGCTTCATCCACACCGACGTTATCGGAAAGCAGGCCGGCCACTTCGCGCAAGCTATCTGCCACGCGGCGCCTCCACTGCTCGGAGCGATACAGGTCGGCATTGTGCATGGCGGTGGCGATGCTGTCCGCGACGGCCTCAAAGATAAGCCGGTCGTCTTCGGTGAACGGATTCAAGCGGTCGCTTTGAATATCGAGCAGGCCCACCACCTCCCCGTCGAATTTAAGCGGCACGCACATTTCGGCGCGGATGTCTTTTGGAGGCAGGGGCGAGGGGCGATACAGTTTGTTCTTGGACACATCGTTGACAAGAAGCGTGTTCCCGTTGCGCGCCACCCAGGGAATGATACCCAGTGGGTCGTCGAGTAAAAAAACGGTTGATTCAAGTCGTTTGCTGCGTTTGCCCACGCCCGCTTCGAATTGGATCGTACGGCGATTTGGGTGAACCGAGAACATATGCACGAAGGGATGCCCGAATCGTTTGCGAATCAATTTGGCGGCGTTGTGCATCACCTCGCCCAGGTCGAGCGAGGAGGACACGTCCGCGCCCACTTCTGCAATCAGGCTCAGCTGGTCGGCGCGGCGGCGCAGGTCGCCGTAGAGGCGCGCGCCTTCGACGGCGCGGGCGATGGTGTCGGCCAGGGATTCGAGAATGAGCAGGTCGTTGGGATGGAAGGCGTGCGGCTGGTCGCTTTGCACATCCAGCACGCCGAGAACCTGCTCGTCGAATTTTAACGGCAGCGCGACTTCTGATCTGGTTTCGGGCAGGAGGGTGACGAAACGATAGCGCGGGTCTTGCTGGACCTCTTCGCTGAGCTGGCGCTGGCCCGTCTGTGCGGCCTGCCCGATCATCCCCTGACCCAGTTCGGCCTCGACGACAATGGTTTTTTTTCTGCGTTGCGGACGCGGCGCAGAGGCGCTGGCGCGAAAGCGCAGCGAACCAGCGTTCTTCTTCAACGTGAAGAAGGCGACGTAATAATAATTGAATGTTTTTTGAATGAGTTCGGTGACACGGCGGGCAAGTTCATCCAGGTCCAGCACATTGGCGATCTGCGCGCTGACCTGGCGCACGAGGTTCAATTGTTCGAGACGAAAGCGCTCCACTTCCACGCGATGCGAGGCAAGCAGCCCCACCGCGGCGATGGAGGCGAGGCCTTCGAGCCGGTCGAGTTCTCCCGCGCTGAATTTTTTTTCTCGGCTGACCAGCAAGCCCCCCATGGCAACACCCTGATCGGCGATTGGCACGGCGATCCATTGGCGTTTGGCTTTGGCGCTGGAACGGCATGTCTGGCCGGAAGCCCAGGACTGGCGCAATCCGCCAACAGGCGGGTCTGCAGTGAAGAGCGGCGTTTCGTCGCGCGAGGGGAGGCGGAAGAGGGTCTCATCCAACCAAAGTTCCGCGCGTCCCGGAACGAGGCGGCGGGTCATGTTGAGGATTCTGTCTTGTTGAACGGCGAGTGAGGTGGCGCCGGCAAGCTGCTCTCCCAAACTCGCCAGCCTGCGCCATTGAGACGAATTTGGAGAATCAGCGGCGGAACTCATGTGCCCCCTGATGTACGCTTCACCATCGTGAGCGTGTTCCCGTCTGTGCGGCTCGATATGAATTCGACCTCATCCATCAGCTTGTGAATGAAATACACGCCCAGCCCGCCGATCTCGCGGTCCTCGAGGCGGTCGCTGAGGTTGGGGCTTTTTACTTTTCCCATGTCGAATTGCGCGCCATGGTCGTGGATGATGATTTTTACCTCGCCCGGCTGTACGCTGCAGGTGATCTCGATCTCGCCGTCCTGCGTGTCCCGGTAGGCGTGTTCGATGACGTTCGAGCAGGCTTCATCGGCGGCCAGTTGTACGGAATAAATATCCTGGCTCGAAAATCCTGCCTGCGATGCAGCTTCGCCGACAAAATCGCGAATGGCATCGAGTTGGTTAAAGTCGGCGGGGTAAACAGCGCGAAACATAGTGTGCCGGACGGGAAAGCCGCCTGCAGAGGGTGAGATCCGAGGCGGCTTTTCGCGTCCATCCTGCGGCGAGGCTAGAAACTGCCTACCGCAGCAAGATCATCATCGAAGGTTTTGAACAATTCGGTGAAGCCTGCCAGTTCGAGGGCTTCTCTGATCTGGCGCGGGACGGCGGCCAACACCACTTCACCGCGATTGTAACGTTTGCAGTTGCGCTGGGTAGAGAGCAGGGCGCGAAACCCCGCGCTGGACATATATTCGAGTCCACCCATGTCTACAACGATCTTGAAACGACCGTTATCGGTGATCTTGTCGAGAGCGGCGCTGAGTTTGGGCGCCGTGGAACTGTCCACGCGTCCCGTGACCGCGATCACATCACAGTGCTTGAATTCCTTGTGAGTTGTTTCCATTCTGGTCTCCGTATATGGGTTGCAATGTTGCCTGCGTGGGCGGGATTATAACATGAACCCGCCGGCAGTGATTGTTCCGTACCTGGTAAAAGAGTGGTTAAATGCTGTGGGGCGGTCAACCAACCGCCCCACAGCCGAACAAAAACAAGCGGAACAGATTATATGCGACTCAACTTGCGCCTGCCAGAAGTAAA
>JABARH010000004.1 GCA_019187665.1 Anaerolineales bacterium
CTCGCCACTGCTTTGTTCGGCTTGCGTGCTTGCCGCTTCGGAGTATACTATCCCCAAGTCGCGACGGTTTCTCTTGTAGTAAATGAGCCCGCTCTTTGTGGGTGCACCTGACGTGTGGGATTCTGCGCACACTTCAAGCAGTTTCCTACGCCTTATCATTTTTCTGGCTGGACGGCTTCGCCGTCCCCACCCCAGCGCAGGTAACGCAAACCGTTCGGTGGCTTGTTATTCTAAGGACTGCTGCTTGTAATTTCAGAATGGAATTGTAGGATATATTACAGATACACCTCACCACGTACCAATACAGGAGGCCCGAGATGGAACGCAAACAGACCCTTAAAGAAAGACAAGCCCTTCTCCTTTACCTGATCGTTGCAAACGTATGGACTTGGGTGCTATGGATCCCACCGCTACTCTCTGCAATTCGGCAGGGACTCGTTTTGCCGAGTCCCAACAACTATGCACGGCTTGCTGCTGAGGGATTTTCGGGCGGGCAGCATGTGATACTTGCCGTCATTTTCAGCTTTGCAGTTTATGGTCCCCTTATCGGCGCATGCCTCGCATTGGCTTACGAACACGGTTCTAAAGGCGTAAGAGAGCTCCTGGCAAATACGTTTGATACTCGGGTTGCTCCAAAATGGTATTTGGCAGCTTTGGCAATTGCTTCTGCTATCGCTTTTGTTCCAGCGATACTCGCCTGGTTAACAGGGGGGTTGGGTCAGCCTATTCTTGATTTTGGCAGGCTTGCACTACTGTTTTTGCCGATCCTGGTTCTCCAGCTTCTGACAAGCGGGCTGGGTGAGGAGCCTGGATGGCGCGGCTACCTATTGCCGAGACTGCAAAAACGATTTGACACTGGACGCACTATTTGGCTACTCGGTTTTATTTGGGCAGTCTGGCATTACCCCTTGACAGCTATCTACATCCTGCAAGGTGTACCTGATGGCGTTCCAGCTATCGGAGCATTTATTGCTGTTTTGATCGGGCTAATAAGTCAAACAATAGGTGTTATTGGAGTCACCTATATTTACGTTTGGTTATTCAATCGTACAGCTAGCATCTTTTTGATGATTATATTTCATGCTCTTACCAATACATTGCCATTTCTAATCCCAGCAATTCAGGGCCCTTTGGCTTTGCTCGTTGGGATTTTTCCGTGGGTTATGGTTTTGGCACTCCGACTCGTTTTGGGCAAAAAGGAATTTCCGGGACAACCGACAACGAGCCTGCGCCCTTCGGACCTTCAGAAACCGGAAAGTGCATAGTAAACTAACAACAAGGTCAACAACATACTACCGCAAATCTTATTCGTATCCTGAAAGTCCAAACTCGATGATACGAAAGCCACCGAACAAAGCGTGCAGCGGATTGGCGGGTACGCGAGGTTCGAAAGGACAAGTTCTCAACCCGCCAACCGCTAACGCCAGCCGTTGGGCGGCTGTCCGCAAAAATTAGTAGGAGTTATTATGGATAATCCGAGTGAGTCAGAAAATATCAATGCAAGTTTAGGAAAGCACCTTAAGGCTATCTCTGAACAGCAAGCAATTATTGCAGAACAACAGAAAAAACAAACTGAATATCTTCGCAATATATCAGCAGTTCTTACATTCCTACTTATAGCGGTTGTCTTGCTTTTGTTGCTCTTTTCTATCAAGACAGGTGTTTTCTAGTTTTCTTCCCATGAATAAAATGAAATTGGCGCTCGAAATATTCGTACTACTTATTCACTTGATTACAGGTGCTTTTATTGGATACATCAATTCAATCAATGAAGCGCAAGTTGTAATCATATCGTCAATCATCCTATATGATTTGACTATGTTTCTTTTGTGGGGAATCGCACGTTTGAAGGGAAAATATATCTTTCTTGAAGCCGAATCAGTATTGCACGGCACAATCATCGGCGTAATTATCGTAATTCCAACGATTATCATCGGCTTAATTAAAAACGACTTTCCTGATAACTTCATCGTCACTTATTTGTTGACAGGAATAGGCATTGGGTTAATCATTGGCGCAATTTACGGAAAGTTTTCAGAAATCAGAGCAAAGAGCAAACTTGGCAATAAGCAATGATTACTTTCACAGGCAAGGCTCTTAATCAACAACGCCGCCCAACAAAGCGTCCTAAGAAACGAGAACATGAGAGCTTATGCTCTTTTTACGTCCTTTTCCCCGTCTATGCTTAACATAAAAAAGGATGTCGCCTTTCGCTTTTTTGCATAACGGCATCCTGTCATACACAATTTAATTGATGGGCATGAATGGCACGGCTCTTAAGTGGTACAGCTTCCTAATCGGGGTCGTTATAGATCGTCAAGCAAACCAATCCTGAATTGATCGAAGAAAAGGTCACGATCCGCACGCCGCCAGTATTTAAATCGTATCGCCGCATCCCAGGGTTCTCAGCGGGCGACCTTGATCGCCAAGGTCAAGCTCCATTGCTTTCGTTCGGGCTTTGGCCATTCATGTTAACCGCATTATACTTGTACCCAGTTTCTTTGGTATAAAATGACGGCGCTCGCCCGTATTTATAGGTTCTCAGAAACCGTCTTGATCCAAGAGCGGTTGAGATGGTCGTACAAGGCGTTGGTCTGAGCAAAGTCAACGAGTGGAGCGGGGAAAAACTGTAAAATCATGAAGGCGGTTAAATGCAAAGCAGGCGTGACGTAAGGCGTCACGCCTTTTTGTTAGGTCGCCCCCTCGTCAGGCAGGGATGAGTTGGAAGCCCAGCTTCTGCGCTCTCTTCTTCATGTATTTCACCTGCTGGGCATCATATTGTCTTTGGTATTCGTTCACTTTGCGCTCAAAACGCAAAGTGGATGTACAATGGACGCGCAGCGGTTCGCTCTGGTTCACAATATCGGCAAGATCCACGTCTTCGGGGCGCTCCCCTGGCGCACGGGGACGGCTTTCTCCAAAATCGGTTTTTCGACGGTCTCGTTGGGCAACCCCTTCCTCAACATGTTACAATTAAGTCAAAAATGGGATACGTCCAATGAGAATTGTCGTAGATACATCAACCGTTATTGCAGTAGTTGTTGGCGAAGCAGAAAAAGCAAAATTGATTGAATTAACGAAAGACGCAACTATTGTCGCACCGCCTTCTATTGATTGGGAAGTCGGAAATGCTTTTACCGCCATGCTTAAACGTTCCCGCATTACTCTTGAACAGGCTATTGAAGCCATTGGCGTTTATCAAGAAATCTCGTTGGAAATTGTAGAGATAGATTTGAAAGAGGCTGTAAGGCTTGCAGGCAAACATAATATTTACGCCTACGACGCATATATTCTCCAGTGTGCCATCGAACATGATTTGCCGTTAATTTCTCTTGATCAAGATATGATTAATGTCGCCAAGCAAGAAGGTATTCAAGTTCTTGAGGTGTAACTATGACTACTTATTCTTATTCCGAAGCACGTGAGCGGCTTTCCGCTTTACTAGAGAGAGCCATATTAGAGGGACAAGTCAAGTTGAGAAGTCGCGATGGACGAATTTTTATCATTCGCCCTGAACGTCTCCAAAAAACTTCACCTTTTGAAGTACGAAGCATAAAACTTCCAATTTCTAAAGTTGATATTCTTGACGCTATCCGTGAAAGCAGAGCAAGGTTCTCTTAACCCAAAAAGCGCCCACCGATGAACAGCAGTGTCAACCCCAAAGGGGGTGCTTCGCGAGGGTGGCGGGAAAACTCGAACCAAGAAGTCCCACGTCTAGCCAAAGGCGTTGGGCTTTTTCTTTTTAGGGATGGTTTGGAAGGGCTGATCTATCGAAAGTTCGGTGTCTCGACAGGCTCGACAACCGTCTATGGGCGGCCTTCCAGAGCCGCGCCCGCGTTCTTGCGGATGCGGTCTGCTGGACGAGCGAGGCTCAGGGTACGCTTATTCGATCCGGTTGAGTTCGGGGCGCAGCGCGAGGACTTCCGCTTCGCTGGCTAATCCAATATCTGCGCGCACAAGCGCATGCATCGCTTCACGCTGCGCTCGAAATTGAAAGTGGATGTACAATGGACGCGCAGCGGTTCGCTCTGGTTCACAATATCGGCAAGATCCACGTCTTCGGGGCGCTCCCCTGACCCTGACAGAGCGATAGAAAACGAAGACTGTCCATGCTCGGTCCCTGGCGCACGGGGACGGCTCTCTCCAAAATCGGTTTTTCGACAGTCTCGTTAGGCGCACCGCCCGTTCAGAGTTAGGTTGGGCTCTTTGTTGTCGATTCTCTGTATCAGAATGGAGGTTACTATGCAGAAATGGGACTACAAAACACTTACCGTAAGTGAGAACCGAGGGAAATGGGTTTGGAGTGATACTCAAACCGAAAAGTCGGAACAAGAGCGACTGAAGGAATTAGGAAAGGAGGGCTGGGAATTGGTGGGTGTTGCGCTATACCAAGGGCAATTTAGTACATTGGCTTACTATTATTACTTCAAGCGTCCTCTCGAATAATGGGTTTGCGAAGTCCATCATTCTGTTGATTTGTTCAGGTCAGTTTCGTTGGTAATGTCACTTTTGGGCAAAGTGAGGTTTCTAAAATCAGTTCAACTGCTTTAGTCAAAGATTTTGGCAGATTTGGTTCAGGTTGGTTGGTCAAGTATCGTTCTTTGGGAAAGTTGGTTTTTCACTGAGAAATGGCTTTTGTTTGGCAAACGTTTCGGTAAGTTGCGTTCTTTTTGGTATTTGCTGATGGTCAAGTTGTGTGTAAAATTTTGTCAGATCGGTTGTGCTGTTTTGTTTCAATCAATGAGTCTTGCGTTCAGTGAGTGCGCCTAACACAGCGTGCAGCCGACTTGGGGTACGCGCCGCGTTTTCAGGCAGTTTTCGTGGCTTGAAGTTGGTTCCGTCAAAGCGGCGTTGCCTCGTCCCTCCCCAAGCGGCTAACGCTCACCGTTAGGCGGTTGTCATCGAGGAAACCATATGAGTGTTTTTGATTTTTTTCGCGGTAAGAAGAAAAACTCAATAGAGAGCAGTGAAGCAAGTATCGAATTCGGATTTCGAGCCGAAGGAATCACTTATCGTTTGCCCAATAAATCTACGGAATTATGGTTTACTTGGGTCAATGGTGCCAGGATTTATACAGAAACTATCAACAGATGGAGAAATGGTTCACTTCTCACACGAAACGAAAAAGAGAAAGTATTTAATGAGGTTGTGAAGTTTGTTGAGCAAAAAACTGAAAAACCAATTATCGTTATTAGTGCAGATGATTCGTCCAAAGATTTGTGGGAGCAATTATGTTCAGCAAATCAATTGCTTATTAAAAACATAGAATACACTTCCAGTGAAAAGCAATACCAGCAAGAGCGAAATATGTATCTTGGCATAATTAAGGCTGGAAAAAAACTGGTGCTTGACGAAACCGAAATAAGGAATGAAAAAGAGATTGATGAAGCAATGCAAAAGCGTAGAAAGAAAACCGCCGCCTAACAAAGCGTCCTAAGAAACGAGACCATGAGAGCTTATGCTCTTTTTACGTCCTTTTCCCCGTCTATGCTTAACACAAAAAAGGATGTCGCCTTTCGCTTTTTTGCATAACGGCATCCTGCCATACACAATTTAATTGATGGACATGAATGGCACGGCTCTTAAGTGGTACAGCTTCCTAATCGGGGTCGTTATAGATCGTCAAGCAAACCAATCCTGAATTGATCGAAGAAAAGGTCACGATCCGCACGCCGCCAGTATTTAAATCGTATCGCCGCATCCCAGGGTTCTCAGCGGGCGACCTTGATCGCCAAGGTCAAGCTCCATTGCTTTCGTTCGGGCTTTGGCCATTCATGTTAACCGCATTATACCTGCGCCTGGTTTCTTTGGTATAAAATGACGGCGCTCGCCCGTATTTATAGGTTCTCAGAAACCGTCTTGATCCAAGAGCGGTTGAGATGGTCGTTCAAGGCGTTGGTCTGAGCAAAGTCAACGAATTGAGCGGGGAAAAACTGTAAAATCACGAAGGCGGTTAAATGCAAAGCAGGCGTGACGTAAGGCGTCACGCCTTTTTGTTCGGTCGCCCCCTCGTCAGGCAGGGATGATGCTTCGACAGGCTCAGCACAAGTCTTCCTCATCTACTTGACCTGCTGGGCATCATATGGACTTTGGTATTCGTTCACGCTACGCTCAAAACGCAAAGTGGGTGTACAATGGACGCGCAGCGGTTCGCTCTGGTTCACAATATCGGCAAGATCCACGTCTTCGGGGCGCTGATCTGACCCTGACAGAGCGATAGAAAACGAAGACTGTCCATGCTCGGTCCCTGGCGCACGGGGACGGCTCTCTCCAAAATCGGTTTTTCGACAGTCTCGTTAGGCAACCCCTTGCAAAATATTATCGCTTCGTGATATTATCGGGCTATGATTGAATCCTTCGCCTCCGATGAAACCGAGAAAATCTTTCGTGGTCAAGTTTCAAAGAAATTCCCGAAAGATATTCAACGAACCGCCCGCCGCAAGTTAATTTATTTGGATGACGCAGAAGATTTGCAAGATTTGCTTGCACCGCCTGGAAATCGACTCGAAAAATTAAAAGGTGACAGGGCTGGACAACACAGTATCCGCATTAATGACCAATGGCGAATTTGTTTCAAATGGTCAGGTAACAAGGCGAAAGATGTCGAGATTGTGGATTATCACGGATGAGAGAAAAAATGATGGACAAAACTTTATCACCTATTCACCCTGGCGAAATTTTGCTGGAAGACTTTATGAAGCCGCTTGGTTTAAGCCAGTATCGCTTGGCGCATGACATCGGCGTTACTCCGATTCGTATCAGCCAGATTGTTAATGGGGAGCGTTCAGTCACTGTTGATACTGCCATGCGTCTTGCTCGCTATTTCGGTACAAGTGCGGCGGTTTGGCTTCGTTTACAAGTCCGTTATGATTTAGAAGTTGCAGAAAGCGAATTGGGCGGAAAAATCAATAAAGAAGTCAAGGTATTGGCTCAAACACCAAGTCACGTGTAAGCAGGCAGGTTGCTGACCGATGAACAGCAGTGTCAACCCCAAAGGGGGTGCTTCGCGAGGGTGGCGGGAAAACTCGAACCAAAAAGCCCCACGTCCAGCCAAAGACGTTGGGCTTTTTCTTTTTAGGGAGGATGTGGAAGGGCTGATCTATCGAAAGCTCGGTGTCTCGACAGGCTCGCCAACCGTCTACGGGCAGCCTTCCAGAGCCGCGCCCGCTACAAATAATAGGTCATCCTCTGCAAATGCGTAGAAGGATCTATGTACTGAACCTTGACCCCTGGCGGCACATTGATGCTGATTGGGGAATAGTTCAGAATTGCCTTGATGCCCGCCTTTACCAACTGGTCGGCCACCTCCTGCGCGGCAGAAGGGGGAACGGTCAACATCGCGATCTTGATCCCCTCCTTGCGGATCTCCTCCGCGAGATCGGCGGTATCCTTCACCACGAAATCGCCCACCTTCTGCCCCACTTTGGATTGATCATTATCGAAGAAGAGGGCAATGTGGAATCCGCGGTTGGCAAATCCCTGATAGCGGGAAAGCGCGTGTCCCATGTCGCCCATGCCCACCAGCGCCACCTCCCAGGTGCGGTTCACTTTGAGAATTTCGCGCAGGCGCCCCAGCAGGAACTGGATGTTGTAACCTGTGCCTTGCTTGCCGAATTCACCAAACTGCGAAATATCCTTGCGGATCTGCGCGGCGGAAATGCCCACCACCTCACCGAGTTCCTGGGAAGAGGTTGTCTGAATGCCCCTGTCGAACATATGCTGTAATGCCCGCAGGTAGATGGGCAGGCGTCCAATAATAATATCGGGAATTTTTTCAGCGTTCATTGGGTGTCCCTCGCCAAATGAAATTGATATTCACAGGACTTGCACATAAGCGCGCGTTCCATACAAGGTTTTGCGTAAGCCTGAATTAACTCTACCATGAAAAAACAATTTTGTACAAATACCCACAATCAAACCGGTCATGCCCGCCTGCGTATCTTAAAGTGCAGGCGTGGCGCAACAGCCGCTCGGCGCTGGAAACGAGAAGCGGGGGGCAGGTTGACAGACCAGAAAACCAGAACGCCAACTCTCCACCGTACATTTACACCGCTAAGCCCGCAAAGAACGCAAAGAAAACCTTTTAACTTGGCGACCTTAGCGTGCTTTGCGGTAAAAACCTTTCATGTACGGTAGAGAAAACGCCAACCATGTTGACGATGGTCTGGCTACTTCCAGCCGTGGACCTGGTCGCCGGTCTTCTTCCAGCTAATGATCTTGTACAAGTTAACCGCGGCAGTCTTGCCTTTCACGATAGCCGAATCGGCAAACTCCGCGTGAAACTCCTCCTTGATAGCCTGATACGTGCTTTCGCTGACGAGGATCGGCCAGACATATGTTTTGGTCAGGTCCTGGATGCGGGCGGCCAGGTTGGCCGTATCGCCGATGACGGTATAGTTGATGCGCTGGGCCGAACCCAGCATCCCGACGAACACTTCTCCCGTATTGATACCCACCCCCATCTCCAGGCCCGGGCGCGGATATCCTTCCTTCTCCCAACGAGCCTTCAACTCGACCAGCGCCTTCCTCATATCCACCGCCGCGCGGACGGCGCGCAGCGCGTGATCTTCGTAGGCTACCGGTTCGCCGAAGAAGGCAACAATCGCGTCGCCTTCGTACTTGTCCACCGTGCCGCCGTGTTTGTAGATCACGCGGGTCATCACTTCGAGGTAGGGGTTGAGCACCGCCACCACTTCCTCCGGCGCGAGTTTTTCCGAGAGTGTGGTGAAGCCGCGAATATCCGAGAAGAGGATGCTTAAATTAGCGCGCTTGTTAAGCGAGTTAATATCCTGTGTGGCGATCAGTTGATCCACCATCTCTGGCGAGATGAAGCGCGTAAACAAATTGCGGACGCGGCGCTTCTCTACCTCCTCCGAAACTGCCTGCTCGACCGTGGGCAGGATCACCCCGAGGAAGAGCATCGCCTGCGGCGCAACCATGGGCAGGTAGAGCCGTTGATTCACAAAGACCGCATAACAGATCACGGCATAGGCGGCCATGCTCGCAAGCAGGAGCGCAATGGTCAGCGACGGACGGCGCGAGCGGTTAATGAACATTGCCAGCAGCGCCGCCAGAATCACGGCAACCAGTCCAACCCATGGGCGCGTCTCGCGCAAGTAATCGCCCGCGATCAGCATATCCATGGCGTTGGCGACGATCTCGACTCCGGGGGTTAATGCCTGTGCCGAGAATGGCGTGGGATACACGTCCTGCAAGGTGATGGTGGTCGCGCCGATCAGCACGATCTTGTCGCGGAAAGCATTCGGGTCTTGTTCGAGCGCGTCGCCTTCGAGCAGTTCCACGACAGAATAAGTTGGATAGGTTCCGGCCGGCCCATCATAGTTCACCAGCAAGTTGCCTCGCTGCAGAGGAACTCTGCGGTCATTGAAGGCCAGGCCGGTGGGGGAGGGGCCGGAAGGCGCGTCCACACCGAGGACAAGACGCGCGGTCTCGAAGCTCCAATTGAAGTAGGTCTCGTTGACGAACGCGTCGTAGGCCTGCAAACTGCGTGTAATGGCATCCTTGTCGCGGGTCAGAGAAGTGATTCCCATCCCATCCAGCGACTCGCGCAGGGCTGGATACGGCCGCTCGAGCGTGACCGCCCCAGTCTGGCGCGGGTCGCGAAAGATTCTCATGACCGCGACGGCGTTACGCGCCTCCGCCATCGCCTGCGCCAGCGCCTCATCCCCGGCAGGGTTGTCGGATTCCTCGATGAGGAAAATATCCAGCCCCACCGCGCGCGCGCCCGCTTCGTTCAGTTTGGAGACGATCTCAGCCAGCAGGGAACGCGGCCAGGGCCACTGTTCACCCACCCAGGCGAGGGAGGTGTCGTCTATCGCGAGGATCACGATGGCGCTGGACGGTTCCTGTTTGCCGCGCACGCGCATCAAAAAGTCGCGTGTCCCCGACTCTATGGATTGTAGCGGCGTATTCGCGTTTATCA
The DNA here is from genome assembly GCA_019187665.1 of Anaerolineales bacterium. Classification (GTDB taxonomy): domain Bacteria; phylum Chloroflexota; class Anaerolineae; order Anaerolineales; family Villigracilaceae; genus Denitrolinea. Next base: position 9,944 of record JABARH010000004.1, read on the forward strand.
GAGCCGGTAGCCATTGTCCGGCCAAAAGCACGATGGCTGTCGCCGCGGTCAGGATGATTCGCAGCGAGGATCTGCGGGTGGAAGTTTTTGCCATGAGGGTTAGTAGTATTCGCCGCCGGAGCAATACGAGGGCGGCGTTGGATCGTAATAGTCACAATAACACGGTTTGTCCGGGTCTTGATATTGGCCTTCGGTGCAATAGGGCCCCGACTCATCGGACTTGGGATCCACAAGATCTTCCGGTTTGGAGCTGGGTTTGTTGAAAGATTGGCCGCCGGTTCGGCAGAGCTCATTGCCGTCCGCGCCGAATGCGATCACATCCCAGAGATAACTGCCGCCCTCGGGCATGGTATCCATGTAACGTATCAGCTCGGTTTCGCTGGTTTGGAATGGAACGTTGCTCCCGTCGGGATAATAGAACGTAACGACATAATTCACCGCGCCGGGCTGGTTTTCCCACGAGAAGATAGCCGGGCCGTTGAAGGACAGGTCGGTTTGATCGAGAGGCTGGATGACCTTGAAGCACGCCACAGAAGCCGGGGTGAGCGTGGTTGTCGGCAGGGCGGGCGCGGCGGGGATGTTTGTTTCGGTCGGTTTAAGATTGCCGGCAATGTATTGATCGTAGATTTTCTTCGCTTCCGGGTTTTCATCGAGCCAGGCCTGAAAATCCTCCTCGTCCATGTTGTCCAGTTCGGGAGGCAGATATTTCCCGTCGGGGCCGGCGTGGAAGAGGATGGTTTTTTCGCCGTCGGTAAATTGGATCGTGCCGGCCGGGTTCGCGGCGGAGCAGTCACCCTCGAGGCAGGTGACGTAGACATCCTTGGTGAGCGGGTTCACCTCCACCATCATGTATGAGCCGCGTACCGACGCCACACCGGAGGGAGTTTCTACATCCATCGAACCGCCATTGAGGATGATGAATATTTTCCCGGCCTCCAGTTTGAGTTTGGTGGCAAGTCCCTCGCCGGCCGCTTGATTCGATTCGAGCATGAAAAGCGTGGAGGGCACGAGGCGGATGATCGTCCCACTGGACAGGTCGAGGCGCACGCGGCCGTCATCGCCGGTCTGCACCTGCCCGTTAACTTGCAGACTCATCCCGGCCGCGGCCGGGATGAAATCGCTGTCGCCGGATTGTTTGAGTCCGACTATGCCGCTCAACTCGCTCAGTCCCGCCGAAAGGGGCGAGGTCGTTGCCGGGGCGGGCTGGCAGGCCGGGGTCAGGATGAGCAGCGAACAGAGGAATATAACTAAGGTGGGTTTGATAAAAGATCGCATGGTAACTCCTTTCCGGGCTAGGGCGACACGGACGCGCAATTTAACGGGTTGTTAAAGATGGTAGAACACTCCACCCAGTGGCCTTCGAAGTTGATCAGGATGTCCACCTTCTCCAGCAGCGGATCGAACGCGCTGACCACGAGGCGGCGTTCTGCTGCAATGTACGGCTCGACCGGGCGCAGGGAGGAAAGATGCATCTGGCGCGCCGCTTTGGAATTTACCTCCAGGCCCTGGTGATCGAGCGCGAACTGAATGGTGTTATTCATGCTGATGAGGGGCTCGCGCAGGGGTTGGTTATACAGGCTGTCGGCGAGGGTCCCGCTCACAAACAGAAGGATCGTGCAGACGATGTGCGGCGAAATGCGCCCGAAGACACTGGCGCTGAAGACCGCCTGTTCGAGCATGGGAATCTGGATGACGGCAGCGATGAATACGGCAATCATAATCCACCCGAAGGCCACTGCTGTCAGTTGGGAGGTATTGGCATGGAAACTGTAATGGAACAGGGGTTGCAGCGCGGGATCAAACAATTTCATTGCAGCCGGCGCAATCACAACCGGCACAAGGATAGTGAGCCAGGCATAGGCGGCGGCCGACGCGGCCCAGAACAAAATTCCCAGCAGCGGTTTTTCAAACCGCGAAGTGAGCCAGCCCGCCAGCCCGCCGACCAGCAGGGTCAACGGCGCGCCGGTAATGAATTTGAGCCACGGAAAATAAGCAAAGGCCCGCGCCTGGTAATAGCCATCCAATCCCCATAAGGCGACTGAAAAAGCGAGGCCGGCCGCGAGGCCGTAGGACAGGCCGAATGCCTGTTTGCGAATTTTGAGTTTGGTTTCCATGGAAGGGGTGGATGGATTCATGGCTGGATGTTGGGTAATGGAGTACGCTCTGCTTTGACTTTGCCGGGCGGCATGTTCCCGGAATCGAATACGGCGGCCGTTTCAATTGTATGTCGTTACGCGATTTTTGCAAGCCTCGCCGGAAGGGTTCCGCGGTGAAAACATAAACACCGCCCGGAAGCGGTGTTGACAGGCGCCCCCGGACAGACTCGAACTGTCCTCTTCGGCTCCGGAGGCCGACACTCTGTCCACTGAGCTACGGGGGCGGCGCAGGGATTGTACCATGACACAATCGAGGCTGGCTGTTGACCGCCGCCTCGTTGACAATCAACCCTTCCTCTGCTACACTGGAAATTGTCAGACAACCGTGCAACACAAAAGACGTAGGTTTTCCATGTCCACCCTCCTCGTCAAAAACGCCCATCTTGTCACCTTGGACGACCGCCAGCGGGAGATTCCCGAGGGCGGTCTTTTTATCCGCGACGGTTTCATCGAACAGGTAGGGCAAATTGGCAATTTGCCCTCCGATGCCGACGAAACCCTCGACCTCAAAGGTCACGTCCTCCTCCCCGGCCTCGTCAACACGCATCATCACTTCTACCAGACCCTCACGCGCGCCGTCCCTGCCGCGCAAGATGCCAACCTCTTCAACTGGCTCAAAACCCTCTACCCGATCTGGGCTCGCCTCACGCCCCACGATATTTTCACCTCGACTCAAACCGCCCTCGCGGAACTTGCTCTATCTGGATGTACAACGGCTTCCGACCATCTCTACCTCTACCCAAACGGTTCAAAACTCGACGATGAGATTGCCGCGGCTTCCGAAATCGGACTCCGCCTCCACGCCTCGCGCGGCTCGATGTCCCTCGGCGAAGCGGATGGCGGTCTCCCGCCCGACAGCGTGGTGGACGATGAAGAGTCCATCCTCAAAGACTCACTACGTCTCATCCAAAAATATCACGACGCGAAACCAGGCTCGATGGTGCAAATTGTTTTGGCTCCGTGTTCACCGTTCAGCGTAACATCTGACTTGATGAAACAATCCGCCAAGCTCGCGCGTGAATATGGCGTGCATCTCCACACGCATCTCGCCGAGACCGAAGACGAGGAACAATTTTGCTTGGAGAAATTCGGTCATCGCCCCGTCGGATACATGCAAGAAGTGGATTGGGTCGGCGACGATGTTTGGTTCGCGCACGCCGTGTGGGTGAACGACGAAGAGATCAAAGTCTTCGCCAAACACAACTGCGGAGTGGCGCACTGTCCCACCTCGAACATGCGACTCGCCTCAGGCATTGCTCCGATCAAAGAATATCGCAAAGCAGGCGTGAATGTTGGCTTGGGCGTGGACGGCTCCGCCTCCAACGACGGATCACACCTTCTAGCCGAAGTCCGCAATGCGATGTTGCTCTCGCGTGTGAAAGAGGGAATTACAGGCTACTCATTATCCGATGATCCAAATCGCAAGTTGATGACAGCAAGAGAAGCGTTGTATTTGGGAACGCGCGGTGGGGCGGCGGTGCTGGGAAGAAAAGATATCGGAAGTTTGGAAAGTGGAAAGTGCGCCGACTTCTTCGCCGTCAACTTGAACAAACTCGGCTTCGCAGGGATGCACGATCCCGTTTCAGCGATCGTCTTCGGTCAACCCGTCAACGCCGATTACACCGTCGTCGGCGGGAAGTTCATTGTCAAAGAAGGTCAACTCGTCACCGTGGATGAACGTCAACTTGCGGAGAAACACAACCAAGCCTCGAAACGCTTGTTGGCAGGTTAGCGCGTTGGAACGTTCAAACGTTTAGACCCATCTTTTGTTTCTCACGCAGATCAACTGCGTGAGAACGATACGCAATACGAACTACGGAGTATCAATGCCATCCTCCACAAAACTAACCCGTTCCCTTGTTGATACCGCCATGGGGCGCGCGCCCGCCGACCTTGTGATTCGCGGCGGCAGGTGGGTCAGCGTGCAATCCGGCGAGATCATCCCCGACACGGATATTGCCATCGTGGACGGTCACATTGCTTATGTTGGACGCGATGCGCAACACGCCATTGGCAAAAAGACGAAGGTCATCGAAGCGAAGGGACGTTTCCTCGTGCCGGGGTTGCTGGATGGACACATGCACGTCGAGTCGGGCATGGTCACCGTCACTGAGTTCGTGCGCGCGGTCGCGGCGCGCGGCACGACCGGCATGTTCATTGACCCGCACGAGATCGCCAACGTGTTCGGCTTGCGCGGCGTCAAGTTGATGGTGGACGAAGCGCAAAAGCAACCTATCCACGTGTGGGTGCAGATGCCGTCGTGCGTCCCCTCCGCGCCCGGGTTGGAAACGCCCGGCGCGTCCATCGGACCGAAAGAAGTGGCGGCGGCGATGAAATGGAAGGGCATTATCGGCTTGGGCGAGATGATGAACTTCCCCGGCGTGTTCATGGGCGATAAAAACATGCTCGATGAAATGTCGCTCACCCACGCGGCGGGCAAAACCATCGGCGGACATTACGCCTCGCCCGATCTGGGAATTCCATTTCATGGCTACGTGGCAGGCGGCGCGGAGGACGACCACGAAGGCACGCGCCTCGAAGACGCGGTGGCGCGCGTGCGACAGGGCATGAAATCCATGCTCCGTTACGGGTCGGCGTGGCACGATGTGGCCGCGCAGGTGAAAGCCATCACCGAAAAGAAACTCGATTCACGCCGCTTCATCCTCTGCACCGACGACGCGCACGCGCAGACATTAACCTACGAAGGTCACATGGATCGCGTCTTGCGTCACGCCATCGAGCAGGGCCTCAACCCGATGACCGCGATTCAGATGATGACCATCAACACCGCCGAGCATTTCGGCGTGAGCAAAGACATGGGCATGATCGCCCCCGGCCGCTGGGCGGATGTGTTAATCGTTGAAAATTTAATCGAGTTCAGCGCGGATGTCGTCATTGCGTGCGGACAGGTCATTGCTGAAAAAGGAAAATGGACGGTGGATCTGCCCGCGACAAAATATCCGCGCTGGCTGACGCGCTCCGTGCATTTGAAGCGCCCGCTGCGGGCGGAGGATTTCACCCTGAAAACGCGCGCCCGCAACGGGTCACGCGTGGAGGCGCATGTGATCGGCGTCATCGAAAACCAGGCGCCCACGCGCCATCTGCACGAATCAATGACGGTCAGCGATGGCGAAGTCCGCGCGGATTTGAAACGCGATATCCTCAAGATCGCGGTGATCGAGCGGCATCGCGGCACGGGCAGGGTGCAGGTCGGACTGGTGCATGGCTTTGGATTCAAGGCAAACTGCGCGGTCGCCACAACGGTCGCGCACGACAGCCATCAGATGATCGTCGTCGGCGCCGACGAGGAAAGCATGGCGCAGGCCGCCAACGCGCTGGCCGATTGCGATGGGGGCCAGATCGTGATCAAGGACGGAAAGAGCATCGGGCTGGTGGAACTGCCGATCGCGGGATTGATGTCGAACGAGCGCGCGGAGGTCGTCGCGAAAAAAGCGGAGAGCGTCCTCAAGGGATTTCAATCCTGCGGCTGCGAATTGAACAACCCAAACATGCAATTGAGTTTGCTGGCGCTGGTCGTCATTCCCGAATTGCGAATTTCCGATAGAGGTCTCGTGGATGTGACGCAATTCGATTTTGTGCCCGTGCTGGATGATTGAGGCAATATGGCAAACTTTCCCTTTCAACGTTTACAAGCCGAACTCGCGGCGCTGATCGCGGGCGCGCCCGCCGGGCAGCGTCTGCCTTCCGAACCGACGCTGGCGCAGCAGTTGGGAACTTCGCGCGCCACGTTGCGCGAGGCCATGCGCACGTTCGAGGTGCAGGGGTTGATCAGGCGGCGGCAGGGTTCCGGCACGTACGTGGTTGGCAGGATCCCCGCGCTCGACAGCGGCCTCGAAGTGTTGGAGAGTCTCGAAACGATGGCGCGGCGGATGGGGCTGGTGGTCTCGGTCAGCGATCTGCAAGTGGAGGCGATCCACGCCGATGAAGAATCCGCCTCGGCCCTGAACCTGTCGGTGGGCGCGCGCTTGACGCGCGTGCGCCGCGTCATCCGCGCCGACAGGCGGCCGGTCGCGTATCTGGTGGACAGCCTCCCCGAAGCGCTGCTCCGCCCGTCCGATCTGCCCAACGCCTTCAGCGGTTCTGTCCTCGACTTTTTGCTGGAGCGCGGCGACTTGCTGACCACTTCGCGCGCGGCGGTCAGCGCCATCGGCGCGGTCGCCGATGTGGCCAAGTCGCTCGAGATCCAGCGCGGCGACGTGCTGCTGCACTTCGCGTCGCAGTTGTACAACGATAAAGGCAGGGTCGTGGATTATTCGTTGACGTATTTCATCCCAGGCTATTTTCATTTCCATGTGGTGCGCCGCGTGGGAAACAGGTAAAACGTTTACAAGTTTGAACGTTGAAACGTTTTGACGTTCAAACTTGATAACCCAATCAAGGAGCAATTATGACAAACAAACTACAAGAAATTCAAAGCCGTGTAAATGCATCTCGTGAGGAACTCATCCAATTCATGCTCGAAATATGCGAAATCCCCAGCATGGATTCGAAGATCGGTCCCGTCGGCGAGCGCGTGCAGGCGGAGATGAAAAAGCTCGGCTTCGACGAAGTCCGCTTCGACAAGATGGGCAACACCATCGGGCGCATCGGAAATGGGAAGCGCGTCATCGTCTACGATTCGCACATTGACACGGTCGGCGTGGGCGATCCGTCCATGTGGGGTTGGGATCCGTTCAAAGGCAAAATTGAAAATGGTGTGCTGTATGCGCGCGGCGCGTGTGACGAGAAAGGCTCTACGCCTGGCATGATCTACGGTTTGGCGATGGCGCGCGATCTCGGTCTGCTCGACGGCTGGACGGCGTATTACTTCGGCAACATGGAAGAATGGTGTGACGGCATCGCGCCCAACACATTTGTCGAAGTTGACCCTGGCATCAAACCTGACTTCGTTGTCATTGGCGAGCCGACGAAGATGCTCACGTATCGCGGTCACAAGGGGCGGCTTGAGATGAAGGTCACATCGAAGGGACGCAGCGCGCACGCCGCGTCGAATCATCTCGGCGATAACGCCATCTACAAATTGCTTCCCATCATTGCGGGCATCCGCGATCTCGAACCGCAACTTGGCGATCATGAATTTCTCGGGCATGGCAAGATCACCGTCAGCGATATGCACGTGAAAACGCCGTCCATCAATGCGGTGCCAGATGAGGCGGTCATCTTTATTGATCGGCGCATGACATTCGGCGAGACGAAGGAGCAGGTTCGGGCGCAGGTCGAGGCGTTGATTCCCAAAGAGTTCAAAGACAGCGTCAAACTCGAAGAACTTTTTTATGACGAACCGTCGTACACTGGATTTGTTTTCCCCGTGGATAAATATTTCCCCGCGTGGGCATTGGAGGAAGATCATCCGCTCGTCCGCGCGGGACAGCTGGCGCGTGAACAAATCGGCTTGACTCCCGCCCCCAGCGGCAAGTGGAACTTCTCCACGAACGGAATCTACTGGGCGGGCAAAGCAGGCATCCCGTCGATCGGATTCGGGCCAGGCGACGAAGAGACCGCGCACACCGTCAACGACTCCGTCTCGCTCGAAGATATGGTCAAAGCGACGGAGTTCTACGCGATCTTGCCGTCGTTGATAAAGTAAACAAGGAGACAGGTACACACGGAGACACGTGTATACTTACCGTATGAAACTCGCCAAAGAATCCCTCAAAGCCTGGAAGGCTGAATACGAAAAGATCAACGCGGCAGAACGCGAGGAGTTGAAGGTATACCTGCCTACATTAACCGTTGAGCAAAGCATCAAATCGTATTTTGAATTGTGTAGGCTGGCGATCGCGCTTTCAGGTTCATCCGATGAGCCAGTAGAACTTCAAGGATTACGTGCCAGAGAACAAGCGTCTCTGATCGCCAAATGGCAACGGTTGGCAGAAAGGTTAAGTCATGTTGCCTGAATCTAAAGCTCTAGAAAGCGTGCTTGCTTTTCTGAATGCGCAAAAGATTCCATATATGATCATTGGCGGAGTGGCTAATTCGATTTGGGGAAGAAACCGCGCCACACACGATGCAGATTTTAAAGTCAAAATTGATATGCCGCTTGAAGAATTTCGTAAAATGGTATTGGAACGTTTTCCTCCCCGACCGAGCAATATTCCCGCCCATCAACTCAGCCCGCATGTCATTCATATTTGGGCGCTCCCTAACGTAGCGGCAGATTTGCTTGTGAGCATCTTTGATTATGAAAAGGATGCGATTGATCGCGCGTTGGAACTTAATGTAGAGGGTGTCACGGCACGCGTTTGTACAGCAGAGGACCTGATTATTCACAAAGCCATTGCAGGTCGTGGGACTGACTGGCAGGATGTGGAAGGAATTCTATTTCGCCAGCGCGGCAAACTCGACCTCAACTACATTCGTAAATGGTTGACTCAATTCGCCGAGGGATTGGAAAGTCCAGAGATGCTTCAACAATTTGAAACACTCTATGCCGAGGCGAGTTCTTGAAAACCATCGAAATCCGCCGCCACTCGATTCGCTCGAACCCTGGAGTTCATTTGAATCAACAGGGCGTGACCCTCGCGCGTTTGGTGGGGCAGAACCTCGGTCCGTTTGATCGGGTGGTCACATCTACAGTGCCGCGCGCATTTGAAACAGCGATTGCGATGAGATTTGCGGTAGACGAACAAAGCGAGTTGATGAGCACGTATGGCGACGGCGTGGAACGCGAAGCGCCGTATCCACTTTCGTGCGCGGGCTACGCGGAAGCGGTGAGCAGAGGCGGCGCGGCGGCGCGTTATGCGAATCAATTGAAGGAGTTATACACAAAACTCGCTGATTATCTCGCCGATGGACGCGCCGCGCTTGTCGTCAATCACGGCGGCGTGGCGGAGTTGGGCGCGGTGGCTTGCCTGCCCGATGCCGATCATTTCACATGGGGCTCGCATTTTGAATACTGCGAAGGGATTCGATTGTTTTGGGAGGATGGCAAATTTGTGGAGGGTGAGGTGTTGAGGGTAGCGAAGTAGTCTGCTAGTCTTCTTGTCTACTAGTCCGCTTGTCTATTAGTCAGTTTATCGATAGGCTGAATATATGGAGGCGAAATGACAACGATCAAGAACTTTGAGGATTTGAAAGCATGGCAGAAGGCTAGAGAACTGGCAGGCTATGTGTATGAGTTAACTCGAACGGATAAATTTTCCCGAGATTTTGGCTTGCGCGATCAGATTCAGCGTGCGGCAAGTTCCACCATGCATAACATCGCAGAAGGATTCGAATCAGGGTCCGATCCTGAGTTTGTCAGGTTCCTAAAAATGGCGCGGCGTTCTGCAGGAGAAGTGCAGTCACAACTTTATTTGGCCTTGGACGTCAGTTATGTAATCGAAGATGAGCGTCTCAAAGCTCATGCTCTCGCCACGGAGGTAAAACGACTTATCAATGGAATGATGACCTACCTAAGAAAATCCGACTAGCCGCTCTGCGACTAGAAGACTAGAAGACTAGAAGACTAGAAGACTAGGAGACTAAACTATGCAAACCAACTTCAGAGGCCGCGATTTCATCGGCGACCTGGACTTCACGAAAGAGGAAGTCGAAACCGTTTTAGACGTGGCGTGGGATTTGAAACGCAAGCGCGCGCTGGGCGAACCTCACGCGTTGTTGCGCGACAAAGTGTTAGCCATGCTGTTCTTCTTCACGTCCACGCGCACACGCGGATCGTTCGAGGCGGGCATGGCGCAACTCGGCGGTCATGCCGCGTTCATTGACAGCGAAACGACTCAAATCTCGCACGGAGACACGGCGAAAGAGATCGGCGAAATTTTCGGTCGCTACTTCGACGGCATCGCCATCCGTCAATGCGACTGGCAATATGGCAATCAATATATCAACGAGGTTGCCAAAGCCAGCCGCGCGCCGATCCTCAACATGCAATGCGATGTGTATCATCCCTTCCAATGTCTGGCGGATATTATGACCGTCATCGAAAAGAAGGGACGCGACTTGAAGAAAAAGAAAGTCGTCGTTTCGTGGGCGTATGCCGCATCGTACAGCAAACCGATCTCGGTGCCGCAATCGTTGATCCTGCAAATGACCCGCTTCGGCTGTGACGTGGTGCTGGCTCACCCGCCTGAGTTCAAACTCATGCCCGACATCATGCAACAAGCGAAGGATAACGCCAAGAAGTACGGCGTCGGTTTCGATGTGACCGATAACATGGACGAAGCCTTCAAGGATGCGGATGTGGTATATCCCAAGAGTTGGGGTCCGCTTCTGACAACGACGGGCAAAGAAGAGGGCAAAGCCCTGATTGATAAATATAAATCATGGATCACCGATGAGCGCCGCATGGGACTCACCAAAGAAGACTCGATTTACATGCACTGTCTCCCCGCCGACCGCGGACTCGAAGTCACCGACGGCGTGATTGACGGCAAACATTCGGTCGTCTACGATGAAGCCGAGAACCGCCTCCACGCGCAGAAAGCCGTGATGGCGTTGACGATGAGTTAGTCTGCTTGTCAAATAGTCCGCTGGTCTGCTGGTCAAAAAAATATTGACTGGAAGATCGGCGGACTAGAAGACCAGAGGACCAGAAGACTAGAAGACCAGAAGACTAGAAAACCAGAAGACCAGGAGACTACATGACTAAACTAGCAGTCGTCGCCATCGGCGGAAACGCTTTAATCAAAGATGACAAACACGTCACCGTCGAAGATCAAGTGATCGCGCTCCGCGAAACAGCCGTCCACCTCGTGGATATGATCGAGGCGGGCTGGGACCTCGCCATCGGTCACGGCAACGGGCCGCAAGTGGGATTCATCCTGCGCCGCTCCGAGATCGCCGCGAAAGTGGAGGGGATGCATGAAGTCCCACTCGATGTGTGCGGCGCGGACTCGCAAGGCGCGATCGGATATGAATTGCAACAGGCGTTGCGTAATGAATTTTTCAAGCGCGGCATCAGCAAGAAAGCCTGCACGATTGTCACGCAGGTGTTGGTGGATAAAGAAGACGCCGCGTTCAAAAAGCCGACGAAGCCCATCGGCTCGTTCATGGAGGAAGCCGAGGCGAAGCGGCGCGAAAAGGAGATGGGCTGGTCGGTGGTGGAAGATGCAGGCAGAGGCTGGAGAAGAGTCGTCGCGTCCCCGCTGCCGAAAGAGATCGTCGAGTTGGACGCGGTGAAGACGCTTCTTTCGTCGGGGCAGGTTGTCATCACGGTGGGCGGCGGGGGCATCCCCGTGATCGATCGCGGCGACGGCGAACTCGTCGGCACAGCCGCAGTCATTGACAAGGATTTTGCGTCGTCGTTGTTAGCCAGTTCGATCAATGCTGAAATTTTTATCGTCGCAACAGCGGTTGAAAAAGTAGCGATCAACTTTGGCAAGCCCGACCAGCAATGGCTCGATAAAATGACTCGCGCCGAGGCGCAGGCATATCTCGATGAAGGAAAACATTTCGCCAAAGGTTCGATGGCGCCGAAAGTGCAAGCCGCGATTCGATATTTGGAAAACGGCGGCGGCGCGGCGATCATCACTAATCCCGAAAATATCGGGCGCGCGTTGAAGGGTGAAACGGGAACGTGGATAGTTCGATAGTTTCATAGGTCATGGTTGGGCAGTCCCGACGAACGACTGCTCAACTATGATCCATGCTTCGGTAACTCGTATCCTGTAACTTGCCTCGTCATCCTGATGAAGAAGAACTACCCCGCCATCGCCCTGCTCGTCACCGCCATCCTCGCGTATGGACTGTTGATTCCATTCCTCGGCTTTTACTGGGACGACCTGCCCATGTCGTGGATTCCCTACGAGCTGGGTCCCGACGCGCTGACGCGCTACTTTTCCACGAACCGCCCCGTGTGGGGATTGCTTTATCAAATCACCACACGCATTCTTCCGCACGTTCCGATCTATTGGCAAATTTTTGCGCTGCTCCTGCGCGCGCTGACGGGCATCCTTTTCTTTGCCGTCGTCAAACGCATTTGGAAAAACCGCGGCGCCTTCGCCCTCGTCGCCGCTTTTATTTTTCTGCTTTATCCTGGTTTCAACCAGCAATGGGGATCGTATCTCTACAGCCATTTTTTCATCGTCCTTAATTTTTTCCTCGCCTCGCTCTACTTCACCCTGCGCGCCCTCGACGAACCGAATCGTTTCCGCCTCCACACATCCCTCGCGCTGATTCTCTCCGCGCTCAACTTGTGGATGATGGAATATTTTTTCTTCCTCGAACTCGTCCGTCCCTTCTTAATTTTCTGCGCGCTGCGCGATCGGGAAACGCGCATAGGTACACAGGTAGACACGTACACACGTACACACACATCCCGCGCCGCGCAACTTGCGCTTCCATATCTCGCCCTCTGGATCGCCGCTGTTCTTTCGCGGATGTTCATCTTCAACAATCAAGTCTATTCGACGAGTCTGCTGGGGGAAATGAAGACGGACTTCATCGGGACTCTGACTCACCTCAGCCAGATCGTCCTCGCCTCTTTCTGGACCGTGAGCGGACCCGCCCTCGCGCAAATTTTCCAACTCCCCAGCCCCTCCGCCGACGGCTGGCGCGTCACCCTCATGGTCGCGGGAGTTATCCTGTTCGTTTTCGTCATCACGCAGTATGCGCTGAGAAAATTGTATACAGGTACACAGGTAGACACGTACACAGGTACACAGGTAGACACGTACACAGGTACACAGGTAGACACGTACACAGGTACACAGGTAGACACGTACACAGGTACACAGGTAGACATGTACACACGTACACACGTAGACATGTACACGGCGCGCGCTGTAACTCGTAACTTGTATCCCGTATCCCTCCTCGCCCCCATCCTCCTTTCTCTCATTGCCCTTTTCTTCGCCGGTTGGCCCTTCTGGCTCATAGACTTTCCTCCCGCGCTCGGACATCCAACCAGCCGCTTCACGCTCCCGTTCATGTTCGGCGTCAGCCTCCTCATGGCTGGCTTGCTTGATCTTATCCCGCGCCCGCGTTTGAAATATTTGCTGGCGGGCATGTTAATCGCCCTGTGCGCAGGACGGCAGACCTTCTGGTCGAACGATTACCGCCTCGAATGGCAGCGTCAGACCGAATTATTCTGGCAGATGACCTGGCGCGCGCCGGGACTTGTCCCAGGCACAACCGTGTTGTTGAACGACCGCGCCTTTCTTTCTCCTGCTCCGGGCGCGGATCCGCTGGACGCGCGCGTCTTCAATTTTTACGCGGACAACTCGCTGGCGGCATCGCTGAATTGGGTCTACGATCCGGACGCAACTGGCGATCAGATTCGTTATGCGCTGTTCTATCCCAAATCGCGGATCGGCAACAGCCTGCCCTCTTTTGAAAAGAATCAGCCCATCGAATATGATTTTCTCGCCGCACAATTTCACGGCAACACCTCACAGGTGGTCGCGTTCTATTATGCGCCGCCGGGCTGTTTGCGCCTGCTCGACTCCGAGATTGACCCGCTGAATCGCTTCGTCCCCGACGAAACCCTCATGCGCGAGGCGGCCGCGCTTTCCTCGTCCGCGTGGATTCTGCCTGGGGGGACAGCCACCCCGCCGGAAGTATTTGGAAGCGAACCTGCGCGAGGTTGGTGTTATTATTTCGAGCAGGCAGACCTTGCCCGCCAGGAGTCGGATTGGGAGGAAGTCGTCCGCATTGCGAAAATCGCCTTTGCGCTGGACGATCACCCCAATGACCCTGTGGAGCGATTTGTTTTCATCGAGGGGTATGCCCACACCGGCGATTGGGCGCGCGCGCAAGAACTCTCAACGGAGGCGTGGCGCGTCTCGAAGGAGTACCTGGCGCCGATGTTGTGCCGCTTGTGGGCGCGCGTTGCATTGCAAACCGGACCGACCGCGCAGCAGCAGGCCGCGCTGGGCGAGATGCGCTCACAATTTGGCTGTGCGCAATGAACGTGCGTTTTGAAGGAAACAGCGGAATCTACTTGTTCAATTTGCGCGTTCAGGCTAGAATAATTTGGAGATACACAAAACCTTGCGTACGCCCTGTTATTTGTGTGGATCATCTGGAAAGGAGGTGGAAGCGGTTTCGACGACTGGATGGACGACTGGCAAGTTGATTGCATAAATTCTAAACACAAATAGGAGAAGAATGCCATGCATAAGACACAGTCCAAGATCGCCTTTGTGGCGATGATCGTTGTTCTCGTCATTTCGGCCTGCGCGCCGAAGGTCGAGGAAGTCGGCGGGTTCCAAATTCCCGCCATCGAGGAGGGTAAGTTCAATATCGGCATGGTGCTGATCGGGCCACATGATGACGGCGGCTGGTCGCAGGCCCAATATGAAGGTCTGCTGTATGTGAAAGAGAACGTCCCGAACACGCACGTGGCCTACATTGAAAACGTGCCCGAAGGCGCGGACTCCGAGCAGGTTTTCCGCGCGCTGGCCCGCAAGGGATTTGACTTGATCTTCGGCACTTCCTTTGGCTTCGGCGACTCGATGGAGATCGTGGCGGGCGAGTATCCCGATACGATGTTCATCCACCTGACCGGCATCAAGTCGAACCAGAAGAATTTTGGCAACCTGATGGGCGCCATGGAAAACATGAAATACCTCGCGGGCATGCTGGCGGGCGCGCGCGCCAAGCAGGACGGCGAGACCAAACTCGGCTACATGGCCACCTTCCCGATCCCCGAAGAGGTGCGCCTGGGCAACGCCATCGCGCTGGGCATGCGGAAGACCTGTCCCGAATGTACGATGGACATCCGCTGGATCAACACCTGGCATGACCCGGTCATCGAAAAAGAGGCCGCCGCTTCGCTCTTCGACGCTGGGGCGTACGTGGTCTTCACCGGCGCGGACACTCCCGCCGTCGCGGATGTGGCGATGGAAAAAGGCAAGTGGGGCGTCACCTATGACTGGTACGGCTCCTGCAAGGTGGAGCGCTGCCTGACCGCGCCGTATTGGGTTTGGGGTCCCGAATATGCGCGCATCACCAAGGGCGTCATTGACGGGACCTACATCCCAGGCTGGGACTACTTCGACGCCGAGACCGGCGCGCTGGGACTCTACGGCTTCATGGAAGGCCAATCGCTGACCCCCGGCGTGGCCGACCTCGACCCGGCCGTGATCCAGGAAGTCCGCGACCTGATCGCCCAGATGCTGGCTGGCAAGTTCACCCGCTTCGATGTCTTCAAGGGACCGATCAACGACAACAAAGGCAACGTGGTTCTGCCTGCGGGTCAGAGCCTCGAACAGGTTGACCTCGACGCGTTCCCGGAATTCGGCCTGCCGTGCAGTATTGATGTGTGTATGAAGTGGTGGGCGGAAGGCATTACCGCCGAACTGCCCGAGTAGCGCGAGTTTGACGGACGGGGCAGGGCTGTGAGGTTCTGCCCCGTTTGGTAAAGGTACACAGGTACACACGTAGCCAGGTAAACAGGTGGACACGTGTGTACGTGTTTCCTGGTTTACCTGGCTACATCTCCCCTGGAGCATGCCGTGACCGCGAACACAACAACTGATTTGCAACAACCTCCCCTCGCCGTCGAAATGCGCGGCATCGTCAAGCGGTTCCCCGGCGTGCTTGCCAACGACCATGTGAACTTTGAATTGCGCGCAGGCGAGATCCATGCCCTGTTGGGAGAGAACGGCGCGGGCAAAAGCACGTTGATGAATATATTGGCGGGGTTATATAAGCAGGATGCAGGTACGATTAAGGTGAAAGGCAAGACGCTGGAATTTTCTTCTCCGCGCGACGCCATCAAGGCGGGGATCGGCATGGTGCATCAGCATTTCATGCTTGTCCCGTCGCAGACCGTCACCGAGAATATTTTGTTGGGGCTGGACGAGCCGCGCTTCCTCATGCGTCTGCAAGAATACGATAAAAAGATCGCCGATCTTGGCGACAAATACGGATTAAAGGTTGACCCGCGCACGAAGATCTGGCAACTCTCCGTCGGCGAGCAACAGCGTGTGGAATTATTAAAGATGCTTTATCGCGGCGCGGACGTGTTGGTGATGGACGAGCCAACCGCCGTCCTCGCGCCGCAGGAAATTGAAGGTTTATTTGAAACGTTGCACTCGATGGTGGCGCAAGGCAAATCGGTGATCTTCATCAGCCATAAATTAAACGAGGTCGCCTCCATCGCGGACCGCGTCAGCGTGTTGCGACGCGGCAAGGTGACGGCATCGGGCGTCCCTGCCAAAGGTGTCAGCCGGCAGGAACTCGCCAGCATGATGGTCGGGCGCGAGGTGGCGCTGGCCGTGGATAAAAAACCGAAGACGCCGGGCGAGATCATCCTCGACGTGAAGGATGTCCATGCAGAAAATGACAAGGGGCTGCCCTGCTTGCGCGGGCTTTCGCTCCATGTGCGCGCCGGCGAGATCGTGGGCATCGCGGGCGTGGCGGGCAACGGCCAGGTTGAACTGTCGCAGGTGATCGCCGGGCTGCGCCCATGTAAAAAAGGACAGGCTCTGTTAAATGGGAAAAAGGTCAGTAATCGGGATACGCGCTATGGCATCGAACACGGCATGTCGTACGTTCCCGAAGATCGCACGCATGTGGGCAGTTCGCCCAATTTGAGCGTGACCGATAACGTGATCATGAAAAATTATCGCAAGCCGCCCATCTCGAAAGGTTCGATGCTCGACATGAGCGCGGCGACGAAATTCGCACAAGAATTGAAGGAAGCCTACGACATCATCGTGCCAACGGTCAATACGCCGGTGCGCCTGCTCTCCGGTGGAAATTTGCAGCGCGTGATTCTCGCCCGCGAAATTTCGGGTCACCCCAACTTCATGGTGGCGGTCCAGCCCACGCGCGGGCTGGACGTGGGCGCGATCGAGGGAGTCCACCGTTTGTTGTTGACTCAACGCGAGGCGGATGCGGCGGTGTTGTTGATCTCGGAAGAGCTGGAAGAATTGATTGCGCTCAGCGACCGCATCTACGTGATCTACGAGGGCAGAATGATGGGCGAGATCAAGGTTGAGGGCGCGGAACCCGACAAAACCCTGATGGACGCGATTGGCTTGATGATGACCGGCACACCGCTGGAACAGATCCACATGGAGGGAGCGCCGACTCATGGCTGAATGGACCGCAAGCAAAAAACGAGGCGCACTGCGCGTCCAACTCGAACCGCGACTGGACGTGCCACCGGCCTGGTTCCCCGTCGCCGTCTCACTGGGCGCGGTGTTCGTCGCGTTGATCCTGGGCGGGATCGTGATCGCGTTCTCGGGCGGCAACCCGTTCGCCACCTATGCCTACATTGCGCGCGCCTCCTTTGGCGACATCGGCGTGTTATCAGATACCATCGTCAAAGCCACGCCGATCATCTTGACGGCGCTGGCCTGCTCGATCGCCTTCCGCATGAAGTTGTGGAACATCGGCGCGGAGGGACAGTTCATCATGGGCGCGTGGGGCGCGAGCGCCGTGGTGCTGGCTCCCCTGCTTCCGCCCGAGACGACGCGCTGGCTCTTCATCCCCGCCATGGCCCTGGCCGGATTCGGCATGGGCGGTGTCTGGGGGCTCATCCCCGGTTATCTCAAAGCAAAATTCAACGTGAACGAGATCATCAGTTCGTTGATGTTGAATTACATCGCCGTCTCGTGGGTCAACTATTGGGTCTTCGGCGTGTGGAGCGAGGGCGGATTCCAGATGAGTCCGAAATTCCCAACGAACGCGTCGCTGCCGCGCCTTTCCGATTACGCCGAGACCATCCCGTTCTTTCGCGGACTGACGACTCATGCCGGTTTGATCTTCGGGATTCTCGCCGCCATCGCGCTGTGGTTCATTGTCTATCGCAGCCGCTGGGGTTACGAGATTCGCCTGATCGGAGATAACCCGCGCGCTGCCAAATACGCGGGCATCAACATCGTTCGTAACACGATCCTCGTCATGGCGCTCTCCGGCGCGCTGGCGGGGCTGGGCGGGGTGAGCGAGGTGGCCGGCGTGGTGCGCCGCTTGCAGACGGCTCCCCTCAACGCGGGCTATGGCTTCACCGGCATCATCGTGGCCTGGCTCGCCAAATTGCATCCGCTCGCGATCATCCTCGTCTCGATTTTGTTCGGCGCGTTGATCCTCGCCGGGCGTGAGATCCAACCCTCCGGCATCCCAAAAATGATTCAGGGCATCATCCTCGTCTGTTTGATCGCCAGCGACTTCCTGCTGCGCTATCGCCTCCGCTTCACGCGCGGAGAGGTGGAGTAATATGGACTTCGTCGTCATTCTACAGGCGGGCGTCGCCTCCGGCACGGTTCTACTCTTTGCCACATTGGGTGAAATACTGGCCGAACGCTCCGGCGTGTTGAACCTCGGCGTGGAGGGCATGATGCTGATCGGCGCCATGACTGCCTTCAGCGTCACCATCGCCACCGGCAACCCGTGGATCGGCCTGCTCACGGCCATGCTCTTCGCCGGACTCATCAGCCAGATCCATGCCTTCATCACCGTCACCCTCCAGGCCGATCAGGTCGTCAGCGGACTTTCCCTCACGCTGGTCGGCGCGGGCATCAGCCTCGTTCTGGGCGAAGGCCTGAGCAAGGCTGGCACGGTTTCGCTCATGCCGAATTTTTCCATTCCCTTGCTGGTCCAGATCCCCGTTCTTGGCGATATTTTTTTCAAAGAACAAAGCGTCCTCGTTTACGTGGGATACCTCATGATTCCGCTGGCGTGGTATTACATTAACCATACACGCCCCGGTTTGCATTTGCGGGCGGTGGGCGAATATCCCTCCGCCGCCGACGCGCTCGGCATCAACGTGTATCGCCTGCGATATTTCTACGTTTTCATTGGCGGGATATTTGCCGGTCTCGCGGGCGCGACCATCAGCCTGGCGGTCTCGCCCGGCTGGTTCAGCGAGCTGACCACCGGCGGGCAGGGCTGGATCGCCATCGGCCTGGTCATCTTCGCGCAGTGGGACCCCTTCCGGGCCGCGCTCGGATCGTACGCCTTCGGCGCGCTGCGCCGCCTGATCCTCGACATCCAGGCGCCGCTCACATTGTTTGGCGTGGACAACCCGTTCTACTATAATCCCTATTTGAGTTTCTTTCTGCAAATGCTCCCCTACGCGTTCACGGTCATCGTGCTGGTGATTGGTTCACGCGAAGCCATCCGCAAACGCCTCGGCGCGCCCGCCGCGCTGGGCGAGCCGTACATCCGCGGCGAACGCGGCAAGTAAAGCGAGATACTATCTCGCTCTACGCCTATGACACTCTGGCAAAATTATCTCCGCCCCAAAAACTTATCCGAAGCCATGGACGCGTTTGCCGACGCGCCGCGTCCGTTGCTCCCCATTGCCGGTGGAACCGATCTACTCCTCGACCTCGAACAGGGACGCCATTCACCCATCCAAACATTAGTAGATGTGACTTCCATCCGCGAGCTGACTCTCCTCGAACAGCGCGGGAATGAACTCTTCATCGGCGCCGCCGTCCCGGTCAACCGCGTCGCGCGAGACCCTCTAACGGTTCGCCACGCCCAAGCCTTGACCGAAGCCTGTAACTTGATCGCCGGTCCGCAAGTCCGCAATGTCGCCACCCTCGGAGGCAACGTCGCCCACGCCCTCCCCGCCGCGGATGGGACGATTGCTTTGCTCGCGTTAAATGTCACAGCAGAAATCGTAAGCGCAAATGGCGCGCGTCGAATCTCATTCAAAGATTTATTTCTCGGTCCCGGCAAATCCTCCATCAAGCAAGGCGAAGAACTCATCGTCGGTTTCCACATCCCAATCCCCAATTTACCAACCCCCAATTACCAATCCGCCTCCTGCTTTCAACGCATCATGCGCCCGCAAGGCGTCGCGCTTCCCATCTTGAACTGCGCCGTCTGGCTCGAACGCGAGAACGACACCATCAAAGACATCCGCATTGCCGTCGGTCCCGGCGGCGGGACGCCCTTCCGCGCCACCAAAGCCGAAGATACTTTGCGCGGAGGATCTCTCAACGAAGCGACATTCGAATCCGCGCTGGAGGCTTTGCTCGCCCAGGCCCATTTCCGCACCAGCGCGAGGAGGGCAGGCGCGGATTACCGCAGGCATATCCTCAGTGGGTTGTTTGGGGATACGCTTAAGTCTGCGTGGGAACGAGCGGGTATCGGATAAGGCATAAAATTATCTATCCGATACCGATACGATTTGGGGGGAAGGCGAATCCTTTGTGTTATAATGTGTCTACAAATGTAGACAGAATCAGAGGACGATATGGTAACAGTAGGAATACGTGAACTGAAACAGCAGACAAGTGAATTAATCCGCATGGTACGCGAAACTGGAAACGAAATACAAGTGACGTATCACGGGCAGGTTGTCGCGTTGCTGGTACCTGTGAACAAAACAAAACCCAAAAACGCAGAGCGCGCGTGGACTCAACTTGACAGCCTTGCCGCAGAAATTAGCGCGAACTGGAAAAAAGGATTATCGGCGGCAAAAGCAGTCTCAGAAGGGCGCAGATAATGTTCGTCGTCGTGGATGCCAGTATTTGGGTCGCGCGTTTTGTTGAAAGCGATGAATTTCATACTCCTGTGAAGAACTGGATGAATACCCAACGCGAACAGGGTACGACATTTGTCTCTCCTTCGCTTTTGTTGGCAGAAGTTGGCGGTGTAATCAGTAGAGTCACGGGCAAACCTGAACTGGGATTGAACGCCATCCAGAAAATTGAAAACCTGCCCGATGTCCGTATTGTGGAAATGGACAAAGCCTTGATGGATGAAGCGTCGCGTATCGCCGCAAAATACGGCGTGCGCGGCGCTGATTCTGTTTATGTAGCAGTTGCCTCCGCACTGAAAATTCCTCTTGTTACTTTTGACATTGACCAGCGCGAGAAAGCCTCAAAGGTTGTGGAAGTTATTACGATAACTGTAGAATGAAAATGAATTCTTTTATCTGCCGTTCCAGCGCCGACTATCGCAGATATATCGTCAGTGGGCCGTTCGGGGATGGGTTGAGTCCGCGTGGTTACGAGCAGAAGAGAAAACCGATGAGACACGGAGATATTAAATTCTCTGTTAGGATTTTCGCTTACCTGCAAAAACGGCGCAAGTGAGCGCCTTTTACGCCCAAAAAATTATATAGAGCGTAATCAGCGTTCTCTAACGCTGGATGGAGCGAAAGTCCTGCCTGTAGTTCAAAATTTAGGAAGTGACCCATGGCCAACCAAATCTCTTTTACCGTTAACGAAAATCAACACACCCTCAAAGCCAAGCCGAATGAAACGCTATCGGATCTGCTCCGTTATCGCCTGCGCCTCACAGGGACAAAGATCGGCTGTGACGAGGCAGAGTGCGGCGCGTGTACCGTCCTTGTTGATGGGGAACCAGTGTTGGCGTGTATGTATCCCGCTGAGCGGGCGGAGGGGAAATCAGTGTTGACGATTGAGGGACTCGGGGGGGAATTTACCGCTAAGCACGCGAAGAATGCAAAGGATTTAGAAAAGAAAGAGGAAAGAGGAAAGACACTGCATCCTTTGCAGGAGGCTTTTGTAGAGCATGGCGCGGTGCAGTGCGGATTTTGCATCCCTGGGCAGATCATGACTGCGTACGCATTGCTCGAGCGGAATCCGAATCCGACGCGGGATGAGGTGCGGTTTGCGCTGAAGGATACGCTGTGCCGTTGCGCGGGGTATCCGACCATTGAGAATGCGATTCTCGCCGCGGCAGAGTCGTTGCGGACGGGCGAGCCTGTTCGCAAGCCGAACGTCCCTGATTCGATTCACATCCATAAGTCGGTGGGACATACGCATCTGCGCCCCGATGGAATCGAGAAGGTGAATGGCAGGGCGATCTACACCGACGATCTCGTGTTCGACAATATGCTGTTCGCAAAAGTAAAACGCGCGATGATCCCGCATGGGTTCTTGACCAAACTTGATATTTCAAAAGCAAAAGCGTTGAAAGGTGTGGTCGCAGTTTTAACCGCCGAAGATATTCCCGCCGAACGCAATCATGGACTGATCATCTACGACTGGCCCGTGATGGTGGGAGTTGGAGAACGCGTCCGCTATGTGGGGGATGCGATCGCGCTCGTAGCGGCGGAAACGCTTGAGGTTGCGAATCAGGCGTCGGCGTTGATCGAAGCGGAATTTGATCCGCAGACCGTGATCACGAATCCCGTGATGGCGCGTGAGGAGGGAGTCCCGCAGATCCATGAAAAAGGAAATTTGCTCAAGCACATCAAAGTCCGCAAGGGCGATATGGAAAAAGGATTCGCCGAGTCGGATGTGATCCTTGAACATACGTTTCACACGCCGACGTATGACCACGCGTTCATCGAACCCGAATGTAGTATCGCAGTTCCAGTAAAACCTGACAGGTCTTCAGGAGACCTGTCAGGTTTCCGACTTGAAATTTATTGCGGTTCGCAAATTCCGTATCAGGATCGAACGCAAGTGGCGCGTGTGATGGGTTGGGATGAGTCGCGTGTGCGCGTCGTCGGGCAGTTGATGGGCGGCGGCTTCGGCGGCAAGGAAGATGTGATGGGGCAGATCCATGTGGCGATGCTGGCGGATGTGACGAAACGACCCGTGAAGTTGTTGTTCGATCGGCATGAAAGTTTGCTGGTCCATCCGAAGCGGCACGCGACGCAGATCCGAATCAAGATCGGCGCGAAGAAAGATGGTCGCATCGTGGCAAGCGAGTCTGAATTGTATGGCGACACGGGCGCGTACGCGTCGCTCGGCGAAAAGGTGATGACCCGCGCCACCACGCACTCGGCGGGTCCGTATGATGTGCCGAATGTCCGCGCCGATTGTTACGCCATGTACACCAACAATCCGCCTGCGGGCGCGTTCCGTGGATTCGGAGTGACGCAGTCGGCGTTTGCGGTTGAATCAATGATGGACATGCTCGCCGAGAAATTGAACATCGAGCCTGTTGAACTGCGTCGCATCAATGCGTTGCATGTCGGGAGCATCACGAACACGGGACAGGAGTTGCGCGAGTCGGTGGGACTCATGGAATGTATTGATAAGGTGTCAGGCGCCATGTGTCAGGTTTCAGGTTTGTCTGAGAGGGATGTGTTCAAGCCGCACGTGAAACTTGAAACGCCGCACTTGGTACGCTCTTGGGGATTTGCCGCGGCATACAAAAACACGGGACTTGGCGGCGGCGCGCCTGATATTTCCAACGCCGAAGTTGAGTTGTACGATAACGGCATGTTTGAAGTGCGGAGTTCGTCCGCAGAAATGGGGCAGGGGCTGGTCACCGTCATGCGATTAACCGTCGCGGAAGAAATGTCTGTTCCGCCTGAGCAGGTCAAGGTGTTGGTGATGGATACGGATTTGACTCCGAACGGCGGACCCACAACTGCGTCGCGTCAAACGTTTGTCACTGGCAACGCGTCACGTTATGCGGCGAAGACTCTGCGAGATGCCATCACCGCGACACTTGCCGAGAAATATGACGTCAAGCCTGAGCAGATTCGTTTTGAAAATGGAATCGTCCATGCCAATGGGCATTCCATGACCTACGCCGAAGTCGCCAAAGAAATGAAAGCGCTGGGACAACATCCACGCGCGTTGTATGAATACGAAGCGCCGAAGACACAACCTTTGGGAACAGGCGGCGATATGCACTTCGCTTTTTCGTTCGGAGTCCAAGCCGCTGATGTGGAAGTCAACAAACTGACTGGCGAAGTGCGTGTGCTGAGAGTCATCTCTGCCAACGACGTGGGCATGGCGGTCAATCCGCTGGGCTTGCAGGGACAAGTCGAAGGCGGCGTGATGATGGGACTCGGCAACGCCCTCACCGAAGAATTCATCATGGATAACGGCTACGTGGTCACTGACCGTCTGGCGCGTTATCGCATCCCTGGCATTATGCTCACGCCTGAGATCACGTCCATTATCGTGGAGCATCCCGTCGCGGCGGGTCCGTATGGCGCGAAGGGAGTCGGTGAGATTTGCAGTATCCCTACCACGCCCGCGATTACGAACGCGATTTACAACGCAGTGGGCGTGAGGGTGGATAGGTTGCCTGTGGATCAGGAGTCTATTGCGCGGGAGATTTGGGAGAGGGAAGAACAGGGTAAAATAGAGTTGTAGTGAACAGGAGATAATGATGGTCAATTTATCATTACAAGAAATGTTGCATCGGCTCTCACCAGAGTTACAAACAGAAGTGCGGGATTTTGTTGAATTTTTGTTGGAGCGCAAGTCACCGCGTCAGCGCCACCCCATGAAATTTCAGTGGGAAGGCGCTTTGAAAGACATGCGTAACCGGTACACTTCTGTTCAACTTCAACATCAAATCGCAGACTGGAGGGGGGGATACAATGAAAGCTCTGCTTGACACGAATGTGTTTCTTGAGATTATCCTGTCTCAAGAAAGAGCCAATGACGCCAAAGAATTGTTACTGAAAGCAGGTCGGAACGAGTTTTTCATTACGGATTATTCCCTCCATTCGATTGGTTTGTTGTTGTTTCGTAAAAAGCAACATGAAGCTTTTCGGGCATTTATTGAAGATGTTTTGGTGAATGGCGGGATTGGGCTTCTTTACGCAGTGGCTGAAAGATATGACTTGGTATTGGTGAGTTTCGACACTGATTTTCAAAGGACGGATAGGGGACATAAACTGCCGTCCGAAGTTACGTAGTGATGCAGATAAATTCCCTGTGGATCAGGAGTCTATTGCACGGGAGATTTGGGAGAGGGAGGGAAGGATAGATGTGCATCCCTGACTCCACGCGAAGCCAGATTCTTGCCGGCCTGCGTGTCTTCCTTATATTCTTCGCCGCCATGACGTGGCTTGAATTTTCCACGCCCCACCTGCCCGACAACGACGGTTACTATCATATCAAGATGGCCTACCTCATGCGGAGTGAAGGCCTCAAGCCCGCATTTCCCTACCTGCCCCTTACCATTCTCAGCGCCGATGAATTTTACGATCACCACTTTCTCTATCACGTCGCGCTCATTCCATTCACCTTCGGCGACCTGCGTCTCGGGGCAAAATGGTCGGCTGTATTGTTCGCAAGCCTCGCCTTCCTCGCAGTGTGGATTCTTTTCAAGCGCCAGCGCGTCCCGCTTCATTGGCTGTGGGCGTTCGGATTACTCGCCCTCTCCGCTCCGTTCCTCTATCGCATGTGCGTGACGCGCACGCAGTCGCTTTCGCTGGGCATGCTCGTCCTCGGTATGCTGTTTTTGCTCGAAGGGAAAAACAAATCCCTCGCCGCGCTCGCCTTTGTCTATGTCTGGATGTACGACGCCTTCCCGATTCTGCTTGCGCTTGGCGTTTTGCATTTTATCGCGGTCGCGCTCATCGAGCGCCGCTTCGATTTTCGCCCCATGCTTTATATTGCGGGCGGCATTCTTGCAGGCGCGCTCGTCAACCCCTTCTTTCCAGACAACATCGTTTTCACCTATCACCACCTCTTTGCCAAACTCACCGACGCCACCTCCACCGGTGTCGGCAACGAATGGTATCCCTACACCACGCTCCACATTTTGGACAACTCATTTCTGTCGCTCGCGATCTTCGCAGGCGGGATTTTTGCGCTCGGACTCGCCGGTCGCAAAATGGACACGCGCACCGCGTTTGGTCTGCTGGCCGCGCTGATGTTCGGCTGGATGTTCTTCCAGGCGCGCCGATTCGTGGAATATTACCCTCCCTTCGCCCTGATCTTCACGGCCTTCGCCTTCACGCCTCTGCTCGACCGCCAGGCGGATTCGCCCTCGCCGGCCGACTCCCGCCTCACGCGTTTCCTGCCCGGCTTCCCGTCGATTCTCCTCGCCCTTGTTCTCGCGGCTGGAATGTTCCGCACCCTGCCCCTCGCTCGTTCCGACATGCTCGAAACCGCGCCCTATTGGGATTTTCGGGGCGCCTCTATCTGGCTCGAACATAACACACCGGCCGGGTCGCGCGTCTTCCAAACCGACTGGGACGATTTTCCCCGCCTGTTTTTTTACAATACGCACAATACCTATACCGTTGGCCTCGACCCCACCTACATGCAGATTCGCGATCCCGGCCTGTACGATGCCTGGGTCCGCCTCGTCAACGGCGACACACAACCGATCTCTTCCCCGATCGTTCATACATTCGGCGCGCGCTACATCGTCAGCGACTTGCGCCACGCCGCTTTTCTGGAGGCGGCGAAGACCGATCCGTATCTGGTCGAGGTCTATCGCGACGAATCGGCGGTGGTATACGAAATTACCCTGCCCTGAGTAGGTGGTCCAGGACGTACGCAAAACCTTGCGTAGGGCGCGCCGAAGGTCTAACGCGCCTGCTGGCGTTCTCCCTTGGCGGGCGGCGCCAGGGGAGAACGCCAATTGTGGTACGATAAGGCAACTTTTCCTCATCTAAACATGCTTCCGAAGCCGCACTGGCTTCGGAAGTTTCAAAATTAACCTAACCCCCGCCTTCGGCACCCCCTTCTCGATTCGGGAAGGGGGACGGGGGGATAGGTCAGGAGCCTCCATGACCCAAACCGTAGACATCCTCCTCACCAACGCCCACGTCCTGACCATGGACGAAAAACTGACCCAATACGAATCCGGCGCGGTCGCCATCCACGGCTCGACCATCGTCGCGGTTGGACACGAAGTCGAGATCAAAAAAGACTACGTTGCCAAAGAGACCTTCGACTGCGGCGGCAAAGCGCTGATGCCCGGGCTGGTCAACGCGCACACGCATGTCCCGATGACTCTCTTGCGCGGCATCGCGGATGACTTACGTCTCGACGTGTGGTTGCAAGGTTACATGTGGCCCGTCGAGCGTGAATTCGTCTCGCCCGATTTCGTCCGCCTCGGAACGCAGATCGCATGCGCCGAATTGATCAAGACCGGCGTGACCACATTCAACGACATGTACTTCTTCGAGGAAGATGTCGCCAAAGCCACTGCCGACGCGGGATTGCGCGCAGTGTGTGGACAATCGGTCTTGAAATTCCCGACCTCCGACGCGCCCTCCTACGAAGACGGCATCGAACGCGCTCGCGACTACATAAAACGCTGGAAGGGCCACGACCTGATCGTCCCATCCATTGCGCCGCACGCGCCCTACACCACCACCGCCGAAATGTTAAAGGAAACCGCCGACCTCGCCAAAGAGTTTGACGTGCCTCTGCACACGCATCTCGCCGAAACTTTTTTTGAAGTGGAGAACATGCGCAACGAACAAGGCATGCCCGTCATCCCCTACGTCAAGAAGCAGGGACTCTTCGAAGCGAAGGTCATTGCCGCGCATTGCGTCCACGTGGACACCGGCGAGATCCGCACGATGAAAAATTACAACGTCGGCGTCTCGCATAACCCATCCTCGAATCTCAAACTCGCCTCAGGCTTCGCGCCGGTCACGAAAATGCTCGAAGTCGGACTCAACGTCGGCATCGGGACGGACGGTCCTGCCAGCAACAACGACCTCGACATGTTCGAGGAAGTGCGCCTCGCTTCCTTCGTCGCCAAAGCGGCCAGCAACGACCCGACCTCCGTCCCCGCCCAGACCGCGCTCAGCATGGCGACTCGCCTCGGCGCGCAGGCGCTTCACATCGGACACCTGACCGGCTCGCTCGTTGCGGGCCGCCGCGCCGACCTGATCCTCGTGGACCTCTCGCCCATCCACAACGCGCCGAAATTCCGCCGCGACCCAAACAACACGTACGCGCAGATCGTCTACGCCTCCAAATCCACCGACGTTAGCGACGTGATGGTTAATGGAAAATGGCTGATGCGCGAGAGAGAGTTATTGACTCTCAACGAAAGCGAGTTGTTGTATCAAGCCAATCAAGTCGCCAAACGGATCGACTCGTTCCTGATTGACCGTGAGCAATCCGTGCTCTCGAAACTGATCGCCCTGGGCGGCTCGATCGAGGAGGAATCCTACGAGGTGCAGATCAAGGTCCAGGCGGTGGACCCCGCGCGGGTCAAGGAAGGACTCGAGCGCCCCGAGATCGAGATCATCCGCGCGCGTCACTACGATCAGCACGACACCTACTTCTTCTTCGACGATCCTAATCAGGGACGCATTCGTTACCGCGAAGATGAATTCCTCGACGAACAGGGCCGCGTCACCATGACGCGCCCGCGCCTCACGCTGGTTGGAGTCAAACGCGAAGGCGCCTTCGCGCACGAGGTCATGCTTTCGCGCTCGCGTTTTCTCGCCCCCGCCACGCAGACACTGCGTTTCTATCGCGAATATTTCAAGCCCGCGCGCGAAGTGGAACTGCACAAAGATCGCCTGCGCTGGTTGATCAAATACAAGGACACCGAATTCTTTGTCAACCTCGATAATATGGAAGAGCCCGCGCTTGGACATTTCCTCGAGATCAAAGCGCGCACCTGGAGCCGCAACGATGCCCAACGCAAAGCCGCGCTCGTCACCGAACTGCTTGGCTTGCTCGGCGCGCAGGGCTTGCAGGCGGTCACCGAAGATTATATTGAACTGGCATTGGATTGAGCGTTCCCGGCTGCGGGCATGAAAGGCGACTCGATGGATGGTTGTTTCATGCGGCTGTTAAAAATCCTGGCGTGGATCTGCGCCGTCTTGTTCATTATCACAACCGGCATTGCCCTGCTTGCGTTCAATGCGGAGCGGCGGCTATTCAATCCCGATCTCTATCTGCGCGCGTTTGAATCACAGAATCTTTATGAGCAAGTCCCCGCGTTGGCGGCGGAGGCGCTTGTTTTTAACGCGAGTCAGAATCCGTGCGCGGAAAATTCAGCGGACTGCGAACCGGCCGCGGGCGACATATCCGCCTATCTCGCATTCATCAGCGCCGAGGATTGGCAAGGCATCATCCGCGCTGTCGTCCCGGCGGACATGCTCAAAGTGTTGACAGAGGATGCGTTCACCTCCACCTTCGCCTATTTGAACGGGGAATCTGAATCGGCGGAGGTCACCTTGACCGCTTTCAAGACGCATCTGAACGGTCCGTCTGGAATTGCGGCGCTGATGCAATTTTTGCGCGCCCAACCCGCCTGCACGTTCCAGCAAATGTTGGAGATGGGCACAAGCGACCTGACCGGCACAAAACACCTCACACTCTGCAACCCTCCGCAGGAGGCGCTCCCGGTCGTCGAGCCGTTGATTCGCGCGGAACTGCATTTCCTTGCGGCTTCGATCCCCGACACATTCACGCTCATCCCCGTCGGGGCGGAAGGCAAACAAAATTCGATCGCGGCATTGCGCGAGGCGCGCGCGCTCATGTCTTTCAGCCCTCTGATCCCAATGGGTCTGCTTTTTTTGATCAGCGTGATCGCGGTCCGTTCTTTAAAAGACTGGCTGTATTGGTGGGGCATTCCGCTTCTTGCCAGCGGGCTGTTGGGCTTGATCCTGGCGGCCATGGTCCACTTCATTTTCCTTTGGGCGTTCGACATGTACCTTCCCTCAAATGTTTCTGCCGCCATGCCGTCACTAACAAGTCTCAGCCGCAGCCTGCTGGACGCGGTGCTGTCCGGCGTGTCCGTTCCCATCGCGCTTCAGTCCATCCTGCTGGCATTGATCGGCGGCGCGATGGCGGCTGTGGCGAAATACAAAATTAAGGGAGCCTCCCAGCCCGTTGCTGAAGGACGCGGTTAGCAAGTGAAGCGCCTCGCGCTGTTTGCTCGCGGTGCAACTTTTCTCATCCCCCACCTGTACTACAATATAGACATGCCAGACTCCGACCGCGAACTGGCTCAACGCATTCAAGGCGGCGAGCAGGATGCCTTTGCCGAACTGATTCGCTTGCATCAAAACGCCGTCTTCAACGTAGCGTATCGTTTCCTCGGCAACATCCACGACGCGGAAGACGCCGCGCAGGAGACTTTTATCCGCGCCTGGAAATTCTTCGACCAATTCGACCGCGAACGGACTCTCGCGCCCTGGCTCAAGCGCATTTGTGTTAACGTCTGCCTCAATAAGCTGGAGACGAACCGCCCGCTTCTGCCTCTTGACGAGGACCTGCCAGCCCCTCGCGATCCGAGTCCCAGCCCGGAGTCGGTCACTGCCCAGCGCGACCTCCAGCGCCGTCTCCGCGCCGAACTGACCAGCCTCCCGCCCCGCTACCGCGCCGTGATCGAACTCCGCCATTATCAGGAATTATCCTACGAAGAGATCGCCGAAACCCTGCGCCGCCCTCTCTCCGACGTGAAATCCGATCTCTTCCGCGCCCGCAAACTTCTCGCCGACCGCCTCAAGGACCTGCGACACCCATGACGCACCTCACCGACGATCAACTCAACGAAGCGCTCGATAAAACGATATTCGATAATTCGATACTCGGTCACCTCGACACTT
Organism: Anaerolineales bacterium; assembly: GCA_019187665.1. Taxonomy (GTDB): domain Bacteria; phylum Chloroflexota; class Anaerolineae; order Anaerolineales; family Villigracilaceae; genus Denitrolinea. Next base: position 40,232 of record JABARH010000004.1, read on the forward strand.
GCGCTGAGTGCCAGGCGCGCTTGAAAGATTTGCGCGCCGTTTTCACGGCGCTTGAGTCGGCGAATGAAATCCAGCTGTCGCGCGACTTGACCTCATCGGTCATGGCGAAATTAACTCCCTCGTGGGGCGGGATACTATCCCGCTTTACCCGTACCTGGAAGTGGCTCTCTCTCGCTCAGGCTATCGGCGCGGTTGCAATTCTCGCGTGGCTCGCCTCTTCCTTCATCCTGCCTCCCGAGGTCGCAACGTATCAACCGCCCACATTCGATACACTGCTTGCATCCACGCTTCAACTTTTCTCCTCGTTCACCTTTGCGGCGCCAACCTTTGAATTTCAATCCTCGACCATTGACCTGCAATCCACAACGATCTTGACCTTTATCGTCTCCGCCGCGATCTTGTGGCTGGTTGGGAACGGTCTGCTTCTTCGCTCTCCCCTGCGAGACTCTCGGAAATGAAACATTCCTCAGCCTTGATTTCTGTTGTTGTCCTGTTGCTCGCCTCCCTCGCCTGCGGCCAAAGCGGACCGCTCACGCCCTTCCCCGCGCAGGAGCATCCGGCCTCGCTCTCCGGCGAGACCATCTACGGATTCTTCCCATCACCGCCCAAGGCTGATCTGGTCAGTGTCATTACGCATTTCAAATCATTAAGCGAATATGGCGACTTTGTGCTGTTCCAGCAAAACGTCCCCTGGGCGGATTTCGTCAACGGCGCGGACGGCGAATCTAAATCGCGCTCCGACATTGCGGGGCAGGTGAAACTCGCGCTGGACAACGGCCTCGATTACATCTTTGTTGTGGACGGACTCAACGGACTCAACCGCCGCGAGTTCAAAGGCTTGCCCGCAGGCTGGGAGGCTTCGTTTGCCAACCCCGATGTGCGCGCGGCATATACCAACTACACATTATGGGTCGCGCGGACGTTCCACCCGCATTACCTCGGTCTCGCCTCCGAGATCAACACCTACATGGACGCGTATCCAGACGACGCCGAAAATTTTGTCAGCTTGTATCACGACATCTATCGGCAGGTCAAAGCCGAATCGCCGCAGACGCAGATCTTCGTCACGTTTCAGTGGGACGACCTGAACAACATGTTTCCCCAGCCCGAAGAAGGAAATCGGCAACGGCTAAACCCGAACTGGAGTCAGGTTGAAGCGTTTGAGCCAAACCTGGATGTGTGGGCGCTGTCTTCCTATCCGTATTTTGTTTTTCCATCCGCGCAAGATATTCCCGCCGATTACTACTCGCGCGTTCTCGCAAAAACAGATAAACCCATCGCCATCACCGAAGGCGGGTGGACTTCGCGCGACATCGGCAATATCCATGCCACGCCGCAAGACCAGGTCGCGTATCTCAACTCCATTCACGACCAACTCGGACCGCGCCTCGCGTTTTGGGTCTATCTTGTGCTCAACGACTTTGATATGGAATCGTATTCAAAAGCGTTCAACGATCAAGGTGCGAACGCCAACGATTTGAGCACGCTCAGCATGTTCGCCTCGCTCGGCTTGCGCGAAAATGACGGAACACCGAAACCCGCGCTCGACGTGTGGACGGGCTTTCGGAATGAAAAGTAAATTAATAGCCAACCGTTAAAACAGGAGCCTCGCATGAATCGAATCTTTGATATTGTCCTCGTTCTTCTATTCAGCGGGATCGCGTTGATCTCGCTGTTGGGAGCCGTTGCCGTGCTGTTTCCCCGTCCCGTGGAAAAAGCGCGCGATATCCTCACCGCATCTTTCTGGAAATCGTTCCTGCTCGGGCTGGTGAATTTTCTTTTCTTCGGGGCGTTGGTCGCCCTGCTGGCGCGCTTCGGTCAACGGGCGTATGGAGCGCTGGCGGCGGTTTTACTTTTGTTAGCCCTGCTTCTCGCCCTCGCCTTGACGGCTTTCCTGCTCATCGGACTCTCCGCATTGACCAACCTCGCGGGCGAGCGCATCGGCGAGGGAAGCAATTCATTCCGCCGCCACTTGCGCGGATCGTTGTTGATCGTGCTGGCGGGATTGACTCCCTACGTCGGCTGGTTTGCGTTTGCGCCGGTCATGCTCATCACGAGTCTCGGCGCGGGCATCCAGGCGTGGTTCCGCAAAGAACCGAAGGTTGCGGCGTAAAACTCTTTACCGTCATTGCGAGGAGGGTACTCCCGACGAAGCAATCTCCGCGCGAAATAGGAGATTGCTTCAGGCAAAGAACGCCCTCGCAATGACGGTGGCTTTTTTACTCACACCCATTATTGATATGCTCTTCCAGCGTCTCGGCAAAATTGTGCAGGCCTGAACCGTCACATTGGGCGCGGAAGAAAAAATAATTTGTGGAGGCGGGATCCGCAACCGCCTGCAACGCTTCGAGGCTTGGGTTTGCAATTGGGGCAGGGGGCAGGTTCGAATATAAATAGGTGTTGAACGGCGAATCAAAATTGAGATCGAGCGCACTGAGCGGATTGGGCCACCAGTTCCCGTCTGTGCCAATAGCGTATTGGACGGTGGGGTCGCTTTCCATTTTCCAGCCCGCGTTCCAGCGATTGAGGAACACTGACGCGATGGTCGGCATCTCCTGCTCTTTGATCGTTTCGCGTTCGACCAATGATGCGATGATGACGGCCTGATAAACCGTCAATCCTTGATTCTCAATTCCGCTTTGCATCTGAGCAGTGAGGTGGAGCGCGAAGTTGCGGACGAGAGTCTCGACCAGAGTCTGCGCGTCGGTGGCGCGGGGAAGTACATATCGGTCTGGGAAGAGGAAACCCTCGTTGGTGGATGCGTCCGCGAGGAAGGGCTCGCGAAGAGCAGTCCGCGCGGCGGAGAGAAATGCCTCGGGAGTCGCATCCAGCCCGGAGGTTGGGAGGGAAGCGGCGATCTCTTCCATTCGCCAGCCGGGCAGAACCACAAACGCAACATCGAGCGGAGAGGAGTCCTGCATGTCGCGGGCAATGTCTATGATGGACATGGCCGGGCTGAGCGTGTAACTACCCGCCTGCAGCGATGTGTCCATGCCCATGTAGATGAGGTAATCGAGGAAGGCACGCGAATCGCGGATGAGGCCCAACTCGTTGAGGCGCTTTGCCACCGAGCCGACCGTCTCGCCCTCGCTGACTTCAAAGAGTAGCCCCGATCCGTTTATGTTTACCGGCGTGGTGAGCAGACCGTCGTGCCAGAGCAGTCGCGCGGAATATTGCACGCGTTGCGTCAGTCCGAGACGCGGCGAGGGCGGACCGTACAGCCGCGTCGCTTGCACAGGGATGAAGACGAAGACCGCGAGCAGGAGGCAGAGGAGAATGAAGCCGAGGAGGAAGAGGGTGGAACGACGCATGGCGATTTTTGATTTCAGATTTTGGATTGGCGATTGTTGGAGGATTATACCGTGAGGGGTTAGACGAGCGAGTTTAATATTTTGGTCCTTGCCTTGTATCTCGATTTGAGATATACTCCTGCCATGCACATTATCACGCGCAAGGCGTTGATTCAGTTTTGGGACAAACATCCCGACAGCCAAACCGCCCTTCAGCGCTGGTTCAAGATCGTGCAGAAAACCGATTTTCAGAATTTTGCAGAACTCCGTGCCGTATTTCCATCCGCCGATAAAGTTGACCATTGGCTCGTCTTCAATATCGGCGGGAACAAATACAGATTGATCGCCTCGATTCACTTTAACCGTAACAAGCTTTACATCCGCCATGTTCTGACTCATGCAGAATATGACCGAGGAGACTGGAAAAATGACTCTTCCAACTAACGAACTCCAAATCCATTGGAAAAATATTGCCCCTCTGCTTTGTGTTCGCAATGAGCGCGAATACAACACGGCGGTGAAGCGACTGAACGAACTCCTCGACGAGTTCGGTGACAATGAAAAGCATCCTCTTTATAGTCTGCTGGACACACTCGGCACGTTGATTGAAGCCTACGAAGAGGAACATTACCCCATCCCCGACTCCAGCGGCGTGGACGTGCTTCGCTATCTCATGGAAGAACACGGCCTGACTCAATCCAGTCTGCCCGAGATCGGATCGCAGGGCGTGGTCTCGGAAATCTTGAACGGGAAACGCGAGTTGAATGTGCGGCAGATTCGCAAACTGGCGGAGAGATTCAAGGTGTCAACGGCGGTGTTTGTGTGAGATTGAATCTATGAAACTCAAAATTGACAAAGAAGGCGACGCCCTCTACCTCCGCTTCGACGAAGCCGAGATCGTTGACTCGGAAGAAGTTCAACCTAGCGTGATCCTTGACTTCAACAAGGACAACCGCGTGGTCGGCATCGAGATTCTCAACCTATCCACCCGCGTGACAAAGGATAAATTGAATTTGGTGCAGTTAGAAACGGTGTAAAGCCAATCGGCATAAACCCCAAACCGCGACCTCTCCCTCGGACAGGTCGCGGTTTTCATTGTCGCATCCCAACCGCTGTTTCCCCCTCTCCCGTAATCGGGAGATGGGACAGGGGTGAGGGCATTTCCCCATTCGTGGACGGCTCCCCTCCTCCCCCCTCTCCCGCGCTCGTTGGGACAGGGCAGGGATGAGGCCACGTCTCCCCACCGAAAACGCGCAATATTTTTAGAACAATTGAGCAGAAACATCCTTTGGGGTACAATTGCAATCATGTCCACCCAATTAGCGCTTTCATTTTACGAGCCGCAAGTAAAAACCATCGAGAAAAAAGGTCAATCTGAATGGGGAACTTTTAAAGATAGCCTAAGAGCCCCTGTACACAGATGGTTTACCTATCCTGCTGGATTTTCATACAAAGCCGTTGAGCATTCTATCGAACGGTTTGATATTAAACGCGGCAACACAATTTATGACCCCTTCATGGGTTCGGGAACAACGAATCTCACCGCGAAAACTTTGGGGATTAATTCAATTGGTACAGAGGCTCATCCTTTTGTTTATCGTATTGCGCGCGCAAAACTAAATTGGGATATTGACGAAAAGATAGTTCGAGAGTTCTCAAAAATTGTGGATTCTCAATTAGCTAAGAAATCGAAATCCTTACAAAAGAAGAAGTTGATCAGCGAATTTCCAGAATTGATTTTGAAGTGCTATGAAGAGAGCACAATTTATGATCTTTGGGCACTTAGAGATTTGGCTAACGAAAACTTAGGCAATAATGGAAGCAAAGAATTTTTCTTTGTCGTCATAACGGCCATGCTAAGAAGCGTTTCTGTCGCGGCTACAGGCTGGCCTTATATTGCGCCTAACAAAAAAAAGGTTACATCTATTGACAAGGATGTGCTAACTGAATTTTTACGCCTAACCAATCAAATGTTTAGTGATATTCAGGCTATTAAAGTTTGGGCGCATGGAAAAAATCAAGACTCAACACACCTCTTGGTAAATGGTGATTCTCGAAACACTAAAGAGTTCATCAAAAATCAGTCGGTAGACCATGTTTTTACTTCGCCCCCGTACTTAAATAATTTTGATTATGCTGATAGAACCCGTTTAGAACTTTATTTTTGGGGTGAAGCAAAATCTTGGGGCGAAATTAGCGAGAAGATACGAACTCAATTAATGACATCTGCGACAACGCAAATCAATCGCTCAGATTTGCGGTATGAAATACTGGATGAATTCAAGAAAGATTGTCCTGCTGTGACAAGTTTCATAGAAGATTCTGTGAACAAGTTGATGACTATTCGGAAAACCAAAGGCGGTAAAAAAAGTTACGACTTGATGGTTGCTGGATATTTCAATGACATGTATCAGATAGTAAGAGATGTGTCGCGAGTTCTTAGGCCATTCTCAAAGGCACTGTTTGTTCTCGGGGATTCGGCTCCGTATGGCGTTCATATCCCCACCGATAAACTCATTGGAGATATTGGAATTTCTTTGGGATTCGATTCCTGTGAGATTGAAATTCTTCGAACGCGTGGGGATAAATGGAAAGCAAACCCGCAAAGGCATACAGTGCCATTGCGCGAAAGTATCGTGATTCTCAGCAAGTGAGGCTTCATGGCAGAAAACAAACAACACGGCAGAATTAGTCACGTTGGGCAATTGATTGGTGAAGCATTTGAAAATGCTGTTATCAAATTAATCAAATCCCACTTAAAAAAGAATCACCCAGCCTTCATTCTGCTAAGGCCAGATGATGGCAGAAAATTATTGACCCTTGATATGCCTGGAGGAATAAAAAGACAACTTGATACAGTTGTTGCCCCGATAGATTCCGACGATCCCGTTGCATTGCTCGAAACCAAATGGCTAAAGGATGGGCGTCATTGGAGCGATAAGGGTGCCTGGATTCTTCAATTGCGCGAAGTAAGGAAAAACTACCCAACAGTTAGAGGCGCGGCTGCGATTCTTGCAGGATATTGGAATGAGGGCGTTCGAGTTTTATTGCGAAATGAGGGAGGTGGAATAGAAATGATTCTGGTAGCAACCGACGAAGAAGCCTATAACTCTATCCAGCCTTATTTGGACAGAGCGCTTGGAGAAAAAACCTTCACATTGAACGCACGTCAAATTCGCAGTCGTTTTCCAGAACAATACGTGGATGTCTTCGATGATTTTTTGGTTTCTCTCAAAGAAACAGGTGAATTGAACAAATTGGCAAAACAATGGTTCAAATTTCCAAGAACAGATTTGGATGGAAATCAGACGAACGGGCAAGAACTGGTTCGCAGAGCGCTTGATTTCATGCTCCAGCCATTGCCTGCAAATCCGAAAATAAACAACTTTGAAATCACTCTCGAAGTGGAAACTGGTAATTTGATTTACAGGAAATTCAAGGATTTGGAAGAACTTCTGGATTTCATCAATCAAAATGTTACTGACCCCGCAAAGATTCTTGAAGAAATTAGCCCAAAGCCCACCATAAGGCAAATCGGTGAGCAGATAGGGTTTTATGACATCGATGAAGACGATGAAGATTTCTAGTTGAATTGAGCCGTCACTTCACAAGTGGCGGTTTTTTCTTTTCAATTTCAATTCCCTCCTTTATCCTTCATAATTCATCCTTCATCCTTTATAATCCCACCAACCTACTCATAATTCAGGAGCGAGACCTCATGCCCAAGAAAAAGGGCTCTCTATTGCTTCCCCTCCCAAAAGAAGAAATCCTCAAAGACTACCGCCTCGCCTACTCCTCCCGCCAAGCCTCCCTCATCGGACGGCGCGAAGTGCTGAGCGGCAAAGCCAAGTTTGGCATCTTTGGCGACGGTAAGGAACTCGCCAATCTCGCCATTGCGCGCGCCTTCCGCAAAGGCGACTGGCGCTCGGGCTACTACCGCGACCAGACCTGGATGGCGATTCTCGGCGTGATGGACTTCCAACAATTCTTCGCGCAACTCTACGCCCACGCGGACCTCGAAGCGGAACCCAACACTGGCGGGCGCGGAATGAACGCGCACTTCGCCTCGCGCTACATCAACCCCGACGGATCGTGGCGCGCCCAAACCGATCTCTACAATGTCGCGGCGGACGTCTCGCCGACGGGAACGCAAATGCCGCGCACGGTCGGTCTCGCGTACGCGTCGGTGGTGTATCGCGCCATAGCGGAGACAGGCGCCGCGGGGGCAGATGACGCAGGTTTGTCCCAACAGAAATTTTCCAATCACGGCGACGAGATCGCGTGGGTGACCATCGGCAATGCCTCCACCTCCGAGGGCATGTTCTGGGAAAGCGTCAACGCCATCGGCGTGTTGCGCGCGCCCGCGATCATCAGCGTCTATGACGACGGCTACGGAATCTCCGTCCCCAATCATTTTCAAATGGTGAAGGAAAATATCTTCGCCCTCCTGCAAGGTTTTCAACGCGACGGCGAAAAACAATCGGGCTTCGATCTCCATCAAGCGCGCGGCTGGGATTATCCCGCGCTCGTCGAAACCTATCAGCGCGCCGCCGAGATCGCGCGCAAGGATCACGTTCCGCAAATCGTCCACGTCACAGAGTTGACTCAGCCGCAAGGTCACAGCACCAGCGGTTCGCATGAACGCTACAAGACTCCCGAACGACTCGCGTGGGAACAGGAACACGATTGCCTCCGCAAAATGCGCGCGTGGATGATCGAACAACGCATCGCCACCGACCCCGAACTGGGTGAGGCCGAAACGAGCGACCGCGACGCCGTAGAGGGAATCCGCAAAGCCGCGTGGGACGCTTTTATTTCGCCGATCCTCGAGGAGCGCGGCCACGTGATGGACATGCTGGACGAGATCGCATCCACGTCGAGTCACGCGGCGGAGTTGGCCGATGTTCGGGACCAGCTATCCGCCCTCCCGTCGTTGACGCGGCGCGATATCCACGCGGCGGCGCACGAGGCGTTGCGCTGCGTGCGCGGCGAGAGTCATCCCTCCAAAGAAATTTTAATTAAGTGGAAGCAGGAACAGGACGCGGTCAATTATGAACGCTATGGATCGCATGTGATGACAGGCAGTTCCTTGCGCGTGGATGAAGTCAAACCTGTTTATTCCGAGTCGTCGCCGACCATCATGGGCTTTGAAGTCATCAACGCCGCCTTCGATTCGATTTTGGCGCGCGACCCGCGCGTGATCGCGTTCGGCGAAGACGTGGGCAAACTCGGCGATGTGAACCAGGGTTTTAAGGGCATGCAGGAAAAATATGGCGAACTGCGCGTGAGCGACACGGGCATCCGCGAGGCGACGATTTTGGGGCAGGCGATCGGCATGGCGATGCGCGGCCTGCGCCCCATTTGTGAGATTCAATATCTCGATTATTTGCTGTATGCGTTGCAGATCGTATCCGATGACCTGGCGACATTGCATTGGCGCACCGCGGGCGGACAGTCCGCGCCTGTGATCGTGCGCACGCGCGGGCATCGGCTGGAGGGCATCTGGCATTCGGGTTCGTTGATGTCGGGCATTGTGAATCTTGTGCGCGGCGTGAATGTTTTGGTTCCACGCGACATGACGCGCGCGGCAGGCTTCTACAATGCCATCCTGAAATCCGACGAACCAGCGATCATTGTTGAAGTGTTGAACGGTTATCGCGTCAAAGAGAAACTGCCCGACAACATCGGCGAGATGACCGTCCCGCTCGGCGTCCCCGAAACCATCCGCGAGGGGCGCGACCTGACCCTCGTCACGTATGGCGCGTGTTGCCGTATCGCGCTCGAAGCGGCGGAGAAGTTGAGCAAGGTCGGCATCGAGATCGAAGTGATAGATGTGCAGTCGCTTTTGCCGTTTGACATTCACGGTCACATCGTAGAGTCGCTCAAGAAGACCAATCGTATTTTGTTCGTGGATGAAGACGTCCCAGGCGGCATGTCCGCGTACATGCTTCAGGAAGTCATCGAAAAACAAGGCGGCTACTTCCACTTGGATTCCCCCGCGCGCACCCTCACTGGCACCGACCACCGTCCTGCCTACGGAAGCGACGGCGATTACTGGAGCAAACCGAATGCGGAGACGATTTTTGATACGGTTTATGAGATGATGAATGAGGTTGACCCGACAGCGTATCCGCTATTTCGTTGACAGTTGACGGTTGGTGGTTGACGGTATGGAGAATCATAAAACGCCCGCTAGAAATTACCGCGAGTTGATTGTCTGGCAGGATGGCATTAAACTCGCCAAGTCAGTTTATAAATTGACAGAAAAATTTCCTCGACAGGAAGTTTACGCCCTTGCTGACCAGATCCGCCGTGCCGCTGTTTCTGTCCCATCAAACATTGCCGAAGGTCAAGCCCGCAAATCACCTGGCGATTTCCGTCGCTTTCTCCACATTGCCCTCGGTTCATTGGCTGAAGTGGATACGCAACTTGTTTTGGCTCAAGAATTCGGCTACATTGCCAAAGAAGATATTGATGTTATGGATGAACAAATCCAAAATTTGCGCAAAAAACTTTACGCTCTGATGAATAGCCTGCCCGAACGCTAGACCGCCAACTGTCAACTACCAACCACCAACTGAAAACTACCAACCACCAACTGAAAACTACCAACCACCAACTGAAAACTACCAACCACCAACTGAAAACTACCAACTGGAGCTTTTATGGCAACTAAAGTACTCGTACCCCGACTCGGCGAAGGCGTGGAAGAAGTCACAATTACAAAATGGCTCAAGAAAGAAGGCGACTCGATCAAAGAGTTGGAGCCTTTGCTCGAAGTGAACACCGACAAGGTGGATACGGAAATCCCCGCGCCTGCTTCGGGAGTGATTCTCAAAATCGAAATGCAGGAGGGTCAACCCGCGAAGGTGGGGCAGTTGCTCGCGATCATTGGCGCCTCTGGGGAATCGGTTGGTAGTGGTCAGTTGACGGTTGACAGCAAGAAGGTCGCGACACAGCCCTCTGCTCCCGCGTCTCAGCCTGCCGCCGTTGCATCCCAGCCACAAGCTACCAACCACCAACCATCAACCACCAACCGCGAACTCGGCTTCATCTCCCCCGTCGTCGCCAAGATCGCAGCCGAGCGCGGCATTGACCTATCCCAAGTTCCAGGCACAGGAATGAATGGGCGCATCACCAAAAATGACGTATTGAATTTTGCAGGCACGGGCGAGAAGAAAGTCGCGAGCGCTCCATCTGCTCTTCACGCCGCGCCCGTCGTCACCTCTGAGCAGGGCGACACGCTCATTAAGCACACCCTCATCCGCAGGCAGATCGCCGATCACATGGTCATGTCCAAATCCGTTTCGCCGCACGTCTTGACCGTGATGGAAGCGGACATGTCGAAAGTGGTCAAGCATCGCGCCGCCAATAAATCCGCGTTTGAACGCGACGGCGCAAACCTCACGTTCACAGCCTACTTTATGATGGCGATCGTCGCGGGACTCAAAACCTATCCCAGCGCCAATTCATCGTGGACAGATGAAGGCTTGCTGGTTCACAAAGCCGTCAATATTGGAATGGCGACCTCTTTGGGTGCAGACGGATTGATCGTCCCCGTCATCAAAGGCGCGGACAACCTGTCCCTGCTCGCCATGGCCCGCACCGTCAATGACCTGGCGACGCGCGCCCGCGCCCGCAAACTCCAACCCGACGAGGTCAAGGGTGGGACGTTCACCCTGACCAACCACGGCATCAGCGGCTCACTCTTCGCCATGCCGGTCATCAACCAGCCCCAGTGCGGAATCCTCGGCGTGGGCGCCATGCAAAAACGCGCGGTCGTGGTGGACGACGCGATCGCCATCCGCCCGATGGTGTACATGTCGTTCGTATTCGATCATCGCATTTTGGATGGAGCTTCGGCGGATAATTTCTTGATGAAAGTCAGGGAGACGCTGGAGAATTGGGCGTAGCGCGAGCAATCGCGCAATCTGCGCTTTCTTACGCAGGCACGGCGTTAGAGAACGACAAGTGCGCCTTCATCATCAATGGAAAAATACGAAGGTCATCTGGAAGGTTATTGGGAGCAGGGCTGGGAGGGGCGGATCGAATATTCCCTGTTCATAGAAGGGATAGGACATCCTTTCTTCCTTCAATCGGGCGATCGTCTGACCATCTTCAATGAAGACGGGAGCGTGCTCTGGTCGGATGTTTTGCATTTCGTGGCGCGGGGAGCGCGCGATAGCCACAATATGCCGAACGGCATTTGGGCGGATACCAAACAGGCGAATGTACCGTACGCGCAGTGGATCGAATGGTTTTGGCGCAAGCCGCCATTGAAAGCGACGTATGAAGTCATCGCGGATAAAACGCTGCCCGCGCAGAAAGAACACGCCGAAGTGAAGATCCATCCGCCTGTATTGACGATGCTCATCCTCGTCTACGCGTTTGCGATGCACTGGTTTTTTCCTGTCCCACTGACGACACTGCCACGACCTGTAAAAGCGCTGGGGGTCGGTCTTGTGTTTGCGGGGCTGGCGTTTGCTTTTCTGGCTGTTCGTGAATTTACGCGGGCGCATACCACCCTGAATCCGCATGGTTCGGCGGCCACGCTTGTGACTTCGGGCGTTTACCGTTTCTCGCGCAACCCCATCTATGTGGGCTTCGTCTGCGCGCTGATCGGGATTCCGCTGGCGCTGGGGACGTTATGGGGCGCGATGTTCAGTCCGATGCTGGTATGGGGGCTCAACACGCTCGTCATCCGTTACGAAGAGGCCCATTTGGAGAAAAGGTTCGGCGACGAGTACGCCCGCTACAAGTCACGGGTGAGGCGCTGGTTGTAGAAAAAGAAAGCGACGGTCAGCCCGTCGCTTTTTTGTTGTTGCCCGTTGGGAAGTATCTGTCTTTCAGATCCAGAATTGGCTTTTCGAAGTATTTGTAACTCAGATGAGCAAGCAGGAAGGTCAGCGCGGCGGAGAGGAGCAGCGTTAATGGTTTGGCGGTCGGTTCCGTGATGCCGAAGTCGCGGATGCGCGATACGAACCAGATGACGGCGTAGTGGTATACGTAGAGGCCGTAGGAAATTTTTCCGATGTAGCGCATGACGCGTGTGTCGAGGGGACGCAGGAACATTTTTTCCCGGACCACGAGCTGGATGAGCAGGGCGAACAGATAGTTCAGGTAAAAATAACCCCAGACCTGCTGGAGGTCGTATTTGAGTGGGAAGAGAAAGCCGAACGCGGAGATTGTATCGAGGCCGCCGGTCGAATGAACCTGCACGGCGAGACCAATGACGGGCAGGAGCGCGAGCAGGATAAAAAACTGTTGTTTTGCTTTTGGAAAATTGAGTTGTGTGATCAGCGCGCCGAGCGCGAAGGCGTCCACTTGTGAAAATGGAAGCACGTAGATGACTACCCCCATGTTGTCGTACAAGAAGGAGGGGCTTGCATAGCGGAAGAGCGCGGTGACGCCCAACCGAAACAGCGGACCAAATAATGCGGCAGCGAGGAATAATTTCTTTAAATGTTTTTTGGGCGCGAGAAAAAGGACGAGCGGCCAGAAAATGTAGAACTGTTCCTCTGTCGAAAGCGACCAGAGGTGGCCGATCAGGCGCGACTCGCCGGTGTAGGCCGCGCTGGCATTGAAGAGGTTATAGACGTAGACAAACGCATAGGGCGCCTGTTTCTGGAACAGTTCCATGTAGTTTGCGCGATAGTCCGCCTCGATGAAGAGCGCGGCCACAACCAGCATGAGCGCCAGATAGAAGTAATACAGCGGGAAGATTCGCAGAAAACGGCGCCCGTAAAATTTCTTGAAGAAATCCCTGCCGCTTTCCGATTCCTTCATCCGCAAAAGAATGTCGGTGATGAGGAAGCCCGACAGCACAAAAAAAAGCTGCACGCCCACCCAGCCGATGTACACATAATCGGCGTGCAGAAAAAAAACAAGCAGGATGGCGATGGCGCGCAAGCCGTCGAGGCCGGGGATCATTGCGACGGCTCCAAAAGAAAATTAAATTGTCCCGTGTTCATTTTCCAGACGGCGATCAAACGTTCGCGGCTGAATAACGGTCCGCGTGTGATGAGGGCGAGCGCGTCGTAATATTTTGCGCGATTCGGATTCTGAATTTGATTGACTCCCGTCCGCAAGGTTTGGAGGTAGCCCGCGGGGACATCTCTCTCGAAGTGACCGATGCGCCACTTCTCTGGCCTTGAGGCGGGGAGGCGTGCCAGAAGCGGATCGCACAAGGCGTATAAATCCACGATGTGGACGGCGGGTCCTGCGAAATAGCCGATGAATCCGACGTTCTTTTCATCCACGACGGATTTGCCGCTTGCGCGCAGGGCGTAGCCATGTTCCACCCAACCTTCGCCGGAAAAGGGGATCGCTTTTCCCGGGCGATAGTTCACCAACCCGGAGATGGGGTAGTAATAGGCGCGCTCGTCGTTGATGCCGGTCTGCAGATCGTGTTCTGTGAAGCGGGGCCGGTTGAGGTCGAGGATGAAGTTGGGAGGCGAGGCGAGCAGACCGAGCAGGAAGACGGCGGTCATTGCCGCATATTGCCAGCGCGGAGTTAAATCTGGGAGCAGGCGCGCGAGAAGCAGGGCGCTGACCAGCAGGGAGGCGGTCAGGAATCGTCCGCTCATGAAGTCGCCGCCGATGGAGAGAACGTAGGCGAGGTAAAGGATGCTTCCGAGCGCGAGCAGGCGTTCGCGGGTTTGCCCACGCCAGAAGGCGAAGAGGATTCCCGCCGCGATGATGATGAGAGTCAGCGGGTCGCGCTGGAGGGAATCGAGGAAGTAAACGAATCCCTGCGGGATCAGTTCGTTGGTTGGAATGCCCGCGCCGAGTTTGGCGTAGTAGGTGTTGGGGAAGGGGAATCCGTAATAGAAGAGGGAGAAGGCTTCCCAGAGGAGGAGGGGCAGGAAACCGAGGATGAAAGCGCGCAGTACTGTACCATTTGTGTTGCATTGCGAAGCGCAAAATAAGTTTTGCGGTACTGCCAGGAACGCGAGCGCAGGCAGGGCGAACAGAATCGCATCCTGGCGGTTGAGGAAAATCAAGGACGCGATGAAAGCAAGTTGGAGGGGGGAAGATTTTTTTTCAACGAATGCGATGAAGAAGAGGACGAGCAATAAATGGGTGAGCGGGTTTTCGAGTCCCGAGGCGGAATAGTCCATGAAGGCTTTGGAGAGCAGGAGAGTCAAAACAGCGAGGGCGGCAAAGCCTGCGCGACGGGCAACTAGCCACAGGGTCAGGGTTGAAGCGATGAAGGAGGCGAGCAGGGCGGTCAGGTAGGCATCCTTCGTTGGCAGGTAAAGCATCGTCAGCAGGAACATCCACAAGGGATGCGTGTAGGACTGGACGCGTTCGGCGATGTTCCAGGTCAGCCCATAGCCGTTGACGAAATTATCCACCGTGCGCAGGGTGATGTAGGCATCGTCGCCGACCCACGCGGTGCGGAGGAAAATGAACGCGAAGGCGAGCAGTGTGAGGCTGGTAAAAAGATTGCGGCGATTCATGGGCGGGAAAAGTTTATCATATAGCATTGTGTCTCTGATTAGAACGCGCGTTCTGTTATAATCGAATCAAAAGGAGCGTGTGTGATGTCCATCCAAAAATCTGAAATTCAACTCGATGTGAACGGAAAGAAAGTCAGCGCGTACCTTGCCGCGCCAGAAAAAAGCGGACCCGGCGTGCTTGTCCTGCATGCGTGGTGGGGACTCAAGTCGTTCTTCAAAGAAGTGTGCGACCGTCTCGCCGAGCAGGGGTTTACCGTGCTTGCGCCCGACTTGCGAGATGGTCAAATTGCGAAGACGATCGAGGAAGCCAAAGCGTTGATGGAAAAACGCGACGGTCAACTCGTCGGCGATGCGGTGATGGCGGCAAAGGATCATTTGCGCGGATTGACGAACGGCAAGATCGGCGTGGTCGGTTTTTCAATGGGCGGTGCGTGGGCGTTGATCACTGCCGCGTACAAACCCGAGCAAATTGCGGCGGTCGTTCTTTTCTACGGCAACGAGGGCATCGAGTATGGAAAGGTTACCGCCAAAGTGATGGGGCATTACAGCGACAACGACGAATGGGAGCCGAACGAGTATGTGGAGAATACCTTCGCGGAGTTTAAAAAGGCAGGCGTGGACGCGACGCTTCACATCTACCCCGGAGTTGCCCACTGGTTCGTCGAGTCCGATCGCCCCGAATACGACCCCGCTGCCGCGCAGTTGGCGTGGGAACGGACGTTTGAGTTTTTGAAGGAAAATTTGTAACTGTCTTAGCATATGGTCTTTTCAAAGTCGCTTGACAAACCGGCGGGTTTGGAACGCGAATGCCACGAATAGGCGAATTTTGCGAATTTTCTTGGGTTTATTCGCGTCATTCGCTGATTGGCGTAACTCACGTTGAGGAATCTCCGACCTTGAAAAAACCATATGTCTTAGCATCTCCCCATTGCGGGGAGATGTCTCTTTAATAGTAAAATAGTCGAAAAATAATGTCGTTGCGAGGAGGGCTTTAGCCCGACGAAGCAATCTCCTCATTAAACAGGAGATTGCTTCGGGCAAAGAGCAAGAGCGCCCTCGCAACGACATATTCAAGGAGATTTATTTCATGCCAGAAAATTTTGATGTGGTCGTCATCGGCGCAGGACCGGCGGGATACGTCGCCGCGATCCGCGCCGCGCAACTGAAGCAGAAGGTTGCAATCGTAGATAGACAGTGGCTCGGCGGCGTGTGCTTGAACGTGGGGTGCATTCCATCCAAGTCGTTGTTGAAGAACGCGGAAGTGGCGCATACCCTGCGCGAACGCGGCAAGGATTTCGGTTTCTCGTTCGATAACCTCAAACTGGATTACGGCGTTGCCGTCAAACGCTCGCGCTCAAATTCAGATCGTCTCGTGAAGGGCGTCGGCTTTTTGATGCGAAAGAACGCCATTACAGTTTTCATGGGGGATGCGAAGTTCAAATCAAAAGACACATTGACCGTAACCGATGCCGATAAAAAAGTGACCGAATTGAAGGCAAAGAACATCATCGTTGCCACCGGCGCAAGCGCGGCTGTTCCTGCGGCGTGGAAGGTGGACGGCGAAAAAGTTGTCACATACAAGGAAGCCATTTTGCAAGAGAAACTTCCGAAATCGGTGGTCATCATCGGTTCGGGCGCGATCGGCGTCGAGTTTGCGACCGTGTGGAGCGCGTACGGCGTGGAAGTCACAATCGTGGAAATGTTGCCGCGCCTCGTTCCGCTTGAAGATGAAGAAGTCTCGAAAGAGTTGAAGAAGGAATTCGAGAAGCGCGGCATCAAGTGTTTGGTCGGTCATAAAGTCGAATCGGTGGAGGCGACGAAATCGGGCGTGAAGGTCAAGGTCAGCGCGGAGGGGAAGGAAACGACTCTCGAAGCCGATCAGGCTTTGGCGGCGATCGGGTTCCGTCCCAATTCAAAAGGATTCGGGCTCGAAGAGGCGGGAGTCAAAATCAGCGAGCGCGGCTTTGTCGAAGTCAATGAAAAGATGCAAACGAACGTGCCGGGCATTTGGGCAATCGGCGATGTGACCGGTAAACTCATGCTGGCGCACGTCGGCTCGGCGATGGGAATCGTCTGCGCCGAAAATATCGCGGGCGCCGAGACGATCACGCTCGATTACGAGATGATGCCGCGCGCCACGTATTGTTATCCGCAGGTCGCTTCGTTCGGGATCACCGAAGCGCAGGCCAAGGAGCGCGGACTTACCGTGAAGGTCGGCAGGTTCCCCTTCCAGGCCAATGGCAAAGCGCTGGGACTCGGCGACTACGCGGGCTTTGTCAAAATTGTGATGGACGAGAAATACGGCGAAATTCTGGGCGCGCACATGATCGGTCCCGAAGTGACCGAGTTGCTCCCCGAACTCACCCTCGCTCACCTGATGGAATTGACTCCGCACGAGATCGCCCGCAACGTCCACGCCCACCCGACGCTTTCCGAGGCGATCATGGAAGCCGCGCACGGCGCGAGCGGGACGCCGATACACATGTAGCGATCAGTGATCAGTCATCAGTGATCAGTCATCAGTTAGCCCTGCGAGGATGAGTCGCAGGGCTGATTTTTTTGTCCCAATGGATCTATCGCTTTTGCATCTTCGGCACATCCATGCGGAAGGAGGAGCGCGCATATTCCCACCAGTATGAAATGGTCAGCGCGGAGACAATGGCGTCCACGAAGAAGAGCCAGGTGAACGGACTCAAATCGTTGTAGAGCTTGATCGCCATGAAGGGGATCAGCACGATGAACAGGACCGTTATGTAATAGAACTTGGAGATGGATTGCATGTTGCGACGGTTCGTCCAGTAGAAACTGCCCTCACGCGTGAACGAGACGCTTCCGCCCGGCAAGCCGAGGTTCGGCTGGAGTTCCTTTTCGAGCAGGCCGAGGTAGAGATAATTCCGCATCACCGACAGGTTGGTGGAGTACAGCCTCTGCATCAAATAAAACATGGTGATCAGGGCTGTACTGAGCAAAATATCGAAGGGAAAACCGTTTTGCAGTTCCATCTTGCGGACGGGGTCGGTGATGTCGAGGAACTTGGCGATCGCGTCCACGATCAGGTCGTCTGTGGTGGGGACGCGCAACAAGAGTATCAGCCCCAGCCCGGAGACGATCACAAGGTATACGAATAATTTATTGCGTTCCTTCCATAATTCAAAGGCAACCTCGAACGTCTTTTGGTAGTGGTCCGCCAGCACGCCCACATTGACGGTCGGTGTGGGGCGGGTTTCTGGTCTTGCGTTTTTTTCTGCCATGCTCTCCTCCAGAAATGATTGAAATGTTACTCCGCATTGCTCGCACAGCGGAAGCCGCGGTTAATGCCCGGCGAGCCCGGAGCGTGGAAGAAGCGATTAAAGACGCGGATCTCATTCGCGCTGTCAAGATACGACCCGCCGCGCAAAGACTTGACCGTTCCCGAGGGCGGGCCGATGGGATTCTCGTTCAGCCCCGCGAGATAAAAAAATTCGTGGAACCAATCCGCCACCCACTCGCGCACGTTGCCCGCCATGTTCAACGCGCCATACGGACTGGCGCCCAGCGCGTACCGGTCCACTTCCAGCGGCTCGCCGATGGCATTATCGAAATTGGCGAGACTCATGTTCGGCGGTTCGTCGCCCCATGGATAACTTCGGCCATCTGTGCCGCGCGCGGCTTTTTCCCATTCGGCTTCAGTGGGCAAACGCCGCCCAGCCCAGCGGCAATACTTGTCCGCGCCCTCCCACGAAATATAGACTACCGGGTAATTCGCGTATTTCGATTTTCCATAATACGGATTAAATTCTTCGCGGAACGGTGGCGGGCATTGCCTTTCCGCAACACACTTCGCGTACATTGCATTTGTGACCTCGGTCCGGTCCATCCAGAACGCGGAAAGGCTCACACTATGACGCGGGCGATTCTTCTGCGCCTCTTTGGAATCTGTTCCCATCAGGAACTTTCCTTCCGCGACGAAGACCTGCGTCATGCCATCCGCCTGCGCGACGCGCATCGCGGAGGGCGAGACGGGCAGGTGGGTCCTGCCCTGGCGCGAAGCCGCCTCCGCCCGCAGTTTTCGTATCCGCTGGTGGAGCAGGTCTGAAACGGGAGAGGGAATTTTATAGAGTGCGAGCGCGCCCAGCCCAAAAAGAATGCAGACCATAAAAACGATGACGAATGTACGTTTGCGAGTAGGAGACATGGCTGGTCGTGTGAACTGCAAGGTTGTCTTTTCCCGGTAGAGAGTGTTTTAAAACTGCCAGATGGTGTGCGTAAGCGACGTTCTCCAACGCGCCTGGGCTGCGCAAGAGAACGCATTGCGCGGGATCAACGAATGTACCAAAAGCGCTGGCGCGAATATACAGCAATTCGAGATTTCGGGCAAGCGGTATAATCCGCCAGTTCATTCACAGGAGACGCATGACCGACTTTACCCGTATTGCCCGCAGAACCACCTTCATCCTTTTCCTCGCGCAAAGTTTCGCATCCGCCGGGTTTATTGCCGCCGCGGCCATCAACCCGATCCTCGGCGAAAAACTGGCCCCCGACCGGGCGCTGGCCACCGTGCCGGTCGCGGTCTATCAATTCAGTTCAGCGCTCTCCGCTTCAGTATGGGGCCGACTCATGGATCGTATCGGCCGCCGCAACGGTATCGCGCTCGGCCTCCTGATGGGAATGGTTGGCAACGCGCTGGTGATCCTCTCCACTGTTACGAACTCGTTTGTCACCATGTTATTCGGCGTGGCGTTGATGGGCACGACCAACTCCGCGACCCAGCTCGGACGCTTTGCCGCCGCTGAGGTGAACCTGCCCGAACATCGCGGGCGGGCTATCTCGATGGTGGTGTTCGGCGGCGTGATCGGCACGATTCTCTCAAGACTCTCCGCAGCGCCAATGGGAAGTTTCGTTGTCACGCTCGGCATGGACGAACTGGCGGGCGCCTACCTGACCACGTTGATCCTCTTCGGGTTGGCGGCGGTCGTCGTCTTTGCGGCCTTGCGCCCCGACCCGCGCGACGTGGGGCGGCAACTGGCAGAGGCGCATCCCATCGAGATTCCACACGGCGAGGCGCGCCCCGTCGCACGAATTTTCCGCCAGCCTGCGGCGGTCACCGCTGTGACGGCGATGGTCCTGGGACAGGTGGTGATGGTCGCCATCATGGTCATCACCTCCCTGCACATGGAAGACCACCATCATGCGCGCAGCGCCATTTATACGGTCATCTCGGCGCATACGTTCGGCATGTACGCGCCTTCGCTGTTCTCCGGCTGGCTGCTGGATAAAATCGGCCGCGGCAAAATGATCCTGGTTGGTTCGTTGACCCTCCTGCTGTCGTGCGTTGCCGCGCCGCTTTCGCCGAACGTCCTGCCATTGGGTTTCGCGCTTTTTCTGCTTGGCATCGGCTGGAATTTCTGTTTCGTCGGCGGTTCCACTTTGCTGGCCGACCAGCTTTCCCCGCTCGAACGTTCGCGCACGCAAGGCACGAACGATTTTTTCATGGGGCTGGCCTCGTCGCTTATCAGCCTCTCCAGCGGATTTATTTTCAACGCGACCGGTTATGCGATGATGACCGTGGTGGCCGGTGCATTGTCTCTCGTCCCGCTGGGGATGGTTATTTCATGGATGAGGCGAGAAGGTAAACACGTACACAGGTACACAAATACACAAGCGGATGCAGATTCGGTAAGCAAGTAACCATGGAACAAACACACACGGGAAGCCTCATGATATTCGAGACTTCCCGTGTGTACGTGTTTACGTGTGTACGTGTGTACGTGTGTACTTTTACTTCCGTATCATCGTCAACAACATCTTGAAGCGCTTTACCGCCTGCAACGCGTGCGGCGTGTTAGCGGGCATGATGATCGCGTCACCGGCGGCGAGGAGGTGGGGAACGCCCGCCAGGCGTACCTCCGCTTCCCCGTCCAGGATGTGAACGAGCGCGTCGTAGGGCGCGGTGTGTTCGCTCAACTCCTGTCCGATGTCGAACGCGAACAACGTGACGTTGCCTGCCTCGGCTTTGGTGATCTGGCGGCTGACGACCGAACCTTCCTGATATGCGGCAAGTTCAGCCATTTTCAGGACTTGTGATTTTGGGGCTGTGGACATGATAGCCTTTCTGTAACGCAACATTAAGTTGCGTTACTTTATTTCAATCGAATAGGTGGCGACGGCTCGCGTGAAGCGCGTGACGCCGGTGACGATGACTGTGACCGTGTCGCCCGATTCAAACGCGAGTGGGATGTCGGCGGTCTGGTCGGCGTTGACCTCGACATATTGCACGCTGGTCTCGCCGTCGCGTTGGATGATGAGCGCCAGGCGGAATATCTGCGGCAGGACATTTTGCGCGCGCACGAACCCGTTCGCTTCCCACCCGCCCAGATCGGATTCAAAGTCGCTGGCGTAGCCGATGGCATCCACGCGGACATCGTCGAGCAGGAGACCTTCGCCGTTGACGGCCGCATCGGTGATGTACTCAAAGCGCACCTGGATCTTCTTGCCCGCATATGCAGAGAGGTCAACTGTCTCCTCGATCCAGCCGCCGGACTTATCGTTGTAAGCCCACCCGTGCGATGCGCCGGTTGGATCCTCGTCTGTGCTGGAGGGCGCCTGGACGATCTCCCATGTCTCGCCGTCCTCCGAGATTTCGAGGTAGAGATAGTCGTAATCCTTTTCGATGTCGTACCAGGTCCAGTAGGAAATTTCGACCGGTCCGCTGACGCTAGTGAGATCGAATGCGCGCGTCAGGGTCATGTCGGATTCGTCGCCTTTGTTCGACCAGACGAAGTAATCGCCGCTGTGTGGGTCAATCGGCAGAAGGCTTGCCACGGTGGAGCCTTCGAAGTGTAATGTGAAATTGCCCGCGCAGGAAATACCGATGTAATCAATGCCGTATTGATGCACGGTGCGCGTGATGGGCGCGGCCGGGCAGGTGTTAATGGTTTCGGTCGCATAGGATTGCGGACCGTCTGTGTAGTTGTTGAAAGTGAAGCGCCCGTCGCCGACGCTTTTATCTTTAAGGAAGAGCGCGGCGGCAAAGTCCATGAAGACATCGTCGGCGGTGATGAGTTTGCCGGTCAGCGGATCGGTGATGTTCAAGTCGGCAAGCGTTACATCTACGCTGGTAATATCGTTAGCCGGATTCGCCGTGAGCGCCTGAGTCGCTTCCTCGCCAAAACGGTCGAGATAATAAAGCAGGTAGAGGAAACTCGCGCCGTAATGCGTGCCGAAATCCGGCGAGTTCGCGTCGGCCCAATCGTTTAATTGCAGATCGGGACTGCTGGCGTAGGACCAGTCTGCGCCGCCGACCTCGTAACCGTTCAGGAACGCGCCGACCTCAGCAAAGCCCTCGCCGAGCCACGATACGTCGTTGCGGTCCGAGTTGAATTGGATCATATGCACAAACTCATGCGCCAGAATGGCGTAGGTATATTCATATCCCAGATCCTGGCTGCCTTCGATCACAAAGGCCTCGTGTCCGTTGGAATATTCATGCACCTCGGGGTTGAACGAGTCCATCGAGGAAAAATAACCGGCGACAGTGCTGCCAATGTTGCCTGCATAGACCATGTAAATGTGTGGGTCACCGTCCACGCCGGGCGTCCACTCGCTGCCGAAAAATTCGCGGTCGGTCGGATAGATCTTTTCCTCGAATGTGTCCATCAGGCGTTTCAAGTCGCCCATGTCCACATCGAGGCTATCTTCTGCCCAAAAATACGTGTGCGGCGTAACATAACGCAGGGTGGTCTCGATCTCGAAATTCTCGTTGGTGTTGACATTCGTCACCCAGAACTTTTTTTTATCGCCGACCTTGTATTCCGGCGCGGTGGGCAGAACCCGCGGCAGGTTGCACTTGCCTTGCAAACGGCAGGCGATCTCATACGGATCGTTCTCCGGCACGAGTGTGGATTTCAACATCTCAAGCGTCTCTGTGCTGACCGGCTCATCCGGGCGATTCAGATTCGGTTCCTCCGTCGGGGTGGGCGGGTCGAACGGCTCGAAGGTGGGGAAGTAAGGGATGCTGGTTGCAACTTCCTGATAATACTGATATCCAACAACGCCCAGCGTGCCGATAATCAACGCGCAGGCGCAACAGACGGCCACGATCACGGCGATGCCGATCAATGCGGCGTTGTTGTTCTTATTCGGACTGGATGGAATTTGTTCCATATTTTGTCTCCGTATGCAAAAGTTGGTCTATGATACCCTATGTGATTGAATAGCGGATTAGGAATTTGGCGAGGCGCCTTGGCAGGGAGCAAAACCAAAAAAAACAGGCCGGGTGGTTTCTCCGGCCTGTTTTACTTACGCGTTGACCGCCTCTTTCTTTTTGCGTTTCGGGTGTATGGCTTCGCCCGCTGTGAAGGTGAGCGCGTTCTTCTGTTCATCCACGTCCACCAGCACGGTGGCGCCGTTGGGGAATTCACCGCCCAGCAGTTTCATCGAAAGCGGACTCTCGACGTGCTTCTGCAGTGCGCGGCGCAGTGGACGCGCTCCAAAGGCCGGATCGTAGCCTTCCTTGGCGAGCCACATGCGCGCCGTCTCCGAAAGTTGGACTGTGATGTTGTGTTCGCTCAGGCGTTCCTGAATCTCCTTCAACTGCAAGTCCACGATCAGTTCCATCTCTTTCAGCGAGAGCGGCGAGAACATGATGATCTCATCAATGCGGTTGAGGAACTCGGGGCGGAAATTGGATTTCAGCGCTTTTTCGATCTTCCCTTTCGCCTCGCGATCCTCGTCGGTCTCGGTCTTGCCAACGAAGCCGAGCGTCCCACCCTTGCGGACGTACTCTGTGCCGAGGTTGGAGGTCATAATGATGACCGTGTTGCGGAAGTCCACCACGTTGCCCTGACCATCCGTCATGCGTCCATCGTCGAGGATCTGCAACAACGCGTTCCACACTTCGGGATGCGCTTTTTCAATTTCATCGAACAACAGCACGCGATACGGGCGGCGGCGGACCGACTCTGTCAGTTGACCGCCCTCCTCGTAGCCGATATATCCGGGCGGCGCGCCGAACAGACGCGAGACGGTGTGCTGTTCGCGATACTCAGACATGTCAATGCGGACGAGCGCGTCCTCGTCGTCGAACATGAACCAGGCGAGGGCTTTTGCCAGCTCGGTCTTTCCGACGCCGGACGGACCGATGAAGATGAACGAGCCGATCGGGCGCGAGGGGTCCTTGAGACCGGAGCGCGCGCGGCGGATCGCGTCGGAGATGGCGTGGATGGCCTCCTCCTGCCCGATGATCCGTTCGTGCAGGCGCGCTTCCATCTGCAACAGTTTTGCGGATTCCGTTTCCATCATCTGCGTGACCGGGATGCCGGTCCACTGGTGCACCACCGCCGCGATGTCGTCCACGTCCACGACCTCATCGAGTTTGTGTTCCGATTCCCATTGGTCGCGCTGCTTGTTGAATTCTTCCTCGATGCGCAAACGCTCCGACTTCTTCTGGGCGGCCTGCTCGTAATCGCGCGCCACGCCCGACTGTTCCTCTTCGGCGCGCAGGCGTTCGATCTCGTTCTTCATCACCTTCAGATCGGGCGGAAGCGAATAAAGCGCCACGCGCAATTTGGCGGCAGATTCGTCCATCAGGTCAATGGCTTTATCGGGCAGGCGCCGGTCGGTGACATAACGATCGGCAAGGCGCGCCGCGGCTTCGAGCGCCTCGTCTGCAAAGCGGACTTTGTGATGCGCCTCGTAGCGGTCGCGCAGACCCTGCAGCATCTT
The DNA here is from genome assembly GCA_019187665.1 of Anaerolineales bacterium. Classification (GTDB taxonomy): domain Bacteria; phylum Chloroflexota; class Anaerolineae; order Anaerolineales; family Villigracilaceae; genus Denitrolinea. The sequence goes on from JABARH010000004.1 coordinate 64,686, forward strand.
GATCGTGTCTTCGACGTTTGGCTCCTCCACGTAAATGGGGGCGAAGCGGCGCTCGAGCGCGGCATCTTTCTCGATGTGTTTGTGATATTCATCCAGCGTGGTCGCGCCAATACATTGCAGTTCACCGCGCGCCAGGGCGGGCTTGAGCATGTTGCTGGCATCCATGGCGCCCTGCGCCGCGCCCGCGCCGACCACGGTGTGCAGTTCGTCAATCATCATAATGATCTCGCCGCGCGCTTTTTGCACTTCATCCATCACGGCTTTGAGACGCTCCTCGAACTCGCCGCGGAAGCGCGATCCCGCGATCATCGCGCCCAGGTCCAGCGCGACAACTTTCTTGCCGGAGAGAATCTCCGGCACGTCGTTGGTGGCGATCTTCTGGGCGAGACCCTCCACAATGGCGGTCTTGCCCACGCCCGCCTCGCCGATCAGCACCGGGTTGTTTTTTGTGCGGCGCGAGAGGATCTGGATCAGGCGCAAAATTTCAGTGTCGCGGCCGATAACCGGGTCCAGCTTGCCCTCGCGGGCCAGTTGGGTCAGGTCGCGGGAATATTTGTCGAGGGCGCGGTAGCGGGATTCGGCTTGCGGGTCGGTCACACGCTGCCCGCCGCGCAGACCCTGAATGGAGTCGAAGACGCGGTCGCGGGTCAGTCCGGCGCCTTCGAGGATGCGGGCGGCGGGAGTGTTGCGTTCCGTTAAAATGGCGAGGAAGATATGTTCTGTGGAAATGTACTCGTCCTTCAGGCGGTTGGCTTCTTCGTTGGCGAGGTCAATGATGCGCTTGACGCGCGGCGTGATGAAGATCTGTCCTGCGCCGCCGCCGAAGATGTTGGCTTTGGGGCTGGCGCGCAGAGTGGCGTCCAGCCGCTCGACCAGCGCCTGGGGGTTGACGTTCAATTTTTCCAAAATTTGGGGGATGGCTCCGCCGGGTTGTTCGATCAGCGCCAGCAGGATGTGTTCAGTGTCTATCTGGTTGTGACCGTAGCGCTGGATGATCTCCGCCGCGCGTTGGGCGGCTTCCTGCGCTCGTTCGGTAAATCGGTCAAATCGCATCATGGGTACTGCCTCCTTGCTCGCAAATTGAAATTTGCGGTACAGGCGGCATTATAACAAACCGCCCGTCAGCGCTTTATCCGCGCGGCGTAAGAGGAACGTTAGAGATATAATCCCGATCATGACTTCCATCCCGATCCCCGCACGAGTCGAGGCTCACCCGCACCTGCGCGCGCTCAATGTTTTGCGCGACCTGCCTGCCGTGGCCGACTTGATCGAGTTATGTTTCGCGCATTATTACGATGAGGACGGCGAGGAATACATTCTTCAAATGCGCCGGGCGGGGCGCGACGAATCGTGGATGAGGTGGGCTTCCACAGCCATCGGGAGCGCGTCCATGCCGTTGACCGGCTATGTGTGGACGGAGGGGGGCCGCATTGTCGGCAACGTCAGCCTGATCGTCTTTCATCATCGCCGCCGCAAATACAACATGCTCGCCAACGTGGCGGTGCATCCCGAGTTCCGGCATCGCGGCATCGCGCGCGCCCTTGCCGAACGCGCCATCCTCCACGCCCGCGAACGCAAGGCGGAAGAGATCTGGCTCACCGTGCGCGACGATAACCCCGACGCGCTCGATCTCTACGCCGATCTCGGTTTCGTCGAACGCGCGCGCCGCACCACGTGGACTTCCACGCATGACTTCCGCGCGCCTGCCGCCGCGCCTCGATTTCAAGTCACCCAGCGGCGCGTCCAGCATTGGCCCGCGCAAAAAAAATGGCTGGACGAACTTCATCCCGACGAACTGCGCTGGTATCGCGGCTGGAATTTCGACTCGCTCGCGCCCGGATTTTGGAACTGGCTCTATCTGATCTTCATGGACGCGAACCTGAAACAGTGGTCCATTTTGAGCGATGGAAAATTACAAGCGGTTCTCTCTTGGATCCCAAACGGGTCGCGCCGCGAGCCGCTCTGGCTCGCCCTCGGAGAGGATTCGGATCCCGAAGCGGTCACCCGCCTGCTCGTCCAGGCGAGACGCGAATTGGGCGCGCGGAAATTCATCCTCGAGCATCCATCCGGCCGCGCGGACGAATCCATCCGCGCCGCAGGCTTTCGCGCCGAACGGACGTTGGTTTGGATGAGCGCTCCGGGCGCAACGAAATGATTCGCCCTGCGTAGATGGATGTGACAAAGGAGCAACGATGAATAAATTTATTTTGCGCTGGTTGATCAACAGTCTTGCGGTTTGGGCCGCGGTGAGTTTTGTGCCGGGCATCCATTGGGAAAATGATTGGGTCTCGGTGCTTGCGCTCGGCCTGATCCTGACGTTCGTGAACGGCATCGTGCGCCCGCTGGCGAAACTGGTGGGCTGCCTGCCGATCATCCTCACGCTGGGACTCTTCACCCTCGTCATCAATGCCTTCCTGTTCTGGTTGACCGGCTGGATCGGCACTGCCTTTGGCGTGGGCTTCACCGTGGACGGTTTCTGGCCCGCGTTCCTCGGCGGACTCGTGGTGAGCGTTGTTGGAATCATCATGGGCATCTTCCTGCGGGATGAGTTGAGGGGGAAGAGGAAATAGGGAGTTAGTGATCAGTCAACAGTGATCAGTGATCAGTGATCAGTGATCAGTGAATAGTTATCAGTGAAAGAGTGAGCCCGTCTCGTGGAGAGGCGGGCTCTTTGTTTTATTGATTTCATTTTCATCATCGTCCATACACCGGCGCGGACACGGACATGATCTGCGCGAGCAATCCCACATTGACGAATATCATCAGCACGAGGAAGCCGATCAGCGCGAGTTGAATCCATTTGCGATTCGCGAGTGGGGCAAAGGTGAAAGCCATGAAGAGCACCAGCGCATAGACCCAGTCCGGTGAGTAGAGCATGGGGTCATCGCCATAGACGAGGTGCAGGGCAAAGTTGAATCCGACGCAGGCGAGCAAGCCAAGCGTGAAGAGGGGACGGGGGCTTTCCTTGAGCCATCTCCACGCAAAGAAACCAAGAGCCGCCGCGAGAATCAAGAGCCACAATTTGGCGGTCACGTCCGCGAGACCGGAATAGCCCGCCACGTGAAATTCGCCGACCGTGATCTCGAAGGTGCGAAAGTTGGGCGCGGTCATGCCGAGTTCTTCGGTCAGGATGTACGGCGTCGGCGCGACGATGGCATACATCACGATGGAGCGTGTAGTCAAGATGGTGCGTCCGCGCAGTTTCCACGAGGATTCAATTCCGGAGTTGTAATTTTTTTCGCCGAGCAGTTGCTCGGGAGTCAGCGGGTCCGCGGCAGGATAGACCGTCACTTGCAGGAGGTTGAGCAGGAAGACGCTTGCAACCACAAGAATCCCATAGATGACGATTCGTTTGATCTGTCGCGGCGATTGGAAGAAGTAAAGAATCCCGGTCTGCACGATGTTGGTCACGGTGATGCCGAAGACGAGGATGCCTGCCAAGACAGTTCTTGCTTGCTCGGCGCGGGACTTTGTCTCCGCCGAGGTTTGACCGAAGGTCTCATCAACTACTTGCATCTGAAGTACTTCTATAAAAAGAAGCAATGCGAATGCAGAATAAATGTACGTCTCGAGCATCGAACCAAGCAGAAGATGTGATGCGGTTGCGCCGAGCAGGGTTGCGAAAACGGTCGCGTACGATTTATTACCCGAAATGCGCAGAACGATTCGCCATGTGAGGAATACACAAGCGGCGGCAGTCAATGCGTGGACGAGAAAGGTTGCTTGCATTCGGTCGCCGTTCAGCAAGAGGGAGGCGAGTCCCACCAGCGGACGCAGGAAAAGCATCACGGCCGGGTGAACGGCACGGATCGCGTCCGTGATGTCGGCGGGAGAGTCGGCGGTCAATCGCGCCAGCCAGGCGGAGATGTCGAGGTCGTAGTATTGATCCAGGGTGCGATGGCCGGGGAAGTTGATCGTCTCTGCGAGGGCGAGGTAGGTGAGGAGGAACAGGCCCGCGAGGATGAATCCGATCTGATGGTCGGCGATGAAGCGGACGATGCGATGCGCGCGGAGTCGTTCCGTCACGCCGCGGCGCGTCCACGCGGACCAGAGTCCGGCCGCGAGCAAGTCTGAAACGACTGCGAGTCCAGCGAAAGCCGGCAGGGAGGTGTCCTCCATGAACAGCGCGCTATGAATGAAAAGTGTTGGAAAGGAAGAACACAGCCACAGCGCCGCGACGGTGAGTCCGAGGGCGGGAGTCAAAACAAAAAAATTGAGCCAATCAATTTTTTCGCTTGTTGCATTATTGATGATTAGTATTACGAACATGAACAGCCCAGGTATCGTCAGGCTGAAAAAGATGAAATTGGAAGAGACGTTGGAAAGAAAACTAACTACGAAGTATGCAGCAATGCTGGCTAGAAGCCAGGCGATGACGAAACGAAAAATGTTGCGGTTGAGGGAGGTTGTATTCACGGATCTAGATTTTTTAAATCCGCTAATCTTCGCCAATTCACGAGAATAAAAAATTCGCGGAAATTCGCGTGAATTCGCGGATAAATTATTTTACTGTGTCTGCCAACCCGGGCAGACCGCCCGCCGATGCCGCCATGTGCGCCGCGCGCAGAATGGCTTGCGCGACCATCTCTGCCGCGTACGCGCCGACGGTGGAAACGTCTGCGCCGCGTTTGCCGGTGGAGAGCGCGAAGATCGTGTCGCCGTCCATCATGCTGTGCGCCGGGCGGACCGTGCGCGCGATGCCGTTGTGCGCCATCTGCGCCACTTTGTTGGCTTGCGCCTTGTCGAGTTTCGCGTTCGTCGCCACTGCGCCGATGACCGTATTGGCGTGACCGGCAAACTTCATCACTGTGCGCCCGTAAAAAGATGTCATTGTTTTTATTGTGTCGGCAAAATAATTCGAGTCGCCGGGTTTTGTTTTCCTGGATTTGCGCGCGCCCGCAACGATCTGTCCGTTGTTTGGATCAACCACATCGCCGAACGGATTGACCGCGATCAACGCGCCGACGATCACGCCGCCGCCGATCTCCACGCTGGCGGATCCGATGCCGGACTTCATGGCGTTGCCGGGTCCGCGAATTTTTCCAACGCTCGCGCCTGTTCCCGCGCCGGCATTTCCCTCGCGCGGCGGATTCGTTGTCGCGGACGACGCGGCGCGATAGCCCATCTCCGCATCCGGGCGGATGTCTGCGCGGCCCAGACCGAGGTCGAAGAGTATCGCCGAGGGGACGATCGGCACCTTTGCCGCGCCCGCGTTGAATCCGATTTTATTTTCTTCGAGGAAGCGCATCACGCCGCTGGCCGCATCGAGTCCGAACGCCGAGCCGCCCGCCAGCACAACCGCGTGAACTTTCTGCACAAGGTTGAGCGGACTGAGCAGGTCCGTCTCGCGTGTGCCGGGCGCGCCGCCGCGCACATCCACGCCGCCGACCGCGCCTTTGCGGCACAAGATCACCGTGCAACCGGTCAGCGCCTCTTCGTTTTGCGCCTGTCCCACTTCGACGCCGGGCACATCCGTGATGGAATTGTGTTTCATCCTTTTTACTTTCCGAGTCCCTTCACCAGGCTTTTGAACTCGGTCCAATCTTCCTCGTCCATCCAGACATCCACATTATCGAATTCGAGCATGAACAGCCCGTCCTCGTCCGGCTGGATCGAGTCGAGGTCGCGCACCACGCCGAGAAACTCCTGCCACTCTTCGTGGAAGAAGTTGATCGTGGCGCGTCCGAGTTGCAGGTAATAGGTGGTTTCTTCGTCCGGTTCGTCCGCGCGCCAGGCTTCGAAATTTTCGGTGCTGGCGAGAGTCTTTGTGACGGGTTCGTGATGATTGTTTGACATGGGATTCTCCTTGGATGGATTTATTTTCGATTCGACTTTTTGATTGACAGGGACGCCCACCACGCCCTCACCCGCTTCCACAGCGACGGGGAGGCGGGCGCGGCTTTCGCGGGCGGGTCGGGCCACGGATCAAGATCGAACATCTTGCGGAACGTGTACTGACCGAACAATTGCAAAGTCGCCAGCATCGGCGCGGCGATGACCACGCCCAGCACGCCCAGCAAGCTGGCGGAGATGAGCGCCGCCACCAGCACCGCCGCCGGGTGAACCTTCAACGCGTCTGCCATGATGCGCGGCGAGACGATGTTATCGAAAACCTGGTCAATCAGCAATGCGATGACGAAAACGACCAGCGTGTAATACAGCGGCTGTTCGCCAAAGAACGGTTTGTACGCCTGGAAAAATGTCACCAATGCCAGCGCCGCCCAGTTGATGGCTGGACCGACATACGGCACGAAGCGCGCGAACCCGGCCCCGATCGCCAGCGCGATCGCGTAACGCACGCCCAGCACGCTCAAGACCACAAAATAGATCGCCACCGTCGCCACGAAGATGATGATCTGCCCGCGCAAAAATGCGTTCCAGATGCGCGCCAATTCCCCGCCGAGCCGCCGCAAATCTTCGGCGTAGCCTGGCACATCCACTTTGAACATATCTTCGCGCAAACCGCCGCTCTCCGCGGTGACGAAGAACGAGATCAGCAGGACGAACAACGTCCAGCCGAGAAAACTCGCCGCGCCGCCCGCCAGCGAACTAAGCAGCGAGCCGATCTGGCTGAGGAAATTTTGCCCCAGGGCGAGCAGTTGATCGGTGACGGAACTCAGGTCAATACTGCTCAAGTCCACGCCAAAGTGCGAAACCCGCGCCGCAAGGTCTTCGATGATCGCAGGCAGGTTGTCGAGGTTGGCTTGCACAAATGTGACCAGTCCCTGGATCTGCGTCACCAGCCCCACGCCGCCGAGCGTCAGCAGGCTGAGCAGGAGGATCAGGATGATCAAAAAAACGATGCCCACCGAAGCGCGCCACGAAAGACGCAAACGTTTGTTTAAGAATCCCGCCAGCGGATGAAGCAGGTATGAAAAAATGAACGCCATCAACAACGGACCGATGATGGTGTGGAACTGGATCATCGTCGCCGCCACAATGGCGACCAGCGTGAACGCGACCACCATTTTGGTGGTTGACCCCCAGCGCGGGGAGGAGGGCTGAGCGGGAGCAGGAGTTTCGATGGTCATGGTTTGTCCGTTTTTGTGATTGTAATTTGTCTCAACGCTATTTGCAAAACAGCGGCTCGGTCAACGCGGTCATCTGCGGCGTGAGCGGGTAGCCCGCCGCGTCCAGCGCCCGCAGAGAACGGCAGAATTGAATCTTGTAATACGGGCGGTTATCTTTGTATGCCTGCATGGATTTCAAATTCTGGATCATGGCTTCGACGCCGGCCGAATTTCCGCGGACGGCGTGCGCCTGCAAAAACGGAGTCCACTCCAGCGGATCGTCCGGCGCGAATCCCAGCCGCTTCGCCTCCGCCTCCAAAGCGGATACCTCGTCCCAGTCGCCGCTTTGCCGGGCAAGGTCTGCGCGCTGATAGTAATAACACCAGGTATGCGGCGGCTCCTCGCCAAAGACGATCGTCTGTGGTTTCTGCATCCCGTCGCCGGGCATCACATTCGTCACGTTGGAATGGGCGGCGATCTCCGCCATGTTGCCGTCGTCGGCGGGCGTGAGCAGGGTCCAGCGGCTGTCCTGCGCGTGGACGCACGACCCGCGCGGCTGGCTGAGGGCAAGCAACTGCCCGAAGTCGAAGCGCATCGTGTTGATGATGATGTAATTCTGCGCGCTCTGCGCCCGCGTGCGGACATTGGTCATCAGGTCGCCTTCCATGCGCGCGGCGGTGAGAGGCACCTGCACTGGAAGTTTCGTCTGCGCCTCGGGATAATAAATAAAGTTGGCGGGACCCCAGACGAGGTCACTGCTCTCCTGATAGCGCACGCCGGGATAAGCGACCACCAGGGTCGTGCCGGGTTGAATGTCCGGCGCGCGCCACGCCACCTGCCACCAAAACGCGTTGATCGTCTCCGCCTCGCGCGCCGCGTTGACCGATAATGCGCGGTGGACGAGTCCGGCGGAGAAGACCAGCAGGGTTAAAAAAATATTCCGAGCGGTGCGATTCGAGACCAGCCCGGCGAACCCGACCACGAACAGAATCGCCGCGATGGATCCGGGCAGGGCGTAATGCGAGAAGCGGTTAAAGTCCACGTAGCGGTTGGCGACCAGGATCGGGATCAGCGACCCGGCGACTCCGAGAGCGCCGATCAGGACGCCCTCGACCTGCCAGCGATTCGATTCGCCGCTGGACTCTTCCGTGCGCTGAATGAACAGAAAGAACAGCAGGGAAGCCGCGCCGATCCACGCCAGCGCGATGAGCATGTCTTTTAATTCGCCGTTGAAGAATCGCTCACGCAGGGGCACGCTCCATGCCATCAGTAAAATATCTGCCGCGCTTTGCAGGAAGCGCAAGAGCCACGAGAGAATCGTCAACGGCGCGTCGGCGAGGCGGGTCAATTGCAAGCCCACGTCGGCGGCTTTGCGCACGTTCTCGAAGAAGAATTGCCGCCACGCCAAAAACCCGAACGCGCCGAGATAGGATGGCGATGTCAGGACGAATGATTTCCATAATCCCCGCATCGTGATTCGGATTTCGTCGCGTTGCGTCACGGCGACGACGCACAAGTAGCGCAGGACTTCGATGCCGATGGCGTACTCGACCATGCCGAGGGCGAGGATACTGCTTGCAATGGCCGCGCCCGTCCAGGCGGTCCGCGCCGGGAGCGTTTTGGACGTCACCGCTTTGAGGGTGAACGCGAACGAGAAGACTTGCGCGGTCACGCTCAGCACCATCGGCTGGTATTCGAATCCGGAGACCCACCACAGGAATCCCGGATAGAGGACGAACAACGTCGCGCCCCAAAACGCGGCGCGCGGCTGGCGGGACCATAGCAGGCGGATCAGCCACAACATGCCGAAGCCGCCCAGCACGCGCCAGATGAAAAGCAAAATGTGATAGGGGAGCGGGTGGATGCCGAAGAGCGAAAACAGCGCGGCGAAGAAGGGTCCGCGCATGGGGCGCAGGTTTTCGAAGAGACCGACGAAGGCTTGCGGTCCGAAGACGAGTCCGTCGTAGAGATAGAACCAGTCGTCGCGGTTGAAGGTGAAGCGCGCCATGTCGGGCAGGTAGGTCAGCGCGGCGATCAGCAACAGCAGGAGCGATTCGATGAAGACGATTTTTTTGGATGACGGCATGGGAACCTGTTGCCCCGATTATAAAGTAGAGCGAGATGCAATCTCGCTCTACAATTTATCCGAAATACTGCAAGGCGATGCGCAGGCGTTCCTCCACGTCCTGCGGCGCGTCTTTGGGGATGGACTGAATGGCGGACTGCGCCTCGATCACCGAGTAGCCGAGGGAGGTGAGGGCGGCCAGGACTTCGGCGTCGGTGTCGCTCATGGCGGCGACTCTTGCCAGGGCGTCGGCGGGTTTGAGGCGGTCTTTAAGGTAGAGCGCCATTTTCTGCGCGGTCTTTTTGCCCACGCCGGGCACGCGGCTGAGCAGGTCTGGTTCGTCGCTGAAGATGGCGCGCTGGATGGCGTCGAGGGTTAACGTGGAGAGGACGGAGAGCGCCACTTTGGGTCCGACTCCGTCCACGCCGAGCAGGGTGGCAAAGAGTTTGCGGTCTTCGGCGGATTCGAATCCGTACAGCGACAGTTCGTTTTCGCGGACGATGAGGTGCGTGTGCAGGAAGAGTTTGTCGCCGATGTTGAGCCGCTCTGCCAGCCCTTTTGGGACGGAGACGCGCAGTCCCACGCCGCCGACCACGACCACGAGGGAGTTGTCTTCTTTGTGTTGCAGTTCGCCGAGCAGGGAGGAGATCATGGATGTATTTTAACCGCAAAGGCTGTCGAACACATCGTCAATTTGTTTTACGAATATCGCTTTGTATTCAAATGCGTAATGGCGATGGCGAGCGCGTCGGCGGCGTCGTCGGGTTTGGGGAGGGAGGTCAGATTCAGCAGCGCGCGCACCATTTCCTGCACCTGTTTTTTGTCTGCGGAGCCGTAACCGGCCACGGCCTGTTTCACTTCGTTGGGGGTGTACTCGAAGACCGGAATGCCCGCCTGCTCGAGTGCGAGCAGCGCCACGCCGCGCGCCTGGCCGACAGCAATGGCGGTCGAGACGTTGCGTTGGAAGAATAATTTTTCCACGCCGCAGGTATCGGGTTTGTGCTTTTTCAGCAGGGACTTCAGTTCGCGGTAGAGACTGTCCAGTCGGGCAGGGATGGAGTCTGCCTTTGGAGTGAGGATCACGCCAAATTTAATAGCGGCCAGTTCTCCGTTGGGTTCGAGGCGGACGATGCCGTAGCCGGTGGTGGCGAGGCCGGGGTCAATTCCGAGGGCGAGTGTCATCTTATAAAAATTCTGAATTCAGAATTCTGAATTCAGAATTGATGGTTATGCGGCTTCGAGCGCAGCCAGCACGTCTTCGGAGATCTTGACGTTGTGATACACATTCTGCGCGTCGTCCAGGTCTTCGATGGCTTCCACCAAACGCAGGACGGAGAGCGTGTCGTCCGTGTCGAGTTCGAGTTCCTGCCGGGCGATCATCCGTAGTCCCGATTCTTCCGGGCTGACACCGGCTTGATGCAGTGCGTCGCTGATGGTCTTGAATGTGTCCACTGGACCGATGATTTCGATTTCTTCGCCGCTGTCAATTACATCATCTGCGCCGGCCACCACACCCAGATCGAACGCCTTATCGAACGAAAACGCGCTGGAAGGGAAGGAGAAATACGCCTTGCGGTCAAACTGCCAGCCGACGGCTCCGGCCTCGGCCATGTTTCCGCCCGCCTTGCTGAACGCGTGACGCAGTTCAGAAATGGTGCGGTTGCGGTTGTCGGTCACGCAGTCTACCATCACCGCCGCGCCGTGCGGGCCGTAGCCTTCGAGAGTCAACTCTTCGAAAGCGGTGCCTTCCTTGTCTTCGCCGGTGCCGCGTTTGATGGCGCGTTCGATATTATCTTTCGGCATGTTGCCGGCGCGCGCCTTTTCAATGGCAAGCACGAGACGGAAATTCGTGTCGGGATCGCCGCCGCCCTGGCGCGCGGCCATGACGATCTCTTTTGCGAGGCGGGTGAAGATCGCGCCTTTCTTGGCGTCCGCCGCTCCTTTTTTGCGTTTGATGGTGGCCCAATGGCTATGACCGGACATGACTTACTCCTTCTGTTTTAAACCACGCTTGTGGGAATTTGCGTAAAACGCTGGGATTATAGCGGATTTGAACATCCTTGCGAAGGTGCGCGCGTTTTTGGGCATTTTTTCACGGCTGGAATTTTCTTACTGCGTGTCGCCGGCCGCCTCCGCCGCGGCGGGCAGGATGAATTGTTCAGCCGCGGCGATCTGTTCCCTGTCGCCGATTAAGCCGATGCGGTCGCCGCTTTCGAACACGGTGGAGGATTTCGGGTTGGCGATGAGTTGCCCGGCCCGCAGGATCGCCACCACTGACGCGCCGCTGCGGGCGCGGATATCTGATTCGGAAAGGGACTTGCCGACCAGCGAGCAGTCTTCGCGCAGAGTCAGCCAGATGATTTCTATGTCTTGAAACGCGACAAGCAGTTCGTGCAGGGAGCGGTGTTCCTCGTCGGTTGTGATGTTGAAGTTATAGCGGTCTTTGCGGACCGCCTCCGCGTAGCGATGGACTTCTTGTAGAGGGTAGCCCAGGATGAGCAGGGTGTGATGTACCATCTCCAGGCCGCCTTCCAGTTCCGGGTGGATGGTGCGGTTGGCGCCTTGATTCAGCAGCATCAACAGCCCGTCTTCGGTCGCGGCGCGAGCCACGATGGGCAGGTCTGGGTTGAGGTCGCGGGCGGCGGTGACGATCAGCTCCGCTGAAGTTTCGTCGGGGATGGTGACGACGAGGACGCTGGCGCGATCCAGATAGGCGTGGTTGATCACTTCGGAGTTGCTGGCGTCTCCGTATAGAGTGGGGATATTTCTTCCGTTGAGGCTGGCGATGCGTTCCGCGTCCGCCTCGATGGCCAGCATCGGTACGGCGAGTTTTTCCAGAACATCCACCATGTGTTTTCCAACCCTGCCGTAGCCGATGATTACAACGTGACCAACCAGGGCTTCTTTTTTGATCTCCAGGATGTGCGTATTGGCGTCCAGTTTTTTCCAGAATCCGGGGATGCGGCGCAGTTGGCTTTCCAGCGCGGGGAGAATCTTGTACATGAAGGGGTTGACGGAGATCGAGATCAGCGACGCGGCGAGGATCAGCGAATATTGGTTGGAATCCAGCAAGCCCAGGGTGACGCCTCCCTGTCCAAGAATGAACGAGAATTCCCCGACCTGACTCAGCCCGATGGCGATGACCAAAAATGTGCGCGCGGGACGCGGGAAGAAAAATCCCATCAGAATGACGATGGTGATTTTCCCAACGACCACCAACAGGCTCAGCGAGATCACCTGTCCGAAGTTTTCCCATAAAAAGAGCGGATTGACGAGCATGCCCACTGAAACGAAAAACAGCACCGAAAATATTTCGCGGAACGAAAACAGGTCCGCGCCCACTTGATGACTCAAATGCGACTGGCTGATGATCGCGCCTGCCACGAACGCGCCGAGCGCCAGCGACACCCCGAACAACTCTGACGCGCTCATGGCCGTTCCAAGCGTGATGGCTAGCACGGCCAGGATGAACAATTCACGCGAGCGGGTGTGGGCGATCTTTTCGAGCAGCCAGGGCAACAGGCGCGTCCCGCCGAAAAACATGATGACCATGAAAGCCGCGGACTTCAGAAGCGTGACAGCCAGGTTTCCCCAGTTGAACGCTCCCGCATCCCGCACAAGAGTTGGCATTAAGATCAAGATCAGCACGGAGAGAATATCCTCCATCACCAGCCAGCCGACAGCCGCCTGTCCGTGCGATGTGTTCAGGAGCGAGTTATCCATCAGCCCGCGCAACAAGACCACTGTGCTGGCAACGGAAATGGAAAGCCCCATCACCAATCCAGACATGAGCGTCCACCCCCAAAGTTGACTCAAGCCAAGCCCCAGGAGAGTGGCGAGGGCGGTTTGAATCAGCGCGCCAGGGATGGCGATATCGCGCACGTTCCATAAATCTTGAAATGAAAAATGCAGACCAACGCCGAACATTAGAAAGATCACGCCCAATTCGGCGAGTTGTTGAATGATCGGCGTATCTCCTACAAAGCCCGGAGTAAACGGACCGATCACAATTCCCGCGAACAAATACCCAACGATCGTCGGCAAACCGAGGCGGCGCGCGATGACCCCTCCAATGAATGCGACCACGAGAGCCATAACGATATTGATCAGCAAGGTCACTTCGTGCATGTTTCTCTCCGTCTGTGTTGAACCTATCCCGATTGCGCAATTTCCATTGTACCCAAGAAAAAAAGGTTCTCCCGTTTTTAACGGGAAAAACCTTTGAAACACGAAGGAACACAAAGTCAATGAAGGAAAAGCCCTTACGGCTAAACGTCCTTCCCCCTTTGAGAGCCTTTGTGTACTTTCAGTACTTCACGAAAGCGCGTATTTGGCGGTCTCTACCGCCAGGTTGCGATAGAGATCGCAACCTACGCAGGGTTTTCGTGATCTACTGACTTTGTGTTGAGGCTCTTCCCCGTTTATTACGGAAGAGCCGAAAATAAACAATCCATCCGCGAAATCAACCGCCTCTTATCCTCTTACACTCCTCTTATTGACTTCATTTTCTCCCACATGATATTATTGTCCCTGTTTGATTGGCACTCTCTTTTCTTGAGTGCTAACGGAAACCAAAATGCCAGCCCTCTCCGACCGTCAGCAGAGCCTGCTCCTCCTTATCATCCGCGACTACATCGAAACCGCCCAGCCCGTCGGCTCGAAGCGGCTTGTCGAGCGCTACCATCTCGACCTCAGCCCAGCCACCATCCGCAACGAGATGTCCGCGCTGACGGAGATGGGATTTCTGCGTCAGCCGCATACCTCGGCGGGGCGCGTCCCCACCGAAGAAGGCTACCGTGTGTTCGTCGGGCAGATGTTGCCCAACGTTGAACTTCCCGAATCCATCCAGCAGACCATCTCGCATCAGTTCTACCAATCTCATCCAAACATGGAGCAATGGATGACCCTCGCCGCCTCCGTGCTGGCGAATCAATCGCAGGGCGTGTCGCTGGTCACCGCGCCGCACCCCGCGCGCGCGCGCTTCAAACATGTTGAACTGATCTCCACACAAGGCAGGCAGATCTTAATGGTGATGGTGATGACAGGCGGAGAAGTCTCGCAACAAATTTTGACTCTCGCCGAACCCGTGACCCAGGAACGTCTCAGCCAGACTGCCTCGCGTCTTTCTCCGCTTTTAGCGGGTCGCGCTGTGGACGAAATTTCCGCCCTCCCAGCCCGCGCCGACGCCCTCGAGCAGGATATCCTGACCCTCATCATCGCCGACCTGCGCCGCAACGACGCCCACGTCAGCGGGCAGATCTACACCGACGGTCAGACCAATCTGCTGGCTGAACCCGAATTCGCAGAATCAGATGAAGCCCGCCGCGCGCTGAAACTTTTTGAAGAACGCAGTTCCCTGCAAGATTTGCTGGCGCGCACCTCCACAGGCTCCTCCGTCGGCGGACTGCAAGTCCTGATCGGCGGCGAAGGCGAGTGGGAGGAACTGCGTCAATGCTCGATGGTCCTCGCGAGTTACGGCGTGCCCGGACTCGCGACCGGTATGCTCGGTGTGCTGGGTCCCATGCGCATGTCCTATGCGCGCGCCATTCCCACCGTGCGATTTATGGCAGGCTTGCTAAGCGATCTTGTGACGGAGAACATTGCTGGAGAGGAATAAGGACGATATTCGATACTCGATATTCGATTGAATGTCGAGCGCCGATTATCGAATCTCTAATATCGGAATTTCTATGACCGACAAAAAACACAAACAACACAAACCTGAAGAAGAGCAAGTGACCGAGATTCCCGTCGAAGCGACGGGACAGCCACAAGTGGACGTGGCTGAGTTGATGAAGAAACTCGAAGAAGCGGAAGCCAAAGTCGCGGAACACCGCGAGGGCTGGCAGCGCGCGCAGGCGGAGTTCGTCAATTACAAAAACCGCGTCGCGCGCGATTACGACATGATGCGCGCCAACATGAAAGGCGACATCTTCCAGAGGATCCTGCCCGTGCTGGACGATCTCGAACTCGCCCTCGCCAACCGTCCCGCAGACGACGCGTGGGCGGGCGGAGTCGAATTGATCGCGCGCAAGTTTCAATCCATTTTGGAATCCGAAGGTGTGAAGCGCATCGAAGCGGAGGGTCAACCCTTCGACCCGAATTTCCACGAAGCCATCTCGCACGAACCCAACGCGGACGTTCCCAGCGAACATGTCATTGCTGTCGTCCGCAATGGGTATGTGATCGGTGAACGAGTCATTCGACCCGCATTGGTCAGGGTGGCGCAATAGAAAAGTGTCATGTGTCAGGTGTCATGTGTCAGGTGTCATGTGTCAGGTGTCATGTGTCAGGTGTCAGGTTGTCTGTTGCGTGACCTGAAACCTGAAACCTGACACATGACACCTGAAACCTAAAACCTAAAACCTAAAACCTAAAACCTGAAACCTGAAACCTGAAACCTGAAACCTGAAACCTAAAACCTGAAACTGGAGAACTTATTTCATGGCAAAGATCATCGGTATTGACCTCGGTACGACCAACTCGGTTGCGGCCTTTATGCAGGGCGGCGAACCGGTTGTGATCCCATCTGCGGAGGGGGAGCGACTCGTCCCCTCGGTGGTGGCGATCAATAAAAACGGCGAGCGTCTCGTCGGGCGCGTGGCGCGCAACCAAGCCATCACCAACCCGACCAACACAGTTTTTTCGATCAAGCGTTTTATGGGGCGCAAAGCCGACGACGCGGAAGTGACTCGCGCCAAGGGACTCGTCCCCTACGCGGTGGAAGCCGCGCCGAACGGCGACGTGCGCGTGAAGATGGCTGAACGCGATTACAGCGCGCCGGAAGTCTCGGCGATGATCCTCGCCAAGATCAAAGCGGACGCGGAAGCCTACCTCGGCGAGACGGTCACGCAGGCGGTCATCACCGTCCCGGCGTATTTCAACGACGCGCAACGCAACGCCACCAAAGACGCGGGCAAGATCGCCGGTCTCGAAGTCCTGCGTATCATCAACGAGCCGACCGCTTCCTCCCTCGCGTATGGTCTCGATAAAAAGAAAAATGAAACCATCATCGTCTACGATCTCGGCGGCGGGACATTCGACGTGTCCGTGCTGGAGGTGGGCGACGGAGTCTTTGAAGTCAAGTCCACCAGCGGCGACACCTTCCTCGGCGGCGATGACTTCGACCTGCGCATCATGGACTTCCTGGCGGACACGTTCAAGCGCGATAACAACATTGATTTGCGCAACGACCGCCAGGCGCTTCAGCGTTTGAAGGAAGCCGCGGAGAAAGCCAAGATCGAACTCTCGACCACGATGCAGACTGAGATCAATCTGCCGTACATCACTGCCGACGCGACCGGACCCAAGCATCTTGTCACGACTCTGACCCGCGCCAAACTTGAACAACTAACGGGCGACCTCGTCGAGCGGACGATCGGACCGATCAAGCAAGCCCTCTCCGACGCGGGCATGACCGCGGCGCAGATCAACGAAGTGGTGCTGGTCGGCGGCATGACGCGTATGCCAGCCGTGCAGGAAGTTGTCCGCAAATTTTTCGGCAAGGAGCCGCACAAGGGAGTCAATCCCGATGAGGTGGTCGCGGTCGGCGCGGCGATTCAAGCCGGAGTGCTGGGCGGCGATGTCAAGGATATTTTGCTGCTCGATGTGACTCCCTTGAGCCTTTCCATTGAAACCCTCGGCGGCGTCGCCACTCCGCAGATCGAACGCAACACGACCATCCCGACGCGTAAATCGCAAGTATTCTCCACTGCCTCCGACAGCCAGACTCAGGTTGAGATTCATATTCTGCAAGGCGAACGCCCGATGGCGGCGGATAACAAATCGCTGGGAAAATTCACCCTCGACGGAATCCCGCCCGCGCCGCGCGGCGTGCCGCAGATCGAAGTGACCTTCGACATTGACGCCAACGGCATTTTGAAAGTGACCGCGAAAGATAAAGCCACGGGACGCACACAGCACATCACCATCACCGCCTCGTCCGGCTTGAGCGAAGCGGAAGTGGAGAAGATGCGCAAGGACGCCGAGTCGCATGCGGAGGAAGATCGCAAGCGCAAAGAGTTGATCGAGGCGCGCAATCAGGCGGATAACGCCGTCTACACGGCGGAGAAAGCGCTGAAAGAATTCGGCGATAAAGTTCCCGCGGATGTGAAGTCCGAGATCGAGGCGAAGTCGGCGGAGGTGAAGAAAGCGGCGGAAAGCGACGATGTGCCCGCCATCCAGTCTGCGACGGAGGCGTTGGGACAGGTCATCCAAAAGATCGGCGCGAGCGTTTATCAACAACCGGATGCCGCCGGTCCGGATGCGAATCCGAATCCCGACCCCAATGCGGGACCGGACGTGGTGGATGGGGAAGTGAAGGAGTAAGTTCAGTCGAAGGTCAAAGGTTGAAAGTCGAAAGACACACAACCTTTGACTTTTGACTTTTGACATTCGACCATTATGAGCAACCGCGATTACTACGAAACCCTCGGCATTAATCGGAATGCGTCGGAAGATGAAATTAAAGGCGCGTTCCGTAAATTGGCGCGCCAGTATCATCCCGACGTGAACAAGGAATCCGACGCCGAGGAAAAATTTAAGGAAATCAACGAAGCCTACGGCGTTCTTTCGGACGCGGACAAACGCGCCCGCTACGACCGCTTTGGCAAGGCGGGGCTGGGCAACACAGGCGGCTTCCACGATTACAGCGCAGACTTCGGCGACATCTTCGAAGAACTTCTCGGTCAATTTGGATTCGGCACGGGCGGGCGGCGCGGCGGACGAAAGACTCCGCGGCGCGGGCGCGACCTGCAAATGGAAGTCTCGCTTAAATTTGAAGAGGCTTTCTTCGGCGTGGAGAAGGAGATCGAATTCGCGCGCGACGAAACCTGCTCGACGTGTAACGGCTCCGGCGCCGAGCCGGGAACGTCTCCTGTCAAATGCGCCACATGCCAGGGACAGGGCGAGGTGCGCCAGGTGCGGCAGACTTTCCTCGGTCAGATGGTGCAAAGCGCGACCTGCCCAACCTGTAACGGGCGCGGCGAGACCATCGCTTCGCCGTGCAAGACCTGTCGCGGCGGCGGATTGGAACACAAGAAAATTAAAAAGAATGTCTCCATTCCCGCGGGCGTGGATCACGGAACGCAGATTCGCCTGGCGGGCGAGGGCGGACCGGGAATATACGGCGGTCCGAACGGGAGCCTGTTCCTGGTCTTGACTGTCCAGCCGCATAAATATTTCAAACGCCGCGAGAACGACATTTTGCTCAATCTCGATATCAACATTGCGCAAGCCGCCCTCGGCGCGGACATCAAAGTGCCGACGATGGACGGCGACGACAAACTGCACATCCCCGCCGGGACTCAGCCGGGGAAAATATTTCACATGCGCGGCAAGGGCGTCCCGCACCTGCGCCGAAGCAGTCGCGGCGACCAGCTGGTGATCGTCAATGTGGAAGTGCCGACCAAGTTGAACAAGGAACAACGCGAGCTGATGGAGAAACTGGCTGAGACGCTCGGCACGCAGGTCAAGCCGAAGGAGAAGGGGTTCATTGACTGGTTGAATGAGGCGTTTGGGGGGTAGGGGAAAGTGATCGGTCATCAGTAATCAGTAATCAGTCATCAGTAATCAGTAATCAGTGAGCGGACATTCATCCGCTCATTTTGTTGTCAGGCAAGTATAAAAGTATACAAATTATGACTTGACTTACTTTTTGTGTTGAAGTAGGATTAACGCTATAGAAAGGAGAGTTTGTCATGGAAGCCTACCCAACTGTAAAAGGTCAAATCGTCATTCCGGCGGAATTACGCCGAAAATACAAGATTACCGAAAAGACGAAGATCGTCATTGTGGATAACGGGGACGAGATCATCCTGCGCCCGATGACGCCTGAAGCGATCAAAAAGTTACGCGGTGTTCTGAAGGGCTCTGGCGCGCTTCAAATCCTGATGGAGGAGCGAAAAAAGGATCGGGAGAGGGGAAAGTGATGGATTCCAAGATACTTGATTCTTACGCCCTGATGGCTTTTTTGCAAGACGAGCCTTCTGCTGATGTCGTAGAAGGCATCTTGATCGCGGCATCGGAAGGAAAAATTCATCTCGCTGTTTGTGCGGTGAATTTGGGGGAGGTTTGGTATTCCACAAGACGCGCGATCTCTCCTGAAGCCGCAGATCGTTATGTTATGCAGATACAAGGCATGTCCATTGAAGTAGTGGACGCGAGTTGGGAGATCTCGCGCCAGGCGGCAGTGTATAAATCCATCGGCGGCATATCCTACGCCGATTGTTTTGCCGCGGCGTTGGCCAAACTCCGAAATGCTGAACTTGTTACGGGAGACAAGGAATTCAAGAAAGTGGAGAAGGAAATAAAAATTTCCTGGCTGTAGGTGATTCGAGAGCGCCTGCCTGGTGAGCGGATAGAGTCCGCTCGCCGGTTTGATCCTGCCGGAATTCCCCCATGAAGAGATTCCTATTCCGCATCTGGCGCAGGCTTCCGCTGTGGATTCACATCCTCGCCGCGCGGATTGTGCGGCCCAGGTTCCGTGTTGGGGTGGCAGCGCTGATCTTTGACGAACAGGGGCGGATCCTGCTGTTCCGTCACACGTATCGAAAATTCGAATGGGGAATTCCCGGCGGGGCGTTGGAATATGGCGAGCAACCGCAAGAGGCGATGGTTCGTGAGATGTTTGAAGAGACAGGTATGCAGATCGAAGTTGCGAGATTGCTGTTGGCAGAAAACTCGAAAGACGATCGCCACGTCAGTTTGATCTATCAATGCCGAATTATTGGCGGCATCTTTCGGGAGAGCGACGAAGTCTCCGCAGTGAACTATTTTGATCTGACCGCTCTCCCGCAGATGTTGTTTGCCGAGAAGGAATTGATACGGAGGATGGCTGTCAAATTGAATATTGCCAGCTCAGAATAAAGGACCTCAGACTGAAAAATCTGGGGTTCTTTTGCGCCATGCTATAATCGCGTTTTGTATGGTTCGTCTTTTTCCAAAACCATACGCATTTGACGGACATCCTGATCTTTGAAATGCAAAACTGCTGTGCTGTCGGGCAGATAATTTGTTATCAACACTTCTTTATTGATAACGCGCTCGCTGCCATTTTTTCTGGCTTTCATGCCAGATGCCATTTGAACGGCGACAACATAACTCTCTGGATATAACTCTCGCATTTCTGGAATGTTATACGAAGAAAGAATCCACTTGCATTCCGTCTTGTGAAGCCGTTCTGCTAATTCGTGGTGCTCTTTCCAGTCACGCATGTTATGGAAGTAATTTGCGCCGTTATCAGGATATGGCGGATCAATGTACATGACCGTATTAGGTTTGTCGTAACGGTCAAGACAAATTCGCCAATCCAGGTTCTCGATAATGACAGTTTTTAAACGAGTATGGACAGGCGCGAGTCGTTCTTTGAGAGTTTCCAATGCGCCTATAAGACGATTACCATGTCCACCGTCAGAAACGCTGGTTTGAAAGCGCGGATATTTCAGTTCACCGCCCCAACCAGCCATAATCAAATAGTAAAAACGGTGAGCGCGTTGAATATCGGTGAGTTTGGATGGATCTAATTCTGCCAGTCGTTTGAATTCCACTCGTGAAACGAGTTCCCATTCAAAAGAAGCAATAAGTTCTTCAGGTTTCTCTTTCACAACACGGAAGAAGGAGACAAGCTCCTGGTCAATATCGTTCAGTACTTCCACATCGCTTGGCGGTTTGCCGAATAGGACCCAGGCCGCTCCCGAAAATAGTTCAACGTAACAGGTGTGTTTCGGCAAGAGCGCAATGATTTGTTTGCGAAGGCGCGATTTTCCGCCAACCCATTTGAAGGGACTGTTGATCATTTCGTGATTGGAAGTTGGGTTTGCCATAGTTTCTAATTGTCTCTACTAGAGACATTTTATCATATCCTAAATTTTCTGTCAATCATTCCATGCAACGATTTGGTGAAAAACTTCGAGTACTTCGAACTGCAAAGAAAATGACGCTCAAAGAGCTTGCGTCTGCTTTGGGTCTGACCGCGCACGGCTATATTAGTGAAATGGAAGCAGGCAAGAAAAAACCTACCGCTGAATTTGTGTTGAAGGTTGCTCGTTATTTCAAGGTCACAACGGATCAGCTATTGAAAGACGAACTCAACGTGGAGGAGAGATGAGCATTCCATTTATTGTTCGTGACCCCACCCAAAAGGAATTTGAGCGTTTTCGGCTCATTCTAAGTACATATCAAGATGGCAGTGGACAACAAGCCTTGACTGATGAGCAGACCTTGCCGGGTTGGAGGGACTTCGAGCGTTCGATTTCCATTGCTTTTGGTGGCGAGGCACAGGAAAACAAGTTTATTTTTGATGTTCTCATTCCTGATACCACAAGAGACAACATCTATTTTGGCGTTTCCTGCAAAATGCGCCGAACATTGAATGACACAAAACGAAATGGACGTGTGACTCTGGAACTGTCGAATTCGTCGGGAAAATTCTGGCAGCGATTAGGTGATTTGGGAATCCATCAACGAAACTATAAAAACAAGCCTGCCGAAGTTGCGAAGGCATTGCTGGATCAAGAAAAAGAATGGCATGAAGAAGTTGGTTTGAAACAGGGCGGCGTTGTTGATTTGTCAAGAAGTTTTTACCTTGCTCTTTCGTGGAATGCGCAAGGCGAATATCAACTATTCAAGTTCTCTTTGTCATTACCCAGAGTTTCCTCACTAAAATGGGATTTCCCCTCTGTTACCGACAATGGGAAAGAACGGTCTGGTCGCCGATTGCGTGGACAGGATAAACAGGGAACGCTGATCGAATGGTATGGTGAGTCGGGCGGACAATTGAAGTACTACCCACTTGTAAAAAATGCTCTTTGGAAATCAGAGATATTCCATCTTGAACCATTGCCTGTGAATTGGAACGAGAAACATGGCATATTGGCGAAGGCAAAAGACTATTTCCCCGATCGTTGGAATTCTCTGGAATGATTTGCTTCATGCCTTCTCTAATTACAATTTCTCTCGTCGCTCTCGGTGGCGCGGTGGGATCGGTTTCCCGCTATTTGCTCGGCACATGGATTCAGTCTGCGAGCAAAAGCATTGACTTTCCCTTCGGCACGTTGACGGTCAATCTCATCGGCTGTTTCGTGATCGGGTTTCTCAGCCAATTGGCGGAATCGCGCGGCGCGTTCACGCCAGAGACGCGGGCGCTGGTATTCATCGGCGTGTTGGGCGGCTTCACCACCTTTTCCTCGTTCGGCAATGACACGCTGAACCTGCTCCGCGACGGCGAGACGGTCAATGCGCTGGTCAACGTGGGCGCGAATGTCATCCTCGGTCTCGCGCTCGCGTGGCTGGGGCGCACGGTCGCGTTTTGGATTTGGAAATAAATTTGGAGTGCGACGGCTTGCCGTCGCAGTATGGGAGCAAGCTCCCATACTCCAGAAAGAGTGAATTATGCAACTCCCACAAGAAGGTTCCCTGCTTCGCGTTTTCATCGGTGAAGCGGACAAATACGAGCACAAGCCACTCTACGAATGGATCATCCTGCAAGCGCGTGAGCAAGGACTGGCGGGCGCGACTGTCCTGCGCGGGATGATGGGATTCGGGGCGAACACACGCAAGATTCAAACCTTCCGCTTCGATACACTTTCCGAAGACCTGCCCATCGTGGTCGAGATCGTGGACACGGAAGAAAACCTCGAAAAATTCCTTGACCTGATCGAGCCGCACATCAAGGCAGGGTTGGTCACGTTGGAAAAAGCAAAAATCCGATTTTATAAGGCAGACAAAAAATGAGTTGGTTGGAAGTTTCCCTGCTCGTGGATGGCGAACTTGCGGAAGCGGTAGCCGATGTCCTTGCGCGTTTTGCTCCGAACGGCGTGGTGACCGAAAGCACCGCCATCAAATTCAATGATGAAGAAGATGAGGGCGGCGCGGTTGGACCGGTCAATGTGCGCGCGTATCTGGAGGTCAACGATCAGATTGAAGAGACGCGGCAGAAATTGGAAGAAGCGCTGTTTTATCTCGGCATGATTCAGCCTGTCCCTGCGCCGACGTACAAACAGATCGCTGACCAAAATTGGATGGAAGCCTGGAAGGAAAACTACAAACCGATTCCGATCGGCAAACGGCTGATGATCGTCCCCGCGTGGATGGATTCACCCGAGCCGAAACGCATCCCGATCAAAATTGACCCTGGCATGGCGTTCGGCACCGGCACGCATCCGACAACGCAGTTGTGTCTTGAACTAATCGAGAAGGCGATATTCGATACTCGATATTCGATACTCGATCCTCGATCTTCGAATATCGAGTATCGAGTTATCGATGTTGGCTGCGGCTCCGGCATCCTCTCCATCGCCGCGCTCAAGCTCGGCGCGGACTCCGTCCTCGGCGTGGATATTGACGTGGAGTCGGTCGTCAACTCGCGCGAGAATGCGGACAAAAATGGAGTGGGGCAGGAGTTCATCATCGGGCAGGGGTCGGTGGCGGAAGTGTTGGCGGGACAGTTCGCCTACAAGTCCGCGCCGCTGGTGGTGGCGAACATCCTCGCGCCGATCATTATCCGTCTCTTCGACGCGGGACTGGCCGATCTGGTTGACAATGGAGGCGAGATCATCCTGAGCGGAATCCTCGCCGAGCAGGCGGAAAAAGTCCGCGAGGCTGCGGCCGCCAAAGGGTTGCGAATGAACGAGACGCTGCAAATGGGGGATTGGGTCGCGTTGAGTTGTCGGAAGCAGCGAACAGGCACACCGCTTTAAGAATCCCGCTCTTTGGCATGAAAGATTCAATGTGTGCGCGCATCAGAAAACTATTTTTGGGCGTATTCAGCGTTCTCAAACGCTGGATGGAGCGAAAGTCCTGATTTTTTAACATTAGTTCTGATATACTGCGCCAATCATTTATAAGGAGAATTGACATGAAAACTCGTTTGCTTCATTCCATTATGGCAATGAGCGCCTTGACCATTGCCGTGCTGGCCTGTAGTGTAGCCACGCCCGGCGGCTCAGATGCCCCGCCAAACATCCCGACCGCGATCAGCGGCGGCAGCGACCCTGGTAACACTAACAACAATGGAGATGCCCCGCCTGCCCCGCCTTCCAACGGCGACCGCCCTCTTGTCCAGGACGATTTCCGCGGGCGCGACAGCAACTGGGGCGTTGGCACCGACGCGGACAGTTCCGTCGAGTATGTGGACGACGCGCTGAAGTTCGAGCTCTACACAACCAATTATTTTGTGTGGAGTACGCCCGGCGACACGGAATATAAGAACGTCCATATCGAAGTGACTGTCGCCAATTCCAGCGCGGACAAGAACGCCGCCTTCGGAATCATGTGCAACCAGCAATTTATGGATGACGAATTTTATTATGTTTACATCACGCCCAACGGAGATTACGGCATCGTCAAATCCATGTTTGTTGAAGACGATATTGACCTCGCCACCGGCGCCTCCGACCTCATCCCGCAGAACGCCTCCTCGTACACCCTCGGCATGGACTGCGGCAACGGCACGGTCACGCTGTATGTCAACGGACAGACGGTGGATACCGCCACCGATACCGCCGCCGACGCGCTTTACTCCTCCGGCGGCGTGGCGCTCTTTGCCTGGAGCGACGAAGTCGCCAACGGCGTCACCATTTCCTTCGACGATTTTGTCATCACCGAACTGAAGTAATCCATCGCGCACACCGACAGCCGCCTTCACGGCGGCTGTTAATTTTTAAAACAGTATTTTCATTTATTGTGCTATGATTCGACCAAGATGGATCGCCGACTTCTTGTGTCTTATATCCTCCTCAATATTTTCGTCTCCGCCTGCGTGACGGGCGGAATCCTCTTCTGGTATGACCGCAACGTTAAAGCGACCTCCTCGTCCATTCCGCCTCAAACCGACCCCGCGACGGGTGAGGCAATCGCAGACTCGGACCCCGCCCTGGTCGAGATCGTCAGCGTCATCGGCGCGGACAATCTCTCCGCAGAGACCGTCATCTTGCGTTACGTCGGTGAAGGTCAACTCGATTTGAGCAACTGGCAATTGAAAGATGAAAGCGGCAACCTCTTTTTATTTCCCGCTGTCACTCTCATCCAAAACGGCGCCGTGCAAATCCACACCGCCAGCGGAGCCTCCACTCCGATTGACCTGTACTGGGGCATGACCTCCCCGGTCTGGAAATCGGGTGAGACTGCAAGCCTCTACGATGCCATTGGAAATTTAATTGTTACCTTCAAAGTCCCTTAACCTTTGACAGCCGCCAACCACCAACTACCAACCGTCAACCGCCAACCACCAACTATCATGTCCCAAGCCCTCTACCGCAAGTATCGTCCGCAAGGATGGGCCGAAGTCGTCGGCCAGCAACACGTGTTGCAGACGTTGCGCAATGCCATCGCCGCTGACCGTGTCGCGCACGCCTACCTCTTCGCCGGTCCGCGCGGGACGGGCAAGACCACTCTCGCGCGTCTGCTGGCGAAAGCCGTCAACTGTTTGAACGAAGACAAATCCAAACGTCCCTGCAACGAGTGCGACTACTGCCGCGCCGTCAGCGAGAATCGCTTCCTCGACCTGATCGAAATTGACGCCGCCTCCAACAACGGTATCGAAGACGTGCGCGAGTTAAGAGACAAGATCAACTTTGCGCCCACGCAGGGCAAATATAAAATCTACATCATTGACGAAGTCCACATGCTCTCCACTCCCGCCTTCAACGCGCTCCTCAAAACTCTCGAAGAGCCGCCGCCTCACGCCATCTTCGTCCTCGCCACCACCGAGATTCACAAGATTCCCGCCACCGTCCTCTCCCGCTGTCAGCGTCACGAGTTCCGCCGTGTCCCCGTGGATGAGATCGTCGCCAACCTCCAGCACATCGCCGCCGCCGAAAACATCCAGGCAGACGACGATGCCCTCGCGCTGATTGCCCGTCAATCCGCGGGCGGGATGCGCGACGCCCAATCCCTGCTCGACCAACTTTCCTCAACCGGCGAACGCATCACGATGGAACTCGCGCAGACCGTGCTGGGTACTGCCACCTCGCAAACCGTCCTCGACCTCGTCGCTTCCATCCTCGACGGGGAAGCGGCTCGCGGACTGGAAGCGATTCACCACGCCCTCGATGGCGGCGTCGACCCTCGCTCCCTCGCCCGTCAGATCGTAGATTATCTGCGCGGACTGATGCTGATCCAAATGGGCAACGAGTCGCAAGTGGAGACCACCAAAGATATCAAGGCAAAAATGTCCGCGCACGCCTCTGCTCTTACCCCCGCAGATGTTCTCCGCATGATGCGCATCTTCAACGAAGCCGCCACCGACTCGCGCGGCAGTTGGCAGCCCTCGCTTTCGCTGGAATTGGCATTTGCCGAAACGCTTGAAGCCCCTGCCGAGTCTGCGCCTGTCACACGAAGTACTCCAAAGCAAAGCGCAAAGCCTTCTGCGTCACAATTGACGCCCGTTGTTGTCTCTACTTCCTCCGAAAAAAGCGGCGCGACTGCTCCAACTATTCCCGCTTCGGAAATCATCAAAGTCTGGAAGTCGTTTCAAGCCATCTTGAAGAAAGAATCGGCAAGCAACCTGGCCGCGTTGCTCAATTCGGTCACCGCGATTGATGTGCAAGGCAACACACTCGTGCTTGGCTTTGCCAGTGATGTGCTGATGTCCAAGATGAAGGAAGAAGAGAAAAAACGCGCCAGCCAACTCATCGCCGACGCGCTGGGCGTGACGCTCGACATCCGTTGCGAGGTGGCGAACGCCAGGGGCAAGGTCCCGCCGCATGTGCCTCAGGATGGCATGGTCGCAACGGCGATCCATCAAGGCGGGGAAATTGTTGACGTTCAAGAATAAGGCGATATTCGATACTCGAACATCGAATATCGAACATCGAATATCGAATACCGAATCTCGAATATCGAATATCGAATACCGAATCTCGAATATCGAATACCGAATACCGAATCTCGAATATCGAATACCGAATCTCGAATATCGAATCTCGAATATCGAACACCGAATATCGAATAACCAACATCGAACAACGAGGTAATTATGGCAAAAGGTTTCAATCGTCCGGGCAATATGGCTGGTGGAGCAGGCGGCATGATGGCGCAGATCCAAAAACTGCAAAAGCAGATGGAAGAGGCGCAGGCGCAACTCGCCATCGAAACCGTCACCGCCAGTGCAGGCGGCGGCGCGATCAAAGTCACCATGACCGGTGACCAAAAGTGCAAAGCGGTCGAGATTCAACCCGACCTGCTCAAAGATGCGGATGCCGAAATGTTGCAAGACCTGGTCTTGTCCGCTGTCAACATGGCGCTCGATCAATCGCGCGAACTCGCCTCGCAGAAGATGGGTCCGCTGGCGGGTGGGCTTCCGTTCTAATGTACACACGTACACACGTATACAGGTAGACAAGTAACCTGTGTACGTGTGTACATGTCTACTTGTGTACTCTCTTATGCTCCTCCCCGAACCCATCCTCAACCTCATCAACGCCCTCGAGCGCCTGCCGGGCATCGGACCGAAATCTGCTTCGCGTCTGGCATTCTATTTTTTGCGCGCCGATGAGTCGCTTTCGTCTGAATTGGCTGAGGCATTGACCGGCCTGAAAGCGAAGATCGCTTATTGCTCGGAATGTTTTAACATCACCGAGGCGGGACGCGAACTGTGCGATGTGTGTGCCAACCCTAAACGCGATGGGTCAATCATCTGTGTGCTGGAAGATGCTCTCGATGTTCTTGCCCTCGAGCGTACCGCGGCGTATCAAGGCCGCTATCACGTTTTGCAGGGCGTGTTGAATCCTATCGAAGGCATCGGCCCCGACGATATCAAGATCCGCCCGCTCATTGACCGTGTCGCTCGCGGCGGAATCCGCGAAGTGATCCTTGCCACCAATCCCAGCATGGAAGGCGACACGACCGCGATGTATCTGCAACAACAACTGCGCGCCTCGGGAGTCAACGTCACCCGTCTCGCACGCGGACTTCCCATGGGCGGCGACCTCGAATACGCCGATCAAAACACGCTCCTGCGCGCCTTACAGGGACGCCAGCAGATGGATTGATCTCCGCAAACGTTCCGGGCAAAAAAAAGAGGCCTCCCAAATGGAAGGCCTCTTTTTTTCGAGTCCACTGTCTACGACGGATTCGCTTCCTTGTGCTGCCTCACCAGCTCGCGGCGCAGGATCTTTCCAACTGTGGTTTTCGGCAATTCAGTGCGGAACTCGTAATGCGACGGGACCTTGTAGGGCGCAAGTTTTTCCTTGCAGAAGGTTTTGAGTTCCTCTTCTGTGGCCGTCTGACCGGCCTTGAACACGATCCAGGCCTTGACCGTCTCGCCGCGATACGGGTCGGGAATGCCCGCCACGCCCACTTCCATCACCTTGGGGTGCGCAGCGAGAACCTCCTCCACCTCGCGCGGCCACACCTGGAATCCGCCCGGCTTGATCAGTTCCTTCTTGCGATCCACAATGTAGAAGTAGCCGTCCTCGTCCATGCGGGCGATGTCGCCGGTGAAAAGCCAGGTCTTGCCGTCCTTCATGGCACGCAGGGTGTTGGCGGTTTCGGTGGGCATATTGTGATAGCCCTTCATCACCTGTGGCCCGTGAATGATGATCTCACCGATCTCGCCCTGTGGCATTTCGGTCTCGCCATCGTCTAGGCTGATGATCTTCATCTCTACGTCGGGCAGGGGCATGCCGATCGAGCCGGTCTTGTTCACCCCGCTGAGAGGGTTGCACGTGGAGGCAGTCGGCGTCTCCGAAAGACCATAGCCCTCGAACACCTTGCCGCCGCTGAGCGCCTCGAAGGTTTCCTTGGTCTCGCGCAACAGCGGCGCCGACCCGGAGATGCAAGCCTTCACCGAGCGCAGGCTGATCTTGCCATCCTTTACTTCAGGGCGATTGTTGATCGCGTTGTAAAGCGTCGGCACGCCGGGGAAGATCGTCGGTTTATATTTGTGGATGTTTTCCAACACGTCGGGAATATCGCGCGGGTTCGGGACCATCACCATGGTCGCGCCGGTGGCCATGGCAAAGTTCATACCCGCCACCATGCCGTACACATGGAAGAGGGGAATCGCCATCAGCACCACCTCCTTGCCCGCCTCGAGGGTCGTCATCCATGATTTGATCTGGAGCGTGTTCGCCACCACGTTGCGATGCAGCGCCACCGCGGCCTTGGCCACGCCGGTCGTCCCGCCGGAATATTGGAACAGCGCCGTGTCCTCCGACCCGAGGTTCAGGTTGGGGCGCTTGGCCGAAGCGTATTGCTTCAACAGGTCCTGCAGCCAGATATCGCCCTGCGCCAATCCACCCTCGATGCGGAATCCGCCCTTCTTCTCGCGCGCCAGCGTGAACAACACTTTCAAGACGGGCGGCAGGGTTTCCTTCAAATTCGTCACGATCAGTTTTTTAATTTTCGTTTTGGGCTGGGCAGCCTTGATCGTCTTGTAGAAATTGGTCATCACGAACATGACCTCGATCCCCGCGTCATTGGCCTGATGTTCGATCTCGGCCGGAGTGTAGAGCGGGTTGGTCGCCACCACCACGCCGCCCGCCTTGATGATGCCGAAATAGGCCATCACAAATTGCGGTGTGTTCGGCATGAAGATGCCCACGCGGTCGCCCTTCTTCACGCCCATCGCAACCAGCGCGCCCGCGAGGCGGTCGGTAATTTCGTTCATTTCCTTGAATGAAATCGTCGCGCCCTTGAAGATCGTACAGGCGCGGTCGGGATACTTCTGGGCGCTCTGATCCAAAAACTGGTACAGTGGCCCGCTCGGGTATTCAATTGTCGCTGGCACCCCCTTGTCATAGTTCTTGACCCACGGACGATCCTTCATGACAACCTCCTCCTTCAGAAAGTGGTTACGTGTCACTAGTATACATGAAAAAATCAAAAACCAATTGACTTTTGGACGAATTCCGAGATCTCCTCGACCGTTGCGCGGCCGACGCGGAACCAGCGAATAGACGCATCCGACTCTTTGAACCAGTTCGCCTGCCGCCGGACAAAGACCCGCGTAGCGCGTCGAACCTCGACTTTGGCTTGCTCCTCCGTTTTCCAGCCTTTCACCACCCCGACCGTTTCCCGGTACCCGATCCCCGACATGGATGGCAGATCCGCCGAATATTTTGCCAGCAGACCGCGCACCTCCTCCGCCAGCCCTGCCTCGAACATCGACTCGATGCGCGCGTCCACTCTTGCGTACAGTTCCTCCCGCGGGCGCGTCAGCCCGATCGTCACCAACCGATACGGCGATTCGCCCTGCCCGCGCTGATTGGAGAACTTTCTGCCTGTTGTGAGAATCACTTCCAACGCGCGAATTGTCCGCCGCACATTTCGTAAATCAATTTTTTCTGCCGCTTCGGAGTCGAGCGATTTCAATTTTTCGTAGAGCCACTCTTTCCCTTTTTCATCTTTCATCTTTTCCAACTCTGCCCTCAACCGTTCATCCGGCTTCACCTCCGGCGGACTCCAGCCCTCCGTCACCGCGCGCACGTACTGTCCCGTCCCGCCGACGAGGAACGGTAATTTCCCGCGCGCGTGAATATCCGCGATTGCCTCGCGCGCCGCGTGTTGAAACTGCGCCAGCGACCAAGTCTCGTCGGGGTTTGCCACGTCAATTAAATGATGCGGCGCGCGCGCCTGCTCTTCTCGGGTCGGCTTGGCTGTGCCAATGTCCATGCCGCGATAGAACAACCGCGAATCCGCGCTGACGATCTCGCCGTTGAGTCGCTCCGCCAATTGGATGGCAATTTCCGTCTTGCCCACGGCTGTCGGCCCGACGAGGAGGAGGAGGGGGAGTTTAGACATCAAACTACATTCTCAAAATGGACGATCTTCGCTTCGCCCGTCTCGCCCTCGATGGAGATAATATCCATGCGCCAGGTGGAAAATTCGGGATGCGACAAAATATATTCCTGCGCGGCGGATAGGATGTGCATGCGTTTCTTCGGAGTCACAGCGTATTCGGGCATGCCGTAGCGGTTGGATGAACGCGCCTTTACTTCAACGAACACCAGCGCCTTGTCCTGCCGGGCGATGATGTCCACTTCGCCGCGTGCCGCGCGGAAGTTCCGCTCAAGGATGATATATCCCTGCTTCTCCAAATAATCTACGGCGGCTTGTTCGCCCCAGAGTCCCATGCGTTGTTGTGATCTCATGATTTCCTTTTTTACCGCGAAGAACGCGGTGTCCGCCAGGATTTAATGATGGTCTTCGCGGACTTGGCGTGCTGTGCGGCTTTTATTGAATGTCTCATCCTTTGAACTGTTCCAGAAAACTGCGGATGCGAAAACGGAATCCCTGGTGGCGGGGCAGAGATTCGCTCACAAGCGTTTCGTAATAACGGAGCATCATGCGCGTTGTGCGCTCAATGGCGTATTTGGTGGATTCTTCGCGCGAGGCGGCGCCCATCCTCTTGCGCAGTCCGCTGTCCATGACGAGGCGAGTCATCTTGACGGCGAAAGCGGCGGTGTCCTCATTTGAGAGGAAGCCGGTCACCCCGTCCACGACCGTGTCGCTGACGCCGGGGGAGTGGATGCCCAGCACGGGCAGACCCGCTCCCATCGCCTCGATGACCGAGAGCGGATGAACCTCCGTCACGGAGGCGGTCGCGAAGACGTCGCACATGGCGAGGTG
This sequence comes from Anaerolineales bacterium, assembly GCA_019187665.1. Lineage (GTDB taxonomy): Bacteria > Chloroflexota > Anaerolineae > Anaerolineales > Villigracilaceae > Denitrolinea. Next base: position 96,330 of record JABARH010000004.1, read on the forward strand.
CGCGGGAAGCGCATCGTAGGGGATCATGCCCGCGAAGCGCGCCCGCTCCGACAGTCCCAGTTCGGAGGCGAGCGTCTCGAGTTCTTCACGGGCGGGACCGTCTCCGAGAATCAGCAGGCGCGCATGATCGAACGATTCTGCGACGGCGTGAAAAGCGCGCAACAGGAGTTCCATGTTTTTTTCGGGAGCGAGACGCCCGACATAGACGAATAAAATATCCTGTTCGGCGAATCCGAAATCGGCGCGCGGGAGAGGCTGGGCATTGAGATAGCGATCCAGTTCCACGCCGTTCGGGACGACTTCAATTGGGCTTTCCACCTCGAGCTGGCGCAATATTTTTTCCATCCCTGCGCTGGGCGCAATGACCAGGTCCACCGCCGCGCAAAAAGAAGGCATGTATGCCTTGAGTAATCCGTCGCTGATCTCTTCGGGCATCATCGGCAGATAGGCTTGAGCGTAGAGGTCGTAGCGCGTGTGATTGGTGAAGACGATGGGAATTTGAAGTGGGCGCGCATATCGCAAGGCAAGCCGTCCGCTGAGGAAGGGATGATGGACGTGCAAAATGTCCATGGTTTGCAGGAGCCGTTTGGCTTCGCGGCTGTAGCGGAAGGAGAGGTAGTAGCCGGTGTCTTGCAGAGGCAGTCCGGGCGAGCGGATGACGCGCGGCTCTCCATCCTGATGTTCGAGGTCGCCAAAGGTGAAGACGAAGACCTCGTGCCCGGCGCGTTCGAGGTGGCGTTTGTTCAGGTCAATGTAATTGGTGATGCCGCTGATGTGCGGTTTGTACGCGTCTGCCATCATACCGATGCGCATGGGGCGGCTCCTGTTTCACACTGTACGAGGAAGAAGGTTTATTATATACTCGTGTTGGAGGATGCGTATTTACGTGGGCAGGCAGACACGTGGGCACGTAGATACGTAAACACGTAGACAGGTAAACACGTAGACACGTAGATACGTAAACACGTAGACAGGTAAGGTTTTCAACTCAAATCTTTTCTTTCTGTGTACCTGTGTACCTGTGTACCTGTGTACCTGTGTACCTGTGTACCTGTGTACCTGTGTACCTGTGTACCTGTGTACCTGTGCGCACTCCAACATAGACACTTTTTATTTGAAAGGGATGCAATATGAACGATAATAATGCTCAAGTGGCGGTTTTCATTGACTATGATAACATCGAAATCAGCGCTTCTGAAAAATTTGGGAAGGATACCGAGGTGGAATGGTCGGTGGTGCTCGATGCGGCGGCCCAGATCGGGCGGGTGGTGGTGCGCCGCGCCTATGCCGACTGGTCCTCATATGGAGCGGACCGCCAGCGCGAGTTGCTCGGTTCGGGGGTGGAACTGGTCCACGTTTCGAGCAAACGCGGCAAGAACGCCGCCGACATCCGCATTGTGATCGACGCGCTGGAATTCATCCACAGCGGAAGCGGCAATATCACCCATATTATGCTCGTCTCCGGCGACGGTGATTTCACAGAACTGGTGCATCGCTTGCGCGGACAGGGCATCAAGGTCATTGGTGTCGGCGTGGGCGGCACGAGCGCGGAATATCTGATCAATGCCTGTGATGAATTCAGATTCTACGAAAGCCTGGCTGGGCTGGAAACTCCCGCTCCGAACAAGAAAAACGGAAAAGCAGGGGAGTCTGCCACCGCCACCCCTTCGTTCGAGATCAGCGAGGCGCGTCAGTTGTTGCGCCGCGCGCTCCAGTCGCGGGCAGGAGAGTGGGTGCTGGCGGCGGAGTTGAAGAATGCCATGCTCCGTCTCGATCCATCCTTTAGCGAACGCAACTATGGTTTTCCCAACTTCAAGGAATTTCTCGCTTCGGCGCAGGATATTGCCGAAACACAGATCAACAAGAACGAACAGATCGAGGTCGGTCTGTCGAGCGCGGAGGTGGCGCAGATTCCCGACGCCCTGCTGGATGAATATTTGAAAATCCTCAGCCAGCAGAAGATCCGCATGAATCCAAACGAATACCGCCCGCAGATCATCTTCCAGTTCTTCGATATCTGGAAGAACAATCCAGACCTGAGCCTGACCGCGCTGAAGGAACAGGTTCACGCCTATTTCCAGGAAACGGCGCCCCATGTGAAGTGGCAATACGTCCATGAGGTGGCCCACCAGTTATTTCACACCTACTGCTTCGATTTCGACCAGTCGGAGGAACAATCTGACGTGCGGCTATGGGATCGCCGCGTGAAATTTGCGGCGGGCGTGGAAAGAAAGCCTGACCTGCTCGACAAATGCGACAAGGGCCTGCTCCAGAAATTGCTGCGTTCACTCGGCTCGACGAAGAAGATCAACAAAGAGGCGGCCGCCCGCCTGTTGTATGGAAGTGTGCGCGGCCAGGCCATGCTCGATCATGTCAGCGAATTGATTGACGGCCTGAAGGCCGCGCCCCGATCTGAATCATGACCGTCAAATTGATTCTGCGCGGCCAGGAGTATGAAGTCCGCCCTGGCATGACTCTGCTTTCCTCGCTGGAGAAGATCGCCGTCCTGCCAGAGTCGGTCCTTGCCACGCGCGCAGGGGAGATGATCCTCGAGGACGAGATTCTCAAAGATGGCGACGTGATCAACCTGATCGCGGTGATCTCTGGCGGTTGATTGCGCCGTGCGCGTTCTTCCCTGGCCGCGCTTGTTGTCTCACCGAGGTCATTGTTGCTCTTTAAGAAAACTGGACGTAGACTATTGGCGTTAGAGAACGCCAACTATTCGCCTGACGCATTAGAGAACGCCAACCATTCGCCTGACGCATTAGAGAACGCCAACCATTCGCCTGACGCATTAGAGACGCGCCCTGTGCTGGTTTTGTGTGCGTCCTGAAAAATTCGGTTTCCGACTTGCGGGTAGCGACAGCATGAAGTGTAAAAAATGCGGAAGCAAAGCCTCGGTCCACATGCGCCAGCACAAACTGGCCTTGTGCAGGGACCATTATCTCGATTGGATTCCCGAACAAACCGAACGCTTTATCAAAAAATATGAGATGTTCCAGCGTGACGAAAAAATCCTTGTCGCTGTCTCTGGCGGCAAGGATTCGCTTTCGCTGTGGGATATCCTGGCGCGCCTCGGCTATCAGGCCGACGGACTCTATATCGGCCTCGGCATTGATGAGGGCATCGCGTATTCGTCCGAGTCGCAGCGCCTGACAGAAACATTCGCCCGCGAACGCGGACTCAAACTTCACGTTGTAGACGTTCAACGGGAATACGGCCAGCCGATCCCCGTCCTGGCGCAGCGGTCGCAGCGCGGGCAGGGACGCCCCTGCGCGGTGTGCGGCCTGGCCAAACGTCACGTGATGAACCGCATTGCGCGCGACCTCGGCTACAACGTCCTCGCCACGGGTCACAATCTCGATGACGAGGCGGCGGTCTTGTTCGGCAACACGCTGCAATGGGCAGGCGAATTTCTCCAGCGTCAAAGCCCGGTCCTGCCGGAGAGTCCGGGGCTGGCGCGCAAGGTTAAACCGCTCTGCCGGTTTTACGAACGCGAGATGGCGGCCTACGCCATCCTGCGCGGCATCGAATACATCTACGAGGAATGTCCGTTTGCCGAGGGCGCGCCCTCGATTTATTACAAGGAATTGCTCAACAAACTCGAGACCGACAAGCCCGGCTCCAAGCTGATCTTTTATCTGCGCTTCCTCGAAGCGCGCAGCCAGGGACTCTTCGCCGATCCCATCCCGCGCGCGGTGGCTCTGCATCCCTGCCCCAATTGCGGACAGCCCACCTCCAACAATGACTGGTGTTCGTTCTGCAAGATGATCGAGAAGACAAAAGTCGCGGCGGAGTAAAGCGCGCCTGTTGCAGGCGCGTCAGCGTCGGTCTCTCACGCGGCGGCTGCGCAGGGCGCAGAACACGACCCCAGGCCGACTTTCTAGAGCAACCATGAATTCAGAAAAAACGCATCGTTACTTCGACCTCATCATAGCGGTCTTTGTGACTGTCCTGGTCGTCAGCAACGTGGCCTCCTCTGCCAAGATCGTGGATTTGAGGTTTCGTCTGGCCGGTGTGCCGATGGCCTTCGACGCCGGCACCCTGCTTTTTCCCCTCTCCTATATTTTCGGCGACATCCTGACCGAAGTGTATGGATACAGAAAATCCCGCCGCGTAATCTGGACGGGATTCTTCTGTCTGGCCTTATCCTCTGCCGCCTTCGCCCTCATCGGACGTTTACCCGGCGAGGCCATCTGGCAGGGATACGCCGGGGACGCGGCCTACGCGGCCATCCTGGGCGGCATGTCCAGCGGCGGAATTGTTCTTGGCTCGCTGGCCGGTTATTGGAGCGGCGAATTCACCAACTCGTTCATCCTCGCCAAAATGAAGGTAATGACGAACGGCCGTCACCTCTGGGCGCGGACAATCGGCAGCACTCTCGCCGGCGAGCTGGTGGACTCGCTCGTCTTCGTGACGGCGGCCTGTCTCTTCCGCGTCTTTCCATGGGACCTGTTCCTCACCCTCGCGCTGACGAATTATCTGTTCAAATGCGCGGTTGAGGCGGCGATGACCCCGCTCACATACTGGATCGTGAATCGCTTGAAGCGCGCTGAAAACGAGGATTACTTCGATCGCGAGACGACATTTAATCCCTTCGCGGCGTGAGGTCGGTTTCCGACTCGCCGCTGGAACGCAAAAAGAACGCCGGATCTACCCGGCGTTCTTTTTGCCTGGCAGGCAGTTTTTTACGGTATGGGAATCACTGCGGCGTTGTCGAACCAGGCAGTGCCGGAGGGTTGTTGTAGTTGGATCCGGAAGGCGAAACGGCCAAATGCAGCCGGGATCACGACGATATTTTCAAGAGTCTCCCAATCATGCGTTCCGGGGGAAAAGTCCAGGTGATAGAAGGCGATCGGTTGATTGTAGAGACTGTAAAATTCGATCCTGGCGCGATAAATTCCGCCCGGCGGGATCGAATCGGCTTTGCTGGAAAGACGGATCAGGAACATGGCCCCCGCGACGCCTCTGCGATAGACGCTCTGATAGACCTGATAGACGCGCAGGGTGGGAGAGCCTCTGAAGCGCACAGAGCAAGGCGGGCTGAAAAATACCGCACAATCACGGACAGCGTTGAGCGTGTAAGGATACGAAGGATTTCTCCAGGGAATGGGTTTGGCGAGCGTGTCGAACCCCGCGATGCGGAGCAGGTTGGCACCGGTGATTCCCGTTCCGCTCAAGGGAATCAGGGTGGGCGAAGCCAGGATGTTGCTCGGAATCGTGATCGTCCCGGCCTTAACCAGCGGGGTAAGCGGGGCGAATGTCACGCTGAAGGTGCATGTTCCAGCCGGGGCGAGTATCTGCCAACTGCACGAGTCTGCCGCGAGGGAAAACTCACCGGTGATGGAGAGGGCTGCCAGCGCCAGATTCGTCTCTCCGGTGTTGGTAATGGTCACAATGCGCGGGGCGCTGACCACTCCAACCACGCCGTTGCCAAACGCCAGCGAGCCAGGATCGAGAGAAAGCGAGGTTGCCGCTTCGAATGCGCCCACGTCGCAAATGGTTCCCTGCGGGCGGCCGGCGCCGCGCTGATCGGTAAGGGCGCAGAACGCGTTGCTCGCGGCATTGATCGCGACCGAGGCGGGGAGCAGGCTAAACGTCTGGGTGGAGCCGCCGTGATCTGCAAGCGGGCCGAGCGCGAGCGCGGGAATCGTCGTCACGCCGAAACCCGCTCCACAACTGGCCTCATCTGCCAGGTTGTTGGCGCTGGTCGCGTTCAATGGAAGTCCGGCGCACAGGGTTCCGCCGTTGCCTTTGGCAAGGAGCGAATTTTTCACCGTCAGCGCGCCGCCGTTGTAAAGCACCCCCGCGCCGCCACCGGTGATCGTATTATCGAAAAAGGTGATATGTGTAAGATTGACGATGCCGGTATCGTTGTAGAGCGCGCTGCCAAAATCCGCGCTGTTGAACGCGAAGGTGGAGTTGGTGACGCTGAGCGTGCCGAAATCATTGTAGATGGCCCCGCCCAACACGCCGACGCCGTTGGCGATCGTGGAATTAACCAGGTTGAGCGTGCCCGCGTTGTAGATGTTCGCGCCATTGCCTGCGCCATGGGCGAGGGTCAGGTTTTGGATGGCGGCGGGAATGCCCGCTCCAATTTCGAAGACGCGGAAGACTCCGCCTCCGTTGATGATGATCTGGCTCGCGCCGCCGCTGATGGTCAATCCGTCCGTATCGCTCAGGACGGGCAGGGCGGACGCGAGGAAGATCGAACCGTTGAGTCCGCCGGCAAAGATGATCGTATCCGCGCCCGAACCGGCCGCGCAGTTGGGATAGATCGAGGCGTCGCTGTTGGCGTTGGCGATGGCCTCACGCAGAGAACAGAAACCATTGTTGGAGGTTTCATCGAGGAGGGTCTGCACGGTGATGGTGGATGCGGCGCGCACGGCGGTCGAGGCCGGTCCGAGGGCGGAAATCAATAAAGCGAGCAGCAGGAAGGGACGAATGATTTTCATAAGATTCACCACTTGTATTATACAGGATTTGAACGGGGCAACGCCGGTCTTTTAAAATTCTAGGCGCGACCGGCTCGCCCGGCGCATCGGCCATTCCCTGCCAGGTTTCGGTTATACTAAAACTTGTCATACTGTTTTAGCATGGCAAGGCAGATACCCAATGACCCAGATCAGCCTCCCCAGAAAACTGCGCGTACTGATTGCGGACGATGTTCAGGAAACGCGGCGCAATACCCGCCTGATGATCGCCGCGCTCGACTACGCCGAAGTGGTCGCCATCGCCTCGAACGGACGTCAGGCGGTGGAGATGACGGAGGAACAGCATCCCGATATTGTCATCCTGGATGTGAATATGCCCGAAATGGACGGGTTAACCGCATACAAAAACATCATCAAAGTGCATCCAGATACCGGCGGCATCATCATCTCTGCCGAACAGAATCCTATTGTGGCAAAAGCCGCCGCATCCATCGGGATTCAGGAATTTCTGGTGAAGCCTTTTTTTGTGGACGAAATGGACGCGGCTATCAAGCGCGTCAGTCAGCGCCTCCGCGAGAACCGCCAAAAACGGGCGCTGACCAAACCCAAAGATGAAAACAGCGAAGCCTATCTGGAAATGCTGGCAAACGAATACATGAAAGAAGGGCGCACAGATGATGCGGCGGTGCAAATCTTTGAACGTCTCGCCGCCAATCCAAAATCGGCGCTGCGCTGGCTCGAGACTCTTGCCATGCTCTACGCCATCCGCCGCGAATGGGGAAAACTAACCTCCCTCACCGCGCGGCTGGAGCGGGAGACGAAAGATCAAAAGGCGTGAAGACAGCCAGTCGATTCATCCAAATCAAACAACAACAAACCGACCTTCGGCACAATACCGAAGGTCGGTTCATCATCATGCGACGATCACGGTCCTACGCCACTTCCAAATATCGCTCGATCTCGTAATCGGTCACGCGCAAGCGGAACTCGTCCCACTCTTCGCGCTTGGCGCGGACAAACGCCTCGTACGTGACTCTCCCGAGCGAGTCCATGACGACCCGGTCCTTTTCAAGTTCATCCAGCGCTTCGGCCAGCGACCCAGGCAGGGAACCCACGCCCATTTGCGCGCGCTCCTCCGCGTTCAAATGATACAGGTTCACGTTGTTCAGCGGCGCGGGCGGAGTCTTCTTGTTGTCAATCCCGTCCAGCGCGGCGGCCAGCATCGCGGTAAAGGCGAGATATGGATTCGACGACGGATCCGGGAAGCGCAGTTCGGCGCGCATGGATTTGTTGCGGCCTTCGGTGTAGCGCGGGATGCGGATCAACGCCGAACGGTTGCTTTGCGCCCAGCCAATGTAGACCGGCGCCTCATACCCCGGCACGAGGCGCTTGTACGAGTTGACGGTCGGCGCGACCACAGCCGCCAGCGCGCGCGCATGTTCCAACTGGCCCGCGATGAGCGCATACGCCGTCTTCGACAATTTGAACTCGTCCTGCGCGTCGAAGAATAAGTTGTTGCCCTTATCGTCGAATAGCGACTGGTGACAGTGCATGCCCGAACCGTTGATTCCAAAGACCGGCTTCGGCATGAACGACGCGACCAGCCCATGCTGCGCGGCAATCGCCTTCACAGTGTACTTCAACGTCAGCACATTGTCTGCCGCTTTGAGCGCGTTGGCATAGCGAAAATCAATCTCGTGCTGGCCAAGCGCCACCTCGTGATGCCCCACTTCCACTTCGAGCCCCATGCTCATTAAGGCTTGCATCAATTCCGTGCGGACCGTGACCGCCTCATCGAATGAAGAGAAATCGAAATAACCGCCCACATCGTGCGGGACCGGATGCACGCCGTGACCGTTCGTCCCCTTGAAGAGGAAGAACTCCGGCTCGGGGCCGATGTTATACGTCCAGCCGCGCTCGGCCAGTTTTGCCAGCGCCCGCTTTAACGTCCCGCGCGGATCGCCCGCGAACGGTTTTCCATCCGGCATGAAAATATCGCAGAACACGCGCGCGCGGCGGCTGGTTTCGGGCGACCACGGCAGAACCGCGTAGGTATCGGGGTCCAGCACGAGGCGCATGTCGCTTTCCTGAATGCGCGCGAAACCCTCCACCGAAGAGCCGTCGAACCACACGCCGTCCTCGAGCGCGCCCTCCAGGTTATGCAGCGGCATGTCCACGCTCTTCACCCCGCCCAATACATCCGTGAACTGCAACGAAATAAAATTAACCCTGTCTTCCTTCACTCGTTTGACAAAATCTTTCGCGTCCATTTTTTCTCCTTTTTATTTGGCTATTGGCTATTGGCTGTTGGCTATTGGCTATTGGCTGTTGGCTATTGGCTATTGGCTGTTGGCTATTGGCTGTTGGCTGTTGGCTGTTGGCCATTGGTTTTCTCTGCCAACTGATGACTGATCACTGAATCCTGCTCACTCTCCACGGGCCGCCACCTCCTCTTTTTTCTTCGCCTCTTTCCCGACCTCTGAGCGGCTCCGGTTTATGAACATCACCGACCCCACGATGATTGCCGCCGCCAGCCAGATGCGCGGTTCCAGCGTCTCCTCTGCGAGCCAGACGCCGAGCAGAACTGCCACGATGGGGTTTACATATGCGTACGTCGCCACCAGCGGAATCGGCGCGTTCTGCAATAGCCAGCCATACGCGACGAAACCGATCAACGAACCGGCCGTGATGAGATACAGCAAGCCCAGCGCGGAACGCGTCGTCACCTCTGCCAGAGACCAGCCCGCGAGCTCGCCTGTCGCCAGCGAGATCGCGCACAGGCCCATGCTGCCCATCAACATTTGTCCGCCGGTAGATACAAGCGACGACCTCGGTGTGTCTGCATGTTTGCTATAGATCGAGCCGAGACTCCAGAAGAGACACGCAAAGAGCAATGCAATGATTCCCAACGGGTTTAATGTTGCGCCGCCGGTCAATTCGGCAGGGCCGATCAAAATGAAGATGCCAATGAACCCGATTGCCAAACCAAGAAACGTCCAGCGGTTGGGCTTTGTCCCGCCGGGACGAAGCATTTCGGCGACCACCAAAAATAAGGGCGTTGAGCCGATCATCAAGGCCGCGATGCCCGAAGGGATGGTCTGCTCGGCCCATGCCACCAGACCGTTGCCGCCCAGTAAAAGCAGGTTGCCGATGATCGCCAGCGAGATCCACTGTTTGCGCGTGGGCATGGCTTGGCCCGCTGCGCGCTGCCAGGCCAGCAGGATGATTCCCGAAATGAGGAATCGGACTGCCGCATGAAAGAACGGCGGGATCGTCTCCACTGCGAAGCGAATCGCCAGATAGGTCGAACCCCAAACAATGTACACTGCCAGTAATGCGGTCCAGATTTTTGTTTTCATGTTTCCTTTTTCGTGTACGTTCGTTTCATTCGTATTTATCCGCGCGCCGATCGAGCGGACTCAAAAGCCAGCAACGCCTTTTTCCTTGCGCTGCCATACCGATACTTTCCGAAATCGCCGTCTTTGCGAAGAACACGATGGCACGGAATTAACACCGCGACCGGGTTATGCCCAACCGCCGTCCCCACTGCGCGCAACGCGGACGGTTTTCCGATGCGCGTCGCGATGCCTTCATACGTGGTCGCTGTCCCTTGCGGAATTTGCAGCAGCGCCTCCCAAACCTTGATCTGGAAATTTGTCCCGCGCAGATGCAGTCTCAACGTATCGCGCCCGCGCCAATTCAAATCGAAGATCGGCGCGACCAGCGGGGCGGTGGTTTTGTAATCCTCGATCATCCGCGCCTCTTTCCAGTCGGCAACGAGGCTGTCCACGGCCTCGCCTTCGCTGGTTTCCACGAATCCAAGATGACAGATGCCGCGTTCAGTCGTTGCGATCAGGCACTTGCCGAAGGGCGTGGGATGAATCCCATAGTGGATGGTCACGCCCGCGCCGCGCGACTTGTATTCACCCGGCGTGACCGCCTCGGTGGCAACGAAAAGATCGTGCAGGCGCCCCAGGCTGGACAGTCCGACGCGCTGCGCTGTTTCCAGCAGGTTCTCCGATTTGGCGAGGAGTTCTCTGGCGTGTTCCTTCGTCAGGTATTGCAAAAATCGCTTCGGGCTGATTCCCGCCCAGCGGGTGAACGTCCGCTGGAAATGAAACTCGCTCATGCCCACCGCCGCCGCGACCTCGCCCAGTTCGGGTTGACGCGTTGCGTTGGATTCGATGAAGCGAATAGCTTGCTCAATGAGATGATAATCTTGCGAGCGTTTGAGAATCGATTCCATAACAACCTCCGTTTGATGATGGCGGAGATTGTAGCGTTCCTCTTTTGCAGAAGCGACCCGTTTCTTGCTCATTTTCTCCATCATCTTATGTACCTGTATACCTGTGTACCTGTATACCTGTGTACCTATGTACGTACCCCGCGCGCTTAAACAAAAACAGGCATGCGCGGGCATGCCTGTTTAAACCACTCGGGGAATTAAAAAAGACAGCCCTTCCAAATGCAAACAGACCCAATGAGTCTGCATCACCGCGCCGCCCTGTCCCACACGTTGCCGCGTGGTTTTCGGCGGGAGCGCCAGTTTTTTAAACTCGTCGCTCCATGCGCTTGCTTCGGAAGGGAGAAGGGAGTCAATGACGTGACTCCAGAGGCATCCGCTGATCTATCCGATGTTCCTGTTACCCCCACCGCCCCTATCGGGGCACCTCCCCCATTTTCGCAGAAAATGGGGGAGGCTGGGAGGGGGTGTCAGTTAGCGCCCCGTTCGCACGGGGGAACCTCCACCTCGTGATCTGTACTGTAAAATTAATTTTGCGCTACAGACCCAGCCGCTGGTTCTCCGAATATTCAATTGTTAATCCTGCTCGAAACTTGCGGCATTGTACTCGCGGCGTTGATTCGAGTCAAGCGCAAAAAGATGCCCCGCGCATGCCGTGCGTAACCGGGTTTTGGACCTGCTTTCGCAGGTGGGTCCTGTCGGGAAACGCCGCCTTGGCTCAGGCCTATCGCGTTATTTCCTCGAAGAAGGGGCCCGTTGGAGGGGTGTTGGCCCAAAACGTAAAAGCTACGTCGCGAACACAGCAGGGCAAAATTCTTATACCATAAACCAAAGTTCGCTGCGAGGGAAAAATTAACACGTCACATTCAAATTTTAATCATATGCCTTGACATATGCAGTACAATCAACCGATGGTCAATGCTGGATCAACGATATGACCGTCTCCCCAACCTCCCTCATTCTCGTTGCCTTTCTGCCGACTCCGCGCGACCTCGAGATCGCGCGTCTGCTCGGCTGGTACCGCATTCCGCTTCGTTCCGCGCCGAAGGTGGTCGCGGTGGACCATCTGGCTTTTTACCAGCCCGCGAGTTTCGGCGCGCGCGGCGGGCGGATCGAATTCATCAGCGAGGTGCGCGGCCATGAATTAGCCACCCGCGCCGAACTCCTGCGCGACGAGGCGGAGCACCCGCACGCGCGCGAAGAATATTACAAGATCCAGCTGGGCGCGCTGGAAAAATTATCCGCCCCCATCCTCGCGGACAAGTGGAAGCGCATCACGTTCTTTTATACGACGGGGGAATATTTCTTGAACGCAAAATCGGTCAACGAGTTGATCGTCCACAGCGACGAGCGGCAGTTACTCTGGAAATCGCTGCGCGAGCGCGCCGAGAACGAACAACTCTACACGGTGGATATGCCCGAGGCGGATATTCCGCCGGAAGCGCTGATGGCTCTGCTGGGGATCAAGGAAATGCAGGCTCCCTATTCGGCAAAGGATGAACCCGATGGCGACTCTGGTTAAACATGGAACGCTGATCACAGCTTCTGAAACCTTCGAAGCGGATATTTTGATTGACGGAGAAACAATCTCGGTCATCGGTAAAGACCTGCAATGCCCAGGCGCGCAGGTCATTGATGCGGCCGGAAGTTTCATTACCCCCGGCGGCGTGGACCCACACACGCATTTCGATCTGCCAATGTTCGGCACGGTCTCCTCGGACGATCATTACACCGGCCACAAGGCTGCCGCGTTCGGCGGGACGACAACCGTGATGGATTTTGTGGTCCATGAGACGCATGGATTTAAATACTCGGTTGATCGGTGGATGGAAAAAGCGCAGAAAGCCGCCGTGGACTATTCCTTCCACATGAATTTGACGCGCTTCGATGAACGCGTCGCAAAAGAAGTTCCAGCGCTCGCGGGCATGGGCATCACGACGCTCAAGGTGTTCACCGCCTATAACGGCCGCCTCCGACTCGACGATGGCGAAATTTTTCGCGCCTTGCGCATCGCCAGGGATAACGGCATGTTGCTCATGGCGCATTGTGAAAACGGAGACGTGATCGAAGCGCTGGTCGCGGAGGCGCTGGCCGCCGGTCATGTCTCGCCCGAATGGCACGCGCGGACGCGTCCCGCCGCGGGGGCGGTGGAAGCGACTCTCCGTTTGGCGGCCATGTCTGAACAGGCCGACGCCCCGGTCTACATTGTCCACATGAACGCGGGCGGCGAAGCGGACATGCTTCAATATATGCGCGCGCGCGGCGTCAAAGTGATGGGAGAGACCTGCCCGCACTATTTGTTTTTTACGGTGGATCACCTGCGCCGTCCGGATGGGGCGAAGTGGGTCTGCTCGCCACCGATGCGAACAGAGAAAGACAATATGCGCCTGTGGGAAGGCCTGCGCTCGGGGACCCTGCAAACCATCGGCACAGATCACTGCCCTTTTTTCTTCGACGGGACACAGCCGATTCTTTACGAGGGAAAAACGATCGCTATTCCTGGAAAGGAATTGGGCAAAGACGACTTCAGCAAAATCCCCAATGGGCTTCCCGCCGTCGGCGACCGTTTACCGATTCTGTGGACGTACGGCGTGCGCGCCGGGAAGATCTCTGCCAATCAATTTGTGGCGCTGACCGCGACCAACCCGGCAAAAATTTTTGGTCTCTATCCGCGCAAAGGAGCATTACTGCCCGGCTCCGATGCGGACCTGGTCGTCTGGGACGCGGAGAAACGGGTCAAATACGGCGTGGCGCATAGCCAGCACAGGACAGATTACAACCTGTTCGAGGGTTGGGATGTGGTTGGAATGCCGGAAAAGGTTTTTCTGCGCGGGAAAATGATTGTGGACGGAAACGAATGGAAGGGCGCGCCCGGGCAGGGTCAGTTTTTGAAGCGCGGGGCGGGAGAGGTCTTATGATGAGAAATGGGAAGCCGCTCATCCACTGCGACGCGCTGGTTGTACAGTGCATGGATTATCGTTTGCAGAAACATCTTCACCCGCGGTTCATGTCGCGCTTCGGCGCGGATAATTTCGATATTTGACCTCTCGCATAAAATAACCGACGGTAGAGCGCGTCTCTGAGAAGGGCGTGTTGCGCGCTCTCTTGCGCGCTTTTGCAGAGGTTTTTTAATCAACCTGGTTTTTCGATTCGAGTAATTCACGCACGCGCGGATAATCCTTGTAATGGCCGCGATAACTTTCGGGGAGCAGCGCGGCGATGCGGCACATCACTTCGTCGGTGGCTGCCTGCATGAGGCGCTCACGATCCGCGCCTTTCATCGGCGGCAGGATGAACGGCGCGCCGGCGGTGAGGGTGATTTTCAGCCGCCGGAGACGCCTCCAGCGCGACTTGACAACGGCGTCCTCGGTCCCGGTCACGGCCACGGGGATGATGGGCGCGCCCGCCTGCGCCGCGATGAAGATCGCGCCTGATTCGCCTTTGAGCAAAGAGGCTGATTTTGAGCGCGTGCCTTCGGGGGCGATGACCATCACTCCGCCTTTTTTCAGGCGCGCGATGAATTCTTTGATGGCTTTCATGTCGGCCTGGCCGCGTGTCAGCCAGGTCATTTGCATCCACCAGGCGAAGAAGCGATAAAGAAGACGGTCTTTGTATTTGTCAGTGAACGGCTGGATGATGTCCTGGTTGTCGAGCAGGTGGTAGGCCATCAGTGAATCGAGGCGGCCGAGATGGTTGGTGGCAACGACGCACCCGCCTTTGTTCAGCAGGTTTCTGTCGGCGCGGACTTCGATATCGGCGATCAGGGGAAAGATTTTTTTTGCGACGAATCGGAGGGAGGTTCTCATTCCGCCTGGCTTTCGTTCAGGAGTTGTTTGAGGCGTGGATGGTCCGCGTAATAACCGCGATTGTGTTTGGGGAGCATCATGGCAATGCGGCACATGATCTCATCCGTCCACTGTTCCAGGAATTCTTCGCGGTTCTCTTTGGGGAGCGGCGGAATGACGAAAGACGGGCCGCCGGTTAATTGGACGCGCGAGCGGCGCAGGCGTTTGAGGTTGCCGAAGACGATCCGGTCTTCCGTCCCGGCCAGCGCGACGGGAAGGATGGGGAAGCCGGATTTTGCCGCGAGGTAGGCCACGCCCGCTTTGGCCTGCGCCATTTTTTCGTCACGCGCGCGCGTGCCTTCGGGGGCGATGATCAGCGTCTGGCCCTCCTCCATGCGGCGGATCATCTCGCGCATGGCTTTCAGGTCGGGATGGAAGCGGTCCACGAAGATGAAGTTAAGGTGTTTGCCGATCCAGCGCAGGAAGCCATTCTCCTCCCATTTTTCCGCGACCGGCAGGAAGAGTTCCCATTGATCGAGGGTGTAGAAGGCCATGGCGGCATCGAGCAGGCCGAGGTGGTTGGTGGCGACCACGAATCCGCCCTGGCGTGGAATGTATTCCCGGCCGCGGATCTCGACTTTGGCGACGAGGGTGATGATGAGACGCACCAGTGTGCGGATGATATTTCGCATGTCCCCGATTGTAACAAAAACGCCCCGGGTTGGAGGGCCGGGGCGTCAAACTTATTTTTCTCTACCGTACATGAGAAGATTTTTACCGCAAAGCACGCTAAGGTCGCCAAGTTAAAAAGGTTTTCTTTGCGTTCACTTCGGCTTCGCTCAGTACAGGCTTTGCGGGCTTAGCGGTGCAAATGTACGGTAGAGAGATTTATTTCCAAAGGTGGTCGGTGGTAGATTTTCGAGCGGTGTTCGAGCCGTACTGTTCGAACAGGCGCGAGAATATTTCGAAATCGCTGGGCGACATGTTGGTGATCTGGAACCCGACATTGTAGGACGTTGGGTCAACCGGGTCGCGGTGGCACCATTTACTGCGCGCCAGGAACACCATGAAATTCTTGTTGGCCACTTCGCTGGTCAGATCAATCCGCAGGCGGAAATCCTTATTTGGCGGCACAGGAGTCGAGCTATCCAGCTTAAATCCGCCGGTGCTGATATCCATCAAGTGGCCCACCGTCTGGCCGGTTACCTCGTCTGTGACGCGCATGTAATACGAGAAGTTGCGCCGGGTGATCTTTCGTTTGTCGGATCCCATGATAGCTCCTTTCAGATAAATAACTCACGTTACGCAGCCTCGTCCCCGAAGGAGAGGCCGGGGGGAGGAAAATTGCGCGCTTTCAAACAAAACTGCGTACCGTTTGTAAATAAGAAAGAACGGATCGGCGTTAGTATAAAACAATACCGGGGCGGAGGCAAGCCGCCGCTAGGGTTCGGATTTCAAAATATGCGTCAAAATCGTCGCGCCCGAGCCGCCGATATTTTGCGCCATGCCGACACGAGCCTCCGCTACTTGCGTGACTCCGCACTCGCCGCGCAATTGCTGGACAACTTCCACGATCTGATACATGCCCGTCGCGCCGACGGGGTGCCCGCGCGCTTTGAGTCCGCCGCGCGTACAGACGGGCAGGCGGCCGTGGGGCGTAATTTCCCCATCCAGGCCGAGTCTGGGCGCCTGGCCGCGTTCCGCGAAGCCGCAGGCCTCCAGCGAAAGCGCGGACATGATCGAGAACGCGTCGTGCAGTTCGAACAGGTCAATCTCGTCGGGCGCGACTCCCGCCTGCGCGTAGGCCTGTTTCGCGGACGCGTAGGCCGCGGACAAAAACAGCGGCTCGCGCCGCGCGTGGACTGCGATCGTGTCGGTGGCGGAGGCGGAACCCGCCACGATGATTTTTCGGCCTGTCAATTTTTCCGCGGGGACGAGGAGCGCCGCCGCCGCGCCGTCGCCGATGGGCGAAGCGTCCAGCAGGTTGATCGGCGTGGCGACCATGCTCGATTTTTCGAATTGCTCCGCCGTGATTTTTTGATGCAGCCGCGCGAAAGGATTGTGGATGGCGTTCGCGTGCGCGTTGATCGAAAAGGGCGCGAAGTCGGCGTGTTTCCATCCGTACTCGTGCATGTACCGCCGCATGACCAGCGCGTTGAGTCCCACAAAAGAGACTCCCTGTTCCACTTCATAATCCGCGTCGGCGGCAGTGGCCAGCGCGGAGGTGACATCGTGACCAGCCTTGTCGGTCATCTTTTCGACGCCCAGCACGAGCGCAGACTCTGCCTCCCCCGCCGCGACCGCCATCAGTCCCGCGCGAAACGCCGCCGCGCCCGATCCGCAGGCGGCCTCGATCTTTACGGCCTCGCTGCCCCACATGCCGATCCAGTCCGCGATGTGCGCACCGAGTTGATTCTGCCCGTCCACGATGGGCGCCAGCATGTTGCCCACGAAGAGCGCGTCGGCGCGTTTGATGCCTGCCTCGTTGAGCGCGGCAAAAGCGGCCTCGCCCGCGAGTTCCTTGAGAGACTTGTCCCAATGTTCGTCTACCTGGGTTTGTCCGATGCCGAGTATTGCTACGGGTCTCATAAAATCCTCTCGCCGTATTCTACCCGACGCGGCTATCAGGAACTATCCCATTTGGCGCAGGAACTTTGGGGATTGCGCGCTCGTCGAAGAGTGAGTATGCTATGCAAAAAGGAGTCGCAAATGATTCGAAATTTAATGTTCCTGATCGCCGCGCTCGCGCTGGCCGCTTGCGGCCCCGCGCGTTTCGAAGAGACCCAGGCGCCGCAGCCCACCGCGTCGGCAGATTGGACTTCGATCAAATTCACGCAATCGGGCGGCATCATGGGGCTGCTGCGCGTCATCGAAATTTCGCGTGATGGCGGCTGGACGTTCGCCGACGAACGCGCGCAAACCAGCGCACGCGGCAAACTTTCCGCGGCGGAACTCGATCAGTTGGATGAATTGATCGTTTCGCTTTCGATGACCGCGTCCGATTCTTTCGGTGTCTGCGCGGATTGTTTTACCTACTCGGTTGAAATTTTCTCCCCTGGCAGTTCGTTCGCGGCCGAAGCCATTGATATCAACCTGGATGAATCTGGACTCGGACCGCTGGTGGATTTTCTGACCAGCCTGATGAGCAAGGCCTCGGCGCAGTGACACGCGAATCCTCCTGGCTGGACGGCCTCCTGGCCCGCCTCCCGTCTACGGGTGAAGCGGGTGAGGCCGCGCTGCGCGCCTTGCGCGAACGCCGCGTGCGGATCCGAGTCCGCAGGCAGTCTTCGGGCGCGCGCTGGACGTTGTTCGGCAATATCGAATTGAATCCCATGTATGTTGAGGGCAGGGAGGACGCGTACGCGTTGAGTTTGCTTGTCCATGAGGTACATCACCTCAAACAAGGCTGGCATCTGGCGTTGTCGGTTCAGGGCGAGTTGGAGGCCTGGCAGATTCAGTTTGCCTATTTGAAATCGCTGACAGGCGCGTATTCGTCCCATCCGCAGCATAATGCCGTCATCGCCGAGTTAATGTCGCTTTCCCCTTCCGACCGCGGCCATCTCCGACGCGCCCGCGCGCTCATGCAGCAATTTGCAGGAAAAAAATATCGCATTGACTTGCTGCCGTTGTTTCCGCTGGCGGCCGAAATTCGAAATTGGGCGAAAGGAAAAGCCCCGACGACGGACGACAAATGATCGTCGGTAGATCACGAAAACCCTGCCTTTTGCGAAGCGCCGATCAGCCGTACGACAGGGGCGCTTTTTCAGCCATCCTACATCATCCCCGCCACCACTGCCAGCAAGACGCCTCCCGCGATCACGCTTCCCAGTTGGCCTGCGGTATTGGCTCCCATGGCGTGCATCAAAATAAAATTGTCGGGGTCTTCTTCCAGCGCCATTTTGGCGGATAGTCTTCCCGCCATGGGGAAGGCGCTGATGCCGCACGCGCCGATGAGCGGATTCACCTTCCCGCCCGTGACCAGGGCCATGAATTTTCCGAAGAGCAGCCCCGTGATGGTGTCCACGACGAAGGCCAGCAGGCCGAGTCCCAACACCATCAGCGTCTGCCATTGGATTCCGCTCGCGGGATCGTAGAGAAATTTGTCGGCGGTCATCGTCGCGCCGATGGCGAGACCGAGGAAGAGCGTGGCGATGTTGATGATCTCGTTTTGCGCGGCCTTGCTCAACCTGTCTACAACGCCCGCCTCGCGCAGTAAATTTCCGAGCATGAGCGCGGCGATCAGCGGCGCGGCGGAGGGGGCGATCAGGCTGATGATGACCGTCACGACGATGGGGAACGCCACGGCTGTCACGCGTGAGACGGGACGCGGCGCGTAATCCATGCGGATCTGGCGCTCCCTGCGTGTCGTCAGCAAACGCATGATGGGCGGCTGGATGATCGGGACGAGACTCATGTACGAGTAGGCCGCGACCGCGATCGGTCCGAGCAGATGCGGCGCGAGTTTGGTCGTCACGAAGATGGCGGTCGGGCCGTCTATCGCGCCGATCACGCCGATGGAGGCGGCCTCGTTCAGCGGGAATCCGAGCGCGGCCGCCAGCAGGAGAGTCCCGAAGATGCCGAACTGCCCCGCCGCGCCGAGCAGCGCCAGCGAGGGCTGCGCGAGCAGCGGGCGGAAGTCAATCATCGCGCCGACGCCGATGAAGACCAGCAGGGGGAAGAGTTCGGTCTCGATGCCCGCCTTGTAAATGACGCGCATGAAACTTTCCTCGGCGTAGGCCGACATTCCCAAATTGGCAAGGATGCAGCCGAAACCGATCGGCAATAATAAAACGGGTTCGTATTCTTTGGCGACCGCGAGATAGATGAGCGCGCCGCCGATGAGCAGCATGAGCGCGTGGGCCCAGGTGAACGTCGGGCCGCCGAAAATGGTTGACAGCCATTCGGGCAGGTTCATTCGAACTCCAGCAGCGGCTGTTTGTGCGTCACGGTCTGTCCTACAGTTGCCAGCAGCGCGGCCACTTTCCCCGCGCGCGGCGCGCGGATGCTGTTCTTCATCTTCATCGCTTCGATCACGAACACAATCTGTCCGCTTTCGACGCGCTCGCCAACCTTAACGAAAATTTCGGCGACGACGCCAGGCAGGGGCGCGGGCAGAATCTTCGCGCTGGACGCGGCGGCGGAGGACGGGCCTGTCCGCTTTGGCGCAATCTCCGCGTTCACGCCCGCTTCTTTTTTGACCGTCGGCTGGGCGCGGTTTTCGGGCGCGACCTCGAACCGCTCGCCGTTCACGATGGCGATGATGGGACGCGCGTTCAAGTCTTCGATCTCGACGGCGTAGGTGGTTTCGTTGATTTTGACGTTTAGTTTCATGGGTGTCTTTACTTAAAGTTGCAACTTGTCTTTTTCAGCGGCGGTGAAAAATTTTCACCCTCTTCGCTTCATTTCGCCTTTTTGCGTCATCTGGCGCGTGCGCATACCCAGTTGCCACGCGCCGACGATGATCGGTTGCGGAGGCGTGATCGGCCGCGCTGTGACTTGTTCCTGTTCTGCCAGGGCAACTGCCACTGCAATCGCGGCCGCGCGCGCTTTCTCCCCTCTCTCGCGATCAGGAGAGGGATGCGTCGAGTCGGTTGAAACAGGGCTGGGAACGCGCTCGCGAAACATGCGCGTCATCAACGACATGAGTCCTGCCAAAAGTATCAGCGCGGCGAAGACGAGGCCCATGCCCAGGGCGGTTATCCATAATGCTTGAGAGAGTATGCTCATGGTTTGTTTCTCTGGCAGACAGGTAGACACGTACACAGGTACACACGTACACACGTACACAGGTAGACACGTACACAGGTAGACACGTAGACAGGTAGACACGTACAAGGCAAGATGATGAAGGATCGAAAACCATCCATCCAAAATCACACTGGAATATTTCCATGCTTGCGCGGCGGAGCGGGGGCGTATTTGTCGCGCAGCGCGGAGAGCGCGGCGATGATCTTGGGACGCGTCTCCTTCGGCTCGATCACATCGTCCACGTCGCCAGTGGAGGCCGCGTAATAGGGATTGTTGAATTTTGCGCGATATTCGTCCGCGATGCGTTTGCGTTCAGACATGGGATCGGAAGCGGACTCGATCTGTTTCTTGAACAAAATATTGGCCGCGCCTTCCGCGCCCAGCACGGCGATCTCGGCGCTCGGCCAGGCGTAGGTCACGTCGGTGCCGAGATATTTGCTGCCCATCACCACGTACGCGCCGCCGTAGGCTTTGCGCGTGATGACGGTGATCTTCGGGACGGTCGCTTCGGAATAGGCGAACAGCAGTTTCGCGCCATGACGGATGATGCCGCCGTGTTCCTGCGCCACGCCGGGTAAAAAGCCGGGCGAATCGACAAACGTGACGAGCGGCACGTTGAAGCAGTCGCACATGCGCACGAAGCGCGTCATCTTGTCGGCCGCGTCTATGTCAATCACACCGGCCATCACGGATGGTTCCTGCCCCACAACGCCAATGCTGTGGCCGCCAATGCGCGCGAAGCCAATGATGGCGTTGCGCGCCCATTGCGGCTGTAATTCGAGGAAGGAATCTTGATCCACAACCGACTCGATGACCTGGTGCATGCTGTACGCTTCCTGCGGGTCCATGGGGACGAGGCAGTTGAGCGTTTCTTCCATGCGGAGCGCGTCGTCTCTGCCCTGGACAAAGGGTGGATTCTCCACGTTATTGGAGGGCAGGCAGCCAAGCACGCGTCGGGCGAGCGCGAGCGCCTCTTGTTCGGTGGCTGCTGAAAGGTGAGCCGTACCGCTGACGGATGTGTGCACCTCCGCGCCGCCCAGCGATTCGGGGTCAATCACTTCGCCGGTCACGGCTTTGATCACCTCCGGTCCGGTCAGGAACATGAACGACTGCTTCTCGACCATGATGATAATGTCTTGCAGTGCGGGCGAGTAGGCCGCGCCTCCGGCGCAGGGTCCGAGCATGAGACTGATCTGTGGAATCACACCGGAGAATTGCGCGTTGCGGCGGAAGATCTCCGCGTAGCCGCCCAGCGCCTTGACTCCCTCCTGAATGCGCGCCCCGCCGGAGTCGATCAGGCCGATGCACGGCGCGCCGTTTCGCAGCGCCAGATCCATCACGCGGCAAATTTTGTGCGATTGCATTTCGCTGAGCGTCCCGCCGTAGATGGTGAAATCCTGGGCGTAGACGTACACTGTGCGTCCGTCAATCTGGCCGTAGCCGGTCACAACGCCGTCGCCGTAGAAATATTCCGGCTCCGGGCTGAGCTCGTTGCTTCCGCTGGTGATGAAAGGTTCGATCTCGTTGAATGTGCCGCGATCCAGCAACACGTCGAGACGCTCGCGGGCGGTCAGTTTTCCTTTGGCGCGCTGTTTAGCGATGCGTTCCGCGCCGCCGCCTGAGCGGGCTTTGGCGCGCATTTTTCGTAATTCGAGGATGCGGGGGTCTTCCTGCATGAGGGTCTCCTTGATCGGGTTTCCTGCATCCTGGAGTATAAACATGGAACGATGTACGCGTAAGTGAGTCATGTCAGGGAATTTCCCGCCGATTGCCATACATATTCAGCGCTTTACGAGAGCCGTATGACCTTCTCAAAGTCACTTGACGGATTGACCGACAGGACGTACGCATACTTGGCGTTCTCCCCTGGCGCCGCCCGTGATTTGCCAGGCAAATCAGGCAGGCGTAACGCCAGCAGGCGCGTTAGACCTTCGGCGCGCCCTACGCAAGGTTTTGCGTAAGCCCTGACCGATTTAGAACGCGCATAGCGCGAACACCTGCACTTGCGCCAGGTGCAAGTGTGGGCGAATTTCACAAATTTCCCTGAACGTACTGATGTTATGCAGTCTCAGTACCGCAACCTTCAAGTTGCATCGAGGAGCGCAAGATAAATCTTGCGACGCTGCGTAAGGTGAGCGAGTCTATTCGCATCCTTCGTACATTCGCGGCGTTCGCGTTGAGAAATCTCTGCCTTTGAGAAAGCCATGGAGCGGTGGACAATGCTGGCTTGATTTCCGATTTGCTTTATGCTATCCTATTCCTGACGTTCAAGCCGCTCAACCCAAGGAGGAAGCCATGCCGTTCGTTAAAGGAATTGACGTTTCCGTGTACGACCCGGTGGTCAACTGGGCAAAGGTCCGCGAACAGGGCTATCGGTTTGTCTTTGTCCGCAGTTCATATGGTGTGGACAACAAGATGACCATCAAAGACACTATGTTCGATTCGCATTGGGCGGGAGCAAAAGCGGCCGGCATGATCCGCGGCGCATACCATTACCTTAAAGCCAAAGAGGACGGCAAAGCGCAGGCGGTGGAAGTCCTCAAGATCGTCAAGCCCGAAGCGACCGATCTGCCGATCGCGCTCGACCTCGAAGAATACTTCAACGAAAACGCGGCGAACAAAGATTTCATCACCAACGCCAACGCCTTCCTGACGCACATCAAATCGCAGACCGGCAAAACGCCCTTCGTTTATTCGCGCGGATCGTTCCTGCAATCCAACGTCTCGCAACCGAACGGTAAAGCGCCCACCTGGGCGCCCAACTTCCGCGTCTGGATCGCGCACTGGACATACGCCTACGGTGAAAACATCAAACCCATCGAAGCCGCGGGTTGGCCGGGCTACACCTTCTGGCAATATTCCGGCGAGCGCGATACGCTGGACGGAATCACCGACGAACGCGGCAACCTCGTCAAAGTGGATTTTGATGTCTTCAAAGGCACGCTCGAAGAACTGTACGCCCTGGCCGGGGCAACTGCGCCGGTCTCGAAAAAATACACCATCATGCAAGGCGATACGCTCGAAAACATTGCCCGCGACCACAGCATCAGTTTACAGGAGTTGATCGCCGCCAATCCGCAACTGGCTGTGACCGGAACAATTTTGACGATCCCGCTTCCCTCTGGCGGCGCGACAACTTCCACGGGGACAACGACCAGCACGGCAACCACAACGACGACCACCGGCGGTTCCTCCTCAGGGACAACGGGCGACTCGACCCCGCCCATTACCTACACCGTCAAGTCCGGTGACACGCTCTCCGCCATCGCGCTCAAATTTGGCACAACGGTCAAAGCCATCGCCGACGCGAACAGCATCCCCGACCCGAACTTCATCAAGATTGGGCAGGTGTTGGTGATACCGAAGTAGTTGGCTGGTCGGCTGGTCTGCTAGTCCGCTGGTCTGCTAGTTCACTAGTCAATACAAAAAGACTCCGAGAAAATTCCCGGAGTCTTTTTGTGTTTTGACCAGACGATTAGCAGACTAGAAGACTAGCAGACCACCTACGGATACACCCGCTTAATCGTCCGCGGGAATGCGATCGCCTCGCGGATATGTTCGATGCCGCACATCCAGGCGGTGACGCGCTCGGTGCCCATGCCGAAGCCGGAGTGGGGGACGGATCCGTACTTGCGTAGTTCCAGATACCACTTGAACGCCGACTCGGGCAGACCTTCCTTGTGAATTCTCGCCAATAGCGCGTCGTGATCGGACATGCGCTCCGAGCCGCCGCAGATTTCGCCGTAGCCTTCCGGCGCGAGCAGGTCCACCGACTTGCAGACCTCAGGTCGTCCCGGCCACGGCTCCATGTAAAAAGCTTTGACTGCGGAGGGATAGCCGTAGACGAACAGCGGCTGATCGTGGAGTTTGGTCAACTCGGTTTCGTGCGGCGCGCCAAAGTCCATGCCCCATTCGAATTTGAGCAATTCTTTTTTCTCGGGATCGGTTTCTTTTTGGTAGAGATCCAGTAAATAAGTTGCCGCGTCGTCGTAGGACATGCGCGGGAAGGGCGCTTTGATATTTTCCAATTTGGAAATATCGCGCCCGAGGAATTTCAATTCCGCCGCGCGGTCACGGATGACGCGCTGGGCAATGTGCTGAATCATCTGCTCCTCGATCTCCATCAATTGATCGAGGTCGCAGAAGGCGATCTCCGGTTCGAGCATCCAGAACTCGGTCAAGTGGCGGCGCGTCTTGGATTTTTCCGCGCGGAAGGTGGGACCGTAGCAGTACACTTTCCCAAACGCGAAGATGGTCGCCTCGCTGTATAGTTGACCGGTCTGCGCGAGATAGGCTTTGCCCTCGTCGAAGTATTCCGTCTCAAAGAGGGTGGATGTCCCCTCCGCGGCGGCGGGAGTCAGAATCGGCGTGCTCATTTCGACGTAGCCATTTGTGTCGAGCCATTCGCGCGTGGCCGCCATGACGGTGGCGCGCACGCGCAGGATCGCCCACTGGCTTTGCATGCGAATCCACAGGTGACGATTGTCGAGCGCGAAGTCCACGCCGTGATCTTTGAGCGACATCGGATAATCAATATCGGCGGTCTGCGCGATCTGAATCTGCTTCACGCCGACCTCGTACCCACCGGGGATGCCGGGCGCACGTTTATCCGCGCGGACGGGACCGCTGATAATCACCGACGATTCCTGCGGCAGGCGCACGAGTTGATCGAAAACCGCTTCGTCGAGGTCGCCTTTGAACGCCACGCACTGAATGAATCCGGTCCCGTCGCGCACTAAAAGAAAAACAAGTTTGCCTTTATCGGTGCGGTTGTAGACCCAGCCCTGCACGGTCACTTCCTGTCCTTCGTATTGCGAAATTTGGTCAACGCGGATGATTGGCATGGTTACTCCTCGGGATGCGGGAAACGATATTCGATAGTCGGGAGACGATACTCGGTAGTCGGGAGACGATACTCGGTAGTCGGGAGACGATACTCGGTAGTCGGGAGACGATACTCGGTAGTCGGGAGACGATACTCGGTAGTCGGGAGACGATACTCGGTAGTCGGGAGACGATACTCGATAGTCGGTACTCGATACTCGATAGTCGGTACTCGATACTCGATAGTCGGGAAACGATACTCGGTAGTCGGGAGACGATACTCGGTAGTCGGGAGACGATACTCGGTAGTCGGGAGACGATACTCGGTAGTCGGGAGACGATACTCGGTAGTCGGGAGACGATACTCGGTAGTCGGGAGACGATACTCGATAGTCGGTACTCGATACTCGATAGTCGGGAAACGATACTCGATAGTCGGTACTCGATACTCGAATTTCGAATACCGTATTGTCGAATATCGAATATCGAATATCGAATATCGAATTATCGCTATTCCACAATCTTGATATGCAATTCCTTCAACTGCTTCGGCTCCACTTCAGACGGCGCGTCTGCCATTACGTCGCGTCCGTTCTGGTTCTTCGGGAAGGCGATCACTTCGCGGATGTTGGGTTCGTCCGCGAGCAGCATGACGAGGCGGTCAATGCCGGGCGCCATGCCGCCGTGTGGAGGCGCGCCGTATTCGAACGCTTCGAGCATGTGACCGAATTTGGCCTGGATGTCCTCGTCTTTGTGACCGAGCATTTGAAAAATTTTATTCTGGATGTCGCGGCGGTGGATGCGGATCGAGCCAGACGCCATCTCGTAGCCGTTACAGACCATGTCGTACGCGTCCGACAAAATGGAAGCCGGGTCGCTGTCGAACTTGTCGAGGTCGGCGAGTTGCGGCATGGTGAACGGATGATGCTCCGCGTCCCAGCGTTGCTCCTCTTCATTCCACGCAAACATCGGGAAGTCCACGACCCAGGCGAAGGCCAGCATGTCTTTGTCCGCGAGATTTAATTTATCGCGCAGAGTCACACGCAACCCGCCAAGGACTTTATTGACGACGGGACGCGCGTCGGCGGCGAAGAGGATCAGGTCGCCCTCACCCGCTTTGGTCTGAGTCCGAAGCGCGTGCGCTTCGTCCGGCGTGACGAACTTTGCGGCGGTTCCCTTCACGCCCTCAGCGGTCAGCGCCAGCGTAGCCAATCCCTTTGCCCCAAGCGCCTTCGCGGACTCGGTCAGCGCGTCCACTTCGCGGCGCGACATCTCGGCGGCATTCGGCGCGACGATGCATTTGACCACGCCGCCCGCTTCGAGCGCGGACTGGAAGACTTTGAATTCGCTCTTCGCAAAAATTTGACTCGCGTCCACGAGTTCCATGCCGAAGCGCAGGTCGGGTTTGTCGGTGCCGTATTTTTCCACGGCTTCGCGATACGAAAGTTTGGGCCACGGCGAGGAAAGAAGTTTTTTGTTCGGCGCGACGGCGGGAATCATTTCGGTGTAGAGGCTTTCGACGAGCGTCAGCACATCGTCGCGATGCACGAACGACATTTCGAGGTCGAGTTGCGTGAACTCGGGCTGGCGGTCGCCGCGCAGGTCTTCGTCACGGAAACAACGCGCGATCTGAAAATATTTGTCCATGCCCGCGACCATGAGCAGTTGCTTCAATTGCTGAGGCGACTGCGGCAGGGCGTAGAAATGTCCCGGATGGATGCGCGAGGGGACGAGGTAATCGCGCGCGCCCTCCGGCGTGGCTTTGAACATGATCGGCGTTTCGATCTCGATGAAGCCGTGTTTGTCCATGAAGTCGCGCATGAACTTAACCACGCGATGGCGCAGAACCATATTGCGAGTCATGCGTTCGCGGCGCAAGTCGAGGTAGCGGTATTTCAAGCGGACTTCTTCGTTCTCGTCTTCATCGCGGCTGACGACGATGGGCGTGGCCTTTGATGGATTCAGGACGGTGACTTTGCGCGCTTCGAGTTCGATCTCGCCCGTTGCCATCTTCGGGTTGAACTGGTCGCTGGGGCGCATACGAACAACCCCCTCGACCTGCAACACCCACTCCGCCCGCGCGGATTCGATCGCCTGGTGAGCGTCGGAAAAAGACTCCGGTTTGGTGACGACCTGCGTGATGCCGTGACGGTCGCGCAGGACGAGGAAAACGACTCCGCCAAAGGTGCGGAAGTTATGCGCCCAGCCCGCGAGCGTGACGGTTTGACCGGCATGCTCTGCGCGCAATTCTCCGCAAGTGTTTGTCCTGTACATAGTGCGCCTCCGAATTTATTTTTACCACAAAGGACACTAGGGGACACGAAGGAAATTCAATTGCTCTTCTTTCTCCTTGGTATTCTTTGTGCCCTTTGTGGTGAGATCCTGACAAAATAAATCGCCCTTCGCGGATGCGTCGGGCGATTGGTGTGACGTGAGTTTTCTGTCAACCAGCCATGCTTCGCCCAACGCCCACGAGGGCGTCATTGTCGTTATTGTTGTTGGCGAAGGATCTGGGTTGCATGGGCGGCATTATAGCACAGGTTTGGCGGGCTTACTAAATCATTCCGTGAGTTTTCGAATGCGATGGCCGTTCGAATTGACCACAACAAAGGTATATTACGCCTGCCCCGAATGATTTTACAAACACCAAATTTCCATAGTCAGTACTTCACGAAAGCGCGTATTTGGCGGTCTCTACCGCCAGGTTGCGATAGAGATCGCAACCTACGCAGGGTTTTCGTGATCTACTGATAGTCACGATCCCGTGTGATGAAAATCCTATCCTGTTCATGGGCAGTACGAAGAAGAGTCTCATCATTCGCTCGGGATAGCCCAAGATCGGCGGCCAGAACCACGTCATGTCCCAACCCGCGCAGGAATCGGATTGTGATCGCGTAAGCGTCCTGATCGATCAGGAATTTCATGCGGCGACCGAGTGAATGTTGATGTCTTCTGCGGCAACGAGCGCAATAGCATATCTCATGCAGGCGCGGATGTCATCCAGAATCAAATCGGGATAATAATCCTTGATGACCTGCTCGAAGGTGATGCCTTCATTCAACAGTTCCAGCACATTTTGCACCGTGATTCTTGTCCCGGCGATGGTCGGTTTGCCAAAGTGGATTTTAGGGTCAACGATAATTCGATCAATAGTCATGGTTGCCTCTTGCCGCAATTGTACAACATTTCTATCGGTCCTCCATGACATCCCTCCTTCTATCCCTACGCCTCCTTGACCCCTCTCCCGCTGGGAGAGGGCAGGGTGAGGGTTTCCATGGCGAAGCCGCCCTCTAACGCCAGTATAATCAAACCATGAAACGGATTTCCATCCTCATTCTTTTCCTTCTGCTCGCCTCCTGCGCCGCGCCGACAGAAAGCGCGCTGACTGAAACTCCCGAACCGACCGCTACAGCGCAAGCGACTGTCACTTCGACGGCTGTGGCGGTGGAAAGCCTGACGTTCAACCTGGAGACGGGCGAGTGCATGTACTACGGTGGAGATGCACCGATCGAGTGTGACGCTAATTCCATAACCTTTGGCGCGGATCAGAGTATTACCATGACTTTGGCTGATGGGACTGTGATAGAGACTAAAGACGGGAAAAAGTGGGAGGTAGTTGTGGTAGAAGAGGAGATTGTAATCCCTCCTTATCTGCTTGACATCGAAATACCATTTTCGGCTCCAGAATCTTGGGAGAGCATGCCGAGAGTCAACATGGAAGATGTACTGTCGGGAGCGTTTGCAGCTGCCATGCGCAAAGCATATGAAGATGGCAAAGTTCCTCAATTTGGACCTGATGTTCCTCCATTCTCATTCAGTCTGATTGACCCGGCTACCAATCCGACAGTGAAAATTGATGGATTCGGGGCTATGTATAGAAGTAGTACTGTAGGCAAGGATAGACAAGATTATATGACCGGAATGTTCATTGGTGTAGATGAGGACGGTGTTGATTCGAAAATATTTAATGTTCAATACATTAATACGGGTAGTGGTGCAGAAATTTTGATTAGTAGTGGTGGTATTGATACTTGGTGGGCTGGGAACTTGAATATCCTGGGACAGATGTTTAATATTAGTCAAAATAAACTGAAAATGGTCTCACCTGCATACTATGCAAGTAGTGAAGTTTGCGCAAAAGTTGCTTCAAATCCTAGTAAGAGTCCGAACGTTGTAGCAAGTTGCGTGGATTACGTTGAACAATATCAGGCCAGGGTACAACAACTAGTGGAACAGTGGAAAAAGACAGGGGTTTTCCCGAGAGAACTTTCAGCAATACCACTAGAAATGGTTCCCGTTAACTTTACTCCATAACTGGCATGCAATAACGGTGTGTTATGCTGTAGAGATGAAGTTGTTTTTGGCAGCCTTGATATGTGTCGGAGTGGTTGGTGTTGGTTATTATTGGGTAAGGGGGTTCGTGAGCTCAGGTAAATGGCAGTATTCAGAGCTCCCATTGGTTAAATGGGATAGTTGGCTTGGACAACTGGTTGTTGATACTCTCGTTTGGAATGAAAAATTGTTAAAAACGGGAGATAAATATAAAGAGCTGGGATTAACGCGGGTAAGCATGAATGTGGAGAATTACAAGAGACATGGTTATGTTGGACTTACAATAGAACCTAAACCTGTTGGAGAAGATTATATTTTTTCAAAGCCGTATAGATTGCTAGGATATTCCGCTACCATAAAGGAAGGGATGGAAATGGTCTTGATTTACGTAGGTTGGAAAAGTGCAGATGGCAAATTGGGAATTATCACTTATGTTGTACCTCGGGAAATATATGAATGGTCAGATTTTGAAATGCGGATCCAAGAGATGTTGACTGACGAAACCAAAAGACCATTAATGCCAGTGGTTATGATCGAGAACATAGAAAAATGTATAGAACTTACTGGCGTGGAGCGGGGTTATTGCACTTGGTTTGAAAACAATCGTGAGAGGATATTCGATTTAGCTATGGAATGGGTATCTACTCGAAAATTACCTGACAAACTAAGCAATTACCCATTACTTATAAACTGGTAATCATAATGGTTAAACTGATTCATACTCTTCTGATATTTGGACTTGTGAGTGTGGGACTGTTTGTGAGCGCTCGGATAGTAATTGCAACTGAATGTTGTAATGATTCGTATTGCGATGGAGCAACGTGTAAAAACCCAGGCAGTCCTTGTCCACCAGAAAAGGTGGGTAGTATATGGATTGGAGGATGGGGACAGTGCTCTTTGGGCGGGACTAATTGCGGGATTGGGGTAGGGGCACAATGTCCATCGCCTTACACCTGTGTAAACGGAGATTGTGTATTGGGTAGTCCGGCTCCGAGTGGGGGCGGTGGGGGAGGGACTAGCACGGCGTGTGGCAATGCGGCGTATCCAGCGTGTTCGGGGGTCTGTAGCGGCGGGGATGTGTGTAAAGCGATTGCGGCGACGGGATCGTGTAATTGCGCTCCGCCAGCGTCGTGTAGTGATTATGTGCCTACTCCTAATTTGTTACCGACTGTCAGAGTGAGTCCGACTACAGCCAGGTTGCGCTGGAGTGCGCTAGATACAGCGACATACCCGTATGTAGAGCGGATCGCACTGGTCGTTGAGGATAATGCAGTTAACTTTAATTTGTGTAAACAGGCGGCATTACTGGGCAATGCGAGCGCCAACTGCGTGCCTCAATGTACAACATTTCTACAGGCTCTCCATGACATCCCTCCTTCCATCCCATAGTTTTCTAAAAGTCGGAGATTCCTCAACGCGAGTTACGCCAATCAGCGAATGACGCGAATACACCCAGGAAAATTCGCGAAATTCGCCTATTCGCGGCATTCGCGTTCCAAACCCGCCGGTTTGTCAAGCGACTTTGAAAAGATCATACCTTCCATCCTGACGCCTCCTTGACCCCTCTCCCGCTGGGAGAGGGCAGGGTGAGGGTTTCCATGGCGAAGCCGCCCTGTCCTACCAGTTATAATCAAGCCATGAAACGAACATCCATCCTCATTCTTTTTCTTCTGCTCGCCTCCTGCGCCGCGCCGACAGAAAGCGCGCTGACAGAAACCCCCGAAGCGACCGCTACCGCGCAAGCGACTGTCACTTCGACGGCTGTGGCGGTGGTAGCGCTGACGGCGACGCCGGAAGCAATTGGTCCAAACACAATTGCTACCGAGTCAATGGGTTGTTTTAAGAGCGACATGTGTCTGGGATTAGAAGTCGTGGACGGCTCGGCCAGATACACGGAGCTACTCGGGGCGTTTGCGGGAGCGTATGAGAACAGAACCTGGATGGGTGGCATCAAAACGGCCGAACAATTTCGTGCCTTTCTCAAAACTAGTATGCACCCAGACCCTGAGACTGGTGAAATGAAGCCGTATTGGGTGCCGCTAGAACGAAACGGGGGGACATTCAAAATATTGCAGGGGAATGGGAGTGCTACGGGGGGGATCTTTTCGGATAAAAACCCTGCGGTTGTTGAGGCAGAAGGATTTTTCCTGGACGATATCGCGTTTGTCGCGGCATCAAAAGCGCAAATGGATGAGAACGAGGGAGGCATTGCTGATTGGATCAAGAAAATGGAAGAGCAGAATGGGAGAAATGCACTCATTAAAACAAGTAGCGTCCCAATAGAAAAATGGGGATTGGTGTTGGTTGACGGTCAACTAGTTTTTGTGGGACTGAATAATAGCATACCTACTAACCCTGATTTGCAAAAAAATAGGTTGCTTGGACAGGTTGATACAAAGAGAGATGCACAGATAATGAGTGCAATGTGGGAACTGTATACGAGGGTGTATGGTAGATTTGCGAATGTTAAAGATCACATAAGCAACTCCGCATTAGAGCCTGATTCAAATAAATGGGACCGACCGTATTTATGTATAGCAGGATTGAGCGGGATGTGTGAGGGGAGAAGCCCGGTTTGGTTTGCGGGGGAGAATGCTTTGTTTGTGCCAGTAACAGTAGAGTAGAGTTTTGCGACTAGATTTGATATCGTGGATGAATGAAGAGGTGGCTGTTGGGTTTGGGAGTAATTTTATTACTATTGGTTGCGGCTGTTTTGGCAATGCAAGGGGTAGTGGTGGGTAGGGGATATGTGATTGTGGGAGGAAAAGTAGTTGAGGTAAGGGATAGGCAAAGATTGGCAAGTGTAGTGAAAAGTATCCAGGAGGCGGGGGGAGTGATAGGGACGATACTGTGGGTTAAGCCAGGAGTTGACCTGCAGGCTACCTACGTGGGCACGATCCCTTCGCAAAACAAGCCAATCGTTGCAATATCGGGTTGTAGGGAGCCAAAAAAACTCCTGGGTCTGGTCTCCCTGGTGCAGGTAGATATTGACCCAGAGTTTGTCGAGCGAGTGTGGGGGGCGGGCGAGGTGGATCGGCGGATTAACGGGCTGATGTTGCAGTGCCTGATCTATGGGATGAGCAACGGTGAAGAAGCCACATTTAAGCAGGCTGTAGCAGAAGCTGTTAAGACGATGGAGGGAGTAGTGATGTTTGGTGTAATGAACGGAGGGCAAAGCGAGTGAAGAGAATATTGAGCTGGTTGGTAATTTTGGGGGGAATTTGTCTGATGATAGGTGTGGGAAGGGTTAGGGCGGCGTGCAACGGAACTTTGACTTGTCAGGTACTTGATAAAGTTGTGGGTTGTACGTCGGTGGGTGCAAAAATGATTCCGTGTGTGGATAACGGCACTGCGTGTGTGTGGGACAGCGCGTGTCAATATTGTCCTGCATTTGGGGGTGATTGTAGCGGGACGTCGGATGGGGGTGGGGGTGGAGGGACGAGCACGGCGTGTGGCAATGCGGCGGCACCAGCGTGCGAGGGAGCTTGTAGCGGGGGGCAGGTGTGTCGGAATGTTAGTGGGAGTTGTGCGTGTCGGACAGCTAATAGTTGCGACGACTATGTGAGCCAGCCAGGGAATATCAGTATCACGCGGGTATCGCCGACCTCGGCTGATGATTTTGTCGAAGTTATATTCCGTGTCACCTTTCGAGCGCAGATTCAGATGGATTGTTTGGATCGTAGAACACGGTCACGCGTGAACCGGCGGGGTAACGCGCTACGGTCGCCTGCGCCTCACCAATAATGCGGACGCTCATGAATTTATCCCCGGCCTTGATGCGCTGACTTTGGTACGATTTTCCGTTCACTTCATATTGATAGACAACGGCCGGATAATCCGAACGGCTTCGCCCGCTGTGCCGCACCTTCACAGACGAAGACAGCACAACCCCGGAGGTGGACGACCACGACTGCGCGGATGCGCGCAGCGTGTTGCCTTGCTGGTAGCGGCGATAAAAGAAAATTCCGAATCCAATTAAGAATAGTAGTGGCACGATCACAGCGCACGCGCCGCCTGCAATGGAGAGCAAAACACCCAATCCAGTAATGATTTCCATGAGTTTCTCCTTTTTCATCAGTAAATAGGCAATGGCGGAAGTGATTATACTCACTTGTCGAACATCCTGACTTGTCCTATACTTGAGTCAGGAGTTTCCATGCCAGACTTCGACCTCGCCCCCCTTACCCCTGCAATCGAAAAATACATTCCGCTTGGCCGTCCCGGTTTATTGCCCGCCCTGCACGCCGCGCAAAAAATATACGGCTGGATTCCCGAATCCGTCGCGGCCGAGATCGCCAGACATCTGCGCGTGCCGCTGGCGGATGTGCATGGCGTGATCGAATTCTATTCCATGTTTTACAACGAGCCAACCAGCAGGCGCGTGATCCGCGTGTGTACCGATATTGTGTGCGGACTCAAAGGCGGGGATGGGATTTTGAATCGTCTCTGCGAGAAACACGGACTACAGCCGCATCAGACGACGGGCGACCTGTCTCTGACCATTGAGTCGAGCCCCTGTCTGGGGTTGTGCGAACACGCCCCAAACGCGCTGGTCGGCGATGAGGCGGAGACGGACATTGATCCGAAAAAAGATTCTCACATGTTGGGACGCCCCCCTTCGTGGGTTTACGGCCCGATACGTTTGTTGACCGCGCGTTGCGGGAACGGGACCGCCTCACTGGAACAATATGGCCGGTACGAGGCCCTCGCCAAGGCCCTGAGCATGCGGCCGGAGGAGATCGTCCGTGAGGTGAAAGCCTCGGGCTTGTTTGGGCGCGGCGGCGCGGCCTTTCCGACCCAGATCAAGTGGGAAAGCGTGGCGGCGGAAAAAGCGGACCAGAAATACATCGTTTGTAATGCCGATGAATCCGAACCTGGCACATTTAAGGATCGCATCCTGTTATTGGACGATCCGCACTGTACGATCGAGGGAATGTTGATCGCGGCCCTGGCTGTGGGCGCGAGCAAGGGATACATTTATGTGCGCGGCGAATATCCCTATATCATTCCGCCGCTGGAAAACGCGCTGCGCGAAGCGCGTGAGGCCGGCTGGTTGGGCGGGAATATTCTCGGTTCGGGTTTTTCTTTCGATATTGAAATCCGCGTCGGCGCGGGCGCGTATATCTGCGGCGAGGAAACAGCCTTGTTCGAGTCGATTGAGGGCAAACGCGGCTTTCCGCGCGTCAAGCCGCCCTTTCCAACGACGCACGGCCTGTTCGGCCGGCCGACCGTGATCAACAATGTCGAGACGCTTTGCAACGTGCCGTTGATCATCTCCCAGGGTTCGGCGGAATATTGCAAGTTGGGGACTGCCAAATCGCCGGGGCCAAAGTTGTTCTGTCTTTCCGGCGACGTGGAGCGTCCGGGACTGTACGAGGCCCCATTTGGCGTGACGCTGGGGGAATTACTGGAAATGGCGGGCGGAATTCCGGGCAATAAACAATTACAGGCGATCCTGCTGGGCGGCGCGGCCGGCGCGTTTGCCACGCCCGATCAGCTCGACGTGAAAATGACCTTCGAAGACTTGCGCGCGGCCGGGCTGCCGCTTGGCTCGGGCGTGGTGATGGTCTTCGACGAGACGCGCGACATGCGCGAGGCGTTGAATCGACTCGGCCATTTCTTCGCGCACGAATCCTGCGGCAAGTGTTATCCCTGCCAGATGGGCACACAGCGTCAAAAAGAAATTTTGGAGCGCGTAGCCAGCGGGAAGACTTTGCCGGATGATATGATCCGCCTGCAAGATGTCGGCTGGACGATGACGGACGCGAGTCTGTGCGGGCTGGGGCAGACGGCGGCCAGCGCGGTCTTGTCTGCGATCAAGTTGTGGCCGGAATTATTTGTTGAAGGTCAAAAGTCGAAAGTCGGCTGACCTTCGACTTTTGACCTTTGACTCGCAAGGTGAAATTATGGCAATCACATTAGTAATAGATGGAAAAGAAATAACTGCCGACGATGGTATGACATTGTTGGATGCCGCCCGCGAAAACGGGATCGACATCCCGACCATCTGCTTCCACGAGGCGACGACGGCCAACGGCCTGTGCCGCATTTGCGTTGTCGAAGTGGAGGGGATGCGCCTGCTCCAACCGTCGTGCATCGTCAAGGCGGCGGACCAGATGAAAGTCCAGACGCGCAGCGAACGCGTGGAGCGCGCGCGCAAAACGATCCTTGAGATGCTGGCCTCCACCATGGATCTGTCCGACGCGCCCGCCATCCTGACGATGATGGACGAATACGGCGCGGACGCGGCGCGCTTCCCCGGCGCGGCACGGCGTGAGTCCGAGGTCAAGGATGACAACCCGATGTACATCCGCGATTATTCGAAGTGTTTATTGTGCTGGCGTTGCGTGCAGGTTTGCGCGGAGGACGCACAGTACACCTACGCCATCAACTTCGAAGGACGCGGCTTCAAAACGCAGATCGGAACATTCTTCGACAGGCCCATCCCCGAAACAACCTGCGTGTTGTGCGGTCAGTGCGTAGGAGTGTGCCCGACCGGCGCGCTGAAAGCGAAGCGCGAGTTTTTGCTGGAGCAGGGGATGAGCCCGCAGGAGATCAGTGTGTTGAATACTGGGCGAAAAAGAAGGTCGAAAGCTTAACGTTGAAGGTCAAACGTCGGCATGACTTTCGACCTTCGACCTTCGACTTTTGACTTTTGACTTTTGACCTTCGACTTTATTGGAGATACCATGATCAAAGCAGATCGCATTGTCACCACCACCTGCCCTTATTGCGGCGTGGGCTGCGCGTTGAACCTGCACCTCAAGCAGGATGTTGTCTACAAGGTCACATCGCCGTTCGACTCGCCTGCCAATCGCGGCAACCTGTGCGTCAAGGGACGCTTTGGCTACGACTTCATCCACGCCAAAGACCGCCTGTCGCGACCGATGATTCGCAGAGACGGGGAACTGGTCTCCGCGACGTGGGAAGAGGCGCTGGGCTACGCGGCGGGACGCCTGCTCGAGATCCGCGAACAGTATGGCGCGGACTCGATCGGCTTTCTCGTCTCGGCCAAATGCACGAACGAGGAGAACTATCTTTTACAAAAGGCGGCGCGCGGCTTGATCGGCACAAACAACGTTGATCACTGCGCGCGGCTCTGACACTCCAGCAGTGTCGCCGGTCTGGCGGCAAGCCTGGGTTCGGGCGCGATGACCAACTCCATCCGCGACATTCACCTGGCGGACGTGCTGCTGGTCACCGGCAGCAACACCACCGAGGCGCATCCGGTCATCAGCCTCGAGATGAAGAAAGCCGTCCGCAAGCGCGGCGCGAAACTGATTTTGATAGACCCGCGCGAGATCGAACTGGCGAATTTTGCGGCGCTTCACATCCGCCCCCGGTCGGGGACGGACGTGGCGATTCTCAACGCCATGGCGAACGTCATCCTCGCCGAAGGAATCGCAGACAAAGAATTTATCGCGACGCGCACGGAGAACTACGAGGCGCTCGTGGAGGCTGTCAAAGACTGTACGCCGCAGTGGGCCGAGGACGTCTCCGGCGTCCCGTCCGATTTGATCGTAGAGGCCGCGCGCGTCTATGGTCACGCGGGAAGCGCCGCTATTTTCTGGGCCATGGGCATCACGCAGTCATCGCACGGAGTGGACAACGTCCAGGCGCTGGCGAATCTCGCGCTGTTGACCGGCAACTTTGGCAAGCCCGGCTCCGGCGTCAACCCGCTGCGCGGGCAGAACAACGTGCAGGGCGCGTGCGACATGGGCGGGCTGCCGAATGTCATCACCGGGTATCAATCTGTGACCGATGAAGCGGTTCGCGGAAAATTCGAAACGGCATGGCGTTCGCCGGTGAAGATTCCGGCCAAGCCCGGCCTGACCGTGACCGACATGATGCACGGCATTTTAGACGGGAAAATCAAGGCGTTGTACATCATGGGCGAGAATCCGATGCTTTCCGACCCGAATATAAATCACGTGAAGCAGGCGCTGGAGAGACTGGAGTTCATGGCGTGCCAGGATATTTTCCTGAACGAGACCGCCCAGCTCGCGGATGTGGTCTTGCCCGGCGTGAGTTTTGCGGAAAAGGAAGGCACGTTCACGAATACCGAACGGCGCGTGCAGCTGGTGCGACCGGCGCTGCCTGTCAAGCAGGGCGCGCGGCGCGACCTGGATATCATTTGCGATCTGGGGCAGCGGATTGGGGAACGAATTGGGGAACGGACAAGCGGATTCGCCGGCGCGATTCATCCAGTAACTAATTGGGATTACGATAATGCCTCCGCTGTCTGGGATGAGATCGCGGCGCTGACTCCTTCGATGACTGGAATCTCACATGCGCGCCTCGAGCATGGTGGACTGCAATGGCCGTGTCCGAACGCCGAACATCCCGGCACGCCGATCTTGCACAGGGAGAAATTTACGCGCGGACTCGGCAGGTTCACGCCGTTGACCTTCCGCGAGCCGATGGAAAACCCCGACGCGGAATATCCGTTCACGCTCAACACGGGACGCATCCTCCAGCATTGGCACGGCGGGACGATGAGCCGTCGTTCGGAGGGACTCGATTGGGTCGTGCCCGAGGGCGAGATTCAGATCAACGACGCGGATGGCGCGCAACTTGGCGTGAAGACCGGCGATTTGATCCGCGTCTCTTCGCGGCGCGGCGCGGTCACCGGCAAGGCGCGCCTGACGGGCAAACTTCCACGCGGCATGGTCTTTATGACCTTCCACTTCGCGGAACTCCCCGCCAACCGCTTGACCGGGGACGCGGTGGATCCGGTGGCGAAGATTCCCGAGTACAAAGTGAGCGCGGTCAAGATCGAGAGAGTATAATAGTCAAACCGCGTGAACGCCCCGTGCCAAATGCGCGGGGCGTTTTTATTATCAATAGATCACAAAAACCCCGCATAGGTTGCGATCTCTATCGCAAACCTGGCGGTACGCCTGCCTGATTTGCCTGGCAAATCACGGGCGCGCCAGGAGAGACCGCCAGATATGCGCTTTCGGGAAGCGCTGATTCTATTAACCGCAAAGCACGCGAAGAACGCAAAGAAGTATAAAGGAATTTGCGCCCTTCGCGATGCGCGGTTCGTGGTTGAGTTTAGGAGTAGAGAGATGATTCAATCAGATCGCGTTGTTACCACCACCTGTCCCTATTGCGGCGTGGGATGTGCGTTACAGTTGCACGTTAAGGATGGCTTTATTTTCAAAGTCACCTCGCCGTTCGATTCGCCCGTCAATCACGGAAATCTCTGCGTCAAGGGGCGCTTTGGATACGATTATGTTTATCATCCGAAGCGCGTCACCAAGCCGATGGTGAGGCGATATTTACTGGAAGGAAAAACGATATTCGATATTCGAGAATCGGGCGGCGCGCTTCGAATATCGAATCCCGAATTATCGCATAGCGACTCTCCCTGGGATTGGATCGAAACCGACTGGGATACCGCGCTGGATATTGTGGCGGATAATCTTGCCCGCATCTACCAGCGTGACGGCTCAGACGCGCTGGCGGTCTATTGCTGCGCCAAGGCGACCAACGAAGATAATTATCTGCTGCAGAAAATGTACCGATCCATTTTCCGCACGAACAACGTGGATCATTGCACGCGTCTCTGCCACGCGGGAAGCGTGGTCGCGTTGCAGCAGACGGTGGGCTCTTCTGCCATGAGCAACACGGCGAGCCAGGTAATTCAGAACGATGTGTTCATCGTCACCGGGTCGAACACCAGCGAAAATCACCCCATCATCGCGCTGCAAATGAAGGACGCAGTGCAGAAATATGGCGCGAAGATGATCGTCGCGGACCCGCGCCGCATTGAACTTGTGGATTTTGCCGAGTTGTGGCTGCCGCTCAAGCCGGGGTCAAATGTGGTTGTGTTCAGCGCGATGGCGCACGTGATCGTACAGGAAGACCTGGTCAATTGGGACTTTGTCCATGCGCGCACGGAGGGTATTGACGAATTTCTCGCGTCGCTCGAAAAATTCACGCCCGAATACGCCGAAGAAATTTCGGGCGTCCGCGCCGAGGATATTCGCAGGGCGGCGCGCATGTATGCGACCGCAAAGAACGGCGCCATCTATTGGGGCATGGGCATCTCGCAACTCTCGCACGGGACCGCGTCGGCGCTTGCCATCATCCATCTGGCATTTCTCACGGGGCATATCGGGCGCGACGGCACGGGCTTGAATCCGCTGCGCGGGCAGAACAACG
This sequence comes from Anaerolineales bacterium, assembly GCA_019187665.1. GTDB lineage: Bacteria > Chloroflexota > Anaerolineae > Anaerolineales > Villigracilaceae > Denitrolinea. The sequence continues at coordinate 135,866 of JABARH010000004.1, forward strand.
TGCAGGGCGCCAGCGACATGGGCGCCATGCCCTTCCATTATCCCGGCTACATGCGTGTGGACAACGACGAGAACGCGGCAAAATGGGAAAAGGCGTGGAATGTCGAGCCGGGCGGCCTCTCGCGCAAACCCGGCCTGACCACCACCGAGATACTCAGTCACGCGCATGAGGGCGGCGTGCGCGCGCTGTATATCATGGGCGAAAATCCGATGATGTCTGAACCGAATCTCAACGTGACGCGTCACCACATGCAGCAGTTGGAGTTTTTCGTGGCGCAGGATATCTTCGTCAACGAAAGCGGCGCCTACGCGGATGTCTTCCTGCCCGCCACGCCCTTCGCGGAAAAGGACGGGACGTTCAGCAACACCGACCGCCGCGTGCAGCGTGTGCGCGCCGCGCATCCGCCGCGCGGGGAGGCGCGCCCCGACTGGAAAATCATCTGCGACCTGGCAACCCGCCTCGAGGTCCGCTTGAAGCGGAAAACCGCGAAGTGGGATTATTCTCATCCCGAAGAGATTTTGCGCGAGATGGGCGGCGTCAACCGCGATTACGCGGGTATCACCTATGAACGCATTGACAAGGTGGGACTCATCTATCCCGTCCCCGATTTGAATCATCCCGGCACGCCGACGCTGTTCACCGAATCCTTCCCGCGTGGGCGCGGCAAATTTATTCCGTTGGATTATGTGCCTGTGCGCGAAGAGGCCGACGACGAATATCCGTTCATCCTGACGACGGGACGCCTGCTCGAACACTGGCACGGCGGTACGATGAGCCGCAACTCGTCGCTGAATGAGGCCTACCCTGAAGCGCGCGTGGAGATGCACCCCGCCGACGCGGAGATGCACGGCATCACGAATAACATGCCCGTGCGCGTGACCTCGCGCAGAGGCGAAATTGTTTTGCGCTGTACTGTGACCGAAAAGACGACGGTGGGCGTGGTCTTCATCCCCTGGCATTTTCACGAGGCCGCCGCGAATTTACTCACGAACGACGCTCTCGACCCTGAGGCGAAGATCCCTGAGTTCAAGGCGTGCGCGGTGCAGGTCTTCCCGGCGAGGGAGGCGGAGTTGGCGAATCCGGAGACGAGGCTGCAGAGAGGGAGATATTAGACTTTATCGGTAATAAACCCAAGTTCTTTTGTAGGACGCGGATAAACGCCGATGAACGCTGATAAAGAAGAAGAAATCCGCACGCTTCGCAGTCCGCGTCAATCCGCGTCCGTAAAATTATTTCCGATAACTTCTATTAAATCAGCCCCGCCGCGTCAGCGGCGGGCGGGGCTCAATCCTTCCGTATCCCAAACGATTCATTCAAATTTGTGAACAGGATCTCGGATTTGTAATTCCTGTCCGTGACCGGAGAGAGTCGCTTCACCATGCTCTTCGTCACGAGCGGGATCGCCGGGCGGCCGTAGAAATGTTTGTAATAAAGTGTATTGGCTCCGGCTTCATCCACTGCCCAATTCAAATGCGTGTAACGCGAGGCGTCCAGCGGGCGGATGTATCCACGCAGCATTTTTTCCTGATGCACGCTGACGTAATGTTCGAAATAGGTCATCGCGAGTTCACGCAGGGATTTGTAGACCGGCTCGCGGAATCCGAGGTTGACATAGTTCGATTTTGCCAGCGCGCCCCAGCGTCCTTCAATTTTATACAAAGCGAGGACATGGTCGTCGTCTTCGCCGGGGTAGGGGACAATGTCCATCAGCAGGGGCTGGAATCCGATCCGCCACAGGCACAGCGCGGCGAGGAACCCGCCGTCCAGGCAGTGAGACTGATTATCCAGCATCACGTTCAGGGGCGAGCGGTCGCGTTCCTCGCCGATGTAGGGCATCGAGTCGAGGTAGGTCTGAATGGCGCAGGGCGAGTCGAGCTTTTGAAATTTTTTCCGCAGGGCGGATGGAAGTTGCGATTCGAATTCGGTCAGAAAGGACATAAGGCTGACTCAGGCGAGATTCGGATTTACCGCGGACGGCCACCACTCGGGCTTGAGTTTCTTCACCCACGAGAGTTCGTCCTGGCTATAGTCCGCGCCGCCCGGGACGCGGTGCGTGGTCCCGTTTTGAGCGAGGAAAGTCTCAAACTCGTTGGCGGGCGCAGGCGCGGGCTGCTGGCGATACAGCAGGTTGAGGAGCGGCATGGAGTTGAATTTTTTGCCGAGGATGCTTTCGGCGCGATGCCCGAAGTTGTGCACCATTTCGCTCAGGTCGCGCTGGTAGTTGTAGCCCATCATCACGAAGCGGCGGCCGGTCTGCTCAATGGCGGGCGCGTTGCACCAATACGCGCCGCGCCCGACCATGCGGCTTTCGTAGAATCCAAAATAGGGACCGCCGAACATCCACACCTCGTCAATCACCCGGTCGCGGACGAGGGCCAGCAGCGACAGGTCCTGGATGATGCGGATGTAATCGGCCATGACATAATTGTTGTGTGCGTCGCGCAAGGCCATCTGGTCGTTTTGCAGCGCGGCCAGCCAGGTCGAGTCGGTGTAGCGGCGGCCGTCTGCCAGCAGGGGGTAATCCCGGATCGTTTTTCGCTTCGCCACCTGATAGGTCACGAGCCCCTTGCTGGCGGCGATCATCGTGGAAATGTATTGCCTGACCAGGTCCTCGGTGCGCGCCCAATGAGAGGGAACGGCGTCAGGACGAAAGTCTATCACCATCACTTTCGGAGACTGGATTCGACGGGCGCGACCACGTTCGTCTGGCATGAGATTCTCCTCGTTTCTTGTCTATGCCCGCACCTGCGGGCTGAGCGCGGCCAGTTCGCTGCGCAGGGCTTCGATGGCCGCGAGATTGCCGCCCTCGTCGCCGTGATGGCGGTATTGCTCTTTTTTATGCGCCAATTCGCCGCAGACCTGGTAGAAACGCGCAGTAGCGCGTCCCTTGAGGAACGCGAACAGCGAGCCGAACGGAGTGGCCGCCTGCCGCAACTGCGCGGCGGTGAGACGTCCTGCGGTCACCTCCTCGGCAAGGTGTTTGGGAAGCAGTTCGCCCTCGCGGCGGATCATCCAGATGACGAAGAGCAGCATCAGGAACCAGCCGGACCAATCTATGAAGGTCCCGGCTGCGAGTCCTTCGAGTCCGCTTACCAGCGAGGCGAACCCGTTGTGGAAGGCATGGGTGAAAACGGCCAGGCCCCAGCCGGCAATGGGCGCAAGGAATTTGACCAGCCCGTTTTTGCTCATGCGCGCGACCGCCAAGCCGATGCCGGTGAAGGCCGTGTAGAAGGGATGCTGCCAGCCGACGAGAATGACGCGCACAAAGACGAGCAGCCAAAATCCCTCCCAGCCGCTTTCGAGATAGCCTTTTTCATAAATGTAGAAGGCATTCTCGGTGGCGGCGAAACCGAGGGCCACGATGCCCCCATAGATCATGCCGTCGAGGATCGAGTCGAATTCCCGTCGAAAGAGGAAGAATACGATGAGGACCGCCAGCCCCTTAAGACTCTCCTCCACCAGCGGCGCGATGATGGAAGCGGTGGTAAAGTCGGTGGTGAATTCGGAGCCGGTGAGAAAGTAGACCCCGATTCCGAGGAAGGTGTTGATGATGAACGCGCCTCCCGCCGCGACAACAAAGCCCCACGTAAAGGCCGCGCCGAGCAGGACCCTGGGTTCCTTTTCATAGCGGTCGAGCCAGTAGAGGAACCAGGCAAACAACAAGGCGGGCACAAAACCGAAGAAGATTGCTCCAAACAGCGCCATGTCTCATTCTCCTTTGTGGTTGAGTTTGTTTTCTTGAGCGCCGCTACGCGATTTTCGTACGCAGCTTTTATGGTATCGCGCCGGGCGCAAGATGAATCTTGTAGGGTGGGTTATTCAGGATTTACGCATGGCTTGCGCGCGCTCATACATGAAATCCATTGTACTGATTAACCCTGAAAAATCAACCGGGTCCTTTCGATGCGGACAGGGTCGGCTGGGATGCCCATCTGGTCAAGCACTTCTTCCGGGCGGCCGGTCGCTCCTTCGCGGGAGGCAAGGCGGAGGAATATCAGCACTCCCGCTTCATCTTCCAACGGGAGGGGGGACAGGCAAAGCGACTCTACCAGCGGCCGCAGATCGTATGTTTTGCCGCGCCGTTCACGCGGCAGAGACGCGGCTAGCATGAGCGCGGCCGCTTTCTCGTTGAGGCCGGAGGCGAATTCGGCTGGGACGGTTATTTTATATTCGGCGGCAACCACCTGTGTTTGCAGCGCGGGAGCGCGTTCATCCACCTGTTCGATGGCGAGTATCTGGATTCCGTCCGGCAGGGCCGCTTGCAGGCCGGCGCGGCACGCTTCGAGGCCGCGCTCTTCCTTCAACCATAGATCCATCACTTCGGCGCAGGAGGCGAAGCCGAGCGGCAGGGCGGAGGCGAATTGGATCTTGGGCTGGGGATGATAGCCCTGTGAATATTCCAGCGGCAGCGCGGCGCGGCGGACGGCGCGTTCCCACAGATTGTGCAGGTCGAGGTGACCGGTGTAGCGCAGCGCGCCCTGTTTGGAAAACCCGATGCGGATGCGCATTAGCGTTTGATGGGAGATTTGAATCGTTTGCGAATGTCGGCGGCGTATTGGCGGTAGTGGGCAATGACCGCGCGTGTGATGCGCTCGTAGAGGCGGCGCGCCTCGATCTGTTCTTCAGACAACAGTTTCAGGTCTTCCAGGATGGCTTCGTAGGCGTGCAATTCGATGACGACCAGTTCCTGGAACGGCGTATTGCGATATTTTTGCGCCGCCCACTCGTTGGCGTTCGACTGGTTGAGGATGGGCGACTCGAAATCGGGATAGCCGAATTCTTCGAGGAAGGTATCCAGTTCTTCCTGGCTGCGGCAGGGGGGCAAAGATTCGCCCATTTGAATCTCGTGCAGGCGGTCGGCGAGGTGTTGCTCGCGCACCATGATGAAGGCCGCGATATCGCGCGCCGACCAGTGACTGGAGACTCCGCCGATGCCCAGCCGCGCCGCTCCGGCGTAGTTGAGGGCGCGCTCCCATTGGTCGCGTTCGGTTTGAAGGCGCACGAGAAACTGCGATTTGCGCATTCGCCTAATCTCCCGACACAGGTATCTGCCCGCGGATGACTGATAACGGATGACTGACTTTTGCCGGGCTTTTTACATCCGGGCATTTCCAACCGCCGCCGGGATGTTCACGGCGCAGGTTGGAAAAGGTGGGCAGGATGCCGCAGGCGTAGCAATTTTGGCGGCAGTCCACGCGGATTTTGCCCTCGAGTGACTGACGGAAATCCTGGAAGAGAAAATTCTTGCGTACCGCGGTGGCAATGTGGTCCCACGCGAAGATCTCGTCGGTGCGGCGCGTGCGATGGGTGTAGAAGGCCGGGTCCAGGCCGCATTCGGCGAAGGCCGACATCCATATTTCGTGTTTGCGGCTTTCCTCCCAGGCGTCGAACTTCGCGCCGCGTTTCCACGCGGCGTGGATCACCTCGGCGGTGCGGCGGTCGCCGCGCGCAAGCCAGGCTTCGAGCAGGGTGTCGTCGGGCCTGGTCCACGAGAGTTTGAGGCTGCGGTCGCGCAGGCCGTCTTTGAGCAGTTGTTGTTTGGCAAGGATGCTTTCGCGCGTATCCACTGAAACCCACTGGAAGGGCGTCTGTGGTTTGGGGACGAGCGTGCCTACGCCCACATTCAATTTCACTTTCATCCCGGCCGCTTTGCGTCCCTCGGCAATGACTCGCTTGCACAGGTTGACGATGGCTTGCACGTCCTCGATCGTTTCGCTGGGATGGCCGATCATGAAATACAACTTGATCGTGGTCCAGCCGCGGCGATAGATCTCGCGCGTGGTGTTGAGGATGTCTTCATCGGGGATGAATTTGTTGATGGTGCGGCGCATCCGTTCGGAGGCGGCTTCGGGGGCCAGCGTGAATCCGCCGGAGTAATGCTCGCGCAGTTTATCCATCAGGTCTATCGAGACCGATTCGATCCGCAGCGAGGGCAGCGAGATGGTCAGTTTCTGCCCCTTGAATTTTTCGCTGATCTTGTTGACCAGTTCAACCACGTATGTGAAATCGGAGGAGGACAGCGAGAGCAGCGCGAGTTCCTCGAATCCTGAAGAGCGGATGGCTTGCGCGGCCGCCTCGACGATATCGTCCACGCTCCGTTCGCGGACGGGGCGCGTGATCATGCCGGCCTGGCAAAAGCGGCACCCGCGCGTGCAGCCGCGCATGATCTCCACCGAGGCGCGGTTGTGGACAACCTCGATGTTTGGCACGATGAATTTGGTCGGGGGCGGCGGCAGTTTGCCGACGATGCGCTTCACGATGGTGGCGGGGAGGTTGTCGGCCAATGTTTCCATGTGTGAGACCGTGCCGTCGTCCATGTAGTGGGTTTTGTAAAAGCGCGGGACGTAGACGCCGGGAATTTTGGCGAGGGCGAGGAGCAGGTCTGCGCGTGTTGCGGATTGTGACTGGCGCGCCTGGACGGCATCAATGATTTCGTGAATGACCTCTTCGCCTTCGCCGATGACGAACGCGTCAATGAACGCGTGCATCGGTTCGGGGTTGGTGCAGGCGTGCCCGCCCGCGATGACGAGAGGCTGAGTCTCATCGCGGTCGGCGGAACGCAGGGGAATGCCCGCCAGGTCGAGGATGTTGAGGGTATTGGTGTAGAGGGTCTCGTAGGGCAGGGAAAAGCCCAAAATATCGAATCCGCCCAGGGGTCGTTTTGATTCGAGCGCGTACAGGGGAATCCCTTGCTCGCGCATTTTTGCTTCCATGTCGGTCCAGACCGAGTAGGCGCGTTCGGCCAGCGCGTCGTGGCGCTGGTTGATCTGGTCGTAGAGAATTTTCAAGCCGACATTGGAAACGCCGATGTCGTAGATGTCGGGGAAGATGAGGGCGACGCGCGTCGAGACGGAATCCCAATCCTTGACCACGCTGTTGACCTCGCCGCCGACGTAGCGTGCAGGCTTTTGAACCGATGAAAGGATGCGCTCCAGTCTGGTTTCGATCTGTTCGGGAGTGAGCATGAAGGGATTATAACTGGAATCGTTCGCTGAAAAAGAAATCGGGCTTCTCGCAGAAGCCCGATTTCTAATTGTCCATGAGCGATTATTGTCCTGCCGCCGGTCTGCCAAATTTTTCGCGCCCCCACAGCCAGAGCGCGCCGAGACCGAAGAGGATAACGATGAAGTTGAGCAGGGCGCCGATGAATCCAAACGGCAGGAACGGGAAGCGCAGGATGGCGATTGCCGCCGCAACGACGATCACGCCGAGGATCATCGGCCAGAATTTGTGTTCCGCCAGCGAAGGGTTGATCTTGCCGAGCAGCCACGTACCGATCCATTCTCCGACCACGATTTTGGCCAGATAGGAAGCGGCCAGGAGGAAGCCAGCCATGAGGATGAGCAGGGCCAGAACGCCGACCAGGACGATAACGCCGCTTACTGCACCAAGAGTGAACATGCCGAAAACGACCGCGCCGAAGATTGTGGCGAGCAGGATTGCCAGCAGCGCGAAGAAGAAGGCGGCCCAGGCGATGGCGCCCCAGCCCAGGCTGGCGGCCGGTTTTGTGCGCAGGGTTTCGGGCAGGATTTTCATAAAGTTGGGGAAGAGCCAGCCGAGGCAGAGGCCGAACAAAATCAGCGTGGCGGCGAAACGAATTAGGTCGAGCGCCCAGGCGACGGTTTTTTCTGCGGGTGTTTGTTCGAGGCGGATGTCATCGCTGTCCAGCTCCGGTTCGGTGCGTGTGATCTTGCCGCCGACCGCGCTGGCGGGGATGTTCAAGTCGAAAGCGCTGGTATATTCCAGGTTGCCGGTGATGCGGGCGGAATCGCTGACGGTGAGGCCGGCTGGAACGCTGGGGATGGAAATAGGCATGTCGGTCATGTACAGGTTCAGCGGCGGCATTTCTTCGCTGTCGGTGGTCACGTCCACGTAGGCGCTGACGTTCCCATCGAATTGACCGCGTAGTTCGAGCGCGGCGGTCCCCGCGGTAACGTCGCCGGTTACGTCGCCCGCGAGCAGGGCCTGAGCGCCGCCCATGGCCAGGTCGCCGCCGACGCGGCTGCCGTCGCGGGTCTCGAGTGAAGCGCCCGCGGCCACCAGGTCGTCGCCAATGATCGCATCAGGACCGATTTGTAGCCCGGCGCCCGCGATGCGCGCATCATCAGTAATATTTCCGTTAATAACAACCGCCTGTCCGGCTGCCATCACGTCGCCCTCTACGGTTCCGTTGACGGTGATGCTCGCGCCGAAGGCGACCAGATCGCCTTTGATCACGCCGTTCACGGTGACGGTTTCCGCGGAGGCGTATAAATCATCCTCGATCACCTCGCCTTCTTCGATCACGATGTGCTGTCCGTTGCGGCTTTCGAAGGCGCGCGCCGGATGGGTCGCGGTCAGGGTCAAGCCGATCAGCGCGGCGGCCATGAAAATAAATTTGACTGTTTTGTTCATGAAATTCTCCTTGGAGTCAGGGCGTCGGCAGTTTTATCAGGGAGTAGGCATGCCTGGCGTTCTCTACCGCCAGCCATCCTGTGGTGCGTATATTTCGCGAGGTTTACGTATGTCTGTTAACTCACGTTATGCGGCGCTGAAATTGCGTGGCGACGTCTCTTAACATACGTTGTATCATAAAAAAGTTTCTGCGGGGAAGTCGTTGCACCGGTCATCTGCTGGCCGGAGTAGCCCAAACGGATAAGGCCGGTTGCGCCAACATGCTTTAAAATAAACATAAACCAAATAAGGAGGTTTCCATGAAACGACTGACCCTGATCGTACTTGCGCTTTTGCTTGCGGGATGCAGCGCTTTTCAGCCGGTGCCGCCCACTCCGCAGCCGACGCCGGTGCCGCCCACTCCGCAGGTGATCATTGCCACCGTGATCGTGACCGTCGTACCGACCGAACGACCGACCCAGCCGCCCGTGCCAACGAACACCCCTGTGCCAACGCTGCCGCCGCCCACTGTGGCGAACACCGAGGTCCCGGCGACGGAGACTGCCGCCCCGCCCGCGGGCGGGGCGCTGACGGTTCCCGCGTCCCTGTATGGGACGGCCTTCTCGAACGTCACCCTGTCCGGCGATCATTTCTCATTGCGCTGTGAGCCAAAGAGCCTCGCCTTCGATGTGACCGTCTCCGATATTTACATTACCGTGATGGAATTCTACTATCGCATCCGCGATAAGCATTCCACCTATGTGCCGGAATGGTCGCGCGGCGCGAATCTGGATTCGCAGGGCGGCGGCCGTTTCACCCTGACGTTCAGCGGCGAGTCGGTGACGCCCGATAACCGCAAGGCGAACGGCTGGTTCGACATTCAATTGGTGGGTTTGAACAAGTTGGGACAGGTAGTGGGACGCACCGAAAAGATCGTGGATCTGGTGACCTATACGATTGACTGTCCATAGGTTTTGCAGGAGCGTGAAAAGCAACGTCCCTCGAACCTTGTTCGAGGGACGTTGTGTTGGAAGGAACTCTTCCGGGGAACTTCGACTCTAGTTGTCCGGGAAGCGGATGGGGTCGCCTTCGTGAGGAGCCTCGTTGTAGTTGGGGCGGGCGCGAAGGGCAAATGCCTGATCGGGGGTGGACACTCCAAGGATGGAGGCCGCCAGTGCAAGGCGTTCGTAGGCTTTGCGCGCGGCGCTCGCGGCGGCGGCATAGTTCCAGTTGTTGAGCTGGAGCACAGCCATGTTGGCCTGGTTGTTCGCGAACATCACATGCATGGCGACGCTGGCATAACCCGGGTCGGCCTGCAGATCGGCAAGGAGTTCGTTGGCCCAGTTCAGGTAGCCTGCGGTCTCCCAGCGATAGAGGTTGTCCTTGTTGAACATACCAAATTTATTGGTCAGGGAGATGTAACTCATCACCGTATGACTTTCATCGCCAGAATTGGCAAAATAGAAGTTACCCAGGGCGGGGTAGTCAATGTCCATTTCCCAGTCATAGCCGTCGTGGGGGTGGGACAGGCTCAGATGGTGGCCGCCTTCGTGAATAGTGGTGGCGGTGAAACCGTAGCCCAGGGCGCGGTAGTAGGGTGTATCGAATTGGAACACTGCGCTCTGTGTGCCGTCCACCCAGTTGTCATCCGCGAAGCCCAACAGACCAAGTTGTGAGCCCATGCTGGCGTCTTCCGTGTTGAAGGCGTGGATGGGAACAACATAGTCGGCTGCGCCGTAGGTTGGAATGTACGTCGGCCGGTTCAGCTCTTCGAAGTAGCAGAACGGTTCGGCAAATGTGTCGCCATAGAAGTTCCAGCAGTCATTGCTGGAGTCGAGCCCGGTGAAGATGCGGATGGCCAGTTGGGCGCCGGCGTCAATCGGGTCTACCTGTGTCATGTTGGTTTGCCAGGTGTAGTGTGGCTGGAAGGCTTTGAACTCCTGGTTCACTTTGGCGGGGCTGATCCAATCTGTACCGGTGTTGGCTGGATCGTCTTCCATCATGTTGATGTGCACGATCTTCTTGCCGCCGTAACCGGGAGCGGTCACCATGGGGTCGTACAGTGGCGAGGGGGTGAAGAGCAGGTTAATGGCCACAAAGCGGGTGAGCAGTCCCATGTCATCGTCAAGTCCTGCCGGATCGTGGAAACCAGCGGCGTCGTACTCCCAGATGGGAGGCATGCGGTAATCACTATAGCCGTCGCCGTCCACATCTGTATCATCCACGTTCCAGTTGTCGGTCCAGGCTTCGGGGCCGGCGGAGAAATCGTAGAACCACAGACGACTGGCCGAGCCGCCGTACGCGATCATTTTGCGCGAAGAGCGCAGGCTTCCAAAGTTGTAGCCGGTGTCCGGGTCGGGCTCATCGGTCTTGGTGTACACATGGAACTTAAAGCCCGGGTCGTTGTACCAGTTGATGAACACGATGGTGTAGGCCTTTGTGGTAAGACCAAGTTTTGTAGCCAGGTAGGTTTCCACGCGTGTGGCTGGGATGTAGAGAACGGGGCCGGTCACATCCAGGATGTTGTTAACTTGATCGTTGTAGTCCTCCTGGAACAGCGTCGGATCGCCCGGCGTTCCAATGAACTTCAAATACTTGAAGAAGTTAGTGTTGAACGCGTCGTTTTTGAAGATGTAGTTATAAGTGAATTCATAGCGCAGCCCCATGTCCCGTCCAGGAGACCCGTAGAACTCGGGGTAGCGCACTACAGGTTCGTAGGCTGCCGGAAGCCAGGCGGCGATATCGCCTGTATCCACCTGGGATGGCGTGTAACCGACGAACACAATATTGACGGGAATCGGCAGTGTGTAGTCAACAAATACGTCCGGCGCCAGGGCGGGCTGTCCCGGAGCAGAGGGGGACGTGGCAGACGCGGCGCTGGTAAAAAAGAGCGAAAGCACCACCAGGATGCTGGCTAACGTAAATAGTCTTTTCATGCTGTTTCTCCTTGGTTAACGTGAAATGAAAAAACCTTGCACAACTTGCAGCGTTGAGAATCGAAGGTTGGTTTTCTGTAGTTTGGAACTTCCGCATAATTGGCGTTTTCTGACGCCAGCCATCTGTTCGGCGCGTTAGAGAATGCGCCTTGCGCAGTGTTTTGCGTCCGCTCTGTTGTTGCCTCCTTTTGAAATAACTGGGTATACGCGCGAATCAACCCGCGTCGGGGTTGAACATGAACATGGTTTTGTTTTGAACTTTTTCATGCGCACGCGTTCATTTTAAGACTGTTTTCATAATTTTACAAGATGCACCGGGGCCAATATGCAGGACTCGCGGCAGGGCGGCCGTTCCCGCCTTATGGCCTTCTGAAGCGTTTCGTGATCTCGCGTTTCAATATTTCCACGGCCTGGCTTTGCCCTTTTTCCCGCGCCAGGTCGAGGGCGATCTTCCCATCGCCGGTCTGCGCGTGCAGGTCCGCGCCGGATAAGATGAGTAGTTGAACGATCTCCGCGTTGCCGTTTCTCGCCGCCGTATGAAGAGGAGTAAATCCGGCCCCTTCGTGAACGTTGGGATGGGCGCCGTTTTTCAGCAGCGCTTTCACAATAGAAACGTGGTTTCCGGCCACCGCCGACTGGAGCGGCGTCGCGCCGATGGGATTGTTCGAGGGTGTGTTCACCGATGCCCCGGCTTTGACGAGATAATCTGCCGCCTCGAGATGTCCGAAGAAACACGCCAGTCCCAGCGGTTGGAACCCGTCGTCCGCGAAAACGTTGACCAGTTCCGGCTGACGCGCCAAAATGCGGATGATGTGTGTGGTGCGCCCGATCGCGGACGCCTCGAAAATGTCGAGCGTCACCTTTTTGTCGGCGAGATACTCTGCTAGATGGGGTTCAAGGTGATAGGCTGCCACCAGCACCGGGCTGAGTCCCTTTTCGGCGGCGTGGATCAGCCCGGAATCCAGGAGCAGGAAGCGTTCGACCGCCTCTTTATTTCCCGCGCGTATGGCGTCAAAAAATTTTACACTCATGGTTGATCTGATGTTTGCGCCAGTTATCGGCCTTGCTGGCATCTATTGCCAGCGCTGCAAAACATTCAATGCAGACGGCCGGCGGCGATGCCATTTCATGATTTCCAGAAACCACTTGCAAAATTCCTGTGGACGCCGACGCATCCTCGCGGACAATTCTACCAGACCAACGTAGGCCACCTCGCCGACTTCTTCCGCGTCAAACCTGACCCGGGCGGGATCCACCTCGCCCTCGTACGCCACGCTGATCTCATTATCGTTCGGGCCGTACTCCATGCGAAACTTGAACAGCGGGCGCAGGGCGTGCGCGTCCACGCCCAATTCTTCTTTTGCGCCTCGTATCGCCGCCTCGAGATAACTTTCCCCCGCTTTGACATGCTCCGATACCGAGCAATCCCACAGCGATGCGTATTGCCTGCGGTCCGCGCTGCGCTTTTGGATGAGCAGGCATCCGGCGGAGTCGAATAGCAGGAGGTGAACTCCGCGATGGAGCGATCCGCTGCGGTGGACGTCGGAACGAGCGGCTTGTCCGATCACGTTATCGGTATCGTCAACGATGTCGAAGAGTTCTTCAGTCATGGAAGTACACAGGTAGACACGTACACAGGTAAAAGATAGACACGTAAACGGGATGACCTGCCTACGTGTTTACCTGTGTACTTGTTTACTCTTAACCGAATAACGCGACAACGTCCTTCACATGCACGACGCCATCGAAGTCCGCGATGCCGCCTTTGCGCATCTTCGCTCTCTCGCCGTCGGGGTCGCCGAGAGACGAGACGATGATGTCGCCCGCTTCGATATCCTCTTCTTCGGTATAGCCGTTGAAGGTGACAATGGTCTTGAGTCCGGCGGCTTTGGAGGCTTTCACGCCGTTCTTGGAATCTTCGACGACCATCGCTTCGTGCGGTGCGAGTCCGAGTCTTTCGAGCGCGAGGTTGTAGATTTCGGGATCGGGCTTTTTGTTTTTCACCACGTCGCCCGCCAGCACAATGTCGAAGTGAATGTCTGAAAGAATATTTTCGGTGATGGCTTTTGCGGCCTGTTCGTTGGAGGTTGTGCAAACTCCGATTTTTAATCCCGCGTCCATCGCCTCTTTCATAAAGCGGTGAATGCCCGGGCGCAGAGGGAGTTTGCCGGTCGCGATCAACTCCACGAAGAGCGCGGTCTTGCGCTTGTGCAGTTGCGGGATGAGCGCGTCCATTTCCTCCTCGGTCATGGGTTTCGAGAAGCCTTTGGTTTTCCAGTGATGCTTCATGCGTTCTTTGCCGCCCGCGATCTGGAGCAGTTCGTGATAATACTCCACGCTCCACTCGTCGGTGAAGCCGAATTCCTTGAAGGTCATGTTGAACGAGACGCGGTGTCCGTCGCGTTCGGTGTCAATGATCACGCCGTCCTGGTCGAAGAGTACTGCTTTGATTGGTGACATGGTTTCACTCCTTGTATACAAGCGCACACGTAGACATGTAGACACGTAGACACGTACACACGTACACACGTAGACATGTAGATACGTACACACGTACACACGTAGACATGTAGATACGTACACACGTAGACACGTACACACGTACACACGTATAACGTAGACACGTAGACATGTACAATCGTGTTTACTTGTTTACCTGTGTACCTGTGTACCTGTATACCTGTATACCTGTCTACTTCTTCACTCCAAAAAACTCCAGCATGGTTTCCACGAACAGTTCGTTCTCTTCTTTCGTACCGACTGTCACGCGGAACCAGCCGTCGCTTCCATATTTCTTGCTCTCGCCGCGCAGGATGATGCCTTTGGTTTCCGCATAGGCGAGAACCTCTTTGCCGGTCTTGCCGGTCTCGCCGCAATCGAAGAGGATGTAATTGGACCTGGACGGCATGACGTAGAAGCCGGGGATCACGCTCAGCGATTCCGAAATGTAGTTCACCACATCGTTGTTGTATTTAACTCGCTCGGCGAGTCCCTCTGTGTCCTCGAAGGCGGCGAGGGCGGCCCACATGGGAATCGTCCCCACGTTCCACGGCAGGAGCGACCCGGCGATCTGCTTGATCACTTCCTCGTGACCAAGGGCGTACCCGAAGCGCATGCCCGCGAGTCCGTAGGCTTTGGAGAGCGTGCGCGTGATCAGCACGTTTTTATATTTCTTTGTCAATTCCACCTGCGACATGCCCAGACCGGCATATTCAATATAGGCTTCGTCAATGATCAGCGGGATGCCGAGTTTGGCGAACGGCTCGAAGTGCTTCGGATCCATGAAGTTGCCGCTGGGGTTGTTCGGGTTCGGGATGACGATGATCTTGGTCTTGTCGGTGACGGCTTTCATCAGCCCGTCGGGATCGAAGTGCAGGAGGTGATCCTTGTAGAGCATCGGCACATCCACCATTTTTGCGCCCAGCAATTTTCCGCGCAGTCCGTAGATGCCGAAGCAGGGCGTGTGTTGAATCACCTCGTCGCCTGGCACGATGAACATGCGGAAGATGTTATCGTAGACTTCGCTCGATCCGTTGCCGATCATCACGTTCTGCGGACCCGCCACGCCGTTGATCTCCGCGATCTTCGAACGGACGACGAGTCCCTGATCGGGATAGCGGTTCGTCATTTTGGCGTACTTGAACATCGCCTCCAGCACCTTCTCGGACGGGGGCAGTGGATTCTCATTCGACATCATGCGATGCAGTTCGGGCCGCCGCCATGCGAGTTCAATATGCTCCGAGATGTACATCGGAATGCCCTTAACCCACGGGGTATAGTAGTCTTCGATTTGTTTCATGTGGTATCTCCTGAATGATTTGTTGATTTCTAACGTACGCACGTAGACATGTAGACACGTACGCACGTAGACACGTAAACACGTAGACACGTAGACATGTAGACACGTAGACATGTAGACACGTAGACACGTAAACACGTAAACACGTAGACATGTAAACACGTAAACACGTAGACACGTAGACACGTAAACACGTAGACACGTAAACACGTAAACACGTAAACACGTAGACACGCGACCTGTATACCTGTGTACCTGTGTACCTGTATACCTGTATACCTGTATACCTGTATACCTGTGTACCTGTGTACCTGTGTACCTGTATACCTGTGTACCTGTATACCTGTGTACCTGCCTACCTGCCTACGCCTTGCCGACTGACTCCAGCATGCCCATCCAGTGGATGACAGCCTTCTTCGTCGCTTCGCGCACGACCTTGTCAATTTTGCCAGGATCGTATTCGTCGCGATGGGCGCTGATGTATTCGTACTTGGCGTCAATCAGCGTGTGCTTCAACTCGGTCGAGACGTTGAACTTCGCGCCGCCCGCCGCCAGCAGTTTCTTGATGTAATCTTCGGGCAGGCCCGTCCCGCCGTGGACGACAAGCGGAGTCTTGATTCCGCCGCCGTTCAACATCTTGTGGATGGTCGCCATACGCTCGAAATCAATCTTAGGATTCTTCGTTTTGTAGACGCCGTGCGCGGTGCCGATGGCGGGCGCGAAGATGTCCACGCCCGTGCGCTCGACGAACTCCACCGACTGTTCGGGATTCGCCAACTGCGCCTCATCCTCCGCGACCTTGATCTGGTCTTCCACGCCGCCGACGGTTCCCAACTCCCCTTCGACGGAGATGTTGCCGACGCTGTGGCAATAATCCACAACCTCTTTCGTCTGGCGGATATTTTCCTCGAAAGCCTGCTTGGACGCGTCGATCATGATGTTGGTATAGCCCGCGTCGGCGCACTTCTTGCAGTAGTCAATCTCGGTGCAGTGATCGAGATGCAGAACGACTGGCACGGGCGCTTTCTCCGCCAGCGTGCGATAGATCGCCACCATGATGTCGCGCCCGAGGAACTGCGACGGCTTGACCGAA
Source organism: Anaerolineales bacterium (assembly GCA_019187665.1). Taxonomy (GTDB): domain Bacteria; phylum Chloroflexota; class Anaerolineae; order Anaerolineales; family Villigracilaceae; genus Denitrolinea. Next base: position 152,067 of record JABARH010000004.1, read on the forward strand.
GTCTGTACCATGACGGGCGACTTCGTCTCAATGGCCGCGTCAATCACCGCTTCGAATTGAAGCAAGTCGGTGATGTTGAACGCGCCGACCGCGTAGCCTTTCTTTGCGGCTTCGATCATGACTTCTTTTGCATTTGCGATGGACATTGTGTTACTCCTTTTGGGGTAGGTTTTGATGGAAGTATACACGTACACACGTATACGTACACACGTACACACGTATACAGGTATACACGTATACACGTATACACGTACACACGTTGGCGTGAAACCTGTCTACCTGTGTACCTGTCTACCTGTCTACCTGTCTACCTGTCTACCTGTTTACCTTTAACCTTCCTCTTCTTCTGCACTCCTCCCGCCACCTCCTTCAGCCACTGTTCCCAGCGATAATCCGTCACGTGCATGCGTAGGCGGCCAAACCACAGATCCGCGTAGCCTTGAAAGTCCTCCTCCAGTTTCGAGATGCCCGTCTGCGTGACGCCCCACAGCGCCTCGTGCAGTTCAGACATCGGCTCCAGCAATTTCAGGCGGGCGAAATGTTTCGGGGCGGCCTCGCCAAAATACTCGTCGAGAAGGATGCGGACCTGTTCGTCGTTCAGGCGATGGTGAATCGAAAAATTCGCCAGGTCGTAGAGTATATCTCCCATGCCCGCGTATTCCCAGTCCAGCAGGCGCAGTTCGCCGAGTTCGCCAGGCACGTCTTCGTCCAGCCAGTTGAGATTGAGCAAGTCGTCGTGACAGGGCGCGGGCGTGTACAGGGCTTTCTTCAACGCGGTTTCCACTTCGTTTTTCTTTTGCATGATCCAATCCCAATCGAATGGAAACTTGCAGTTGTTGGCTTTGGACGTTTTTGCCAGCATCTCCACACGGCGGAAGACATTGAACTCGCCTTTTAATTTTGGCGCGTGACGATGGAAGAGGCGCAGTTTGCCCGCCACGCGCGCCAGGTTGTGCGGCTTGACGATCTCCTCGGGCAGGACGCGCTTGCCGTTGATGAAGCGCGTGACGATGTAACCTTCGGGTTCGATGAAGTAGACCACCTCGGGCGCGATGCCAAGTTCGCCCGCGGCTTTGTTCGCGGCATACTCAACGTCGCGCTTGATCCCCAATTTTTCGGTGTTCGCTCCCGCCAAACGAATCACGTACGCCTTGCCGTCGGCATCTATCTTGAAATTCAAATTCGTGATCCCGCCGCTGAGCGGAGTTGCCTTTAAGTTTTTCGACGCGGCGAGAAACGGGACTTTGGCGATGGCGCGGTCTATATCGAGGCTCATGCTCGTATCCTCTCACCCTTCGGATCCCACAGCGGCGAAGCGACCACTTCCGCGGCCATCCTCTCGCCGAACAACTCGACCGTCAGTTTCGTGCCGAACTTGCTGTGTTCCAGCGGCAAATACGCGTACGCCATGCTCTTCTTCACCGAGTAGCCGTATCCACCCGAAGCCACCCAGCCGACGATGGTCTCGCCCGCGCGGATGGGTTCCTTGCCGAGGGCGATGGTGCGGTCATCGGCCAGCGTCAGGCAGACCAACTTTCGTTTCAAACCTTCGGCCTTGGCCTTGACCAGCGCCTCCTTACCGATAAAATCCTGCTTATCAAGTTTAACCGCGAATCCCAAGCCCGCCTCATACGGATTGTAATCGGGGCCGATCTCGCCGCTCCAATAGCGATAGCCTTTTTCGAGTCGCAGCGACTCGATGGCTTTGTAGCCCGCGGCCACCATCCCTTCGGGCGCGCCCGCCTCCCAGAGCGTATCCCACAGACGCGCGCCATATTCCATGGGGCAGTAAAACTCCCAGCCGAGCTCGCCCACATAGGTCACGCGCGAAGCGAGCGCTGGCACGTCGCCGACGGTGATGTGCCTGGCGGTCATGTAGGGGAAGCCCGCGTTCGACACGTCGTCCGTCGTGACCTTCTCCAAAATTTTGCGCGCCTTCGGTCCCCACATTCCGATACACGCGTACTGCGAACCGACATCTTCAAGCGTGACTGATCCGCCATCGGGCATCTGCAACGACAACCACGACGCGTCATGCTGACCGAACGCGGTGCCTGTGATGATGCGGAATTTTTCCTCGCCCAAGCGCGTGACGGTGAAATCACATTCGATCCCGCCGCGCTGGTTGAGGCATTGGGTGTAAACGACCGTCCCGATAGGCACGTCCATTTCGTTGGCGCAGACGCGGTTAAGGAATTTCAGCGCGCCCGCGCCGCGCACTTCGAATTTATTGAACGACGTTTCATCGAACAGACCCGCGTGCTCGCGCGTCATCAAATGTTCGTGGCCGATGGCGCGGCTCCAGTTGTGACGCGCCCAGCCGCGCGGTTCGTGTCCGTGCGCCGCTTTTTCCTCGTGGATGTTGAACCAGTTCGGGCGTTCCCATCCAAACTTTTCGCCGAACGAACAGCGCAGGTCGCGCAATCTGAAATACGCGGGCGAGAGCCTCTGCCCGCGCCGCGATAAGCGCTCCTCGCCAGGAAAATGAATATCGTAATACTGCGTGTACGTTTCAAACGTGCGCGCTGCCGCGTAATCGAGGCTGTTGTAATTGGGACCGAAGCGCCGCACGTCCAGCCGCCACACGTCCCATTCGGGGTTGCCGTCCACGATCCACTCGGCCATCACTTTGCCCATGCCGCCCGCGCCTGCCAGCCCATGCGCGCAGAACGCGCAGGCCACCCAAAATCCTTTAACGGAGGTCGGTCCCAGCAAAAATTCGCCGTCGGGCGTAAAACCTTCGGGGCCGTTCAACAATTTGATGACCTCCGCGTTTTCGATCGCTGGCACGCGGCGGATCGAATTTTCCATCAGCGGCGTGAAGCGTTCCCAATCGGGCGCGAGCAATTGAAATTTAAAATCGCGCGGGATTCCATTCATACCGAACGTGGCGGGCTGTCGCTCGTACCCGCCCGTGATCAACCCGCCCACCTCCTCGCGCCAATACACCAGCAGGTCGGGGTCGCGCAGATTCGGAAACTTCGACGTGACGCCCTCGATGGGCTTGGTCATAATGTACAAATGCGCCATCGGGATGACGGGCAGATTCAACCCGACCATCCTGCCGACTTCGCGCCCCCACATGCCCGCCGCGTTGACGACCACCTCGGTTCGAATCGTCCCCTGATCGGTCACGACCTCGCTGACCTTTCCGTCCTTCAAGCGAATCGCTTCGACGCTCACCCCCGTGTGGATTCTCGCCCCGCGACTCTTCGCGCCCGCCGCCAGCGCGTTGGTGAGTCCCGTCGGATCAATGCTTCCGTCGTTGGGCGTGTACGCCGCCGCGACCACGCCAGCGCTGTCCATCAGCGGGAACATATCCTGCGCTTCTTTGGGCGAGATCAATTCCATCGGCACGCCGAACGAACGCGCCAACCCCACGAGGCGCTTCGTCTCCTCCAGCCGCTCTGCCGAAGACGCCAGCCGCACGCCGCCCACTTCGCGCCAGGAAGTATCCACGCCCGTTTCGGATTTGAGTCTGCGATACAGGTCTGTGCTGTAGTGCATCATGCGCGTCAGGTTTGCGTCCGAGCGCATTTGTCCCACCAGCCCCGCCGAGTGCCAGGTGGAGCCAGACGTCAGTTCGTGACGCTCGAGGATGACGATATCCTTCCATCCCAATTGCGTGAGGTGGTAGGCGATACTGCATCCGCCCACTCCGCCGCCAATGATGACGGCTTGCGCGTGTGAGGGTAGTTCTGGCATGGGTGTGGTCTCCTGGTTTCTCTTCAGTACCGCAACATTCATGTTGCCCTTGTGAGTCGCAAGATGAAACTTGCGTTGCTTCTCAGTACCGCAACATTCATGTTGCCCTTGTGAGTCGCAAGATGAAACTTGCGTTGCTTCTCAGTACCGCAACATTCATGTTGCCCCTGTGAGTCGCAAGATGAAACTTGCGTTGCTTCTCAGTACCGCAACATTCATGTTGCCCTTGTGAGTCGCAAGATGAAACTTGCGTTGCTTCTCAGTACCGCAACATTCATGTTGCCCTTGTGAGTCGCAAGATGAATCTTGCGTTGCTACTACCACTCACCCAGTTCAGGACTGACGTAAGTGAATTTCCAGTCTTTCCAATCCTTCACCAAACCTGCTTTCACAGGATTGTTGATGATGTAGCGGATGATACGTGTCGCTTCCGCTTCATCGCGCGCATAACGGTCATAACTTTCGTGGCGCCAGAAACTGCCGTCGCGGTAGAGTTCGAGATTGCAGAATCGAGCGCTTCTCCCTTTGACAAAACGCATAGAGTCGGCGACGGGATATTTCGCAGTTTTGCCCTTGTGATGTAAATGCTCCATGAGAAGCGCTTTGATGAGCATGTGGACATGGTTTGGCATAATGCAATACGCCATGAGGAAATAACGATCCTTGTCCAATCTGTGAATTTCGTCGGCGATAATCTGGGCGATGTTTTCGGCCTCCAGCCAGCGCGGTCCGTGCTCGCAACGGTCAAGCCAATCATCGTACCGAGCGAAATATCTTTTATGGATGTTGTCCTGCTCGTCTTTGCTTTTTGCGGCTTTGAGCTCCTGCACGCGTTTAGCTTTGAGTTCTTTCACGATTTCGGCGGGAAGCGAATCGATCAAGTTGAAGGTGAAGAAAATCGGATAGTCGGCAGGATGAATGTGCGGCAGGTTGCGGCGGTAGAGGGAGGTCTCTTCGAGCATGATGGTTTCCTGATCGGAGTCGCAAGATGAATCTTGCGGTACTAAAATTTATTCCTGCCATACTGAGCCAGGCCGCGCCATTTCGGCCACGATGTCGAAGGACGAGATGATTCCCAGCGGGAAGTTTTCAGGATTGGCATCGTCCACCACGATCAGGCGGTGATGATGGTTTTGGATCATCTTGTCCGCCGCGGCGCGCAGGCTGGCGTGAATGTCTATGGTCAGCGCGGGGTGCATGACGCGCGAGACGACCAGCGACTCATCCACGCCGTCTTTGACGAAGGGCAGCAGGTCAATGCCGCTGATCACGCCGAGGGGTTTGCCCTGCGCGTCAATGACCAGCACGGAGCGCGATCGGGCGTCGGTCATGGCGCGCGCCGCGGAGTGGATCGGCGTCTGATCGCGGCAGACGAGGATCGCGTCGGACATCACGTCGCCGACGATCTCGCGGCGCGGCTTCTCCTCCCGCGCGATGGACGCGACAAAATCGGACAGCGAGATCACGCCGACGGGTTTGCCGTCCTCCGTGACGAGCAGGCGGCTGACTTGATGTTCGATCAGTTTGCGCACCGCTTCTGAAAGCGGCACGGTTGCCTCCACCGAAAGCACGGGCGCGGACATTAAATCGGCGGCGGTCAGTTTGCGCATGACGGTCAGCGATTCGGGGTCGGAGGAAAGCCATTCGCCCGCCAGCAGGTCAAAGTCGGAGAGGATGCCCAGCGCGCGGCCGTCGCGGTCGGCGACGATCAACGCGTGGACGTGATGGAGGCTCAGGAGGGCGGCCACTTCTCCCAGCCGCGCGTGAGGCGGGCAGGTGATCAGGCCAGGGTGCATGAGGTCGCGTACGAGTTTGGTCATGTCGGTCTCCTATCCAACTTCATCCACGTCTTTGTACCACTTGACGCGGTCGCCGACGCGCGCGCGCAGTTTCCAGCCCATCGTTTTGGGTTCGGCTTCCATGCGCGCCAGCGCGGCGTTCACTTGCGCTTCCACTTTTGTTTTTTGTTCGCCGCTCAGTTGCGGATATTGCTGCGCGAGCTGGCGGACCTTATCGAGGTTCATGGTGACGGTGCGCCAGAAGCCCCAGTCTGCGGCGCAGATGGCGGCGATGCGTTGGATGTTGATCGTTTCGTTGTCGCCGACGCCGAGGGGATGTTCGAGCAGGAGCATAATTGTGTCTATGATGTCTTTTTCGTTGATCTGGACGATCTGCATTTTTTCGAGCAGGAGTTCGGCGAGCGGGATGGTGGGGGAGTCGGTTTCGAGGCGGTCTTTCCAGAAGATGGCGTGACAGAAATCGAGTTTTTCGTAGAAGATGTCCACGTGCAGGCCCGCTTCGGGTTTGTCGTAGATGGCGCGCTCGCCCTCCGAGATGATGAAGACCTCGCGGTTTTCTGTGTAGCCCAGCGCGGCCATCATTTGTTGAATCTGTTTGCTTTGTTTGCCGTAGGCGCCGAAGTCAATGTCGGTGTAGGCGCGTCCCATGGCGGCCTGTAAATATCCAAATTGCGGACAGTGCATTTGAAAAGCCAGCGATCCGATCACGCGCAGGAGAATGTCCGCGTCGGCGCTGGCTTTGAGAATCCGTTTGAGTTCGTTCTCGAATTTTTCGCGTTCAGCCTGGTCTTGTTTGCCCATCCCGATGGGACCGTTTGTCATGGCGAGTCTCCTGCGTGTGTCGCGTGGTTGGACGCTGGAGAACGTCCACTGCGCGGTGACTTGTGTAACAGGCGCTCTCGTGCGCCGATATTCAGAAAGTTGATGGCATTATAATGAAAAAGTCAAAATCTTGCAAAGTTTTTCATGTTGGCCTATAATGACAAGCAAAAGTTTGCAATTTCCGTCATGGCGGCGGGATGAATCCCCCGCCTTGGTTCGTGAAAGTTGGACAATCTCCCGATTCTTCAGGCCAAAACGAACTCATGGGCAAACCACTCATCCCCGCTCAGCGACGAGAACGGATTCAGGGCTATCTGGCAACCCGCCAGATCGCGCGGATCGCGGATTTGTGCGCGCTGCTCGACGCGTCCGATGCGACCGTCCGCCGCGACCTGGAGTGGATGGAGGACGAGGGGCTGCTGGAGCGGACTCACGGGGGGGCGATTCTCAGCCGAAGACTTATTTCTGAACCCGAATATCTGCAACGCGTAAACAAGAATCCCGACGAGAAAAAATGGATCGGCGCGCTGGCCGCGTCTTTGATCGGGGACGGCGACATTGTCTTCATCAACAGCGGCACGACCACGACGCAGGTGATTCGTCACATCCGCCCGAACGCGGATATTTCCGTTTTTACCAACAACCTGAATGCCGCGCTCGAAATCGGCGAGGCGGGTTTTCAGCATCATTTGCTGGGCGGCGAATACCAGCCTGTTTCAAAATCATCGGCTGGAAGATTTGCCATCGAAAACCTGCGCCAGATCTACGCGGACATTTGTATCATCGGCGTGGACGGGATCAGCCTGAAGCACGGCTGCACGGTCCCTGTCAATGCGGAGGCGGAGGTCGTGCGCGCGATGGTCGAGCGCACAAAGGGCAGGATCGTCATTGTGGCCGATCACAGCAAATGGGGCGTGGTTTCCAATTTCCCTGTTGCGACGATTGACGAAGTTGATGTTCTTGTTACGGATGAAAAATTTGACCCGTCCGCGATCGAGGAACTCGCGGGACATGAGGTGGAGACGGTGGTGGCAGGTAGGCAGGTAGACAGGTAGACACGTACACATGTAGACACGTACACACGTAGACAGGTAGACACGTAGACAGGTAGACAGGTAGACAGGTAGACACGTACACACGTAGACAGGTAGACACGTACACAGGTAGACAGGTAGACACGTAGACAAGTAGACGAGTAGACGAGTAGACGAGTGGACAAGTAGACAAGTAGACAAGTAGGAGCGCTGATGAAATTATTTTCCAGAAAACCCACAAAAAAACTCACCCGCCTTTTCTTTGCGACAGATTTACACGGCTCGGAACGCACCTTCCGCAAGTTCATCAACGCGGGGAAGTTCTATGAAGCGAATGTGATCGTGATGGGCGGGGATATTCAGGGCAAGTTGTTGATTCCGATCATCAAAGAATCGAACGGGCATTACCGCGCCACATTGCAGGGACGCGTCGAACACGTCGCGTCGCAGGAGGAGTTGACCGCGCTGACGGGACGGCTCGACACGCTCGGCTTCTATTACAAGATCATGGACGAGGACGGATTCCGCGCGCTGTCCGCAGACCAGAAGGCCGTGGACGCGCTGTTCCACGAGGAGGCGCGCGCAAAACTTGGCCGCTGGGTGGACCTGGCGGAGGAGCGGCTCAACGGCACGGGGATCAAGTGTTTCGTCACGGGCGGAAACGATGACGAGTGGGATGTGTTATCGGCATTAAAGCGCGAGGGCGCGCAGTCGCTGATCGCATGTGAAAATGAAATGGTGATGGTGGACGACGATCACTCGATGATCTCGATTGGCATCAGCACGCCCACCCCGTGGAAGACGCCGCGCGAGACGACGGAAGAGGAACTCGGAGCGATGATCGAAGAGATGGCCGCAAAAGTCCCTGACATGCAAAAAGCAATTTTCAATTTTCACGATCCGCCCAAAGATTCGACGCTGGACACCTGTCCCATGCTGGATTGGACGAAAGACCCGCCCGAGCAGATCGTCCAGGGCGGGCAGCCCATTATGCACGGCGCGGGGAGCGTCGCGGTGCGCGCGGCCATCGAAAAGTTCAAGCCGATGCTCGGCCTGCATGGGCACATCCACGAGTCGCAGTCTGTGGCGAAGATCGGACGCACGACCTGTATTAATCCAGGCAGCGAGTATGGAGAGGGAATCCTACGCGGCTGTCTGGTGAATTTTGTGGACGGCGAAATTCAAGGATATCAAATGACGAGCGGATAATCAGTAGATCACGAAAACCCTGCGTAGGTTGCGATCTCTATCGCAACCTGGCGGTAGAGACCGCCAAATACGCGCTTTCGTGAAGTACTGAAAATATATTGTGACGCTGATCGAGAAGAAAAAATCCGCGTTTTCCGCGTCCGAAAAATTATTTCCGATACCGTCTAATGATAATGTTTGAAGTTCATGCAAGGAGGCAGTTATGTCGTGACGGAAGATCGTTGAAAACTAACGAGCGCCATACAAATGGCTCTTTTGAACTTCGCGAAAAAGAGCCTAAACACAAAGTACACAAAGGTTCACAAGGGGAAAAAAGAGCCATGGCGGTTCGGCCTTTCCTTCGTCGCCTTTGTGCCCTTCGTGTTTCAAAAGGTTTTTCCCCATTGTGGGAGAACCCCTCAACCAAAGGAGAAAAGCAATGGCTACTGCAAAACCTGAAGTCTTCACCCGCAAAGCCTCGGGACTGGTGCGCGTCATGTCCCCGTTTTCGGCCTTCATCTATAACATCCTGACGATGGGGCTGATCTTCCCGTGGACGTATCTGTGGGCGCCTGGCGCGCTGCCTGGCGGCAAACTTGTGTGGGGCATTTTGCTGGCGATGGTGATCGAAATTCCAATCGCCCTCGTCTACGTCTGGCTGTCCACCGCGCTGCCGCGTTCAGGCGGCGACTACGTGTTCCAAAGCCGCGTGTTCGGCGGCGGCACGGCCTTCACCGTCGTGATGTCTGGCTACGTGATCTGGATTCTGCAATGGGTGGCGCTTTCGGGCTGGCTTCTTTCGTATCTCGGATTCGCTCCGCTCTTCCTCGGGCTGGGCGCGACCACGGGAAGCGCGGCCATGTCTGGACTTGGAATCTGGTTCACCACCTCAACGGGCATCATCATCACGAGCATCTTGAACGCCTTCGTCGCGGCGTCCATCCTCGTCAGCGGGTTTAAGAATTACGTCCGCCTCCAGACCGTGATGATCGTCGGCACTTTGCTGGCATTTTTCACCATGCTGTTCGTGTTGTTCACCGCCAACCCGTCCACTTCAATGGCGCACATTGACTCGTTCGCGCTGGCGATCAGCGGCGTGAAGGATTTCGTCAAAACCGCCATGGATGCCTCCGTGGCCGCGGGCATTGACCTCAACCCGCCCTTCAGCCTGATGGCGACCCTCCTCGTCGCGCCCATCGCGTGGACCTCCCTGCAATGGGCAACCTACTCTGCCCAGCAAAACGGCGAGATCAAGAATGCGCGCTCCTTCCAAAGCCAGATGTTCATCATCGTCGGCTCGCTGGTCGTCACGGGGTTGCTGCTGGCCGCCCTCGCCTGGGCGCTGGAAAAAGCCGTCGGCACTGAATTCCTCTACGTGGCGGGCGCGGGTTACTGGGCGCTGCTGGAAGAAGCAAAAATTTCGGGCTTCTATCTGTGGCCGAACATCATCACGGTCGCGCTCACGGCCAGTCCGCTGGTGGTCCTCATCATCGGCATCGGCTATATCCTCAACGCGCACCAGATCGTGCATAACTGCTACATCGGCATGACGCGCGTCATGGTCGCCATGTCGCTCGACCGCCTGCTGCCCGAATGGGTCAGCAAAGTGGACGAGAAACGCCACACGCCTGCCAACGCGCACTGGGCCTACTTCATCGCCAGCATTCCCGTCATCTTTCTCTACAACCTGCATCCAGGCTGGACGGGACTGACCCTCGGCGTAACCTTCGCCTGCGGTTACGTGTTCGTCATCACCTGCCTGGCGGGCGCGCTGCTGCCCTATCGCGCCAAAGACGTATACGAAGCCTCTCCAGGCGCCAAATACACCCTCGGCGGCATCCCAATGGTGACCGTCCTCGGCGCGCTCGGCTTCCTCTTCGGGACGGTCATGCTGGTCATGTTCATGTTCGATCCGCGCCTCGGGTTGGTCAGCCCGCTCGCGTACGGAATCGTGTTTGGCGTGCTGGCTGTTTCGGCCATCTGGTACTTCTTCGCCAAAAACACGCAGAAATCCAAAGGCATCAACGTGGACTACGCCTTCAAGGAGATTCCTCCCGAATAGTCCGCCTCACGCGTGACTTTGGGTGGGCAGCGCTCGCGGGCGCTGTCCACCCTTTGAAGTTTGCCAGCGCCGCCCGTGATTTGCCTGGCAAATCAGGCAGGCGTAACGCCAGCAGGCGCGTTAGACCTTCGGCGCGCCCTACGCAAGGTTTTGCGTAAGTCCTGTTAACAAAAATAACCTGACATTTGTTGTCGCCCCGAAATGCGCTGGAGAGCGTATTACTACGCAGAAAATGACCGTTGTTGCGTAAAGGACGTTCTCTAACGTCCGTTTTGGGCGAGCCGATATGTTGGAGTAAATTGTTGATCTTCAAAATGTTGCGGCGCGCGTAACGTCCGCTGGAATTTGGAGTAGGTTATGCCCATCATTGACGATGCAGTTGCAAAAATTCAAGACTGGCAGGGGAAGGACATTTCCATCCAGCCTCTTTCGGGCGGGTTGACCAACACGAACTACAAAGTAACCGTGGACGGGACTCCGTACTTCGTCCGCGTGCCTGGCGAAAGCACGGAACTGCTCGCCATTGACCGCGCCAACGAAGTCCACAACGCGCGGGCCGCGGCAGAGGCAAACGTCGCGCCGAAGGTCTTGTATCACCTGCCCGAATACAACGTGATGGTGTTGGAATTTTTAACGGGGATAACCATGTCGAAGGAATCATTGTCCGCCGAAGGTATGCCGACGCGTATGGCGAAGGTTATCAAAAAACTGCACCGCGGCCCGCGCTTCCTGACCGACTTCAATATGTTCCGCCTGACCGAATACTATTTGAAGATCTGCGCTGAGCGCGGCATCCCCATCCCCGACGGTTATCACGATCGAATGCCCGCCGTGAATCGAATCGAAGAAGCGATGAACGTCAAACCGCTGGCGACCGTTCCCTGCAACAACGACCTGCTCGCCGAAAATTACATGGACGACGGCAGGCATCTCTGGCTGATTGATTATGAATACAGCGGCAACAACGACCCGACCTTCGAGTTGGGCAACACCTGCCAGGAAATGCAATTCAACGAGGCGCAAATTCGCGAAGTCTGCGCGGCGTATTTCGGCGAAGCGACCCCATCCATGATCGCGCGCATGAAGTTGAACATGATCATGTCCGATGTGGGCTGGGGATTATGGGCAGCGATACAAGCGAAGATATCGAAGATTGATTTCGACTTCTGGGGCTGGGCGATGGAGAGGTGGGGCAGGGCGGTGGAGAAGATGGATTCGGTTGAATTTGAGGGGTGGCTGGAGGAAGTAAAAAGGTAGGCAGGTAGGCAGGTAGACACGTAAACACGTAGACACGTAAACAGGTACACAGGTACACACGTAAACACGTACACACGTAAACACGTACACACGTACACATGTAAACAAGTACACAGGTAGACATGGAGAAAACATGAGTGAGAGAAAGCCACTGTACGAATCGCCAGGAGAAAAAGGAAAGCGCGGGTTTGAGGATTTGGATTGTTATCAACTCGCGCTGGAAGTGATGGCGAAGATCCATGCTTTCTCGAAGACGCTGCCTGTGGATGAAAAATATGACATGTACGCCCAAATCCGTCGTTGTTCGAAGAACGTGACTGGAAACATTGGCGAAGCATACGGACGCTACCATTACCTCGACAGCCTGCATTACTACTCCATCGCTCGCGGCGAGCTGTTGGAGACGCTGGCAAGATTGATTGACGCCCGCGCGCTGAATTACATTGCCCAACCAGAATTCGAATCCCTTTACAAACTGATTCGCCAAGCCGAACAATCTCTTAATGGCTTTATGTCTTATGTTCGCCGTCAGCGAGCAGGCGCGCAGGAATATGGCGATAAGAAAATTCACGAAGATCAGACAGGCTATTTTGTGGATGATGTAGATAGTGATGCGTTAGTAGACGCGTAGACAGGTAGACACGTAGACAGGTAGACACGTAGACAGGTAGACACGTAGACACGTAGACACGTAGACACGTAGACAGGTAGACACGTACACACGTAAGCATGTCACCTGTGTACCTGTGTACCTGTGTACCTATGTACCACCTCAAAGGAGAACCATGAAAGATCAGGCAGAGATCGTAATCATCGGTGGAGGGATCGTCGGCGCGCAGATCGCATATCACCTGGCGAAGATGGGGAAGAAGGATATTGTCCTTGTTGAGAAGGGCGAGATCGCCAGCGGCGAGTCTTCGCACGCGGCGGGATTAGTGACTCAATTCGCTACGTCGCAGACGATGCTCAAGTTCCGCATGTACAGCATCGAGTTGTACAGCGAGTTGGGCCTGTTCGATCATGTCGGCAGTCTGCGCGTCGCTTCGACGAAAGAATCTTTGCTCGATCTGGAGCGGAGCGTCAGCCGCGCAAAAGCATTGGGACTCGAATGTGAGGTCATCGGGCGCGACGAGGCGGTGAAGCACATGCCGCAGATCACGGACAAGGAACTCTACGGCGCGCTTTATCTGCCGCGCGACGGTCAACTCGATCCGTACACGACCACGACCAGCATGGTCAAGTTCGCGAAGGAGTTGGGCGTCACGGTCTACACCAACACGCGCGTGACTGGCATCAAACTTTCAGCGCAGGGAGAAGTGCGCGAGGTGGCGACCAATAAAGGGTCAATTCGATGCGAGATCGTCGTCAACGCCGCGGGCATGTGGGCGCCGCGCGTCGCCGCCATGGCGGGCCTGCATTTTCCAACCACGCCCGTGGATCATCAACACATCGCGTTGAAGGCCGTCCCAGGTCACGAGTTCAATTCCAAGACGCCGTGCCTGCGCGACCCAGAAAATTTGGTGTACATGCGGCAGGAGCAGGGCGGACTCGTGATCGGCGGTTATGAGGGCAATCCGCTTGCGCGTTGGATGGATGGCGCGCCGTGGGAGCATGGCTCGGCAACATTGCCTTCCAGCATGGAACGTTTCGAGCCGCTGCTGGAAGGCGCCATTCGTCGCCTGCCTTTTCTTGAGCAGGCGGGCATCGTTGCGCTTGTCTGTCACCCTGGCGCGTACACGCCCGATTGTCAGCCGATTCTTGGACCGATGGCGGGCGCGCGCGGCATGTGGATGGCGGCGGGATTTTCGCTCAACGGGTACGGCGGCGCGGGCGGCGTGGGAAAACTTTTGGCGGAGTGGATCATCGGCGGCGAGCCGACGATGGATGTGTATCAATATAAAGCCACGCGCTTCGGAAATTATTATGACGATCCGCTCTATGCCGCCGAACGGACGCGCGAAAGCGTGAAATATTATTATCGCCTGCGTTTCCCTCACGACGAATTTGAGTGGGCGCGCCCGCATCGGACGAGTCCTGTGTATTTTCGTCAACTGGAAATGGGCGCGGTCTTCGGCGAGAAATTTGGCTGGGAGCGCGTAAATTATTACGAGCCAGGCAAACCCTCGCGGCGCATGGGCGAGGATCAGCGCAATTGGGGCGGGTGGGTCAAGCCGCCGTTCTTCGAACGCGTTGGAAAAGAACACGAAGCGACGCGCGAGCGCGTCTGCCTCTTCGACTTGACGCCGTTCAGCAAGATCGAAGTGACGGGCGCGGGCGCGCTGACTCTGTTGAATCGAGTCGCGGTCAGCGAGATGGACAAGCCCATCGGCTCGGCGACCTACACCCAATTTTGCAACACGCGCGGCGGTGTCGAAGCGGACGTGACGGTGACGCGTCTCGGCGCGCAGCGTTTCTGGGTCACCACAGGGTCGGCGTTCATCGGCAACGATAAAGCCTGGCTGGAAATGCACGCGGACGAATCGGACGGCGAAGTGATGATCCGCGATGTCACCGAAGAGTGGGCGTGCCTGCCCGTGTGGGGACCGAAAGCCCGTTACGTGTTACAGAAGGTTACAAGTTACGATGTCTCGAATGAAGCGCATCCGTATTTGACGACGAAACAAATTGAAATCAACGGCGCGACAGTGTACGCCCAACGCGTCAGTTACGCGGGCGAGCTGGGCTGGGAGTTATACGTCCCGTACAAGCGCGCCACGATGTTGTGGGATAGGCTGATCGAAGCGGGAAAAGAATTTGGAATCGAAGTCGGCGGCTACAAAGTGTTGGATTCGTTGCGAGTGGAAAAAGGCTATCGCTATTACACCAGCGACGTGACGCAACTTGAAACGCCCTACGAGGGCGGCCTCGGATTCTGCGTTGATCTCAATAAAAAAGATTTCATCGGCAGGGACGCGCTCGCCAAACAAAAAGCGGAGGGGATCAAACGCAAACTCTGCACGCTCGTTGTGGACGGAAACGACTTCGCGCAAATTTACGGCGGCGAAGCGATCTATCACGAAGGAAAAGTTTTGACTCGAGTCAGAAGCGGCGGATGGGGATATACTGTGAAGAAGAATATTGTTTACGCCTATCTGCCCATCGAACTGGCGAAAATCGGAAACCGTTTTGAAGCGGAACTCATTGAAGGAAGGAAGATGGTTGAAGTGACTCCGACGGTGTTGTTCGATCCAAAAGGCGAGCGCTTAAGGGCGTAAAGAGGTATACAGGTATGCAGGTACACAGGTATACAGGTATACAGGTATACAGGTGACGTGTGTACATGTCTACGTGTGTACATGTCTACATGTCTACGTGTCTACGTGTCTACATGTGTACATGTCTACGTGTCTACGTGTCTACATGTGTACATGTCTACCGCCTACCTAACCATCAAACCGCAAAATTATTATGTCCCCAGACTACATCGGCTTCGGCATGTTAACCCCCGTGACCATTATGACAGTAGATCGTTTCCCGCGTCACAACACGGGCGCGATGGTGAAGGAGATCAAGGAATTTGTTTTCGATGACGCGGCGATCATTGCGTGTTGTCTCGCGCAGTGGGGCGTGGAGGCGGGCATGATCGGCACCGCGCTCGGCAACGATCCGCGCGGACATCGTCTCGCGCTGGAACTCAAGGAGCGCGGCGTGCGCTGTGACGTTCGTTTTACAAACGACTACGAGACTCCCATCGAAGTGGACGTCTCCGACCGACGCGGCGCGCGCACCTATTTCTGGCAGCGCACTCCCGAAATGCTCAACACCCTCGACACAGCGGACCTGTCCATGATCGAGGGCGCGCGCCTGCTCTACGTGGATTGGTACGATGGCGAGAATCACATCACGCGCGCCATGAAGGAAGCGAACCGTTTGGGCGTGCCAGTGTTTTTAAATCTTGAACACGGTCACAAGGATATGAATCTGCTTAAGCGATACGCAAAACACACTGCCATCTGCCAGGCTGTAACAGACGCCGCGCAACTCGGTCAGAACCGCGCATTAATGGCGACGGCGCGCAAACTGCTCAACGCGGGCATCGAGATCGCGGTCGTGACGATGGCAAAGGAAGGCTGTCTCGTGGCGCGCGGCGATCAGGCTGTCCGCATCTTCGCTCCGAAAGTGAAGGCGGTGGATGCCTGCGGCGCGGGCGCGACCTTCTCCTCGGGCTTCGCATACGGATTCCTGCAAGGCTGGGACCTCGAACGTTCGGCGCGCTTCGCCTCCGCAGCGGCTTCGCTCAAGGTTACGCGCGCGGGCTTGGACATGTTTCCCATCGAGGAGATCGAATCGCTGGCGGCAAAACTGCGCGTCGAATATCTCGCCTTCCGCGATAATCAATTTATCAAGATCGGCAAGATGATCGCTCTGCAACAGAAAAACCTGGAACAACAGACGCGCCGCCTCGCAAACCGCATCGCATCCTCGCCGCTGATCCCCAAAAAGAAACCGCAGGAGAAGAGAAAACCGTGAAAGCAGCGCCAGGAGCCTAAACACGAAGGAGCACAAAGGCAACGAAGGAAAGGTCTGAAAATTAAAAGCTCTTTGTCTCCTTTGTGTACCCTTTGTGATACTTTGTGTTAAAAAAGTTTTTCCGCGAAATCCGTGTACCGAATTTTACTGTTATCAAAAAGGAACCCAAATGTCATTCGCAACCCTCCTCACCCAAGAACAAGTGGAACGCATCCACGAGGCTTCGCTCGAAGTCCTCGAAAACGTCGGCCTGCTTGTGCGCTTTGAAAAAGCGCGCGACACGTTTGCACGGCACGGCTGCGTCGTCAACTCGGAAACGCATTACGTGACCTTCCCGCGCGCAGTGGTGGAGAAGTATCGCAAGATGGTTCCGCCCTCGTTCACCTTCCGCGGGCGCGACCCGAAATTCGACCGCGTCATCCCCGACGACAGGCCGATCCTTGTCACGGGCAGTTCCGCGCCCGACATCATTGATCCCGTTACGCGGAAGGAGCGCCGCGCCCGCTCCGACGATATCGCCCGCATCGCGCACCTCGTCAATGAATTGCCCGCCTACGATGTGTTTTCCGTCTCCACCCTCGCCGACGACGCGCCCGACGGACAGTTCACGCTGGCGCGTTTGTATCCCGCGCTGAAACATTGCCTCAAACCGATTCGCTCCACCACCAAAGACATGGACGACATCCACGCCATCCTGCGCCTGCTGTTTGCCATCGCGGGGAGTGAAGCCGCTTACATGGAACGGCCGTTCGTCACGCATCATTATTGTCCCGTCGTCTCGCCGCTGACGATGGATCATCTCTCCACCGAAGCGGTCATGTTCTTCAGCGAAAAGGGACTGCCCGTTTATCCGTCCATCGTGCCGAACGCGGGGCTGACCTCGCCCATGTCCATGGCGGGGACTCTGGCGCAGGGCAACGCGGAATTTCTCGCGGCCGCGATCCTGATGCAGATGTGCCGCGAGGGGACGCCCACCATCTACGCCTCGCTTCCCACCATCGCGGACATGCGCACGGGCGCCTACGCTTCGGGCGGGATCGAATGCGGGATGCTGCACATGGCTTTCGCGCAGATGGCGCGCTTCTACAACGTGCCGAGCGGCGGCTACATCGGCCTGACCAACTCGAAGATCAACGACGCGCAATCGGGCTACGAAACGGGCATGTCGGTCGTCGCGGGACTTTTGGGCGGCGCGGACATGTTCAACGCGGGCGGCCTGCTCGACGCGCTGAAAGCCTTCGATTTTGCCAAAGCCGTGATTGACGATGAAATTTTCACCATGCTCAAACGCATGAAGCGCGGCATTGATTTTAACGAAGACGACCTCGCCCTCGACGTGATCGCGCAGGTGAAGCCAGGCGGATCGTTTATGATGAGTCCGCACACGGCCAAACGCATGAAGACCGAAGCCATCCTCACCAAACTCGCCGACCGCGAAGCGCGCACGATCTGGGAGAAGAAAGGCGCGCTCGATACGCACGCCCGCGCCATGAAACGCGCCAACGACATCTTCGCCAAAGCCAGCGCGGCGGTGTTTTCCGATCAGGTTGAGGCGCGCATCCGCGCCGAATTCCCTGATCTGGTTTCAGGCGCGCTGGAAATTCCGAAATGATCGGCGCCGCAAGATTTATCTTGCGCACGCAGGAACCCCCGCGCAGGCGACGCTCTCTAGCGTCGGATTGAACGAACAAATGAACAAACAAAAAATCGCGCACGAAAAAAGTAAAACCAAAGGATTTCCTGCATGAAACTCTTCTTCGCCACCGACATTCACGGCTCGGACATCTGCTGGATGAAATTTCTCAACGCGGGAAAATTCTACGGTGTGGATGTTCTGATTCTCGGCGGCGACATGACGGGCAAAGCCATCGTCCCGATCATCGCGCAGGGCGGAAAAAAATATCGCATGGTCCTGCTCGAGCAGGCGTTCGACGCGGCGGATGAAGCGGAACTAAACGACCTGATCAAACGCGTCCGCAGCCGCGGTTATTATCCGTATATCACGAACCCCGATGAAATTAAAGAATTGGAAAAAACGCCCGAAAAAGTCCACGACATTTTTCACGCCGAGGTATTAAAGATCGCCCGCCAGTGGATGGAGATCGCCGATAAAAAACTGGACGGCACGGATATGAAAATCTATTGCAGCCCAGGCAACGATGACATGTTCGAGGTGGACGCGCTCATCCGCGCCTCGAAGAGGGTCGTTCTTGCGGAGGGGGAGGTCGTTTCGCTGGATGGCGTCCACGAGCTGATCTCTTCGGGCTGGAGCAACCGCACGCCCTGGCAGACGCACCGCGAAGAGGACGAGGATCAACTTCAGGTCAGGTATGAGGCGATGATTGCGCGCTTGAAGAATCCGCGCGGGGCGATCTTCAACATCCACGTGCCTCCGCATAAATCGAATCTCGATGAGGCGCCCGAACTGGACGAAAACCTGCGCCCCAAAATGGCGGGGCAGGCGCTCAAACCCGTCGGCTCGACCGCCCTGCGGAAAATGATCGAGACGCATCAACCTCTGCTCGGCCTGCATGGGCACATCCACGAGGGGCGCGGCACGTCGCGCATCGGCAGGACGCTTTGCATCAACCCAGGCTCGATGTATGAGCAGGGAACTCTGCTCGGCGCGATCGTGACGCTGGAGAAGGACAAGATCAGGGATTATGTGTTGACGAGTGGATAGTACTTTTTTCGGTCGTTGCGTGTTACATTGTGTAGCGCGTTCCATTCAAACCAAAAAAGGAGATATGCCATGAGTAACTTGTTTGTCCGTAAGGCGACTGGCCTGGTGCGTTCCTGGTCGGTCTTCGACGCGTTCATCTACGCGTTGTTTTCCATCAACCTGATCACCCTCGGCCTGTACAGTTTCAGCCAGATGTACTACTTCGAGGGCGGGATGGTCAACGCCTTGATCGTCAGCGCGGTCTTCATTTTCTTCGAGGTGATCGTCTACGCGGGACTGATCGCGGTCATGCCTCGTTCAGGCGGCGACTACGTTTGGATGAGCCGCATCCTGGGCGGCGCGGTCGGATTCATCCTCTCGGTCACGGGCTGGTGGTTCATCCTGTGGCTGTGGGTGCCGCTCTATGGCGACATGTTCCGCCACATCGTGCTCGTCCCGATCCTGGGCGTGCTGGGCGCGAAGGATATCGCGCTGTGGTTCGCGGGGACTCAGATCGGCGCGTTCACGGCTTCGCTGCTCACCATCATCATCGTCAGCGTGTTCATCGCCCTCGGCATGAAGACCTACGCCCGCATCCAGAAATTTTCGTTCTATGGCGGCATGCTGGGATTGTTGATCGTCGTCGCGCTGCTGCTCGGCGGAAACCCAGAATCGTTCAAAGCCGCCTTCGACGCCAACGCCACCTCCATGTTTGGCGCGGCGCCTGGCGCGTATGAAGCCACCGTCGCGCTCGGCACGAACGCGGGCGCCATCACCCCGTTCAGCGGCGGATCGTGGATGGCGGTCATGCTGGTCATCCCGTATCTGGTCTTCTTCAACCTGTGGCCCAACTGGGGCGCGACCCTCTACGGCGAAGTGCGCGGCGCCACCGACTTCAAGCGTAACGTCTCAGGCATGGGCTGGGCGCTCGGCGTCACGACCCTGCTCGGAATCGTTTTGCTCTTCGCCATTAAGCAAACCGTCGGATGGGATTTCTACGTTCAATCGGGCGGCGCATGGTGGAACTACGCCTGGGGATTCGCCCCCGACGCGACGCCCGCCCTGCCCGTCTGGCCCTATCCCGCGCTATTAGCCGCCTTCCTCGTCAACAACAAGATCGTTCAACTCCTGGTCGTCGTGTTGATGAGCCTGTGGTGGTTTGGCTGGAGCGGGACGGTCTTCCTCTCCTCCACGCGCGCCATCTTCGCCGCCGCCTTCGACCGCCTCCTGCCCGAAAAAGTGGCCGAAGTGGACGAACGCACAGGCACGCCCGTCTGGGCCTTGCTGCTGATGGCGATCCCCGCCGTGGTCGTGGCGTACATGTTCAACTTCAACATTGCCAACTTCGCCTCGCTCACGCTTTGCTCCACCCTCGTCATCGCTGTGACGTTTCTCGGCACAACCATCGCGGCCATCATCCTGCCATACAAAAAGCCCGAACTCTACAAGGCCTCGCCCATCGCCAAATACAACGTCTTCGGCATCCCGCTCATCACCGTCGCGGGAGTCATCTTCGGCGGCTTCCTCGTCTTCCTGCTCTACCAATGGCTGGTTGACCCGAACGCGCTCTACGGCATCGGCGTCAAGAATACCAGTTCGATCATCTACATGCTCGCCAATTACGTGCTGGCCGCGCTGATCTACTTCGGGTTCAAATCCTACCGCAAGAGCAAAGGCATTGACCTCGATAAAGTGCAAGCCGAGATTCCTGTCGAATAATTTTGTCCGACGCTGGAGAGCGTCTTCTACGCGGCGCGGATGCTAACGCACGGAGGACGTTCCCTGCTGTCATTCTCGTCACAACAAACACGGCGCACGGATTGCGCGGATTAAAAACCCGTGTGATCCGTGTGCAAAAATGTATGCCCTTCACTCAACCTGAACTTATCGCCGAACTCCAGCGCCTCGTGCAAACCGCCGAAGCGAAGAACATCCGCCTGCGCGCCATCGGCGGGCTGGCAGTGCGCGCGCATCAAAAAGAGGAACATCCCGCCTTTCAACGCGACTATCCCGATCTCGATCTCGTTGTGGCGCGCAAACAGCGGCGCGCATTCGAATCGTTCATGCCCCAGGCGGGCTACACTCCCAATAAACAATTCAACCTGCTCAACGGCGCGCAGCGCCAGATCTATTTTGAGAATCGCGCCCAAACCAAAGCCGACATCTTCATCGGCGACTTTGAAATGTGTCACAAGATTCCGCTCGAAGAACGCCTCGCCGCGCACCCGCTCACCGTTCCCCTCGCCGAGTTGTTCCTCTCCAAAGCGCAGATCGTCGAGATCAACCGCAAGGACCTGCTCGACCTGATCTCACTCCTGCTCTTCAACGAAACTGCCGAAAACGACGACAGCAAAATTAACCTGACGCAGATCGCGCAACTTTGCTCCGCCGACTGGGGACTCTACAAGACCGCCTCGATCAACCTCGACCGCGCGGCGGCGCTGACCTCGCAAGCCGACTCTCCCTTCGAGCCGCGCCACCGCGAACGAATCCTCGCCCGCGTAGACTCGATCCGCCGCGCGTTCGAGACGATGCCCAAACCGTTCGCCTGGCAGTTGCGCGACCGCGTCGGCACGCGCCTGCGCTGGTACGAGGAAGTGGAGGAGGTGCAGAGATGACGCGCCCCGCGCGCGGTCGGAACGCGAAGGCGGTTTTCATCCCCGCCAAATTTAATGCTAAAATTAACCATAAGCGAAAGGAGGCGCTCGAAACTAGACTTCTAAGAACATTGTTCGTCGCTGATTCGATTTCCACCCAATCCAATTCATAGGAGATAGAGAGAATGCGTACCAACAAGTTCGTTTTTAACATGATCGCCCTGCTCGTGGCCGCCTCGTTCGTTCTGACCGCCTGTGGCGGACAGAGCGAGGGCCCCGCCTCTTCGGACGACCCGCTGGTGAAAGCCGCGCAAGCCGAGGGCATGCTCACCACCATTGCCCTGCCGCACGACTGGTGTAACTACGGCGAGGTGATCGAGACCTTCAAGGCCAAGTATGGCATCGAGGTCAACGAGTTGAATCCCGACGCCGGCTCCGGCGACGAGATCGAAGCCATTAAAGCCAACATGGACAATAAGGGCCCGCAAGCGCCCGACGTTGTTGATGTTGGTTTTTCGTTTGGCGAGCCGAACAAAGACCTCTTCATGGCCTACAAGGTGTCCACCTGGGATTCGATTCCCGGTGAAGCCAAGAGCGCCGACGGCTACTGGTATGGCGATTACTACGGCGTGATGGCCTTCCTGGTCAACACCGACGTTCAGCCCGATGTCCCGCAGGATTGGGCCGACCTGCTCGATCCGAAGTACAAGGGACAGGTCGCGCTCTCCGGCGACCCGCGCACCTCCAACCAGGCCATTCAGGCTGTGGAAGCCGCGGCCCTGGCAAATGGCGGTTCGTTGGACGATTCGCAGATGGGTCTCGAGTACTTTGCAGATCTGAACGCATCCGGCAACCTCATTCCGTTGATCGCCAATAACGGCCTGGTCGCCAAGGGCGAGATTCCCGTCCGCATCACCTGGGACTACAACGCACTGTCTGCCATCGACTCGTTCGAAGGCAACCCCGCTGCCACCGTGGTCATTCCGCAGACCGGCAAGTTCGCGGGCATGTACGTTCAGGCCATTAGCGCCTATGCCCCGCACCCGAACGCCGCCAAACTGTGGATGGAGTTCCTGTACTCGGACGAGGGCCAGCTGCTGTGGATGAAGGGCTACTGCCACCCGGTGCGCGAAGCCGACATGCGCGCGCGCGGCGTCATTCCAGCCGACCTGGCCGCCAAACTGCCGGACGTGACCGGCGCGGTCTTCCCGACGGCCGATCAATTGATTACGGCCAAAGACCTGATCACCAAGAATTGGGATTCGGTCGTTGGAGCGGATATCAAGAAGGCCGAGTAAAATCACGCGCACCACGATCATAATAATGAGACCCCGCCCGCGGGCGGGGTCTCATTGCAAATGAACCCTTGCGAGGTAGCCGACCATGACCGAATCTGAGACTCCCCCCAGAAAAACAAAGGGCCCGCCCAGCGCCGTAAAAAACTGGATCGGCGTCGCGCCTTTTCTTCTATTTGCGTTTTTCTTCCTGATCTTTCCATCCCTGCAATTGCTTGTCGGGAGTTTCACGACCGAGGAGGGGAAATTCACGCTGGTACATATCCTCGAGTTGTTCACCGAGCCGTATATTCTAAACGCCTACGAGTTGAGCATCCAGATCAGCGCGGTCACCGCGCTGGGGGGCGGCCTCTTCGGTTTTTTGCTTGCGTATTCGGTGACGGCGGGCGGCCTGCCAAAACGCGTGCGCTCGGCGTTGATCACGTTTTCCGGCGTGGCCTCCAACTTTGCCGGCGTGCCGCTGGCCTTTGCCTTCGTCGCCACGCTGGGGCGCACAGGATTCGTCACCGCCATTCTGAAGAATATTTTTCACATCAATATTTACGATACCGGCTTCAACCTGTACAGTTTTGCGGGCTTGAGCCTGACCTACATGTACTTCCAGTTCCCGTTGATGGTGTTGATCATGGCGCCCGCGCTCGACGGATTGAAACGCGAGTGGCGCGAGGCTGCGGAAAACCTGGGGGCAAGTTCCCTGCAATATTGGCTGCGCGTTGCGCTGCCGGTGTTGATGCCGTCCATCCTCGGCGCGATGATCCTGCTGTTTGGAAACTCATTCGGCGCGTACGCCACAGCCTACGCCTTGACCGGCGGCACGCTTCCCATCATCACCATTCAGGTTGGGGCGCAGATCCGCGGCGATGTGCTTCATAATCCCAATTTGGGCTACGCCATGGCGATGGGCATGGTCTTCATCATGGCCGTCTCGCTGGCGGGCTATTCCTGGCTGCAGGCCAAAACGGAAAGGTGGTTGAGATGAGCGTCGCTTCCCGCATTCGGAAATTCCCGTTTTGGAGCTGGCTCTGGTTCATCCTCGGCGCGCTCTATTTCATCCTGCCGCTGTACGCCACGCTGGATTTCTCGCTTCGCATGGAGCGCGGCGCGATCGGCTTCAAGGCATACAGGGAGGCCTTCGCTGACCTGGAATTTCTCGAAACCTTTGGTTATTCGACCCTGCTCGCGGTGATGACCATCATCGTCAGCGTCACCCTGATCGTGCCGACGGCCTACTGGATTCGCCTGCGCCTGCCCGAAGCGCGCCGCCTGGTCGAGTTCATCACCCTGCTGCCCTTTGTTGTCCCCGCGATCATCCTCGTCTTCGGCTTGATCCGCGTATATAGTTCGCCGCTCGAAATTCCATTTACCGAAATTCAAATCGGCACGCCGCTCACCATGCTTAACATCGGCAGGTTCCATCTTGGCACGAATATTCTGATCGTGGCGGGCTACGTGGTGCTGGCGCTGCCATACATGTATCGCTCTGTAGACACCGGCATGCGAACCGTGGACGTGCGAACGCTGACCGAGGCCGCGCAAAGCCTCGGCGCGAGCTGGTACACGATCATCGTCAAGGTGATTCTTCCCAACGTGCGCTCCGCCCTCTTGAGCGGCGCACTGCTCACCTTTGCCATTGTGGTCGGCGAAGTGGTGCTGGCCTCCTTCCTCGGCATCCCGGCCTTTGGCCCGTATCTCTTCCTTCTGGGGCAACACCGCGCCTACGAACCTTCCGCGCTCACCTTCACCACCTTCCTCATCACCTGGGCGGCGATGGGTATCATCCAACTTGTCACCGGCGGACAGGGGCAGACCGCGGGCGCGCATTAAATGCAGCGGAGAATCGAAATGTCATTCCTCACCCTTTCCAATGTTTCCAAGCGCTTTACCGACTTCGACGCGGTGAAAGAATTCAACCTCGACGTGGAAAAAGGCGAATTCGTTTCCTTCCTCGGTCCGTCCGGTTGCGGCAAAACGACCACCTTGCGGATGATCGCCGGATTCGAGTCGCCCACGTCGGGCACGATCCGCATCGCCGGCGAGGACATCACAGAGCGCGCCCCCAGCCAGCGCAATGTGGGCATGGTCTTTCAATCCTATGCGCTCTTTCCAAACATGACGGTGGCTCAAAACATTGGTTTCGGCCTGCGCATCCGCAAAGAATCGGAGGATGCCCTGCGGGAGCGCGTGGACGAAATGTTATCCATTATTCATTTGGAGCAAAAAGGAAATAGCTACCCCTACCAACTCTCTGGCGGACAGCAGCAGCGCGTCGCCCTCGCCCGCGCGCTTGCCATCCGTCCGCAGGTGTTACTACTCGACGAACCGCTCTCCGCCCTCGACGCGAAGATCCGCTTGTCGCTGCGTGCGGAAATTCGCGCCATCCAGCGGCAATTGGGTATCACCGCCATTTACGTCACTCACGATCAGGAGGAAGCGCTTTCGATCTCCGATCGCATTGTGGTGATGAGTCATGGCAGGATCGAACAGGTTGGCACGCCCTTCCAAATCTATAATTTCCCCGAAACGAATTTTGTCGCGGGTTTTGTCGGCACGCTGAATACGGTGGAGGCAGAAGTGTTGGATTCCAAAAACGGACTCTTGCGCATGGATGGCGTTCAATTTAAGACATCCCAGGAGGAAATGAAGGGCCGTTCTGCAGGCGACAGGATTCGCATGTCCATCCGCCCCGAACGCTTCAGCTTTGTCACCGAACAAAATAGGAAAGACAATGTCCTCGATTGCATCATCGAGAATATCACTTTCCTCGGCTCTGTTGTCCGTATTCAGGTGAAGATCGCCGGAGTCATATTTAACATGGACACCTTCAACAACCCCTTCCTTGAACTGCCAAAGATCGGCGATAAACATCAAGTCACTTGTTCGCAGGAAGCGGTGATGGTCTATTCCGGTGAAGCATCGGCTTGATAAAATTGAGCCGCAGGATTTGAGCGGCGGACGTTTTTCGCGTCCGCCGCTTTTCTATTCGAGGCGCCGGAAGCATGAGAGAACGCTTCCTGTGCGGATGGGGGATTTGGGTTGAACGTGCGCTACTCTGCCAGCGCCGCCACCAACTCGCGGCAGAACGCGGGGATGTCCGCCACGACGCGCCCCCAAATGTGATTGCCCTGGCGGAAAGCCGGCTCGTCCGCCCACACCCCTCCAACATTCACGAGATCATCCTTGATTCCGGTGGAACCGGTTACGCTCTCGCCCTTGCGGACAATTCCCGCCGAGGCGGCGATCGAGCCGCCATGACAGATGATGCCGATCACTTTATCTGCCGCGTGGATGTCGCGCGTCAGTTTTTTCACCCCATCGTAGCGGCGCAATTTATCCGGCGCCCAACCGCCGGGCAGGATCAGTCCGTTCAGCGCGTCCGCTTGAAGCGAATCAATGGTCACATCCGGGACGATGACCAGTCCGTTTTTCCCGCGTAATGGTTTGATCTCCAGTCCGGCCGAGAGGACGGTCGCGCCCTCCTCTTGCAGGCGCATATACGGAACGTAAAATTCCAGGTCCTCCACGCCCTCCGCGACCAGGATCGCAATGGTTTTATTTTTTAATTTCATGTCTCTCCTTGCCGTTCTCAAAGCGTAACCGGCGTTGACAAACGTTCTTTATATGGAGCGCCTTGCACACGTTGGCAGAGCGAAACCACAAGCGTCTTTCATCCTTCGTTCTTTCTTCTCACTCCCCAATGATCTTCACCAACACCCTCTTCCTCCTTCGTCCGTCGAACTCGCCGTAGAAAATCTGCTCCCACGTTCCAAAATCCAATTCGCCGTTCGTTATCGCGACCACCGCCTCACGTCCCATCACCTGGCGCTTCATGTGCGCGTCAGCATTGTCCTCGCCGGTGTCGTTGTGGCGATATTGACTCACGGGCTCATGCGGCGCGAGTCCCTCCAGCCATTTGTCATAATCGTGATGCAAGCCCGCCTCGTTGTCGTTGATGAAGACCGAGGCGGTGATGTGCATGGCATTCACAAGTCTGTCACACTTACCACTTTGAGATTTCGCCAAATCTGGTTCAACTCCTGTCAAAAACGAGACATAAATCTGCTGAATGACTTGAAGCCGTGAAATGGAGTCCTCTTGGTCAAGCCAAGAGGACTTTTTATTCACCAATAATCTTCACCAGTACTCGCTTGCGTCTTCGACCATCAAATTCACCGTAGAAAATCTGTTCCCAGGGTCCAAAATCAAGTTTACCACCCGTTACGGCGACGACTACCTCCCGCCCCATGATTTGACGCTTCATGTATGCATCGGCGTTGTCTTCACCGGTGTCGTTATGGCGGTACTCGCCGACAGGTTCATGAGGGGCAAGCTTTTCCAGCCATTTTTCATAATCTTGGTGCAAGCCTGATTCGTCGTCATTGATGAACACCGACGCCGTTATATGCATGGCTGAAATCAAAATAAGGCCTTCTTGGATTTCACTTTCATAGAGGCAGGTTTCTACTTGTGGTGTGATGTTTACAAAGCCACGGCGGGTGGAGATATTAAACCAGAGTTCTTTTCGGTAGGATTTCATAGTTATCTCTTGTTTGGTATTGTGTTTATTGATGGAACTGTCTTGTATTGTGTAATGCTGTGGTCATTATTATAGTTGAATTAGTCGACCGTGGACCTTCTCTTATAGAGATACCTGGCTTGTGATTGTGCTGAAATTGGATTCTGCTCTGATAGCCCCTAACTAATAAGCCTCATAATATTGTCTTATCCTCAACGTCGACAATCGTTCCCCTTGGCCACTCGACTGTTACATCACCCGGGTCATACGGGACCTGCGGCATGCTCCAACGAAAGATCCATTTCGCGTCTTCAGGACTGGCATTGACACATCCCCGCGAGGATGGTTCGCCATAGTTGTTGTGCCAGTATGTGGAGTGGATCGCGACACCCGTCCCTACGAACAAACTAACCCATCCAACTGCGGGTAGACTCCATCCTGCTGATGCGCTTCCACCGCTTAATGGCAGGGAAATAGTTTTGCGCCAGATTGGAGATGAACCAATCGGCGTTTGCCACTCATCCACACGGTTCCCCCAGACATCATATAATGCACCGCTGGAGATTTTTGCAAAATGGACTTCAGAGTCTCCCTCAAAACATGAAAGTGTTTGTTCCCAAATCTTTACCACGATCCGTTTTTGCACGGGATCAACATCAGGGTTGATCGGAGAGACCTCATCTACCGTAAGTGGACGAAACGCCACCGCAGGTCCCCAGAAAATATCTCCGGAACCATACTTCTCATTCAGGCGATACCAGACCTGATTATTCCAATCCATACGAACCTGATCCACCCAGACCACCTGGCTATAGACAAACCGCGCAGGCAGCCCAATGGATTCCCGGTATTGAAGCCAGGGTGCGCGAGAGGGCGGATTATCGAGAATTAAGTCTACGAAAGGGACGGTGACTTCGACCCACATTCCAGCACCGAGGCTTGTGGATGGAAGGACGTTTACCGGCGAATTTAGCAGACTGCGAACAGGTTGCAGATTTCCGCCCCACACATAACCATAGGGAGTTTCGACCCAGCGTTGATTGATCCTGCCAGGCATGACGCCAACCACCTCCCGAATCCAGGGCACGACCTGATCTTCATACAGAGCGCCTACAACCTGGCTGTTTGCATCAGGACGAACATACACTTCCACCTTGCCCACAGTGACACGTCCCAATAATTCCGACTGTTGTAATTCGGGAAGCCCCTGCCAGGCAAATGGTCGAAAAGCAAGGGTACCGATGCCAACTGCAGAGATTTTGAGAAAATCACGGCGAGTGAGGGGATGTCTTGTCATGGACGGAATGATCGTGCTGCTGGTCGGACTGGCTGTTGTGATTGTGCATGGTACCCATCATAAAGAAATGCGCCAGCGGGCAAAGCAATGCCAACCCAACATAGATCACGGTATTGACAGGGATTTTCAGAAGCAAGACGGCGGCTAATCCCAGAATGGGGAGCAGGCAGCACAGCAGCATGAGCCAGAAATGACGTTTGTTCATGCGAACCTTCCTTTCACCTGAAATTTTCTTCCGTGCCATCATAACCCTGCCAAGATCAGATGTCTTGCGCCAGATGGCGGGAAACGACGATAGGCGATTCTGCCTACGGGGAGATAAGTAAGGTTGCGCTTCATCGGCTCGCGGGAAACTCGTAGAATGGAAACATCACAAGCAGGTATGAATCTTTCTCCATTCCTATCCTTGAACTGCCCTTGCGATGAAGCCCTGCGCTGGGTACGGGAGCGTTTAATGTGCGCAGGCTTGCATCCCGTGCAAACCTTCGACCTGCATACCGCGCGGGAGGGACTGCGCGACTGTCCCTGCCCGAATCACGGTGCGGAGGATTGCGACTGCCAGATGGTAGTTTTGCTTGTGTATGGAAAAGAGGAGTCGCCAACGACCCTGTTCCTGCACGGCAACGATGGGCAGACGTGGCTTTCCATCGCGAATGAGCCGCGTCAACGCGCAGACTTAAAGTTATTGGCTGGGATCAAGCAAGCGCTGGCATCCTCCGTTCATATTCCGCAATAGGCGAAATGGCTTATCTTTTAATAGGGTAAACTGCTCTCTGTGTTTTGCCATGAATTCTCTACAATTGCAGGCTAAACCAATTTGGATTCAAAGGAGAAAAAAATGTTATTTCGAAAAATCTTTATCGTGCTGGCGGCTGTAAGCCTGTTGTTGACCGCCTGCGGCGGACAGCAATCCGCCGAAACAACGGAGGTCAAGATCACGCTAACTGATTTTGGTATCGAATCGAACGTGACCGAATTCAAGGCGGGCGTGCCTTATCACTTCACCGTGACCAATGCGGGCGCGGTCGAGCATGAGTTCATGATCATGCCGCCATTGGTTGAAGACCAGATGGGAATGGCGATGGACATGGAAGAATTGGATGAACAGGCGTTGGCGATGATCCCAGCGAGCGACCTGTCCGCAGGCGCGACTGCAACCTTCGAGTACACTTTCACCGAGGCGGCGCCCGATGGGACGCTCGAATTTGCCTGCCATACGCCAGGTCATTACGAAGCCAATATGAAACTGCCCATCACAGTCAAGTGATGTGATCCATCCAACAAACATGGCGGGCGTGAAGGGAATTCTCTTGCGCCCGCCGTGTTATCAAAGCGAGAATGAATGATGTCCAGCATCGGTTCGCCGCGCAAAACAGAATCATTCGGCGAGTGGTTATCCCGCCGCTGGTTCGCGCTCTTCCTCGTTATCTACGGCTTATGGGTCTTTGTCCCCTTCCTTGCGCCCGTTTTCATGCGCCTCGGATGGGACGGCGCGGGGAAGGCGGTTTATTTCATCTACTCGTTTTTCTGTCACCAACTTCCTGAACGCTCCTTCTTTTTCTTCGGCGCACAACCGATGTATTCGCTGACCGAGATTCAATCCGCGTGGCAGAACACCGCCAACCCGATGATCCTGCGTCAATTCATCGGCAATGAAGCGATGGGCTGGAAAGTGGCGTGGTCGGATCGCATGATCTCGTTCTACACCAGCGTGTGGTTATTCGCGGCGATCTGGTATCCATTCAGAAAAAGGATCAAGCCGTTGTCCTGGTGGGGATTCGCGCTTCTCCTGATTCCAATTGCGCTGGATGGCGGCACACATGCGATCAGCGATTTCGCTGGAATTGGAAACGGATTCCGTGATACAAATGAATGGCTGAGATTGTTGACGAATAACATCTTCCCTGCGACGTTTTACGCGGGCGACGCCCTCGGCTCGTTCAACTCTCTCCTACGCTTCGTCACTGGACTTCTGGCTGGTCTTGCCATCGTCTGGCTTGCCCTCCCGTATGTTTTAGAGAACAGTAACGCCGACTTCAGTCGGCTCGCGCCATCCGCTCATACCGACTGAAGTCGGTCGCACAGGTAACGTATGCCAAAGCCATCGCGCAAATCGAAAACCAAAATCCGAATCCTTCTCGCGGATGACCATCACATCGTCCGCGCGGGGGTGAGGCAACTGCTTGAGGGTGCGACCGACCTCCAGGTCGTTGCCGAGGCGGGGGATGGGGAAGAGGCGCAGGTTCTCATCCAAAAGCACAAGCCCGATGTCGCCGTGTTGGATATCCAAATGCCGAAAGCCAGCGGCATCGAAGTGACACGCTGGGCGCGCGCACATTTGCCCGAAGTGGGCGTGTTGATCCTGACCGCTTACGATGACGACCCTTATGTGATGGCGGTGTTGCAGGCAGGCGCGAACGGATATGTTCTCAAGACTGGGCAGGCGGATGAATTGATTCAGGCGGTGCGCGATGTGTATGAAGGCAAGTCGGCGCTCGACCCCGTCATTGCGCGTAAATTGATGTCCACCATCTTCAAAGGGACTGAGAAAAGAATCGTCGAGCCGCTCACCGACCGCGAACTGGACGTCCTGCGGCTCGCCGCGAAAGGCTTCACCAACAAAGCCATCGGCGTGCAACTCAGCATCAGCGACCGCACCGTGCAGGGACATCTCGCGCACGTCTTCGCCAAACTGCAAGCCAACAGCCGCACAGAGGCGGTCATGCGCGGCGTGGCGCTGGGTTTGATCTCGCAAAGTTCTGGCACATTGGCGGAGGAGTAATCTTGTTTCGCGTAGAGGACGTTCTCTAACGTCCGTTTTGGACGAGCC
Source organism: Anaerolineales bacterium (assembly GCA_019187665.1). GTDB lineage: Bacteria > Chloroflexota > Anaerolineae > Anaerolineales > Villigracilaceae > Denitrolinea. Next base: position 183,598 of record JABARH010000004.1, read on the forward strand.
GATATGTCGGAATAAATTGTTAACCTGCAACATCTTGCGCGGGTTGGGCAACATGAATGTTGCGGCACTGAGGATCATCGCCCATGAAAAATAACGAACCATCTCCCCGCTCCCTTTTTTGGCACAGCCTGACCCTGCGAATGATCGCGACCATCATCCTGCCATTGACCCTGCTTTCGATGGTCATCGCGATTGGGAGCGTGATCGCGCATCGTGAGGAGATGCGCCTGCACCTGCCTGAAGAAGCGTGGAAGATCGTCACCGACCCTGCATTGGAACTTACCCTGCTTGCGCCATTGGTGTTGATACCCCCGTTGTTGTTTTCGGTTGCCGCGCTGTGGTTTACCGCAAAGCAGATCATCCAGCCGCTTCAAAAACTCGAATCCAAAGCGGCGGCGCTGTCGTGGGGAGATTTCGATGCGATCAAGGAATCTGTCGGCGGGATTTCTGAGGTGCGCCATCTGCAAATGGAGTTGACCGAGATGTCGCGCAAGGTCAAAGCCGCGCAGGAGGGACTGCACGATTACATCGGCGCGATCACTTCGGCGCAGGAGGAGGAACGCGCAAGACTGGCGCGCGAACTGCATGACGACACCATTCAAGCCGTCATCGCTTTGAAACAGCGCGTGCAACTCGCGCAGAAATCGGTAAGAGATCAGAACGGCAGGCAATCGCTCGGCGAACTGGAGGCGCTCGCCGAACAGACGATAGAGAACCTGCGCCGCCTGACGCGGGCGTTGCGTCCCATTTATCTCGAAGACCTGGGGCTTGTCACCGCGCTGGAAATGCTGGCGCGGGAAATAAACCAGAGCAATTCACTCACCGTGGAATTTCAAAAAACAGGCGACGAACGCCGTCTCTTGCGCGAGGTGGAATTATCGCTCTATCGCATTGCGCAGGAAGCGTTGAACAATGTGATCAAACATTCCAAAGCGACCCATGCCGACTTGTCCATTCGTTATGCCGATTCAGAAATAACGCTGGCGGTCATGGATAACGGCAGCGGCTTCATCGCTCCTGCCAGCCCCACCGAATTCGCGCCGAACGGACACTTTGGTTTGCTCGGCATCCACGAACGCGCCGACTTGATCGGGGCAAGGCTGGTGATCGAATCCGCTTTGGGGAGGGGGACCAGGCTCGAGGTCAGATTGTGAAGCGAAGAAAGTCATAAGCCATTTTGCCTACTCTGAATCCCGTCATCCTGCGCTCATGCGGGGGCGGGATTTTGCGTATCATGATGCTATGGCTGAAACATCCATCTCCATCCCCACGCAAAACGAAAGATTAAAAATATTTTTACACGCGCTTCTTTTCGTCCTCGGTTTCTCGCTGGTGTTTATCATCGGCTGGGGCGGTTCGGTGACGGCGCTGGGACAATTGTTCGGCGCGTATAAACGCGTCATCGCGCAAGTTGGCGGTGTGATCGTGATCATGTTCGGGCTGGCGACTCTCGAAGTGATTCGCATCTCGTGGTTTTATGCAGACACGCGGACTCAATACTCGGGTCAGCGCGGGACTTTTGGCGGGTCTGCCCTCATGGGCATTTTCTTCGCGGCGGGCTGGAGTCCGTGCATCGGCGCGACGCTCGGAGCGATACTGACGATGGGATTGAGTCAACAAACGGTTGGACAAGCAATGTGGCTGTCATCGGGATATTCGCTTGGATTGGGAATTCCATTTCTCGTCATGGCGCTGGGACTCGAACGCGCTTCAGGCTGGATCAAGCGCATGAGACCGTATCAGAAGTATTTTCGCATTGCCAGCGGCGTTTTCATCGTCGCCATTGGCGTCTTACTGTTGACCAATACCATGAGCCTGATCGCGATCTGGGCGTTCAAGAACGGACTATATATCGAAAGGTTCGCGCTGTTCGCCGCCGCGCCGACGTATTTCACCGCCATCATTGCAGGCTTGTTATCCTTCCTTTCCCCTTGCGTCCTTCCGCTTGTGCCTGCCTATCTTGGTTACTTGAGCGGACACGCCACCAAGTAGGACAAAATTCATTTTGTCCCATTTTATTCCGCCACGAGAAACCCCATGAAACACATCCTCTTATTCCTTCTTCTTCCGATCATCCTCGCCGCGTGTGGGCGAAAGTCCGCGCAAGTCACAGGTGAAACGATCAATGTAGGCGGCGGCTCGTACATGAACATTTCTCCCGCCGAACTGAACGCCATGCTGGACGAAAAGGATTTTGTCTTTATCAACGCGCATATTCCCTTTGACGGAAACATTCAAGACACCGACCTGTCCATTCCCTACGATCAGATCGGCGCGCCCGAATATCTGAATCAACTCCCCGCAGACAAGAACGCAAAGATCGTGTTGTACTGTCGAAGCGGTCGCATGAGCGCAATCGCGGCGACGGAACTTGTTTCGCTTGGGTTTACAAACATCTGGAATCTCGACGGTGGTATGGCGGCGTGGGAACAGGCGGGGTATGAGATCGAGAAATAGGATAGGCAGAATCGCCTATGAGAGCGCGAGTAATACGGCTCTCGCTGAGACTGTCCTTTAATTGCATAATTCAAACAAGATAAGGAGACCAACTTATGACAACCACCGTTCACGATCCCGTTTGCCACATGGACATTGACCCCGCCACCGCGGCTGGGAAATCCGAATACAACGGACAGACCTACTACTTTTGTTCGCTCGGCTGTAAGAAGGCGTTCGACAAGGAGCCTGAGAAGTATCTTGATAAAACTGACGAACACGCGCATCATCATTAGTTCCGTCGCGTTCCTCTCGACGGAGATTACAGAAAGGAAGATAAAATGAAAAAAGTTAATTGGTGGATCGTCGGCGTCGCGATTGTCCTTCTCGCCCTGTTCCTCTTCGGAGGCGGGATGATGTGGGGCAACCGCGGCTATGGCATGATGGGCGGTTATGGCATGATGGGCGGTTACGGCGCAATGCACAGAGGCTTGTCTCCCTTTGGCTGGTTTGGCATGGGACTGGGCATGGTCTTCATGTGGCTCGTCCCCATCGGAATCGTTGCGCTCATCGGCTACGGCGCTGTGACGCTGGCGCGAAATACTGGCGCCCCTCCTCAAGCTGTGATCCAGAATCCCTGCCCCAACTGCGGAAAAGGCATCCAAGCCGACTGGCAGAATTGTCCCTACTGCGGCAAAGTTTTGAAGTAAAAGCCGCCCTCACATTCCCCAAAATAGCCTGTCGAAAGATAGGCTATTTTGCTTATATGGAAGCAGGCTGAAAACCGCTCCCTCCCGTCGTCTATTAGATATACACTATTGGCAACTGTAAAAAGGTAGGCAACCATGACTGTCCGTGACCCTGTTTGTGGAATGGAAATCGAATCCCAAAGCGCGTTCGCACAACGCGAGCACATGGGGCAGACGTTTTATTTTTGCTCAAAATCCTGCGTGGATCAGTTTGACGCAGACCCACATCATTATGTGATGACTTCAGCGACAACGGGTTTTAACCCCGAGCGGACTCTCACTCGCATCGAACTACCCGTCGCCGATCTGCCGTTCTACAAGCCTGTCACCACCCTGGAAACTGGTTTACGCGCTCTCGAAGGTGTTCATGGTGTGACCACCAATGCAGGTGCAGGGGTATTGCAGGTGGAATATGATTCCAAAAAAGTGAACATTCCTCAAATGGCTGAAGTTGTTCGTGCGTCAGGCTTCCAACTGGGTGGAACGAACATCAGGATCGATATCGAGAATCTTCGCTGTGCCTCCTGTGTGAAGTTCATCGAAGATGAACTGAAATCCACGGATGGCGTATTAAGCGCGACGGTCAACATCGCTACACAGGAAGCGACGGTGGATTATTTGCCGCAAAAGGCGACGCTTGCACAGTTGAATGCCGCCATCGAGGCTTGGGGATACAAGCCGCGCACCGCGACGAGCGACGCGCCCGTGGATAAACAGGAGGAGGCGCACGCGCGTGAATATGGGCGCTTGATGAAAATGTTTTGGTTCTCGGCGATTGTCTCGTTACCTGTATTGTTATTTGCATACCCACAATATGTACCTATCATTCGTGACTTGTCAATGAACACGATCCGCTGGACATGGATTCTTTCCGCCGTTGCCACTCTGCCTGTCTTGTTCTACTCAGGCTATGACTTTTTCACAGGCGCATGGGCGGCATTCAAGCATCGCTCAGCCAACATGAACACACTGATCGCGCTGGGCACAGGCGCGGCTTGGTTATATTCGACTTTTGCAATCGCGTTCCCCTCCGTGTTTCCCGAAGGGACATCAGAGCCTTTCTATGATGTCGTTGCGGTCGTAATTGCCTTGGTTGTTCTCGGTCAGGCTTTGGAGTTACGCGCCAAGGGACAATCCAGCGCGGCAATCAAAAAGTTGTTGGGATTACAGGCGAAGACCGCCCGTGTGATTCGGGACGGCAAAGAACTGGACTTGCCTGTTGAAGAAGTGTTGGTCGGCGATGTGATCCAAGTTCGCCCTGGCGAGAAAGTGCCAGTGGACGGCGTTATCGTGGAAGGCAGTTCTGCGGTGGATGAGTCCATGCTGACGGGCGAGTCATTGCCCGTATCAAAGAAGAAAGGCGATGAAGTCATCGGCGCGACGCTGAACAAGACGGGCGCGTTCAAATTCCGTGCGACGAAGGTCGGCAAGGACACGACGCTGGCACAAATCGTAAAGATGGTGCAGGACGCGCAGAACTCCAAAGCGCCGATTGCCCGACTCGTTGATACCATTTCTGGATACTTCGTTCCCATCGTGATGATTCTCGCCGTGTGGACGTTTGTCATCTGGTTCGTGATCGGACCTCAACCGCAGTTGGTTTACGCGCTCGTCACCAGCGTGACCGTGTTGATCATTGCCTGCCCCTGTGCATTAGGTCTTGCCACACCGATGAGCCTGATGGTCGGCATCGGCAAGGGCGCGGAGCATGGGATTCTGATCCGCTCGGGTGAAGCGTTGCAAACGGCGCGAGCCATTCAGACGGTTGTGTTGGATAAGACAGGAACGATTACAAAAGGCAAGCCTGAGTTGACAGATACAGTTATCAGCGAGCCGTCACCAGTGAGCAGTGATCAGTTGTTGAAGTTCGCAGCTTCTGTTGAAAAGGTCAGTGAACATCCATTGGCGCAAGCGATTGTGGAAGCCGCGCAGGCACGGAAATTGCAACTGGCGGAAGTTCAAGATTTTGAAGCAATTCCTGGTCATGGTGTATCGGCAAAAGTCGAGGGACGAAGCGTCTTGATTGGCAATCTCAAGTTGATGAACCGCGAAGAGATCGCACTGAATGAATTGGAGGAAAAATCCAAGTCGCTTGCGGATGATGGTAAGACACCCATGTTCATTGCCATTGACGGCAAAGCCGCGGGCATCGTCGCCGTGGCGGATACGGTCAAGGAAGATTCGGCGGAAGCCATCAAAGCCTTACAAAGTTTGGGCATTGAGGTCGTGATGATCACAGGCGACAACCGCCGCACCGCAGAAGCGATTGCTCGCAAAGTGGGCGTCACGCGCGTGCTGGCAGAAGTCCTACCCGAAGACAAAGCCAACGAAGTCAAGAAACTCCAAATCGAAAATCGCCAATCGAAAATCGTAAATGTTGTAGCGATGGTCGGTGACGGGATCAACGACGCGCCCGCGCTCGCGCAAGCGGATGTCGGTCTTGCCATCGGCACAGGCACGGATGTTGCCATCGAAGCCTCGGACATCACACTCATCAAAGGCAGTCTCAAAGGTGTTGTCACTGCCATCGAAGTCAGCCGCGCTACGATGACGAACATCTATCAAAATCTTTTCGGTGCGTTTATCTACAACACGCTCGGCATTCCCGTTGCAATGGGTGTTTTGTTCCCGTTCTTTGGATTACTGCTCAGTCCATTGATTGCAGGCGCGGCAATGGCATTTTCATCGGTGACAGTCGTTGGCAATGCCAATCGCCTGCGCGGGTTCAAGCCGAAGTTTAGTGCGAGGTAATATGAACACACGTTACATCCCCGCTCTCAGTTTCAAATGGCTCACACCGCTGTATGATCCACTGCTCAAATGGGTCATGCGCGAGGAGACCTTCAAGCGCAAACTGGTTCAGCAGGCAAACATTCAATCGCAGATGAAAGTCCTCGATCTCGGCTGTGGCACAGGCACGTTGACCCTCATGCTCAAACGCGCTCAGCCCGAAGCGCAGGTCACAGGTCTGGATGGCGACCCGCAGGTGTTGGCAATCGCGCGAGATAAATCTCACAACACAAATATTCAATGGGATGAAGGACTCGCCTCATCCCTCCCGTATCCTGATTCGACCTTCGACAGAGTGGTCACCAGCCTTGTCATTCATCACCTCGTCACGGACGATAAGCGCCGCGCTTTCAAGGAGATTTTTCGCGTTCTCAAACCGCATGGCGAATTGCATGTGCTGGACTTCGGCGCGCCGCATTCATCGTTGACCCGCTTCATGACCACCTACATGCGCCGCCTGGAAGAGACCGCCGACAACTTCGACGGGTTGATTCCGCTTTTCGTAGCAGAGGCAGGCTTCGGCGGAGTCAAGGAGGCGGAGAACTTCGTCACAGTATTCGGTCCAATATCCATCATTCAGGCAGTGAAAGGAGTCTGATATGTCTCAAATCCAAATCTTTGTCATTCTTTCGGGAATCGTGCTCACAGTTTTGATCGCCTGGTATTTCTGGTTCGCGCCCAAAGCCTCAACCCGCGCGGCGGTATCCGCTTCTGGAGCGCAGGAGGTGGCGATCACCGTCAAAGGCGGATATACACCCGATGTGATCGTAGTACAGAAAGGACGTCCCGTGCGGTTGACTTTCACGCGCCACGAGAGTTCGGCGTGTTCCGAAAAAGTGTTGTTCCCTGATTTCAACCAGAACGCAGTGCTACCCGAAGGCGAGCAGGTAACGTTGGAGTTCACCCCTGCCAAGGAGGGCGAATACGGTTTCCAATGCCAGATGGGTATGTTGCGCGGCAAGTTGATCGTGGAATAGTGAAGACAATGACGCTGAATCAAAACGAAACGCCTGAGCCTCCTCCACTGCCAGAGTATAAAACCGTCTGTGGAGGAAAAATCCAAGACCCATCCAAGTATCCCAGCGCAGAGTATCGCGGCGAAAGGGTTTATTTCTGCACTCGCGCTTGTCTGCGAGTCTTCAAAGATGACCCCGACGCATTTATGGCGGGGAATGTGGAGCATCCTCTTGATGAAGACGTATAGGTAAACACATACCATGTCATCCCGTTTGCTTTGGCAGGCGGGATTTTTTATTTCGTTATTGGTAAGCCGAATCGCCTATCCCCGAATCAAGCCATTCTGCGCTTCGGAATTCCCAGCGGCGACTCTACAATTCAAGCGTCAATTCAACATAAAGGAGTTCCGTCATGTCATACAAAGACCCCGTCTGCGGAAAACGCATCAATCGCGGCAAAGCGCACATGATCATTGAGATTGAAGGTGTGAATTACTTTCTATGTTGCCCGCGATGCCAGACAGAGTTCGAACACAACTTGAAGTTATATGCCAGACCCGAATTGGGCGAAAAGGCAAGGAAGATCCAACACTATCCTGTAAAGCAACACAATTGAGAGGAAAATACCATGAGCGACAATTGCCACGTTGAACCGATTCAAAAAACCGCGCTGGATCACGTCATCCAGTCTGCCGACCGAATTCTCATGTCCATTTCAGGGATGGGTTGTCCCAACTGCGCGACACGGGTACGCAATGGGCTTCTATCATTGGATGGCGTCCATGATGCCGAAGTAATGTTGAACATGTGCATGGCAGAGGTTTACTTCGATGAGAACAAGGTCTCTGTCGAGACGCTGATTCAAGCGGTGGCTGGGGCGGGAAACGATGGGCGACATAATTATCAGGCGCAGGTGATCATGGAGTAACTGATCTCTTACAGCAGATGACATTCATCATAAGCCATTTGGCGCATACCCTCATCCGCCGTACTGCGCTGGAGATAACGTAATCGTCAGACTACTATTGAGCCATCCGAACGCGGAGGCTCAATATGTTTTCAAAAGCAAACAAATTATTTTTCCTGTTGATCGTTCTTGCGCTGACAAGCGCGACGCTTTCAGCCTGTTCCACATCGAGTTCAAACGAAGTCCATCTTGCCATGTCGCCTATGGATCAAATGCCGATGGACGTTCAGTCCGCGCCTGCGGCGGTGCGGGAAGCCTATCAGTTCAACGCCGCCAACCCTGACATTATGCAGGACATCCCCTGCTATTGCGGATGCGGTGACATCGGTCACACCTCCAACTACGATTGCTACGTTTCGGATGTGGACGCCAGCGGAAAGGTCGCTTTCGACAACCACGCCCTCGGCTGTTCCATCTGTGTGGACATCACGCAGGATGTGATGCGCATGTTGCGAGATGGAAAAACTCCGCAGGATGCCAGGGCATACGTGGACGCGGCGTATTCCAAGTACGGACCCTCGAACATTCCGTGAGCAAGTAGACAAGTACACACGTAGACAGGTAAACACGATGATGAAGAAACGGACGGCATGGATTTTATTGGGATTTCTCTCGACGGTTGTCGCCTTCGCACCTTTGCCTGCTCAATCCGCCGCGCCTCAAACACGGACCTTCAAACTGGACGCGCGACAATTTGCCTATTCTCCCTCCGAGCTTAAAGTCAACGCGGGCGATACCGTGACCATCCAACTCGTCAGCGCGGATGTCGTGCATGGTCTTTACGTGGACGGCTACGATATTTCCGTTGAAGCCGACCCAGGTCAATCTGCGACCCTCACCTTCGTTGCCGCTAGATCGGGTTCCTTCCGCTTCCGCTGCAACGTCACCTGCGGAGCCATGCACCCCTTCATGATCGGCAAATTGACCGTCGGCGCGAATGACTGGTTCTATCGTTCCATCGGACTTGCAAGTTTTGTCGTGGTCGGCTTCTTTCCTCTTTCGTCTTTCCTGAATCAAAGAAAGAAGAAAGACGAAAGAGATATTGCTTTCTAATATGAACCGCATCGAACTCACTTGTAATCCCTTTATAAAGAGCGCGCTGAAAAACCGTTACCCACAATTGGCAGTCTTTATCGTGATGCTGATCGGTTACATCTTCGCCATCCTTGCGGGACTCATCGGGACTCCCGTTGGAAGTCACAACTTCAGCATCGTCTTCGTGTGGATCGCATGGTGGGCGATCCTGATTCTTGTTGCGGTTCCCTTCTTCGGGCGCGGATGGTGCGCCGTCTGCCCGATCCCGCTCCCAGGCGAATGGCTGCAACGCGGCGCGGTGCTTGCCCCACCTGAGAAAAAACCGACATGGCTCAACCTGCGCGTGCCCAAGGTATTTCGCAATATCTGGCTACAGAATATTTCATTTTTGCTTCTGGCTCTCTTCAGCAGTGTTCTGCTCACCACCCCAAACATCACAGGCATTGTCCTCGCCGCCATGCTCTTCGCCGCCATCGGTTTGAGCACGATCTTTGAGCGCCGCGCCTTTTGCCGCTATCTCTGTCCCGTCGGCGGTTTCATCGGACTCTACTCTCAAACCGCACCCATCGAATTACGAATCAAAGATAAGCAGGTCTGTGTCAAGTGTGAAGGCAAGCCCTGTTACAACGGTTCATCCGCAGGCTATGGCTGTCCATGGGATGTCTTCCCTGGCGGTCTGACGAAGAACACCTATTGCGGCTTGTGCATGGAATGTATCCGCACCTGCCCGCACGACAACATCGCCGTCAACCTTCGCCCCTTCTCCGCTGATCTCGCCAGACCCTCCACGCGCATGGACGAAGCCTTCAAAGCCTTCATCATGCTCGGCTCGGCGATGATCTACGCAGGCGTCCTGCTTGGTCCTTGGGGTGCGCTCAAAGATGCCGCCTACAACGTCGGTTCAAGCGCGTGGTTTATCTACGCGGCAGTTTTTCTCGCGATCATCTTTGGCGTTCTTCCAGGGTTATTCACTGTCGCTGTTTATCTACCCATTGCGTTCGCCCCACGCAATCACGTAACCACGCGAAGCAAATCTTTGAGACAACGGTTCGCCCAATTCTCCAATTCTCTCATCCCTCTCGGTCTCATGTTCTGGGTCGCATTCAGTCTCTCCTTTGTCCTCACCAACGCTTCCTACATCCTCGGCGCCCTCTCCGATCCGCTTGGTCTTGGCTGGAATCTTTTCGGCACGGCAAACGCGGCATGGCAGCCCATGCTCACCTCCATTCTCGCGCCCGCGCAAACGCTTGCTCTTGTCGGAGGTTTGATCTGGTCTGCCCGCACCGCGCAAAAAGCCGCAAACGAAGTCAAAGTCTCGCCCACCCCAGTGATTCTTTACTGCTTTATCGCCACCTCTCTCATGCTTTGGTTACTGCTATGAAACGCTCCGAACTCATCTCCCGTTTTCTGATCGCCGCAGGAGTTCTCCTCGCAGTTGGCGTTCCGTTATTCTTTTGGACGCGCACGCCCTTGATCCACGCGCGCATGGCGGAAAGCGGCGGATGGAATCCCAGCGTCATTCAAGCCGAAGTTGGCAAGCCCATACATCTAAAGATCACATCCGATGACGTGGTGCATGGCTTTGCCGTCGGTCAGATGGACATGCAAAGTGTGGACATCCTCCCAGGCAAAGTTGCCGACATCACATTGAACTTCGACAAGCCTGGGATTTACACTTTCTACTGCACGCGCTGGTGCGGACTCAATCACTGGCGGATGCGCGGCACGATAGAAGTCAGCGGCTCACCTTCGGACGTTGAGCCTGCTTCGCCTCCGTTGTACGTTTCCCTCAACCTCGACCTCGATGCTCCGCACGACGCGCCGAATATCCCCTCGCAATCTCCTTCTGCAATTCGCGGCGAAAATATCGCCAGCCAATTACCAATTACGAATTACTTATCTCCCGAATATTATCGCTCGCATTCGCCCTATCAAGTATTCACTGATCTATCCGCCGCGCCCCTGACCGAATCCCAGCGCTGGGACGCAGTCGCTTTCATCTGGCAAACCAACACCACGCCCGAATCCCTTGCCAGTGGGAAACAACTCTACGCCCAAAATTGCGCCGCCTGTCATGGCGAAAACGGCGCAGGGGATGGAGTCTTCGCCGATGATCTCGCTCAAGCGGGCGAGTCCTCCATGCAAACGATGGAAGGCGCAATGGACATGATGATGCAGACCCCTGTGGGTTTTACCGATCCGCGACGAATGCTTGGCGCAAGCCCCGCATTACTGCAAGGGAAAATCCTGCGCGGCGGCATGGGCACAGGCATGCCCATGTGGGGTTCGATCTTCACCGAAGAACAAATCTGGGACTTGATCGCGTACATCTATTCGTTCCAGTTTGAATATCAACCGTAGTGACGACTTTAGTCACCAGCGCAAAACGACTGAAGTCGTTACTACAAGTTTCAATCAAGGAGGCTCCATGAGCAAAAAACACAAAAGACAGAAACAGAAGCCAAAATTCCCTTGGCTGCTTCTCGCGCTGGGCGGCGCTTTCATTGCCCTCGCCCTATTCCTATTCGCGCGCCAGGGCAGTGACGGAGGCGGCGCTCCATCCATTGCGGTGGATCAACAAAGGATCGATTACGGCGACGTGAAATTCGGCGTGGAAAAAACTTTTGCCATCAAGATCACCAACACTGGCGACGGCACACTACGTTTCAAAGAAGACCCGTACATCGAAGTCGTGGAGGGGTGCTGACCGCCCAAACTGACCATCGGTTCGATGGTCCTCAAACCTGGCGAAAGCACAATTGTCGAATCCAGTGTCTTTATGATGCACGAAGGCATGGACGGTCCGCATAACTTTGCGGTTCACTTGAAAACAAATGACCCCGACAATCCCGATATGATTGTGAACGTGTTGTCCAATTGGATTCCGTAACAGGCAGGAATGAAACAGCGGCGAGTCCGCGCCTGGGCATAGGGCGGTAAGCCGTCATTATAAGAAACGTGATGCTTGAAAATATCAAACACCACATCCTTTCTGTCCATCGGATAGATTGGTGCCCATTCCAACGGAATGCGAGATAAACCATTATCCGTCATTTCACTGCGTATGAAAGAGTTTGATGAAAAGATCTCGGTAACGTTGAGCAGCGTTGACTCTATGCTGCAAATGAACAATACGACTTTCCCATTCCCGGATCATCTCATCGATGTTTTTGGGATCAGTATCCAGTTTGTAGCCGGCTTTGCCCGATGTGGAAACAATCGGAAAACCCAGGTTCCGAAGATGTTCTATTCCCTTACGGATTTTCCGGTCGCGCGTGTCGTTCGATAGATTGTTATCCGGCTCTTCCCCAAACACAATGCGGATCAATCCTTTGCGGGTCCGCCCATTGGGAGCCTGCAATAGCGCATCCAGGATTTTGCGAACAATGATTGGCAATTCGCCGGCATTGAGTTCCGCCAGCAGTTTTTCGTATTCGGGCGTATGTGACATGATTCTCCTTTTCGGAGAAACATGTTATGGATTCATGAGCAGGGGAGGTCTGGACGTGTCGCTTAATACTTCCAATTCTTCGGCCTGATTACCTTACACAATTGAGTTTTGGGTGATAGGGATCGCCACGGGCAGCAGCCTCAGATTGGATAAGACAGCCCGAAAACTTGGTAAGTTATGAATAGCGGTAGTCAAGGCACGTTTCAACCATCGCAGGCCGAGTTGAAACAAGCTCAAAGTGCGTTTGTAGGATGGATCAACCTGGCAACGAGAATCGTCGCCCTGTTTCAGGACAAACTCACCCAATTCATGACACCAGAGTGTCGCGATGGCAATTGCCAATAACAAATGATCAATCCGTTCGGCATGTTGCAAGCGAGTATGTTCCATATCGAAGCCACCCGACTTGTCATCGCGGAAACTTTGCTCAATGCTCATGCGTCCGCCATATTCTCGTAGACGCGCGCGGCAGGCAATTTGATCTGTGATAATTGCGACCATCTCGGGCTCGCCCTTCTTATCAGTTGTCCAAGTGACAGAGACGTTGGTGCGCAATTTGGTTTCTCGTGTGAGCAGGATATTTTGGAAATAGCGGTTGGCGTTCACAGGCACTAACTGATCCAAGCGATCCGAAATCTCATCAGGCAAAGTGATGTAGGTATTGCAGGCCACGCGAATCGCGTAGTTCCAGCCTAATTTCAGGCATAATTGTGCCCAATCGCAGTCCCGAAAGCCTGCATCCGCTAAAAAGGTGACCCGTTTCACATATTTTTTCAAAAACCTTTGGACCTTCTCTAACATGCTCTTCAGTTTGGTAACTTTCACCAATCCTTTCCCTTCCACAATCGTCCATGCAATTGGAATGGCGCGACATCCATGCTGTAAAGAGACTCGAAAGATTTGCCAGCGATCTCCAAATACCATTACACCGTCCAACATGATAGTCGCCTCCACCGCCGACCAGCCCGATAACACATGTTCCAGAACCTTCTTGTAAAACAGCCAAACCTTTACATGCGGATTCATCAACCAGCGCCGAATCATGGTCACTCGAGACTCTGCTTTGGCTTCCAGCGGCAGATGGTTGGCGATTTGACTTAAGTTACAGGATTGACTTTGCAATATGCCAACGATTACCCAAATCCAGTTCGTCACTTGTTTTCCGTTTTTCACATCCACCAATTCTCTCAACTTTTCGTTCAACCGGTTGTACAATTCCTGGCTACTGCTCATCATCGGCCTCCTTTGGTCGTCAAGCAACCAAATTATGCCTTACTTGGTGAGCAGTAGTCTTTTATTCATTCTGTAAGGTAATCAGTTCTTCGGCATACTTTTGCGCCCATCCGTGCCTTTAAGATGGATCACATATCCGTTTGCTATGAAACGATTGTCTTCGATGCGGCTTTTCAAGTAGCCGGAGAGTTCATCCGTGCTTTGGTAGTTGGCGGCGATCACGGTCAACGCCTCCTGTCGGACCGCACGCTGGTATCTCGCATCCAGTAATTGGAAGATGCGTTCCCGCGCCCATTCGGTCTGCCCGACCTTATCCAACTCATCGATTGCCAAGACATCCAGTGAGGTCCACCACTCCATGCGCCTCACGAGTTCTGTCATCTTGTTTTCTCGCTCATCATACGCAATGCGGATGTCATCTAGAACGCCGGCAAGATTGGCATATGCGGCACGCTTGCCTTCGTTCAAGGCAGCAGCCACCGCAATCTTCAGCACCAGACTTTTGCCCTGTCCATATCCGCCGTACATGAATACCATTCCATGCCCGGTCATATACGCTCGTCTTGTGACATCACATGCCGCATTTGCCTGGTTGACACCTTTCTTCACCAACCCCCAGGTCAGGTTACGCACTTCGTCCGCTGTCAAGCCGACACGCGGATCGATCTCGCCAGCTTGCAAAGAACTCTTGTGGGTACTTGCTTGAGCATTTGGACAGCGTTCCACTTTACCAAATTTCGGATGTCCAACCGGCACGTCGAAACGGATGTATCCCACCCCGTTGCATTCAGGGCAGGTGGGAGAGCAGTCTCCCGTGTACGATAGAGCTGATGGATTTTGTCCTCCACCCTGAACCACATTCAGTCCTGCAACAACAGAAGATATGTTTTTGGTGTTCACAGTGATTTCCTCCCGTTATCCTGCATATGCGGCGCCAGTTCGGTTTCCATGCGCTTGCGAATTGACTCATAGTCGGCATGATCTTCCTGCACATCTTCCGGCTTTGAATACCTTGTCGCTTTTTTGCGTGACTTTGGAATCTGTCCCACCGCCGCCCATTCCGAAAGCCAGCACAAATTGGTTTGGCGGATGCCGCGTGCATCGGCTTCAGCAGTATAGGGTTTCAATGCAGTTGCTGCTGCCTGAGGTGAGTCAAATCGCTTGAGATATTCTCCTAAGACTTTGAGCGCAACAGCGCGTTGTTCGGAGTTCGGAAGAGTCAAGTGTGTCGGACGCACAAGCCGATACAAGGCTTCTGCCTGTTCTTCTGCGTTCAAAACATTTTGTTGCACAATCGCGGTGGGAGGAGGAGAAGTAGAGTCACTGACGTTAATTAATTCCTTTAATGCGCAAGGGACAACGGGTGAAGATTCAGGACTCTGTTTTTCAGGTGAAAAGTTTTCACCTGAAATCTTTTCACCAGTTTGTGTATTTGGATTTCTTGGAGTTGGCAGGCTCATTTCTCCGCTATTTATTTTTGCAAAAGTATCCAGCGCCTTCGGTGAGACCTGCTCACTCGCGGAAATTTCATCCCCGCTCATCCCAACAATGACCTGATAGACCGATCCGCTGAATTTGCCTCTACCGCCTTTCCCGCGTGCCACACGGCGTATTTCACCAGCTCGTTCAAGATCAGCGATCAGGTTGAGAATGTTGCGCTCTGTCTGCCGGCACTTGACCGCCATCTGTTCGATGCTGGGATAACAATAGCCCCAATCGTCAGACCAGTCCGCCATTGCTAGTAATAGCAACAACGGCGTACCACCTTTTTGGCTGTACTTCCAGACACGGTTTGAAGTCTCAACACTCACGCAACACCCCTATTCAGAAAAGTCGTCAGGAAGCCCTGTAACGGGTGATGATTTTGAGACATACCGCAGGTCATCCCAATCACAAAAAAGAGCCTACCGCCTTTCATGTTCAAGGAGTGTATGCGGTTATGTTTGCGGGAGAGTTTGCGACAGGTACACGGCATGGTAGCGGAGTGTATGCGGTGACGCATAGAACTAAATTCATGACTCAAAAATTCATTGAGTTGTCCGAGAAAGTGCAGAACTGGTTTCATGACCGATCCCTGCGCAACGTCATTTTCATGGTCAAGGGCTGTGGACTCAAACTCAACTTTCCACTGCGATAGGCATCCAAGCCATATTGCAACAGGAACGAGACAACATCGCCGAGCGGTACATCCAGATTCATCGCCAAACGGCAGATATCATCATGTGCTTTTTTCGGCAGTCGGTAGGAGACAGCGGGATAGACTTTCTTTGCTTTGCTCATTCGTTTCTTTTTTCGAGCAGGGATTTCCCTTGGAGCATCATTGGTCTCTTGCCAACTTTTGGCGCGTTCTTTAGGAAAGAGCGTCATCTTGCGCCCATGTGGGTTAGGCTGTGCTCGAAGATGCAACTTCTTTTCATCCACACATTCGACTCCATATTCAACAAAAGCGCGGGCTACTTCGTCAGCTGTCACTCCCAGATGTTCTGACAGTGCCAACACTTGTTCACGTAATTCAACCGACACATTCAAATACCGATACGGTCGATGTTCCTTTTCCCATTTCCGATTTCGTTTGGCGGGTCGGCGACCGTATCGGCTCCATTGCCCGGCTGTGTCGGTTAGTGGGATCTGGCTGGCAAATTCACTCCGGCCCGTGTCGGCAGTTGTGTCGGTAACTGTGTCGGTGAGCATATCCTTGCGCGGCATGATCTCTTCCTATGCCTTCAAGACAATATCCACCAGCCGGCTATATTCCTGCGTCGCGCGGCTGTCGGGAGCATGTTCGAAGATGGTTTGTCCGAACGCTGGGCATTCTGCCAGCACTGCAGCACGATGGATCGGAGGCAGGATCAGGTCACCCAAGGCGGAACGCAGCGCATCCAAATTGAGACGATGCTCTTTGACCGTTTCCATGAAGAAAGTGGGGAGGACGCCGAACAATCCGCCTTTCCACTCCTTCTCGGATGCAAGCCGCTTCATGGTTTCCAGTACCTGGCGTACACCATCCGAACCCAACGCCTCTGCTGGCGTGGGGACAATCACCAGATCGCTTGCCCACAACACCCGTTCCTGAATGCCGCCCAGACTTGGAGCCGTGTCCAATACCAGGTAGTGATATTGAGAGGTGCAGAACCGATCCAATGTTTCCCGCACCCACGAGATGGGTTTGCCTTGCGAGTTGATCATCGCCTGGGCATCCGCAGTTTGTTTGTTGCCTGGCAATAGCCAGAAGTTATCTCGCTGGGTACTAATGATCTTTCCTTGGATGTATGCAGTCTCGCTGGCGCCGGTGTCCATCGTGAGTAGGGAATACACGGCTGAACTGGGCGGCAGATGCAAGGCACGTGCCGCTTGTCCTTGTGGATCAAAGTCCAGCAACAAGACTCTCTTTCCGCGAAGAGTTAATCCATGTGCCAGGGTGACGGCGGTAGTGGTTTTTCCAACTCCACCTTTTTGATTTGCAATCGCAATTACAGTTGTCATCAATATTCCTCAAAGTGTTTGAAGTTTGGGCTTCACTAGCTGAACCGAAGTTTGGAGTCAGTGATGGATTTTGCCAGGATAGTTTGTAGTGCAAGGCATAGCCCGTAATGGCGATGACAATTAAATGCTAAAAAGGCATGGGGTTCGTCTTGTGTGTCGTTAATCTTGCAAGTTTTTGCGTTCGCTTACAGACACGAGTTTTAGACCCTCTGATCGAATCTAATAAACTTGCCGGTATGAGTTATGAAAAGACTATATCTGCGTACAAAAAATATCTGTCGGACTTGCCTGGCAGGTCATCTCTGATCCATGTATTGTCCAATACCGATGCAAGTGTAGGGAGCAAATGATTTGATGACCATCGATAATGCTTCCAATGACGAATCCTTGGATCGTGCATTGATCAAGTGCCTGCGATTATTTGCGAAGCATGGTCGCAAAATCCGTCATGAAAGTCTGGCCCGTACAGAAGTTCGCCTTGACGGTGACAAGACAGAAAAAGAAACACAGGACTCGGGTAATCGCGAGTCGGTACAAGTGCATAGCACCACAGATATCCATATTGACGGAAAGGTTTAATCTACAGGGGAATAGATATTTACAATTGAATAGGGCATTATGCGGCGTGTATAATTCCACGTATGAGCATCGAAACGTCCGAGAATGGCGATGAATGGCTGACTGTTCAGGAAGCTGCAAAATTGACCGGCTATCATGCTGAATATTTGCGCCTTCTTATTCGAGAGGGGAAGATTGCCGCCCGCAAATTTGGACCTGTCTGGGCAATAAACAAATCCTCTTTGCTGACATATTTGAAGATCGCAGAAGAGTCTTCGGATAGACGGCACGGTCCGCGGTAACACACTGTGGTTGGACTGGTCTGCGGCTTGCCGTAATTACATTGTAGTGATACAATGTAATTGTATGAAAGAACGGGCGTGTAAAGTGCGGTAACACGATACGCGCCCTAACCCAACCCACCGAACTGAGCGGTAGGCGGGCTATTCATAATTATAGCCTCTACAAACGCCCTGGTGGGATTCCATCGGGCGTTTCGCTTTAAGCCGGAGAAGCGGGGTGCCCAAGTGAGGTCAATGATGCTTACGAATACTTCTTTCCAAGTCTCCAAAGTTAGTCGCAGTAGTTTGCCGCCAAATGTATCGGACACCTTGATCAGCGTTCGCCAGGAATGGGAATCAATCGCAGGAGGGACAAGCCTTCTGAACTGTGAGAGCCCGGTCGGTTTGCTTCTTTTCGATATTGTTGCAAAACTGGGTATTCCTGCCGATGAACAACGCGATTTGCTTGGATCAGCATTATTCGACGAAGTGGCTGAATTTGTGACAAAGCAAGGTTGATTCAAAGAAGGGGGATGCGCCGGCGCATCCCCTTTCTTTCATATTGATATATATCTCATGAAATTCTACATGGAGTAGAACAATGACTAAAAAAGCAGCAATTTACGCTCGTGTTTCGACAGATGATCAAGCTGACAAAGGATACAGCCTGCCAAGCCAGTTGGATGGTTGTCGGCAGTATATCGATCAATTGGGGTACTCAATTGTGGCTGAATTCAAAGAAGACAATAGTGGCGCCATTCCCGTTACAGATCGACCACAAGGGAAGCGTCTGGCAGAAATGGTGAAGTTTCGTGAGGTGGATGCCGTAGTTGTACATCAGGTGGATCGCCTGTCGCGTGACATCGTAGACCTACTTGCCACAGTCCGAAACTGGCTTCGTGCGGGAGTTGAAGTATATGCTCTTGATGTTGGGAAGATCGAAAGTGAATTGGATATTGTTCTCGTCATTAAGGGATGGCAGGGCAGTGATGAACGAAAGAAAATCAGGGAACGTTCCATGCGTGGAAAAAGAGCCAAAGCGCGTGCCGGCCGAGTAATTGGTTCACGAGCGCCGTATGGTTACGATCACATTCGTGATGAGAATGGGAAGATTGTGAATTTTGAACCTCTTGAAGACGAAGCCAAAATTGTGCAATTGATCTATAAGTGGTATGTTTACGGAGACGAATCCGGTCAGCGCCTTGCGGCGGGAAGGATTGCGAAACGCCTTTCTGAAATGCACATTCCTACTCCGGGAGAAACGAACCCCGGATATCATCGTACTCGAGGGAAAGGAATGTGGCATGCTTATACTGTTCTTTCCATTATTGAGCGAGAGACATACGCTGGGATCTGGCGATTTGGGGTTCGTATTGGTCCAACTCGTAATCAACGCCCAAAAGAGGAATGGATTGAGATTGAGGTTCCCGCTCTCGTTGATCGTGAAACTTGGGAAATAGCACAGGAACTAAAAGGACAGAACAAAATATTTTCACGACGTAACAAAAAATACAATTATCTCTTGAGCGGCTTAATTCGGTGTGTCTGCGGAAGAGCGATGAGCGGTGAGTTCTTTAGCGATCACCAGTACTACACTTGTTCCTGGCGAAATAATCACCATGTCCACTTGGAGGAGAGAACGTGCAAGGCACGTTCGGTCCGTGCTGATGCTATCGATGCGGATGTTTGGGAAAGCATACTTGACCTCTTTGGAGATCTTGAAAAATTGGAAATGCAATTACGGATTGCTCAACAAGAGGAATTGGCGGCCTTGGACCCAAAACTCGAAGAATTGAATGCGATACAGGCTATGATCGCTCAGACGGAGGTAGACGCTGAGGAGATTGGACAGGCTCTGAAACGCGCAACCGGGCTGGTGGCAAAAAGCTTGGAGCAGAACATGAACGAAGTAAATCAGAGATATGACGCTTTGTGCAAGCGACAGGAAACCTTACAAACGGAATTAAACGTTACTCAGTTGACGGATGACACTATTCAGGATTTGATCGAATTCGCACAAGATGTTTTTGTAGGAATAGAGAATGCTGATTTTCACACTAAAAGGCGCAACCTTGAAATGCTGAAAGTTCGCGTTGAAGTCAATAATGGGATGTTCAAAATTGACAGTTTGGCTGGGCAAATATCTGGAGAGATACGCAAGTTGCCAAAGGCTAATAGATACAGTGGTGGTTCTGGTGGTGGAGGTGTGACAAACTCGCATTCACGAGGCAGAGGCCTTCCCGGATTCCGCTTTCTCGCACGGCAGTTTCAACATCGGGCGTGATGTTGAGGAACGCGCGGCGGGAGGGGATGTTGAACCAGAGTTCTTTGCGGTAGGATTTCATGCTTTCCTTCTTATCGCAACGATCGTCTCGGCGCCCTTGAAACCCGCCCCGACGACTCGACCGTCGAACTTACCTCAAAAAACTGCCCGCGCCGAGATAGCTCTCGCGCAGATAGTGGGCTTGCTGCAAATCGTCCACGTACACGCCGTTGTGCGTGCGCGACGAATGGATCACCGTCCAGCCGCCGAGGCTGATTCCCACGTGAGTCACTTTGCGCTGTTCGCCGCCCTCGCCGAAGAAGAATAAATCGCCCGCTTCGTGCGGTTCCTCCACCAAATACGACGCCTCGAACTGCATGTCCGCGTCGCGCGGAATTTCGATTCCGATCCAGCGGTGAAGCAGCTGCGCGAAACCTGAGCAATCCATCCCGTTGCCGCTCACGCCGCCCCACAGATACGGCACACCGGTCATGCGTTGCGCGTCGGCGATCAACGTTGTCCGTTTCGCATCCAGTGTTTGCGGAAGGTCTGCGAGCGCGCGCAGGTGGATGGACTGCACCCAACCGGACTTGTTTGCCTCGACGCGCGACCACGTTCCACGACTCTCTGTCACCGTTGCGCGCGTGCCGCAGACGAGGCGGGTGAGGACATCACTGGCTGAGTCTGCCTGCGCGCGGAGTTCGATCGCAGGCGCCAGCACGAGATGAGTCGCGGCGGGCGCGGGACCGTCCTGCATGTAGGGCGAATATGCCCAGCCCAGGTAGCCGTCGCGTTGGCGGACGAACGCCCAGCGACCCTCTTCGCATAAAATGTCGAGTTCGCTCCCGAAGGTCAGTTCACTGGCGAGCGGCACGCTGAAGGTCGGTTTTTCGTAGAGACCCGTCAGGTTGGTGGCGATGTGACGGCGCGGCAGGTTTGGGCGGTTGAGCACGGTTAGCGAGGAGGTGTCCGCTTTGTGGTCGGAGAAGAGGCGGCGCAGTTCGTCGCATTGACTCTCGTCCAGGACGCGTCCCTCAAGGGCGATGATTCCGTCTGCAAGGCTGGCGATGCGTACATCAAAGACGGAGAGGCGGCTGTCGAAGCGCGCGGCGTAATCGGCGAGCATGTGCTGAATATCAGTCATGGTTTGGCTGTCAACGATGTGATGGGGTTGTTGTTCGCCGGCGGGCATCGCTTGTATCTGTCTCCGTAAATTATTTTCCAAATTCTCTCACCACTCTCGCCATGTGACGCGCGTGTTTGAGATACAGATCAATCCGAATATTCTCATTCGGCGCGTGGGCGCGGGTGTCGGGGTAACCGAGTCCTGCTGTGGCGACGGGGAGTCCCAGATCGTGGACGAAGGGATGGTTGGGTCCCGAGCCGCCGACCATTGGTACAAGCGACATCGGTTTGTCGTAGATATCCTTCGCCGCGTCCACAACCAATTTGATGAAGGGATGATCCGGGTCGGTGCGGGCGGGGGCGTCGCCGCCGAGGTCGGTGATCTTCACGTCCGTGAACCCATGCGCGTCGAGGTGGGCGCGCAGTTTGCGGAGGATGTCGGCCGGATCCTGGTCCGGGATGAGGCGGAAGTCCACTTTGGCGGAGGCGCGCGCAGGCAGGACGGTCTTCGAGCCGGGACCTTGATATCCGCTGGTCAGTCCGCAAATGGTGCAAGTGGGAGAGAAGACTTCTTCCACTTTAAGTTCGTTCCCGCCTTTGAGTCCTTTGATGAAATATGGCACGCCGTAACGCTCGCGGTATTCGTCCGCGACATCGGGCAGCGCCGCGAAGAGTTCGCGGTCGCGCGCGGAGGGCGGCTGGATATTGTCGTAGAAACCGGGGATGAGGATTCTTTCGTCCACGCCCTTGAGCGTGTTGAGCGCCCAGATTAATCGCCATGCCGCGTTCGGGAAGATGCTCCCACCGAGACCGGAGTGAACGTCGGTGGAGAGTAAATCCACAGTGAGTTCCACGTATTGAATGCCGCGCAAGCCAAGATATTGCATAGGCGCGTCGGTGTGGTCCACGCCGCCAAATTCCCACACGCACGCATCAGACTTGAGAATGTCTTTGTGACCAGTGACGAACGCGAGCATGTTCACGCTGGCGGTTTCCTCTTCGCCTTCCACGATGAACTTCACATTGCAAGGCAGGTCGCCTTCGGCCAGCAAGGCATCGAGCGCGAAGAGACGCGCCGTGAGATGTCCTTTGTCGTCGCTGATGCCGCGCCCGTACATTTTTCCGTCGCGGATCTGCGGCTCGAACGGCGGCGACTCCCACAATTCCAGCGGTTCGGGCGGCTGGACGTCGTAGTGGTTGTAGAAAAGAATCGTCTTGTCGCTTTTGCCTTTGCGTTCGGCGGTGACGATTGGCGCGCCGGGCGTCTGATGGATCGTCGGGGTGAATCCGCGCGCCCGCAGCATGTCCGCGACCATGGCGGCGGCTTCGTGCAGTCCAAGTTTCTGCGCGGAGATGCTGGGTTGCGCGACGAAGCGTCCCAGTTCATCCAGACTCTGGTCGAGATTCGATTCGAGGTAAGCGTCAACTTTCGAATAATCGGTCATGTGACTCTCCTGAGTGTAATAGGCGGTCTCTACCGCCGTTGATGCGCCAGAGGGCGCATGCTACTCACCAAACATCCAATCCAGCGACGCGCTCCCCGCATAAGCGAACGCCGTCATTTTGATCAGTTGTCCGATCCAGCACGCGAGCAGAAATTTCCACAGCGGGATCTTGAGAATCCCTGCAGCGATTCCGGCGAGGTCGAAAAAAGGATTCGGCACCGCGCTGAGCGCCAGCACTGCCAGCGCGCCCCATCTCTGGACCCAGGGCTGGATGCGCGCGAACGCAGTTGTATTCTCCACCACAGCCTGACCGCTGAACCCCGCAATGTACCCGCTTAGCTCGCCGAGTGCGCCGCCCGTCCCCGCCGCGAGACCGACCCCCAGCGGGTGAAAGACGCTTCCCATCGCAAAGACCACCGCCACGCCCGGCGCGGGCAAAAAGATGGTCGCATTGGCGAGCAGGGCGATCAAAAAAATACCGGGATAACCAAACGCCGCGAATTCTTCCACATGCTCGCGAATCGAAAACACGTACACGCTTATTGCAATCACAACCAGCACTGCGATTACGCGGAGGATGGCTGTGCGCGTCTTTTCGCCGCTGGAAATTGACTTGCTCTGTGTATCGCGGAGTTCTTCTTTCATAATTCTGAATTCAGAATTCTGAATTATGAAACTATCCCTCGACGATCTCGATGCGGACGATCTTCACTGCGGGAGCGTTGCGATTGCTCGGGTCACGCGGCGGGATGGACATTAACACATCTTCGCCTTCGATCACCTGACCAAAGACGCTGTGCTTGTCATCGAGATGAGGAGTTGCGCGATGGGTGATGAAGAATTGCGAACCGTTCGTGCCGGGTCCTGCGTTCGCCATCGAAAGGATGCCGCGTTTGTTGTGCCGCAAAGACGGATGGAATTCATCCTCGAATCGGTAACCCGGTCCACCGGAGCCAATGCCGGTCGGGTCGCCGCCCTGCGCCATGAAATCCGCGATGACGCGGTGGAAGATGATTCCTTCATAGAATCCCTGGCGGGAGAGGAAGACGAAACTGTTGACGGTTTTGGGCGCCTTATCCGCGAAGAGTTCGATGACGATCGTGCCTTTGTCCGTTTCCATGCGTGCGGTGTATTTCTTCTGCGGGTCAATTTCCATCGCGGGCGGGGTTTTCCATTGCAGTGCCATTTGTAATCTCCTTTTGAGTTTGGTTTGAGGCTGTTAGCCATTGGCTATTGGCTATTGGCTATTGGCTGTTGGCTTTTGACTACCTAACTATGCGACTATCCAACCACGTGACTATTTCAACAACGCCTCGACACGCGCCACCACCATGTCCAGCGCGGCGAC
Organism: Anaerolineales bacterium; assembly: GCA_019187665.1. Classification (GTDB taxonomy): domain Bacteria; phylum Chloroflexota; class Anaerolineae; order Anaerolineales; family Villigracilaceae; genus Denitrolinea. The sequence continues at coordinate 207,718 of JABARH010000004.1, forward strand.
GTTCAGTCCGCCTTCGGGAATGATCACGTCCGCGTAACGCTTGGATGGTTCAACGAATTCGAGGTGCATCGGCCGGACCGTGGCGAGGTATTGCTTCACAACCATCTCCTCGGTGCGTCCGCGTTCGGCGATGTCGCGTTGCAGGCGGCGGATGAAGCGCAGGTCCGAGTCGGTATCCACGAAAATTTTCACGTCGCAGATCTCACGCAGGGCTGGCTCGACAAAAATAAGGATGCCCTCGATCAAGATGACCGCACGAGGTTGGACGGTGAACGACTGCTTTGTGCGACTGTGTGTCGCGAAATCATAGATCGGTAACTCAACCGCCTCGCCGTTCTTGAGTTGTTCGATATGGCGGATCATCAACTCCGACTCGAGTGAATTGGGATGATCAAAGTTGACCGCCGCACGCTGGACGGGAGGCAATCCGCTCAAGTCTTTGTAGTAGGCGTCGTGTTGTAAAAAAGCGATGCGGTCGGGTCCAACGCGCTGGAGGATCTCCTGCGCCACAGTGGTCTTGCCGGAACCCGACCCGCCCGCGATCCCGATGACGAGAGGCGCGCTGTGTGTCATGCCTCGATTATAAAAGAAACCGGGGCGCTTTGAGAATCACATCCCCGCCATGTATGCCAGCCCGACCGTGCCTGGACCCGCGTGGTTGCCGACCACCGGGCTGACTTCGGTCAGCAGAGACTCGACCGGGTTAAGCAAGTTCGACGCGCGCTCCAGAACATCCCGCGCTTCGGCGAGCGCGTTGGCATGCAGGGTCGCGAGATGGATCGGAGATTTGCCCCGGCACTCTTCCGCCACAAGTTCGATCACGCGCTCCACCGCCTTGCCTTTCGTGCGGATGCGCTCCACCGCTTCTACGCGTCCGTCTTGCAGAGCCAGTACCGGCTTCATATTCAGCGCCGTGCCGAGCAGGCGTTGCGCCCCACCGATCCGCCCGCCGCGATGCAGGAATTCGAGCGTATCCACCGCAAAATACACACCGGAATGGGCGCGGGCTTTTTCTGCGACCGAGACCGCCTCTTTAACATTGGCGCCGTCGGCAATCGCGCGCGCAGTGGCGAGCGCCTGGAAGCCCATCGCCATTGCAGTGGATTGACTGTCCACCAGATGGACTTTTTCCCCAGCCGCACCCATCATTTCGCCTGCCTGCATCGCGGATTGCAGCGTGCCAGAGAGTTTGGATGAAATAAAAATGCCGATCACATCCATGCCCTGCTCTACCTGCGCGCGGAATATTTTTTCCATCGTGGCGATCGAAACCTGCGATGTGGTCGGCATGACTTTGGCCGTTTTAATACGGGTATAAAATTCATCGGGTTGAATGTCAATCCCATCGTTCAGCGTCTGCCCGTCCCAGATCAACACCTGCGGGGCAACGATAATGTGATATTGACTCAACAGGTCGCGCGGCATCCAGGAAGTGCTATCGGTCACTACTGTGATATTAGACATGTTTATCTCCGTGGTGGATTGATTTTGTGTATTTTACCTCACGATGTTGTACATCCTGCTCGCGAGAGCGCCGATTCCCTCATGGTATAATACCGCCGCATGAAATTTGCGTATAGACTTTCACCAAGGAGACCGGTTTGGCCTTCAACCCCCTCAACTGGCTTCTAGGCCTGTTTTCATTAGATATAGCGATTGACCTGGGCACCGCGAACACACTTGTCCATGTGCATGGCAAGGGTATCGTGATTAATGAACCCTCCTGGGTAACCATTGACAAGCGTTTAAGACAGCCCATCGCCATTGGTCTCGAGGCCAAGGAGATGCTTGGCCGTACGCCTGGCAATGTTGTTGCTGTTCGACCGTTGCGCGACGGGGTCATTTCGGAATTCGACGTTACCCAACAGATGCTCGATTATTTTATCGGCAAGGTGCACGACCAGAGCGTGGTGCCGTTGCCGCGGCCGCGCGTCATCGTCGGTATTCCTACCGGCGTGACGGAGGTGGAAAAACGCGCGGTCTACGACGCGGTCATGTCGGCTGGGGCGCGCCAGGCCTTCCTGGTCGAAGAACCGATCGCGGCCGCCCTTGGAGCGGGCCTGCCCGTGGGAGAGATTCGCGGCTCCATGGTGGTGGACATTGGCGGCGGCACAACCGAGGTCGCGGTCATGTCCAGCAGCGGGGTGGTGGTGTCGCGTTCCCTGCGCGTGGCCGGCGATGAGATGGATGAAGATGTCGTCTCATATCTTCGCAACAAATACAACCTGTTGATCGGACAGGGGATTGCCGAACAGGTGAAATGGACGATCGGCTCGGCCTTTCCGCTGACCGTGGAAAAAACCATGGAAGTGCGCGGCCGCAACCTGGTCACAGGCCTGCCCGAAACGGTGCAGGTCTCCTCGGTGGAAATGCGCGAGGCCCTCTCCAGTTCGGTGCAGGTCATTGTGGATACCGTCCGCGACGCGCTGGACGAGATCCCGCCTGAGATCGTCGCAGACTTGATGGATGTGGGGATTTGCCTTGCAGGAGGCGGCGCTCTATTGCAGGGCCTTGCCGATCGCTTGGCGGACGAATTGAAACTGCGCGTTTGGGTGGCTGAAGACCCGCTCACCTGCGTGGTGCGCGGCGCCGGCCTGATCTTCGATGAATTCGAAAATCTCAGCCGTTATCTGGTGGGCCTGGAACGCGGCAGTACGCGCCATTCCGGCTGACCTTCCCCGCGGCGCGGGTCTGTTCCATAATCCCAATATGAAAAATTCACTTTCGCGCACTCTCCAGATCGCCATTCTGTTTATGGTGGTGGGGGGCATCCTGGCATTGGCATTCGGGGGATATTTCGGGACGACTTCCACCTGGCTGACGGGTGTTCTCGTGGATATACAATCCTGGTTCTCCACGCGCTTCGTCGCCATTCAGGATTTCTTCACCGCGCCGCGCGATCTGATCCTGCTGCGTCAGCGGAACGCGGAACTCGAAAACGATGTGGCCAGCCTGCAGGCGCAAGTGATCGAATTAAAGCAAAAAGTCGCCGAGGCCGAAAACCTTGCCGCGCTGGTTTCGTATGCGCGCGCCAACCCCGAAGCGAGTTATATAGCAGCCTCCGTCATCGGGCGCGACCCCAGCCCCTTCCTGCATTACATCATCGTCAACATCGGATCCAACGACGGCATTCAACGCGGGATGCCGGTGATAAATGCCCAGGGGCTGGTGGGGCGCGTGGACGCGGTCATCGCCGACGCGGCGCGCATCCAACTCATCACCGATCCGGCTTCCTCGGTGAACGTCCGCCTGCAAAATACGAACCTGCAGGCGGTGCTGAGCGGCTCGGTCACCGGCGACCTTTCACTCGACTTGATCCCGCAGGATGCGCTGATCGAGGAAGGCGGCGTTGTGCTTACCTCCGGGTTGGGCGGCGGCTATCCCCCAGACCTGATCATCGGGCAGATCATCAACATTCGCAAGCGCGAGGCCGACCTGTTCCAACAAGTCTTCGTTCAGCAAGTTGTGGATTTTACGCGGCTGGAGATCGTCCTGATCATCACCAATTTTCGCCCGGTCAATGTTGAGCCGTTGATCCCGGAACCCATCCCGTAACCCATGCGACACTTGATCGCGTTTCCCGTGCTGGCGCTGGCGGTCATTCTGCAGTCGGCGGTGGTTAGCCGTGTAAGCCTGCTTGGCGGGTTTGCCGATCTGCCGCTGTTGCTGGTGATCGCCTGGTCTCTGCAGGAAAATGTGGATACCGGCTGGCATTGGGCGATCGTCGCTGGCGTATTTACGATGTTCGTTTCCGCCCTCCCATGGGGCGCGCCTCTGGCCGGGTTCCTGGCGGCGGTTTTTATGGCGCGCTGGCTGCAAAGCCGCATCTGGCAGGCGCCCACGCTTGCCATGCTGGGCGTCGCCCTGCCCTCAACATTCATCGTGCATTTATTTTCCTTTGTTATCTTGAGTCTGGCGCGGAAGCCGCTGCCTTTTGTAGATTCGCTCAGTTTGATCACCCTGCCCAGCGCCTTGTTGAACATGCTGCTGTCTGTTCCTGTGTTTTGGTTGGTGAGCGACCTTGCGCGCTGGGTTTCCCCGGTGGAGGAGGAAGAGTGAGTGCAGATTCGGTCATGGGAACGCCGCTCGCTTCCTGGCGCTTTCGAATGATATACATCGCGATCGCTGTGGCGCTGATCGTGCTGGTGTTGCGCCTGGTGCGCTTGCAAATCTTCCAACACGACGACTATCTTGCGCAGGCGGTCGAAAATTACACCGCCAACATCACCCTTCCGGCGCCGCGTGGAATCATCTACGATCGCAATGGCTTTGTGCTGGCCCGCAATATCGCTTCATATAACGTGGTCATCACCCCGGCCGACCTGCCGGATGACGAGGCGGATATTCAGAAGATTTACCGCGAACTTTCCGCGTTGACCGGTGTGGATACCGGCTTTCCTTTAACCGACGAAAGCATCGAATCTGCAAAATTTTTTGGCGCCTGTGTCGAGGGGCCGGGCATCGCGCAAATGGTGGCGCTCGGCGATTCGCTGGCGCCCTACACGCCGGTCAAGGTGAAATGCAGCGTCAGCGAGGAGATCGCCCGCATCGTGCGCGAACGCGCCATGGATTGGCCCGGCGTGGGCGTGGAAGTGGAACCCCTGCGCGATTACCCGACCGGCTCGCTGACCGCCAACGTGGTTGGGTTCCTCGGCCCGATTCCCGCGGAACTGGAGGATCTTTACCGCGCCCGCCGCTTTATCCCTGGCCGCGACAAGGTGGGCTACGCGGGAGTGGAACTTTCACTCGATGATCTGCTCTCCGGCGTGAACGGTCTGCGCGTCATCCAGGAGGATGTGGCCGGGAAGGAACTTCGCAACCTCGAACCTCCCATCAATCCAGCGCCCGGTTACAACGTCACCTTGACGTTGGACACGCGCCTGCAAGCCGCGGCCGAGGCCTCTCTGGTCAACGAGATCAACGAGTGGAACCGCTTCTATGGAGAAGAACGTATTTCGAGCGGCGTGGTGATTGCCATGAACCCGAAGACCGGCGAGATCCTCGCAATGGTAACCTACCCAACCTACGAGAACAATCGCATGGCGCGTTTTATTCCGGGCTACTACTATCAACAACTCAGCCAGGATCCGCGCCGCCCCTTGCTAAACAACGCCATTTCGAGCGAATACCCGCCCGGCTCTGTCTTCAAATTGTCCACCGCCGTTGGCGCGCTGAATGAGGGCGTAGTCACCCTCGATAAGATCATCGAGGCGCCCGGCAGACTGGTGCTGACCGAAAAATTCTCGCCGAACGACCCCGGCCGTGAGCGGCCCTTCGTAGATTGGGTGTACAACCAGAACAATGTCATCAACGAGGAAGGTTTTGGCACGATTGACTTCCTGCATTGCATCGCATTCTCGAGCAACGTTTGTTTCTATAAACTCGGCGGCGGGTTTGGCGAAGAGATATTGCAGGGGCTGGGCGTCGAGCGTCTGCGAGAATACGCCCGCGCGCTGGGCTACGACCAACCCTCCGGCATTCAACTTCCGGGCGAACAGGATGGCTTGATCCCCACACCGCGCTGGAAGCGCATCAACAAAGGGGAAAACTGGTCCACTGGCGACACCTACATTGCCAGCGTCGGCCAGGGATATGTGCTGTCCACGCCCTTGCAGGTGCTTATGTCGGGAGCGGCGCTGGCCAACGATGGAAAATTGATGCAGCCGACCGTTGTGCATGATGTCGTAGACGGTGAAGGGAATATTGTCGAAAAATGGTATGACCCGCAGACCGGCGCCATCACCGACTTCCAATCCAGCCCCGCCAGCTATCAGATATCCCCGTTTACACCGACCGTGAAATGGGATATCGTCGCCGACCCGTTGATCCGCGTCTACAACTGCGAAGGTCCATACTGTACGGAGACGGATGACTTCAAAAGCGTGGACCCGTTCGTGGTGCAATCTGTCCAGCAGGGCATGCGCCTCGCCGTCATCGAAAACCAGGGCGGCATCCGCCGCGGCACCTTGAACCGTGTTTTTGGCGACCCGAATAAATTTCCGATCGCGGTGGCTGGCAAAACTGGCACTGCGGAATATTGCGACGATGTAGCGCTCCAAAATAATCTGTGCGATTTTGGCCGCTGGCCCACGCACTCATGGACGCTGGCCTACGCGCCTTTTGAAGATCCTGAAATTGTGATCATGGCATTCTGTTACAACGGCGGCGAAGGCGCATCCGTCGCCGCGCCGATCGTTGGTCTGGTGATGCAGGCTTACTTCGAATTCAAGGCCATAGATCTTGCAGTGGCGCCGGGCGGGTGAAAGGGCATGCTATAATTCGCCAACCCGACGGATGGACGCGTGATGATCGACTCGACTCAACTGATTCAAATTAAAGGCCTGCGCGACGGCCTGCTCGTCAGCATGAGCGCCGCGCCCTGGGAGGAATTGAATGCCGCCTTGATCGAGCAGATCGAATCCCAGCGTTCTTTTTTCCAGGGCGCGCGCGTCGCGCTGGATGTGGGCAGCCAGGTGTTCCACGTCAACGAACTTTCGGTGCTGCGCGACACCCTGTCGGAGCGCGGCGTTATGCTGTGGGCGGTCGTCAGCGAATCGCCGACCACCGAGCAGACCGCACAGCTGCTGGGGCTGGCCACCCGAATCGCGAAGCCGCGCCCCGCCGAGTCGACGCGCGATGCGGCTGCGGAAGGCGGGCGTCCCTCCGCACAGTGGATCGGTCGGACGTTAAGATCCGGCACGCGCATCGAATTCCCCGGGCATGTGACCGTAATGGGCGATGTAAATCCCGGCGCGGAGATCGAGGCAGATGGGAGTGTGATCGTCTGGGGGCGCGTGCGCGGCACAGTGCGGGCTGGGGCAGGCGGCGATGAATTGGCGGTGATTTGCGCGCTGGCGATCGCCTCGCCGCAAATTCGGATCGGAGATGTTTTATTGCAGGCGGTCGAAAGAACGGAGCGGCCGTGTAAAATTGTTTTGCAAAATGGCGCCCTGTCGGTTGAAACATGGCGCGCGGAATAAGGTGACACGATGAAGGCACAGGTTGTAACGATTTCATCCGGCAAGGGCGGCGTGGGCAAGACGACCGCCACGGCAAACCTGGCGGTCGCGCTGGCGGCGGCGGGTTCCAAAGTGGTTTGCATTGACGGCGATATCGGCCTGCGGAATCTGGATGTTGTCATGGGCCTCGAAAATCGCATCGTATACGATATTGTGGATGTGATCGAGGGACGCTGCCGTTTGAAGCAGGCCATGATCCGCGACAAGCGCCTGCCGGAACTATACTTGATCCCCGCCGCGCAGACGCGCGACAAGCAGTCTGTCTCGGCCTCAGACATGGTGCGCGTGGTCCACGACCTGCGCAAGGAAGCCGACTGGATTCTGATCGATTCACCGGCGGGCATCGAACGCGGTTTCAAGAACGCGGTCGCCCCGGCCGACCGCGTGATCGTGGTGACCAATCCCGAAGTTTCGGCGGTGCGCGATGCCGACCGCGTGATCGGTATTTTGGAGGCGGAAGAGAAGGGGACGCCGTCGCTGATCATTAATCGCTTAAACCCGTCGCTGGTGCGGCAGAACGATATGCTCTCTGCCGAGGACGTGCTGGACCTGCTGGCGGTCAAACTCATCGGCATTGTGCCGGAAGACGAGAATGTGATCGTGGGAACCAATCGCGGCAACCCCGTCGCGCTCGAGCCGAAGAGCAAAGCCGGGCAGGCCTTCCGCAATATCGCGCGCCGCTTGCAGGGCGAGGAGGTGCCGTTCCTCGACCTCGAAGCTGGCAATGGCTTTTGGTCGCGTTGGCTGGGGAGGAAATAATGTTCAACTTCTTCAAACGTCATAAAAGCGCCGAGAGCGCCAAGGAACGACTGCAACTGGTGTTGATCCATGATCGCATAAACTTGAGCCCTGCCGAATTGGAGGCCTTGAAGGACGACTTGATCGAAACCATTTCGCGGCATGTGGTGATTGACCCGCAGGCGGTACGCATCGCGATGGAACACGAGGGCCGCTCGCAGCGCCTGGTGGCGGACATTCCCATCCAGGGCGTGGGACGGCGCAAACGAGGGAAGGCAAAGTAACGCCTTCGCCCTGAGCGTTCCATGTTTCGCGAAACTTCCTGGCGGCGCTTCGACTTTTGGCTGTTGGGGGTGCTGATCTTTGCCATTTCATTTGGTGTGGCGATGATTCGTTCCGCCATTGCCGGTAACGAAGAACTTGCTCAAACCGTGTTGCGCCAGGTCCAGTTTGGCGTCGCCGGATTGATCGTTATTTTCATCGTGGCGGGAATTGATTATCGTTATTGGACGGCGCTCTACACCCCCATGTTCGTCGTAATGATGATCCTGCTCATCATGATCTACATCAGCGCCCAGCCGCAATTTGGCGCGGCGCGCTGGTTTCAGATCGCAGGCATCTTCATCCAGCCGACTGAATTGGCAAAAGTGGTCGAGGTGCTCATCCTGGCGCGCTACTTTGACGCAACCAAAGACCGCCCGCGCGACCTGCGCTGGATCTTCGGAAGTCTGGTCTGGGTTGGGACCCTGGCCCTGCCGATCCTGCTCCAGCCGAATCTCTCGAACGTGGTCGTGATGCTGGTGATCTGGGCCGCGATGATCTGGATCAACGGGATTCAGTTGAAGCATATTTTCTGGTTTGGGGTGGCTGGGTTGACGATCGTGATCGTGGCATTTCCGTTTCTCGAACCCTACCAGCAGGAACGCGTCCTGACGTTCATTTTTCCGGATGAGAACGCCACCTTCGGCAACCTGTATAATGTTCAGCAGGCGCTGATCGCCATCGGGTCGGGCGGCTGGTTCGGCAGGGGGTATGGTCTGGGCACGCAATCCCAGCTTCGGTTTCTCAAGGTGCGCCACACCGACTTTATCTTCTCCGTGATTGCGGAAGAATTCGGCCTGGTCGGCGCGCTGCTGGCGCTTTCGACCATCGTCTTCATTGTCTATCGCTGCCTGCGCGCCTCGCGTCTCGCGCGCGACCTGAGCGGCTCACTCATCGCCTACGGCATCGCCGTGTTGATCTTCTTCCAGGGCGCGATCAATATCGGCGTGAACCTGCGTATTGTGCCGGTCTCCGGGCTGCCGCTCCCGTTCATCAGTTATGGCGGATCGGGACTCGTTTCGCTCATGCTGGGTATCGCGCTGGTTGAAAGCGTCGTCATGCGGCAAAAGGAAGTTGATTTCTGATTTTTCTGGAGATACACCTTTGACATCAAGACCCATTCGCACACGCTTTGCCCCCTCGCCAACCGGACGCATCCACATCGGCAACGCCCGCTCGGCGCTCTACCCATTTCTGCTGGCGCGCCATCTCGGCGGAACCTTCCTCCTGCGCATCGAAGACACCGACCAGAAACGCTCCACGCCGGAAGCGGAAAAGGAACTGATCGAAGGTTTGCGCTGGCTTGGGTTGAAATACGACGAGGGCCCGGACATCGGCGGGCCGCACGGGCCGTACCGCCAAACCGAACGCCGCGCCATCTATCACGAATATGCCTGGAAACTCGTCGTCTCCGGTCATGCCTTCCCATGTTTCTGTACGTCGCAGCGCCTGGAACAAATTCGCCAGGAACAGCAGAAGAACAAGCAAAACCCGCGCTACGACGGAGTGTGCCGCAACATCGCTCCTGAAGACGCAAGACGCCGCGTCGAATCGGGCGAGCGTCACGTAATTCGTTTCAAGATGCCCAAGGAAGGTTCGATCACCGCCACCGATCTTTTGCGCGGACCAATTACCACCGAGAACGCATCCCTTGACGATTCCGTTTTGCTCAAATCAGACGGCCTGCCGACCTATCATCTCGCCGCGATGGTGGACGACCACCTGATGCAGATCACGCACATCATTCGCGGTTCGGAGTGGCTGCCCTCCATGCCATTGCACATCCACGTCATCCGCGCCTTCGGCTGGGAGGAACCGGTCTTCGCCCATCTTTCTGTTTTTCTCAAACCCTCCGGCAAAGGGAAACTGAGCAAACGCGATAAAGATGAAGCGATGAAGGATGGGCATTCCACGTTCCTCGGCGACATGAAGGAACTCGGATACACTCCCGAAGGCGTTTTGAATTGGATCGCGCTCATGGGCTGGGGCGTCGCCGACGGCGATGTGATGACGCTCGACCAAATGATCCAACGCTTCAATATTGACAACCTGACGCCATCGCCCGCCGCGGTTAACTTCCAAAAACTGGATCACTTCAACGCGACGCACATCCGCCTCCTGACGACCCCGGACCTGGCAGCACGTATCAAGCCTTATTTCCTCAAGGAAGGTTTGGAAGCCGATAACGATACCCTGCTAAAGATCGTCCCGTTGATTCGCGAGCGCCTCGTCACCCTCGACGATTGCATTGCGTTTGCGGCGTTCTTCTTCAGGGAAAATGTCGAGCCGAATCCAGCTGACCTGATCGCAAAAGATTTGGATGCTGCATCCTGCGCCCAGATCGCAAAGAAGATGCGCGAAATTCTTTCCTCCCTCCCTTCGCTTTCACACGCCGAAGCGGAACCTCCGATGCGCGCCTACGTCGAATCCTCCGGGTATTCCCCGGCACAGGTCTTCGGCATCCTGCGCGTCGCTGTGACGGGACAGAAGGTCAGCCCGCCGCTGTTCGAAAGTATGGAAATCATCGGCCGCGAAAAGGTGTTGGAGAGACTGGAAGCAGCGATTGACCTGCTTGAGAAGATGTAAAAAAATCGGACACTGAAGGCTGCCAAAACCTTCAGTGTCTTTACGTTTCGCGGGCTGCGCTCCGCCCGGCTCGGGTCGAATTTTTTGAGAGAAAGACGCTCTCTTGCGCCGATTGGCAGGCAGGCGAAGACTCTGCTTTTAATACTCTCCTGCCTCGTCTGCCATGCGGACAATGCGCGGGGTAAATTTGCCGATCACATCTACTAAATTGTGTTGAGCGGCGATGATCGTATCAATCGGTTTGTACGCCTGCGGGGACTCATCCATGCCGCCGCCGAGCAGGGTCACGCCATGCTCTTTGAGATAGTTGTCGCGGTCTTTCTTGCTAATGGAATTTAACGCGGCCTTACGGCTCATCAATCGTCCCGCCCCATGCGACGCAGAATTGAGCGACTCGGCGTCCCCGCGTCCGCGCACTATATAGCCGGGGTCCCCCATCGAGCCGGGAATCACGCCTAGCACACCCGGTCCGGCAGGCGTCGCGCCTTTGCGATGCACGATCACCGTCCGTCCGTCGGAGAGTTGTTCACGCCAGGCAAAGTTGTGGTGGTTTTCAACGACCGCGGCTTCTTTCAATCCAACCGCCTCTGCAACGCGGTGGTGAATCACATAATGATTCGCGGAAGCAAACCTGCCCGCCAACTCCATGGAAAGCCAGTATTCCTGTCCCTCCTCGGAAGCGAGCGAGAGCCACGCCAAATGCCGCACAGACTTGTCGAGATCCGGGTGCAATTCCATGGCGAGTTTACTATAACGATCGGCGATCTTAAATCCGACGCCGCGTGAACCGCTGTGCGAAAGCAAAGCAAGATATTCGCCAGGTTGCAAGCCAAACATTGGTTCATGCAAGCGGAACGACCCCCACTCCACAAAATGATTCCCGGTCCCGCTTGTGCCGAGTTGACGCGCGGCCTTGTCGCGCAGCGACTGGAGCAGGCGCGTCGCGCCCCACGCGGGGTCGTCCAGTACGGCATGATCGGCGCGGCGGCCGCCCTTCCATTCCGCGCCCATGCCGAAGGAGGTCTGCTGCAACAGCGCATTCTCGAACATCCCTTTTTTCTGTCCGAGCAGGTGAGGCGAAACTTCGTAAATGGAGAGGCGCATGCGGCAGGCGATATCCACGCCGACAGCAAAGGGGATGACCGTGTTTTCGGTCGCGAGGACGCCGCCGATGGGGAGGCCGTAGCCGACATGCGCGTCGGGCATGAGCGCGCCCGCCTCGCTGATGGGGAGGCGCATGGCATTATCCATTTGGGCGAGCGCGGCGTCGTCAATGGCGGCGCGTCCCCAAACGGGATAGGGCAGAGGCGCGCCGCGAAGTTCTTCATTCGCATTTTCATCCGGCTTTGACAAGCGCAAACACTCGCGGGCGAGGTCCGTAAACAACGCGTCCGCGAGGAAAGCGCCGGGGTCGGCGCGAACCGCAGCCAGGCGCGCGAGAACCGAGTCGCGGTCAAGTCCCCGCGTGAGGAGCGCATCTCCGGCCTGTTTTGCCAGCCCGATCATTCTTCCCTCTGTCCAGCCATTGCGTTTGAGCGTTTTTCCGGTGAGGATATCCATGCGGCCATCTTACCAGAAACGTTCCGCGTTCCCTTGACGATGCGCGCAGGGGAGGGTATCATGCGTTCTACCGACCGTTCGGTAGGGAGCATCCATGACTCGAAACGATATTCTTGAAGCCGCGGCGCAGGTGTTCCGCAAAAAAGGATTTCACGGCGCTTCGATGAGCGACATCGCCGAAGCCGTGAATCTGAAAAAGGCGAGCCTGTATCACCACGTGGCGTCCAAGCAGGAGATTTTGCTGGCGCTGTTGGACCGCGCGCTTGAATTGTTGACCGAGCGCATCGCGCCGCTGGCGCGGCAATCCTCTCCTGCCGAGGCGAAACTGCGTCAGATGATCCACGCCTACTTGAATCTGCTGGCCGAGAACGCCGATCTCGCGGCGGTGCTCCTTTTTGAACATCGCTCGCTTGAACCCCGACAGCACGCCCGTCACATTCCGAACCGCGACCGATTTGAGAAGTTGTGGCTGGATATTGTTTTGGAGGGGGTGAAGGCGAAGAAATTCCGCGTTTCGAATCCCGCGCTGGCGGTACGCGCCATGCTCGGCACGTTGAACTGGACGCTGACCTGGTATCGCGCGAACGGCCAGATGAGCATGGAGGAGATCGCCGACCAGATCGCGGATTTGCAATTCAAGGGATTGTCGGCGAAGTGATATTTCAGAGCGCAGGATTTGTCTTGTGCGCCAGATAGGAATCGAAAACTGGAGAACCCATGTACTCATTCGACCCGACTGAAGAACAACAAATGCTCATGGACGCGGTGAAGAAATACGCCGAGAACGATCTGCGTCCCGCCGCGCATGAAGCGGAGGAGAGCAACGAACTGCCGAAGAAACTGATCAGCAAAGGCTGGGAACTCGGACTCTTGCAAGCATCCATTCCCGAATCCTATGGCGGGTTTGGTGAACGCAGTGCAATAACTGGCGCGCTGGCTATCGAAGAGATGGCGTTCGGCGACCTGGCTGGCACGCTGGCGGTGATGACGCCGAGTCTGTTTGCGACGCCGATTCTGCTGGCGGGCAGTGAGGAGCAGAAGAAGGAGTATCTGCCGAAGATCGTTGCAGGCGAGTGGAGTCCGTTCACTGCGGCGCTGATCGAGTATGCGTTCGACTTCGACCCGAACGATTTGAAAACGACGGCAACACGTCAAGGTGACAGTTATGTTCTCAACGGCGAGAAGGCGTTTGTCCCGTTTGCGAGGGGAGCCGAATCCATGCTCGTGTACGCGAATCTCGATGGGCAGAGTCAAGCCTTCATCGTCGGGAAAGAGGCGGCGGGGTTGTCCATCGGCGAGGAGCGCGAGAAGTTGATGAGTCTCAACGCGTTGCCGATGCATCGCGTCAAGTTGGAGGACGTGAAAGTCCCTGTTGCGAATCGACTCGGAGGCGCGGCGGGACACGATTTCGATGTCCTGCTCGCTTCGATGCGAATCGCCAATGCCGCGACAGCCGTCGGTGTGGCGAATGCGGCGTTTGAATATTCGATGAATTATGCAAAAGAGCGCGAGGCGTTTGGCGTGAAGATCGCGCAGAAGCAAGCCATCGCGTTCATGCTCGCCGAGATGCGGACAGAGATCGAAGCGATTCGTTTGCTCACGTGGGAAGCCGCGTGGAAGTTGGATCAGCGGCGCGAAGACGCGGCGAACGAAGCGTACCTCGCGTCCACTGGCGCGGCGGATATGGCGATGATGGTCACCGACCGCGCTGTGCAAATTTTGGGCGGGCATGGCTACATCCGCGAGCATCCCGTTGAGATGTGGATGAGGAATGGGAGGGGATTCGCAATGTTTACAGGACTTGCTATTGTGTAAACACGGAGACAGGTAGACACGTACACACGTACACACGTACACACGTAGACACGTACACACGTAGACACGTACACACGTAGACACGTACACACGTAGACACGTACACACGTAGACACGTAGACACGTAGACACGTACGCACGTACACACGTAGACACGTACGCACATATGCACGTAGACACTTGTCTACTTGTCTACTTGTCTACTTGTCTACTTGTCTACTTGTCTACGTTAGGAGAAAACAATGCCAATCGAATTTGAAGCGCCGAAACCAATTACGAACGCGCAGTTTGTGTTGAAAACTGTCGCCGAGGAAATGATGCGACCCAAATCGCGTTACTTCGATGAGCACGAACACGAGATTCCGTGGGACTACATCGAGTTCATGCACTCTGCCATGAAAGCGATGGGCGGAAGTTCGCTCGCGCCGAAAGAAAATGGAAACGGCAAAGATGCCGACAAAGAGAAACGACCGCCGATTGGATATCAATTGATCGCCGCGCAGTTGGAGGCGTTGTCGTGGGGCGATGTGGGGATGTATCACTGCCTGCCAGGCGGCGGACTCGGCGCGGCGGCGGTTCATTCCGCAGGGACGGCTGATCAGCGTGCGAAATTTTTAGCACGCTTCAACGGGGACAAACCCACCTTCGCGGCGATGTGCATCACCGAAGCAGGCGCAGGCTCGGATAACTCTGCCATCCGCACACGCGCGGTGTTGGACGAAAAGACCAATGAGTGGGTGATCAACGGCGAGAAGATCTTCGTCACAGGCGGCGACAAATCGTTTACCGAATATGAAAAACTTGGACGCGGCTTCATCGTCGTGTGGGCTTCGATTGATCCCTCTGCGGGGCGGGCAGGGATGAGGGCATTCGTTGTCGAGGGCGGGACGAAGGGCGTGAAGGTCGTCAAGTTGGAACACAAGATGGGAATCCGAGTCAGCGACACAGCGGCGATCTCGCTCGTGGACGCAAGAGTCCCATTCGAGAATATTTTAGGAAGCCCCACAGTCGAGAAGAACATGGCGGGATTCAAAAAGGCGATGGCGACGTTCGATGCGACTCGTCCACTCGTCGCCGCGACAGGCGTCGGCGTGGCGAGAGCCGCTCTCGATTTCCTGAAAGAGAAACTCACCGAGAGCGGAGTCAAAATCCGATATGGGTTGCCGCGTCAGAAATTGACGTCCATCGAACGGGATGTGATTGACATGGAGATCATGCTCAAGTCGTCGTGGCTGATGGTCATCAAGGCGACGTGGATGGCGGACAATAAAAAGCCGAACGCGCTGGAGGCTTCGATGAGCAAGGTGAAGGCTGGCGATGTGGCGACGAAGGTCACGCAAAAGGTGGTCGAGATTTTGGGTCCGCTTGGGTACAGCCGCGAGTTCCTCGCCGAGAAGTGGATGCGCGACGCAAAGATCACGGATATTTATGAGGGGACGGGACAGATCAATCGTCTCGTGGTGGCGAGGCAGATATTGGGGTACAGTGGAGCGGAGTTGAGGTGAGTGGTAATTGGAGAATTGAGAGAATTGGAGATTGGAGACTAGAGATTGGAGACTTGTGTGCTCGGTGGTTGAGCGCAGGCAGTCGAAACCACAGGTAAGCATACAAAATTTTGTTGCGAGATTTATTTTGGTTTGTGGCGGTCCAGCGCGAGCAGAGATCACCACGCAAGGAGTAATTCTGCAATATGTCTTGTACATTCAAAACTCCGAAGGAGTGAAATGATGATAGATCTTCATGATACAAGGTCGCCAACCCCGAAGGGGTGTCATAGCGTTCGGTGAAAATATATATCATCCCTTCGGGATTTGGTAATGCTTTGCTCCATTTCTATAATTCTGTCATCCCTTCGGGATTGAACGCGTGTAAGGTAAGTTTGGTAATCAAGTTTGTCTTTTGAATAGTGGTGGTCTCGACCATCAAAGCATGATTGAAACGAGGTGATTATGAAATATCAAATTCACAAAGCCGTGGTCATCGGGGCGGGGACGATGGGGGCGGCGATTGCGGCGCATTTGGCGAACGCGGGCGTGCCTGTGACGTTGCTTGACATTGCGTCGAAGGATGGCGATAAAAATAAGATCGTGAAAGACGGCTGGGATCGTTGTCTCAAAGCCAAGCCTGCGAACTTGATGGCTGACGAATTGAAGTCGTTGGTGAAATTGGGGAATCTCGAAGATGACTTCGGCGCAGTGGCGGAGGCGGATTGGATCGTGGAAGCCATCGTCGAGAATTTGAAGATCAAGCAGGAATTGATGGCTCGCATAGATGAAGTGCGTAAGCCAACGGCGATTGTTTCTACGAACACATCGGGAATCCCTGTGAATGATATTGCCGAGGGACGCTCGAAGGAATTCAAGAAGCATTTTCTTGGGACGCATTTCTTCAATCCGCCGAGATACTTGAAGTTGTTGGAAGTCATCCCGACGAAAGACACGGATAAAGCAGTCATTGAGTTTATCTCGTGGTTCGCTGAAAATCGTTTGGGCAAGGGAATCGTGTTGTGCAAGGATACGCCAAACTTCATCGGCAACCGAGTCGCTTTTGGGACGGGCGCATTTGCGCTGGACTTCTTCTTGAAGAACGATTACACCGTAGATGAAGTGGACGCGCTCACAGGTCCGTTGATGGGACGACCGAAGACGGCGTCCTTCCGCTTGATGGACTTGGTCGGCATTGACGTGTGGGATCTCGTCGGACGCAATCTTGCTCCGTTGATTCCACATGACAAGTTGGGACAGGAATATCTCAATGCTGAAGCGCCGAACAAGTTGATCTCGACTCTCATCGAGCGCAAGTGGCTGGGTAACAAAACCAAAATCGGATTCTACAAAGAAATCCGCAACGCAGAAGGTAAAAAAGAATTCTGGTCGCTGGACTTGAAGACTCTCGAACACGTCGCGCCGACGAAGCCGAGATTCGAATCGGTCAAGGCGGCGAAAGATGTCGAGGGATTGGGAGACAGGCTGAAGGTCATGATTGCGCCGTCCCCGAAGGGGGAAGCGGACGACAAAGCGGCGAAGTTAGTCCGCGCATTGACGTATCAAGGATTCCAGTACGCGTCGTCCATCATCCCCGAAGTGGCGGATACGGTGAAGCCGATTGACGATGCCGTCCGCTGGGGATTCATGCACGAGGCGGGACCGTTCGAGACGTGGGACATGCTTGGGGTGCGCGAGACAGTCAAACGGATGAAAGAGGCGGGCTATCCTGCGGCGAAGTGGGTCAGCGCGATGTTGAAGAGCGGTGTCGAGTCATTTTATCAATATCGAGGCGGCGAGAAGATCGCTGTATATGACGCGGTGAAGGGCAAGTACGTGAAATTGAAAAAACTTGAAAGCGTGGTGATGTTGAAAGGCACGAAAGTTGTTTCGCAAAATGCGGGCGCGACGCTGCGCGACATGGGCGATGGCGTGGCGTGTTTGGAATTTCACACGAAGATGAACTCGCTCGATGAAGATGTGATGAACATGACCGTCGAAACATTTGATCGGCTTGAAAATTTTGACGGGCTGGTAATCGGCAACGAAGGCGAAAATTTTAGCGCGGGCGCAAATTTATTTATGATGGTCGTGGGCGCGCAACAAGGCATGTGGGATATGCTCGACGGCGCGGTGCGAAAATTGCAGGACATGAACATGCGGATGCGTTATTCGCCGAAGCCGATCGTCGTTGCGCCTGCGGGGCTCACGCTCGGCGGCGGATGCGAGATCACGATGCACGCCTCGCGCGTGGTTGCCGCGGCGGAAACCTACATCGGACTCGTCGAACTCGGCGTGGGAGTCATCCCTGCAGGCGCGGGCACGAAAGAAATGTTGCGGCGCATCGTCAACCCTGTGATGCGAATCGAAAATGCCGAGCCGCTCGCCGCACTGCAAAAAGCATTTCTGCAAATGGGGCAGGCGAAAGTCGCCACGAGCGCGGAGGAAGCGCGCGGCATGAACATTCTTTTGCCCGCCGATCGCATCGTGATGAATCGCAGTCATCTGCTCGCCGAAGCGAAGAACGAAGTCCTGCACATGATCGCGGCGGGATACAAACCGCCCGCGCCCGAACTCATCTATGCCGCGGGACGTGACGCGCTTGCCGCGCTCCGCATCGGCGCGTGGATGTTCAAGGAAGGTCACTACATCACGCAGTACGATCATCACGTCGCTGGTAAACTCGCCTACGTGATGTGCGGCGGCGAACTCACGCGCGGTCAATGGGTGAGCGAGCAATACATCCTCGATCTCGAACGCGAAGCGATTCTGTCGCTGTTCGGTGAAGAAAAAACGCAGGCGAGGATGTGGAGTATTTTGCAGACGGGGAAGGTGTTGAGGAATTAGTGTGGTGAGGCGAGATACGGGATACGAGATACGGGATACGAGATACGGGATACGAGATACGGGTTACGAGTTACAAGATACGTGATACAGTATCGTGTAACTCGTACCGTGTAACTCGTACCTCACCAGGAGATTGCCATGACTGATAACTTTCTAAAGTTTGAGGATTGGGAGAAAACTATTGCTGATTACATCAAGAAAGACTCTCTGTGGGAATCCTTGTATTATCGTGTCGCTCTGTATCTGTACGATCTCGCTTGGGATGATTGCGATATTTTGCAAAAAGATTTCAAAGCCAGAAACAATGTATCCCAGCTCATTCATAGTTCAGGAAGCATCAGCGCGAATATGGAAGAAGCGGCTGGTCGCGGAATTGGCACGCCTGATTATGTCCGTATCATGAAAATCAGCCTCGGTGAAATTCGAGAAACACGAGGTTGGTATTACCGCTCACGTAAGGCGTTGCCCGCTGACCTGCTCGAACATCGCTACAAAGTCGTTGATCATCTCAAAGCGTTGGTTGTCAAAGTCATCAATTCACACAAAGGCAACCTCGGCAAGAAAAAGTGACCCGCACCTCGTACCTTGTAACTCGTATCTTGGAACACGAAAGATAAGGAAACCAATATGACAACAGAAGCTGTTATCGTTAGCGCAGTCCGAACCCCCGTCGGCAAAGCAAAACGTGGAGGACTTGCCACGGTTCGCACCGACGAGATGTCTGCCGCGACCATCCAAGCCTTGCTCAAGCGGACGCCGAATCTCGACCCCGCCCAGATCGAGGACGTGGTCATCGGCTGTGCCTTCCCCGAAGGCGAGCAGGGACTCAACATGGCGCGCATGATCGCGTTACGCGCGGGCTTGCCTGATTCAGTTCCCGCCGAGACGATCAATCGTTATTGCGCGTCGGGCGTGCAGTCCATTGCGCATGTGGCGTATGCGATTCAATCGGGACAGATCGAAGTCGGCATCGCGGGCGGAGCCGAGTCCATGACGATGGTGCCGATGGCAGGATTCAAGTTCTCGCCGAATCCGTACTTTGCGCAAGACCTGCCGCAGTATTACACCAACATGGGACTTACGGCAGAAAACGTTTCGGTCAAGTATGGAGTCAGCCGCGAAGATCAGGACGAGTTTTCATTGAAGAGCAACCAGAAGGCGGCGAAGGCAGTCAACTCAGGATTGTTCGACCCCGAACTCGTTCCGCTGGATGTTGAAATCACAGAACTCGATGGGAATGAAAAACCCGTCAAAAAGAATTTCACCGTGAAGCGCGATGAAGGTCCGCGCGCGGATACGAGCATGGAAGCGTTGTCCAAACTCAAGCCCGCCTTCAAAGAAGATGGCGTCGTCACTGCTGGGAACTCGTCACAAATGTCCGACGGCGCGGCGGCGGTGATGGTCATGTCTGCGGAGAAGGCAAAAGCGCTTGGACTCAAGCCGTTGGTGCGATTCGTTTCGTTTGCAGTGGGAGGCGTCCCGCCTGAGTTGATGGGGATCGGTCCCATTGTGGCGATACCGAAAGCCTTGAAGCTCGCAGGCTTGACGCTCAACGATATTGACCTGATAGAATTGAATGAAGCCTTTGCCGCGCAGTCGCTGGCTGTGATCCGCACGCTGGAACTTGACGAGAGCAAGGTCAACGTCAACGGCGGCGCGATCGCGTTGGGGCATCCGCTGGGATGCACAGGCTCAAAACTCACCACGCAACTCATCTACGAAATGGCTCGCCGCAAATCCAAGTATGGAATGGTGACCATGTGCATCGGCGGCGGCATGGGCGCGGCGGCGGTGTTTGAGAATTTACAAAACTGAGTCGAATGTCAAAGGTCGAAGGTCGCCGACTTTTGACTTTCGACCTTTGACTAAGAAACTAACCAACTACCAAACTAGGAGACTATAGAAAATGCCCCTCACCGTATCACAACTCATGGAAAAAATGCCTGGCGCGTTCCTGCCTGAAAAAGCGCAGGGACTCAGCGCCGCCATCCAATTCAAGTTCAGCGGAGCGGAAGCGGGCGAGTGGTATGCCGAGATCGCGGACGGAAAATGCGTCACCGCGCAGGGCGTCCACCCATCCCCAAAGATGACGCTCTCTGCCGACTCGGCCGACTATGTCAAGATATTCACTGGCGAACTGGACGGCATGGCCGCCTTCATGCAGGGAAAGATCAAACTGGCTGGCGACTTGAACCTGGCGATGAAGTTGATGCAGATGTTCAAGATTCGCTAATGTGAGACCCGGATGCAATGCCGCATCCGGGTCTTTTAGCTTTCAAAATTGTCAGGTGGGTTTTTGTATTAGCGGGAATTTGTAGTAGAATTCCGGCATTATTTGCGTTTCATAGTATGACGCGTTTGGTTCGCTATTCCATGCCAAAAGGAGGTGAGACTTTTATGCTGTTCAGCCCCGCAGAGAAAGGTCAGGGTTTGGTCGAATATGCCTTGATTTTGGTCCTGGTTGCCATTGTTGTTATTGCTGTTCTGATGCTCTTGGGACCAATTATCGGCAACGTATTCAGCACCTTGAACGATAGCCTGTCCGCTGTCTCTTAATTCCGTTTGACTGCCTTTGCAATGGCCGCGACGTGTTCGGGCGTGGAGCCGCAACAACCTCCCACGATCCGGGCGCCCGCGGCCACAAATTTTTCTGCATACTCTGCCATGGCCTGAGGGGTGACTCGATACACGGCTTCGTTATTTTCTCCCAATTCAGGAAGACCCGCATTCGGTTTGACCCAATAAACTAATTCAGGCGCCGCCGACATATATTCCTTGAGAATCGTTTCCATATTCTCAAGCGTCGTGCCGCAGTTCGCTCCAATAGCTGCTACCCCTGACGGCTTGAATGCCTTGACCACGTCGGATGGTTTTGTTCCCATCATGGAACGCGTCCCCCGGTCATAACTGAACGAAACGATAACCGGCAGTTCAGTGACGCGACGGACCCCTTCCAACGCGGCTTGCGCTTCGTTGATCGCGAACATTGTCTCGATCACGAGCAAGTCAACCCCGCCCGCGGTCAATCCGCGCGCCTGCTCTTCGTAGGCATCTGCCACCTCTTCGGTCGTGGCGGGACCGTATGGCTTGATCAGCAACCCGGTCGGTCCCATCGAGCCAGCGACCAGCGCGCCGGGGCATTTGTTCGCGGCTTCACGCGCGATCTCTGCCGCGCGCTGGTTGATCTCATGCACCCGCTGACCGAGCGGTGATTCGCGCAGTCTCAATTTTGTTCCGCCGAAGGTGCAGGTCAGGATGATGTCGGACCCGGCTTCTATGAACGCGGATTCGAGGTCGAGGATCTTTTCCGGTCGTTCGAGCACCCAGCCTTCGGGGATGATTCCGCCGATTAAGCCAACCTTTTGTAAATTTGTTCCAGTTGCCCCGTCGGAAACGAGGACCTTTTCATTTTGCAAACGTTCAAGGAATCCGGCCATTTGACCCTCCGCGAATGAGATGGGTTGAGTATACCAAACAGCGGAGCTTTTAAATCTGGCCCAAAATTTCCATTAACCATTCAAACGCCGCATCGGACATCGGCTCGCCCGACACTCCAAAATGCTCGTTGACTTGTCCGTGATTCTTTTCGGTTGCAGGTTGGATAAAGGAGGATACGCCTGCTTCTTCCAAAGCCTGCGCGAAATGCTCGGTCAATAGTTTGCGGCCGGGCGCTTCTCCGCTGTAGACGAGAAAAAATGGTGGAAGGGATTGTCCAGGTTCCACATACGTGATGGGGGAGAAGTGAGTCCACATTTGCGGATCATCAGTGAAGGCATTGATATAAGTGCGGCTTGTGCGGGCAGACGCGTTTTCCATCAGGGTGTTGATATCATACGCCTGTGTGTCCAGCGAGATGACGCCGTGAATATCCGCCAGCGACATGGCTTCAGCTTCGAGATAACTTGGATCGGTGGCAACAAGTGAAACGAGATGTGCGCCTGCGGAGTGACCCATGAGGAAGATGCGCGTCGGATCGCCGCCATATTGTGCGATGTTGTCCTTTGTCCACGCGATGGCTGCGGCGATGTCGCCGACTTGCTCAGCAATATCCACATCAGGGATGAGGCGATAGTCAACTGAGACGAATACGAATCCATGTTGATTGAACGCGGCGGGTTTTGCGTCCACGTTGGATCGGTTGCCGCGCGTCCAGCCGCCTCCGTGAACATAGATCATCACCGGCGCATTTTGCTGGCTGGTCGGATAAATGTCGAGGCTGAGGCGGCGCGGATCGTCTGTCTGTTCATCCGAATAACGAATATCGAATATCGGCTCGATCGAATGCGGAACTGGCGAAGCGATGGCGGGCGAGGCGGTTGGCGAGGGCGAAGCCGCTTGGGGCGGGGAAAGAAGCGATGTGTCCACGCGGGGAGCGAACCGGCAGGAGGTCAATGTCAGCGCGAGCAGGAAGATCAAGGTCAGGCGTTTCATATTCCAAATTATGCTTCATTTCAATTAACGCAGGGTGACGCGCTTGTAAAAAAAATGGGGATTTACGTTACAATTGCGGCGATGCCAAACCCGATACGCGTTTTATTTTTGGCGGCGGAAGCCGACCCGTTTGTGAAGGTGGGCGGACTGGGCGACGTTTCTGCCGCTTTATCGCGCGCCCTGCGCTCCCTGCCCGATTCACAACTGGACGTGAGGCTGGCTCTGCCGCATCACGGCGTGATCAAAGCCAACGCGCGCCCGCTTGAGATGTTCCCGATGCGCTACGGCGACAGGGAAGTGACTGTGCAGGTTTCGGAGACGAGCGTGGATGGGATGCCGGTGTATTTGATCGGCGGCGAACCGATTGCGGCAGTCGGCTCGGTGTATTCTTCCAACCCGGCGCTCGATGCGGAAAAATATTCTTTCTTCTCGCTGGCGGCATTGCAACTGCCCCGCATCCTAAATTGGGAGATGAATATTTTGCACGCGCACGATTGGCACACGGCGCTGGCGGTCTATGCACTTCTGCTCAAACGCTGGGACGGGGAAATGCGCGGCGTTTCGTCGGTGCTGACTTTGCATAACCTGCCTTATATGGGCGGCGACGTGACGGAGATTCTCAAGTCATACAGTTTGCCGGTCGCGCAGACCGATTTGCCGGATTGGGCACACGCGCTCCCTCTGCCGCTTGGGCTGTTCGCGGCAGACGCGGTTGTGGCGGTCTCACCGACGTATCGCGACGAAATCCTCACGGAAAGATTCGGCTGTGGTTTGCAGGATTTTCTGCATCGCCGCAAAGAAACCCTGTACGGAATTTTGAACGGCATTGATACGCTTGCCTACGATCCAGCAACAGATGAGGCGATTCCCTTCCAATACACAGCGGAGAATCCATCCATCCGCGAAAAAAACAAAGCCGCACTGCAAACAAAACTCGGACTCGAGGCCGGTCCGCTGATTCCGGTGTTCGGCATGGTCACGCGCATGGACAAACAAAAGGGGGTAGACTCTGCACTGGAAGTCCTCCGCAAACTCGACGACCTTCCCTGGCAGTTCGTCATCCTCGGCACAGGCGATCCCGAACTGGAGGAACAGGCGCGCACACTGCAAAAAGACATGCCGATGCGTGTCCGCGTTGAGTCGCGTTTCGATGCGAAGCTGGCGCGTCAAATTTATGCGGGCGCGGACATGCTACTCATGCCATCGCGCTATGAGCCTTGCGGACTCGCTCAAATGATCGCCATGCGTTACGGCTGCATCCCCATCGTTCACGCCACCGGCGGACTCAGCGACACGGTCAACAACTCAAACGGCTTCCTCTTTAAAACCGATACGCCGCGCGCCTTTCGCGGAGCGATCCTTAAAGCCCTGACCGCCTTCTCCGACCGCGACGCGTGGATCGCCCGGCAAAAGAACGCCATGCAAACCGATTTTTCGTGGGGGCGTTCGGCGCAAACGTATTTCGAACTCTATCAATCCCTGCTGAATAAAAAACCGTGACCTTTCAACGCTCGGGCGGAATCCTGCTCCACCCAACCAGCCTGCCCGGACCGTACGGCATCGGCGACCTCGGTCCCGAGGCGCATCGCTTTGTGGATTTCCTCGCCGAGAGCCGCACGCGCCTCTGGCAGGTGCTTCCCCTCGGTCCCACCGGCTACGGCGACTCGCCTTATCAATGCTTCTCCGCCTTCGCGGGCAATCCCTATCTCATCAGCCCGGACTTTCTCCAGCGCGACGGATTCCTGCACTCGAACGATCTCATTGAGAAGACAAATTTCTCCGCAAAGAAAGTGGACTTCGGGCAGATCATCCCCTGGAAATTAAATTTACTCGAACGCGCATACCGTCGCTTCACATCCGACTCCGGACGGGATCGCCCGGACTTTAATTTTTTCTGCGCCCAAAACGAATCCTGGCTCGAAGACTTTGCGCTCTTCATGTCCATCAAGGAGGCGCAGGGAGGCGGTTCGTGGAGCGACTGGCCCGCTCCGCTTCGCAAGCGCGAACCGTCAGCGCTCGAAGAATCGAAGCGCACGCTGGTCGATTCGATTCTGCGTTACAAATTTTATCAATTCCTTTTCTTCAAACAGTGGGGCGAACTCCGTCATCATGCTAATCAGCGCGGCGTAAAAATTATCGGCGATCTTCCCATCTTTGTCGCCTACGACTCGTCGGATGCGTGGGCGCACCCGGAACTATTTTTCTTCGACGAGAACCGCATGCCGACCGTTGTCGCCGGCGTCCCGCCGGATGGATTTTCGACGACCGGTCAATTGTGGGGCAATCCGCTCTACGATTGGCAAAAGCACAAAGAGAGCGGCTTCGAGTGGTGGCAGGCGCGTTTCCGCGCCGCGCTGGCGCAAGTGGACGTGATTCGTCTCGATCATTTCCGCGGCTTCGCCGGGTACTATGAAATTCCAGCGAGCCATCCCACCGCCGAACATGGTCAATGGAAACACGCCCTCGGCGCGGAGATGTTCGCCGCCGTCCGGCAGGCGCGCGGCGATTTGCCGGTCATTGCCGAAGATCTCGGACTGATTACCGAAGATGTGATTGCATTGCGCGACGACAACGGTTTCCCCGGCATGAAGGTTTTGCAATTTGCTTTTTCAGATCCCGAAAATCAATTCCTGCCGCATCATTATTCGCAACACTGCGTCGTGTACACCGGTGTCCACGACAATGACACAACGCGCGGCTGGTATGAGGCGGCTTCCGCTGGTGAGCGTGAATTTGCTTTACGCTATCTTGGGTTGAAGGCTGGTAAAAGCATGGCGAGGGAATTTCCCAGGCATCTCATTCGTGCCGCATGGTCTTCCCTGGCTGTCTTTGCCCTCGCACCCATGCAGGACTTCCTTGCCCTCGGAGGGGAGGCGCGCTTCAACTATCCCTCGCGTCTCGGCGGCAACTGGGAATGGCGCATGGATGCGTCCGCGTTGACGGATGAATTATGCGGCCGAATCCGCGAGTTGAATTATTTATATGGCCGTTGACTGAAAAGGCGGGTCTCCAGGGGAAGCCTGCCGTTTCAAGGCAGAGCAGAGAAGCCGCGCGCCCGCTTCGCCTCTGAAAATTCATGCGGTTCGGCGGTTGACATTCTTTTCTCAAGCCGCTATAATCCCGCTCGCTCTTCTGCCCTGGCGGACGCTTGCCAGGGCGGATGCGTGCATACCGGCTTCCCCTCGTTCAGGCGCAGGATGTGAACGTTCCCGCAGGGATGGAGGCGAAGTGAATCCGTGGAGAAAACATGAAATACGCGATCGTTGAAAGCGGCGGCAAACAATTCAAAGCCGTCGAAGGCGAGGCCATTGATGTGGATCGCCTGCCGGGCCAGCCCGGCGAAGACTGGGCGCTCGATAAGGTCTTGATGTTCGTGGATGGCGAAACCGTCTCGGTGGGCAAGCCGAATATCAGCGGCATGGTTGTGCATGCCTCCATCGTGGAGCATTTCCGCGGGGATAAGGTTGTCGCCTTCCGCTATTCCCCCAAGAAACGTATCCGGGTCCGACGCGGCCAGCGTCACGAGTACACCCGCCTGATGGTGGCTGGGATCGGCGGCGCCAAACCGGAGAAAAAGGCCGCGCAAGCCGCGCCCCAGCCTGAGGTCGGCGCAGAAGCGATGGATGATCTCGTCCGGATCGAGGGCGTCGGCGCCAAAGCCGCGCAGGCGTTGCGCGCCGCGGGTGTTGTCACGTTTGCCCAACTGGCGGAAACCGGTCTCGAAGATGTTCAGGCGATCCTCCATGAAGCCGGATTGCATATGAATCCCGAGACCTGGGCCGAACAGGCCAAACTGGCGGCCGCCGGTGACTGGAAGGCGTTCGAGACGCTGCAGAAGAAATTAATCGGCGGACGCAAGGCCGCGCCCGCGCGGAAGAATTAAGTGAGGTAGCCATGGCACATAAAAAAGGCGGCGGTTCAAGCCGCAACGGCCGAGACAGCAATTCCCAGCGGTTGGGTGTGAAGCGCTACGCGGGGCAGATTGTCCTTTCGGGCAACATCCTCGTGCGACAGCGCGGTACGCGCATCAAGCCGGGCTTGAATGTGCGCGCCGGTAAAGACGATACCCTGTTCGCGACGATTGACGGCGTGGTGATGTACGATATTTTCCATGGCGGCAAGCGCGTGAATGTGATGCCGCAGGCGGAGTAGACGATGAAAGAAAAAATCCACCCTGATTTTTACGAAGCCAAGGTGACCTGCGCCTCATGCGGCGCCACCTGGGTGACTGGTTCGACCCGCAAGGAATTGCGCGTGGACATCTGCTCCAACTGCCATCCTTATTTTACCGGCGAGGCGGCGCGCCTCCTGGACATCGAAGGCCAGGTGGATCGGTTCTACAAGAAGGTAAAGGCCGCGCAGACTCACGTGGAAGAGAAGAAGGCGCGCGAGGCTGCAAAGCTGGAGCGCCCGATCTCTGAGCTGGAATTGAGCGACCGCGCCACGAACGCGTTGATCAAAGCCGGCATTAAAAACATTCCGCAGTTTCTCGAGAAGATTTCCGCTGGCGATGAAGCCCTGCTGGCAATTGACGGTTTCGGCCGCAAGGCATTGATTGACGCCCGGAAGAAACTGCGAGCGCTGGGCTTTGATCTTCCAGAGGCGGCCGCGACAACGGAAGCCGCTGCGTAGTTTCTTTCGTTTGATGCAAACGGCGCGAGCAATCGCGCCGTTTTTTTATTTAACGGTTCTCTCCCGTACATTTGCACCGCTACGCCCGCAAAGCCTGTACTGAGCGAAGCCGAAGTGAACGCAAAGAAAACCTTTTTAACTTGGCGATCTTAGCGTGCTTTGCGGTAAAAATCTTCTCATGCACGGTAGAGAATTTAACGGCAGGACGTTCGCTTGCCCGCAGATCGGCGCGAGAGAACGCCGAAGGAAAAAAGAGGAGAAGGCGATCGCCTTCATGAAGATCAACCTTGCGAACCTTGCAATCTCAGGTAAACTTGCAAGCAGATATTCACCCTCGCCTTGTCTACGCCGGGCGCAAGCGTCGGCAGCGCTCTCCTTGTACAGGAGATGGGACAGGGAATGTTCAAAAGGAACTCTATGCGTCATACGCACGGCTCGATCGAAGTGATTTGCGGCTCGATGTTCAGCGGCAAGACGGATGAATTAATCCGCCGTCTGGTGCGCGCCACCATTGCGAAGCAGAAGGTACAGGTTTTCAAACCCGCCATTGATGTGCGGTATGCCGTCGAAAAGGTGACCTCGCACGCGGGCGCGGATTTTGATGCGATCCCGGTCGGGAAGGCCGCCGATATTCACGAGAAAATAGACCGCAGCGCGACCGTCATCGCGATTGACGAGACTCAGTTCATGGACGCGGAGATCGTCTCGACCGCGCGCGGACTTGCCGACAAGGGACTGCGCGTCATCGCAGCCGGACTCGACCAGGATTTTCGCGGCGAACCGTTCGGCCCCATGCCCGCGCTCATGGCGCTGGCCGAGCGCGTGGATAAACTCCACGCCATCTGCATGGTCTGCGGAGACGAGGCCTCGCGCACCCAGCGACTGGTTAACGGCAGGCCCGCGCGCTATGACGATCCCGTCGTCATCGTCGGCGCGTCGGAGATGTACGAGGCGCGCTGCCGCAGGCATCACGAAGTCCCTCGCTAACAACCAATATGCAAAACTACCAGGACTTCCTCGCCGCTGACGCCAGCCCCGCAGGGGCTTTCACGTGCTGAGGCGGGGATTTCAATCCCCCGCCGAATCGAACCATCAGACCGCGCGACTACTCAAGTATCAAACGCAATCATGCAAAACTACCAGGACTTCCTCGCCGAAACCCTCATTGACCCCGAGACCCTCCAGCAGCGCGTGCGCGAACTCGGAGCCGAGATCAGCCGCGACTACGCCGACGCGAACGGCAATCTCCTGCTGATCTGCATCCTGCGCGGCGGCGTGCCCTTCCTCGTTGATCTCATGCGCTGCATCGCCGTCCCGCATCGGATTGATTTCATGGCGATCTCCTCCTATGGTGTTGGCGCGCGCGAATCCAGCGGCAACGTCCGACTCACGATGGACCTGATGACCAACATCAAAGACAAACACGTCCTGCTCGTCGAAGACATCATAGACAGCGGCCGCACCATCGCCTCCGTCCTCGAGTTACTTGGAACGCGCCAGCCCGCCAGCCTTAAAGTCTGCGCGTTGCTCGATAAAGAAAGCCGCCGCGAGGTTGAAGTTCCGATTCACTATCGCGGCTTTAACATTCCCGACGCATACGTCTTCGGCTATGGCCTCGACATTGACGAGTATTATCGCAACCTGCCCTTTATTGGAGTCGTGGATTTGGAGAAGTATGGAAAGTAAACAGGTAGACAGGTAGACAGGTAGACAGGTAAACACGTAAACAGGTAAACAAATAAACGCGTAAACAGGTAGACAGGTAAACACGTAAACAGGTAACACGTAACACGTAACTCGTATCCCGCAACTCGCAACTCACCTTCCAATGCCCTCCGATTCTCCTCCCTCTTCGTATTCCAGCCGCTGGGTCGCGAAAGTGCGCGGGCAGATCATCGCGCAGGGGGGGACGCCCGATCAGGCCCTGCGCGCCGCGCAGTCCAGCCGCCACAAAGAAACGCCCGAAATTATTTTCATGCCTCCCGCCTCTCCATTTTCATTTTCGCCTCTATTCGACAAAATCCGCGCAGCCCTGCCCGATGTGGAACTCTACCTCGTTGGCGGCGCGGTGCGCGACGCCATGCTGGGCCGCCTCTCTCTCGACCTCGATTTTGCCGCGCCCTCGCAGGGCATTAAACTCGCCCGCCGCATTGCCGACTTCCTCGACGCGGACATCTTTCCCCTCGATAACGACCGCGACACAGGCCGCGTCATCGCGACCCTGCCAGACGGATCACGCGAGAAAGCGGACTTCGCCACCTATCGCGGCGCATCTCTCGAAGATGACCTCCGCAACCGCGACTTCACCGTCAATGCCATGGCGGTGGATTTGCAAACAATGTCCCTGCATGATCCGCTCAACGGCGCGAACGATCTTCGCAACAAGAAGCTGCGCGCCTGCGCAGAGACCTCCATCAGCGATGACCCGATTCGCATCCTGCGCGGGGTGCGTCTCGCCGCCTCGCTGGGATTCCAGATCGAGTCGGGGACGCGGCAAATGATGAAGTCCGCCGCGCCGCTCCTCGGGCGGGTCTCGAACGAGCGCGTCCGCGACGAGTTGTTCAAAATCCTCGAAGGTCCGCAACCAGCCGCGTCCATGCGCGCATTGGATATGCTCGGCGCGCTCCATGTCATCCTGCCCGAACTCGAAGCGCTGAAAGGCGTGGGGCAGCCCGACCCGCACATTTACGATGTCTGGGAACATACTTTGCAGGTCCTGTCCGCGCTCGAGACGATCATGTCTGCGCTGGCGGCGGGCTACGATCCCGAACAAACCAGCGATCTGTTCACGGGTTTACTGGTGACGCGCCTCGGTCGTTATCGCGGGCAATACGCGCAACATTTTGCGAACGCGCTCAACGCCGATCGTTCTGTCCGCGGCCTGTTATTTTTTGCCGCGTTGTGTCACGATATCGCCAAGCCCCACGCCAAAAGCGTGGATGAAAACGGCCGCATCCGTTTTTGGGGCCACGATGAAATGGGCGCGGAGATGGCCGCGGCGCGCGCCCGCGCGCTTTCGTTGAGCAATGACGAGACCGCGCGCCTGACGGTCATCATCAAAAACCACATGCGGATTCACTTCCATGCCAATCGCAAGGAGAGCGAGGATAAAGACCCCTCGCGCCGCGCCATCTACCGCTTTTTCAAAGACAGCGGCGCAGCAGGACTCGACCTGGTTCTGCTCGCGCTGGCAGACCTGCGCGCCACGCGCGGCAACACCCTCAAACAAGAAACATGGGCGGCCGCGCTGGATGTCTGCCGCATCTTCCTCGAAAATTATTGGGAACGCCCTGAAGAAGTCATCTCCCCGCCGCGCCTGCTGGATGGGAATGGACTCATGCGCGCGTTGAATCTCAAACCTGGCCCGCGCCTGGGCGACCTGCTCGAAGCGATCCGTGAAGGTCAGGCGGTAGGGAAGGTGTCCACGCGCGAGGAAGCCATTGAGTTTGGAAAGAAGTGGCTGGCAGAGAATCCCGAAGCAAACACCTCATCATCCTGACGTAATCGAATATCGAATATCGAATATCGAATATCGAATATCGGTACTCGGTACTCGGGAGTCGGAATGAACATTATCTACTTTGACCTTGAAACGTAAAAGACATTCGATAAAGCTGGACGGGATAACGGGTTCATCTACGATGCTTCGAAACCTGGGAGCAAGTTAAATGTCAATGTGAATTGGAGGCGGGGGAGACAGGCATACACGAGACACGTACGCACGCGAGACAGTATGGAGGCAGGCATGGAGAAGGTTTTGACAGGGGCGGCTACGATCGCTTATGAAAGACGAGGACGAGGCTTCCCGCTTGTTTTGATTCACGGATTCCCTCTTGATCATTCCATTTGGGACGAAGTCGCATCGTTATTGGAAAATGATTTCGATTTGATCCTGCCTGATTTACGCGGGTTTGGCGAGAGCGACGCGCCCTCGGCAGCGTGGACGATGAACGATCTCGTGGCAGATCTGGCCGCGCTGCTCGATCATCTTGGAATCGAATCGGCCTTTCTCGCGGGACATTCGATGGGCGGTTACCTCGCGCTGGCCTTCGCGACCGCGTATCCAGCACGTGTGCGCGGGCTGGCGCTGGTCTCCTCGCAGGCCGCGGCAGACGCGCCCGAACGCAAAACGGGGCGTTACGCGCAGGCCCTGCAGATTGCCGAAGAGGGAATCGGCGCAACCGTCGCGGCCATGACCGAAAAATTCTCCGCGGACGAACGTGTGCGGAAGTTTGTCCACGATTTGATGCGGAAGCAGAAGCCCGCTGGTTATATTGGTTCGTTGAAGGCCATGGCTGGGCGCGCGGATACAATGACCGCCCTGGAGGATACGTCATTTCCGATTCTGCTTGTTCACGGCGACGCGGACGCGCTCATTCCCATCGAACGCGCGCGCGAGATTCAAGCGGCGATTCCGCGCGCGCGGTTGATCGTCCTGAAAGGCGGCGGTCACATGCCGATGATGGAATCTCCGCGCGAGGTGGGGGAGGCGTTTGAGAATTTCCTGTAGAATCAAAAACGGGCGGGGATGCCCGTTCGTTTTTGTTAACCGGGTTTGACCGGAGTGGTGGGAATGGACGCGCTGGACGGAATCCACGCGCCGAGGGTGGACCGGTTGCGATCGAGACCCAGCCGTCCCGTCCGGCGGACGAGGCGGGTGATGCGCGCGGCCAGCACCTCGCTGGGTACCGGCTTGACGAGGTAATCATCCGCGCCGTTGTCGAGCGATTCGGCCACGATCTGTGGGTCGTTGAACGCAGACAGGATAATGATCGGAACATTGCTGAATGCGCGCACCGCTTTGCAAATCTGGCGCCCGTCCATATCGGGCATCATCAGGTCGAGAACCACTGCGTGCGCCCAGCCTTCGCTGATGACGCGCATGGCATCCCGCGCGGAGTTGGATGTGCGAACAGTAAAGCCATGTTTTTGCAGCAACATGGCGATCAGGTCGGTCATTGCTTTGTCGTCGTCTACGGCTAGGACATTCATGAAATAGGGGAGGCTCCTGAGGGTTTATTATCCTCGATTCTCACTTTGGCGCACTTTGCAGGTGGTTAACAACAAAAACAAACGTATTAACTTTGTCGGTAGCACCGCAGTTAAACGTGGTCATTGAGCCCATTGATGAGCCAGTTGAAGCAGGGCGATAGAGGGCCTGCCGCGCTGTTTGGGCAACTTCCAACGCGGGAGAGGAATGCGGAAGTGGAATAATTCGGCGGGTGTCCACTGGTGATCAGTCAGCCCTGCGGCGATGGCTGGCGTGCGTTGCACCCAACGATGACCAAAGGAACCAACGGATAATTTCAAACGCAGACTTTTGTGAAAGTCACAGAAGTTGTAGAAGCAACCGACCAGATACATGCCTGCGATCAAAGTCTCGGCCTGTTGAGCCAAGTTGCGCGTGCGCCGCGTCAGGGCGCTAATCCGCTGGCGAAAGGTGGCGTTGAGGCGTTCGATGAAAGCCGTATTGATCATACCTTTGCCTTGCGTCGTTTGGATCAGACGTTCCACCATACCTGTTGCGCCCTGCACAATACGCCGTTCGACCTGCAAGACGCCTTCCACGCGCTGTTTGACCACTTGCACAATGGCGATGTCTTGCCAGGCCACCATCTTACAGCGTCCCGTTTCTCCCTTGCTGCGAGGGAACTTGCTCCGAAAGGCAAATCGAAAGGCGCTCACATAACTGGCTAACCCATCCACCGCCAGCAACAGCGGACGACATAAGGCCATCTGTTTCACTTTGTCGGCCAACGCCTGAATCAAATCCAAGTCGCGTTTGGGACTGACCACCCCGCCGATCCATAGACGAGGCTGAACCCAAATCGCCAGCGCCATCCAGAATGTGCCTTTCTGCGCCTTCACTTTGATTTCGTCCGCTTGGGCTTGTTTCAAATCATGCACCGTGCTTTCGACCAGATGTTCATGCACCTGCTGACAATGTTTGCCTGCACGAGCGTGCCAGTCTCGAACCGTTCGTTCATCCAATCCAAAGGCTTGGACGATTGCTTGAAGCGGACAGCCATACGCCAGTAGAACCAACACTTGGATCACCAGTTCAGGCGCATGTCGCAAGCGATAGAAGATCGTGCCTTTCGTGATCGTAAACGTCTGCTCGCACACAGTACAGAGACACCGCTGGTCTTTCTGACTGTGAATTTGGATATTGCCTTTTCCTTTTTGACCTCTTGCAGGACAATCCATGTTCGGGCAAAATAGTTCTTGTGGGTTCATTGGCCTCTCGCTCGGTTTGCTGATCGCACGAGTGTGCCAGTGAACCCCGTTTTCTGCAAGATTTACGCACTACCACGCTTTACTGGAGTGCTACCACTTTGTCAGAACGTACGCATAATTGGCGTTCTCCCCTGGCGTCGCCCGTGATTTGCCTGGCAAATCAGGCAGGCGTAACGCCAGCCGGCGCGTTAGACCTTCGGCGCGCCCTACGCAAGGTTTTGCGTAAGTCCCGTTTGTGTGATTTTCGTGACGCAAAAAGATTACATTCGTACCGGCGTTCGAGTAAGGCCGCTCTGAAGCCTTATGGTACACTTGCGAAACGCAGGCAATTTCACAAATATCCCTCAATTTGGAGGCCGTCATGAAAAAATGGGTTTACCTGTTCAGCGAATTTGGCGAGGTTGAAAAACTTCGAGGCGGTTCATGGGACTCGGTGAAGGGATTGCTCGGCGGAAAGGGGGCGGGTCTCTTCGACATGACCCGCGCGGGGGTGCCTGTCCCGCCGGGCTTCACGGTGACGACGGAGGCCTGCAACGAATTCCGCAAGGCGGGCAAATTTCCAGCCGGGCAGTGGAAGCAGATGCTGGCCGCGCTGAAGCGGGTGGAGCAGCGGACGGGCAAGAAGTTCGGCGACCCATCGAATCCGTTGCTGGTGTCGTGTCGTTCGGGGGCGAAGTTTTCGATGCCCGGTATGATGAACACGATCCTCAACATCGGCCTGAGCGACGCGGCGGTGGATGGGCTGGCTCAACTAAGCGGGGATGAGCGCTTCGCCTGGGACTTGTACCGCCGCCTGATCGAGATGTTCGGCACGACGGTCTTCGGCCTCGACGATGAGTTGTTTGAACATCCGCTGAAGGAATACAAAGAGGCGCGCGGTTACAAGAACGATACGGAAATGAGCGCGGGGGATTGGAAGGCGCTGGTCGGAATTTTCAAAAAAATCTACAAGAACTCCATCGGCGAGGATTTTCCTCAGGACGTTTATAAGCAGCTCGAACTGGCGACGAAGGCCGTCTTCGAATCGTGGATGGGTAAACGCGCCATTGACTATCGCAAAGCGACCAACATCCCCGATGACCTCGGCACGGCGGTCAATATCCAGACGATGGTTTTCGGCAACATGGGATTCGATTCGGGGACGGGCGTGGCGTTCACGCGCAACCCGTCTACGGGCGAGAAGATGATGATGGGCGAGTACCTGCTCAACGCGCAGGGCGAGGACGTGGTGGCGGGCATTCGCACCGCTGACCCGATCGCCACTATGCGCGGCCATTTGCCGAAGGCCTACGCCGAGTTCATGAAAATTACCGAGCGCCTTGAAAAACATTATAAAGATGCGCAGGACGTGGAGTTTACCGTCGAGCGCGGCAAGTTGTGGATGCTCCAGACGCGCAATGCCAAACGGACGGCGAAGGCGGCGGTCAAGATCGCGGTGGACATGGCGCAAGAGAGACTCATCACGCGGGAGGCGGCCGTTGAGCGCGTCACGCCAAACGACGTGGATACCCTGCTGCATCCGCAGTTCGACGACGCGGCTCGCGCGCGGTCGCAGGCGATCGCAAAGGGAGTCAATGCCTCGCCGGGCGCGGCCGTCGGTCAGGTCTATTTCGACGCGGATACCGCCGAGAAGATGGCGAAGGAAAACAAACAGGATGTGATCATGGTGCGCCCGTTCACCAAGCCCGACGACGTGCATGGCATGATCGCCTCGAAGGGCATCCTGACCAGCGAGGGCGGCGCCACGTCGCACGCGGCGGTGGTGGCGCGCCAGTTCGGGATCCCCGCGGTGGTGGGCGCGTCGGCGTTGAAGATTGACATGGAAAACCGCGTGATGCGAATCGGCGGGCGCGTCATCAAAGAGGGCGAGTGGATGTCGGTGGACGGGACGACGGGCGAGGTGTTTATGGGCAAACTCTCGATGAGCGCGCCCTCGCTCGAAGAGCAGACCGACCTGCTGACCCTGCTTTCGTGGGCGGATAAAATCGCGCGCCTGCAAGTATGGGCGAACGCAGATTACCCGAAGGACGCGCGCCGCGCGCGTTCATATGGCGCGGTGGGCATCGGTCTGTGCCGCACTGAGCATATGTTCTTCGAGCCTGAACGCCTGCCTATTGTGCAGGATATGATTCTCTCTGAGACGGGCGCAGGACGCGTGTCCGCGCTCGACAAATTGCTTCCGTATCAACGCAAAGATTTTGACGGGTTGTTCGAGGCGATGGACGGCTATCCCGTCATCATCCGCCTGATTGACCCGCCGCTGCACGAGTTCATGCCCGACGAGGAGGAACTGCTCGAAGAGGTGATCGAGATGCGCGTGCGCGGCGTGATGGAACCTTCGGCAGGCTCAGGGCAGGGGGTCTTGGCCGAGAAGGAAAAATTATTGAGTCATGTCAAGGCGCTGCACGAGTCGAATCCGATGATGGGACTGCGCGGCGTGCGTTTGAGCATTGCCATGCCTGAGATCGTGGAGATGCAGGTGCGCGCCATCTTCGAGGCCGCCGCGGATTGCGCGTTGCGCGGAATCAAGGTTCACCCCGAAGTGATGATTCCGCTGACGGGGACGGTGAAAGAATTGGAGTGGATCCAGCCGCGGCTGGAAAGAATCGCCTCGACGGTGATGCGCGAGAAGAAGGTCAAGTTTACGTATAAATTTGGAACGATGATCGAGATCCCGCGCGCGGCGGTGACCGCGGCAGAGATCGCCACCCACGCGCAATTCTTCTCGTTTGGCACCAACGACCTGACGCAGATGACCTTCGGCTATTCGCGCGACGACGCCGAGCGCAATTTCCTCGTCACGTATGTGGAGCAGGGCATCCTGCCGAAGAATCCCTTCCAGACGCTCGACCGTGAAGGCGTGGGCCTGCTGATGAAATGGGCGGTGGACGAAGGCCGCAAGACGCGTCCGAATCTCGAAGTGGGTATCTGCGGCGAACATGGCGGCGACCCCGACTCGATCGAGTGGTGTCACTTGATCGGAAACAACTACGTCTCGTGTTCGCCGTTCCGTGTGCCGATCGCCAGGCTGGCGGCGGCGCACGTGGCGATTAAGCATCGGCCTGCGCCTGTGACAAAGAAGGCTGCGCCGAAGAAGAAGGTCAAGGCAAAGGAGAAGAAGTGAACAAAAAGCAAAGGGACTGGGCGCTGACTGGTACGATCGGCGATCTGAGCGTGCGTCTCGATTACGATATCCGCGATATTTGGATGGCGGGCTACTCCGACGAGCAGATCAACGGCGTTCTGATCGGCGAGTATACGCTGGCTGAACTCTGGGAGATGGCGCCGCTGGGCAATGATCGCACGCCGTCTGGGCAGGAGATTCTGGCAGGGAAGTACAAGCGCAAGTGACTTCGTCATCACGTGAAGGTTTTCGCCGCAAATCAAACCGGCCTCGCGGATGTTCCATAGCGAGGCCGGTGTTGTTTGTAGCAGTTCCGTCTCTACGACATCCATCGCGGCTAAACCTCATCAGGGACGCGCTCCCTCAATGGTGATCACTTTCCAAAATTTCAGCGATTGCATGGTTTCTCTCTGTTCCAACAGGGCAGTTGTAATCCAGTCAGGGGACGGGACTCAATCTATCTCCCCAGCGCTTCCATCAACAGATCGGGGCGATCGGTGATGATCCCGTCCACGCCGAGGCCAACCAACATGCGCATTTCGGCGGGATCGTCAATCGTCCACGCGTCCACCCACAACCCGCGTGCGTGCGCGACCTGCACAAAGCGCCTTGTCAATAATGTAATGCCGCTGTCTTCGATGGGGAGTTGGACGGCGGAAAAATTCGGCGGGTAGAGTCTGCCCAAAAATGCCAAGTGCATGTAGATGAACGGCTTGATCTGTCCGCGGCTGCCCGAGGTTGCCACTTCGGGACAGGTCTCGCGAAACTCGGCCAGCGCCTCATCCTTAAACGACGCGACCAGAATTTTGTTTTCCATATGATGCTTGCGAAGCAGCGCGCAGAAAGGTTTCGCAATCGAAGGCTCCTCCTGCTTGATCTCGATGTTCATTCGATAATCGGGGAAACGCTCGAAGACCGATTCCAGCGTCGGGATGATGATACCCTGCCCGCGATAGGGATATTCCGCGCCGTTGTCCAGCGGACTCCAATCGTAGGCCGCGTCGAAACCCTGAACCTGCGCGAGGCTCATCTCTTTGATGAAGCCTTCGCCATCGGTCAGGCGATCCACCGTATCGTCGTGACTGACCACGAGGACGCCGTCTTTGGTCATGTGAATATCCATTTCGAGAACGTCCACGCCGAGCGCGGCGGCATGTTCAAAGGCGAAGAGCGTATTGCTCGGCCAGAGTCCGTCTCCGCCCTGGTGGGCAATGACCATTGGACGCGGCGCGTTTTGATAGTACGCGGCCTGCGGCGCCTTAGGCATGACCAGCATCCCCAGAATCACGAGAGCGACGACGACGAGCAGGATTCGGAATATCCATTTTTTCATGATGTATTCTCCTTTGTCTGGCGGAAAACTGCGCTACACAAAATTCTGCAAAAATTCGACCACATTCTCGCCGAGCGCGTCGGTGTTGTAGCCGCCTTCCATGACGACAGCGGTCGGCAAACGGAGCGCGCGGATGTGGCGCCCGATCTCGCCGATTGCCTCGCGCGTGATCTTGAAAGTGCCGAGCGGATCATCTTTGTAAATATCCATGCCCAGCGATACGACCATGGCCGTCGGGCGATAGGCCGCGATGTTCTCGAGCGCGCGTTCGAGTGTTTGAAGGTACGCGGCGTCGTCTGTCGCGGCAGGGAGGGGCAGGTTGCAATGGAAGCCGCGTCCCTCGCCCGCGCCCGTCTCTGTCGCGTAGCCAGCATAGTAGGGGTATTCAAACGACGGATTGGCGTGAATGGAAATAGTCAACACATCGGCGCGCGAATAAAAAATATCCTGCGTGCCGTTGCCCGCGTGATAGTCCACGTCGAGAAGGGCGACTCTGCCGAATTGAGTCAGCCATTGCGCGGCGATGGCGGCGTTATTGAGGAAACAGTATCCGCCCGCGATCTCGCGTCCCGCGTGATGGCCGGGAGGACGGCAGAGCGCAAAGGCAAACGATGGGTGATTGGCGTTGGAAGATGAAATCCATTCGGCCGCGGACAGCGCGCAATTGGCGGAGGTAAGAGACGCCGCGT
The DNA here is from genome assembly GCA_019187665.1 of Anaerolineales bacterium. GTDB lineage: Bacteria > Chloroflexota > Anaerolineae > Anaerolineales > Villigracilaceae > Denitrolinea. The sequence goes on from JABARH010000004.1 coordinate 246,534, forward strand.
AAGTGCCTTCTACAATGGGAACAGATAGATCGAGCAGGAAGAATCCAGCCCTGCCGAGAATCGACTCAGGCATCTGGTCGCGTTTGGCCGCGAAGGTGGCGGGAAGCAGCGCGGTCGCTTCGGGGGCCGAGTCGTCCGGAGGCTGCGCGGCCCGCCACTCGGTCCAGGCGGAGGCGAGGAACTTAAGATACATCTCGGAATGGACGGCGCGGATCGGGTCGAGTCCAAAGTCGCGCGGAGCGTCAATTTCCGCCCAGGGTGCGGCGCGTAGTTTTTTTAAGATTCGGTCCATGCGCTCAGGCGATTCGAGATAAGGCACGCGCTTTCCGCCGTCGAAGACCTCGAAGGCGGGGTCGTGCCCGCGCTGGGCTTCTGAGTAAAATATTTTCATGCAGTGATTATAACTGGAGGATGGATGGACGCTTTGCTTGCAATTCAAACCCGACACTCGGTGAAAAAAGTGAAGACCGACCGCGTGCCGCGTGAGACGATCGAGAAACTGCTGGCAGCCGGGAACGACGCGCCGAATCACCACAAAGTGAGACCATGGCGATTTTTCGTGATGACCGGCGAGGCGCGCGCGCGACTGGGCGATGTGATGGCCGCTTCGCAGCGCGAGCGCCTGCCGGATCTTCCGCCCGCAGGGTTCGACAAAACCCGCGCGCTGCCGCAGCGCGCGCCGCTGATCATCGCGGTGGGTGTGGACAGGCCCTCCGATGAACGTATCAGCGAGATCGAAAATGTCTGCGCGGCCGCGGCCGCCTGCCAGAATATCCTGCTGGCCGCGCACGCGCTCGGCCTCGGCGCGACGTGGCGCACGGGCGAGTGGGCCGATGATAAAATGGTGAAGGAGTTTTTTGGCCTTGCGCCCGACCAGCATTTGATCTCATTTTTGTACATCGGTTATGCGGAAGGCGGGACGATGTTTCCGCAAAGGCCTGCGGTGGACGACCGCGTGACGTGGATGGAATAGCCGGCCTCTGGTAACGGCGCGCTGGCAAGAAACCGGGTAAAAAAAATCAGAATTCTGAATTCAGAATTCTGATTTTTTCTTATCCGTGATGCTGGCGATAAACCATCTCGCCCGCCGGGATGCGAACCGGGAGTCTGTTTTGCGAGGGCGGCAGGGGACAGGTGGCGTAGTCGGTGTAGGCGCAGGGCGGATTGCGGGCCTTGTTGAAATCGAGGAGCACCTCGCGCTCGCCGAGAAACTCCGCATCGAGGAAGCGTCCGCCGGGGTAGGAGCCGTTGCCGTTGGTGGGATCGTAGAAATTGAAGAACAAATCCTCCCCTGATTTTTCGGCTTCGAGACGACATTCTTTTCCGCCGATGGTGAAAAGCGCAAAGCCGGGAAATTCCGCATCGTATTCCTCGCCGATCACGTCACGGATCTTGAGGATGCGCGCTGGATCGTAAGGGACGAAGCGCGCTGTAATTCGATAGGCTGAGTTAATGGGGTAATGCTTGAGCCCGGTAAATTGCTTGCGGGCGGGTGTTTCCTTGTCCCAAACGCGAACCAGGCAGTTCTTTCCGCGCTTGATCGCCACCATGATGAAACTCCCGATCGTGAGAAAATCCGGGTTCTCCTCGATGTCGAATCGCAGGCTCCTGAATTTGACCGTCTCCCCGTTGCAAGCAAGATCCACGTTTTCATTTACGCGCACGTTCACTGATCCGTTGCGATATTGGAAGACGCCTGCCTGCTCGGGGATCGCCGGCGATCCCAACTGAATATCGTTGGCGGCGCTGCTTCCGAAGGTATTGTTTCCTTCCACCAGCCAGAAAAGGCCCGAGAGCGCCAGCCAACTTCGTTCGTTGTCGCGCAGGCGGGCTTCCCGTTCCGACCGGTGCTGCAATATTTCTGTTTCGTAGGTCTGTTCGAGGTTCATGTTTCCAACTATACAATGAATATTTTTTTTAGACTAGGGCGGTTAAGAATACTGCAAGGTTGCAGCGAAGGCGTGCCGTTCAGGCCTTCGCTGTCCGGCGAATCCGCGTTAGATGGGCGTAAAATTAACCTGGTTATTCAACAGGAACAGGTATCGCGCAACCGCCATCAGGAGAATGGACAGGATGATGCACGGGATGGAAACGCGCGCGCTGAGCGCGACCCGCTTTTGGAGAGACTGGATTTCAGCCAGTTGCCCGGGCGTTGGCTTTCCCTTGATCTGGCTTCCGAGTCTGGTGAGATTCAAATTCAGGCGCCCGAATATGGCGCCGGAGATATATCCCACGAGTCCGAACAGGCCGCCGAGCGCGAACCCGATCCCCATGCCGGATTTCAGCCAGGCGGAATTCAAGCCATTTGAGGCGACCCAGAAGAGTCCCGCGCCCGAAAGAATCGTCAACGTCGCCATGGCGGTCATTACATTCACAAATTTTGTTTTCAGCATCAAATGTCCCGCAAACTGTTGGCCTGCCAGACCTGTTGCCCGAACTGTTGGCCCCCAAAAATAATTCATCATCAAGGCGGCTCCTCCCCAAAAGATGCCTGCTCCGATATGAACGACCCGTAACGCCAGCATAAGAATATCCATGCTTCCTCCAATGACCGATGGGATGTGTTGAGCGCCTGCCTTGCTCGGTACCGCAAGATTCGTCTTTCGCCCGGAGGGGCAACTTGAAAGTTGCAGTACTGAGACTGCGTAACATCCATTAATCATAACCTGAATGGATCAAAAACGACATGGAATCTTTCACGTAAATTTCCCGACGACCGCCTCCGCCAGCGACTGGAGCAGGTCGTCGCGTTTGAGGATGATGCCCGTGTTGGAAATTCCCGACCCGATCGAAATTTCCTCGTGGACAAGGACGCTCGCATCCACCAGGATGGGGAGCGGGTTCGCCAGCCCGATCGGCGCCACCGTCCCGACGCGATAGCCAGTGACGCGCAACACTTCTGCGGGCGCAGCCATCGTCAACCGCGACTGACCGAAGTGAACGCGCAGCGCCGCCCATGAAACCTGCGCCGCGCCCGCGACGAGCGCCATCGCAAAGCGTCCCTCCCCGAGGCGGAAGACGATGGAACGGATCACTTGTCCCGTCACCTGTCCGCGTTCGGCGGCGGCTTGCTCCAGTGAGGTCACCTGTCCCTCATGGCGGAAGATGCGATGCGGTATGCCGAGTTCGGTTAATGTTTTTGAAGCAGGAGGAGTGTCGTTCATAGCACGCGAACCAGGTTTTTACGAAAGTTGACTCATCGCCTCGCGCGCCAGCATGGAAAGTTCGCGGTCGCCCCGGTCGGCGGCGATCGGTTCGAGGATCGGCAGGGCGTTCGGATTCCCTGTCGCGCCCAACGCTTGGATCGCCCGCCTCTGCACCTGACGATCTGAGTCGTGAATTAAATTTGCAATCAATGCCAGGGCGCGATCGCCCTGGATGCGACTCAGCCCGGTCAGCGCGTGCAGCCGAATGGGAGATTCGACCGCCCGCGTCGCTTCTTCAAAAACCTCCAAAGCGGATTCACCGTAGCCTGCCAGCGCCTGCGCCGCGGCTTCTCCCACCTCGATATGTACATCATACAGCGCCATGCCGAGCGGTTCGATGGCGCGCACGTCGCCGATCTGTCCCAACAGGATCGCGGCCTGCCTGCGGACGTTGCCTTCGGTGTGACGCAAATATTCGCATAACGGCAGGACCGCCTCCGCGCCGAAACTGAGGATGGCATCCAGTAACGGTTTTGCGGCGCCTTCACGCCCATACCACCAGAACGAATCATCCATCGCGTCCAGCAGATATGGGACGGATTGAGCGAGGCGGCTTTGCGCCAGCCCCTGCGCAGCGGCTTGGCGGACTTCGAGTTGCGGGTCTTCGAGCAGAACATCCGACAGGCGGATGAGACAGCGCGGGTCTTTGAATGTCCCGACCGCCAGCGCGGCGGCTTGGCGGACCGTTGGTTCTTTGTCGCCGAGCAGTTCGATCAAGGCTGGGACGGCTTGCGGGTCGCCGATCTTTGCGAGGGCGGAGGCGGCGCGCGCGCGGACGGTGAAAAATTGTCCACGCGCGGCTTGAGTCAGCGGCGGGAGCGCGCCCGGCAGGCGAGTCTCTCCGAGAATATCAGCCACCCGCTGTCTCGTCTCGGGGTGAGCCGAAGCGAGGAGTTCGCTCAGGCGCGGAATCGCAGTCGTCCCCAGTTTGACGAGCATCTGTGCCGACATCGTTGCCAGGTTGGCGTCTCTGCCGACAACCGCTTCCATTAATCCATCCACCGCGGCGGGACCGAGGCGAATCAATTCCTGCGCGGCTTGCGCGCGTTTGGAGGGATCGCTCAATTGCGCGATCCATTTTTTGGATTCGTCTTTTTTTCCGATGAGCCAATCCATGGGTTTATTTTACTCCGCTTCTTGAAACGGAAGACCCCCGGGCGGGGGTCTTCTTCAGGGCGTGGGAGAATGAAGGTTAGAAACCTTTGATCAACAGGCCGAGCACGAGGAGCGCCCAGGCCACGAACATAACCCAGAAAGCATTGGCGGTGATGAACGGGAGGGCGATCAGGGTGCTGAGAAACGCGAGCAAACCGAGGGCGACAGCGATCCAGAATGTAATTGCTTTGGGAGGTGAAAGTTTCATTGTGCTTCTCCTTTTGAGTGATGGGTTCCCACGCCCATAACAGACAACCATGATTATAGTGAAATGTTTCATTGTCGCAAGGTAAAAACGACTTTTCTACTCTTAAAAATCTGTGATTTCCGTAAAATCATACAAAATCAGTACAAATTTGGACTATAATGCCGTCTCGACTGTGGGAAAGCCACAACGCCGGGGTTTCCCCGGTGTTATTTTGCCTGAAATTTCGTAGTCGTAAAACCAATCTATCGGCCTGTTTTACGACATTTCATTTGCGGAGAGAGTAATGAAGAAAGAACAGCAATTAGATATGTATCACCAAATGGTGCTAATTCGCCGCGTGGAAGAACGCGGCGCGGAACTGTATCAGGCGGGCAAGATCGGCGGTTTCATGCACTTGTACATCGGGCAGGAAGCCGTGTCAACCGGTTTGATCGCGGCGCGCGAACCGCGCGACCGGGTCATCACCGCGTATCGCGATCACGGCGTCGCCATCAATTGCGGGCTTTCCGCCGATGAAGTGATGGCGGAATTACTCGGCAAGGCCACCGGGATGTCGAAGGGCAAGGGCGGCTCGATGCACATGGCAAGCGTGGAAAAAAACATGTGGGGCGGGCATGCCATCGTGGGTGGGCATTTACCCATCGCGGCAGGACTCGCCCTCGGCGACCAGTATGCGAAAAACGACAACGTGACCATTTGTATGTTCGGCGATGGCGCGACCAACATCGGCTACTTCCACGAAGCGTTGAATTTAGCGAAGACCTGGGGCTTGCGCGTGTTGTGGGTGTGCGAGAACAATCAATACGGCATGGGCACATCGGTGGAACGCGCCTCGGCTGTTTCCGATATCCGCCAAAAAGCCGAAGGATACGCCATGAAGAATGCGGAAGTCAACGGCATGGATGTGATGGCTGTCTATGAAGCGGCAAAAGAGGCGATACAGTACGTTCGGAAGGAAGGTCAGCCCTATTTTCTAGAGGTGGATACCTATCGTTTCCGCGGACATTCGATGGGCGACCCCGAACGTTATCGCAAAGCCGAAGAGGTCAAGCAATGGCAGGAAAACGACCCCATCGGTATTTTCAACAAATATCTATTGGACACGAAGGCATCCACCCGCAAGGGTTTGGATGAGATCGAAGCCCGCGTGGAAGAGGAAGTGAACAAGGCGGTTGAATTCGCCGAGGCTTCCCCCGAACCCGCGTTGGAAGAATTGTTTACGAACGTTTATGTGGAGGAAGTAAACAGGTAAACAGGTACACAAGTACACAGGTACACAGGTACACAAGTACACAGGTTACGTGTGTACCTGTCTACGTGTCTACGTGTCTACGTGTCTACGTGTATACCCCCAATAAGGAACACACTATGGCAAAAATTACAATGCGCGAGGCGATCTCGCAAGCCCTCATGGAAGAAATGGACCGCGATCCCGCCGTCTTCATCATGGGTGAAGAAGTGGGTGTGTGGGGCGGCACGTATGCGGTGACTAAAGGTTTTTACGACAAGTATGGCGCGGACCGAGTCAAGGATACGCCCATTGCCGAAAATGCGATTGTCGGCGCGGCGATCGGCGCGGCGATGGTGGGACAACGTCCCATTGCGGAATTGATGACTATCAACTTCGCTTTCTCTGCGATGGATTACATCGTCAACCAAGCGCCGAAATTACATTATATGTTTGGCGGACAGTTCACCGTCCCGTTGGTGATTCGCGCCGTCGGCGGCGGCGGACGTCAACTCGGCGCGACGCACTCGCAAACGCCCGACGCGATCTTCGCGCATTTCCCCGGTCTTAAGGTTGTGTCGCCGGGGACGCCGGAAGATGCCAAAGGATTACTGAAATCAGCCATACGGTCGAATGACCCGATTTTGTTCATCGAACACGCCACCATGTATCAAGTCCGCGGCGAGGTTCCCGAAGGCGAGTATCTCATCCCGATTGGAAAATCAAAAGTGCAACGCGCGGGTAAAGACCTCACCATCGTCACGTATTGCAAAGGTCTCGAACTTTCGATGAAGGCGGCGGATGAATTATCCAAAGAAGGAATCGAAGCGGAGATCGTTGATCTGCGCACACTACGCCCGCTCGATATGGAACCCGTTCTCGAATCGTTCAAGAAAACAAATCGCGCAATTGTCGTTGAAGAAGGTTGGAAGTCGTACGGCGTGGGCAGTGAGATCGTCAGCCGCATGTACGAAGAAGCATTCGATTACATCGACGCGCCGATATTGCGCGTGGCGCAAAAAGAAGTTCCGCTTCCGTACAACCGCGCGCTCGAACAAGCCGCATTGCCGCAAGTGCCAGACATCATCGCCGCGGCAAAGGAGGTGTTGCGATAATGGCTGAAACGATCAACATGCCCAAACTTGGTTTCGACATGGCGGAGGGCACGCTCGTCCGCTGGGTGAAACAGGTTGGCGAAAATATCAACAAGGGTGATGTGCTTGCCGAGATCGAAACCGACAAAGCCACCGTTGAAGTCGAGTCGCCTGCGGGCGGCGTTGTTCTGCAACTCATCGTCAATCAAGGCGATGTTGTGCCGGTGAATGCGCCGATTGCGGTGGTTGGTGTTGCGGGGGAAGTTGTCAGTGAGCAGTCATCAGTGAGCAGTAAAAAAGTGGATGTGGTATCGCCGTCGAAAGTCGAAAGTCAAAAGTCTGCGGATGAAAAGCCTGCGCCTCAAACTCAGGTGACGCCTGCTGCAGTTCCCTCGACAGTTTCCACGCCTCAAGCATCGTCCATCGTCCATGGTCAATCGCCAGAGATCAAAGCGTCGCCTCTTGCAAAGAAGATCGCCCGCGATAACAACATCAACCTCGCCCAACTCCAGGGGACGGGTCCCGGCGGGCGCGTGGTTCGCAAAGATGTGGAATTAGTTATTAGTGATAAGTCATCAGTGAGCAGTAAACAGTCTACGCGCCCAATTACCAATTACCAATTACAAGGCACTCCCGACGACGAGACCGTCCAACTCACTAAACTCCGCCAAGCCATTGCGCGCCGCATGACGGAATCGAAAACGTCCGTTCCGCATTTCTATGTGAGTCACGAATACAACATGGGCGCGGTCATGGCAATGCGAAAACAAGTCAACGAGTATTTGCCCGATAACGAGAAACTTTCGGTCAACGATTTCATCGTCAAAGCGGTTGCGCTGGCGTTGCGCGAATTCCCGAACCTCAACGCGACCTTTGCGGGCGATAAAGTCGTCCGTCACGGCGCGGTGAATGTGGGAGTCGCGGTCGCTGTCACTGGCGGTCTGTTGACCGTCGTAAACAAGAACACGGATCAAATGCCTCTCCGCCAAATCTCTGCGGATGTGAAGCAAAAAGTCGCGCGCGCGCGTGATGGCAAGGTCAAGCCCGATGACATCGAAGGCTCGACGTTTTCGATCAGCAACTTGGGCATGTACGATGTGGAAAACTTCATCGCCATCGTCAACCCGCCCGAAGCGGCGATCCTTGCCGTCGGTTCTGCGCGTCAAGTCCCCGTTGTTGAAAACGGCGAGATCAAAGTCGGATGGCGCATGAAAGCCACAGTCTCCGTTGACCACCGCGTCAGTGATGGGGCGGAGGCGGCGCAGTTCATGCAGTCGCTAGCGAAGTATTTGGAAACACCCGCGCTGATGTTGGTGTAGAAAGTAGGTCGAGATAATCTCTCGACCTACTTTATTTCTATCTCCCTCCACGCCACCCACGAGGGACTTTGTATGGTGACGATCTTTATGAATTGAACGTTTGTAATTGGTGAGGGCAGGATGAATTCCAAAATACCTGAATCATTGGTCGGACCTCTGAACTCGTGAATGAGGGTTAAGTTATTCGCGTCCGCGCCGAGCCAGACTTGATGCGTGGTTTCGCCCTCTGGAGATTGTGCAACGTGAAGCCGAATCGCGCTGACTGTGGTGGGATTTCCCAAGTCAATTTGAATCCATTGTTCGGGTTCGGCGCCGGAGTTCCAGACGGTTTCGAGGTTTCCGTCTATCGCGTTGGAGGCGGGAGAATCGGACAGGGAGGCAGAGGCGGTTGCAACGGGCGAATCAGCCCCAACGTCGGAAGGTGAAGCGGAAGGGCAGAGAGACTCGAATCCTGTCGCGCAGTATTCCACGTTCCCGCCGATCATCGTCATCAAAACGGATATATCCTTAAGCGAATCTGATTCGACTTGCAGGGGATTATCGTTGAGGATAACGAGGTCTGCGAATTTGCCCGCTTCTAGAGTCCCGACTTCATCCTCAAAAAATAATGCGTATGCGGAATTGCGCGTCATCATGGGCAGGGCTTCTTCGACGTGGAGCGCGCCTACTTTGACCCAGTCGGGCGGATCGCAAATAGAGCCGTCCGTGTTGACCTCTTTGCGCGTGACCATGCCCCATAAATGATACAGCGGGTTGTTCGTTGGAAAGATCGGGTAATCTGACTGCCACGCGATGGGAAGCCCGGGATTTGCATCCACCAGCGCGCGCCAGGGCCAGTCCCATGCGCCGTATTCTTCTCCCAGAATGTACTTGAAATTTTTGCTTTCGTCGGTGGTGCGGATGCAGGTGCTGTACGCGCCAAAGATGACGGGGACAATGCCGATCTCGCTGTAACGCGGAAGAAGTTCGGGGCGGATCGTGGCGTTATGTTCGATGCGGTGGCGGTAGGTATTGGGCTGTCCGTTCAATGCGAACGCAATGGCGTTTTGCGCCTGCTCGAGCGCGCGATCTCCGAGGGCATGAATGGCGGCTTGAAAGCCAGCGGCTTGCACCTCCGCCACAATTTGATTTAACTGATCCTGCGTGAAGAACAGGTCGCCTTTGCCGCCGCCGGGATAGTCCACGCTCATGGCGGGCGCTTTGCACGAGCCGCCGTCGCTGAATATTTTGATTCCGCGGATGTAAAGATTTGGCGCGATCTGCTGGTTGGGCTGGTAGGCTTTCCACCAATCGCCGATGATCTCGCCGCAATTGTTCGTGTATAAAAGATAGGCATTGACGCGCATTCTCAAGTTGCCCGCTTCTGCCAATGCTTTGAGTTTATTGAGGATGGATTCATCCACGAAGAATTCCGCCTCGGTGGTGATGCCGAATTGGATCGTCGTTTGCTGGTCGGGCAGGGGATCTTGACCGTTGAGCAAACGCTCGTTGAACGTGTGATTGTGCGCGTCCATGAAGCCGGGCATGAGGGTCGAGCCGTTGAGGTCAATGACTTGTGTGCGCGCGTCTTGTAAATTTGATATTTCAGAATCGCTTCCGACGGCGAGGATTGTATCTCCGCGAATGGCGATGGCTTGCGCGGCTGGGTTGCTTTCATCCATGGTAAGGATCGTGCCGTTCAGAAGGAGGATGTCGGCTGGTCCTGACATTGTGGGAGCGCCTGTGGATGAAACGGGAGGAATATTTGGCGTGGGCGGTAATGAATTTTGAGTCGGCGAGGCGGGTTCTGCGCCGGGCAGGGAACATGAGGTCATGATGGTTAGCAATATGAAGTAACTGAGCATTTTGATTGTCATGTGTATATCCATCATCTGCGAATGAAATTTAGGACTTGTTTCGACACTATGGCGCGATGATCTCGATCTCTTTCCAGCCAACCCACGAGTCGCTCACCGTTGTTTCGATGCGAACGAAACGGATGCCTTGCCAGGGTTGCGGCGGAGTGTATTCCAACGTCTGCCAATCTTGCGTCTCGCCGCGAAACACATATAACTCTTGATAACTTCCATTCTCACTCTTGCCCAGCACGCGATGCACGGTGAAGCCGGGTTCTTGCGAGATAACCAGTCGGATGGTTGCGATCGCGGAGGGTTTTAGCAGATCGATCTCGATCCACTGCGGGGGACCGCTGCCGGCATTCCATTGAGTATTGATGCTCAGGTCTACTGCATACTCGCCAGTAAGGAATGGTAGATGCGTGGCGTTTGCAGATGTTTTCACCGGTTTTCCATAAGCCAGGTTAGGGAAATCGAGCATTTCTTCGCCGGGCGCGCACGGATCTGGGTTGTGCGCGGGTGAAAGTGCGCGCCGAATCGCGCCCTCGCCTTCCACGGCGTGCCAGAAATCATCACGGATCGCACCGCCGCCATCCCACGTCCACGCTTGCCAGCCATCGATGCCGAACTCGCAAGAATCCACCTGCCATTCCTGTAAGATCATCGCCGCCGTCTGCACGTCTGAGTAACTCTCACGGAAGGCGCCGAATTCTCCGATCATGAGCGGTTTTTTGCCGTAGCCGATAACATCGAAGTTTTCCATGGTTTGTCTCATATTGAGATCGAAGCCCGGGTAAGCGCTGAAGGCTACAAAGTCCAGCGCGGACTCGTTCAAGACTTTATCAAGGTACACGATGCGCGGGTCGCCGACAAGGACGGGATTTGGTCCGTGCTGAACGAAAAAACCCATTCCCACCAGGGCGGTTGGGTCCACTGCTTTGATCGCTTGGCTTACCTGCTCAATGTAATAAAGCCAACTATCTTCCATCGCCGCGCGTTTTTGTGCAGGGTCTGAAAGATCGTAGGTTTGTCCATTCGCGGGTGTGATCGTGCCTGACCCGCCCGTGAACGGAGGGTTATTCTCCTCGAAGTATGCCTCTTCCTTGATTTGAAATGCGAGGATGGTATCCATCGGCGCGCCGACATCCATCAGTCCGCGAATCAGATCGGTCTGATAGTTGCTCTGCGCCTGAACGCCGCCCTGGGTCATAAACTCCAAATTGAAGTCTTTGTATCGCCCTCGGTATGGATCAAGCAGAGCTTGATATTGGCGCGAATCCGGTAAGGCGTCCATGGTCAGGATGAGATAGATGCCGTTCTCTTTGGCAACCTCCATGAACCGCTTCATGTTCAGCAGAAAACCGCGATTCAAGCCTCCTTGTGGCTGGTCGAGACAGCCGAGCGCGCCGCCCCAACACGCGTTGAACCACAAGCGAACCACATTGAATCCATCCTCGCGCATGATCGGCAATTGTGCGAGCGCCGAATCGAGCTGCCCATATTCCGTGTTGAAGATCGTATCGATGACGGTGAAGTAATCTGCCTCGGGGGGCCAGTGTTTCCAGCGCCAGAGCGCCGCGCCGCGCGGATAAAACTTCTCACCGGTGACCCGGTCATAGAACTCCGCCTCGCCGTTGACCGTCCGTACGCCGATGCGATGCTCTGCTGGCGGAGGCGGTGAATTGGTGGATATGGTTTGTGCCGGACTTGCCGGCTCTGTGGTTGGCGCGGAGGGAGAGCCGCAAGCCAGCATCAAGGCGAGGAGCGCGAATATTGAAAGTAGGACTCTCCTTTTCATTTTGACTCCTTCAATACCTTCGCCAAATCTGACATAAAAAAGTAGGGCTTTTCGAGTAAAGTAAGTTTGCGAAAACATCCCAAACCCGAGAAGCCCATGACAGAGATTCTAGCACTTTTACAAAGCCTTGCGCCAGTC
>JABARH010000017.1:0-19194 GCA_019187665.1 Anaerolineales bacterium
GTAACTCACGCTTGCTTTTCAGGCTCATCATGTCGCTCCTCCAATAGGCTTTTGCGCCTATCGGAAAGTAACATTTTTCCTGATGCAACGATACTTCTTTCGGTAACATTTCCCGTGAGGCAATTCGGCCCGGATGAGACAAAAGCGGGACTGGTATAATGCGCTGGACTATTGATATCCGGGCGCGCCCGGTTTTTGTGATACGACACGGCACGCTGCGCTTGGGCGCGATTCGATCTTGTAGAGCTATCGGAGCAACGGAATGAATATTGAACAGCAAGTGGAACTGCTGATGCAGGGAACCGAATACGGCGACGACGAGCTTAAAAAAGCCATGACCGCCGAATTACGCGAACGCCTCCTCCTCGCCAGGCAGGAGGCGCGCCCGCTGCGCGTCTATTGCGGCTACGATCCCACCTCCACCGACCTTCACCTGGGTCACACCATTACCATGCGCAAACTGCGCCAGTTCCAGGATCTCGGCCACGAAGTGACCTTTCTCATTGGCAGTTACACCGCGCTTGTCGGCGACCCCTCTGATAAAAACAAAGCGCGCCCCATCCTGACGCAAGCGCAGGTGGACGCCAACGCCAAAACCTACGCCGACCAGGCCTTCCGCGTCCTCGAGCGCGACAAGACAAAGATCCGAGCGAATGGGGAATGGCTCTCTGAACTTTCCCTTGTGGACTTGATCCGCCTTGGCCAGAACTTTACGGTCCAGCAATTCTTGACGCGCGATAATTTTTCGAACCGCCTCGAAAAAGGAGAGCCGATCTTCCTGCACGAAACCTTCTATGCCCTGATGCAGGGATATGACGCGGTTGCCATGCAAACGGATGTACAGGTTGGCGGCACAGACCAATTGTTCAACATCATCGTGGCGGGGCGCAAACTGCAGGAGGCGCTCGGTCAGAAACCGCTGGTCGGGATCATTACCAGCATCCTGCCCGGCACCGATGGCGTGCAGCGCATGTCCAAGTCCACCGGGAACGTCATCCCGATCAACACCAGCGCGGCAGACATGTATGGCAAGGTGATGTCCATTCCAGATTCCGCGATGGGACTCTACTTCCGGCTGGCCACGCGTTTCCTGCCCGCTGAAATTGAGTCCATCGAAAAATCGGTCGCGGAGGGCAGCGCGCACCCGCGCGACGTCAAAATGAAACTTGCGCGCGAAATTGCCGGCATTTTTTACGGCGAGGCTGAGGCGGATGCCGCGCAGAAAGCATTTATTCACACCTTCCAGCAGGGACAGTTTCCGGACGAGATGCCGGAATACAAACTCCAGCCTGGAGAGACCGTTCTGGATGTTCTGGTCAATGCCAAACTGGCTGAGAGTAAAAGCAAGGCGCGCGGTTTAATTGACCAAAAAGGGGTGCGGCTCGATGGTGAAACGCTGGAACGGGCCGATGCGCCGTTTCCACATGCGGGCGTCTTGCAGGCGGGCAAGCGTCGTTTCTTGCGCGTGACGCAATGATGCCGGCAGCCAGCCGACGCTGGAGAACGCCTCCTGCGTAAGGATGGAACGCTCGCTTTTGCAAAAGGTCGGATAAAAAAACAGGAATGGGCCAAAGCCTATTCCTGTTTTTTATCTCTCTACCGTACATCTGCACCGCTACGCCCGCAAAGAACGCAAAGAAAACCTTTTTAACTTGGCGACCTTAGCGTGCTTTGCGGTAAAAATCTTCTCATGTACGGTAGAGAATTTTTTATTCCATGTCCTTCATCATCCCAAGAAAAACCTGAACAACATACGGGTCGAAGATTCGGCCTGCCTCGTTCTGTATGTACTCAACCGTTTGCGCCTTGCTCCAGGCTGTGCGATAGGGGCGGTCGGAGAGTAGCGCGTCCCAGACATCCACCACGGTAAAAATCCGCGCCGGGAGGGGAATCTCTGTTCCTTTCAGGCCGCGCGGATATCCACTGCCGTCCCATTTCTCATGATGAGCGTAGGGAATATCGAGGGCAGGCTGCAGATATGCAATGGGGCGCAGGAGATCGTAGGCATATCGGGGGTGCTGCCGCATCGCGCGCAGTTCCTCCTCGTTGAGAGGCCCTGGTTTGCGCAGGATGATATCCGGTACCCCCATTTTTCCAATGTCGTGCAACAGCACCCCGCGGCGGATGTGCGTGATTTCGGCCTCGCCGACTCCCATTCGCCGCGCCAATTGAATCGTCAGGTCGGTGACGCGGCGGGTGTGGCCTTCGGTTTCCTTATCGCGCAGTTCGAGCGCCTTACCCCATCCCTCCAGCGTGGTGTCGTAGGCCAGCGAGAGTTCCTGATTGGAGCGTTGCAGATTTTCGAATAGTTGTGCATTGTCAATGGCGATGGCGGCCTGCCCCGCGATGGTTTTTAAGAAGTCGAGCCACTCGTTGGAAGGGGACTGGGGGGAGCGGAAAAAAGCCTCGAGCACGCCTTTAATCTGGCCTTTGCTGAACAGTGGCACTCCCGCGTAGTCGGTAAACTTTTCATCGGCCAGCCAGGTCACCTGGGCAAACTCTGGCCGCGTATGGATCTGCGAAATTTGCAGCATGCGCCGATCTATGGCGACATTTCCGGCCAGGCCGTCGCCGATGCGGCTTTGGCGGCGGCTGGAGAGGGAGTGAAACCCAGCCGAGGCGACGATATCGAGAGTTTGCAGGTAGGGGTTATAGATGAGGATATCCAGCGCGTCGGGCTGCAGCTGCGCCATGGCTTGATCTACCAGAATATTAAGCGTCACGCGCAGGTCGAGGCTGGAGGCGATGGCGGTATCAATATCGCGCAGGGAGGTCAACCTGCGGATCTGCTCCTCGGTTTGCTCGTAGAGACGCGCGTTCTCAATGGCGAGCGCGGCCTGATTGGCGAAGGCGGTCACGAGGCGGATGTGTTCTTCAGTGAAATACTTTTCCTGCATGCTGTCCACAGCAAGCATCCCGATCACTTCGCCGCGAGACAGGAGCGGCGCCCCCATCCAGGACAAAATGTGACTGTGCGGCGAATCGAGAAAACCATAGGGGGTCAGGTGGGTCGAGTTGATGACGAGCGGGCGGCGTTCGAGGATCACGGTTGTATTGGGGTTTTCTCCTGGAACCGGGAAACGCATGCCGATGATTCCGGCCTGGTCGGGCCAGCCGCGCCCCCCGACAATTTCCAGGTATCCTTCGCGCAGGAGTTGGACGGAGGCGCTGTCGTATTGCAGCACGAGCGCCAGCTGGTCGAGGATCAGGTTGATCGCCTCGTTGCTGTTGTGCGCTGTGACCATCACTGAGGCGGCCTCGCGCAGGGTCTCTGCTTCGCGCCGTCGCTGCTGCTCCGACTCGAATAGACGCGCGTTTTCCAGCGCCGCGGCCGCCTGCTGGGTGAAAGCAGAGAGACGCAGCTTATCGCGTTCGGTAAAGAAACCGGGGATGGGAGAATCGAGGGAAAGGAATCCGGCCACTGTCTCGCCGGTCAGGATCGGCGCAAGCAGGTGTGAACGGATCCAGGATGAATTCTCCTCCATGATCCATTGCGGGTCCTGGCGCGTATCGCGGATGAGCTGTGGTTCGCGGGTTTCGATGGCGCGGCGAAAGTTCGCATATTTCTGGGTGGAAATTTGGAAGCGCTCAAGTTGTTCGGCCTCCCCGCGTTCCCGAAAACCGCGATGGCGGATTGGGTAGGCGATGCCGTCGCGATACATCATGATGATCGCGGTCTGGCTTGGCGCCACCCGCCCGATGTTTTCGAGGATGCGGTCGAGAATGACGTTGAAGTTAAGGGTTGCGCTGAACGCCTCCGCCGTGTCGCGCAGGGCTTCGGCCAGAATGCGTGACTCGCGCTCCGCGCGTTCGTTGCGCAGGCGCGCGATGGCGGTGGCGATCTGCCCGGCCATGGTTTGCAGGAGGCGTTCGTCTTCGAAGGTAAAGCGGTCCGGCTCTACGCTCTCCACGTTAATGACGCCGATCACTTTTTCGGCGACCTTCATTGGCACGCATAATTCCGAACGTGAGATCGGATTGACTTCGATGTAGTAGGGAGAAGCCTGCACATCCGGCAGGTTGACTGCCTGCCCGGTTCTTGCCACGTATCCTGTCACCCCCTGATCGAGGCTGTATTCGTGCAGCAATGCGGAATTTGTGATGCCGCGTGAAGATGGATGCGGATAGAACGCATCGCCGGATTCTGTGACGAACAGCAGGCCAAGCACATCGGTGTACAACGTATGTCCAATGATCTCGATGGCGTCCTGAATGAATTCATCCTCGACGCTGGCCTCCGCCCCTGCGACCGCCAGCGCCTGCAGGACGGAAAGTTCCTTGAGTTGTCTTTCCTGCGCATCCATCGCCTTGCGCCTATCGGTGATGTCGCGGATGATGCCCTGAAACATGCCGTTGGTCAGTCGTTTGATGTTGATCTCTGTCGGGAGCAGCGACCCATCCTTTCGAATCATGTTGCATTCGGTGGTGATGTTTTGCGCGGGCGCCAGGTCCAGGTAGGGGAACGGCTTGCGGAGAAGAGTATCTTTCTCGATCATTTCCGAGAAATTTAAACGCAGCATTTCTTCGCGCGAATATCCAAGCATGCCGTATCCGCTGGGGTTGCTGTCTATGATGCGGCTGTCTGCGCCGGCCAGGAAAATTCCGTCCGAGGCCTGCTCCACAAGGATACGATATCGTTCCTCGCTGCCGATCAAGGCCTCGGCCACCTCCGCCCGTTCGATGACCGCGCCCAGCAGGCTTGCGGCGGCTTTGAGCGCTTCGACCTCCGGCTGCGACCATTCCCGTTCGTAGCGGCATTCATCATAGCCGATAAATCCCCACCAGTGGTTGTTGACAAAGATGGGTACGTTCACGATCGAGAGTATCTCTTCTGCGGCAAGTTCGGCCTGCATTCCGTCCGGCAGATTACGCGTCAACGCGGCGAGCGCCGCGCCCGATTCCATGGTTTCGATCAGGAAGGTGAAACCGTTCTTGACGAGATCGTATCCCTGTAATCGCTGGTTGTTGAGTTGGGGCGTAATGTTTGGGGCGCACCATTCGTAAACCTGGTCGGTTAGCAGGCTGCCATCGGTTCCGGCCCGGTTGTGGAAGAGATAGATGCGACTTGCGTCGCCGGCCTGCCCGAGGCGCTGCATGGCATCTGGCAGGGGGTCTTCCCAGCGCGCGCTCTTGAGGAAGCGTTCCGAGGCATAGGCGATGGCTTCGAGGATGGCCTCCCTGCGTCGCAGGTTCTCCTCGGCCCGTTTTTTTTCGGTGATGTCTTGCGCGATGGAAAAAATAACATCTTCGCCAAAATACACGCCCTTGTTGAGCCGCACGTTTTTTGGAAAGGCATCTCCGTTCGCGCGCACGCCCCAGAATTCGAATTCCTGTTGTTTGCCCTCAAAGGCGTTCTGGATCGCCGCACTCACTTCGAGGAGATTATTTTTTCCGGGCGCGCTCAGCGCCTCGAGAGTTTTGCCCAGGAAGTAATCCACTGGCCGCTGGTACATTTCCACCGCGCCGCGATTGACTTCAAGGAAGCGTCCAGCGCGATCCAGTATGTAGATGGCGTCCGAAACGCTGTCGAACAGACCGCGATACGACCCGGCAATCTCGCGCAGGGCATCTTGCGCCTCCTGTTGGCTGGTCGTATCCAGGTGAATGGACAGGATGCAGGCTTCATCCTGGATCTCGACAATCTCGTAGAAAGACAGGAGTGTGCGAGGGGGTCTTTCGCCGGTCTGAATTTTTCCGCTTTGCCCACGCAGCGACGAAGTCTCGCGCAGCGCGCGAATGAGATCTTCGCGCTCCTCCCTGGATTCCCAGATATTTAACTCGATGGTGGTTTTCCCAAGCATCTGTTCGCGCGGGCAGCCAACCAGCGAGCAATATGCCTCGTTGGCGTCCAGGATACGGCCCTCGTTCAAGGTTGAAATACAAATGCCAAGCGGGCTGATGCGGAATATCTTTTCGAATTTCTCCTCGCTTTCGCGCAGGGCCTGCGCGATCTGGACATCTTCCGTAATGTTGTAGTATGTGGATACGATGGCTTTTCGGCCGCCAAGCTCGATGGTTTCGTAGAATTCCAACGCGTCCAGCAGATTGCCCTTTTGCGCGGTCTGCAGCTGGGTATGTATTCCAGACAGGGAATATCCATGCGCCGCGAAGCGTTTCAGCCATTCATCGCGCTCAGCCTGGGTGATCATTCCCAGTTCCGGCGTGGTTCGACCGATCAGGTCTTCGCGTTGAAACCCAGTGACGTGCAGATAGGCGTCGTTCGCATTAATGAATTCGCCCGTATCAAGGTCGGTGATGCAAATGGGGAGTGGGCTGAACGCGAACACCTTGTAGAAGCGTTCCTCGCTGATCCGCAGGGTTTCTTCGAATTGCCTCAGCTCCGAACGATCGATCAACAGTCCGTGCCAATAGAGCGGTTTTCCTGCCGTGTCGCGGGCGAGCGTGGCTGTTTCATGAACCCATACGATTTGGCCGGATCTATGGATGATGCGATATTCCGCATTAAATGGTTCGGCGCTTGCGTTCGTGCGGGCGTCTTCGTCCCAATAGCGTTTACGGTCCTCGGGATGAATAAGATTCGGCCAAATGCTTTCATCGCTCATCAGTTCCCCGGCGGTATAGCCGCAGATCGAAACGACCTGCGGGCTGATATAAACATTGTGTCCCCCTTCCGGATCGAACTTTTCGATATACACCGCAGCTGGGACTTGTTCCACCAGTGTGCGATAACGGATCTGCGATTCGTTCAGCGCCTGCTCGGTTTCGATCTGTGCGGTGACATCCTGCACAAAGCCGAAATAATATTGATGGCGGCCGCTTGCATCCGCCACCACGCGGGCGTTGGTGGAAGTCCAGATCAGGCTTCCATCGCGTCGTTTATTTTGAGCGAGAAATTTTTCAACCGTGCCGGTTTTCTCCAGGTCTTCCTGAAAACGCGCCCGCGCTTCCGGGTCGAAATATACCTGCTTTGAAATATCCGTGATCTCTGCCAGCATTTTCTCCGGCGATTCGTACCCATAGATGCGCGCCATCGCCTGGTTTACGTACAGGTATTTTCCTTCTGGCGTGGACTGAAATACCCCCTCCGCTGCGTAGCTGAAAGCGAACTCATATAGATTCTTTGAAAAATCCATACTGGCATTATAGCCGAGTTGGGCTGATAAAACATGAGGGAGGTTTTGAAGTTCTCCTTGCGGATACAGATCACACGGACTTTGCCGAAAAAATCCTGAAGGTTTCTCGGTCAGAGCGCACGGAGTCCGCGGGAAAACCTTGTTTCAGGGAAACCTGTGGTGGAAAAGAAATGACGCCCTGCGGCGTCAAGTTGATTCTGCATATTGAGGCGTCGACGGGATTCGTATCATCCCCTTTCGGGGAAACCTGTGGTGGAAAAGAAATGACGCCCTGCGGCGTCAAGTTAATTCTACATATTGAGGCGTCGACGGGATTCGAACCCGTGGTGAGGGTTTTGCAGACCCTTGCCTTACCACTTGGCCACGACGCCGTGAAAAAAAATAGAGCGGGCGATGAGATTCGAACTCACGACCTTCTCCTTGGCAAGGAGACGTTCTACCACTGAACTACGCCCGCAGATTCGGCCCGCTTGCGCCGAGAGTGCCGAGACCCAGGATCGAACTGGGGACACCGCGATTTTCAGTCGCGTGCTCTACCAACTGAGCTATCTCGGCAAGACTGATTCGGTTGTTAAGCGTGCGGGATTTTACTAGCAGACTAGGAACCTGTCAAGCAAGCATCAAATATCGAGCATCGAATATCGAGCATCGAATACCGAATACCGAATACCGAATATCGAGCATCGAATATCGAATATCGAATACCGAATACCGAATATCGAACCCCTCACTGCCTCCGCCCCAGCAATTTATTTGCCAGTTCGATCAACGCCTCCCCCGCCTCGCCCTGCGGATCTGCCTCCCGCAAATTGGTCAATGCCATTTCGGTCATTTGACGCGCCGCCGCGTGCGAGGACTCGTAGGCGGATTCTTCCGCGAGCATGGACGCGACTTCCTCCACCTCATCGCTTCGAATCGGACCCTCCTTCCAGCGGGCGGCGAACCTGCCTTTCTTTTGCAATCCAAACAGCACCGGCAGAGACTTCTTCCCCTCCACCAGATCGCTCGCCGCGGATTTGCCGGTCATGGCTTCATCGCCCCAAATGCCGAGGATGTCATCCTGAACCTGAAAGGCGAGTCCCAGAAAATGCCCGAAGGAGCGATAGGCTTCCTGCGTTGCCTCATCCGCTTCCCCGAGGAGGGCGCCGAGTTGACAGCAACAGGAGAGCAGAGCGGCGGTTTTGCCGGTCACCATGGGCCAGTAATCCTCCACCGTTAAGTCATCGCGCTTTTCATACGAGATGTCGAGGAATTGTCCGCGCGTTAGATCGAGACAGGTATTGTGAAGAATCTGCGCGGCGCGCACGACCGTTTCGGCTTTGTACGAATCGGCGAGGTCTGTGATGGCGAGGTTTGACAAAACGAAGAGTCCGTCGCCCGCATTAATGCCCTGAGGCATGCCCCACTTTTTCCAGAGGGTCGTGCGACTGCGGCGTTTATGGCTGTTGTCTTCAATGTCGTCGTGGACGAGCGAAAAATTGTGGACGAGTTCAACGGCGGCGGCGGCGGGTAGCGCAAATTGCCAATTTGCCCCGCACGAGACGGCGCACAACAAAAGCATCAGCGGGCGGATGCGCTTGCCCGTCGCTTCGGGACCGGCGCCTTCGCCGGTCCAGCCCATGTGATACGTCATCATCTCGTAAAAGACTCGCGTGCGCGGCGAATCGAGCCGCCCGACCTGGCGTTGCAATTCAGTTTCGATCGCGCTCAGAAGAGGGTTTGTGTCCATGAAGTTTTCCGTCGAATGATATTTGTTTCGACGCAGTTAAACTACGTCAGAACCGCGTGGATATTTTACCTGATGCCGCGAAAAACGCGCCGCCGCGTGTGGTATCCTTGAAGCATGTCGCCGCTGTTTCGCCTCCGCCAATTTATCCGCCCCTACCTTCCCCAGGTCTTCCTTAATTTGATTTTGCTCCTGACGATCACGGGGTTTTCGTTGTATGTGCCGCGCGTGATTCAACAAGTGGTGGACGATGGGATCCTCGCGGGCAATCCATCCGCATTGGCTCATTCCGCCTTCGTTCTTCTCGGTCTCGGTCTGGGCTCAGCCTTGCTGAATTTTTCCCAGCGCTATCTTTCAGAATGGATCGCTTCGCGCATCGGCTACGACCTGCGCAACCGCGTCTATGATCACATCCAGCATCAAGCCTTTACCTATCACGATCACGCGCAAAGCGGACAGTTGATCTCGCGCTGCATCGAAGACGTGCGTTCCGTTGAGCGTTTTGCCGGGGCTTCGATTGTGGAAGCGGCGCAGTTTATTTTATTGACCGCCGGCATCCTGTGGCTGATGCTCGCGGACAATGTGACCCTTGCGGTTGTTGCGCTTCTGCCGATGATTCCGCTCATCTATCGCGCCGCCGAATTCGGAACGCGCATCGGCGCATTGTTCTTCAAGGTGGATACCGCCATTGGCGAAGTGTCGAACCGCTTGCAGGAAAATGTCAGCGGGGTGCAGGTGGTGCGCGCCTTCGCCCGCGAGGAATACGAAACCGAACGGTTCAAGGCTTCCAATCTCGAGGTGCTGACGCACTGGGTCTATGTGATTGACCAGTGGGCGAAGATCATGCCGCTTTCGAATTTTTTGATCGCGCTCGGAACCATGCTCCTGCTGTGGGTCGGCGGACCGATGGTCATCTCCGGTCAGATCACACTGGGCGAATTGGTCGCGTTCAATTCGTATGTGCTTCTGCTCGGCGCGCCCGCCCAGCAATTGACCCAGCTGGTGGAAGCCGCGGGCGAGGCGACCGCCGGGATCCGCCGCGTGTTTGAAGTGCTTGACCACGCGCCTGAAATCCAATCGCCCTTCAACGCCGTGATTTTGGATCAACTGCGCGGCGAGGTGGAGTTTCGCGGCGTTTCATTAAATTACAAAGACGAAAAACATTCCGCGCTGGAAAATATTGACCTGCGAGTCGAGCCGAATAGCATCGTCGCCCTGATGGGACAGACCGGCTCCGGCAAGACCTCGCTCGTGAATCTCATCCCGCGCTTTTACGATGTCACGGCTGGCGGCGTCTTTGTGGACGGGCGGGATGTCCGCGAGATGGACCTGGTCTCCCTGCGAAAACAGATCGGTATCGTCTTGCAGACCTCGCTCCTCTTCTCCGATTCGATCAAGGCGAATATTGCCTACGGCCGCCCCGATGCAAACGAGGAGGAGATCTTCGCCGCCGCCCGCGCCGCCCAGGCAGACGAGTTCATCCGCGGATTCCCGAAAGGGTACGAAACCATCGTCGGCGAGCGCGGCGTGACTCTTTCCGGCGGGCAGCGTCAGCGCGTGGCGATTGCGCGCGCGTTGCTGATGAATCCGCGCATCTTGATCCTCGATGACTCGACCTCCTCTGTGGACACCGAAACCGAGAAGTTGATCCAGTCCGCGCTCGACACGCTCATGGAAGGGCGCACAACCTTTGTGATCGCGCATCGCCTCTCCACCGTCCGCCGCGCCGACTTGATCGTGGTCATGGACCGGGGCCGCATTGTCCAGCGCGGCACGCACAAGGAATTGATCCGTCACGGCGGGTTGTATCGGCAGATTTACGATTTGCAATTGAAGGGACACGAGAAGTTTACGGAAGAGATGGAAGAAATTGGACGCGTGGAGCATATTGACGCCAGAAAAGAGAGCGAGGAGTTGAAATGAAAAAACTGATATTTCCTCTGTACGGTTTCCTGGTCGGCGCGGCGCTTTCCGTATTCGCCTCAATCCTATTTGCGATGATCGCCATCATGCTGCTTTTCGGCTTTCCAATTTATGACCCCTCCGAGTTGTTGGTGATGATGGGCTATGCAGGACTCTACTCTGTCATGTTCGCCTTTCTGCCCGGCGCTTCCGGCGGCGCGTACCTTGCCCACTGGCTCTCGGTCTCTGAGCGAACGGCCAGCGAAGTCACCCGCCGCGGCTTGCTCGTCGGCGCGATCGCTGGACTGATCACCAGTCTCGCTTGCATCGGATTTGTCTTTTATGGTTCCGTGGACTGGACAGTCCTGGGATTTACGCTCCTCGCCATGGCGATTGCTTCGGTAACGAGTCTCCTCGCCGCGCGCTTTCTGGCAAAAAAGAAAAGTAAATTCATTCAACCACCCGCCCAACACCTGACACCTGACACCTGACACCTGACACCTGACACTTGACACCTGACACTTGACACCTGACACCCAACACCTGACACCCCATGACCACCATCACCCCTCCCGCCTACGTCGTCCAATCTGAAGAGGCGTTGGACAAAAAATACGATCCGCAGATCGCGCGGAAACTTATCGCGTTCATCCATCCCTACCGCCGACAAGCCGTCGCCGCGTTGATCCTGAATGCCATCGCCACCTTCACCGCCATCAGCGGGCCCTACTTTGTCAAACTCGCGCTGGACAACGGCATCGCCAAAAGCGACCCGACCGCCCTGCGAAGCATTATCCTTTTGTATCTTTTTGTGATGCTCATTCAATGGGGATCGAACTACCTGCGCGTCCGCATCATGTCGCGCGTCGGTCAATACGTGCTTTTCGACGTGCGCACGAAGATGTTCGAGCATCTGCAAAAACTGTCGCTCGGCTTTTATTCGCGTTTCAGCGTGGGCCGCGCCATCACGCGCGTCATCAACGACGTTGGCACGTTGCGCGAATTTGTCACCTGGGCAATGCTCGCCATCCTGCGCGATGTGTTCGGCATTGTCGGCATCATCATCGCCATGTTGTTGCTGGACGTGAAATTATCCCTGCTGACGTTTGCGGTCTTCCCGCTCATGGTGCTGGCGACGCTCGCCTTCCGCAAAGCCGCGCGGCGCAACTATCGCAAGGTGCGCTCGGCGATCTCGTGGGTCAACTCGGTGCTGGCGGAGAATATCAACGGCGTGCGCGTGGTGCAGGCGTTCAGCCGCGAGAAACACAACTACCAAAATTTCCGCGACTACGTGAATCGCTACCACCTCGACGTGAGTCTGGACGCGGCGCGCGTGGCCTCGGTCTTCGCCCCGGTAGCGGACATGCTGGGCGCGATTGCGACCGCGCTGGTGGTCTACATCGGCGGCACGGCGGTCCTCGGCGAGACGATGACAGCGGGCGTGCTGGTTGCGTTCGTGCTCTACATTGACCGTTTCTTCGAGCCGGTGCGCGACCTGTTCCGCCGCTTCGACACGCTTCAGTCCACGATGGCGGGCGGGGAACGAATCCTTCAGCTACTGGAGACCCCGATCGAGGTCAGGGATGAGGCGAACGCTGGCGAATTACCGGTTGTTCGCGGCGATGTCCGCTTCGATCATGTCTCGTTTCATTATTCGGATGACCCCACGCCGGTTCTGACGGATATTGATCTGGATGTCCGCGCGGGCGAGACGGTCGCGCTCGTCGGCGAGACCGGCGCGGGCAAGACGACCTTTGTCAAACTTGTGGCGCGCTTCCACGATCCGACCTCGGGCGGCCTCCGCGTGGATGGCGTTGACCTGCGGACGGTGACTCAATCGTCGCTTCGCAAACAGATGGGCATGGTCTTGCAAGACCCGTTCCTATTTAATGGAACAGTGAAGGAAAATATTTTGTTCGGGCGGCTTAACGCGAGCGATGAGGATGTGATCGCCGCCGCAACGGCTGTTGGCGCGCATGATTTTATTGCGGCTTTAAAAAAAGGCTATGACACGTCTGTGGAAGAAGGCGGCGTTCTGCTCTCGGTTGGACAACGTCAATTGATCTCGTTTGCGCGCGCCCTGCTGGCAGACCCGCGTATTTTGATTTTAGACGAAGCCACATCCTCCGTGGACACGCAGACCGAACAGGTGATTCAATCTGCGCTGGCGCGTTTGCTGAAGGGGCGCACGTCCTTTGTTATCGCGCATCGCTTATCCACGATCACCAACGCGGATCGCATCGTGGTCATCGAGGGCGGTCAGATCGCCGAGCAGGGACGCCATGAAGAGTTGCTTGCACGGCGCGGAAAGTATTTCCATTTGTACAAGACTGGATTTCAAGAGTGATGAAGCGCAATGCGAAGAGAAAAAACAAAATCGTCGCTGTGTGGGTCTTCCTTCTCCTCGCCTCCTGCGTGCCGCAGAGCCATGTTTCGCCCTCGCCTGTCGCCGCCTCGCCTTCGCCATCCTTGACGTTGCCGCCAGGGACTGCGACAGCGACGATCACAGCCACTCCTGCACCGACCCCCACCATGACCTTCGCGGATGCGATCCGTCCGTACACCATCCAGGGTTTGCGCGCGCGGAAATATCCCGCTGGACAGATTGAAGTCGTTGGAGCGCTCGATCAAACACACGACTACACGCGTTACCTCATCCGCTATCCTTCCGACGATCTGACCATCACCGGCATCATGCAAATTCCAGCGCAGGGCCAGCCGCCGTATCCGGTCATCGTGATGAGCCACGGATTCTTTCCGCGCACGGAATATGTCGCCGGCGATGGCACCGACCGCGCGGCGGAGTTTCTAAACAAAAACGGCTACATGACGCTCGCGCCGGACTATCGTAGTTGGGGGCAGTCTGACACGGGACCAAGCCTCTTCTACTCGGGCCTCGCCATAGACGTGGTCAACCTGCTCGCCGCCATCTCATCCCTCCCCGAAGCGGACGCGTCGCGCGTCGGGATGTGGGGTCATTCCATGGGCGGCGGCGTGACGATGAAGGCGTTGGCAATCACCGGCGGTCGAGCAGTTCCGAGTAATGGCGGGGAAGGTATCGAGACCATTATCCGCGCCGCCGTGCTTTACTCAACGGTCAGTGCAGACCAGGCGGATGTGCTGGCCCGCTGGGGCCTGGGATGTTTCGGGAATATCATCGAGGGGGAGGGGAGAAGTGATTGCAATTCATCCGACGTGATCCCGCTTTCCCTGCCGGGCGAATTGCTGGATGCGTATTACGTGGCCGCGTCCGACCCCGAGACGCTTTCTGCCGTTTCGCCGATTGATCACCTCGATCTCGTCACCGCCCCGGTGCAGATCCATTACGGCACGCGCGATGGCGAGGAGACATCCGGTACGCCTCCCGAATGGTCGAAAAAACTATATCAAGCGTTTCTGGATGCGGGTAAGCCTGCGAAGTTATTTGGCTATGAGGGACAGCGTCATTCATTCAGCGGCGATGCGTGGTACCGTTTTATGGAGGAGGCTGTCCGCTTCTTCGATGAAAATGTGAAAAACGCCTCTGGGTAACGATCATTCGCCGGGGCGTTTGCAACTGTTTTCAATTTTTTTACATCCTCATAAAGCCGGATTAATCCACCTGTCCTATAATGGGCTATATCTTCAGGAAAGGAAGAATTCCGCCATGCATGCACTAAAACACTTGTTTGCGATTTTTCTTGCGTTTGCCATGGTTACTGCCGCGTGCGCTCCCGCTGAACCTGACGTAAACATGACGCCGCTTTCGCCTGCCGAGGTGACTGCTACTGAAACAGAATCCCCGCGCGCAACTGCGGACTCGAGCGACGAAGCCTATTCGTATATTGTCAATGGAAATGACAAACTTCCCAAACTAATGCGGCTTTACGGCAAACAGACGGTATTGACGCTGGTCGCATATGACCTTGCCGGGAATGAGATTCTTCGCATTAACGATGTCTACCATAAGGCGACGAATTTGAATGAGCTTTTGGGCGCGGGGGAATACAAATTGCTCTTTTACGATCAAGGAGGGACTCTCTTGACCCCAAATCAAGAGGTGGGCGAGACGCTGATCATCAAAGGTGACGCGAAGGCGAGCACGAACCAATCTTCGCGCACGACTGATACCCAGGTAATGGATGGTTACACTACGACCAAAATAGCCTACGCGGATGATGATTCGATCACACTCCAGCTCAATTTGATACGACCCGCTTCGGGCGGACCATTCCCGGTCATCGTCTGGATTCATGGCGGCGGATTTGGTCCCGGCGGCTTGAACGCCGCGCAGGGGTTTGAAGACGATTTCACCGGCAGAGGCTATGCCATTGCAGCGGTCGCTTATCGAAGCATGCTGGACGGATATTTTCCATCGCAGATTCAGGACGTGAAAGGCGCGATTCGCTATCTGCGGGCAAATGCACCAGAGTTAAATCTTGACCCGGACGCGATCTATATTTTGGGCACATCATCGGGCGGCTTGCTCGCCTCATTGGTAGGGATGACATCTGGAATGCCTGAATTTGAAGGGACCACCGGGGGGAATGCGGATGTTTCGAGCCGGGTCGCGGGGGTGATCAACTTATTCGGATCGGTTACACGCGCCCAGATTAACGATCTCAGCGCAGACATCCTGCCGACAACCTATCAAATCTTTGGATGCGAAGTTAATGGCGATTGCCCCGACCGCTACAATCTAGCGGTTGACAATTACGTTACAGCGGGCGATCCGCCCATCCTGATCATTCACGGCACCGAGGATAAAACCGTTCCGTTCCAGGAATCTGTTGAACTTGCCCAAATCCTCACTGCCGCAAATGTACCAACCACGTTTATCGCGGCTGAAGGATTCGGTCACGATAAGAATGGTATCATCACCACCTACTTTGCCGACATCCTCTCGTTTCTTGAAGGAACAAGGTAATGTACGATTTATCCGCGCGCCATCATTCGCGTAGCCAGTGTAACATACGCATGCACATACAACTACATTGACTCCACCAAAACACAATACATGGCTTTCTCAAACGCGAGTTACACCAATCAGCGAATGACGCGGATAAACCCAAGAAAATTCGCGAAATTCGCCTATTCGTGGCATTCGCGTTCCAAACCCGCCGGTTTGTCAAGCGACTTTGAAAAGACCATAAAACACAATAAGAACATCCTTGACGCGCCGAATTGGAGCGGCTACAATCCGCCCATCTCACACGAAAGGAGGCTCGGCCTATGACAACCAAACAAGTCACAACCCGTTCTGTTCGATTCGGCGCGCCTCCTCAAGGTGATGATTTTCCGCGATGACCGTTTTGGTCCCGCTGGTGTCATTTGCCGCAGGCGCGCATGCCCTGCGGTTTTTCTTTTCCGTGGGGGAGAGGTTCCTTTTTTATCACAAGGCAGATCAACAAAATGAATAACAACAAATTGGTCGAGTTGTATGATGAACTCGATGACATCGAATCGGAAAGCCGGAACAGCGCACGCACCACGAAGAAGCGCCAATCGAAGAAGCAGGAGATGGACGCGCGCCTGTTCATCCGCGCGCAGGAACATTCGCGGGCGTTCAAGTTTACGTACCAAGCCGCGCGCTTCGAGGAAGCCTGGCTGGCGGACACGCTGGCAGAACTGGCAGACCAGCTTTGGATCACAGACGTGCTCCGCAAGGCGAAAGCCGGGAAGGAAGCCTCGGTCTACTTGTGCAAGCCGGGACCGGCAGCGCGCGGATCTGAATTTGTGGCGGCAAAGGTGTATCGTCCGCGCATGTTGCGCAACCTGAAAAAGGATCAAGTCTACCGTGATGGACGAACCGACCTGGACAGCGACGGGCACAAGGTCTACAAAGAGGCCGACCTGCACGCCATTGCAAAACGCAGTGTATATGGCGAGGAACTTCGTCACCAATCGTGGATCGCGCACGAGTTCGCCGCGATGGAGAGGCTTTTTGCCGCGGGCGCGGACATCCCCCGTCCCTACGCGAGAAGTGGGAACGCCATCGTGATGGATTTTGTCGGCGACGCCCTCGGTTCCGCGCCGACCTTGAACGAGGTCCAGTTAGAGCATGACGAAGCCCGCCCGCTGTTCGAGCGCGTGATGCGCAACGTGGAACTTCTGCTCGCGCACGGTTACATCCACGGCGACCTTTCGGCGTACAACATTCTGTATTGGGAAGGTCAGGTCAAGTTGATTGACTTTCCGCAGGTGGTGGCGCCGCAGGATAACCGCAACGCATTACGAATCTTTTTGCGCGACGTGACGCGGCTGTGCGAATATTTCTCCCGCCAGGGCGTGGACTCGAATCCGCGCCGCCAGGCCGAGGAGATGTGGACGCGCTGCGGCTATCACCTGCGCGAGGAGATTCACCCGCGCGATCTCGACCCCGAGAGTTCACGCGATCGTGCGGTCTGGCTGGAGCAAAACAAAAATGGAGGGTCAAAGGCATAACCAGCCAACTCTGAGGCGTTACGGATAGAGCGACGGTTTCTTTAGCTTTTTTATTGCAGTACAATTGACGCACCCCCATCACAGCAGGGGAGAGGTGACTAATGAAACGAACACTCACGCCTTTGATGATCTTCGGTATCTTGTGGCTGGCTGTTGTCGCGGTCAGTTGGTTTTTCTTTGAAGGCTGGCGCGAAAGCCCGAACGGAATTTGGACTCTGCTGGGGTTATCGGCAGTTGGAGCGCTTACGTTTCTGAAGGGCGGATTGGATTTTATAAAGACGTACAAAGAACTGACCAAACCCGATGAGCCAAAGCCAAAAGACCCCGCGCCAGGAAATCAAATGGGCAATGTGAGTCAATCAGGCGATGGAACAAAAGTTGTCGTTCAAGGCGGCAATGTCACAATTCACGAAGCCCCAAAGCCCGAACGCGAGACTCACGATACCATCGGCTTCATCCCCCCTGTAAAAACGGAAAAATATATTCATCGCGGAAAAATCGAAGATGATGTGATTGCCCACATTCAAAAGGGAAGCGCGGGAGCAATTGTGGGCGTCCACGCCCCAGGCGGACTTGGAAAAACAGAACTGGCGAAACAAGCGGCAGAAAAGTTGAAATCGGAATATGAAGTTCTTTGGGTGGATGTGGGCAAAAAGAAACCGCGACAACTATTCGGTGAAATTCTTGGGATGTGCGGAGTTCAAATCCAGCCGACGGATTCGGACGAACGGTTGAAAAACGAACTTCGGCACACCTATCTTTCTAAAAAAGTATTCTTGATCCTCGATGATGTTCGTGAAGAATCGCTGAGCCAACTAGCGGACCTCCTGCCGCCAAGCCCGTGCGCCGCGCTGGTGACCAGCCGCATGAAGGAAATCGGCGGCGTGAAAAACTTTGCCCTCCATGCGATGGATTGGGATCAGGCGCGCCAATTATTTGAAACCGTTTTAGGGGAATCGGTCGTTGCCGCCGAGCTTGAGACGATGAAAACGCTTGCCGAGCGTTGCAGGTTCAACCCGCTTGCCATGGAGATCGCCGCGCGGCGCATCCGCCAATTCGAAGGGACGCGCAAACCTGTGGCGCGATACTTCGAAATCGCGCAGGCAAAGTTTTCGGAATTGAAAATGGAAGGCGACGCCCGCTGGGACATGGACAAGATCTTCGATATCAGCTATCTCGACCTGAGCGCGGACGATCAATCAAAGTTCCAGATTCTTTCCGTGTTTCACCCGACGGGTTTCTCGTTAGATGCGGTAACGCATTTGTGGAATTTAGAATCGCAAAGCGCCCGCCAAATTCTTTCGCGTTTCATCAATCTTTCTCTGGTAATCCCTTTGGATTTGGAAGACACCCGACTCGAACGCTATCGTTTGCACGATCTGTTGGATGAGTTCGCAACCCCGAAACTCAAAGCGAGCGGAGGATACAATCAGACAAAAACTTCTCTGGCAAAGTGGTTGGTGGATTTATTTGAGGAACATTACACCGAGGACATCAGTACTGCTCCTCAGGTTGCCGCAGAATGGAACAATTTGCTCCATGCGTGCGAGTGGGCTAGGGGAGAGCGGCAGGCGGAATTTCTTGCGCGGCTTTCTACCGCGCCCCGAAACTGGTTTTACAATATCTTTCGAGGGTCGTGGGTTCAGTGGTTTGCCTGGCTGGAAGCCGCATTGAAGTTGGGTATCTCGGATACGGGATTAAAAGCCAACGTGCTCCAAGCGATTGGCGATGTGCAACAATTCCGAAAAGAACTGGACGCCGCGCTCGCCAGTTACAACGAAGCCCTGAAACTGTTCAAAGACATCGGGGCTAAATTGGGCGAAGCCAACGTGCTCCAAGCGATTGGCGATGTGCAACAATTCCGCGATGATCGTGACGCCGCGCTCGCCAGTTACAACGAAGCCCTGAAACTGTTCAAAGACATCGGGGCTAAATTGGGCGAAGCCAACGTGCTCCAAGCGATTGGCGATGTGCAACAATTCCGCGATGATCGTGACGCCGCGCTCGCCAGTTACAACGAAGCCCTGAAACTGTTCAAAGACATCGGGG
>JABARH010000017.1:19204-185930 GCA_019187665.1 Anaerolineales bacterium
ATCGGGGCTAAATTGGGCGAAGCCAACGTGCTCCAAGCGATTGGCGATGTGCAACAATTCCGCGATGATCGTGACGCCGCGCTCGCCAGTTACAACGAAGCCCTGAAACTGTTCAAAGACATCGGGGCTAAATTGGGCGAAGCCAACGTGCGGAAAGCGATTGGCGATGTGCAACAATTCCGCGATGATCGTGACGCCGCGCTCGCCAGTTACAACGAAGCCCTGAAACTGTTCAAAGACATCGGGGCTAAATTGGGCGAAGCCAACGTTTACTACTCACGAGGACGAATGCTTGTAGTTACAGGTCAGCCAAAGGAAGGATTAGCGGAACTTCAAAACGCGATGGATCTTTTTGATGAAATTGGCGCGATAAGTAGTCAGGCAAATATTTATATGTTCATCGGTCAGGTTCTGGCTTCGTCGGATCAAAAGGACGAAGCGATTAAGATGGTAAGTCAGGCAGTTGCGCTTGGAGAAAAGATTGACCCGAAACACCCTGTGACAATTTACATGAAAGATTTCCTGCAAAAATTGCGAGAGACTCAATAAATCGAAGACCTCCGAGTTTTCGCGCAAGCGACTCGGAGGTCTTTTTCTGCTGGGAATCGCGGGGCTAACCCACAGGGCGCTTCGCAGAGCCGCCTGCTCAGTGCATGGAAGCCCCTTCGGGTCTGTTGAGCGAGTCGGCTTTTAGCCGACTTCCACGTACTCGCGAGCAGCGACCAGCGGAAAGAAAGCGGATAAACGGATGGGCCGCCTCTATCCGCTTATCCGTTAAAAATTCGCTGGCCACCTTTTTGTCCTCGCTTCGCTGCCATTACAGCGCAAGGCAGGCAGGCGTTAGAGAACGTCTGCCTGCGCTCATAGCGGCTGAACGCCAATTACCGATCAATCCGCTGTCATTACTTCATTCACCTCCACGACACCCTCCTCATCCACGCCATACTGCACTTCGAGCTGCTGGCGGAACTGTTGCGTGTACAGGTTGTAGTAATGCCCGCGTTGGCGCAGGAGATCGGCGTGCGTTCCCTGCTCGGCGATCTTTCCATTTTCGATCACCAGGATTCGGTCCGCGCGGCGGATGGTGCTAAGGCGGTGTGCGATCACGAACGACGTGCGTCCGCGCATCAACGCTTCCATGCCGCGCTGGATTAACGCCTCGGTCAGCGTGTCCACGGAGGAGGTGGCCTCGTCCATGATGAAGAGTTCGGGGCGGGCCAGCACGGCGCGCGCGAGACTGATCAACTGTTTCTGCCCGACCGAGAGTTTGTTGCCGCCCTCGCCCACGTTCTGCTCGTAGCCCTTTTCGAGCGTTACAATAAAATCGTGCGCGCCCGCGATTTGGGCGGCCTCCTCCACATCCGCGTCGGTCGCGTCCAGCCGCCCGTAGCGGATGTTCTCGCGCACGCTGCCACTGAAGAGGTGCGGAGTCTGCAAGACGATCCCAATGCGGGAATGAATGGATTGCAGTGTGTACTCAGTGTAGTCGCGCCCGTTGATTCGGATGACGCCCGCGCGCGGTTCAAAGAAGCGGCACAGCAAATTGACAATGGTGGACTTGCCGCCTCCCGTCGGCCCAACCAGCGCGATCATCTCGCCTGGGTTCACTGTCAGCGTGAAGTCGCTCAGGACGGGCGCGCGGTCCTCGTAATGGAAGTCCACATGATCGAATTCGATCTGTCCGAGCAGCGTGGGGGCGTCCAGCGCGTCGCTTCGGTCGCGCACCTCGGACGGGGTGTCGAGCAATTTGAAGACGCGCTCCGCCGAGGCGATGGAGTGTTGCATCTCCGCGTAGACGCGCGCCAGGTCTTGCACCGGCCAGAGCATGAAGGTCAGGTAGGAGACGAAGGCCTGAATCCCGCCGATGGTCAGCAGCCCCTGCGTGGACTGCACGCCGCCGTACCAGACGATGGCGCCCAACGCCACCGACGAGATGATCTGCACGGCAGGCAAAAAGAGCGCGGAGAGCCAGGCCGCGCGATACGAAGCGCGATACATGGCGCCGGTCAGGTCCTGAAATTCGGTCAGGTTCTGGTCTTCGCGTCCGAGCGCCTTGACCACACGCACGCCCTGAATGTTCTCGTTGTACGCGCCGGTGATCTTCGAGTTGGCGCGGCGGCTGGCGCGAAACTCCACCAGGATCTTTTTACGGAATTGAACCGCGATCACAACCAGGATCGGGACAATGAGCAGCACCATCAGTCCCAGGCGCCAGTTGATCAGCATCATAAAAATGGCCGAGGTGGTGATGTTGACTGCCGCCCAGGTGGAGTCGAGCGCGCCCCATGTGACCAGTTCGGAGATGCGCCCCGAGTCCGAGGTGACGCGCGCCATCAGGCGTCCGACCGACATTTGCGAATAGTACGAGAGCGAGAGGGATTGCAGGTGGTTGAACATCCTTTTGCGCAGGTCGTAGTGGATGCGCTCGCCCAGCACGCCCGCCAGGTAGATGCAGGTGAAGACCATCCCCGACTGCACGAGGATGAACGCCCCATAGAGCGTCGCCAGGCGCGTCACTTCGGCGCGGTCGCGCAGGTTGATGCCCGCATCCACGATGCCTTTGTTCAGAAACGTAAAATACGCGTCCAGCGCGGAGACGAGCAGGATGGTGAAGATGAATCCCAGCGCCCAATGCCAGTACGGCGCGACGAGGGATAGAATGCGCCTGAAGACGGGCGCAGTGAGTTGGCTTGTGTACTCTTCTTCTTCGAGTTCGATGGTTTCTTGATCAGACATGGTAGTTCTCCAATAAAGATGAGAGATGAAAGATGAAGCCGCGTGGCGATTCGTCTTTCGTCTTTTCGCTCCCGTCTTTTTTAACCGTCTCTTCGCTTCTTGATCTTCGTTACGATGGTTACGAAAATCGCGATGAGTTCATTCGTTTCCTTGATCAGCGATTCCAGAATCCTGGCAGGGACAAATCCGCCCTACACGAGCAGGCCGAGCCAGTAGTCGGTCTCGTCCAATTCCTGCAAGACGCCTTCGAATTTGTTGATCACATCCGCGTCGGATTTTGCCCGATGGCCTTCACGGTATTGCGCCCCGACAGACGTGCCTGAACGCAACACCTGTTTTCCGATTTGAATTTGAAATCGCCTATTTTGCAGGCGGCCATTCATCTCTCATCTTTCGATTTCAGACTTCATAATCTCACGTTCCAGCTCCTCATCAATCCTCGTCTGAATGTCATAGATGCGGCGGTACATTCCAGCGGGATCCGCGAGCAGTTCTGCGTGCGTTCCGCTTTGGACGACCGCGCCCTTGTCCAGCGCCAGGATCAGGTCCGCGATCATCACAGATTGGATGCGGTGCGCGATGATGAACGTAGTGCGGTCCTTCATCAGCGAGTTGAGCGCCGCGCGGATCTCTGCTTCTGTTTCGGGGTCCACGGAGGAGGTCGAGTCGTCGAAGATCAGGATGCGCGGGTTCTTCAGCAGGGTGCGGGCGATGGTCACGCGCTGTTTCTGCCCGCCCGAAAGCGTCACGCCTTTTTCGCCGACCAGCGTGTTGTAGCCGTCGGGGAAGGTCAGAATCACATGATGGATGGCGGCGGCTTTGGCGGCGCGCTCGATCTCGTCCTGCGGAACTTCGCGGCCGACGCCGTAGGTGATATTCTCGCGGATCGTGCGGCTGAACAGGAACGGCTCCTGCTCCACGATGCCGATCTGCCGGCGCAAGTATTCGCGCGGGTACTCTTTCAACTCCGCGCCGTCGAGCAGGATGCGCCCGCCCGTGTATTCGTGGAAGCGCGGCAGAAGGTTCACCAGCGAGGTCTTGCCCGAACCTGTCGAGCCGAGCAGCGCCACTGCCTGCCCAGGCTTCACGTGGAACGAGACATTCTTCAGCACGTCATGCTTGCCGTCCGAATACATGAACGAAACGTTATCGAAGACCAGGTCGCCGCGCGCGGGACTTTTTTGCTGGACGCGGCCATCGAAGAGCGGTTCGCGGTCCTGCTTGACGATGTCCATCAGGCGCGAGTACGAGACCAGCCCCGACGAAGCCTGCACGATGACGCGTCCCAGGTTGCGGATCGGCCACAACAACTGCGTGATGAGTCCCGCGTAGGCCACGTAGGTCCCGACGGTGATCACGCCGCCGATCGCCAGGTTTGCGCCATAGACGAACCCCGCCAGCATTTGGAATCCCAGCACAATATCGGAGAGCGGCCAGAACATGGAGTGCATGATCAACAGCCGGCGGCCGCGCTGATATTTTTCGTGGTTGTCCTTCTCGAACTTATCCATCTCGTAATCCTGCCGCGCGAAGGCCTTGACCACACGTACGCCCGTCAGGTTTTCCTGCAAAGTTGTCGAGAGAATGGCTTCCTGCTCCTGATATTTCTCATAGCGCTTGGTCACCATTTTGAAGAACCACAACGACACGATCAACACAACGGGGATCGTCACAATGGAGACCCACGCCAGCGGCGCGTAGAGTTGCAGCAGCGCGGCAAAATTGACGATGAACACCAGCAGGATGCGTCCCACGCCGATGGCCTGTTCCGAGAAGAAGCGGCGCACCGAGTCCACGTCCGAGGTGACGCGCTCGATCAGGTCGCCCGTCGGCGTCTGGCTGTGATAGGAGAAGCTCAGGCGTTGGATGTGATCGAAGAGGTAGTCGCGCAGGCGGCGCGTGATTCCCTCGGCGGTGTAGGCCGCGAGGCGGCCTGAGAGATACGAGAA
Source organism: Anaerolineales bacterium (assembly GCA_019187665.1). Lineage (GTDB taxonomy): Bacteria > Chloroflexota > Anaerolineae > Anaerolineales > Villigracilaceae > Denitrolinea. Next base: position 23,890 of record JABARH010000017.1, read on the forward strand.
CAATCCCTCGAAGCAGGCCAGCCCGACGAAGCCGAGCGCGATGACCGCCAGGGTCAAATTGAGCGTGGAAAACGCGAAGGTCTGCGCGCCCAGCACAACATCCGCGAAGTAGCGCAGGAGGAGAAACATGGCGGTGCGCGAAATGGCCGAGACCGCCAGCGCGAGCGTCGCGCCCGCGTAGGAGAGGCGGTAGTCGGTCATCATCCGCCACATGCCCGCGAGTCGATTCTGCGCGATGGATTGGCGGAAATCATAGGGTTTGTAAGCCGAGAAGTTTGCGGTCATGTTCGTTCTTTCTCCTCTTCCAGTATCGAGAACAGGGAGAGGGCGGGCGGGAGGAAATAAAAAAGCCACGATGCGAGCGCACCGTGGCTTGAGGGAGCAAGACAGGGATGACCTAGATTCGGTCAACGGGCGCGCTACGAGAAGGGATGGTATCGCCATCGGCGGCGGGAACAGTACGGAAGAACTTTGTGATGCTCATGTAGCGCGACTCCTTTCTTTGGGATTTTTCGTGCGGGCGAGAGTTTATCATGGGAGGGGAGGAGGTGTCAAGAATTTCTTTTCGGCATACGCCAGATTTTGTGTATACTCGCCGCATGCTTGCATTTCGACTGGCCGCCCAAAGATTAATTCCCGTCGAAACCGACGCGGTGACTCCCGACGAGCTGACGCGCCGCCTGCCGCGCGGTCTCTATTCGACTTTTATCACTCATCACGGCGGGACGCGTGTGCTGGGATTATCCGCGCATCTGGAGCGGCTCAACCTGCCTTCAGCCGCCTCGCGCGCGGACCTGAGGCGGGCGCTGGCCTCGCTGGCCGAATCCAACGCCCCGCGCGAATCGCGCCTGCGCGTCCTGCGGGCAGAATCGGATGGAACCGTGTTTGTGATCGTTCAACCGTTCACGCCGTTGCCCAAAGAAATTTACGAACAAGGCGTGAAGGTCATCACGGCAGAATTAATTCGTCACGATCCGCGCGTGAAGGACACCTCCTTTATCTCGGAGAGTCAGTCTGCGCGGGCGAGGGTTGGCGCTGAAATATTTGAAGTATTGCTGACGAAGGATGGGAAAATTTACGAGGGGATGACCTCGAATTTCTACGCGCTATTGAAAGATTCAGTTCCCGCCGTGCCACAAACTTCAGTTTGTGCGGATGCACTACAAACTTCAGTTTGTGCGGACGCACTACAAACTTCAGTTTGTGCGGATGCACTACAAACTTCAGTTTTTGCGGATGCACTACAAACTTCAGTTTGCGATTCTGCTTGTGATTCTGCGGCAGGGGGGCAAACTGAAGTTAGTGATTTTGCGAGGGGGCAGACTGAAGTTTGCGATTCTGCGGCAGGGGGGCAAACTGAAGTTAGTGATTTTGCGAGGGGGCAGACTGAAGTTTGTGATTCTGCGGCAGGGGGGCAAACTGAAGTTTGCCGTACGCTGGTTACCGCGCGGACGGGGATTCTCCTCGGCGTGACGCGGCGCGTGGCGCTCCGCCTTGCGAGAGGGGAGGGGATGCGTATCGAATATCGTCCGCCGCGCGTGGACGAAAAATTCGCGGAAGCGTTTCTCACGTCCAGTTCGCGCGGGATTGTGCCGATTGTTCAAATTGATGACAGAACAGTGGGGCAGGGGAGGGTGGGAAAATGGACAGAAAGGTTATTGCGCGCTTACGATGAGTATGTTATCAATCACGCTGAAAAGATTGAGCCGAACGCATTGTAAGATCAGTAAGGAGAATCCCATGAAGAAACCTGCCCTGTACGCATTCGTTTTGTTCACGCTCGCCCTGCTTCTTCAATCGTGTTTTCGCCCGAGAGTGGCGGAGGAGCAGGAGGAGGCGCTCGAAGTTTCCAGCACATTGCAGGCGACGTACGCGCTGGACGCGCTCGATGCCTGCGTGAGCGGCTTGTGGAAGATGGACGTGTATGCCTTGGAGACCAAGTTCCAGGACTTGAACATCAACCCGAATATGACCGTGGTCGCGCCGAGCGAGTTGACCATCGTGTTTCGTGACGATAACACGTTCGCGCTGTTCGGATCGGTGACCATGCGCTTCGATCTCCCCAGCGGCGATTACTTCGAACTGGACGGCGTACATTCCGCGTCGGGCGGGTATCAGGCGGACGGCAGGACGATCACTTTTGTCGGCATCTTGCATGACGTGCAATATGGGACGATGCGCGCCTACATTGACGGCGAATTACAGGAAGGGTTATTTTCTGAAGAAGACGCGCCGCCCGTCGCGGCTCCAGTGGTGGGATTCCCGACCACCGCGAGTTACGATTGCAGTGAGGCGCATCTCAATCTGTATTACACGATGCTTTCCGCCGATGTGACCGAAGCATGGGCGCGGGCGGCGGGAAGCCCTTGAAATTCAAACGCCCCGAAAGCGCGGCCGAAGCCTTCGGGACGTTTGGTCATTTCTGTTTCCACTTCGAGTCTTTTTCGAACACTTCGTAATAGGCTTTATCCAACTCATCGTCCGTCAATTGAGTGTAACGATCCGTGACTTGAATATTTTCATGCCGCGCGAGTCTTTGCGCGATGGCAAGATTGCCCGTAGCGCGTAATGTGGACGTGACGAAATAATGACGGAACGTGTGCGGCGTGATCTGGCCGACCAGGTCTTTTCCCAGAAATTGCTCCACGCGTTCTTTGACGATATTTCTCCCCGTCGTGGTCGTCATTGGCTTGACCTTTTTACCAGCGCCTTTATCGTGACGCGCAAAGAGGGGCAGGGAACTCAATTGTTTTCCTGACTTACCATCCAACTCGGCGCGTTGTGACAGATATTCCTTGAGGACTTGGAGCGTATACGATGTAAAACGAACAACAGCCTGCTTGTTGCCTTTACCGATGATGATGGCGCGTCCTTCGTTCCAATCAATGTCGCCGCGCCGCAGGTTGCACGCTTCATGGACGCGAAAACCAGTCTCTGCCAGCGTGAACAAAAGAGCGCGATCACGGTATGCGCGTAGTTTTGCGTTGGTTTCATCGTTATCTTTGACAGTCGCGGCGATCAGGTTTTGAACATCTCTTGCTTTATCCAGCATTGTGTCAATTTCATTTAGTCGGTATTGCGGCGAACGCTTGCCAGGGCGGCGCGCGCGTTGTCGTATCAGCACGATCAGCCGCGATTGATTGACATCGGTCAGCCTTTCCGAATCCAAATACAGATAGAAGCCTTTCACTGCCTGTAAATACAGCTGTTCGGTAGCCGTGGCATAGTCGTTGAGGTACTCGACAAACTTTGCAAAATGATCTTCGTTGAGTTGTAAAATGGGGGCGCTCTCAGGTTCGAGAGATTTGCTCTTCAGCATTGCAGAAAAAATATGCAAGGCGTTCTTATACGAAAGCATGGTTGGTTTGCTTCGCGCGCGTTCAACCATACGCAGATACGCGCTCATGGCTTGCGCAATCGTCAGTGATTTCGATTCTATGATTGTCATGGCGCTCATTATACGAACTTACCGTAGATTGTCAATGCTTTCGATAATAATACTTATCGAAAGCATAAAGGGAAACTTTCTGAAGGTTGGGATTTTCGGATGAGAAAGACTCCCCCACTGCCTGACGATAGACTATGGAGGTTGGACAATGCTCTGCGTGGGAGGGAAACGGTTCAATTCCAGCCGCGCGTTGATTCTGCATCCTTCAGCCTTTATCCTTCATCCTTTTATTTCCCCTCCCCTGCCCTACCAAGGCGCGGACAAAATTTCTTGCGTTTTCACTGGATTGCTTCTATACTCGGCATACCGTTCCACAGCGCCGCAAATCACAAGAGGGTTGCTATGCCTGATCCTGGAAAGACAACCGCGAAATTCATTATTGCCCTGCTGAAGCATCAGGCTAAGTTTTGGCTGGGAGAAGATGCCGCTGGCATTGCCGCAGAAACTGTTCTCGATGAAGATGTGCAAGCGCGCCTCGATGCCTGGTTGGACTCGGAGAAATCTGCCAAGCAATTATTGGGAGCGGTCGAGAACGCCCAACTGTATTTGCAAGACCCGCGCAACTGCCCAGACAAGGATTTGCGTCATCTGTTCCGTGACCTAACCTTTGGCGATCTGCCATCAGTGCAAGCGGCGTTGACGAAACTTCCCCAAGCCATGGACAGCGCCGAACTCCAGGATACCTTGCTGAACTCGTTTCGGCGTGACCTGCCGAATCTCTCGCCTGAGCAACACGAAGAAGGCGCGCGCCTTTACACGGACGCGATACTGCGCGCCGTCGGATCGCTCGAAGAGTTCGTCTCCCCCATCCTGCTTCAATCCGTCCTCGATTTGAAAAAGGGACAGACCGTCGCAGACAAAAAACTCGACAGGATCATCGCCTATCTCGAAGCAAGATTAGTTGAGAAGCGCCCCTCCTCCCCCACCCTGCCAGGTGACTTGCCCATCGGTTCGTATCTGCCCATTCAACCCAATCCGTTTTTCACGGGCCGTGAAGCGGAATTGCAACAACTCGCCGACTCTCTCTGCCCCCCTCTCCCTCAGGCAGAGGTGCTGGGGACGAGGGCAATCGCCATCACACAACAGGCGCTCGTCGGCATGGGCGGACTGGGCAAGACACAGTTGGCGATTCAGTTTGCATGGCAATACGGATATAAGTTTGCAGGCGTGCATTGGGTCAGCGCCTACAAAGCCCAGGAGATAAATTCCTCCATCGCGCTATGTGGACAAGCCATGAATCTTGATCCCTGGTCCCAGGATGTGGACGCTCAAGCCGCCATCACCATCAACGCCTGGAAGCAAAGCGGACCGCGCCTGGTCATCCTCGATAACCTTGAAGACATGAGCGCCGCCGCCAGCCTGTTGGGCAATCTGAGACACAGCAACATCCGCATTCTCATCACCACGCGTCAAACGGATTGGTCTCCCAGCCTTTCCCTGCGCGAATTGAAACTTCCAGTTTTCACGGAAGCCGAGAGCCTTGTTTTCCTCCGCCGTTATTTGCCGCCCGAACGCGCCACGGACGATGAACTCGCCTCCCTGCACGCCAGACTCGGCGGCTTGCCCCTGCCGCTCGACCTGGCTGGCTCCTACCTGCAACATGTGAAGCAGGTTTCCATTGCCGAATATCTCAAACAACTCACACTGGATCATCCCTCCCTGAAAAACTGGCGCAAAAAACATCCGAACGCGACCCAGCACGATAAAGATGTTGCCTCCACCTTCGCGCTTTCATGGGAACGGATCGAGAGCGAAGAGGCAAAGAGAGTTTTTCTTTTGGCGGGGTACGGCTTGCCAAACGAGCCTCTCTTGCGGGATGTTTTGCAAGCCGCTTCACAGTTGCAGGATGAGTCTTTTAGCGACGCCCTGGACTTGTTAACGGGCTTGTCGCTCATTCAGGAGGGCGTCAGCCTGCACCCCCTGCTGTCTGAGTTTGCCCGCCTGCAAGACACCGACGGAACCGTCCTATTCCGTTGGTCGAGAATGTTGGCGTGGCGTTGCTATCCCTCCAGTCAACACGGCGGAATCTATCGCGATCCCAACCTTGCCCGTCACGCGCGCTTATCCATGAGCGACCTTGCCCGCGCGGTTTCGGTTGCCGATCAGGACGAGAAGGAAGCATCAAACTTCTATTTTCATCTCGCCTTCCTCAACACACACTTCGGCGATTTGGACGGGGCGATGCAGTTGTATCAGCAGGCTCGTGAAATATTGGAAGGCTTGGGCGACCTGCAAGGCAAGTCCGCGACGCTGCACAATATGGCACAGATTTATGTCACGCGCGGCGATTTGGACGGGGCGATGCAGTTGTATCAGCAGGCTTTGCAAATGTATGAAGGCTTGGGCGACCTGAAAGGCAAGTCCGCGACGCTGCACGCCATGGCGAATGTATTTGTCACGCGCGGCGATTTGGACGGGGCGATGAAGTTGTATCAGCAGTCGCTGGAAATCAAGGAAGGCTTGGGCGACCTGCAAGGCAAGTCCGCGACGCTGCACAATATGGCACAGATTTATGTCACGCGCGGCGATTTGGACGGGGCGATGAAGTTGTATCAGCAGGCTCGTGAAATATTGGAAGGCTTGGGCGACCTGCAAGGCAAGTCCGCGACGCTGCACGCCATGGCGAATGTATTTGTCACGCGCGGCGATTTGGACGGGGCGATGAAGTTGTATCAGCAGGCTCGTGAAATATTGGAAGGCTTGGGCGACCTGCAAGGCAAGTCCGCGACGCTGCACCAGATGGCGGGCATCTATGTCACGCGCGGCGATTTGGACGGGGCGATGAAGTTGTATCAGCAGGCTCGTGAAATATTGGAAGGCTTGGGCGACCTGCAAGGCAAGTCCGCGACGCTGATCAACATGGGCGTTGTACTATTTAAAAACGACCGCCACTCCGAATCTCTCTCTGCAATTTTGTCTGGTTTGCAAATTTTGATTCAACTGGGCGCGAAGTTGGATATTGAAACAGTGATGAGGTTATTGAAACAATTTCAGCAAGCGGTGGGAACGGAGCGCTTTACTATTTTGTGGAAGGAAGTGACGGGAAGCGCGGAACTTCCCGATTGGCTCACACAGAATTAGACCCCCATCCCGTCCTTCCCCTCGCGCAGCGCCCTGTAAGGGCAAAAGGAAAAACGCTTTTGGGGGAAGGGGAACGGTTGAACACATGCGAACAATAATTTTCGTTTCGAGTATTGTTTCCTCTCTCCCCCATTTCTGCTCTTTGGATCTGGGCATTGTTTCCTCTCTCCCCCATTTCCGCACTTTGAAATGGGGGAGATGCCGAAGGCAGAGGGGGCCATGAAACGCCGCCGTACCACTCCCAAAATCCTGCATCGCGCCAAAGAATTGCGCCAACTGCAAACGCCCGAGGAAGCAAGGCTTTGGGAACGATTACGAAATCGCCAACTGGCAGGGATCAAATTCCGCCGTCAACACGCGCTCGGAAATTTAATCCTTATGGTCTTTTCAAAATCGCCTGACAAATCGGCGGGTTTGGAACGCGAATGCCACGAACACCTGCACTTGCGCCAGGTGCAAGTGTAGGCGAATTTCGCGAATTTTCCTGGGTTTATTCGCGTCATTCGCTGATTGGCGTAACTCGCGTTGAGGAATCTCCGACTTTGAGAAAACCATAATTTCATCCTCGACTTTTGCGCGCCAAGCCACAAACTCGTTGTAGAATTAGATGGAAGTCAACACCTGCTTACCGAGGCTGAAGATGTCGAGCGAACCGCGTTCCTGAACGCAAAAGGATACAAAGTCGTCCGCTTTTCCAATTCTGAGATCAACGCCAAGATTGAATCTGTTCTTACAAAAATTCGGCAGGCTCTCGAAATAAAGTAACATCTCCATCCGACCTTCAAACTTTCCAACCTTCCAACCTTCAAACATGAACACCACCTACGACATCCTCATCCTCGGCGGCGGCGCGCACGGCGCCTCGCTCGCCTTCCATCTTGCCGCGCGCAAAATAAAAGTTGCCATCCTCGAAAAGAACAACCTCGCCGCCGGCGCCACAGGCCGCTCCAGCGGTCTCGTCCGCATGCACTACGACCTCGAACCGGAAGCCGCCCTCGCCTGGCAATCCTTTCAATGGTTCCGCGACTGGAAGGAACGCATCGGCGGCGAATCGGGCTTCACGCGCACCGGCTTCATCCAGCTCGTCGAACGCGCCCACGTAGACGCGCTCCAGGCCAACACCGCCATGCTCCAGCGCCTCGGCGTGCCGGCTTTCCTCGTCAACGCCGGGGACGTGAAACGCCTCGCGCCCTCCTTCCTCACCGACGACTTCGACCTCGCCGCCTACGAACCCGAATCCGGCTACGCCGACCCGGTCTCGACGGCAGCCTCGCTGATGAACGCCGCCAGACAGCGCGGCGCGGACTTCATCCCCAATTGCGAAGTGACCGGCATCACGCTTCACTCCGGACGGGTGAGCGGGGTGAGCGCCTCGCGCGGAAATTTCTCCGCCCCCATCGTGGTCAACGCCGCGGGCGCGTGGGCCAAAGGCATCTGCGAAATGGCGGGCGTGGACCTGCCGCTCTCCACCTGGCGTCACGAAGTCATGTTCGTCCAGCGTCCGCCCCAACTGCGCCTGCCCCACCCCACCGTGATTGATTTTCCCAACTCCATGTACTTCCGCCCCGAAGGCGGGTTAACCCTCGTCGGCCTCGAAGACGGCAACCCGCTCGGCGAAGACCCCGAAGGCGAGACCAGCCGCGCCCGCGCCGGATTCGTCGAACGCGCCATCGAACGCCTGTGCAAACGCATCCCCGCCATGCAGGGCGGCGCGCTCCACTCCGCGCACGGCGGCTACGACGGCATCACCCCCGACCAGCATCCCGTCATCGGACCGATCGGACCCGAAGGCTTCTGGCTCGACACAGGCTTCAGCGGCACCGGCTTCAAAATCTCGCCCGCCACCGGTCTCTGCCTCGCCGAATGGATTCTGGACGGCGCGCCCAAAACAGTGGACATCTCCCTCTTCACGCCCACGCGCTTCGAAAAAGGAATCCGCCTCGCCAGCCAACACCCCTACGAAAGCATCTGGAGATGAATAACCCACCTTACGCCGTGCCGCAAGATTCATCTTGCGCGCCTCGCTGCAAAGGGCGCGTTCTCTAACGCGCCTGCTGGCATAAGTTCTGTTTTTTGGGTCTCCCGTAATTAACGGGAAAGAGCCTCACCACGAGGACACAAAGTACACAAAGGGGAAAAAGAGCCTGGATTCCTTGTGTTTTTTCCTTTGTGGCCGTCGTGTCCTTTGTGTTTAAAAAACGGTTTCCCGTTAAAAACGATAGAGCCTGTTTTTTGATCAACGCGCCCCGCTTGCCACCTCATACGAATATCCTCCCTCCACCATCACCCCGCTCTCCAGATAATTCAACACATACTGTCCGCAGTTGCTCCCGATCTCATTCTCCTCCGCCTCGCCCACGCTGACGATGAATTCATACCCCGCCTCCGCCAGCGGGCGCGTCACCGCCTCGGCGGTCTCAGGCCGCTTCGGGTCAATCAACGATTCGAGATGATTTTGCAGCGCGCGGCTGGTGGGGTTGATCGGCGTAAGTTTAACGAGATAGCGCGCGGGATCGAAATAACGCGTCAATACCTCTGCCTCGATCGGCGAATTTTCTGCCAGCGCAAAATTCAATGTGATCTTTCTGTCGCCTGCCTTGTGAAAACGCTCGCCATACGCGGCCATGCGCGCAAAATCCCATTTACGCACGGGGATCAATTCATTGCGCCGCGTCACGTCCGTGGTGTGGATCGAAAACTGAAACTGGAATCGCCCGCCCGCGTACAGCCTGTCCTTCACGTCAATCAGCCGCTCAAAGAACGCCTCCGCGCCGTGCGGAGCAATGGTTGAAATGGACGGCATCACATTCGCGCCGTAACGCCGCGGCAATTCTTCCAGCGCATCCAGCACGGCTATATTCAACGAAGGCTCGCCCATGCGCGCAAATTGAATTTTGAACTTCGAGGCGGTCACAACGCCGTTGGGAAACCACTCGTTCACCATGTAATCAATCTGCATCAAAATTTCCTCGGCGCTCGGCTTGCCGCGATACCCCCCGCCCGCGTCGCAAAACAAACATTTCACAGGACAGCCATACAACGTGGAGACCATCAGGATCCACCGTTCGCCTCGCCCATACGGCGGCTGGCAGGCTTCCACAAATTCGATCAGCCGCCCTTCGCCCATATCGGCCATGTAAACCGTCGCCAGATCGGACGCGCCCGTTGTCGCTACAATTTTCATCGCTGCTCCTTTGTGTTTTTCCAACGTTCAAAAGATTCAAGCCCAGTCAGCGTTCTCTAACGCTGATCGCCATCGCCGCGCGCAAGCCGTCTCCAGCCGCGATCGCCGCCTGACGAAACGAATCGTTCTTCACGTCGCCGACAAAATACAAGCGTCCCGACTCGACCAGTTCCTGCGCGCGTCCTCGAATCTCGTCCGACAAAAAATCCAGATTGGGAACGCGCCCGATCGCGAACAGGGCATACTCTGCGTGGAGCGAAAACTTACCCTGCGCCAGCGCCTCGCACCTGACCTCGAGCCTGCCCGCGCGCTTATCGGCCGTTATCGCATGGACAGCGACTCCCGCGCGGTATTCGATGCGCTCCTCCTGCGCGGCGCGCTCGAACAACAATTCCAGGCATTTTACATTTTCTCCGCGATTAAGAATAGTGACAAAATTTCCCCTTTGCGCGAGGTTGAGCGCGTAATCGAAGGCCGCGTCTCCCGCGCCGACAATGACGATCTTCCGTTCGGTCACGTTTGCCAGCGGCCATACTTCCGTGAAGACCCTGCCCTTTGTCTCAGGCGCGATCACGTCTGGCAGTGCGCGCGACAGTGTGCCAGCCGCGACGATCAGGTATTGCGCGCCGCGCCGCGCGCAATCGGTCTCAACGCAAAAGTCGTCCTCGCTCCAGGTCACCTGCCTGGCCTCCTCCCTTTTAACCTCCGCTCCCAGCCGCTCGACCTGCTTTTTCATCAGGCCGATCAACTTTTCGCCGCGCACGCCGTTTGGAAAGCCAGGATAATTTTCCACGAGATTCGCGTTCCAAAGCAGCCCGCCGAGTTCGCGGCGCTCCAACAGCAGTGGCCGCAGTCCACAGCGCTGCAACTGGATCGCCGCGCTGATTCCAGCCGGCCCCCCGCCGATGATGATGACGCGGTGCTTTTCTTCTGGCTGCGGAGTTGTGAACGTTTGGTTTGTTTTTGATTTCATTTTGTAGAGTTGCTTGTTTGTTATACTGGCTACGCGAAAATCATTAATTTAATGCTGCTCTGGCAGCAAAGCGCCGAAGCGGAAAGCGCTGTGTAGTTTGAGCGCGGTGAAAGTTTTGAACATCATTGAACCTCCTCGCATAGCGCGGGAACGGCAAACCCATGCGCAAGGTTGGACAGCGCGGCGCGATGAGCCTCCTCCGCGTACGTGGCTGTGCCGTCCACGCAGAAAAAAACTTCGAAGCCGCGCGTGAAGGCGGCGCGCGCGGTCGTCTCGCAGCACAGGTGCGTATGCACGCCCGTGATCACAACCTGCTCCACTCCCCCGCCCCGCAGGAACTCCTCCAGATTTGTTTTGTAGAAAGCGTCATACTGGGACTTCGCAATCACAATTCCTCTCGACGCGTCCAGCGCGGAGGCGATGGCGCTGTCAGGAGAGCCGGCGCGGATCGTCTCGCGCCACCAGCGCGACATCATGCCCGCGTCCGCGTCGGTGTTGAGGTGACGCGTAAAGACAATCGGGCGGGCGGCGGCGCTGTAGGCGGCAACTAGTAATTGGAGATTGGGAAGAATACCGGGCGCGCTGGGAATGAAGGCGTGAGAATCAGAACGCAGGAAATAGTCCTGCATGTCCAACACGAGGAGCGCGGCGCGCCGGGGCCGAAAGACAATATCCGCGTGGCGGGCGCGGAGAGAAGCCAGCGCGTCGAGCATGGCGCGCGCTTTGGAGCGAATGGTTTCGGGGGTGAAATAGGCTGCGCGCATCATATAAAAACGTCAGACACCAGGCGATTGGTATCTGACGCAGTATCTTACCCGCGCGCAGGCAGGCGCGCAACCCGTCCACGCGGGATTCCAGCGCGAGTCACGCGCGAACGTGAATTGAAGCGAAAGACGATCCCGGCTAGAGGTCCACCGCGATGCAGGTTAACGTCTGCTCCACACCAGGGATGGGCTGGATGGCAGAGGCGCTGATCATGCCAAGCCGCGAGACGTCGGGCGTATCCACGACCGCCACCGCATCGTAGGGGCCGAAGGTCATGTGCGCCTCAATGATGCCTTCCAATTTGCGAAGTTGCCGGACGACATCTTTAACTTCGCCAGCGCGGATCTTGATGAGAACGTAGGCTTTCATAATTACTCCTTCGAGCGGCGCCAGAGGGCGCCTCCCATGCGGGCATCGGGGACCGCCGACGCGTGTCAGTTTTTGTTGCGCAGAAAAACTGCCCAATAAACAGCGGCCACCAAAATCGTGCCGCCGATGACGTTTCCGATCGTGACGGGAATGAGGTTGTAGATGAAGAAGTTGCCCCAGGTCAGACTTTGCAGGCCGGGCACCTTATCGGCAACGGATGCGACGAAAGCGGGATCGAACATCTGGATGAATAAGGCGTATGGAACAAAGTACATGTTGGCGATGCTGTGCTCAAACCCTGCCGCGACGAAGGCGGTGATCGGAAAGATGATCGCCAGGATTTTGTCCATTGTGCTGCGCGCGCTGTAGGTCAGCCAGACCGCCAGGCAGACGAGAGCGTTGCACAAAATCCCCAGCGCCATGGCCTGCCAGAAGTCGAGGCTGGTTTTGCCAACGGCGATCTTGAGCGCGGCCACCCCCACCGCGTTGGCGCCGAAGGTATATTGGCGGGTCAAAAACATCAGGATCACCGTGCCGATCGAGCCTGCAAAATTTCCGACGTAGACGATACCCCAATTACGGAGCAACGCGTACGTGGAGACCTTGCGACTCGCCCAGGCCATCACGATCAGGTTGTTGCCGGTGAACAATTCCGCGCCGCCGACAACGACCAGGATCAGCCCGAGGCAGAAGACCAGTCCGGTCAGCAGGCGCGTCACTCCATAGGGCAGGCCGGTGGTGAACGCGGCCGCGCCGTCGGCCGCGGCGACGGTCATGCTGCCCGCCGAGACGGTGGTGGCAAAGATCGCGCCGAGAGAAATAAATGCGCCCGCCAGAACGGCGAGCGCAAACATGGTCAACGCGGGCATCTCGGCTTTACGAACTCCGAGGTATTCGGCGCGGGTGGCCATTTCGGCCGGAAGCAACGCGTCAATTCGAACTTCGCTCATGGACGATTCTCCGTTTCAGCGCGCGTACGTCAGTCGCTTAATTGCATATCCCGGGCGTTTCCTCCACGCAGCGCGCGGCCCTCGCATGGGTTTGCCGGGACGTATTGCAAAAAAAATTATAGCCGAAAGGGATTGGATGATTGTACCGATTCAGCGCGCCGATTGTCACGATTCGGGCGACGCGCGATCGGCGGGCGTCTGAATACGGTTGCAGATATGCCACGCTATTTTTTTCGCGCCCCGGCGGCGGTCAACGCCCCGGCGGCAACCAGCGCGGCGGCAATGATGACGCCGGCCGCCAGCCAGCCGCTTCCATCGGCAAGCGGCGCAGAAGGCGGCAACGTGGGCGACGGCGGCGGCGAAGCGGTCGTGGTCCAGAAAATGAACGGCGTAAATGTGGCTGCTATGGTTGGCGTTCCGGTCGGTCCAGCGGTGGCAGTGGACGCGGCAACCTGGATGATCAGCGTGTCACCGGGATAGATCAGGTTATCGCTGATTTTGTTCAGCCGCCTGATCTCCTCGAAGTTCACGTGATAGGCGATGGAAATGCTCCACAATGTCTCGCCAGGCTGGACAACATGCTGGATGGAGCCGTCGGCGTTGGGCGTACTGGGAAGAACGACTCCAATCGTCGGGATGGCGGCTCCTGTCCCGCCGGTTGTTCCTCCGCTGGGCGGCGTATATGCTGCCGACGCGCCGCTCGGCTGGGCCGCGTCAAGCGTAAAGTAGCAATAATTTCCCGAGCAGGATACACCCGCGCCGACCTCGGTCAGGTTCGCCGACAGCATCGTGTTTTGGTGAGGCGCGTCCCCCATCCAGACGTTGACCACATCCCTGGCAGAATAGCCTGAGCCGGCCAGGATATTCTCAGAGAAGAAACCGCCCAGAGACAGGTCTCCCGCCACAGAGTAGCCCGCCGCGAGCGCGCGCTGATAGGGGCGCGTCCCGCCGGGCCCGTAGTGAGTCACGGAACTGATGGAGGCTTGATAATCTGAATGTGACTGGGCAACGCTCATCAAAATGGAGTTGATCGAATAAGCGGGAAGTCCGTTTTTGGCGCGCAGGTTGTTCACCGCCTCGATCAACTCGTAGGCAGTGGCGCGCAAAGGCATTGCCCCCACGTGCGTTGAAGGCGCTCCGCCCATTAGGGCAAGAAACAGGAAGGCCAAAAGAAGGGGATGAAAAAGACGGCTGTGAGGTCGCATGGCAAAAATTATACATCGGCAAGAGCGAATTAAAAAATATCTCCCGCCTGGCAGGCAGGAGATATTTTTTGTTGTTATTGACTATTTCTCGAACACCCAGCGGTCCGCTTCGCGTGTCCAGTCCACAAGTTCGTTCTTCGTAAACCATAACGCTGTTTCTTTCTCGCCATTTTCCACGGTGTCTGAGGCGTGCGTCAGGTTGCGGCCGACTTCGAGTGCAAAGTCATGGCGCAGTGAGCCGGGCGCGGCCTCGGTTGGACGCGTAGCGCCCATCGTCTGACGGATGGCGGCAACAGCGTTTGGCCCCTCCCACACCATCGCCATGACCGGCGCAGAAATAATGTACGCGATCAAACCATCGTAAAACGGCCTGCCTTTATGAATGGCGTAATGCGTCTCGGCCAATTCACGGCTGACAGCCATGAATTTCGCAGCCACAAGCCGCAACCCGCGCCGCTCGAGGCGGGAGACGACTTCGCCGACAAGCGCGCGTTGCACGCCATCGGGTTTTACCAGCACTAAAGATCGTTCCACAGTCTCCTCCAAAAGGTTGATTCAGAGAAACCAGGTTTCTTCGAGAAACCTGGTTTTTTGCATTTCGCTATCGCAGCAACTCTTCCGCCTTGGTGTACGCGTCGAGCGCGTCCTGCAAGCGGTTGGATCGCATGTAGGCGTCGCCGAGAGTCTGCCAGATTGAGACTTCCACCGGGAAGCGGTAGAGCGCTTCCTTCAAGTCAAACGTGATTTCGTCCAGCAGTTTTCCCTTCCGAATCAGCGAGGCGTACGCTTGCAACGCATCGGGAATCTTGCCGTGACCAAGAATCTCGCGCGCCTGTTCCAGCCCGGTGTCCGTCATGGGCGGAAGTATACCACCGCGTCTTGACTTCGCCCGTTCGTCAGGCGATTCTTTCTTGCGGGGCGCTTTGGGTTTCGCGGCCGGTTTGGGTCCAACTGGCTGCGGCGCGGCCGCGGCCGGTTCTGTTTCTGGCAGTTTTTGCGCCGGCCTGGATGCAGGCACCCACTCGGTTGAGCGTGTCGGCGCGGGCGGGAGCGGTTCAGCCGAGGGTTGTTCGACCAGCCAGGCGGGCAGGTCTGAGGCGCTCTTCGCCACAGGAGTGGAAAGCGGAGGCGGAGATTCGCGCTCTTTTTCGAGGTCGTGCAGCCAGGAAGGAATTTCCGCTTCACCTTCCGCCGCGCGCGACGGTGAAGCGGGCGCGGTCTTCTCGACGCCCCACCCCGCTGAAAGGTCGGCGATGGGCGCGGTGGGTTGCTCCGTGTCTTTTTTATCGAACCAGGATTCCAATGAACCATCCGCGTCCGAAGCAGGTTCAGCAACAGGACGCGCGTGCGCCGCCTCCGCTTCACTGAGCCAGGATTCGGGTAATGCGCCTGACGCCGGAGCAGCCGTAGAAGGTGTGTCTGCCTCGTCAAGTTTTCGCAGCCAGACACTGGTCTCATCCATCGCGGGCGCGTTCGGGCGCGTAAAATCTCCCGTATCATCAACCGGCGGCCAGCCCGGTTCCCGTGCAGAGGGAAGAGGCGCTGCGGTCTCCTGTGTCTCGCCGATGGCGCGCGCCTGTTCCACCCATTCAGGCGCCTGCTCAGTGCGCGCGTTCGGGTCGGTGATCAATTCTTCGGTGTTGGCGCCTTGTTTCGCGGCCAGACCTTCGAGCCACAACATGGCGGCATCCTGCTCGGCGGCGGAGGTGCCCAGGTCGCCGAGTCCGGAAGCGGGCGCGGGGGTTGAAGTGGCGGGCGTCTCGCCAATGGAACGCGCTTGTTCCACCCATTCAGGCGCCTGCTCAGTGCGCGCATTCGGGTCGGTGATCAATTCTTCGGTGTTGGCGCCTTGTTTCGCGGCCAGACCTTCGAGCCACAACATGGCGGCATCCTGCTCGGCGGCGGAGGCGCCCAGATCGCCGAGTCCGGAGGTCGGAGTAGGTGGCGCGGCTTGCTCCGGTGCAGGTTCGCCAGAAAGACTTGCCAGCCAATCTGGTGGGTCGCTGGAGGGCGCGGCTTGTTGCGCCGCGAATTCTCCTGTATTGGAGAGCCAGTCGTCTGCGGCCGGCGTGGCTTGCATCGCAGATGAAACACCGAGGCTGTCTAGAAATTCTCTTGTCTCCTGTTCAGACTGGGCCGGGGCCGGGGCAGGCGGCTCCTGCGCGGCAGGAGCCATGGAACGGATCCAGTCGGGCAGCTCGGCGCGTTCGATCTCTTCTGAAGCGGAGTCGGAGGAGGCGGAGGAAGCGGACTCGTTAAATGTCCCGGAAGAATCGCCCCACCCGTGTTGGCGCATCCAATCGGGGATGGCGTCGGACGAGGCCGCCTCGGGCGCGGAGGGCGGCGCAGCCGGTTCGTTGGCCAATGAGTCGCGCCAGTCCACCTGCGGGCTGGCCGGCTGCCCGGAATATTCGAGGCGCTGAATCATAACGGCATTGTCCGGGGCGTCGGCGGCCTGAAAGATGTGTCCGGGGGCGTGCGCAGCGTAGGGGTCGAGTTCGATCACGCGGTTGCGATACGTGGGGATGGTTTCAGCCATGCCCGTGCCAGGCAGGATCTCCACAAGGATTTGATTGGCGACCAGGCAATAGGCGGATTTGTTCAAGAGTTGCGAGCAGGATTCGGATGCGTCAGCCTTTTGTCCGCTGCGATATTGGGAAAAAGCAAGCAGGGCCAGCATGTCGAAGCGGCCGGGATCTTCCGCAAGCACCGAGCGGATCTCGCCGATGGCCTGTGAATACAATTCGCCCTGAACATACATATGGGCAAGCGCGCCGCGCGTCAGTCGAATTTTATGAGGTTCGCGCCCGTCACGTTGACCGTAAAGTCGCTGCAACTCGGCCTGCACTGCGGAATTGGACGGCTGAACCTCGAAGGCGCGTTCCATGTGCCAGATCGTGTCTTCGAGACGCTTCTGGTCATCGTAAATGATGCTCATGCCCACATGCGAGACGAAATCGTCCGGCGCGACCAAAAGGACGCGCTTGAAAACATCTGCGGCTTCGTTGTATCGTTTGGATTCGAGGCTGGCTTTCCCCAGCATGCGATAGGCGTCGAGGTGTTTGGGGTAGGTGGACAGGATGTGGCGGCAATGTGCGATCGCCTCGTCCGTATTTCCCCGGTCGATGAACATTTCGATTTCACGGATATATGCCCGTAGAGGAACGTTCGCCATGGAAAATGTCTCCTGATGCAATTATGCCTTCACCCGTTGATTTGTGCAAGTATCACGGAAAAGATGAGATATGGTTTTTTTCAAGGTCGGAGATTCCTCAACGCGAGTTACGCCAATCAGCGAATGACGCGAATAAACCCAGGAAAATTCGCGAAATTCGCCTATTCGTGGCATTCGCGTTCCAAACCCGCCGGTTTGTCAAGCGACTTTGAAAGACCATAAAAAGATGAGAGGAACTGTATTCGATCTGAGGCGGGATACCCGGCGCCCAGGCGCGAGGTACGCGGGTGTGGTTCGGTGAAATTTTATCACAGCGAGCATGTCTTATCATGGAAATCCCATTGTCGGTACGACACAAAACCCAGCGTAATTTACGCCTCGGCGATAGAGGCTCTGACGCGCTTTCGCGATCGCCAATTCAGGACTTGCGCATCCAGGCGAATGAGCGGCGCTAGAGAGCGCTATTATGCGTAAGCCAGTGATGGAGAACATGCGTCAATAGCCAGAAACTCGGTTAGCGGGAGAGGGTTTCCAATGTTATAGTTGCACCCATTCCGCCAGAACAAGGAGAGGACGACGATGACAAACACATCGGCAAAACCAATGGTGAACGACAAGCGCGAAATTTTCGGCTGGGCCATGTACGATTGGGCCAACTCGGCGTTCAGTACCACAGTTGGCACAGTCTTTCTTGGGCCGTACATCGCCTCGCTCGCGGCAGAAGCGGCCAAAGCCTTCCCCGACGGCAACGCGCGCTTCTTTGGAATACCGGTCGCGCCAGACTCATTCCTGCCCTACTGTATTTCTTTCTCGGTCGGTTTGCAAGTACTCTTCCTTCCCATCCTCGGCGCTATCGCAGATTATTCCCATCTCCGCAAACGCATGATGCAAATCTTCGCGTTCATCGGCGCCATCGCGACCCTCCTGATGTTCCTCGTCACCGGCGGCCTATGGTGGCTGGGCGGCGTGTTGTACATCACGGCCAATCTGGCTTTTGGCGCGGCCATTGTTTTCTACAACGCCTACCTGCCGGATATCGCCAGCGAGGAGGAACGCGACCGCGTCTCTTCTTACGGGTGGGCGATGGGCTACCTCGGCGGCGGCATCCTGCTCGCACTCAACCTGGCCTTTTTCATCTTTAGCGAAGATTTGGGCGTGCCGGGCGACCTCGCTGTTCGCATCAACCTCGCCTCGGCCGGACTCTGGTGGCTGGGCTTTTCCTTCCTCACATGGAGTCGACTCCAACCGCGCCACGCGGCGCGCACCCTCCCAGCCGGTGAGAGTTATATCAGCGTTGGTTTCAAACAGTTGAAGCACACCTTCGCCGAAGTCAAGCATTATCCCGAAACGCTGAAATATCTGCTCGCCTACTTCCTTTATAACGACGGTATCCAGACCGTGATCGCGGTCTCTTCCACTTTCGCGGCCGCGCCGTTGCTGCGCGGCGGACTCGAACTTCCGCAGGACACGCTGATCGCAGTCATCCTGATGATCCAGTTTATGGCGTTCTTCGGTGCGCTCTTCTGGGGCAAACTCGCAAAATGGATCGGCGCGAAGCAATCCATCATCGTCAGCCTCGTGATCTGGGCGGGCGTGGTCATTTACGCGTACGGCGGCTTGCAGGGAGACAGCCGCGCGACGCAGTTCTTCATCCTCGGAGCGTTCATCGCCCTCGTCATGGGCGGATCGCAGGCCATCAGCCGCAGTCTCTTCGCGCAGATGATCCCCGCCGGGAAAGAAGCCGAATTCTTTTCGTTCTACGAGGTCAGCGAGCGCGGCACTTCGTGGACCGGCCCGCTGATCTTCGGCGTCGTCAACCAGGTATTCGGGAACCTGCGCTACGGTATCCTTGCGTTGATCTTCTATTTCATCGCCGGGCTGATCGTCCTGCCCTTCGTCAACGTTCCAAAGGCAATCGGCGACGCGAAGAAATACGAGGAAACAAAAAAGAACGGGTGATGCAAAAAAAACAGGCTTCTTCGAGAAGCCTGTTTTTACATGGATATCCTGCGACATCCAACGCCGCCGAAGGACGTTCGACCTGCCTGGCATACCTTAACGCCAATGACGGCAAGCCGGCTTGATTCACAACCGCTCAAAGAATGTGTGGATTTTCTCCATCGCGCGTTCGATGACTTCCATCGAGGTGGCATAACACAGGCGGAGATATCCATCTCCCGCGGGGCCGAAATCTGTCCCGGCCAAAACTGCCACCCCCTGTTCCTCGATCAATCTTCGTTGAATTTCCTTCGATGATATTCCGAACGATTTGACATTCGGAAACACATAGAACGCGCCCTGGGGCGTCTGCGCGTGAACGCCGGGAATGTCGTTCACCAATTCGACGAGGCGGTTGCGGCGCTTTTCGTATTCCACCGCCATCTCGCGGACAAAATCCTGCGGGCCGCTTAACGCTTCCATGCCCGCGTATTGCGTGAACATGGCTGAGCAGCCAACCGAATGAGTCATCAGCAGTTCGAGTCGTTCTGCCAGAGCGGGCGGCGCGATCATGTAACCGAGCCGCCAGCCAGTCATGGCATAGGCCTTCGAGAATCCGTCCACAATGACGGTGCGCTCCAGCATCCCGTCAATCGAGGCAATACTCGGCGCAGATTCCATCCCATCATAGACAAGGCGCGAATAAATTTCATCGGCGAGAATCCATGCGTTGTATTTCTGCGCCTGCGCCGCGATGTGCTTCAGGTCGTCGAGTGGAATCACGCCGCCGGTTGGGTTGGCAGGTGAGTTGAGGACGATCAGTTTTGTCTTGTGCGAGATTTTCGAATCGAACACATTCAAATCGAACGAGAATTGATTCTCTTCGCGCAGCGTGACCGGCGCCGGGACTCCGCCCGCGACGCCGATCATGGCATGGTAGGTGGGAAATCCCGGATCAGGATAAATGACTTCGTCGCCCGGCGCGACCAGCGCGAGGGCCGGGAAGAAGAGGCCGGGCTTGGAGCCGGGACCAACCACGACCATCTCCGGCCGAATCGTCACGCCGCGGCGCGACCCGGCGTCGGCCGCGATCAGTTCGCGGAATTTCATCAACCCGGCGGGAGGCGTGTAACGCGTCAGGCCTTCTTCGATGGCGGCGCTTCCGGCCCGCGCCACGTGCGGCGGCGTGCGGAAGTCTGGCTGACCGAGTTCGAGGTGCAGGATTTCGCGCCCCTGGCGTTCCAGTTCTGTGGCGCGGGCCAGGACGGCGTATGCGCCTTCGGCTTCGAGGTGAGCGACACGATCGGCAAACATGGAATCTCCTTGAGGAAAGTCTGATGCTGGCAAGCGCCTGCCGCCGGCAGCGGGGCGCGCAAGAAACGCCCGTATCTAAAAATCATTGTATGTCCCGCGCGCGGGGATGTCGCGGAGGTGATAGGGCGTGACCTGGTAGACATGATAGTTGAGCCAGTTACTGAAGAGCAGGTTGGCGTGTCCGCGCCAACGGACGAGAGGCGATTGAGACGGGTCGTCGTTTGGATAGTAATTCATCGGCACGTGGATCGGCAGACCTTTGCCAACATCGCGGTCGTATTCGGATTTCAACGTGTGCGGATCATATTCGGAATGGCCCGTGACGAAGACGTGCCGTCCGTCGCGCGAACTGACCAGGTACACACCCGCCTGTTCCGATTCGGCGAGGAGGACGAGGTCGGGGACACGCTCGATATCGGCGCGGCGGATCTCCGTGTGGCGCGAGTGCGGCGCGAGGAAGATATCGTCGAAGCCGCGCAGCAGGCGCGAATTACGTTCGAGGACGCGATGCGGAAAGACGCCGAACATCTTGCGTTCGAGCGGATATTTCGGGACGCCGTAGCGATAATAGAGTCCCGCTTGCGCGCCCCAGCAGATGTATAACGTGGAGAAAACATTGGTATCAGCCCAGGCAATGATCTCGGCCAGTTCGGGCCAGTAGTCCACGTCTTCGAATTGCATCTGCTCGACGGGCGCGCCAGTGATAATGAGGCCGTCGAATTTTTGACGGCGCACCTGTGCGAAGGATTTGTAGTGATTCAGCAAATGATCTGCCGAAACATTTTTGTGATCGTGCGACGTGGCGTGAAGCAGCGTGATGTCCACTTGCAGGGCGGTGTTGCCGAGCAGGCGCAGGAGTTGCGTCTCGGTCTCGACCTTGGTGGGCATGAGATTCAAGATGGCGAGACGCAGCGGGCGGATGTCTTGATGACGGGCGCGGTCATCGCTCATCACAAAGATGTTTTCGCGGGTGAGGACGTCGAGCGCGGGGAGGGTGGCTGGAATTTTAACCGGCATAAAAACTCCTGAAGTACGGCAAGATTTACCTTGCCTTTAGCAAGCAGAACTTACGCATAATTGGCGTTCTCTAACGCCAGCAGGCGCGTTAGAGAACGCGCCCGACGCAAGGTTTTGCGTAAGTCCTGGCAAGATAAATCTTGCCGTACGGGTTTAGGCGACGAGACTCTGCTCGAGGGCCGATTCGGTTAGGGAGGGCGCGGCCGCTTCGGAGGCGGCGAGAGCCGAGTCGAGATCCCAGAGGATGTCGTTGATGTCCTCCAGTCCGACGCTCAGGCGGACGAAATCCGGCGAAACGCCCGCGGCGGCCTGCTCATCCGCGGAAAGCTGGCTGTGTGTGGTGCTGGCGGGATGGATGGCAAGCGAGCGCGCGTCGCCGACGTTGGCGAGGTGGCTGAAGATTTTCAGATTCTCGATGAAGCGTTTGCCCGCTTCCACGCCGCCTTTGATTCCGAAGCCGAGGATCGCGCCCGCGCCGTTGGGAAGGTATTTCTGCGCGCGTTCGTAATCGGGATGACTCGGCAGACCCGGATATTTAACCCAGCGGACGAGGGGGTGCGAGGCGAGGAAATTCGCGACCACTTCGGTATTTTCGACGTGGCGCTCCATCCGCAGGGAGAGAGTCTCGATCCCTTGAATGATCTGCCACGAGTTGAACGGCGATTGGCACGCGCCAATGTCGCGCAGGACGTGGACGCGGGCTTTGATAATGAAGGGGGGCAGGCCAGCCGCTTCCAGGTCGGCGTAGACGAGTCCGTGATAGGAGGGGTCGGGCGTGGTGAAATTTTCGTAGCGGCCGCTGCGCCAGTCGAAGTTGCCGCCGTCCACGATGACGCCGCCGATGCTGGTGCCGTGTCCGCCGATGAATTTGGTGGCGCTGTGTACGACAATGTTCGCGCCCCATTCGAACGGGCGGAAGAGGTAGGGCGAGGCGAAGGTGTTGTCAATCATCAAAACGATTTTGTGTTTCTTCGCGGTGGCCGCGACTTCCTCGAACGGGAAGACGGAGATATCGGGGTTGCCGAGGGTTTCGCCGTAGATGATTTTCGTGTTGGGACGGATCGCCTTTTCAAAGTTGCGCGGGTCCGTGGGGTCCACGAAGGTTACATCAATGCCGAGGTTGCGGAGGGTGTAATGGAATTGGTTATACGTGCCGCCATACAGGCGGCTGGAGGAGACGATGTGATCGCCCGCGTTGCAGATGGTGAAGATGGCCTGCGCCTGCGCGGCATGCCCGCTGCTGGCGGCCAGCGCGCCCACGCCGCCTTCGAGGGCCGCGAGACGCTGCTCCAGCACGTCGGTGGTGGGGTTCATCAGCCGCGTGTAGATGTTGCCGAGTTCCTTGAGCGCGAACAAGTTGGCGGCGTGTTCCGTGTTTTTGAATTGATACGACGTGGTTTGATAGAGCGGCACGGCGCGCGAGCCAGTGGTCGGATCGGGCGCGTAGCCCGCGTGCAGTTGTTTGGTGGCGAAGCCAAACTGGCGGATGGGTTCGAGGGTCATAAAAAAACTCCTTTGGGTTGGCATGGCGCAACATGAAGTTTGCGCGAGGTTGGGTTGGCAAACAAAACGAAAACGCCCCATCCAGAAGATGGGGCGTTGCTGTGCAGGTACGCGCTTACGCGCAAGCTAAAAGGCGCCTCTCATCTTCCAGAATGTGCAACCCGAAGGTTGCGCTTGCTGCCGGAGTTGGCACCTTGACTTGCGGTCAGGTTGCCGAGGCTTCACAGGGCCGGTCCCTCTGCCTCTCTGGATAAGAGCGTTTGTATTCGGTTGTTTGCGCTTCACCGCTTTGGGCGGTGAAGTTGGCGGTTTATATCATGGGAAAGGAAAAGTTGTCAAGACATAAATTTCGCCCGTGCGAGGTTTACAACTTCGGCAGGACAATAGATTGCTGATTCTGGTACTTTCCTTTTTTGTCGGCATACGAGACCTCGCACTCCTCATCCGCTTCAAAGAACAGGACCTGCGCGATGCCTTCGTTGGCGTAGATTTTTGCGGGGAGAGGCGTGGTGTTCGAGATTTCGAGAGTGACGTAGCCGTTCCACTCTGGCTCGAAGGGAGTCACGTTCACGATGAGACCGCAGCGCGCGTACGTGGATTTTCCAAGACAGACCGTCAGCACACTGCGCGGGATGCGGAAATATTCGACTGTGCGCGCGAGTGCAAACGAGTTCGGCGGAATGACGCACACCTCGCCCTTGAACTCGAACATGGATTTCGGGTCGAAGTTTTTTGGATCAACAATGGCGGAGTGAACGTTGGTGAAGATCATGAACTCGTCCGCCACGCGGATGTCATACCCATAGGAGGACACGCCGTAGGAGATGACACGCTCGCGCACTTGATTCTCCACGAACGGTTCGATCATGCGGTGCTCGTGCGCCATCTTGCGAATCCAGTGATCTGGTTTTAAACCCATTTGCTCTCTGCTCCTCAAAAATATATTAACCGCGAAGCACGCTAGAGCGCAAAGAGTTTTTATTTGTTTTCTTCGCGACCTTTGCGCCCTTTGCGGTTCGATATCAGATTCCTCCGCGCTCTTTCATCACCGTGCGGATGTCGCTTTCCAGTTTGTCGGCTTTCTTTTCCAGCTCCGTCAGTTCCTCCAACATCTTATCTCCAACGGATTTATCTTCTAAAGAATTGATGTTGATGCGGACGTTGTAGCCAGCGGCGGTGAGGGCGGCGCGCGCCATGGCGAACCCGGACATCGAGTCGCTGACGGCGCTTGCGAGTCCGTGCCTGGCGCACTTCAAAGCGAGTCCCATCACCTGGACGGCATCCTCGGCGACGTGCAGCGGAATGTGCGCGGCGTTGAGCGTGGCTTGGACAATCGCCGCGTCGCGCTTCGACTTTTCCTCATCGCTATTTTTCGGCAATTTAAATGTCGCCATTAATACCTCGAAGGAGGCGGCGTCGTCGTCCACGGCTTGGGTCAATTCTTTGCGGAGTTTTTCTGCCATCACGCGGACGGCTTGCATCTCGGCTTCGACCTCGGCGTATTTTTTCTTGCCCGCCGTCAAACCTGAGACCATGGCGACGAGTCCCGCGCCCAGCGCGCCCGCGAAGGCTCCAGCCGAACCGCCGCCGGGCGTGGGAGTCGGGGCGGCGAGTTGTTCGATGAAAGAGGGAGCCGCTTCGGAGGCGGAGGAAGCGGAGGCGGCAAAGAGTCGCGATTCGAGAATCTGACTTTTGTCGAATTGATCCAGTTGGGTGTACCAGACCGCCGCGTCGGTCAATGCCTCTTGCGGAATCAATCCGACCAGCTCGCAGTGATGAATGCCGACACCGTATCGCTGTGCCTCGCGCCGGATAAACTCAACCGAGCGCGCGATGGGCGTGTCGTGGAAGTTGGTCAGGTTCATCGAGATCTGCGCACGACCGTCCACGAGCAGACCGAGACCCTTGACGTAGCGCAGTCCGCCGGATGAATGACGGATTGCCTTGGCGATTTTTTTTGCGATGCTCACGTCGTCGGTGGTGAGATAGACGTTGAAGGCGATCAGCGGGTTGCGCGCGCCGATGACCGTCGCGCCCGCCTTCGGGAGTTTGCCCGGACCATAATCGGGTTTGCGATTCGGGTCGGACTCGATTTCAGTTTTGAGTCCCTCGTATTGCCCCTTGCGGATGTTTTCGAGATTCGTCCGTTCGGGGCGCGTCGCCGCCGCCTCATATAAATAGACGGGGATGTTAAGTTCGCGTCCCACGCGTTCGCCGAGACGTTTCGCGATGGCGACGCAATCTTCCATCGTCGCGCCGCTGATCGGCACGAAGGGACACACGTCTGTGGCGCCGATGCGCGGATGTTCGCCGCTGTGCGTGTCGAGGTCAATTAATTCGGCGGCGGTTTGAATCGCGCGGAAGGCGGCTTCCTCAACTCCCGCAGGCGAGCCAGCCAACGTCAGCACGGTGCGGTTGTGGTCGAGGTCGGAGGAACGGTCGAGGAGTGTTACGTCACTGACCGATTGGATGGCGGCAACGATCTGGTCAACGACTTCGGTTCGCCGAGCTTCGGAGAAATTGGGGATGCATTCGATGAGGGGAGTGGTCATGGGGTTTTCGATTTTGGATTTATGATTTTGGATTGTAGGCTGTGAGGGCAATTATAAAGGGTGAGGCGAAAATGGTCGCCCCCAAATTCGGATGTATAATTTGCAAAGTGTTTCTTAAGGGGTCGGGTAAGACAGAAATATGATTTTGTACAGGGAATTGGACTCTTTCATCCGGTTACAATTTGGAACAGCACAAGGAGCTTACCCGTGCCCCCAATCACTGAATTCCTCGACCGCCTCGTCGCCTTCCTCGAACTGCGCCGCAACAACGGCGACCGTGGCGCGCGCAAATTCATCGCCTACAAGGGCATCGTCTACGATGTGACCGATTGCCCGAAATGGAGCGGCGATATGCACGAGAATCTGCATTTCCCCGGACAGGATTTGACCAGCGAATTCCCGGACGCGCCGCACAAAGAGGAAATCTTCATCCATGAGTGCGTGAAGATCGTCGGCAGGTTTGAAGGTTAACCAGTTGACATGTTGAACCGGCCAATATTTAAACCTGCAAACTTCCAAACCGGAATGCATTACAATCGCCCCATGCTCGAGCCGCGCAAATCCATCCGCTACATTGAATTCGATGTGTCTGAAGATAAAGCCATCGAGAGTCAGACCATCGTCGAGTCCCCGGTCTCGCTGACGGTGAACGGCGAGGTGTGGGTCTCGCTGATGTGCACGCCGGTCCATCTCGAGGCGCTGGCGGTTGGATTCCTGTTCAACGAAGGCGTGATCGATTCGATGGAAGACGTGGCGGATGTGCGCGTGTGCGAACACGGCGACAACGTGGACATCTGGCTGACGCGCGAGGCGGAGAAGCCGTCCAGGTGGACGCGCACGAGCGGATGCTCCGGCGGGATGACAGCGGTCGATTCGATTCAGCGACCCCGATCGGGCTGGGCGCGAAGCGATTTTTCCCTCCCCGTGAATCAGATCGCGCGCGTCGTCGAGATGTTGTTCGAATCGCAGGAGTTGTACCGCGAGACCGGCGGAGTGCATACTTCCGTGCTGACCGACGGCGAGCGGATCATTGTTGCGGCAGAGGATATCGGCAGGCACAACACGCTCGATAAAATCGCCGGGCTGTGCCTGATGCGGAAGATCCAACCGGAGCGGCGCATCCTGATCACTACGGGGCGAATCAGTTCCGAGATGTTGCAAAAAGCGGTGCGCTTCGGCGCGAATATTTTGATCTCGCGCACCTCGCCTTCCTCCCTTTCGATTGAACTCGCGGAAAAATGGGGCATCACATTAATCGGGTACGCGCGCCGCAATCGCTTCAACCTGTACGCGGGCGAGGAACGAATCCTGCGCACCCCTGACGATGTGAAAATGCCCGGTTGAATCCGGGCATTTTCACGCTATACTCTGAATACGAATTCACCGAGAGGAGACAAGGGACATGACCATCGTTCGACAACTACTCGAAGACAAGGAACTTTCCGGCTATGTTTCGATCGAGGCCGGCAATACCGTTCTGGACGCGCTCAAAGTGATGACCGAGGCGCATATCGGGGCCGTGATGGTGACCGATGGCGGGAGGATCGTGGGGATCTACACCGAGCGTGATTACCTGCGTAAAGGAGAGATCGAGGGCCGCAGCGCGAAAGACACACTCATCAAGGATGTGATGACGCCGCGCATGGTGACCGTGACGCGCGCCGCCAGCGTGGAGGAGTGTTCGGCGTTGATGAAGGAATATCGCATTCGTCACCTGCCTGTGGTGGAAGACGATCAGTTGGTTGGCCTGGTTTCGATGCGCGATGTTCTCGTAGCCGCGCTCGATGACCGCGAGAGCCAGATCCGCGGGCTGGAAAACTTCATCACCGGCACCGGTTTCCAGTCTTGATGGGCGTTCTTAAAAAACGTGTGTCGCGTTATTTACAGACGATCTCCAACGCACTGCACAATAGCTGCGGCGTGATATACGCCTCGATGACGGCGGCGACGGCAAGCAGGGGCGCGACGATAGCCAGCGTAACCTTGAGCCAATCTGCCAGCGCTTCGAGCATGACCTCGCCGAGGGTACGGTGCGCCTGCGGCGTGACGAGAGTCAAGCCAATGTGCAGCACCGCCGCACAGGAAATGATCAGGGCGGGAATTTCAAAAATGCCGTGCGGCGCGACTCCGGCAAGCAGAAGCGGCCCCGGTGGATAGCCTGCAAGTTGGAACAGCGCAATGATCACGCCGATCTGCCCGATGTTGATCACGTACAGAACCAGGCCCAGAACGCCGAACGAAAACAAGCCCATAAAAACAATCGCGAACGTGGACCGAAAATTATGGGCGAACAAGCCGGCCGCGGTGATGCTTCCACTGATGTTTTCCAGATTTCCGTTCTCGCTGAGGCGCGCGCGGAGCGCATCCAGTCTTTCGGTTTCCATGCCGGTCGCGGAATAATATTGGGGCAGGTAGACCTGCGAGGCCGCATAGCCCACCCAAACGCTCGCCGCCGCGATCACCAGCAAGACGGCAATCGGCCGCGTCAATTTTGCAAACGTGGTTTTTAGCGAGACCGAAAACCACCCGCCGACATTCTGCGCGCCGCCGCGGAAATATTCCCAAAACGTTTTCCACATCCAGCGCAGGTTCAACACGTCAATATCGCGCCCGAGCAGGTATTCGCGCTGGAAATGCGCCAGCCCGAGGCGGACAAGCAGCCCGGCCATGATGATCACCGCGAGAACGGCGCACCACAACACTTGATTGTCCAGGCGAATGAAGAGCGCGGTCTCACCCATCATCAGCATTGTGATGGGAATGATGACAAACGATGCCAGCAGGTTTGCCGCCTTGACCGAGGTGGACTGCACAGAGATCACAATGGCGGCGCTAATCATCAACAGGGCGTGGGCGATCGTCAGCAGGAATAACTGAACGAAGACCAGCGGGTCGGGCATATCCAGTCCCTGCCGCGTGACCATGAACAGGTAAATGCCAGTGGATGTGAAACTGGAGATGAGTGGCGATACGATCCCAACGGTGAGCTTGCCGAGATACAGCTGCCAGTCTGCGAGCGGCAGGCTGAGCAAGGGTTCGATCGTCCCGCGTTCCTTTTCGCCCACGAATGATTCAAGCGCGCCGAGCAGGGAGATCGTGATCGGAAAAAATCCAATCGTCAGGATCGAGAACGGCACCAGGCGGTCCACGATCAAATCGCCGCCGTATTGGTTGGTTAGGTCCACGGCGTAATAGGCTACGAGATTCATCAGGAACGGAAAGCCGATGGTCAGAATTAACAGCGGGGTCAGGATCCGCCAATCGCGCAATTGGTCGCGCAGTTCACGACGACTCAGAAGCCAGACGTATTGCAGTTGTTCCTTCATCGTGATTTACCTCGCGGTTTCTGTGCCTCAGCCATGACGGTGAGATAAACCTGCTCCAGGCTGCGCGGCGATTCCTGGATGGAGACGACCGGCGCTTCCCGCTTCACCAACTCCCGGACCAGAATTGGATTCGCCGTCGCGGGCGCATCCACACGGAAACGAATCTGGCCGGGATCGCGCGTCCCCCACGACACGCCAGAGGGCAGATCAAGCGATCCATGCCATTCGCCTGCCAGCGTCACCACATATTCACGCGCGCCCAGGGTTGCATCTTTCAGTTCGTTCAACGTACCGCTGATCAACACCCGCCCGCGATACATGACGGCGACCACATCCGCAAGCGCTTCGGCCTCGGCAAGGTTGTGCGTGCAGATAATGATGGTGCGCCGGGAGGATCTGAGGTTTGCGATCTGGTCGCGGACGAGGCGCGCAGATTCCGGGTCCATGGCGGAAGTCGGTTCATCCAACAGGAGAACGGGCGGCTCGTGCATCAGCGCGCGCGCAAGGGCCAGTTTTTGCTTCATGCCTTTCGAATATTCGCCAATACGGCGGCGCGCGGCTTCTGCCAGGCCAAAATATTCAAGCAGGCGGTCGCGCGTATTTATCTTCCTTGAGTCTTGCAGGCCGTACATCTCGCCGAAGAAATCGAGATACTCAACCCCGCTCATGCGCATGTAGAGTCCGTGCTGCTCGGTCAGCACACCGACGGAAGCGCGCACCTTGTCGCCCTGGGTGACGATATCGTATCCGTTCACGCGCGCCCAGCCGCGGGTCGGGGTAAGCAGGGCAGTCAACATGCGGACGGTGGTGGTCTTGCCGGCGCCGTTCTGGCCGAGGATGGCCAGGATCTGGCCAGGTTGAACGGTCAGCGAAACATCTTCCACTGCCCAGAAGTTATCGAACTGTTTGCTGAGGTTGTGAACTTCGATCATCCTGCCGCCGATGTCCGCGCGGGCGCATATCGCCGCAAGAAGAGAGTCAATGCGGACGCGACCGCGACGAACGCCATGAATGTTTGGTTGGCGTTCACGCCGCCGACCAGCGAAGCGTCGAGCCGCAGAAAGTCCAGGAGGAAGCGGCCAACGGGGTACACGATCAAGTATACAAAGAGCAAGTCGCCCGGCTTAAGCCGGTCCGGGAAGCGGCGTCCAAGCCATAAGAGCAGGAACATGTTACCGAGATTCCAAAACGACTCATATAAAAACAGTGGATGGAAATATTCGTAGGATTCAAATCCGCTCACGCGATGGGCCGGGTCAATGAAGACTCTCCAGGGCAGGTTTGTGGGCGCGCCGTACAACTCCTGATTGAAAAAATTTCCCCAGCGGCCCAGGGCCTGACCCAGCGCAAGCGAGGGAACAGCAATGTCCGCCCATTCAAGAAAACTGAGATTGTGTTTGCGCGTGTACCACCACAGGACCAGCGCGCCAGCCATGACCGCGCCGGGGATTCCCAGACCGCCGTTCCAGATGGCGACCGCGTCGAATGGATGCGTCAGATAATAGGCGGTCGTAATTCCCTGTTCGACGGAGGAAGGCGGAGGCGTGAAGATGTGCCAGAGCCGCGCGCCGATCACACCGCTGACGAGGAGATAGATCAACAAATCCCAGGCCACTGCGGGATCCTGTCCCCGATGCTGCGCCTGACGTCCGGCCAGCCAGGTCCCGGCCACCGCGCCGAGCATGATGATCAGGCCGTAAAAATGCAAGACACTTTCGCCGTCGAACAGGCAAAAGTGAAGTCCGTCGAACTGCAAAAAATTAAAAACGTTTCCCGCGCACTGCAACTGCATTCATTCTCCTTTGGCCTGTTTCAAGCGGGCGCGCGCCTGCGTGCGGACATGAAAAATCCGCTGAAGCGCGGTGTAGTTGGCAAAAACCGCCAATATCCAGATGGCGAGGCGCGGCTGGTTGAGCGCCAACGCGGGCGCTAGCACAAGATACCTCTCCACGCGCGAGAGCAGGCCCACTTTCGCCTCGAACCCGACCGCCTCCGCTCGGGCTTTGACGTAGGACACGAGAATCGTCCCCGCCGCCGCCGCGAATGTCACCACGCTCGACAACGAATCGCCGCTGCTGGAAAAATAATAGAGAAGCGCTCCAAGAATGGCCAGCTCACCGTAGCGGTCCGTCACCGAGTCGACGAATGCGCCCCAGTCGTTGGCCTCGCCGCGCAGCCGCGCCATCGCGCCGTCCAGCGCGTCGAACGGGGTGGAGACGAGCATGAACAGACCGCCCAGGGTCATCTCGCCGCGCAAAACAAAATACGCGCCCGCAAAATTCCCGGACAGGCCAAGCAGGGTCATGGCGTTGGGCGTCAAACCGATACGGTTGAAAAATGCCGCCAGCGGTTCAATGGCCCATTTGAACCAGACCCGCATATGATCGGTAAAGGTCGGCTTTTGGTTGTGTTCGGCTTTCTCCAAGCAAGACATTCCTTTCGAAACAGAAGGATCTTTTGCGCCGCAAAACCCGCCAGAAAGCTGCTCTCCCCTTTCTGGCGGGATGCCCGCCGGTTAGGCCGCAGATGGATAATCATCCGTTCGATCTGTGATATCTACGGATGAATCCGTAAGGCTGCAAGAGGCCCGGAAAGCCCTGTTTAACCTGGCGGTAAAAATCTGATCGGCCGCGAGAGATATGGTTTTTTCAAGGTCGGAGATTCCTCAACGCGAGTTACGCCAATCAACGAATAACGCGAATAAATCCAGGAAAATTCGCGAAATACGCCTATTCGTGGCATTCGCGTTCCAAACCCGCCGGTTTGTCAAGCGACTTTGAAAAGACCATACCGCAAGAGAAGAATACTACAAAAGCGCCGGGGCTATACTTGCAATCGGGTTACCTTTATTCGCGCTGCGAGGTGAGCGGCTCCGCTTATTTTTCATCGTTCTCAAATTCATCATCGTCCGCATCCACCAGCACCTCGCGTTCGCGTCCGCCGCCCTGTGACGGGCCGACCACGCCAAGATCCTCCAGCTGGTCGAGCAATCGCGCGGCGCGCGGATATCCGATCCGTAAACGGCGCTGTAACAACGAAGCGGACGCGCGTTGCGTGCTTTTCACGATCGAGACAGCCTGCTCCAGCAAACCTTCGTCTTCGTTCGCATCCGGTTCGGTGAGCAATTTTTCCCAGGGCGGCAATTCCTCCGAATACGCGGTCGACTTCTGCCAGTGCGCGATAATCTTCTCGATTTCCAGGTCTGTGATCCACACGCCCTGTGCGCGAATCGGATTGCCCACTTCCGGGTTGAGGAAGAGCATGTCGCCGCGCCCGAGCAGGGATTCGGCGCCGGTCGCGTCGAGGATTACGCGCGAGTCTATGCCGGAAGCAACCGCAAATGCAAGCCGCGCCGGAAAGTTGGCCTTGATCAGTCCGGTCACCACGTCCGTGGAGGGGCGTTGTGTCGCGACCACCAAATGGATGCCCGTCGCGCGCGCCATTTGCGCCAACCGGACCAGGTTATGCTCGGTCTGGTCGGGTGCGGACATCATCAGGTCGGCCAGTTCGTCTATGATCACCACAATTCGCGGCAGCGGCTGGCCTGTCCCATCTTTGCGGCGCGATACCTTGCGATTGTATGCCGCAAGGTCGCGTGCGTGCGCGGCCTCGAGCAAACGATAGCGATGTTCCATTTCCAGCACCGCCCAACGCAGGACGCCGAGAATGCGCTGGATATCCGTTTCCACTTTTCCAAAAAGATGCGGCAGGCCGTTGTAACGCAGCAACTCCACCATCTTCGAGTCGATCATCACCAGGCGCAGGTCTTCGGGCGCGTTGTTCATGGCAAGGCAGGCGGCAATAGACGTGATGCACACCGACTTGCCGGAACCGGTTGCGCCGGCGATCAGCAGGTGGGGCATACGCGCCAGGTCGGCGACGAGAGGCAGGCCGGAAACGTCGCGGCCAAGCGCAACGGCCAGCGGCGCGCCGACTTTGTGAAATTGTTCGGTCTCCAAAATGGGGCGCAGGCGCACAGTCGAGGTGCGCGCGTTTGGCACTTCGATCCCCACGTAATTCTTGCCCGGCACAGGCGCCTCGATACGCAAACGCTCCGCGGAAAGCGCTAATGTTAGATCTTTTTCAAGCGAGGCGATCTGCGCCACGCGTACCTTCATCAATTGAGGATCGTCTTCGTTTGTGCCGGGCTTTTTGATAAAGCCCGGCTGAATGGCGAATTGGGTCACCACCGGCCCCACACGATAACCGATCACCGTCGCGGGAATGCCGAATTCGGAAAGCGTTTTCATGATCAACCCGGCGGTTTGGTTAATGGTCCGCTCATCCATGCGCGCGCTGGATGAATCATTCGAAAGGATCGAAAGCGGCGGCAGGTTTTCGTCGCGCGGCGGCGTGCGGATGGGTTTTTCATCTTTTACCTGTTGACGCGCCAGCGCGGTGCGAAACTCCGGCGGAACGATCGGGCGCTTCTTCGATTCGCGCGGGCGCGGCGGCCTGGATTCTTTTTCCGCTTCCTCCTCAACAGGCAGGGAGGGCGCGGGCTCTCCGGCCAGGCGCTTCAAGCGCGCCTCCACCCGCGCCCAAAAGTTGAACGCGGTCAGCGCGCTGAGCAGCCACAGTGCAAACAGCGCCGTCAGTCCCCAGCCGCGGCCCAGCAATGCAAAGGCCTGCGAGATGCCCCATCCCAGCCGCCCTCCGTCTAGTCCCAGTTCGGCGCGGACGAGGGAATCGCCGCTTGCGGCCGCGAGCAAGCCCAGCGTCAGGAAGGAGGCGAGTTCAAGCGCAACTAGGCGCGTCAGGCCGATGAATCGGGTCCCGCGGCGCAGGAGGTGGATTCCGGCCGCGGCCGCTTCCATCAGCGCGATGTAACTTCCCCAGCCCAGCCAGCGTTGGGCGGCATTCACCCAGGCCGTGAGCAAAACACCGCCGCCCCAGCCCCATATGGCAAGCAGGGACATGAGCGCGAAGGAGAGCAGGAATAACCCGGCGGCCTCGCGCATGAAGCGTCCGAAGTGCAGGTTGAAACGCACCCAGTGGTCGAGCCAGTCTTTGGGCGGTTCCTCGCGCGGCGATGAGGATGAGAAGCGTCGCATTCCGGTTTATTTTTCTTGCAGCCGCAAGCTGAGCCCCATGCGATGATGCGGCGCGTCGATGTGCAACACGCGCACCTCGACGCGCTGGCCTTCCTGAAGGTATTGTTTGAGGCTGACGCCCTCATTCAGCGGAATTTCAGAGGCATGGATCAGGCCTTCGATGCCATCATCGAGGCGGGCGAAGGCGCCGTAGGAAAGAACAGTGGTAATCACCGCCGGAACGATTGCATCGGCTGTGAGTTGCGCCGCGACCTGGCTCCAGGGATTGGGCAGCAGGCGTTTCAGGCTGAGGGCTACTCGGCAGCGCTCGGCGGCCACCTCCAGCACGAGCGCCTCCACCTCCTGTCCAAGTTGAAGGATGTGGTCGGGATGAGTGACGCGCCCCCACGAAAGCTCGGAGATGTGGATCAGTCCCTCCACCCCGCCAAGATCCACGAACACGCCGAAATCGGTTACGTTGGTCACCTTGCCGCGCACGCGCTGCCCGTTTTGAAGGGAGTTTAAAATATGCGAGCGTTGGCCGGCCCCCGTCTGTGCGGCGCGTTCCGAATACACCACGCGGCCTTCGTCCGGAGCGCATTCAATTACCTTTAGTTGTAATTCCTGCCCCACGTATGCTTCGAGCAAGCGTTCGCGCTCGGCTGGGTCGGCTCCCGTCAGGCCGATCAGATGCGAGATGGGGACGAACCCGTGTATTTCATCGCCCTGTACGAGTAACCCGCCGCGATTAAAACCGGAAACTTTCAGTTTGATGATCTCATCGCTGCGGTACAGGGCGGCGACGCGATTCCAGTCCAGCGCGGCGGGGTGTCCGCTCGCGGGAGGCCGTTTTGCGGGTTCGTCCGGTTCTTTCGGCAGGATCGGCGCGTGCGAAGATTTTTTTTCGCGCGTGCGTTCATCCTCTGCCAGCAGCGCCGCCCACCAACCGTCATCCAGCGCGGGCGATGTTTCAGTTGAATTTTCTGTTCCGCTCATGCGTCACTCTCCTTGCCTCGGGGTTTGCACATCCGACTCCATTTGGAGGATGACGCGGGCAACCGCCTCCACCGCCACGCGCTGCTTGCGATACAGGTCCGCCTCCGACATGGCAAGGCGGGAGGCCACCTCGCGTACTTTTCTGCCCTCGATGAATTTCATTTCGAGAATGTTGAACAGGATCCACTCGCTTGTAAAGCGCCGATCTCCCTGCGGGCGGATCTGGTCCACGGCCTGGCGCAAGAGGGCGCGCAGGGCATTGGCGGCGCTGCCTTCGTGTTCATCCAACGCGTCCTGTGCCACCTTAAGCCGAAGCAGCGGACTCATTGTTAGTTTTGGGCCGCCCCAATAATGGGCAAGCGCTTCCTTAACCCAGTTTGCCATGTCAGATTCCGGCGGCGGTTCCGCCGCGAGCAGGTTGGCGCGGCTGTCGTAACGCCCAAAGGCGCGCAGCCGTTGGATCATTTCCACTTTGGGTTGCAGGTCTTCAAGCGAGCGGAACACTCGTTGCTGCAGCTGACGGTCTTCGAGCGCAAGCGCGGCGCGTTCGGCCAGCAGCCAAAGCGCCTCACGCTGGTCGGCGTCCAGGGGTTGGTCGGCACGGCGGGCCACGCCCATCAAACCAAGCAGGGCGGGCGCCTCGTCGCGGTCCATGTCGGGGCGGCGGCGTTGATGCAGAGGCAGCGCCCAGTAGCCACCCCAGATGAATTCCCGGCGCGCGTGGTTTTCGTATCCGCCATTTTCGGCGGCGCGCAATGCATCGGACAGGGTTTCCTGGTCGAGTGCAGGGCGATTCCCCGCCATCACAATCAGCGCCAGGTGTTCGCCATCCAATGCGGCGACAAAGGCGGAAGGCGATTGCAGATGATCGCGCACCGCCGCAAGAACATTTTCCAAAAATTGCTGCAGGTCGCCGTGCGTCAGCAATCGTTCTTCGATGTTTTGCAGCAGCATCAGGTCGGCGCGGTCGCGGCCAAAAAACAACCAGCGTTCCCATAACGGCGAGAGCAGGGTGATCATATGTTCGAGCAGAAGCACCATCACCACAACGGAGAGAGGCACGAAAAGATTGTAGGGTGAGCCAAACGCCTCGCCCACCCGTCGGATGATGGTCATCAGGCCGAGAGTCGCCGAAGCAACCACCGGCCCGCGCATGATCCACTTGAAGAGGCGGCTCTTGACCACACGGTCCGGCCAGGACACGCCAAAGAAAGCCACGGCATAGGCCATTACGATCACCAAGCCGCCGACAAGCAGGTTGATAACCATGGCCGCTGTCCAAAACAGCAGCGGGTTTTGCGCCGCCACGCCAGACCCATACAGCATGTACGGGTACGAACCGAGCGCGGGCGCGGTGGCGCCAGCCATGAGATACAACATACGGCGGCGTCCGGAACGGGTCAACATGCGGCTGTAGGCGCGCGCAAAATTCACCCATGCCCAAGCCATGGCGCAGACGTAATAAAGTGTGAACAGGTCGGAGAGAAGAGTGCGCTTAAGGTAAGCCGCCGGTTCCCCGTCTGGGACAAGCGGCCCGAGCAGCAGCCGGAAACCGAGTAAAAGCAAAAAGCCGGCAGAAGCAAGATAAACGAGTCGCACTGCGATGCGCCGGCGGCCGCGCGAGGGGCGTCCGGCGGTCACCAGCAAGGCATCGGAAAGATGAAGATATGCGGCGGGCAGGAAAACGAGTCCGACCCATTGCAGCTGGAGCAGTAATTCTATTCCCCGGTCCGATATATCGTTGCTTTGCAGGGCGTCCGCGGTGAATATCACCACCACGCTCAGCAAAATGATCGCGAATGAACGCGCCACGCGATCGCGCAGGTTAAACGTCAACGCGTATAGAAACAACGAAAAGGCCGTGATGGCGATGCCGGCCGTCAGAATCTGGTTAACCGTCTGGATCCCCGCCAGCAAGCTGTCAACCCAACCGTTAAACATGGATTCCTTCCAGTGCAATAAAGTTTCAAATACAGGGCCGGCGGGGAGTCCCTCAAGAAGTCCAGCCGGCAGGGCGCGCTGCGCATTCGTTCTCTGAAACGCCAACTCCTGCTACTTCAACATGCGGCCAAAGAACAAAGCAACGTCGTGATTGGCGTAGTAATGGTCATTATACCCGCAGAATTCAAGTCCAAATTTTTGCGCCAGCCGAATGGCGGGGTAATTCTTGGCGGTCATCTCGACGAACAACATGCGGCAATTTCGTTCCACCGCCCAGCCCTCCACTGTTCGCAGCAGGGACTGTCCGACGCCGCGCTTGCGTTGTTCCGGCGCGACAACCAGGTCGGTCACCCAGACTACATCGGAGGCCTTCTGCGCGTGAACGCAAACATAAGCGAACGGTTCCGGCGCGGCGGCGGTGAACATGGCTGGCTTCATATGCCATTCGTCCGCCAGCGCGAACGAATTACGCGGGTACGGAACTGAGACCGGGCGCGGCAGGCGCACCTCGCGCAATTGAATCGAAACCTGCCCGGCCTCCTTCCGCAGGTCCACCTGCCAGACATAATCGCTCGTGCAGGAATGATCCATGCCCATCAAACGCGGCAGGTCGGTGGCAATCGTCGGGCGAATATCAAAATCCAACATCCTCATTGTCCAATCACACGAACGAAGATCACGCAGGCGGGCAGCGGCGTCCCTTGCGTGTCGGTCACGAGCAAACGTAATTGATATTCGCCCGGTGTCAGTGTTCCAGTGGCCCAACTTCCCAGCGTTTCGTTTTTCTTGATAACGCGATCTGCCGAAATGGTGGCCCACAGCTCTGAGCCGGCCGCGGCAAATTCATATTTATAAAACCCGAAATTCGGAACATTGACCGTACCCACGATCTCGATCAGGCCGCTGATCGTATCTCCCGAACGCGGCGAGGTGATCTCCACCGCGCCCGGTACGCATCCCTCCGTCCCTGCAACAGGCGCGGCCGTCGCAGGCATTCCCGCCGTTAACCCCGACCCGCTGGCGTCGCCCGGCAGGAATGTTGCCAGCAGGTCCATGGTGGGGGTGCCAAGCCGCGCGGCGGCCGGCAGTCCCGGCACAACGAACGAGGCCACTGCAGTCAGGGCGCAAGCCAACGCGAGGAGCAACACCGACACAGCAACGGCCTGGCCCAGTTTGCGCGCGGCGATCTCGCGCTCGAGGCTGAAATACGCGCCGCGCCAGGTGCGCCAGGCGCGCCACAACCAGCGCAACGCAAACAGGCCTGCCAGCAGCAGAAGAAGGTAAATGATGCCTTCATTTTTCCCCAAAAATAGGTACACCGTCGTCATGGACAAAACCATTCCAGCGCGACGCGCGTTCCGCGCCGCCAGACATTAAAGGGATTTCAAGACGCCGCGAATGACAGATTCCATCTTTGGGGTGATGACGCGCCCGGCCTCGATCACCTCCGCATGTGTGGTCACGGTCGAACCGTCGAGATTGGCCTTGTTGCTGATGCCCGAAAAACCAAGCACGCGCATACCGCCATGACGCGCCACCGTCACCTCCGGCACCGTGGACATGCCCACCGCGTCCGCTCCGGCCACACGCAAAAAGCGCAGGTCGGCTGGGGTCTCAAAGGAGGGGCCGCTTAGCCCAGCATAGACTCCTTCGCGCAACGTGATCCCCGCTTCCGAGGCGGCCCGCCGCGCCCGTTCTGCAAGGCCGCGATCATAGGCCTGACTCATATCCGGAAAACGCGGGCCGAAATCCTCAAGGTTGGGGCCGATCAACGGATTGAGACCCGCCATGCCCGCCAGGTTGAGATGATCGGTAATGAGCATCAAGTCGCCTGGAATAAATTCCGGGTTGATGCCCCCGGCTGCATTTGTAACAATCAAAATCTCGATGCCGAGTCTTTGCATCACGCGCACCGGCAGGGTTACCTGCGCCATCGCATATCCTTCATAATAATGAACGCGCCCCTGCAGCACGAACACAACCTGTCCTTCCAACTCTCCAGATACCAGGCGGCCGCTATGACCAAACACTGTTGAAAGGGGCCAATGGGGAATTTCCTGAACAGGTATAATCTCTGCATCCTGCACTGAGTCAGCCAGCGCGTTCAATCCCGATCCAAGCACAAGCGCGACGCGCGGCCGCGCCTGCATGCGAACACGCACCGCTTCAGCAGCGTCGTCAATTTGTGTAAGTGAGATTATCGTCGTCATTCTTGTCCTTTATAAGGCAGGCGTTCAATGCATTAAGATTTGCCGCATCGCCCCGCCAGTGGTATACACCGCCAAAATTATATCAGAGAAACCAAATTGTCCGACAAGCCTCCGCCCATTATTCCATCAAGACACGCGATCGATTCGCTCGCGGCGCTGGCCGCGGGCACGTTGGCGCTGACAGGGCAGGCCCTGCTCATCATTCCACAGTGGCTGGGAGCGCCCGGCCTCGGGCTGCCGGCAAACATCGTCGCCCCGATCGGCATCGTACTATTCGCCACCGGCTTCTGTCTCGCGGTTTCAATAACCACCTCGCGTCGCAACTGGAAAACAAGGGGCGTCTTCACGGCCGGCAGTTTCCTATTCGGTTTTCTCGGTCTGTTGTATTTTCAAATCAAACTTGTTTTTTTTATACCGCTTCTTTTCATACTGGCGGCCTCGCTTTTGCTGGCGGCCTTTTCTACGCCGCTCTCAGAATCCGGAGACAGATTCACCCCGCGACTTGGAATCGCTGTCAATCTTGCCACAGGCATCCTGCTCCTGCTGACAACGCTTCCCGCCTCACGCGTAACGGAAACCGGCCGCGCCGCACAGATAGAATTCCTGCTAACCGGGTTGCTGCTCGCCACCGCCCTGGCCGGAATCCTGGCGCACCGGATGGGACGACCGCGCGCGCAGCGGATCATTATCAAAACCCTCTCCCTTCCCTGGCTGGCATGGGGCATCGT
Organism: Anaerolineales bacterium; assembly: GCA_019187665.1. Taxonomy (GTDB): domain Bacteria; phylum Chloroflexota; class Anaerolineae; order Anaerolineales; family Villigracilaceae; genus Denitrolinea. The sequence goes on from JABARH010000017.1 coordinate 63,598, forward strand.
CAGCGCGGCAGAAATCAACTTTGCCGGGCTGATCCCGGCCGCATCATTCGCCGCCGCCCTGTTTTTTTACGATCTCGTTCCCTGGCCGCGAATCAAGGCGCCAGAGACGGACATCCTGGCGCGGCGGCTAACCATCATCCTCGGCTTCATTCTGACCGTTTTTCTGGCCGGGTTTGCATGGGACCCTCCCTTCTCAGACGCAACACGCGGACAGATCTTCAGCATCCTGTTCTTCTCTGAGGCGCTTGTCGTCTATGGCATGACCTCCCTGCTGCTGGCCTTCCACCAACTCGTCCGCCAAACAGAGGTGGAGAGCTCACCCTCATCCCCGGAGGATAAGGCGAAAAGCATTCGTCAATGGGAGGAGCGTATCACCCGGCTGATCCTGCCATTCACCGCCACACAGACAGAACGCGAACAGCGCATACACCTGATGGCCCAGCAACTGGCCTCCGTGTCGCACAGTTTGGAACTTGAAAAGCGGCGCAACGCGCAACGGATCATGTTATCAGAATTAAGCCGGCAATTGGAGGCGCAACTAGACCGGCCGGTATCGGCGCAACTGGCAGTGAACACGCTGCAACGCGCCGTCCACAACGCGTTTGCGGCGCTGTACCTGAACGACACCGAACGCCGCGAACTGGTCCTGCTTGCCATTGCAGGAACCGACGCACAACAGACCCCTTCGGAGCAGCGCCGTCCGATCGGCTCCGGCATTCCGGGACGCGCCGCGCGCCAGCGAAAGACCCAGGCAGTGACCGATAGCCGCGCCGACCCGGATGCGGCTGAGGGAGAAGAACGCTCGATCGTTGCCGTTCCCTTGATCGACCGCGGCCATGTCAAAGGCGTGCTGACCATGACCGACACGCGCCCAAACGCCTTCACCGGTCACGATGTCCAGGTGGCAGAGGCGGTAGCCGGGGAACTCCTGCGCGCCTGGGAACGTTCCGATTATCATCATCGCATGATGGAATTAATTCAAGCCGGGATCTCACTCACCAGCCAGTCCGACCCGCAAGCCGCAGTGCAGGAGGTAGCCGGCATTGCGCGGCAAACCCTACGCGCCCGCTTCACCTTCGTCACCCTGCTGGACCAGGACGGCAACTTTACGCGCGTCGCCCACGCAGGACAGGCGCCGCGCCTGCTACGCAGCATCCGCCGCCAAGCTCAGCGCGAGTCGCCGCTGAAGACCGCGTTGAACTCCGAGCGGCCTTTCCGCATCCGCGATATTCGAAAATACAAACGCGCGGCCGGCATCGAAATTGATTTTCCCGGTCTGCGCAGCATGGTCGCCATCCCCATCCGCATGCACGGGTTAAGCGTGGGGGCAATCCTCGCCTTCGGCAAACAAGGGGAGGTATTCTTTTCGGAAAACGACGAATCGCTGGCGCAGCTGCTTGCCTCGCAAGCCTCCGCCGCCATCGAAAGCGCATGGCTGTCACACGAACTACGCACATCGTTCGCAACGATCACGCAACTGTACCAATTAAGCATCCACATCGTAAAAGCGGACGAATTGAAGGATGCCGCGGCGGCCATCGCAGACGCCGCGTTGAAGCTCACCGCGGCAGAAACCGCCGGAATCGTTCTCTTTGCTCCCAGCCACGAGACCGAGACGGAGGTGCAACTCAGCGCGAACGGGGACTGGATCCCGCCGCAGCATCCGACCGAAATGATCCGCCGCGTCATGGAAACGCAGCAGAGCATCATCCTTTCGACCGGGCTCGGCAGCGAAAATATTTGTTTCCCATTGAAGACGCGCGTCCGCACCTACGGCGCGCTCTGGCTGACCATGCCGGAGCAGCGCAGCGCGCGCTACGTCACCAATTTGCAAACCCTTGCGAACCAGGCCGGGATCGCGCTCGAACGGTTGATCCTGCTCGTAGAATCGCGCCAGCACGCCTCGGAGATCGAATCGGCGTATCGCGAACTCGAGGAGACCTACGATCATACGCTGGCCGCGCTAATGTCCTCGCTGGATGCGCGTGACCGCGAAACTGAAGGCCATAGCGTGCGCGTTTCGCAGATCGCGCGCCTGCTGGGCGAGGTGGTCGAGGCCACACCGCTGCAGCGCAAGGCGCTCGAACGCGGCTCCCTGCTCCACGACATCGGCAAGATCGGGATCAGCGACACGATCCTGCATAAACCGGGACCGCTGAACGAAAGCGAGTGGGCGGTCATGCGCCAGCACCCAGACATTGGGACGCGCATTGTGGAAGGAATTCCGTTTTTACAGGACACCCTGCCGATCATTCGTTATCACCAGGAACGCTGGGACGGAAGCGGGTATCCGCTTGGCCTGAGCGGGAAGGAAATTCCCCTGCTGGCGCGCGTCTTCGCCGTGGCCGACGCGTTCGACGCCCTCACCAGTGACCGCCCCTATCGTAAGCGCGTCCAGATTGAGGATGCGCTCCACTACTTAAAAGAAAATGCCGGGCGGCTGTTCGACCCGCAGATCGTGGCGGCGCTGCTTCAATTGCACGAACAGGGCGCGCTGGTTGAGATGGAGCAGGCATGAAACGAAAACCATCCTCCCGCGACCTGACCCGCCAGGAATACCGCGCCTTCATCACCACCGGTTCGCTTTCGGGCCTGATCGTGTTTGCCGCGCTCCTGATCAATATCCGCGTGAGCGTGTTTCCGCCCGAAGTGGAAACACGCCTGTCGCTGCTGGCGTTGGGAGGCACGATCTATGCCGCGCTCTACGGCATCTTTCTTGCCGCTCTGCGAAACCACCGCGAGCCGGTGATGTGGGCCAACGCGCTCATCAACGGCGCGGGGCTTTTGTTTTTTGCGCTTTCCCTGCCTGCTGAATTATTCTTTTACTACCGCTTGATCGCCCTGTTTACGATCATCTCCACTGCCATTTTATCCGAGCGCCCTCCGGTCCTGCTCACCCTGGCGCTGGGAATGTTCACGCCCAGCCTGATCTGGCTCGCGCACGCCGATACCTTCCAGGAGGTCGTGGAACGCGTCGGGTTGCCGCTGGCAGGGTTGGTCATCAGCGAAACAATGCTGCGTATCCAGGAAGCGGCGCGGCGCCAGATCCATCGCCTCGAAACCATCAACGCCTTCAGCCGCCAGGTCGCGTCCACGCTCAACCGCGAGGAGATCCTCGCCCTGCTCAACACCGCCATCCCGAAGGCGGTCACAGCGGATTCGTATTACATCGGGATTCAGGAGGGCGATCAGGTGCAAATCCCGCTCTTTTACGATGATGGGGAATATTTCAACGGCGGACGGGTGAAGATCGAGGGCACCCTCACAGGCTGGGTGGTTAAAAACGAACGCGAACTTTTTCTCCCTGACTTGCGGCGGCCCCTTGACCTGCCCGGTGTCAACATTGTTGTGGCAGGTAAAAACAAGGAGAGTCTCTCATGGGTCGGCGTGCCGATGCGCGCCAAACAGATACGAGGCTTGATCGCGCTGGCATCCTACCAGCCGAATGCCTTTAACCTTGGCGATATGGAACTGCTCGCCAACCTGTCACAGCATGCGGCGTTTGCCCTCGATAACGCCTTGACCCACGAAGAGGTCGAAAAACGGAGCCGGCTCGACCAAATGACGGGGGCGTTGAATCACGGCGCGTTCCTGGAGGTTCTGCAAAAAATGGCGGATGAATCTCTCGCACAACACAGCCCCATGAGTCTGATCATGCTCGATGTGGATTACTTCAAACGCTACAACGATACCTACGGACACCTGGTGGGCGACACGGTGTTAAACCTGCTCTGCGACACCATCCGCACGCACATCAAAAATACCGATGCGCTTGGGCGCTGGGGCGGCGAAGAATTCATTGTGGCCCTGCCCCGCGCCGGCGGGCGGCAGGCCTTCCACATAGCGGAACGAATTCGCAAGACAATGAACGAAGTACAGGTTGCCGGGCGCGTCGACGATACAATTCCCACGCCGACCGTGAGCCAGGGCATCGCCGAATTCCCGGGCGAGCGCGCCGCCATCTTCGACCTGATTGACCTCGCCGATCAGAGGTTGTATACCGCGAAGGGGCGCGGCCGCAACCAGATCGAACCGGGCGAACTATTCTGGGAAACTACGCGTTAACAGGCACAGTCAGCGCCTCATCGAAGGCAGCCACGGCGGCGTCCACCATTCCGTCGTCAATCCAGCAGTGCGTGACCATGCGGAAGCCCCGTTCCGAGACCGCGCCGACTTTGACCCCCAACGCATTTAATTTTTTCGCCGCCTCCTGCGCGGACATCGAAACCGATTCTGCCAGCGAGGCGAAGACCATGTTCGTGGCGGGTGTGGGCGTATCCAGGATCAGCCCCCGGTTCCCGCGCAGACCATCCGCCAGCCGGCGCGCCCGGGCGTGATCCTCCGCCAGGCGATTCACCATCGTCTCCAGCGCGACGATGCCCGCCGCGGCGACAATGCCCGCCTGCCGCATCGCGCCGCCGAGAATTTTTCGCTGGCGATACGCGCGGCGGATAAAATCGCGCGTCCCGCAGATCAACGATCCGACCGGCGCGCTCAAACCCTTGCTTAAACAAAATGTGAGCGAGTCAACGTGGCGGGTAATTTCTTTGACATCCATCCCCTGTGCGATGGACGAATTAAATAAACGCGCGCCGTCGAGATGGACCCGCAACCCGCGCGCGTGTGCAAATTCGGAAACCTGCTTCATGTATGCGGGTGTTTGAAATGTGCCGCCACAGCGGTTGTGCGTGTTCTCGAGGCAGATCAAACGCGTGACCGGCTCGTGCGGGTCGTCGTCGCGGATGCCCGCTTCGAGGTCGGAGAGGAGAAGCGAGCCGTCGGGTTGATTCGGCAGCTGGCAGGAATGAATCCCGCCGAGCGCGGAAATTCCTCCAGCCTCGAAAAGATAGATGTGCGATCTTTTTCCCAGCATCACTTCGTCGCCGCGCTGACAATGCGCGAGTATCGAAGCCAGGTTGCCCATTGTGCCGGTGGGGACGAAAAGCGCGGCTTCCTTGCCGGTCATGTGCGCGGCGAGTTCCTGTAATTGATTGACGGTGGGATCTTCGTCGTACACATCGTCGCCGACTTCGGCGTTTGCCATCGCCTCGCGCATGGCAGGCGTGGGTTGCGTGACGGTGTCGGAGCGCAGGTCAATCCATTCCATTTCAAGATTCCTTTCGCGCCTGTTCGAGCGCGGCGATCAACTCGGCGGGCAACGCGGCTTCGAATATTCGCGCTTGTTTTTCTTTTGGGAGAACGATCTTCAGTTTTGCGGCGTGCAGAAAATGACGCTTCAAATCCAGCGTTGATTTTTTTCGCCCATAGATCGCGTCGCCGACAATGGGACAGCCGAGGAAGGCGCAATGCAAACGGATCTGGTGCGTGCGCCCGGTCTGCGGATGAAATTCAAGCAGTGTGTGATTTTTAAATGACTCGAGGGTCTTGTATTCGCTGACCGCCTCGCGGCCCTTGCCCGGCGGCCGGACCGCCATTTTTTTCCGGTGAAGCGGGTCGCGCCCGATGGAGGCCTCCACCCGCCCGGAGGGAGTCGGGGGCGCGCCGTCCACGAGGGCGAGGTAGGTCTTCTCCACGGTCCGCAGGCGGAATTGATCCTGCAACCAGCGATGGGCGCGTTCGTTTTTTGCAAGCACGATCAGGCCGGAGGTTTCCTTGTCGAGGCGATGGACAACGCCGGGACGTTCCTCGCCGCCGATGCCCTCGATCTCAGGTTCATATCCCAACACGGCATGGACGAGCGTGCCGGTCTCGTGTCCCGCCGCGGGGTGGACAACCATCCCGGCCGGTTTGTTGACGATCAGCAAATCGTCATTTTCAAAAACAATATCGAGCGGAATCTTCTCGCCGATCAGTCCGCTTGGCGCCGGGGGAGGGACGCGCACTTCCACATTTGCACCGGACTCCAGCATCTGCCCGGACTTTTTGGCGGCTTGCCCGTTGACCAGCACGAATCCATCGGCGATCAAGCCTTGCAGGCGCGCGCGTGAAAACTCCGGCAGGCGCTGGACGAGGAATTTATCCAGCCGTTGCGGCTGGGATTCGTGGAAGTGGAAATTTTCGATGCGATCGGTCATGGGAGTTACACGCGAGTAGACACGTACACAGGTACACACGTAACCAAGCTATGAGGCATTCGCTCCCTGCTCAGGCTTTGACACAGCGTCGGGCACCGAGTCGCTGCCAACGGATGACTGCTCACTATTCCCTGCCATCTGTTCTCTGTTCTTCTTCTCTTTTCGTTCTTTGATCCACACGTCCAGCACCAGCACAGCCACGCCGAGCGTAATGCTCGCATCGGCGACGTTGAAGACGGGGAAATTTCCAACGGAGATGAAGTCCGTCACTTTGCCATCGAAGAGCAGGCGGTCAATTAAATTTCCAGCCGCGCCCGCCAGTTGCATTGCCATCGCAACGCGCATGCCCCATTCGCGCTGGTCAACCTGTCCATAAAAATAAACAATTGCGCCAATGACCACAACCGCCAGCGATCCAAAAATCCAACTGCCGCTTTGGAACAGCCCAAACGCCGCGCCGCTGTTTTGCCAGTGGACAATGCGCGCGTACGGCATGAGCCAGTCGAGACTCTGCGGAAGCCATTGACCGGTGTAGGGAATATGTTGGCGCACCAGCCATTTAGTCCATTGGTCAAGCGCGATGATCGCTCCAGAGATGGAGAATAAAAATAAATACGAAGGGAGTTTATGTTTCAAAGAATCCTCAAGCGGTGGTGGAATGATATGCGAACGCGGCAGGATTGTACCATCCTACTCGCGCACAAAAACGCGCGGCACACGCGCGCCGATGCCGGTGAGAACTTCGTAGGCGTTCGTCCCCATCCATTCGGCGAAATCATCGGCGGTGATTCCATCCCCAAGCAGAACCGCCTCATCCCCCACCTCCGCCGGGTCGTCGCCGAGGTTTGCCATGAATTGATCCATGCAGATGCGCCCGACCTGCGGATACGGCTTACCGTTGATGAGGACGCGCGCGCGATTCGTCATGCGGCGGAAGTAACCGTCCGCGTAGCCGCATGGGATCGTGGCGATGCGGGTCGGACGCTCCGCCTGCCACAGCGACCCGTAACTGACGGGCCTGCCCGGCGGCGTGATCTTGGAATAGACTACTCGCGATCTCCATGTGAGCGCAGGTTGGACCTCATTCATCCGAGCGGCTTCGCGTGTGGGATGGACTCCGTAGAGCAGGATGCCACAGCGAACCATGTTGAAATAACTCTCGGGCAATTGCAATATCGCGCCGGAGTTTGCCATGTGGACGAGGCGCGGCTTGGGCAGACTGCGTTTCTCGTAGAAACGCAAGACTTCGTTGAATCGCTCCAGTTGCAGTTTTGCGTGAGTCAGATCGGCGGAGTCGGAGTTGGCGAAGTGGCTGTAGATTCCTTCGATGTCGAGGTGTTTGCATTGCAGGGACGCTTCGAGGAAAGATTCGGATTCGGTGTCGCGCACGCCGACACGTTCCATGCCGGTGTCAATCTTGAGGTGGGTGCGGATGCGCGTCCGCGTGGATTCAGCCAGATGGTCAGCCGCCCGCAACAGGTCGAGGGAGGAAGCGGTGAGGGTTAAGTTAAATTTTGCGAAGTGAGGCAGTTGTTCGGGCAGGGTCCCGCCGGTGACGAGGATCGGTTTGTCAATCCCCATGCCGCGAATGTAAACGCCTTCTTCGACAGTGGCGACGCCGATGTAATCGGCGAAGGGCGCAAGGAACGGCGCGACGCCATCCAGCCCGTGACCGTAGGCGTTGGCTTTGAGCATCGGCATCAGCAATGCGGGCGCGACACGGGCGCGGATGGATTCGAGATTGCGCTTAAGCTGGGCGAGGTTGACTTCGAGAAATGTGGGTCGCATGGATTCAGGCATGCGCGAATTGTAATCGGTTCTTTCCGTTCACCCATGCCGCCCTGGCGAATCGTATTGAATTTGAATCGCAGGAGGCGTATACTTAAGGCGCATCGAAAAGGAGCAGTCATGCACACGCATCGTTTCATTCACTGCATCGTCCCGCCGCACATGCTGCGCGAGATCAGCCGGAGCGGAAGCGGCGCGCAAAAGATCGCCGCGACGGCTTCGCTTGCCATGTCGGAGCAGGTGCGAGTTAATCGTTTTGGCGGCGCGGCGAGCGCGGCGCTCGCGACCCTCGCGGCGGAGGGCGTTGCGCCGGGCGTGAAACAACGGCGCGTGTACGACGCGAAAAACGGAAGCGGCTTGCCGGGCATTCTGATTCGCGGCGAGGGCCAGCCGCCGGTCATGGATGCGGCGATCAACGAAGCCTACGACGGCGCGGGCATGACGTATGATCTCTTCCATCAAATTTATGCGCGCAATTCGATTGACGGCAGCGGTCTGCCGCTGGTCTCAACTGTCCATTATCAAAAAGGATTCGACAACGCTTTTTGGAACGGAAGCCAGATGGTGTACGGCGACGGCGACGAGGATATTCCGATCAACGAGCGGCTCTTCAATCGCTTCACGGCTTGTCTCGACGTGATCGCTCACGAATTGACGCACGGCGTGACCCAACACGAAGCGAATCTCAATTACGGCGGTCAGCCCGGCGCACTGAACGAATCGATGTCGGATGTGTTCGGCTCGCTGGTCAAGCAATATCAGCGCGGACAGTCCGCCGCCGCGGCAGACTGGATCATCGGCGAAGGACTCTTCATCGCCAACGTTAACGGCGCGGGCATCCGCTCGATGAAGGCACCGGGCTCGGCGTACGATGATGCGGTGCTTGGCAAAGATCCGCAACCGGCGCACATGCGCGATTACGTCAACACGATCGAAGATAACGGCGGCGTGCACATCAATTCGGGGATTCCCAATCATGCCTTTTACACCGCCTGCATCACACTCGGCGGCAACGCCTGGGAAAAGATGGGCAGAGTCTGGTACAAGACGCTGACAGAAAAACTGCGCGCCTCCTCCGACTTTCAAAACGCGGCAGACCTCACCTATCAATCGGCGGGCGAACTATTTGGCGCGGGAAGCACGGAGCAGACCGCGGTGAAAGTGGGCTGGGCGAGGGTGGGCATCAACATCCATGGCGCGCTCGAACCGCCGACAGAAAACGAGGGCTGCCTGGCGGGATTCCTGCGCCTGCTTGGCGTGAGGTGAGACGCCATGACCACGATCCTTTTTGAACGCACTGGCGGATTCATGGGGCGCAAAGTTTCGCTGTCCCTCGATCTTGATGCGCTTCCCTCCGATCAATCTGAGATCCTGCGCGGCTTGCTTGAAACCTGCGACTTTTTCTCCCTGCCCGAGTCGCCTTCCCTGCCCCCTGTCCCGGATGAATTTGTTTACTTCATCACGGTTGTCACCGACACAGTTGAACATACCATCCAGACCAGCGACACAGGCATGGATGATTCGCTTCGTCCGCTTGTGGAGGAACTGGGCAGGCTGGCGAGGAAAGCGTAGGTCGAGATAGTATCTCGACCTACTTTGCCATCAGACTCTTCAATAACCTTTTCTCATCCTCCCCATCCAATCGAGCGGCGCGGAGCGAGGAGAGAATTTTCTTGTACGCGGGTCCGGGTGGAAGTCCGAGTTTTTTCAAGTCGTCGCCGGTCAGGGTGGACTGAATGCGCCGCCACTCTTTGAGATAGTCAACTAGTTCCTGCTTGCGTTGGACGAGATACACGGCGTAGATCGCGGTCGGGGCATGACGATCGAGTCGTTCTGTCCATTCGCTGGGTTTGGAAAAATTCCACGTGGGCAGGTCGTGTGCAAGCCGCGTGGCCGAGAGAACTGTTTTTGTCAACGCGGCGGTGAAGTCGAGCCGCTTTGCCAGCGCGGAGACTAAACCGGCGGGCGAATCCATGAACCAGAGACAGTACGCCAGCGCCAGAGCGTCCGCCTCGAGAGCGAAGTCCGCGGGCGGATTCTTCGCCGCCAATTTTGCGCGCGGCGGGTCAAACGACGGGATGGCGGGTTCGACGGTGGCGAGCGCTCCCCACTCCGACAGCGAGGCAAGCATCGGCGCAAAATCTTCCTCGGCGAGGATCAAATCCAATTCGTGGCGCAATCGCTCCGCGGAAAGTTTATTCACGTACCGCAAGGCGGATGGAATGAGCGCCTCTGCCTCTTCAGCAAGGCGAAAGCCCAATCGCCCGGCGTAACGCGCGGCGCGAAAGATGCGCGTCGGATCGTCCGCGAAAGAACGGGGATGCAAAATGCGAATCGTTTCTTTTGCAAGATCGTCCCGTCCGCCAAATGGGTCGAGCAAATCGCCGAAGCGCTCATCGTCGAGTCGAATCGCCATGGCGTTGATCGTGAAGTCGCGGCGCAGGAGGTCGTCGGTGATACTGCCCAGTTTAACGGTCGGCAAGGCGGCGGGGCGTTTGTACGTTTCAGAGCGGGAGGAGATCAGGTCCAGGGCGTCACGCTTTTCAGTGTCACGTGTCAGGCGCGGAGGGAGAAACCATGTTGCGGTGTGGAAGGATGGATGGGTGGTCACGCGCCCGCCATGCAGGCGGGACAAGGAGCGGGCGAGGGGAAGCGCGTCCCCTTCGACGACCAGGTCCAGGTCACGCGTGAGGCGATTGAGGAGCAGGTCGCGGGGCAATCCACCGACGGCGTATAACGTCCAGCCGCGCTGTGAGGCTTCGTCTGCGATGAGTCGCATCACAGCGAGTTGTTTATCGGAAAGAGATTGAGTCAGGCGGGTGGCAAGGTTCATGTCAAGCCGATTGAGGGTCGAGCGCGTCGCTTAAGCCGTCGCCGAGCATGTTCCAGGCAACGCCGAATAACATGACCGCAATGGTGGGCGGCAGAAAAACCCACCAATATGAGAGGACGCTTCCACCGGGACCAATGACCCAGTTGCGTCCCTGCGCGAGCATGGAGCCCCAGATCGAGTCGCCGCCGATGCCGACGAAGGTGAAGGTGGCTTGCAGGAGGACGACTCCGCCCACGTCGCGCGCAGCCAGCACGAGCGCCGGCGCCAGCGAGTTTGGAATCAGATGTTTGCGAATCACCCACCAGGGACTCCCGCCCAGCGCGCGCGCCGCCTGAATGAAATCGGAGCGGACGAGCAGGATGACGATGGAATGCACGATGCGCGCGTAGGGCATCCACGAGAGGAAGATCAGGCTGATCATGAGCGGATTGAAGCGTTCGAATAACCAGATGATCGGGGTCATCGGTCCGACGATTTCAATAACGGGACCGAACTGGTTGGTGTAGTAGAGTCCGCCCATGGCGGTGATGGTGGTCGTCCATAGTTGCTGAAGGAAAACCACGCCCGCGATGACCGGGATGGCGAGGAACGAGTCGGCGATGTTCATCATCCAGCCGCCGCTGCGCCCGCCGATCAAACCTGCCAGCGCGCCATACAGTATGCCGAAGATGGCGGTGAAGAAGGTGACGATCAATCCGAATTGAAGCGCTCCGCGTGCGCCCCAGACGAGGGGATGGAAGACATCCTGCCCGTGAGGCAGCATGCCCAGCGGCGCTTTTTCATCCGGCGGGAGGGGTCTGCCTTCGGTGGCTTTCCCAACGCGTAGAAATGGTCCGGGGCGCTTCGGGTCATCCGGCGAAATTTGCGGCGCAGCGACTGCCGTATAAATAAAACCGAGAATGGCAAGGAAGGCGATCCAATTTTGCCAGCGGGAGAAAAAGTGGCGCAGGCGTCTCATGCTCGCAACACTCCCTCACGCACGCGCGGATCGAAGAGGGCTTGCAGCACGTCGAGCAGGAACATAAGCAGTAATACCATAAAGACGCTGTAGACCGCGAAACCCAGCGCGGCGGGCGCGTCGGGGATTCCGTTCATCGCGTCCACAATGACATTCGAGACGCCGTTGAAGTCGAAGATGATCTCCGCCACGAAGACTCCTGTAATGATGGAGGCGGCGGAGAGCGCCATGCTGGTCAGCGAGGGGGCGATCACGTTGCGATAGACATGCTTCCACACAACCGAACGTTCGGCAACGCCGCGCGCCCGAGCCGAAATGACATACTCCTTGCGCCGTTCATTCAAGACAGTGGCGCGCGCCACGCGTCCCAGCGTCGCCCAGTGATACAGGCTGAGGGTGAAGACCGGCATGGCGAGGTGCTTCCAGACATCGCCGAAAATATCCCAGCGGCCGTTGAGCAGGCTGTCAACCGTCAACATACCGGTGTAATGCTTGAAACTCTCTTTCGATAATTCGAGACCGACATTCAGGCTGACGCGCTCCGGCGCGAACCAGCCGAGATTGATGTAGAAAATGGAAAGAAGCACAAGGGCAAGGATGAACGTCGGAGTGGAGGTCGCAAGGAACGCCGAGCCGCGAAAAAATTTATCGAAACGCCCGTTGCGATTCCATCCGGCAACCACTCCGCTGAACATACCGAGGGGAACGAGAAAGAGCATCGAGTACAAAGCCAGCTCCAGGGTGACCGGCGTGCGGCGCAACAACGATGGCAGAACTTCTTCGTTCAAGCTGGGACTATAGCCCCACGTGCCGTCGAAGAGCGTCTTGATCCAGTAAAAATATTGCACGGGGAACGGCTCGCGCAGATGATAGCGTCCGATGATCTGCTCACGCAGGTTGGCAATCTGCTCCTCCGTTAAATTCTGATTTAAATTGGAGGGCATGTATAAATCGGCGCGGGCTTCGGGCGGCGTAAGCATCACTCCCCCATACAGGACCAGCGTGATGATAAACAACGAAATGGGGACGACCAAAAATCTGCGGACCACAAACTGAAGCAGGGGCGGCATGTTACAGTCCTTTTTCGACGCGTGAATAATTTCTAAACCAGCAGTTTGTATATTCAGCACATACGCAAAACGTTGCGTGGGCGTGTTAGAGAACGCGCATTATGCATCAGTCCAGATATTGTAACCGAACCCAAATACAAGGAGCGCCATGAAACCCATTTTTCTCTCCTGCCTCATTTTGAGTCTCTGCCTCGCGGCGTGCGCATCGTCGAATCAAAACGAATCGCCTTCCGCTGAAAATAAAAAGCCCCAGCAAACCGCTGAGGCTACTTTTGATTCTACCTTCACGCCCCTTCCTGACTACACGCAGACCACCGACGCGTCCACCGCCTCCGCAGCGGATTCTGTTCTCCCGGCGCTTGCGCCCGCCGAGTCGCCGAACGCCTACTGGGTGACGAATCCCTCCAGCGGGTCGAGACTATATGTCATCGTGACGTATCCGCCCGGCTGGAATGGCGAACCGATCCCAGCCCTGGTGCTTGTCCCCGGCGGGATCGCGGAACATGACCCGAACCGGGCCGCGCGTCTCGCCGAGCAGGGATTCCTCGCGATCAGCTTCGATCCCGAAGGCCGCGGCCGCTCGGAAGGCGTGGAGGATTACAACGGCCACATCGGTCAGGATGGGCTGGCCGCCATCATCGAGGCCGCGACCGCCCTGCCGGGGCTGGATGCGAATCGCTACGGACTCGTCTCTTTCTCATACGGCGTGACCATGGCAACCGGCGCACTGGCGCGTCATCCAGACCTGCCCATTGATTTTTATATTGACTGGGAAGGACCTGTCAATCGCAAATACTCCAGCGGATGCAAGCCGGAACCCCAGCACCACATCCAGTGGCAACCCTGTGACAATGACGCGTGGTGGGCAGAGCGCGAGGCGTTGACCTTCATCGTGGATGTGCAAATTCCATATCAGCGCGTGCAATCGCAAAAGGATCACGTACAGCCGGTCAACACGCACGCCATTGATATTGTCAACGCGGCGGTGGCGGGCGGCGTCCCCTGGGTGCGGCTGAACGAGTATCCCGCCGGACAAACATACGATGCGGCCAACCCGCCCGCGATGCTGTCCGATACTCTCGACCGGCGGCTGGAACAGACCCTTGCAATGTACGCATGGCAGATCATTGAAAATGTGTTGTAGCGCGATTTGAAAAACTGCGCTACAATCGGCGCATGTTCACAAGACAAACCCCGTCCCCGCGAAGCGAATTAGCCTCCAGGTCTGGATAGGTTCGCCTTGTCGTATCGCAACGGCTCCCAGACCTGGCGAGCCGTTTTTGTTTGCGTGAAGAGAGTAGAAGTCTTCAATGGAAATAAAAGAACTTACACAACAAATGCACGATCTGGTCAAGTCGAAAGGCTGGTATGCGCAGGATAGCAAGCGCAAACAAACCCCGCGAAATCTGGCAGTGTCGCTGTCCATCGAGGCGGCGGAAATATTGGAGCATTTCCAATTCCGCGAGCAATCGAATGATAAAGCAGAATTGGCTGGTGAGCTTGCGGACGTGGCGCTCTATCTTTTGCAATTGGCGTCGGTCACTGGCATTGATCTCGAAAAAGCGATTCTCGATAAAATCGCAATAAATTACGCACGCACGTGGAAGGATTAAATGAGAGTCTCTGTATTTGGCGGTTCCCAACCTAAAGAAGGCGACGCGGCGTATGCGGAAGCCTATCAACTCGGAAAATTGCTTGCCGAGCGCGGACACGTCGTCGTCAACGGCGGCTACATCGGCACGATGGAGGCGGTCTCGCGCGGCGCGGCGGAGGCGGGCGGCCATGTCATCGGCGTGACGTGTGAAGATATTGAAAAATGGCGCAGCGTTGGAGTCAATCGCTGGGTCAAGGAAGAGATTCGCAGAAAGACATTGAACGAACGTCTGCAAACCATCATCGAGGAATGTGACGCGGCCATTGCCCTGCCCGGCGGTCCCGGCACGTTGACCGAGATCGCGCTGACGTGGAACTTGATGATCGTGGAGTCCCGCCGCCGGAGCCCGCTGATCCTGATCGGGGACGGCTGGCAGTCCGTCTTCGGTCAGGTGTTTGAAAAACTTGGAACCTACACATCCGAATCTCAGCGCGACCTGCTACAATTCGCGCCGGATGTGAAGACTGCTGTGGAAATGCTGGAGATTCGATAAGCCGATAACTCGATAATTCGATAATTCGATAATTCGATGATTGGGTGCTATGGCTTTTACTAAAATCATCCATCGAATATCAAATACCGAATATCGAATACCGAATATCGAATACCGAATATCGAATACCGCACACCGAATACCGAACTCCCAACATCAACCAACGAGGATCAAAATGGCTGAAGAAAAACTCCCCACCCGCGCCGAAAATTTCGCGGAATGGTACAACCAACTGGTATTGAAATCCGAGCTCGCGGACTACGCGCCTGTCAAAGGCTGCATGGTCGTGCGCCCCTACGGCTGGGCGCTGTGGGAAAACATCACCGCCGCGCTCGACAAACGCTTCAAAGAGACGGGTCACGTCAACGCGGCATTCCCCATGCTCATCCCCATGTCGTTCTTTGAAAAAGAAAAGGAACACGTGGAAGGCTTCGCGCCCGAACTGGCTGTGGTCACACACGGCGGCGGAAGCGAACTTGAAGAACCTCTCGCCGTGCGCCCCACCTCCGAGACGATCATCGGTCACATGTATTCCAAGTGGATCAAGTCCTGGCGCGACCTGCCTGTGCTGATCAACCAATGGGGTTCGGTTCTGCGCTGGGAAATGCGCACCAAACTTTTCCTGCGCACGGCCGAATTCTACTGGCAGGAAGGTCACACCGCGCACGCCGACAAAGACGAAGCGCTGGAGGAAATGTATCGCATGCTGGACGTGTACACAGACTTTGCCGTCAACGAAGCGGCCCTGCCCGTGTTGAAAGGTTACAAAAGCGAGACCGAACGATTCGCGGGCGCGCAGATCACCACCTCGATCGAGGGCATGATGCAGGATAAACGCGCGCTCCAATCCGCCACCTCTCATTACTTCGGAACGAATTTCGCCAAAGCCTTCGAGATCCAGTTCCTCAACAAAAGCAACGCGCTTCAATTTGCCGAGACCACCTCGTGGGGACTCTCCACGCGCATTGTCGGCGCGATCGTGATGACGCACGGCGACGATCAGGGGCTGGTCCTGCCTCCCCGCCTCGCGCCCATCCAGGTCGTCATCGTGCCGATCTTCAAGAACGACGATGAGAAAAGCAAGGTGATGGAAGTGGCTGAGCGCGTCTTTGCGGAACTCAAGGCGGCGGGCATGCGCGTCAAAGTGGACGACCGCGATAACGTTTCCAGCGGGTTCAAATTCAACGATTGGGAAATGCGCGGCGTGCCTGTGCGCCTCGAAGTCGGACCCAAGGATGTGGAAAAAGGCTCGGTCGCGCTCGCCCGCCGGGACAAGCCCGGACGCGAGGGCAAATCCTTCGTTTCGCAGGCGGGCCTCGCCTCGACGGTCAGCGGGTTGCTCGTCGAGATTCAGGATGCGCTCCTCAAACGCGCCACCGACTTCCGCGACGCGAACATCCACGATCCCAAATCCTATGATGAACTCAAGAAGGTTCTCGAAAACGGATGGGCGTTCTCGTGGTGGTGCGAGAGCAAGGAATGCGAGGCAAAGGTCAAAGAAGATACCAAAGCCACAACACGAAACATTCCTCTCGATCAACCCGAAGGTCACGGAACGTGCGTGGTCTGCGGCAAGCCCGCGAAAAAGAAAGTGTATTTCGCCAAGGCATACTAACGCGTCGGGCGTTTTCGTGTCAGGTGTCAGGTTCTTGTAAACCTGACACCTGACACCTAACACCTGACACCTGACACCTGACACCTGGCACCTGACACCTCGTACCCAACGCCATGCCCGCCATTGACCTTGCTCGATTAAAAAAACAATCTGCACAGTTAGCCGAACTATTCGGACGCCCGCTGGAATTCACACGCGCCCTGCATGAAATGCTCGACTTCTACACCAATCGCACAATGCGAGGCGAGGGAGCGATTGCCCCGGTCTCCATGCTGAAAACGTATCGGACTGCTCCCGCCGTCCTGAAACAAGTCGAGAACGAGATTGGAGCGTTAGCCGCATCGCGCCCACGTGAGGCGCTTGAACTTGCCGATCATTTATGGGATGAGGGCTGGCTTGAAACGCGTCTGCTCGCCGCAATCTTAATCGGGCGCATTCCGCCACAAGAGGAACGCCTGCTCGCACGGCTGACGGCATGGGCAGGCCAACTGAGCGACCCGATCGTGCGCGCCGCCCTGCTCACAACCAGCCTCGCCCGCCTCCGAAAAGAAACGCCGGAACGTTTTCTCGATCTCGTCGGCGAATGGCTCAATCCAAAACGCCAACGCCTTTGGCCCCACGGCATTCAGGCGCTGATCCCCCTGATCCGCGACCCAAACTTCACCAATCTTCCGCCGGTCTTTGACACTCTCGAAGAAGTCGTCACGGCCGCGCCCGTAACGATTCAAAGCGATTTGATTAACCTTTTCGATGCGCTCTATGCCGTCTCCCCTTCTGAGACGATCTACTTCCTTCAGCACGTCATCGAAAATTCAGACAATCCCATGACCGCCGTGACCATCCGCCGCATTCTGCCTTCCCTGCCTTCCAGTCTCGCGGATGCTCTGCGCGGACTTGTGAAAACAAGAAAAAAAACTGGCGAGAGCGCGTAACTCACGCGGCAATTCACCAACATATCAAAGGAGGCGTCATGTTAATCGTCGGTTTAATTCTCGGCACTGCGCTATTGATTTGGGGCCGGCAATTGTTCTGGCTTTTCATTGCAGGGGCTGGCTTCATGGTTGGGCTGCAAATCGCCTCGCGCGCCATCGGCGGACCCGAATGGGTTGGCATCGCAATCGGGCTGGTGGCTGCGATCGGCGCAGCGCTGTTGGCGGTCTTTCTCAAAACCATCGCCATCGGCGTTGGCGGGTTTTTGATGGGCGGCGCGATCCTCACCAGCCTGGCCGGTCTGCTTGGGGTGGACACCGGCTTGATCTATTGGACGCTATTCGTTATTGGCGGGATTGGCGGCGCGCTGCTCATCTCGATGTTTTTCGACCTGGCCCTCATCTGGCTCTCATCGCTGGCGGGCGCGTCGTTGATCGTCGGCGCGTTTTCGCTGGACAATCCCTGGCGCGTAATGCTCTTCCTCGTTTTGCTTCTCATCGGGGTGGTTGCTCAGGCCCGGCGGGCAAAGGAAGAAAAGAAGGGTTGAACTCCGCCTGTTTTCATCCGGGAACAGGCCCGCCACCTTGCGTTTTTTTTAGGAAAGGGAATTTCCAGGAAAGGGAACCCCATGGGGGGTATACTGCAACAACACGTATCCATACAATTGGATGAAGTCAAAACCGAACCAGAGGATCTGCCATGAAGCAAACCATATTTCGCATCGCGCTTTTTCTGTTCGTCCTGACAGGGCTTGCCGTTCCAGTGGGAGGCGCGCAGGCATTGCCCGGCGTCGAAACCCTGAGCGGATGGCTGACCCTCGAATGGGGCGACGCGCGAGACGGCGCATCCGCCATGAAGGCATTTCTGACGACCGATTCGGGCGAGCGCATCCAGCTGGCGGGAGACCTGCCCGGGCTACGCGCGCTGGACCGCACCCGCGTCCGCCTCGACGGGCGGCGGGATTCCGCTTCGACGCGCACGGACGGCGAATCCATCTTCCACGTGGGATCCGCTTTCCGTCAGGATGGAAGCGAAAGCGCGGCGGCGCCGGAGGCGGTCAGCGGGTCGAATCCGTGGGTCTCCATCATGTGCAAGTTCAGCGACTACGCGGATGAACCGAAAGACCTGCCTTATTTCCAAAATATGTTCGGCAGTTCGTACCCGGGATTGGACCATTACTGGCGCGAGGTGTCGTACAACATTGTAAACGTCGCGGGCAGCACAGCCGTCGGCTGGTATGTATTGCCCAAACCGCGCTCATATTATGTGTACAACAATAAGCTGGACTTCGACCGCGCCGCACAAGACTGCACGGCCATCGCAGATCCATACGTTAATTTCAGCGGGATGGTCGGCATCAATTTAATGTTCAACTACGATCTTGATGGGTATGCCTGGGGCGGCTCGCATTACCTGACGCTCGACGGCGTGTCCAAGGTGTGGAGCATGACATGGGAGCCGCCCTGGGGATACGAGAGCATTACCGTGATGTCGCACGAGATGGGACACGGCTTTGGTCTGCCTCATTCTTCCGGGAGTTACGGCCAAACGTATGACAATCGCTGGGACGTGATGAGCGACGGCTGGACGGATTGCAATAACTCCACGCATGTCACGTATCAGTGTTTGGGGCAGCACACCATCGCGTATCACAAGGATATCCTCGGCTGGATTCAGCCGGGCGAAAAATTCATTGCCAGCGGCGGGAGCCAGACCATTACGCTGGAACGACTGGCGCTTCCTCAAAGCGGAAACTACAAGATGGCGCAAATTCCCATAGATGGATCGAGTACGAATTTCTATACAGTGGAAGTGCGCCAAAAAGCGGGCTACGATGTGAAATTGCCCGGCGGGGGCGTCATCATACACCAGGTGAATACCGAGCGCGAACGACCCGCCAACGTTGTGGATGCGGATGGCAACGGCAATACCGGCGACGCGGGCGCGATGTGGATCGTCGGAGAGACGTTCAACGACGCGGCCAATGGGATTTCGGTGTATGTTGCTTCCTCCTCCGCGAGCGGGTTCACCGTGACGATCACCACGCCCACTCCGCCTCCTCCGGGCGCGTTCAACAAATCGAGCCCGGCTGACGGGGCGCTGGCAAGCGTCTCGCCAACCCTGCTCTGGGGTGCAAGCGGCGGAGCGAGCGGGTACGAGTATTGCATTGACGAAGTAGATAACGATATCTGCGACAATGTGTGGGTCAGCGCGGCCGGCACAACAGCGGCGTTGAGCGGTCTGGTCGAAAACACAATGTATTTCTGGCAAGCGCGCGCACTTAATATCAACGGGACAACCGACGCCAACGCGGGCGCGTGGTGGAGTTTCACCGCCGCGCAGGTCGCGCCGGATTCACTGGAACCGGGCAGCCTGTATCCCGGCGCGGCAGACAATGCGCACACGCGCCGCCCGGCTTTCGTATGGGGCGGCTACCCAGCGGCAGCCAGTTATTTGCTGGAAGTGGTCGAGACCGCATACTGCGGAACCTTTGCAAGGAAGGCGATTCGAATCACAACGTCGGCAACCTCTTATACGCATACGCGCGACTTGAGAGCCAACACGGTCTATTGCTGGCGCGTGAGAGCCAACACCACCCACGGCGTCAGCGAATATTCCGCAACGCGCACCTTCCGCACCGGAAATCCACCGTACGTTCCAGCATTGAGCGTACCCGCCAAAAACGCCCTGCTCACAAGCGCGCAGCAGCCGGCCTTCAACTGGGGTAACTCCACTCTGCCGAGCGGAACGCAGTTTGGCTACTATGAACTCCAACTGGATACCACGAACTCTTTCGCTGGCCCGGTCTCCTTCACCACAACGCCCGGCGACATCAACGACTCGGATCTGACGCCGCCAACAGCCGGATTCCCGCTTCTCGCGCACGCGACAACCTACTATTGGCGCGTGCGTGCCTGGAACAACGCGGGTGATTACAGCGGTTGGTCACAAACCTACAGCTTCCGTATAGCCTACGAACAACCTCTTCTGTCCGCGCCCACAGACGGCGGCGCGGCTGGGAGCCTCCGCCCAACCTTCACGTGGACAGCGGTTCTCGGCGCGACCTCGTACAAGATTCAAGTCTCTACATACAGCACATTCCGCTTCAACGCGGTGAACATGACCGTCAGCGGCGCGGCCGCATACGCGCCCTCGGCCAATCTGTCGCCCAACAAGACGTATTACTGGCGCGTGCAGGCGCTTGGGGCGTTCGGGCCGGGCGCATGGTCGGCCACGTGGAGTTTCGTCACACCGTAGGCAGGCCGCGTTGCTTGCCGGCATGCCAAACGCCGCCTGCTCACTTTCATGCAGGCGGCGTTTGTGTTTTATTTCATTTCGGAATTGGATTCAGGAGTGCCTTATGGCAACCGCGTATTCGTGGGCGGAGGAACGGTGGGCGTGATCGTCGGCGTGGGGGTGACCGGCCGCAGGCGGAAGGTGCGGGCGGCCGCATCGAACTCTTCCATACGCGCGAACAATTCGTTGTAAGGCGTGATGAAGCCGAACTGCCAGAGTTCCCCGCCGCGCTGGAACGTGTAAACGACAATGCCCGCGTTAACTCCGTTGAAGTTGATGTCAATCACCAGTTTTTGCGCGGGCAAGCCAGACACCTCAATCTCCCGCTGTTCGACCGGCCGCCCTCTGCGGAGCAGCGCGCCGAAGACCACATCCATTGTCTCGTCGAAGTCGCCGCGCATCGGCACAACCGAGACGAAGGCGTTGGTGTACAACAACAGCATGCTTTCCTTTGAATCCACCAGTACCATCAACATCTTCATATCATCTACATTGGGACCGTACAGGGGCGCGGGCGAACTGTTGTCTTTTTCCTTGCCGCTCAATGTCTTGTACGTGCCGGGCAGCCAGAATTCCATGCCCGGCGCTTCAGGCAGGGTGAACTGTTTCCAGTCCGGCGGAATAAGCGCCTCATACGGGATCTCGGTTGGCGCGGGGGTCCCGGTCGGCGGCAAGGTGGGCGCCGCTGTGGGCGAGGCCGGAGGCGTCGGCAGATCAATGGAGGACATCACTGGCGCGTAGACTGTCCCCACCAGCAGGTTGAGCAATCCCATTCCCCCAGCCAGCACACAACAAAGGAATACGAGTATGCCGCCCAGCAGGATTAACTGATTGGCGGTCATTCCAAGAAAGCGTTTCGCGCGTGGTCGTGGTTGATTCATGGGTCTATTTTAACGTCGAATTGAAAAAATAGGCGCGCCCAATTTACGGAACGGGAGTCAGAGTCGGCGTAACGCTGGGGTGGATCGGGTAGACGATCGGCGTTAAGGTAGTGGTCGGCGATGGGACCGGCGTCGGCAGGATGCCCATCCAGCCGCTGTATGAAAAATACAAATTGAGGAAGGTGTAACGCTCCGTCGGCGTCATCGGGCGCGGTGTAGAATAATCCTCCAGCATGGCCGTCAGCAGTTCGGTGGAAATATGCCTGCCATCGTAGAATACGTGGCGATCGAGAAATTCCCAGCGCGTGCGGTCAGTCACAGAACCATCCGGCAGGGTATACGACATTTGAGTATAGAACAAATTGCCCAGCGCATAATGGATGAACGTGCCATTATAGAACTCCATCACCTGCGAAAAATGTCCCTGGCTGCCGCTCACCAACGCCGCGCCCGCATCAACCATTAACCGAAAATTGATCGTCTGCCCGGGACGCGCCTCTGGCGAATAATATTCATAATCCTGGAAGGTCACGATGGGAATATAACCCTGCGCGCGATACTCCGCGATCTGTGCGGTCATGTAGGGAAAATCGCAGGGCGCCGCGCCAGGGGAGCGTTCGGTGGCCTGCGCGCTGCGGTAATTTTGTTTCAGGTTACAGCCGATGAACATAAAACGATTCCCCCCGCGCTCGAGCGTAACAGGTTTCTTTGCCTCCGCCGCGTTTGCGCCTCCGCCGTAATATGGCAGGTTATTTTCGCGATAGACCTGCAACGTGGACAGCATCGCAGCGGTGCCGCGATTGTTAAAATGTTCGCCGGTCAACTCCACCACGTCCGTGCCGATGTCGAGCAGCAAGTCCAGATACTGCGGGCGGCTGCACAAGATGGAAAGATTCTTGTTGCCAGGATTTGGAAAAGGGCAATCCTTGTCGAACGGCACCTCGTTACTAATATGCAAGATATCCGCCTCCACCAGCCAGGGACGAATATACTTGCCGGGATACGTCGGCCCCTTGCGCTCCATCACCACGCCCAGCGCATCCACCATGGCGGTTGTGCCGGTTAAAATGACGGTGGTCAACTTGCCTGCATCACGATTACTGAACGGCAGGGAAAGACCGTCGGGCGTTTCGCCGCGCAGCGTAAAGGCGACGATCAGCGGATACGTTGCCGCCTCGAAATTCTTGCGGACAGGCGACTGCCCATCCACGCTCAACACCTTCAAACGCGGATTTAACTCATCGAATGGGACAATGCCCCAGGCGGGCATCTCTGCCCACAGCGCGTCGGTCAGTTGATCGTCCGGCACGCTTCGCACCATCCCCGGAGCGGGCGCGCCCAACACAGCCGTGAACGCCTGCAAAGTGGATTCCGACATCAATAGCGGGCGGCCAGCCAGCGGAGCGTTCCCAAACGCGTCGTACGGACCGCCGGGCAGGCCCTGCCAGGCGCGCAACACGTCCGCGCTCGAGGCATCTTCCACCAGAGTCGGGAAGGGCGCGACCAGCGCATAGACCCATTGCAGGCCGCTCTCGCCGGGGCGCGCCGGCTCCAACCGGGCCGAGGCGGCCTGCGCTCGCGCCGCGCGCGGGATAGTCCAATCCTCCAACGCGAGGCGCAGCCCGAGCGGCACGGCGGGATGAATCCACAACGCGGCCGGCATCGGGGTCAATGTGGCCGTGGCGGTGGCTGGAATCGGCGTGAACACAGGCGCGGGCTGCGGCGTAGTCGGCGCGCAGGAGGCCAGCAGCGCAAAAAAAAGGACAATGGATGTTTTTTTAAACATGGCGGTGACGGATTATACATGACCCTTCGTGAAATACGCCCATACGATCTGCGCGGTGCGCACGCAAAACATGTCAGCGGATGTTAGAGAACGTCCACCTACGCCGGCGTAAGAGACGCGCTCTGGTGTCGAATGGATGACACCCTCTGCGCGCGCTACCACCCGCTCCACTTAAAATATTCCAGCAGGAATTTAAGCCGTTCGCCCGGCGTCATTGCGCGCGGGCGCGAATAATCCTCGAGCAGGTACGTCAATAATTCCACGCCAAGATAACGCCCATCATAGAACACGTGGCGATCGAGAAACTCGCGCTGTTTTGGGCTGACCGCCCCGCTTCCACTCACCTGGTCGAAGAACAGGTTGCCCAGCCCGTAATGAATAAAACTGTCGTTATAAAACTCCATCGTCTGCGGCATGTGCGCCTGGCTGCCGCTGATGATGATCGCGCCCGCGTCCGACATGCGGCGAAAGTCGCCGACCTGCGGCTCAAACGGAACCATCGAATCCGATTCGGTATATTGAAACGTGACGATCACCATGTAGCCCTGCGCGCGCAGATCGGTAATGTTGGCAGACATAAAATCGAAATCGCAGGGCGCCGCGCCGGGGCGCGACTCGGACGCGGTTGGAAAGCGGCCGCGATCCGGGTAGTTGCATCCGAGAAAGGCGATCTTCATCCCGTTTCGTTCGATCAACAGCGGCTTGCGCGCGTCCAGCAGGTCTTCGCCGCCGCCGTAATACGGCAGGTTGTTGGCACGATACAACTCCAGCGTCTCGAACATGGCCTTCTCGCCGTAGTCGGCAAAATGATTCCCGGTCAGTTCCACCACATCCGTCCCGATGTCGGTCAATAGCTCCATGTAGCGCGGCGGGCTGCAAAAAATTAATTTGCGCTCCTGCGGATCTGGATTGGGGCACCCTCCATAAAACGGAATCTCATTGCTCACATGGGCAATATCCGCCTCGCGCAACACGGCCCGCACCTCCTCGCCCGGATACAAAATGCCCTTCACGTTCATCGTCACGGCAGTCAGTCGCACCAGCGCGGTCACACCGGTTAACACAACAGTGGTCAACCTGGATGACTCACGGTTCGTTACAGGAAGATCGAAAGCAGAAGCGGGCGAAAGAGTGAACGAAATTTTCAGCGGATAGGCTGCCTCGTCAAAATCTTTCCAGATCGGCGATTGGCCGTCCACGCTCAACACCTTCCACTTCGGCTGAATTTCTTCAAATGGGATGATGGCCCACGCCGGGCGTGAACGCCACGCTGAATCGAGCAGTTCCCCATCTGCCTCGATCATCACCGACCCCGGAGCAGGTTCGCCCCATATGGACTGGAACGCCTGCGCGGTGGCGGCGCTCATCCGCAGCGGGATTCCCGCCAGCGGGGTTGCTCCGGTCGAATCGAGCGGGCCGCCGCGACCACCCTGCCATGCCGATTGAATCTCCGCGAGAGAAACATTGTCAGTGACGGTAGGGAACGGCGCAACCAGCGCGTAGAACCAGCGGATCTCCCCGGCGGGATAGGCTTCGAGGCGATACGCGGCCGATGCAGAATCAGGAGCAGGCGTCAGGCCCAGCGCCTGCGCGCGCGCGGCGAGCGCGGACGGAACGGCGGGACTGATCCAAATTGTCTCAGCCGGCGCGGTCGCTGTGACAGAATCCACTGTGGGAGTCTCTTCCACAACGCGGGCCGTCGCGCGGGGAACCGGCGACGGCTCGCGCGTAACCGTTGGCGGACGCGGCGTTGGCGGACGCGGCGTTGGCCCGAACAGGTTCGGCGTCCGCGCACATGAGACGAAAAAAAATGCGGCAAGAAACAGCAGTCGGAAAAATTTCATGCAGGTCTGAGCAGGCTTTCGGCAAGAGTGAATTCTTTCACCGCCGCCCGGTCGAGGGTCACACCCAAGCCCGGCGCGGAGGGGACATTGATCGTGCTGTCGGGGTTGAGTGTGAAACGTTCATTCGTAATATCGCGCGCGTAATAACGCTCCGAAGCAGAAATGTCGCCGGGCAGCACAAAGCCGGGCAGGGTCGCCAGGGCGAGGTTCGAGGCGCGTCCAACGCCGGTCTCCAGCATTCCGCCGCACCAGACCGGCATCCCGCGCGCCTTGCAGAGGTCATGCACAGCCACGCCCCGACTCAACCCGCCCAGACGGCCGGCTTTGATGTTAACGATGCGGCAGGCATCCATTTCGATGGCATAGCGCGCGTGGCGCGGCGTGACGATACTCTCGTCGAGGCAGATGGCGGTACTGAATTCCGCTTGCAGTTTGCGGTGATCCCAAATGTCATCTTCCGCCAGGGGTTGTTCGATCATCAAAAGGTCGAGATCGTCGAGAAGTTTGAGCGCGAAGGCGGTCTTGAGTGTGTACGCGGAGTTGGCGTCCACTTGAAGCAGCAAGTGCGGGAACGCGGCGCGCACCTCCATGGCGTCCATCACGTCGCGTCCCGGCTTGATCTTGATCTTCACACGGCGATACCCATCCATCACGTATCGTCCCACCGTTTCCGCGAGCGCGGCGGGCGAGGCCTGCAATCCCACCGAAACCCCCACCTCCACACGCGTGCGCGTCCCGCCGAGCAGTTCGCGCAGCGATTTGTTTTCGCGCTTGCCGTGCAGGTCCCAGAGCGCCATTTCGACTCCGGCTTTGACCAGGTGGTGACCGCGAATCCCTGCAACGCGCGATTGAAAATCCTCCGCGCCAGAGACGGTCTGCCCAACGATGAGGGGCGCGATGAAATCCTTCAAAATGTGCCAGGCAGTACCGGTCGTTTCGTAACTGTAGCCGGGGTCGCGGTCGGCCACACATTCGCCATAGCCGGTCAATCCCTCGGCGTGCAGCATGATCAGGATGCACTCACGATGCGCAATGCGCCCAAATGAAGTCTCGAATGGGGAGACGAGCGGCATACGCAGGTGAGCAAGGCTGAGAGAATCGAGTTTCATGATCGCCAAAAAACGGACCAGCGACGCCCCGCTTCGAGTCACAGTCGGGCGCGTGCCGCCGTCGGAAAATTCATACCGCCAGGTTTAATCGGGGGCCGCGGCGGATTCCGCGTTGGGTTCTTCCGTGATTCGCAGTTCGCGCAGGGCCTCATCCATGCTGACGCCCTCTTTCCTCATGCCGGGCGCGGGAGTCCCGCAATAAGGGCAGATGTTCCATGGCAATTCCATCAGTTGCCCGCATTGTTGGCAGGGTTTTCTGAGACGCGTCTGACAATGCGGGCAGACCTGCCAATCTTCGCGAACGCGGCGTTCGCACCCCGGACAAAGAGATTGATCCTCGAGCGATTGGAGCAGGGTCTCCTCTTCGAGGGTACGCTGGTATTCCTCCTCCAGTGTACGCGGCGGGCGGAGGATCAGGTAAACAAGCACACCGGGGATGCTCAACGCTGCCACCAGCAGCGCCGACAAAAATTGCACCAGCGGGTCGCGCGCGCGGGCGCGGATGTCGCGATAGGTCCATACCACGAGGCTGACCCACAGCGCGGCCAGAAACGCGCCGCCGAAGCCGGTCAACACAAGGGTGAAATTACTGAGAAAACTGGGGTCAAGGGGCATGAGGTTGACTCCTTGCAAGATGGTTCGATTGTACCTTCATTCGCTTCCTCGCAAGGAAGAGAAGAGCAGAACGTTACCCAGAGAAAAAAACAGGAGGGACAAATTTCATGGCGTGCGAAAGGCAAAATACCATCCGTTTTCATCCTGGTAATACGTGGAAGAGACTCCGATCACTTCGTAGAACGTCCGGCCGGGACGTAAAAAAATGGGGCTTCCCTCCGGTGTGGCAAGAAAGAGAGGCTGGTCCATATCTGGGCGCTGCCACGTGGCCGGGACTGCGATCCCATCACGGAAGACATATGCCCGTCCGCTGCCGGTCAGGTTGATCTGGTACACCTCATCCTCGGCGTCGAACTGGTTGGCGAAGGTATGTTCCACAAAGAGGATGATGATATTTTGCGCGTCCACCTGCCGGCCGGTCACTTCGTCCATCAACGGCGCGTAGGCTTCGGTCACACCCTCGCTCGGCTTGACGCTCACCGTTTCCTGCCAGCGGAAGTATTTCAGCGCGCCTGGGTCGTATTCCCAATAATGGTAATCGTCGTTGGAATATTGGGTGTAGATGCGCCGCACCGCATAATCAGAGTTTGGAATTAATTCGCTGAAAAAACCGTTGCGGATGGGTTGGCGGGCGTTATCCACTCCCTCGCGTTTGGCAATGCAATCCTTGAAGAGAATCGTATTAAAAAAAATATTGTTATACGTGTCGCGGTCGTGATGGCTGATGCGGAACGGAGGGCAGGCGCCGTTGCTCGGCACCACCAGATAATCGGCAATGACGCTTTTTCCGAGATGGGTGTATTCTCGCGGATCGGCATACTTGAACACCAGAAACGCGCTAAACATGCGCGCCACATGCTCGTCGAAATAGCGCCCCGAACGGACCGGCCCAACCCACTCCGAATCGTTGCCATACATGACCGCGATAAAACGCGTCAGGCGGTCTTCGATGTAATATTCAAAAACCTGGTCGGCGAGGGTCAATCCTGCTTGCGGACGGACGTAGCGCGGGTAATTGGTCACTTTGATCGCCATCGGCCGCCGCTCGAGCAGCGCCGGGTTTGCAGGCGGCAGGCCGGTCAGCGGGTTGATGTCCGGCGAAAGATTGAGGATGGGGAAGACAGAGACCATCGAGGTCGGCGTGGCAAACCGGCTTTCCTCCAACGGGATGCCGTTCTCGTCGGTCGAGACCGGCGCAATCGTGGGCAGGTCAGGCTGAAAGGGGGAATCGAATTCGTCCGGGTCGGGTTGAAACGGGGTCGGCGAGGGCGCGCTTGCAGGGGCCACAAACGTTGGCTCAGCCTCACTCACGCAGGAGGTGAAAAGAAACGCACAGATCAGGAACAGGGAAAACATGCGGGGCCGATTCTGAAAGCAAAGGGACATGCAGCCGATTGTACACAATCCTTGCACGCCGGGCAAACCTGATACAATATCAACGCCCCATGTTCATTCTCATCACGACCTTGTTCCTCTTCCTCACCGCGCTGGCCTTGATGGTATTGCACGTGACGCGCCCCGGTTTTCGTTACGGCTGGCTCGCGGCAATGGGCGGCGCATTTCTGGCGTGGATCAGCGTCCTGCTCTGGCAGATGTTTATGCCGATCGAGTTGAACCTGCCCGCGTGGGAGCCCGCGTTATTTCGCGACGCGCCCTCGTTTGCCGCAGATCGCCTGGCCTGGCCGTACGCGTTTGGACTGGCATCATTCGTTCTGGCATTCCTGCTCAGGGCGGTCGCGCTGGCGGAGGTTCCCGATCTGCCCGGCTGGGCCGGCGTTCTCGCGCTGACCGCCTTTGGCATCCTCGCGGTTCTCGCGAATAACCCGCTCACCCTCGCCCTGGTGTGGGCAGCCCTGGACATCACAGAACTCGCCGCTCAGATCCGCGCGGTGCAGGGTGAACGCGCCAACGAGCAAGTTGTGAGCTTCTTCGCGGCGCGCGCCGCAGGCATCGTTATACTGATTTTGGCAGGCATGGTCAGCCTCTCCTCCGGCTCCGCGCTGGATTTTCAAACCGTTCACCCAAATGTGACGCTCCTGCTTATACTTGCCGCGGGTATACGATTGAGCCTCGCGCCGCTTCTTGTCTCTCCGACAGCCGCGGCCGGGCATGAATTCAATCTCGCACTTCAACTGACTGGAACGGCCGCCTCGCTGGTATTGCTGGCGCGCACTCCCGCGCAGGCAGCGCAGTCGCCGCTCACGCCGTTCCTGCTTTTGGTCACGGCTGGCGCCGCACTCTACGGCAGCCTGCAATGGATTCGTGCCACCGAAGAAAGCCGCGCCCGTCCATTTTGGATGATCACAATCTCCTCGCTGGCCGTTGCCTGCGCGCTACGTGGCAACCCGGTTGGAAGCGTGGCCTGGGGCGTGGCGCTGGTCTTCACGGGCGGCGCATTATTCCTCTCCGGCGCGCAAAACAAAACCATCCTGCGCATCCTGCTCGTGTTCGGCGTGTGGGGACTCTCTTCGCTGCCGTTTTCCCCCACCGCCAGTGTATGGCAAAGCAGCGCGCCACCCGCGTGGGCCGACTGGATCGCCCTGCCCGCCCTGCTTGTCGCGCAAGCCATGCTCATCGCCGGTTTCATACGCCGCGCCACACTTGCATCCAACATCGAGTCGCCAGAATCGCAGCCAGGATGGGCAAAAAACATCCGCCCCATCGGGGTTGGCCTACTGCTCCTCGGCCTCCTGCTCCTCGGATTCTTCGGCTGGGATGGAAGCCTGACCATCGGCTCGCCTCTCGCGTCGGTTACAGCGGGCGCGCTCGCGGCCGCCCTATACTGGCTCCGGCCGCGGCTGGCCTTCCTCAACCCGGTTCGCGCGCACTGGGTTCAGCCCGCCAACGCGCCGCGCCCGAATCTCTTTACCGATACGCTGCAAGGATGGTCCCGTCAAAGCGGGCGATTCAGCCATTTTCTTGCCGCCCTGCTTGAAGGTGAAGGCGGGATTTTATGGGCGCTGCTCTTTTTAGTCCTCTTTCTCTCACTGCTTTCGACGGGGACGCAACCATGAATCTGTCACTCCTCGCCTGGGCAGCAGTCACGCTCCTGCTCATTACAAATATTGGCCTGCTGATCGGCCGCGATTGGCGCTGGAATCTCGGCCTGCTGGCCGGCCAATATCTCGCCATGTTCATGCTCCTGGCGCAATATTGGCCGCTCGGCCTGGCAGCGGTCAAGCTCGTCACCGGCTGGATGTCCGCGGCCACCCTGGGCATCACGCGCCTCGGCCTGAACGAAGAAGCGGATTCCGCCGAGAACGCCTGGCCACAGGGACGCCTCTTTCGGCTATTCGCGTCCTTCGTGGTTATCGTTCTGGCCCTGGCGGTGGCGCCGGTCTTCGAACAGATGATCCCCGGCATCGGCCGCGCCGTCGTACTGGGCGGATTATCTCTCTTCGGCATCGGCCTGCTACTGCTCGGTACAGCCTCCGCTCTTCTGCGCGTGACCATCGGCCTGCTCACCCTGATGGCTGGATTCGAGTTACTGTATTCCACAGTGGAGGCATCCATCCTGCTTACAGGCCTGCTCGCGCTCGTGAATCTTGGACTGGCCCTGACCGGCTCATATCTGATGAACGCCGCAAAGGAGTCTGGGGAATGAGCGCTCCCTTTTTGTGGATACTGCTGCCGCTGTTCATCTCGGGGTTTCTCCTGTTTCTACGCGCCGAACGCACGATCCTGATTCTCGGCCTGGCAACCTCCATCCTTCTAACCGTCCTGGCCCTGATCGTCCCCATCAATGAGGCGCTCTTGATCGGACCATTCTCATTCAAACTCGAAGGTTCGTTAAGCATCTTTGGGCGCAGCTTAACTTTCGCCAAAGCCGACGGCTCGCTGCTGGCGCTTAACTACGGACTGGCTACCGTCTGGTTTCTGGGCGCGGAGCCTCTCGGCCTCACCCGCCGCCTCGTCCCAGCCGGACTCGCCACCCTCGCCCTGCTAATCGCATCCACGGCCGTACAACCATTCCTGTACGCGGCCCTGCTGATCGAAGTCGCCATCCTACTCGCCGTGCCCATGCTCCTGCCGTTAAATCAACCGCCGGGACGCGGCCTGAAGCTCTTTCTGATCTATCAGACCCTGGCAATGCCCTTCATCCTATTCGCGGGCTGGATCCTCGCCGGTGTCGAGAGCAGCCCCGGCGATGCCGCCTTAACGACACAAGCCACCGCCATGCTCGCAGTCGGATTCGCGTTTCTTCTTGGTACCTTTCCACTCTACGTCTGGATACCAGCGTTAATGGAAGAAGTTCACACCTATCCAGCCTCGTTCCTGTTGTGGATCCTGCCGCAAACAACGCTCTTCTTTTTGATGAACTTCATCAATCGCTACATCTTCCTACGCGTCTCACCCGATCTATTCGAACTTTTGCGCGCAATGGGACTGGTTATGATCGTAACCGCCGGACTCTGGGCGGCCTTCCAAACCAACCTGGGCAGGATGTTCGGCTACTTCATCGCTGCAGAAACCGGGCTGCTGCTGACTGCACTCAGCCTGGGAACATCTACCGGCGTGCAGGCGGCCTTCCTGCAACTGATCCCGCGCGGACTGACGATTCTCATCTGGGCGTTATGCCTGTCGCTTCTTCGCGCCCAGGTGGATACGCCGCGCTTCTCTCAAATTCAAGGAGCAATGCGGATCGTGCCATTTGCCGTATCCGGTTTGGTGCTGGCCGGGCTCACTGTGGCGGGCTTTCCCCTGCTGGCTGAATTCCCATCCCGCCTGCTAATCATGGAGGAACTGGCCTCCACCTCACTGGAACAGCTGCTTGCGCTTCTGGTCGGCATCCTCGGCCTGCTCGCCGGAACGATTCGCACCCTGGCTGTTTCTGTAATGGCCCCACCTGAATCTCCCTGGGAAAGCCGCGAGAGCCGCGTGCAGGCGGTGTTCATCCTGTCGGGCGCGATCGCCTTGCTTCTTCTCGGATTATTTCCACAGGCAATGCACCCGCTCGTTGAAAATCTCTCTCTCCTGTATGAACACATCGGACAATAAGTATTTGGCACAACATAGGCTTCCCGGAATCGTTTGGCAGATTAACCGATTTGGAACGCGAATGACTCGAACGCGCGAATTTCGAAATTTTTCCTGCGGGTTGTTCGTGTCATTCGCACATTCACGGCATTTGCGTTGAGGGGATTCCGACTTTAAAAAAGTCATGTTTGACACAAAAAAACGCTTGCGCGCCTCTCACGAGCATGCTATAATCCAGGCGACTTCCCCCCTTTTTCATTTTACAACCAACACAGGGCCCGGCCAGCTTTTGTTTACCTGCCTTGATTTAACCGTCCATCCAAATTTGAATACACCTCCCTCAAAATTCGATTAATTTTCCCAGCCTGCAACAGAGGCTGTTTCAACATTCCCCAACACACTGGAAGGTCTCCATGGATATCCTCGCGCTCGAAAACGAACCCCTATCAAAATTAAGAACTCTCGCAAAGGGCCTGAATATCACCAACGCCGTCCGCCTGAAAAAAGAGGCGTTGATCGTGCGAATACGCCAGGCCGAAGCTGAAAAAGAAGGCATCGAAGTGCGAGGCGGCATTCTCGAAATCATGAATGAAGGGATCGGATTCCTAAGGTCTGAAAATTATAAAATCAGCGACACGGACGTATACGTTTCGCAGGCGCAGCTAAGACGATACGACTTGCGCGGCGGCGACCTGGTGATCGGTCACGTACGCGCCCCGAGAGAATCCGAAAGACATTATGGCTTGCTAAAGGTGGAATCGGTCAACGGCGTGAACCCAGAGGAAGCCAAACGCCGCCCCAATTTTGAAAGTTTGACGCCCATCTTTCCCGACAAGCGCTTTGACCTGGAAACCAACCATGATGATATGGCCCCAAGATTGATCAACCTGATCGCCCCCATAGGAAGAGGCCAGCGCGGACTGATCGTTTCTCCACCCAAGGCAGGGAAGACCACTATTCTCAAACAGATCGCCAATTCCATTTCCAAAAAATATCCGGATGTGCATTTGATGGTCGCTCTGATCGGCGAACGACCCGAAGAAGTGACCGATATGGACCGCTCCGTGGACGCTGAGGTGATCGCCTCCACCTTCGACGAACCGGTCACATCCCACGTCCGCACAGCAGAGATTGCATTAGACCGGGCTAAACGTTTGGTGGAGATCGGACGTCACGTGGTAATTTTAATGGACTCGATCACCCGCCTGGCGCGCGCCTACAATCTCGTGGTCAACCCTTCCGGACGAACCCTCTCCGGCGGCATGGACCCATCCGCGCTCTACCCGCCCAAGAAATTCTTCGGCGCGGCGCGCAACATCGAAGAAGGTGGTTCGCTGACCATCATCGCCACCTGCCTTGTAGATACCGGCTCGCGCCTGGATGATGTTGTATACGAAGAATTCAAAGGCACCGGCAACATGGAATTGATCCTCTCGCGCAAACTGCAGGAACGCCGCATCTTCCCCGCCGTGGAGATCGAACGCTCCTCCACCCGCCGCGAAGATCTCCTGCTCGGACCGGACATCCTGCAAAAGGTCTACTTGATCCGCCGCATGTACATCCAAATGACCTCTCCCCAACCGCAAGGCGCCGGCATGGACCCTGCCGTAGCCACCGAAGCCATCATCACCCGCATGAGCAAAGCCAGGAACAATCAGGAATTTTTAGAGAGCCTTGGCCGTGACGATTAATGCTCGAAACACTGCGCTTACATGAATCAACTTACAGCCTTTTGGAAAAATCATCACTTCACCATCCTGTCCTGGATGGTCACGCTCGCGCTGGTCATAGCCCTGTTGGGCGGCGCGCTATGGTGGAGGAACGCGCAGGCCGCGCCGGGGTTCGCACCGGTCCCCACTGCAAACCCCGGCGGCGACCCGGCCTCGATCAGCCTGCCTCTCCCGCCGATCTCCGGCGCGATCCCCTCGATTGGGCGTCGCATCCAGCTGGACACCAACATTCCCGCCGACCTGCCCCGCTATGGATTGCTCACCTACACCGTCCAGCGCGGCGACGCGATGAGCATGATCGCAAAAAAATACAACATCACGACCGAATCGATCCTCTACAACAACAAGGATGTGCTGAACGACGACCCGCACGGACTTAAACCCGGCATGATCCTCGCCATCCCGCCGGTGGACGGAATTTTCTACACCTGGAAAGAGGGCGACACCATTGAGAAGGTGGCCGCTGAATTCAAGGCCGAGATGGAAGCCATCATCGAATTTCCCGGCAACGAAATAGACCTGGCCAACCCGGACCAGATCCAGCCCGGAACACTTGTCATGCTTCCCGGCGGCGAACGCGAATTAACCAACTGGGCCGGACTTGTCCCCACCTACACGCGCGGCAGCAATTCCGGCACATCGGAAGTCGGAGGCGGCGCGTGCGGCGGCGGCTCGGTCGGCGACGGCGTGTTTGGCTGGCCCACCAACGGACCGCACACCATTTCAGGCAACGGCTTCAGCCCCAGCCACCTCGGCATTGACATCAGCGCCAATGAAGGCGACGCCGTTTTCGCGGCGGACGCGGGCGTGGTCACCTTCGCGGGTTGGAGTCAATACGGCTACGGCAACATGATCCAGATCGATCACGGCAACGGTTACGTCTCACTTTACGCCCACTTGAGTCAGATCAACGTCTCCACCTGCATGAGCGTGGGACAGGGAACGCTAATCGGACTGGCAGGCAACACCGGCAACTCATTCGGCGCGCACCTGCATTTCGAGATCCGTTCCGGCGGCGCAAACGTCAACCCGCTCGATTTCGTACAATAACTTTTAGAATCCCGGCTTCGACGCCGGGGTTTTTTTCCCATGCAAAAAGAAATCCAAACCAGCCTCGCCTCCCTGAATTTAAAATCAATTCGTTATTTCGAGTCCATCGGCTCGACCAACGATGAAGCGCTGGCATGGGCGGCGCAAGGCACAGAGGACCTTTCCCTCGTTCTCGCGGATGAACAAACATCCGGCCGCGGCCGGGCCGGACGGAAATGGGCCAGCCCGCGCGGAGACTCCATCTCCCTCAGTCTGATTCTCCGTCCCCGCGCGGGCGAAGCCGATTCTCCATCCCTCTTCACCGGACTCGCCGCGCTCGCCCTGGTGGACGCATTGAAACAACGCAGACTCACAGCGCAGATCAAATGGCCCAATGACGTTTTGCTGAATCAAAAAAAGTGTGCGGGCATCCTGGTCGAATCGGTGTGGAGCGGCGACGCACTCGACGCGGTGGTGATCGGGGTCGGCGTGAATGTGTTGGCGGGTTCGGTCCCGCACGAAAGCGAACTACTCTTCCCCGCCACAAGCTTGGAGAGCGAACTTGGACACGCGCCCAACCGAAGCGACCTGCTCCGCGACGTGCTGTCTGCCCTCCTGAAATGGCGACCACTGATGAACCAGCAACCATTCATCCAGGCATGGGAAGCCGCGCTGGCATTCAAAGGTCAGATGGTGCGCGTCTGGCGCGACAATGAAACCCCGCTGGAAGGAATCGTGATGGGGCTCGCGCCCGACGGGAATCTACGCCTTCTCTCAAATGACAAAATCGTGACAGTACATTTTGGGGAAATCCACCTGCGCCCGGCGCTGTGATAAAATACGCCCATGTTTGATGGCCTTCGCAACAACGACAACGACAACTCTTCCGGTTTTAATGCGCCGGTGGAATTTTTTCCCGACGAGACTCCCGCCGCTTCCAAGCCGCGGCCTGCGCCGAAGAAACGCAAATCGTCGGGAAAATTTCTGGGGATGACGCCGCAACAGCGCTTCATCCTGGCGGTGATCTTGATGATCACAGTCTGCCTGTTGGGTTCGATGTGCATGTTAATCACAGGCAGATTTGTGCTTCCGCTATAAAACAAAATCGGTCGGGCAACCCGACCGATTTTTTATTTACAACAACTCCGGCTGAGGTTTTTCTTCCACGTCATTGCCCAGTTCCGCACCAGCCTTTTTCAAGTCTTCGGCGGACATGCGC
The DNA here is from genome assembly GCA_019187665.1 of Anaerolineales bacterium. Classification (GTDB taxonomy): domain Bacteria; phylum Chloroflexota; class Anaerolineae; order Anaerolineales; family Villigracilaceae; genus Denitrolinea. The sequence goes on from JABARH010000017.1 coordinate 99,461, forward strand.
GCCATCGAAGCGACGCTGTCGCCCTCCTGCGGTTTGATCAAGTGGACGCCGCGCGTGGCGCGCCCGGCCTGTTTCACGTCTTTGACCTTGATGCGGATGGCGACGCCGTTGACCGTCATAATGGTCAGGTCGTCGTCTTTTTGAACGACGCGCGCCGCCGCGATTTTGCCGGTGGTGGGAATGGCTTTCGGGTCAATGGTGTAATTTCCGGCGGTGGCGCGTCCTTTTGCGGAATATTCTTTCAGCGGGGTCTGTTTGCCGAATCCATTGGTCGTCACGATCAGAAGCGCGCCATTGGGCTGGACCACATCCATGCTGGTGACCGAGTCGTCTTTTTTGAGTCGAATACCGTTCACGCCCGCGGCCTGGCGACCCATGGCGCGCACCGCGGATTCTTTGAAGCGTAACGCCTGGCCGTTTTCGGTGACGAGCATGATCTCATCTTTCCCGTCGGTGAGACGCGCCCAGCCGAGGGTGTCGCCTTCGTCGAGGGAGATGGCGATCAAGCCGGAGGGGCGGACGGAGGCGAATTCTTCGAGGTTGACGCGTTTGATGCGGCCGCGTTCGGTCGCCATGACGCAGAATCCGTGCGCGGAGAAATTCGAGACGGCGATGGCAGCGGTGATCTTTTCGTTCGCGCCAACCGCGAGGATGTTGACAAGCGGGATGCCTTTGGCGGTGCGGTCCGCATCCGGGATTTGATAAACCTTTTCGGAATAGACTTTGCCCTTGTCGGAGAAGAAAAGCATCGTATCGAGACTGCGGGCAGGCATGAGCATGACCACTTCGTCTTCGTCTTTCATGGTGTGACCCATCACGCCGCGCCCGCCGCGACTCTGCTGGCGGAACGCGGAAGCCGCGACGCGCTTGATGTAGCCGCGTTCGGTCAGGCTGATCAGGACGGCTTCATCCTGCACAAGGTCTTCCTCGTGCAATTCCTCTTTTGCGTCGGCGGCGATTTTGGTGCGGCGGTCGTCGCCATATTTTTCGGTGAGTTCGGTCAGGTCGCTTTTGATCAGGGCGAGAATCTTTTTGGGATGAGCGAGCAGGTCTTCGAGGTGGGCGATCTGTGCGGCGACTTGTTTATGTTCCTCTTCGATCTTCCAGCGTTCGAGCGCGGCGAGACGGCGCAACTGCATGTCGAGGATGGCTTGCGCCTGTAGTTCGCTCAACTTGAAACGCTTGATCAAATTGGTCTTGGCGGCGTCGGCATCCTCGGCTTCGCGGATGGTTTTGATGACCGCGTCAATGTTGTTGAGTGCGATCAGCAGCCCATCGAGGATATGCTGGCGGGCGCGCGCTTTGGCGAGTTCAAAATTGGAGCGGCGGACGATGACCACCTGGCGATGTTCGATGAAAATTTGGAGCGTACGTTTGAGCGGCAGGGTGCGCGGTTCACCGTCCACGAGGGCGAGCATGATCACGCCGAAGGTGGATTGCAACGCCGTGTATTTGTAAAGTTGGTTGATCACTTTCTTGGGTTGCGCGCCGCGCTTGAGTTCAATGACGATGCTCATGCCGCGCTGGTCAGATTCGTCGCGCATGTCGGAGATCTGATCCAACTTGTCATCGCGGACAAGCTGAGCGATACGTTCGATCAGGCTGGATTTGTTGACCTGATATGGAATCTCGGTGATGACGATCTGGTGGCGTCCCTTATTTTCTTCGATGTGCGCCACGCCGCGCATGACGATGCGCCCGCGCCCGGTGCCATAGGCGGAGAGGATGCCCTCCGTGCCAATGATGAGCCCGCCGGTGGGAAAGTCGGGACCTGGGATGAACTTCATCAGTTCTTCCACGGGGATTTCATCCATGCGGTCGTGGTTGTCAATCAGGTGGTTAATGGCGCCGGTCAGCTCGCGCAGGTTGTGCGGCGGGATGTTGGTCGCCATGCCGACGGCGATGCCGGCCGACCCGTTCATTAAAAGATTCGGGAGGCGGGCCGGCAGGACGAGCGGTTCTTCGAGTGAATCGTCAAAGTTGGGACCGAAATCCACGGTTTCTTTTTCGATGTCCGCCAGCATTTCCTCAGCCATTTTGTTCAGGCGCGCTTCGGTGTAACGCATGGCGGCGGGCGCGTCGCCGTCCACGGAGCCGAAGTTGCCCTGCCCGTCCACGAGCGTGTAGCGCATGGAAAAATCCTGCGCCATGCGAGCCATGGTTTCGTAGACCGCCGAGTCGCCGTGCGGATGGAATTTGCCGAGTACCTCGCCCACGATGCGGGCGGACTTTTTGTAGCTGGAGGTGGAGCGAATGCCCAGTTCGTGCATGGCGAACAGGATGCGACGGTGGACGGGCTTGAGCCCGTCGCGGGCGTCGGGCAGGGCGCGCGCCACGATCACGCTCATGGCATAATCGAGGTAGGCGGAGCGCATTTGATCATCAATATTTACTTGAAAAATCTCGCCAGTTTCCATGTTGAATCCTTGCGTAAAATTAGCAGGCACAAAAAGACACGAAGGCTGTGGACCTGCCGGCTTCGTGTCTTCGATTAGATGAAATGAGATTTATTTTCAGATGGGCAAATTATACCACTTCCCTGCCTGCTTACTCACCCCCCGAATTGCACAAAAAGCGTCGCGGGAACGTTTTTTTGTGCAATTATTACTGTTGTAACTTCACCCGTTGGGCTTGCAATGCAAGCAGGTCTACCAGGCTGCGGTTAAAGAGCATGCCGGGACTCTCGACGCGCAGGTTGGGGATGAGAATAGCGGTCAGAACGGCGTCAAATATGGGGACGAAGTCCCGGCTGCCTTCGGCCATCAAGGAGGAAAAGTCAAAGCGTTTACCGGGAGTCTCGATCTTGCCCTCGATTTCATAGACCTGAGTGGTCAGGCGGATCGGATATTCGGTCACCAAACCGTATCCGCCGCGCACGATCATTTGCGGGCCAAGATCTTCGCGGCGGGCCAGCGCCACGGCAAACACCTGCCGCTTGAGCATACGCACCACCTCAAAGTGATCCACCAGTTTGGAGGGCATGTGGATGCGCGCCATGCGGGCGTCATGCACCTCCATGAAGGAGTGTGTGGGATCGTTCATTACGCCCATCACCCCGTTCGTGGAGACCATCACCTTTCCCGCAATGCGGTAACTACTGGTGAGAATGTCGGCAGGAAGAAAGCGATGAGTGCGAGGAGAGGCGTCCATGTAGAAGTTTCCTTGATGCAGAGTTGACGGAGAAACGGATCAGGTTTGGTCCAGGTTTGGGCGAGGGCCGGCAGGGCGCGGACGCGGCTGCGGCGAAACGCGTTTACGCGCCGCAAGGTGCCCGGTGTCCGGGCTGAGGAGCGTTTTTAACCATGCCTCAGCCCTTTCATCGAACTCGCAGCGTCCGCACACGTCGCAGGTCCAGGCTGGGAAATCGGGAACCGTGATGAGCTCTTCGCTCAACCAGGTGAAATATGTGACGCGGCGCGAACGCATCAATCCAGATGCGCATTCGACGCACGGCAACGGCCGAGGCGGTGTATTGAGGTTGGTTTCCGGTCTGGCTTCCATAAGATGCACGTATTATACCCATTGAGACGGAAGGCGGGGATGGCAATTCTGTGGATGAAGGTTCATTCCTGACGAAGTTGAAATGCCGTGTTCGGTCGGAACTTTTTATTTTATGGTAAACTCTGCCACGACATTGCCCAGGAGAAAATTCATTTATGAGCAAATCTCGTAGTGACCAAATGGTGGAACGCCTGCGCTCGATGCAGGCCGCCGCGCCTGAAATCGAAGCCTCCGCCGTTGTTTCCGTGGACGGCTTGATCATGGCCTCCGCCCTCCCGCAACAAGTGGAGGAAGATCGCGTTTCGGCCATGTCGGCGGCCATGCTTTCGCTGGGCGAGCGCATCAGTGGCGAACTGGGGCGCGGCGGCCTGGAGCAGGTCTACATCAAGGGCGACGCGGGCGCCATCGTATTGACCTCGGTCGGTTCGGAGGCGGTTCTGACCGCGCTCGGAAGGCCGGAGGCCAAACTGGGCTTGATCTTCCTCGAAATGCGGCGCGCCGCCGAAGACCTGACCAAGCTGGTCGGATGAACCAAAAGAAATTGGTTTTGCAAAAACGCAGGAAACTCCCGATGGGGAGGGCTTAAACGCCCTCCCCATCTTCTTTGTACCTCACCCATAACCCCACCCGCCTTCGGCACCCTCCCCAAATCCAAAGAACGGATTTGGGGAGGGACAAGATGATAGGAGATTCAACATGGCAACGAAATATTTATTTTTCACCGGTGGAGTTGTTTCCTCAGTCGGCAAGGGCGTGACGGCGGCGGCGATCGGGTTGACGCTCAAGGAACGCGGATTCAAGGTCGCGGTGCAGAAACTGGACCCGTATATCAATGTGGATCCCGGCACGATGAGTCCCTATCAGCATGGGGAAGTTTATGTGCTGGATGACGGCGCGGAGACGGACCTCGACCTGGGTCACTACGAACGCTTCATTGATATCCGCCTGAGCCGCGTCAGCAACTTCACGGCGGGACAGGTCTATGCCGAGATCATCCAGAAGGAACGCAAGGGCGATTTCCTGGGCGGGACGATTCAGGTCATTCCGCATATCACGAACGAGATCAAGCGCCGCGTCGGGTTGGTGGCGAAAACGACCGGGGCGGAGATCGTGCTGGTGGAGGTTGGCGGGACGGTCGGCGATATCGAGTCCCAGCCGTTCCTCGAAACGCTGAGACAACTCCGCAACGAGGTCGGGCGCGAGAACGTGTTCTTCATCCACGTGACCTGGCTTCCGCACATCGGTGCGACCGGCGAATTGAAAACGAAACCGACGCAACATTCCGTCGCCGCCCTGCGTTCGATCGGCATTTCGCCGAACATGATCATCGCGCGCTCGGACTTTCCGGTGGACAACAGCCTGACCGACAAAATCGCATTGTTTTGCGATGTGGAAAAAGAAGCGGTCGTGCCAATGGTCACAGCGGAGGTGTTGTATGAAATTCCGTTGTTGATCGAAAAAGCGGGCGTGCCCGATTTTCTGGTGGAGAAACTTAATCTCAAACCCACGCAAAAACCCGATTGGAAGAAATGGAAAAAACTGGTCGACTCGGTCAAGAAGCCGCGCCCCAAAGTGAAAGTGGCGCTGGTCGGCAAATACGTGGAATTACAGGATGCGTATATGTCCGTGCGCGAGGCGCTCAAACATGCGGCGCTCGCCGCGGGCGTGGAGGTGGAGATCGGCTGGGTGCATGCCTCCGATTTGGAGAAGGATAAAAGCTGGGACATCGTTCAAAGTGCGGACGCGATCCTCGTCCCCGGCGGATTCGGGTCGCGCGGCATCGAGGGCAAAATTCTGGCGGCGCGTTACGCGCGCGAGAAAAAGATTCCGTATCTCGGTCTCTGCCTCGGGATGCAAACCATGTGCATCGAGTTTGCGCGCAACGTGATTGGGCAGGAAGACGCCAACTCGAGCGAGTTTGACCGCAGTAGTGAATACCCGGTGATTGACCTGATGCACGACCAGCGCGCGATCTCCGACATGGGCGGGACAATGCGCCTCGGACTGTATCCCTGCGAACTAAAAAAGGGAAGCAAAGCCGCCGCCGCGTACGGCGAATCAAAAGTGGACGAACGTCACCGCCATCGCTTCGAATTCAACAACGCCTACCGCGAAGACTTCGAAAAGGCGGGCATGGTTTTCTCTGGTCTCTCGCCGGATGGAAAGTTGGTGGAGATCGCCGAGATCGCCGAGCATCCGTATATGGTCGCCAGCCAGTTCCATCCCGAGTTTTTGTCGCGCCCGAACCGGCCTCATCCGCTGTTTCTGGGATTGGTCAAGGCGGCGAAGGAGAGGAGGTGAGACGGCGTAACATGGACCCCTCCGTCGAATCCAAAATCCGTTCAGACGCATTTCTGCGCTTCCTGGATGCAACCTTCGAGGAGATTCGCCCCGGCTACGCGCGCGTCTCGCTGACCGTGACCGAGTCCATGCTGAACTTTCACGGGATCACGCAGGGAGGCGTTGTCTTCGCGCTCGGCGACCTGGCGTTTTCCGCCGCCTCCAACTCACACGGACAAGTCGCTGTGGCGCTCGATATGACGATCAGTTTCCTGCGCGCGACCACAGTTGGCGACCATCTCGTCGCGCAGGCGGAGGAGGTCAGTCTTGGAAATAGGACCGCTCTCTACGAGATCACGCTCAGGGAGACGACACGAAACGAGATCGTTGCAAGGATCCAGGCAACCGCGTATCGAAAGAAAGAAAAAGTTGGATGATCGGCATAATATCAAACCGCGAAATTCGCAAGGAGGCCGCCCATGCCATGTGAATGCTGCAATATTACAAACGAACAATTTGGAAAAGACACCGCCGAAGCGGACTTGAAAGCATATCGCCGCACAGGTCCAGCCAAACACACGCGCTTGATTCTCGAAGCTATTCGTTCACTGGGACTCACAGACGCCTCCCTGCTGGATGTGGGCGGAGGCATCGGCGCGATCTACCACGAGCTGATGCAGGATACCGTGACGCGCGCCACGCACGTGGACGCCTCGTCCGCGTATCTGGCGGCTGCGAAACGCGAAACAGAAAAGCGCGGCAACGGCGGCAAGGTGGAATTCATCCACGCCGACTTTACAGACGTGGCTGACAGCCTCGCGCCCGCCAACGTGGTCACACTCGACCGCGTAGTGTGCTGTTATCCCGATTTTCGCAGTCTGCTGGCCGCCGCGGCAGGACGGAGTTCGCGCGCGCTTGTCATGGCCTATCCGCGCGACAACCGCTTCAGCCGCGCGGTCGTCGCACTCATGGATTGGTTCTTAAAAATGTCGCGCGACCCGTTCCGCGTCTTTGTCCATCCCGTCGGCGAGATGGATGCCCTGCTCAACAAAGAGGGCTTGTATCGAGTATCATTGCGCAGATCATTCATCTGGGAAGTGGCTCTCTATCAACGCGCGTAGGAGATTTTGATGCAATCGCAACAACGGGTCCATCTCAACGGGTTCGACTGGCTGCGGGCGTTCATGCCGTGGCTGGTGGTCATGTGGCACATGAACACCTTCGGCGTCTCGCGGGTTTATTCCCCCAACCTCGGCAGCTACCGCATCAACGCGCCGGACGTGATCATCTTTCAATCCATCGTGTTGACCGTGCCGGTCTTCATTATGATGTCCAGTTACCTCATGGCGCGCTTCCCCGCCGATTGGAACAAGACCCGCAAACGAGTCATCCGCCTGGCGTCGCTGGCGCTCTTCTGGACCTTCATGCTGACCGTATGGAAGGGCGGATTCGAACAGATCAAACGTCTTGTGCCTCATTCCGCCGCCGAACTTGTGACCAAGGTTTTAAGCGCGAACGGGGAGTTCTATTATTTCTTCATGGCGCTCATCTTCTGCGCGCTGATGATCTATCTGGCCTCGCGGTTGCCAACCTCGTGGAATCTCGCCGGGCTGATCCTCTCTCTCTTGTTGATGTTCTTCATGCCTCCCATCACCATCGCCGCGCGCGCAACGGTCTGGCTGGCGTACTGGAACCCGATCAACTTCCTGCCCTATCCGTTCCTCGCCGTCTCACTCGCGCGCTTGCAGGATCGTTTGCTCAACAACCGCAAGACATGGCTGGCAGCAATCTTGATTCTCTCCCTGATTGGAGGCGCCGCGCTCTGGTATGAATGGACTCACTACGTCAACCCTCTGCTCTTTCCCGGCAGTGAAATTTCCTTTCCGCTATTGATGCGCGTTTCGCTGGCATTGCATGCCGCCGCCATTGTGATCCTCGCGGTCTGGTCCTGGAATACCGCGCCTGCCGCGATCCGCTTCATGTCCAAGCACAGCCTCGGTCTCTTTGTGCTGCACGCCTTTCTGCGCCCCATCGTGGTGCAGAACGCGCCGCTGATCTGGTTCCCCTCCGAAGAGATCGGGCGCCTCGCGCAAACCTTCATCGTTATTGCGCTGTGCTATCTGCTTTCGATGGCCGCGCCGCTCTTCCTCAAAGACGATCTGGTGCGTTGATGGAGATACTTGTCCTTATTCTGCTCGCGCTGCTCGGCGGGATCGCCGTCACATTGCAGGGACAATTCATGGGCGTCATGGATCAAGCCATCGGCACGCGCGAGTCGGTCTTCATCACTTATGCGGGCGGCGGGCTTGCCATCACGGTTCTGATGCTGCTCCTGCGCGGCGGGAATCTCAAAGCGGCGGCGTCCGTCCCCTGGTATGCGTTCACCGCCGGACTGTTGGGACTGATCATCGTGGGGACAATTGGATTCACCATCCCGCGCCTCGGCCTGACCAGCGCACTGACTCTCGTGCTGACCGGGCAATACCTCGCCTCGACGCTGATTGAACACTTCGGCTGGTTCGGCGCGCCCGTCCGCCCGTTCGACTGGACGCGCCTGCTTGGGATTCTGATCCTGCTGCTGGGCGTCTGGTTGACGACGCGGCGCTAATCCAAAGCAAGAGACCATCCACTTCGACAAGCGAGATGTCAACCAAATTGGAAGCTGCGAAAGATTCACGCGAACGGCTATCGAATCCGCCGAACTGATGGTCGGCGTTACGCCCGCCTGTCCTGCTCGACAAATCACGGGCGGCGCCAGGGGAAAACGCCAATTATGCGCACGTCATCGGATTCAATCTGCCTTCCCGTTCAATCGTATGGTGTTTTCAAAGTCGCTTGAAAAACCGGCGGGTTTGGAACGCGAATGCCACGAATAGGCGAATTTCGCGAATTTTCCTGGGTTTATTCGCGTCATTCGCTGATTGGCGTAACTCGCGTTGAGAAATCTCCGACCTTGAGAAAGCCATGCGTTCAATCGCCAGTACTATTGAAGACACGTATAAACCCGGTATAATTCGCCCAGTTTTTACGCCCGGCGTTAGAGAACCCCAAATGCTCACTATCGCGAAGCGCTGATCTGTATGCCATACAAAGGAGTAACAATGAGCAAGCAAGTAATACACTTCCTATATCTGATCACACTTATGGTTCTCGTGGTGAGCGCCTGCGCGCCAAAATCACCCAGCCCTGCCACCGAAGCGCCAACCACGGATGAACCCGCCGAAGCCTCTCTCACCGACGCGCCGGAGACCGCCGAGCCACCCCCACTGGTCACAGTGACCGCAACCGAGGCAAACCCGCCTTCCGCTCCCACGCTCGTCACCTTCGACCTGTCTGCCCCGCCGATGGAAGTCGGCTCCACGTTCACATTCATAGACGGGAGTGTTCTGGTGGCCGTGCCGGAGGGTGAATTTATTATGGGGCATGGCGGCGACGACAACCCAGAGCATAAAGTGTTCATTAGCGACTTTTGGATCTACCGCACCGAGGTCTCGAACCGTACATTCGCTTTATGTGTCGCGCTCGGCCAATGCGACTCGCCCGACCCAGACCTGAATCCCTACTTCGACTCGGCGCGCAACCCTGCCTTTCGCGATCCATCTCATGCCAATGACCCAGTGGTGGGCGTGACCTGGGAACAAGCCAATGCCTATTGCAACATGGTAAAAGGCCGCCTGCCCACCGAAGCCGAATGGGAAAAAACCGCGCGCGGTCCGGATGGAAATATTTACCCATGGGGCAACGCCGCGCCCGGTTGCACCCTTGCCAATATCGGCCGCTGCAATCCTGGCGTTGTCGAGGTCAATCAATTCGCCGAAGGCAGGAGCTACTACGAGGCGCTCAATCTGACTGGAAACGTGTTCGAGTGGGTCGCCGACTGGTACGATCCCAGCTACTATTCGATCTCGCCCACCGAGGATCCAAGCGGCCCGGAAAGCGGCTTTTTCCGCGCGGTCCGCTCTGGAGGATTCCGCGAAGATTACTACCTCGCCGAATCGGCGCGGCGCTTCCGCTTCAAGCCGGTGGATGAGCGCGATGATCTCGGTTTCCGCTGCGTGGTCGAGCCGGAAAACCTGCTGGGCTTTGCCCCCTGGTGCAGCATGGTCGCCTATGTGGGGGCCAACCAGGGCGGCGGCGCGCCGGGCGATGTCTCCATCCCCAGCCCGGTCTGCGATAACGTCAGCGGATCGTCCGCAGGATATTGCAATACAAACACCAATCCAAAAAGCCCCGCCGCAAGCCTGAACTTCAGCCCCGACCCGCTGCCTGCCTCGAGTGTCTTCTCTGTTCCAGGTGGCTGCGCGCTTGACTTGATCAGCGCCGACCCAAACGATTACTATTGCACCAGCGGCGGCACAGCCACAGTACAGGGCTTCTGCGCGGTTCCGCCCGCGCCCGTTCCGCCTGGCTGCCCGGCCGGATACACCCAGAATGGGAACATGTGTGAATGGACCGGCGGCGGCACAGACGCGACCGCATGCCTGCCCGGTGTAACGTATGACCCGCTCACCCAGTGTTGTTCCTCCACAGACGGCATCGGCGATTCGTTTGCCCTCTGCCCGGCCAACGCGCCCTACTACGCCGGGGGCGCCTGTGTGCCGTGGCCTTCCTCCGACTGGGGACCACTGGTCACGATCAACGTGATTCTCGGCTCCTGCAGGGATGGCGGCGGAGGCGGCAACGCATGTCAGCCACCAGTTGGAGGATGCAGCGACCCAAAATCTTCCTGGGATCAAGATCAGTGTTGCTGCTACAATCCATTTATAGGCTCATGCACGAAGTAGATCAGGGCTTGCGCAAAAGCTGGCGCGGGTCGTACTATAAAAAAGTTCCCGGTGTTCCGGGAACTTTTTTATAGTGGGTGTGAGAGGGGTTTGGAAAACCGATCTTTCAATCTCAAAAAACGCTTCTCTATCAAAAAGTAGGACAGAATCGAAAACAACACCGTATAGACAAACGCAATCGCCAACACCAGCCAGGCATATTGATTTAAGTCACCTGATAAAATGTGAAGGAGATTGATGCAGGTAAGAGCGGCCAGTGAAAAACATCCAAAATGAAATACATACAATCCGTAAGAAATTTTCCCCAGGCCGGCCAGCAACGGGCTGCTCAATGCCGTTGCCGCCATGGAGGAGCCATATTTCAAAGTCCCAAAAACGATTGCTGTCGCAGCCAAACCTGCCAGGGGGTAGGTCAAAAACAGATTCCAGCCGATCACATCGTTATTGGGCAACAGGGACATAACGCACAGACACAACACTCCAAAGCAAATAAAGGCCCAGCCCCTGATTTTGGATTGAAGCGCGTCGAGCAATCCAAGTCCAATGATCAACCCCCCGAAAATCGACTCGAAATGTGTAAACGGCAGAAAATAGATCCACGGGTGAGGGAGTTCGAAATAGATGAATGCAGCGCGCATGGTCGCCCCGGCCAATAAACCCGCAATCAGAACAATGCGCTTCGCAGAGACCGATGCATTCGCCAGGATCCGTATAACCCACGGAACAACAGCATAAAATTGCTCTTCGTATGAAATGGACCAAAGATGGACCAGGATCAAAATAGGCGATGGTAACAGGGCAAAGTAGACGAAATTAAAGGTAAACGTGAACAGGCCGGCCATGTGGCCCATTATGTTGATGTTTCGGCCGGGAATCGGAGCCATGATAACAATAGCCGCGAGAACGTAAAAGAAATAAAGCGGCCAGATACGCAAGGCGCGGCGGATATAAAAATAACGGATGCTGATCTGGCCTGTTGAGCGATATTCCTCAACCAGCAAACGGGCGATCAAACCGGCGGACAGGCAAAAAAATAAATCCACGCCCACCCACCCATATTCAGAAACGATTCGCAGGGGCGAGTCGGATAAAATCGGGAGCGCATTGTGCAAGAATACCAGCAGGAAGGCAATAAAACGCAGGCCATCCAACTGCGGGTAATACGTCCGAGACGTGGAAGCGAGATTCATGGCGACGCACATGGTATCACGCAAACCCTTGTGCAGGGCGCCGTTCTCCAACATGCCGAACTGAGGTCGGCGTTAGAGAACAGCAATGATGCGTACGCCTTGCCATCCGCCACGAATCACAAACCCCGCCTTGAAGAAGCCGATGGTTTTTTATGAGTTCCGCATGAGAGCGACCTGTTTTGGCAAGTGTATAATCATCTTACAGCGGAACAATCAACCGTTGCGCGGACGTTTTTACATGACCGCGTCGTACGCACCGGTCGCCACTGCCGCAAGGAGATACGAATGAATCTATTCAAACAAATTGTGTTCGCGCTGACCATCATGCTGTTGCTCCTTTCAGCGTGCGCGCCCGCCGCGACCTCTGAACCTCCCACGCCCACATTGGTGGAATTTGCTCCGAGCGCCACGCCCGCGCCCAGCCTCGTTCCGGTCGTGCTGGGTGGGCCGCAAGCCGGCAGCGCCATCACGTGGACCGACGGCGGCTCACTCGTTTACGTTCCGGCCGGTCAATTCAGCATGGGCGCCGACGGAGCCGATAACCCGCGTCACGGCGTCAACCTCTCGGCATATTGGATTCACAAAACCAAAATCACCAATCGCATGTACGCCTTGTGTGTCGGCGTGGGTGTATGCGAACCGCCCTCGCGTGAACGCGGCGCGGCCGTGTACAGCGATCCCACCTACGCGGATCATCCGGTCGTGGGCGTGAACTGGGAGCAGGCGAGCGCCTATTGCGGCTGGGTCGGCGGACGCTTGCCGACAGAGGCCGAGTGGGAGAAAGCCGCGCGCGGGCCGGGCGCGGCCACTTTCCCGTGGGGTGAGGCGCAGCCCTCTTGCAGCTGGCTCAACTTCGGCGGGTGCAAAGGATCCACCAGCAGTGTGGTCGCCTTCCCCGGCAGCGCCAGCCCCTACGGCGCGCTCGACATGGCCGGTAATGTTTTCGAATGGAACTACGATTGGTACGACGCAAACTACTTCGCCGCCTCGCCCATTCAAGATCCACCCGGACCCGATTCCGGGCAATACAAATCCATTCGCGGCTCCAGTTTCGAATCGGAGGCAGGCCAGATTTCTCTCGCCACGCGGCACTTTGGCGCGCGCGCCTACACCAGCGCCGATCTCGGCTTCCGCTGTGTTGTACAGCAACCGATCAACTTCCCGCCGTTTTGCCAGGCCAGCGCCTATCAGCCCGGCGCTGCCGCACCGGCGGCCAACAACTGCCCCGCGCCCAACGCATTCGTCAGCGGCTATGGCTGCAATGTAAACCAGGGATTTTCCTCTGTGGATATGCCGCTTGGCAGCGACTACAAAATGCTCACGCCGAAATATGAATGTGTCGAGACGCTCACAGAGGGTATCCTGCGCGTCACTTGCTACGGCCCCGACAACACCAGCGGCGAGATGACCGTCTGTGATCCGGCCTGCGGCGATCCGACCCCTGCCGCGAACAACGCGGCCGTGTGCGACCCCGGGTATTCCTTCGACCCGGCTACACGGCAATGCGTTTACGCCCCGGCGCTCGGCCAGCCTGGACCCCAAGGTTGCCCGCCCGGTTACGCGCTCGATTCGACCGGACAGATTTGCCGTCCCACCCCCGGCCTCGACAATCAATGCCCGCTCGGACAGTACTTCGATGCGCTCTTCGGCAGTTGTGTTCCGGCCAACCAACAGGTTAATTGCAATTTATACGGCCTCGACAATCCTTCACTCGCCGGAACATGTTATCTTGGCTGCCCGGCCGGGTTTGCCTACGATTCGACCTCGCAATGCTGCCAATCACCGGCGGCGGGCCTCTATCCATCCTGCCAGCCCGGCTTCACCTACGACCCGACCTACGGAGGCTGCGTCTCTGGCCTGGCAGATGTGAGCGGCGCGGGCTGCACCACCATTTCGGTTGACATGCTGCAATGCGGCGAACCATATCCATGCGGGCAGATTACTTCAGAGTCGGTCTGTATTCGGAATCAAGTGTATGGCTGCACCTGGGATGACAAAGCCAATGTGTGCATAAATAAAAAATAAAACAAACGCGCCCGCGCCCACAAGGAGCGCGGGCGCGTTTGTTTGATACGCGCCCGGCCAATGGCGCATTTTTTAATGCGGAACGACCCACCCTGGGGATATAATGATTTTTTTCAGCCGTCAAAACATCACAGGAGAACCCCATGAAACGCCTGCCTCACTTCCTCAGCGTGTCCGTCTCATTGCTCCTGACCGGCTGCCTGACGGTCTTTGTTCCAGTCGAAACGCCGACCCCCACGCCGACCGCACAGCCGACCGCCGCGGGAGCGCCGACCATGCCCCCCATCACGGCCGCGGCGCCGCCCACGCAGGCGCAATCGGCGCCGGTCTGTTCGGTGGATCCGCTGGTGGCATCCTGCGCGGCGCCGCAGGTGGAGGAACGTTCCAAGTATTGCGTGGAAAAATATCCCTACGTTCAATTCGCCGTCGAACCAGGCGTAACTTTCGAGTCGCTCAGTCCCGATATGAAATGCTCCGACCAGGGAATTCGCGGCGGCGACCAGGTGATCGCCTGCACGGGACAATATCTCATCGCCTATGATATGAAAGTTTGCAGCGCGGCCTGCTCGGCTTCCGCGCTGATCGTTGACGATCGCTGCGCGCAAGGGTATGGGTTTAGCGCCGACGCGGGCTGCTGCTGGCCGCTGCCCACCGACGACGCCGGGTGCGTACTCGTCAAAGTGAATATCGGCGCGTGCCGCTGACCCATACCAACAAAAAGAAAGACGGGAGGGATTTCCCTTCCGTCTTTCTTTTTGTTTAACGCCAAAGGTTAGAACAACCCAACCACCTTGCCGGTCTTCAAATCCAGATCCACATCATAGAAGACGGGACGCGTCGGCAGGCCAGGCATCGTTCGCATCGTGCCGAGTAGCGGGTAGATGAAGCCCGCTCCCACACTGGCGCGAATGTCGCTGATGGTGATGCGGAAATTACGCGGCGCGCCTTTCACCTCGGCCTTGTCGGTGAAGGAGAGGTGCGTCTTTGCCATGCAGATGGGAAGATTCGCAAAACCGAGTTTGGTAAACCGTTCGATCTTGGCTTCCACCTCGGGTGTGTAATCCACGCCGTCCGCGCGATAGATATCGCGGGCAATGGCCTCGATCTTGTCCTTGATGGGCAGATTCACGTCATAGAGGAAGCGGAATCCGCTGGGCATTTCACACGCCTTCACCACCGCCTCCGCCAGTTTGACCGCGCCTTTGCCGCCCTCCATCCAGTGACGCGATTCAACCGCGTCCACCGCGCCCGCTGCGAGCGCGGCCTGCCGCACCAGATCCACTTCGGCGGGCGTGTCCGTCGCGAAAGAGTTGACCGCCACCACCACATTCACTCCAAACTTGAGCGCGTTTTCGATATGCTGGATCATATTGGGCATGCCCTTGCGGAGCAGGTCGAGATTTTCATCGGTATATTCGGAAGGCAGCGGTTTGCCCGCCACAACCTTCGGCCCGCCGCCGTGCATCTTGAGCGCGCGGATCGTGGCAACCAGCACCACCACATGCGGAGTCAGCCCGGAGTAGCGGCATTTGATATCCATGAATTTTTCCATGCCGATATCCGCGCCGAAGCCCGATTCGGTCAGGACATAATCAGCGAGTTTGAGCGCGATCTTGTCGGCGATGATGGAACTGTTGCCGTGCGCGATGTTGGCGAACGGTCCCGCGTGGACGATGGCCGGCGTTCCTTCGAGGGTTTGCATCAGGTTGGGCTTGATGGCATCCTTCATCAAAACGGTCAGCGCGCCCGCCACACCCAAGTCTTCGGCGGTAACGGCTTCGCCGCGTTTATTGACCGCCACAACCATGCGCCCGAGCCGCTCGCGCATATCTTCGAGGCTGGTAGTCAGCGCGAGGATCGCCATGATCTCCGACGCGACGGTGATGTCGTAGCCCGACTTGTGTTCGTGACCGGCTTCGTCTTTGCCAAGGCCGACCATGATTTCGCGCAGGAAGCGGTCGTTGACGTCCACCACGCGCCGCCACTGAATCCCGTTCGGGTCAATGTCGAGACGGGCAAAGCGACTCTTCTCTTCGGAGGTGAGTTGATTCGGGTCGGTCTTGTTGATTCCCAGTTTCTTCAATCGGCGCAGCATCGTCGGCGAAAATCTGCGGTTGCCTTTTTTATCGGGCGGGCAGAGCGCGTTAAAAAGTTTTTCATCTTCAGGAGTGTTCTGTTCGTGCAACACGCGCGCGTCCAGCGCGGCCGAACACAGGTTATGCGCGGCGGTAATGGCGTGAAGGTCGCCCGTCAGGTGCAGGTTAAAATCTTCCATGGGGATGATCTGCGAGTACCCGCCGCCCGCCGCGCCGCCCTTGATGCCAAAGGTCGGCCCCTGCGAGGGCTGGCGGATAACGGTCATCACGCGCTTGCCGAGGTGCGCGCCGATGGCCTGCGAGAGTCCCACCGTCGTGGTGGTCTTGCCTTCGCCGAGCGGGGTGGGCGTGATGGCGGTCACATCAATATATTTTCCATCTTTGCGCCTACCGATGCGATCCAAAATTTCAAGCTTGATCTTGGCCTTGTGCGGACCGAAGAATTCGAATTCGCTTTCCTTGATCCCCAATTCATTCGCGATCTGAAGGATGGGCTTTAACTTTCCAGCCTGCGCGATCTCAATGTCGGACGGCACAGGGTCGAGCAGTTTCAACTTTGTGGGCTGGAAGGCGGCCTTCTTTGCGGCGGGCTTTCTTATCGAAACATTCTTCTTTGCAACGATCTTCTTTGCTGATTTCCTGGTCTTCGAGGTTGCCATGCTGGCGTGTCTCCTTGCTGATTGGGTTGTTTTCTTGCTCTGCATCGTAACGTTTTACGCAAGCCTATATTAACGAAAAAAATCACGGAACACAATGGACTTCCGTCACTAATTTGTCACTACGCCGAAAGGACGGTACCGACCTCCTCCCCTGCCAGCGCGCGCGACAGGTTGCCCGCCTCCTCCGCCGAGAAGATATGCGCCGTCAGGCCGGGCATTGCGCGGATCAACTCGAACATTTCGCCCACTTTAGCCGCCATCCCGCCCGTCACATCCACGCTGGAAGACGCGCCGATTCCATCGCGTATCGCCTCATAGGATGGGAGGCGGACGCGGCGCGCGAGACGCGTCCGCGCTGGGAAATCCTCCCAAACACCCGCCTCCAGCCCCGCCAGCAGGATGCGCTTCGGGCAGAGTTCGCGCGCCAGGTGGGCAAACAGATCCTCGGTGGAAAGAATCGTCCCGCCGAGCGCCTCGTCAAAGATCACATCGCCGTAGATGACGGGCAGCAGCCCCGCTTGCAGCGCGGAACGAAGCGGATGCAAATTCCACGCGGCTACCTTCACCTCGCGCGCGCTCACCGCCGCGACCGGCGCGAGGGCGATGGCGGGCAGTCCTGCCGCGCGCAAAGATTCCACCACAAAGCGATTCAACTGCGAGGCCTGAAACCAGACTTCGGAAAATCCCTTCCAGTAATCATCGTCTTCGTCTCTGCGCGGCGCGACACCGTCTCTTGTGCCGTATTTTTTCGCGGCCGCATGCCCAAAGGAACCGGAGCCGTGCCCAAGAACGAGACGCACATCATCCGTCCAGAAGGCGGCAATTTCGTCGGCAAGTTGTTTCAGTTTCTCCAGCCGCGGCGTATAGGGCCTGTCTTTGTCGGTGATGAGCGACCCGCCCAGTTTGAGGAGGATGAGTTCGGCCATGTGCCTGAATGTAGCACATGCGCGCGAGGCGGTCAAGAATCGCGCGCATGCTATAATTCTTCGCATGAATGTTAGCGGCACAAATCTTCCCAGCCTCCTGCTCGTGGCGGCCGGGGCCGCCTGCCTGCTGGGTGGGCTGCGCGCCATTCAGCTGGGGAGACGCACCACCTATTTTCGCCACCGCCGTGACCGGGTTGTGGCGGGCTGGTGGCTGATTGGTTCTGCAGTGGCGCTGTTATCCATTGGATTCGTCGTGTATCAGCCCGGCCGCCCGCTGAACGTTCCGGCCCAGGCGACGAATGCTCCACCCGCCACGTTTGCCCCGGCCAGCCCAACGCGCAGGCCCACCACGACCGCGCCCGCCTCCACTTCGACGCGCGCAGCGAACGGGACTGCAAGCGCGACCTCCGCGCCGATCATCCCGCTTTCCATCGAGGCGCTGGCGCTCAGCAGTGTCACGCCCAGAGCCTCCGCATCCATCGGCGAAATTTTTTTCTCGCCGGAAATGGATGGACAGCTGGCGCAAAACCCCAGCGCGGCATGGTTCAACCCGGTGCGGCGCATGTACGCCGCGTTCGTGTATCGCGATATGACGCCCGGCGCGCAGTGGACGGCGCTGTGGCTGCGCGACGGAACGCTGGTGTTTTTCGAAAGTTATCCGTGGCCGCGCGAGGAGCGCGGGCGCGCGTATTCGATGTTCGAGCCGGAGTTCTCCTACGACATGCTGCCGGGCGAATACGAGGCGCAATTTTTTGTAGGCAGCGTATGGAAGGCGAGCGGCCGCTTCACGTTGACGGGGAAACCCGCCGGTCCAACCGTGACGCTGACACCGCGCCCTTCGCGCACCCCGACTCCTACCCCAACCCAAACGCAGACGCCCTCGATCACGCCGAGCGGTACGCCATCGCCTTCCCCGACTCTCACCTACACGCCAACCGCCACTTTCACGCCGCGTCCGACACAAACCTTTACCTTCACGCCGACTTTCACGGAAACGCCTCCGCCGCCTCCCACGTTCACACGCGCACCTACCGGCACGGCCACGCCCACGCCGCGCCCCACTTCCACAGCGACGTTCACCGCGACCATCACATTCACCCCGAGCCTGACGTTCACGCCGACTGCCACGCGCACACCCATTTACACGGCGCTGCCAACCAGCACGCCGATGTATCAACGCGTACGCGTTTATTTTATAGATCGGGCGCGACTCGACGCCGGGTTGATTCCTCCTGAAGCGGCCGTGACGCGCTATGCCGCCTCCACCGCCGACCCGATCCGGGCGCTGCTCGATGCGTATTTCCAGGGTCCCGGACTTGTAGAACGGCGGAACGGTCTGGTCAACATTCTCAACGGTTTCACCGGCTATCACAAGCTGGTCATTGATAACGGCGTCATTCATGTGTACCTGAGCGGCTCCTGCGAAAATTCATCCCTGGGATATTCCATTGCACAGGCGCTGATAATGAACCTGCGCCAGCTGGCAGAGGTGCGGGCAGTGAAGATCTATGATGAGAACGGCCAAACCCGCGCGCCCGATGGACTGCGCGATTCGGCTCCAGCCTGTCTTGGAATTTCGTCGCTTCTCCATCCCACACGTACCCCCACCCTCACGCCGGGACCGTGAGTCGCGCAGTGCTATAATCGCCGTATGGATATTCGCGCAGGAATTCTCGCCGTCGCCGCCCTGCTTTTTATCTGGGCGCTCTTTGTCACCCGCGCCGGGCTGGCCAACATCCGCGATGCGCGGCGGCTGACGTTCTATCGCCTCAAGCAGGCGCGTATCAGTCAGGGCTGGCGGTTGATCCTGTTTGCCGCGCTGCTGGCCGCGGCGGCTATCGCGGTTCCGGTCTTCGGCACACCCATCGCTTTCCACTATTTTCCGCCTTCGCCCACCGTCGCGCCCACGTGGACTCCTTCCGTGGTCCCCACCATCACGCTCTCGCCGACGATCACGCTGACTCCCACCATCACCGACACGCCGCTCTACACCGATACGCCGACCGGCACGCCGACGCCGTTCCTTCCACTGGCAGTGGAGGCGCAATTCATCAGCGCGGTCACGCCGAATCCCAATTCGGTCATCAGCCCGCTGATCTTTTCGACAACTCTCGAAAATTCCCTGCCCGCCTCGCCCAACACCATTTTCCGCAATCCCATCCCGCATATGTACGCGGTTTTCTCGTACGATCAAATGTTACCCGGCGTGCAATGGACCGCCGTCTGGTATCGCAACGGCGAATACGTTTTCCACGAAACCAAACCCTGGGACGGAAGCACCGGCGGATTCGGATTCAGCGATTGGGGACCCGCGCCCGATCAATGGCAAGCGGGCGTTTACTCAGTGCAAATTTTTGTCGGTCACGATTTTAAACGCGGCGGCACGTTCACTGTCGAAGGTGAGGCGCCCACCGCCGCGGCAACCCTTTCGCCGACACCGACTCTAACCATCACTCCGACTCCTTAAGGAAAACAGATCATGCCGGATAAAGCCTTTCAAGATTATTACCCCGATCATTTCGCGCATTGTTACGGATGCGGAAGTTTAAACGAGCACGGACACCAGGTAAAAAGTTTCTGGAGCGGCGAAGAGACGATCTGCCACTTCCAGCCCAAGCCGTACCACATTGCGGTTCCGGGCTACGTGTATGGCGGGTTGCTGGCTTCGCTAATCGATTGCCACGGGACAGGCTCCGCCTCTGCGGCTGGGTATCGCGCCGAAAATCGCGCACTCGGCACTGAGCCTCCCATGCGCTACCTGACCGCCTCGCTCCATGTGGATTTTCTCAAACCCACGCCGCTCGGTCCCATCCTCGAGATTCACGGGCGCATCAAAGAAGTGAAAGGGCGCAAGGTCATTGTGGAAGAATGGATCACCGTGAACGGTATTGTGACCGTCAAAGGCGAGGTGGTGGCAGTGCAGGCGCCGGAACAAATGATCCAGGAATTGATCGAAAAGTCAAAATAAAAAACGGGTCGCGTCATGCGCGACCCGTTCATTTTGAGGCGGAAATTAAAGCGAGCGCGTCTTGATCGGCGCGGTCATGGCTTTGGCGATGTCTGCCGCCAGGCGTGCATTATTGAGCAGGAAGGAAATATTGGCGCGCGTGGATCTTCCATCGCTCAACTCGTTCACGCGCCGGAGCAGGAAGGGCGTGACGGCTTGTCCGCGAATCCCTCTTTCGATGGCTTCCTGTGAGGCCTGCTCTTCAATTGGATCGATCTCTTCACGGGAAATCTCGAACTCTGCGGAAATCGGCTGGCAAACCAAAATTCCGGATTGCAAACCGAGGCTCCAATGCGCGCGCACAAAATCCGCGACCTCTTGAGGCGAGTCGACTCGCGCGCTGACTTTCAGTCCACTGTGACGCGAGAAGAAGGCGGGGAATTCGTCTGTGCCGTAGCCGAGGACGGGCACTCCGTTTGTTTCGAGCAGTTCCAAAGTGGAGGGCAGATCTAAAATGGATTTTGCGCCCGCGCAGACCACAATGACCGGGAGAGTCGCCAGCGCCTGCATGTCGGTCGAGATGTCCATGCGGGATTCTTTGTGGACGCCGCCGATGCCGCCGGTGGCAAAAACCTTGATGCCAATTTTGTGCGCGGCAAACATCGTCCCGGCCACGGTTGTCCCGCCGTTGATCTTTTTGGTGAGCGCGGTTGCAAAGTCGCGCAGGCTGACTTTGATGGCGGGATTGCTTGCAAGCGATTCTAATTCCGAGTCTGTTAAACCAATGTGAATAGAACCGTTCAGCAAGGCGACGGTGGCGGGAATCGCTCCGCGACTGCGGACGCCCGCTTCCATGTCGCGCGCGAGGCGAAGATTGTGAGGCGCGGGGAGTCCGTGTGTGATGACGGTCGATTCGAGCGCGACGACAGGTTGATCCTGTTTTAAGGCGCGGCGGATTTCGTCTGTGACGAGGAAGGAGAAATGCGTGGAATTCACCGGAGGGTACTATTGCAGAATAAACCGACGCTGGAGAGATTCATCCATGCCGCAATGCGAGTCGGCGGCATGGCTAGATCACCAGTTGATCGTAGAGTTTTTCGAGGCTGAGATCAGGGAGGACCGCGCCCGAGTGGCGCAGGGTGAGCGACGCGGCGGAAACGCCGAGGCGCAGCGCGTCGTCAATTTCCATTTCGTTGACGAGGCCAAACAGAACGGCGGCGGTCAGCGCGTCGCCCGCGCCGGTGGGGTCGAGGATGGGCGTCTGGATGGCGGGGATGTGCCCGCTGGTTTCGGCGGCGGCGTAAACCACGCCAAATTCGGCGAGGGTGACGAGGACGATATTGACGCCTGCGTTGCGCAGCGCGCGCGCGGCCTCCAGCGCGGCGCGCGCGTCGGACGCTTCGAAAATCTGACCTGTGA
The DNA here is from genome assembly GCA_019187665.1 of Anaerolineales bacterium. GTDB lineage: Bacteria > Chloroflexota > Anaerolineae > Anaerolineales > Villigracilaceae > Denitrolinea. Next base: position 121,288 of record JABARH010000017.1, read on the forward strand.
GGGCCGCGGCTTCCGCGGCGTTGCACGTGACGAGGTGAAGTTTGCCGAGATGGGGTTTCAAGCGCTGCGCCAGCGCGCTGGATGCGGAATCGGCGCAAACGGGAAGATTCGCCTTCCGGGCTAATGTCACTGCGGTTTTGAGCGTGGCTTCCGGCAGGCTGCCATCCACGAAAACAAGGCTGGCGTCGTCGAAGAGTCTGGCGTGTTGCTGGAGGGCTTCGGGTGTGAGTTCGGACATGACGCGCATATCGTCCACCGCGAAACGCAGGTGGGCGCGCGAATCCAGGACGCCCATATAGAAGCCTGTTGGGTAGAGGTCGGTGCGCAGGATAGCAGACACGTCTACGCCCGCGGCTTGTGTGTACTCGAGCAGTTCGTCGCCGGGGCGATCCCTGCCAATTACGCTGACCAGATTGACGGGTTGGCCCAGCCGCGCGAGGTTTTCAGCCACATTGCGCGCCACGCCGCCGTACGAGGCTCGGATGCGCGCCGGGTTGGACGCGCCGGGCATGAGTTCCGCGTCGAGGCGGCCAACGATGTCGAGGCAGGCGGCGCCGAGGAGGAGGATGTGTTCGCTCATGGGGCAAGTTATACCAGAAGTTAGAGGGTTAATGAGGCTGAAGTTGATTCGGGCAGGCGCGGAGTCCTTCAAAATCGTAAGCCTATGCTGGATGGCTTTGCTGTATAATAAATTTTAACATTTGCGCGGGAGAGGATAAAAAATGTCTGATCTGTCTCTGCTTCGGCACTATATCACCAAAGACGAGCCTTTTGGACCCATTGACACCTTTCAGGTGGGGGAAGTGGATATCGAGGTGCTCAAACTTTTGTTCGATAAACAAAATCGCATCTATAAGTCGTTCCGCGACCGCCCTTCCATCATCATGGGGCGGCGCGGTTCGGGGAAAACATCGTATCTGCGCTCCGTTTATTTCGATGATCAATATAGCGATCGGATTGAAATTTCAACCGCCACGCTCCTGGAACAGATCGCCAGTATCGTTCAGGAATTGAGCCATGACACCGTTTTCACGGAAACATTGGCAAAACTGTGGGAAAAGACATTGTGGACGTGCGCGCTGGCGTGGCTTCGAAGCAACAGCGAAACCCAGCCCGCTGACGCGACAGCGATTGACAACTACTTGAACTCTATGAACGTCAACCGCGGGGACTCAAATGATATTGTCTTGTGGAAGATCGCCGATCTGTACAAAGGCGAGGTCGAAAACAACCCAAAGAATGGGTTGTCGAATATATTGAAACTTTTCGATCAAAGGAACTTTAACGAGGCAAAGGCGGTGATCGTTGGGCAGTGCCGCTCAAAGGAAAAACGCATTGTCATTCTATTGGATTCGCTCGAAGATTTTAAATTGAATATCGAATCGGTCGAACGCGCCATTCAGGGTCTGCTGAAATGCGTCGGCGCGATGAACAACCCGCGCGAGGTGCTGGATGTCCGCCTGTGCCTGCCCACCGAGTTGAGCGGCAAGGTCTCCGGTTTGTCCAGCAATGCGATCAAAGACTTTAACCGTCAAGTAAAGCTGGAGTGGACGCCGAAGGAGTTAATTTCCCTCGGGGCTCAGCGGTTGATGTATTACATTGACATACATTATCCACGTCTGCTAAAAGGAAGGTCCCCACAAGTGGAATTGTCGCGCGAAGAATCGCACGGGCTCTTCCGTATGGCGCTTCCAGAATGGATCACCAACCAGCGTGGCTTTAGAGAACAATCCATTTCCTACATTCTTCGTCATACGCAGTTATTGCCGCGCCATCTCCTGCTCATCCTCAATTCGGTTTTTAAACGGTCCGGCGCAACACAATTGCTGTCTCCGTTCCCGGTCGAGGAGAAAAAGATCATCTATGGCATCCGCCAGGTGGAGGAAAAAATCGTCACGGAGATCTTTAGCGCGTTTAAAATGATTCATCCCACTGCCAAAGATGTCTGCGAGCGCTGTCTGCCCCATCTGCCTCGTGTTTTTTCAACCGGTGAACTCCGCAAGACATTTACTCAATATGGAAAGGTTGTATTTCACGGGGGAGAATTTTTTGAATTCCGTCAAATGTTGATTGATATCGGCGCGATTGGGCGGGTCATGCCAGAGATGGAGACCGATGTCTACATCAAGGGGAAATTCAAATACACCGCGGGTCACGAGTTGATGGTCAGCTACGAAGATCAACTATGCCTGCATCCCCTCTTCTCTGGAATTTATGTGAACAATGGAAAAGATGAACGCCCGGTCTATCCCGAGGGAAGCGGGATGAACGATCAGGATTACCGCAATCTTGACGATTGAAGCGGCGAGAGTTACCGCTCCGCGTTATGCTGGTCGTTAAGATATTTTTGCAGTTGTTCGAGGGCCCCAAGTGACTCTTGCGCCAGATAGGCGCGGGTCAGTGGATCACGCAGGCTTCGATCCAGAACGCGCGACAGGGAGAGAAGCACCGGTTCGGTAAACTGCCCGGTATTATTCTGCTGCAATCCTTTGGCGATCGCCACAATGATATCGCGCTGGGCATTGGCGCGTGTTTTTTCGATCTGTTCGATGCTGTACGCTTTGGTAGTTCCGTCAATACGCGTCATGTGCCCCTGTTTCTCGGCCTTCCAATACTCCTTTTGGTAATGTTCAACCTCCGGGGGAATCTCCACTTTGGTGACCTGAAAATCAATGATGTAAACGCCGAACGCCCTGGTTAGTTCATTGAGCGCAAACTTGATCTCCGCGTCAAATTCCTTCGACTGAATCGGCCCTGGCTGATTATCTGCCGCGAACAGTTCGTCGAATTTGCGGCTGCCGATATAATCCGGCACGACCGATGTGACCTGCCCCCAGGCAGCATCGGTCCACGTAAATTCTTCAGGCTCTTCCTCCGGACATGTTGGCCAGCGCACCGCAAATCGTTCGACCGCCTTTTTTACGGCTAACGGATCAAAGGGGAAGATCAATTTTCCCTCCGGATCCTTTTTCTGCGGGTCGCCGATGCGACACTCCAGGCGAATCGTCAGGTCAATGCGAATGCCGTCCTTGGTCCAGGCTCTGACATGATCCTCGCGTACCTTGGGGCGAAGGTCCACCACGTATCTGATCGTTTCATACCATTCCAAAAAGGGAATTCTTTCGCCGGGGCCGACCACCCGCGAAAAACGGTTGCCTCGTTCCAGATAGAGCGCGTACCCGTCGTAGATGATCAAGAGCAGCGGGCCGCCCAGGGTGCGCGCCATCCAGGCGGGCCATTCATCGGGTTTAACGATCCCCCCGTCGCGCACCATCAAGTACCGGAATTGAAACAACGGCGTGAACGGGTGCGGCAACCTGAATTTTCCGTTGAGGCGGTATTGAATGACGACAGCCGGGTCAATGCCTTCCGAGGGTTGATGAAAGTCGGCGAAGAACGCGGTCGCCGCTTGATAGGCCCTTGAGCGGACCAGGCTTAATGCGACAAAGGCGAGGAGCAGGGCAAGCAGAAAAGCCGCCAGGCTGATTGCCGCAGCCAGTGTCTCGATAGACGCCCCAAGAGAACTGGAAACAAACTGGGTTAACGTGGGGGCCGCGCGCGCCGCAATATACCCAGCCACGACAAAAAGGCCGGCAAAAAAAACGTATTGGTAATGGCGGGCGTACCGGCCAAAATTTCGATAGGCGTGATCGCGCGTATAGAGCGTCTGCCACTCAAGAGGAACAGCGGAATATCGGAAGTTCATTTTATTTCTCCCGGTTGCGGTTTGCAAAAAACACATCATTCCAATCCTTGAAAAAGCGCGTTAGTCGGTCCCGTCTTTTCAAGTCAATCGCTTTCCCTTCGTCCTCCTCGCCGTCCTTGTTTTCGCCTTCCATCAATTCGTCATGAATGTCCTCAAGTGAGCTCAAGAAACGCATGGCAATCACGTGCTGGGGGAGGTCCTCATTAATTTTTTGCGTTGCCTTCAGCCCATCGGCAATGGCGGTGAGGATTTCCCGCTCGGCGTCGGCGCGGGCTTGCTGCTGCACCTTCTCTGATTCTGCCTCCGCATCCGCCAAAATCTTCTGTCTCTTCGTTTCCCATTCGGCGCCCCAGGTTTTGAGATGCTGCCTGGTGATGTCGTCCTCCTGCTCCTCTTTGGCGGGAATCTTGAAATCCACCACGCGCGCCACCAGCAGCAAAATCCCCGAGGCGCGCAGTGTTGTTTCCACGTTACGCTTGATCTCATGCGCGATGAGTTCCATCGCGTTGACCAAAGGCGTGTCGAGGGCGGGACGCCACATCTCATCCAGATTCATCTTCTTGATCACCTGGCGCGTCTCGCCTTCAACCAGGTTCATCACACATTGATCCCAGTAGATCGGCGGAGCGCCCGCCTCTGTTTTTGTACTGGCCAATCCCAGCGCCGCCTGCACGCGTTGAGGAGAATACGGGAAGTTTCCGGTGATATTGGTCAGCTTATCGGCGCCGCGCAGGATCGGGTTCATGCGCCGCAGGGTCTCGTATTGTTCTTTGCTCCATTCCTGGTTATCAATGCGAAATGCCGTGAAATACCGCACCTGGAAGCCAATTCCATCCCGGCTGACCGCCTCGATCTCGCGCGAACGAAGCTGCAGGCGCAGGTCAATCACCTGGTCGGGACGCTCCAACCTGCCGGGAAAAACCATGCCGGGGCCGGCGACGCGCTTGAACTGATTTCCGCCGGAGATGGCCACCACCTGATGGGCGCGTGTCCAGACCACCCCATTACGCAACAATCTATTCAGCAAGGGAATCGGATAGTCGGCAAACTCCCAGGTGATGTCCCCGGTGATGCGCGGGCTGTACCGTTTCCAGGCGTGTCCGTCCACAACGGTCATCGGAGATTGGATTCCCCATGTGTAGGAGGCCAGTGTATAAAATTTCTGTCGCTTTTCCTCGCGGCTTTCCGGGTCGGAGGCGGGAAGGATGATAGTGGACAGGCTGTATAGCGCGGCATAGTAGGTTGCGAGTATGGGCGCGGAAACGAAGAAGAGACCCATCCAAAAACCGCTGGCCCAGCCGATCAGGATGATCGCGATATGCCCGATCACCGAGATCAGCCAGCGCTTGCTTCCGTGCTCGCGCCCCCAGATGAACGCAAAAGCGAAAAGGCCGAGGCAGAGAAATAACCAGCGGATGGAAGAAAAAAGCCACGACAGCTCGCTCCATGCCAAAGCCGTCGCTGCAGGAGTGGGCGGTTTGGAGAAAACGTAATAGATCAAATCGGCGAGCGACCAGACGAGCGCGATCCCCGCGCCGATCAATGCCGCCAGAAAAGCCTGCGAAACCAATTCCTGCTCGCGATGTTCTCTCACATATTTTTTCAGATTGGAGGCAAACAGATATGTCGGATAGGCGACGACAAGCAGTACAATCCCCCCCCATAGAAAGGCAACATCGAACAAGTGATTGGCCAGGGAAAAAACCGTTTCCAGTAATGTCATTTCGGGCATGAGATTACGCGTCTCCACCGCCGAGCAAATAACCCTGATGAGCGCAACGAGCAAAAGCAGTATATACTGGCAGAATCCTCCTTGTCAAGGAATGTATGTCACAACAAATCCGCAAGTTCCTCACCGAATTCCACTGCCACACAGATGCTTCAAAAGATTCGCTCACCCGCCCCGCAGACCTGGTGGCAACGGCGAGACGAAAAGGGATTGACCGCGTGGTGGTGACGGATCACAACTCCATTACGGGGGCGGTCGCGGCTCAAAGCCTGGACCCGGAGCGGATCATCGTGGGCGAGGAAATCATGACCGACAAGGGAGAAATCCTCGCCGCCTACGTGACCGAGGAGATTCCCGCCGGGCTGACTCCGCAAGAGACGATCCGTCGTTTGCGCGAGCAGGGAGCGTTCATCAGCGTTTCGCATCCGTTTGACCGGCTCCGCAAGGGCGGCTGGATGGAGACGGACTTGCTGGAAATTCTGCCGCTGGTGGATGCGATTGAAGTTTTCAACTCGCGCTGTATGAAGAAATCTTTTAATGCATTGGCAAAAACATTTGCGGAGAAATACAACGTCGCAGGCACGGTCGGGTCGGATGCACACGCGGCGTTTGAGGTGGGGACAAGCCTGCTACGGCTGGACCCGTTTGACGGTCCGGGCGAGATGCGGCGCGTGATACGAGCGGGGGTCCCGCTGGTGAAAATATCGCCGTGGTGGGTGCATCTTGTTTCGAGGTATGCATCCATGAGAAAGAGGGGCAAGTTATAATCTCTCCCATGTTCTCTTACACCATCACTGCTCGCAATGGACGCGCCCGCACCGGGAAATTTGTCACACCGCACGGCGACCTGCTCACGCCGGTCTTCGCACCGGTCGGCACACAAGCAACCGTCAAGACGCTCACGCCCGAACATCTTAAAGCGATCAACGCCTCGCTGGTGTTGAGCAACACCTATCATCTTTATCTGCGCCCCGGCGATGACCTGATCGCCGAGTTCGGCGGACTGCATCGCTTCATGAAATGGCCGCGTCCCATGCTGACCGACTCGGGCGGATTCCAGGTTTTTTCGCTGGCGCAGACGCGCACGATTGACGATGATGGCGTGACCTTCAAGAGTCACATTGACGGCTCGACGCATCGTTTCACTCCCGAACGTTCGATCCGCATTCAGGAGAATCTTGGCGCGGACATCATCATGGCGTTCGATGAATGTTCCGATCCAAACGATCACGCGTACAGCCGTGTCGCCATGGAGCGGACTCACCGCTGGGCGGAGCGTTCCCTGCGCGCGAAGCGTCGCGCCGACCAGGCTTTGTTCGGCATCGTGCAGGGCGGCGTCAACCCGGACCTGCGGGCGGAGTCAGCGAAATTCATCGCTTCGCTCGAGACGCCCGGCATCGCCATCGGCGGACTCTCCGTCGGCGAGACGAAGCAGGAGATGCACGATGTGCTTGACGTGGTCACTCCCCTCCTGCCCGAAGATAAGCCGCGTTACTTGATGGGAGTCGGCACGCCTGAAGACTTAATCAACGGCGTGGCTCGCGGCGTGGATATCTTCGATTGCGTCCTCCCTACGCGCCTCGCGCGGCATCATGCCGCGTTCGCGCCGGAGGGGAGATTGAACATGATGAACGCCGCGTTTGCGCGCGACCCAAACCCGATTGACGAGACCTGCGATTGCTACACTTGCAAGACATTCACGCGCGCGTACATTCGTCACCTGATCGCGGCGAAGGAACTGCTGGCTGGCACATTGCTGTCCATTCACAATTTGCGCGCGTTGATTCGATTGATGGAGGAGATGCGGGGTTATATTGCGGACGGCACGTTTGAGTCGCGCGTGCCTGAGTTATTGAGTCAATGGAAAGGGAATGCAGAACGAAGTGGAAGCGCGGAAAATAGTTAATAGATCATGGTTAATGGATCGTGGTTAAATGGATGAGTTTGGCTCGAATGTATCCGTAATATAGGCGGCAGGTTCTTCGTGGACATTGTAGCCTGCTGGGACTTCTTTTTCTCCCTGCTTGGAACGTTTGAGATAAGCAATGTAGTTGTTGAGCTGCTTTCCAAGCGACTCAGCATGGGATGACATTTTTTGATAGGCTTCAACGGGCAGGAATTTCAATTCGTGAGCAAGGGCTATATGGCTTTGCACCTCGACCAAAGAGCCGCGCGCGAAGTAACAAAAGCGGACATTGTCCAGAAAATGAAATCGGCCATGTCCCTCGGCAATATTGGCTGGGATACTGGACGCGGCGCGTTTTAATTGGTCAACCAGATTATATTTTTCGCTGGCAGGCAGAATGGGGACGACCTCTTTATAAACAATGACTGCGAAATTCCTGGCATTAACCCAAACTTCCAATTTATCCAAGTTCATCACCGTCATTCCATCCTCCATGAACTATTAACCACCATCCATTAACCGCCGACGACTTTCCTCAAATATGCAATCACCATCTTCAACGCCGCATCGGCGGACAACTCCTTGTTTGCGCGGCGATCTCCCTGCCAGAGAAATGATTCCGCCTGCTCGCCTGCCAGCGTGGACAAGCCAACCCAGGTTGTGCCGACCGGCTTGCCCGGCAGTCCGCCGCCGGGGCCGGCAATGCCGCTGACCGAAACGGCAATATCTGCGCCGAGGGCGGTGCGCGCGCCGCGCGCCATCTCGATGACCGTCTCGCGGCTGACGGCTCCGTAGGTTTTGAGCGTGTCCCACGAAACGCCGAGGCTGGCGACCTTCGCCTCATACGCGTACGAGACGAAGCCGCCGAGGAAATAATCGGAGGAACCGGGCACGTCGGTGACGCGGTCCGCGATCAGCCCGCCCGTGCAAGATTCTGCGGTGGACAGTCTCCAGCCGCGCAGGCGGAGGAGGCGTCCGAGTTCCACTTCCAGTGACCGATCCAAAGTTAACTCCACGTAAGGAATGGGCTGATTATACTGTCCCACTTTGCAAGAGAACGATCGTGTTTCCGAAGGCGCGCGTCATTGCGCTCCAAGTCCGCTCTTTGTGCAAAAAAACGAAACAGGTATAATTCGCCCATGTCTGATTGGATTGGAAAAACCGCAGGGAAAGTCCGAATCGAAAAACTGCTTGGCCGCGGGGGGATGGCCGAAGTGTACGCCGGGACTCACGTCACGCTTGATCGCCCGGTGGCGGTCAAGTTTTTACACGGCTACCTCGAGGAACACACCGAATTGTTCGAACGCTTTCAACGTGAGGCGCGCGTGGTGGCCGGGCTTCGTCACCCCAACATCATCCAGGTGTACGATTACGATGTAGTCGAGGAGCGTCCCTACATCGTGATGGAATTGATCAACGGGCCGTCGCTGGCCGCGTACCTGAAGAGCCTGCACGAACGCGGCGCGCGCATGCCGCTGGGCATGCTTCGGCGACTGCTGCCCATGCTGGCCTCCGCGCTGGATTACGCCCATCAACAAGGCGTGGTGCATCGCGACATCAAACCGGGCAACATCCTGCTTTTTTCCAAATCGTCCCCGCCTCGACTGGGCGAGGCGCTTCCGCCGGATGTGGAGCCGCTGCTCGCGGACTTTGGGCTGGTGCGCGTCCTCAGTTCAGCCAGCCAGACCTCCAGCGGACTGATCACCGGCACGCCCAATTACATGAGTCCCGAACAGGCGCGCGGCGAACATGCGGATCACCGCTCCGACGTATACTCGCTGGGCATCCTGCTCTACGAAATGATTAGCGGGCGCGTCCCCTTCGACGGGGAAACGGTTACCGCTGTCATGCACAGGGTGCTCTACGAATCCCCGCCGCCCATCCAGGAAATTTCCCCGGCCCTGCAGGCGGTTCTCGACCGCGCCCTGCAAAAGGAACCGGACCAGCGTTATCAAAGCGCGGGCGAACTTTCGAATGCCTTCCTCGGCGCGCTCGGAGCGTTGACCCTGGCCGAAACGCTTCCGCCGATTTCGATTCCGGCCAGCAAGCCGGTCACGCCGCCCGCCACGCAACGAAACATTACATTGACCCTGCCCCAGCCGAATTTAGCGCGCTGGGGAATCGTGGCGGTCATTATCGTCATCACCGCCGCGACCCTGCTGCTCCTGCCGGGCTGGCTCAAGTCAGACTCGTTAACAGGAATCACGCCGACCATGGAACACGGAACGCCCGGCGAGACGCCCTCCATCGGCGCGCTTCGTTTTCAGGATGTGGCCGGCCGCCTCGACGGCGTGACTGTTTTTATCAATGAAATGCCCCCTCCCGCCGAGGGGACACATTACGAGGTCTGGCTGGTGGGCGGAGAGATCCGCCGCAGTCTCGGCATCCTGGAACTCGACGCGCAAGGCAACGACGACCTGGCCTTTGTGGACGACCAAAGCCGCAACCTGCTTGCCCGCTACGACAGCATGGAGATCACCGTAGAGCCTTCGCCGGACCCAAGCCCCAATGCCTCGGGCGCGGTGGTTTTCTCTTCGGCGATGCCGCCGATGGCGCTGGCACACGTGCGGCATGTGCTTGTATCCATGACAGATACGCCCGGCCAGATTGGTTTGATCGAGGGCCTGCGCGCCGATTCGCTTCTTTTGGACGAGCAAGCCAACCTTATGTTGGACGCCTTTGACGCCAACGATCGGGCTGCCGCGCAGAAACACGCCGAGGCAATTACGAACCTGATTGTTGGTTCGCAATCGCCCGATTACGGCGACCTGGACGGCGACGGCGAAGTGACCGATCCCGGCGATGGGTATGGACTCTTATTGAACGGTGAAAATCCCGGTTACACCGAAGGCGTCGAATCGCACACCCTGTACGCCATGCAGGGGGGAGACGCATCAGAGAGCGTTATTCTGCATGGCGGGCATGTGGTCGCCTCCATCACAAATGTGGAGGGTTGGTTGGTTCAACTGCGCGATCTGTCTCTTGCCATTTTGAAAAAACCGTCCGATACAGAGTTGCGCGGCTTAATCGTTCAGGCAGTGGGACTGGCCGACCAGATCGTGACCGGCGTGGACCTGGACGGCGACGAACGCATTGAACCCATCCTCGGCGAGGGCGGCGTGACAACGGCTTACCAGCACGCCTACTACATGGCCGACATGGATATTCTCTTCGGCGCGGGGCAGGTGATGCCTCCGGGGCCAACCCCGTCTGCGACCATGCAGCCCTATGAGTATCAGGAAAAATAAAGAAGGGGCGATTGTCATTCCCGGGATGCTTATGCAACGGGCGTTACATAATTTCAGTGCCGCAATTTTCAAGCGGCAGCGCCGGACGCGTGATAAATAGCGCGCACTTTTCTTCCTCCCTGGCCTCTCCTGCGGGGACGAGGCTGCGTAACGTGAGAAAAACAAAACGTCCCCGCTGGCGGGGACGTTTTGTTGCGGGTTAGTAGCCCAGGCTCTGATTGATGGTGCTGAACACATTGCCGATCGTCGGGCCGAGGAAAATACCGGCCACCGCATTAAGACAAGCCAGTACGATTCCGATGATGGAAAGAACCATCCCCGCGATTGCCAGGTTTTTCTGTTCGGGGGATTTCATACCAAGATAACCCAGCACAGCGCCGACCAAACCCAGCGGGACGCCGCAGATGGGAAGGAACCAGGCGCACAGATTGATTATGCCCAACACCAGCGAGGCGATCGCCATGATGCGCGCGTTATCTGTGGAAGCCGGGGCCGGAGCGGGCGAGGGGGTGGATGACTGATCCATGATACATTCTCCTTGTGTGATGATTTTGCAGAACTGAATTTATTGTATCAGAACTTACTCACAATTGGCGTTCTCTAACGCCAGCAGGCGCGTTAGACCTTCAGCGCGCCCTACGCAAGGTTTTGCGTACGTCCTGTATATATGACCCCGGCGGAAAGTCAAGCCCGAATTTCGCTGTGCTACAATTACCGTCATGGAAATTTCGGAAAAGATTCAGGGCATTCTCGCCACGCTGCCACCCAAGCCGGGCTGTTACCTGATGAAGAACGCAGAGGGGACGATCATCTATATCGGCAAGGCGGTCAACCTCAAGAACCGCGTCCGCTCCTACTTCCATGCGGATGCCGGTCACGACAACAAGACCCGCCGCCTCGTGCGCGACATCCGCAACATCGAGTGGATCGTGGTCGGCTCGGAGCTCGAGGCGCTGATCCTCGAAATGAATCTGATCAAGCGCCACCGCCCGAAGTACAACATCAAACTCAAGGACGACAAGCGCTACCCCTACATCAAAGTCCATTGGGGCGAGGCGTTCCCGCACGTCACCGTGACGCGCAACATGAGCGAGGACGGTTCGCGCTACTTCGGTCCGTACACTTCGGCTTGGGCAGTCTATCAAACTCTCGACGTTCTGCGCCGCGTCTTCCCCTATCTCACCTGCGACCGCGAGATCACCGGGCAGGATAAGCGCGCCTGTCTCTATTACGATATCAAACTTTGCACCGCCCCCTGCATCGGCGCGGTGAATCAAGAACAATACCGGCAGATGATCTCCGACCTGATGGAATTCCTCGCGGGACATTCTGAGCCGGTCGTCACTCGAATCCAATCGGAGATGGAAAAAGCATCCGAGGAGATGCGCTATGAAAAAGCCGCCGCCCTGCGCGACCAGATGAAGGCACTGCAAACCATCATCGAGCGTCAGAAGGTCGTCTTCGCCGCAGACTACAAAGATTCGGATGTGCTTGCCATGGCGCGCGCGGACGGCGAAGCCTGCGTGCAGATCTTTTTCATTCGCGGCGGAAAACTGATCGGGCGCGAATATTTTGTACTCGAGGGAACCGAAGATGTCGCCGACCCTGAAGTGATGCGGCAGTTTATGATGCAGTTCTACACCGAGGCGGCAAATGTGCCTCAACAGGTTTTGCTCCCGCAGGAAATCGAGGAAGCGAAGATCATCGGCGAGTGGATGCGCTCGCGGCGCGGCGGCGAAAAAGTGGAGATCCGTGTGCCGAAGGAGGGACAGCCGCGCGAACTGGTGCAGATGGCGGCGGAAAACGCAACGGAAACATTATCTGCATTGCGCGCGCAATGGCAGGCGGATGCGCACAAGCAGGAACAATCGCTGGCAGAGTTGCAGTCCGCGTTGAATTTATCTGCGCCGCCGAATCGCATCGAGTGCTACGATGTCTCGCACACACAGGGAGTTGCAACCGTCGGCGCGATGGTGGTCTTCGAGCAGGGCGTGCCTGCCAGGAGGCTGTATCGCAAATTCAACATTGACAGCACGTCCATCGGCGCGCCGGACGATTTCGCCTCGATGGAGGAAATGCTCACCCGCAGATTCCGCAGGTGGGCATCGGCTCAGGAAACAGCGACCCAGCCCGGGTCCAAGAATGACGCGTCGTTTTCCTTTCTGCCGGACCTGATCATCATTGACGGAGGCAAGGGTCAACTGGGGCGCGTGGTCAGCGTCCTCGAAAATTTTGATTTATTTGGAAAGGTCGCGGTTGTCGGTCTCGCAAAACAGGAGGAGGAAATTTTCTTTCCGCATAAATCCGCGCCGCTGATTCTGCCGCGCCACTCGCAGGCGCTCTACCTTGTGCAAAGAATCCGCGACGAGGCGCACCGCTTCGGGATCACCGCGCACCGGGCGCGGCGCAGCAAGCAGGGACTCGCCTCCGTGATGGACGCCATCCCCGGTGTGGGACCGGTGAGACGAAAAGCCCTCTTGAAACATTTCGGTTCTGTGGATAAGATTCGGTCGGCTACAATGGAAGAGTTGACCGCCGTGAAAGGAATTAACCCAGCCGTGGCAGAAAGCATCAAGGCGAGTTTGGAATGAAACAAGTCTGGATCGTGGACGACGACGAAGAGATGTCGCGCGCCGTGCGGTTGATGGTGAAACTGCTGGACGGCGAGACGACCGCGTTTATGAACGCGCGCGCCGCGGCGCAAGCCGTTATAGACGGGCGCTGTCCGGACCTGTTCATCCTCGACATCAACATGCCCGAAGTGACCGGGCTCGACTTGCTGGAATTTCTGCGCCGCCGCGCAACCACAAAGAACCTGCCGGTCGTCATGCTCTCCACCGAAGCCTCGGATGTGATGATTGACCGCGCCAAGGCGCTCGGCGCGGACGCCTACGTCTCGAAACCGGTTACAATTGAAGAACTCGAACGCGCCATCAACAACGCGTTCGCAAAAAGAAAGTAATCAGGGCTTACGCATAATTGGCGTTCTCTAACGCCAAACGCAAGGCTCTGCATACGTCCAGGTAATTTTGAAAGCGAGAAACAAAGCATGTCAAAAGGCAAGACCCCCACACGCAAGTTAAGCACATCGCAGATCATCTTTTATATCCTGTGCGCGTTGATCGTCATCTCCATGGTGCTGACCTCCTTCGCCACGTATTAGCCGTTTCACCGCCGGTATAATTTTAAAGCGCGGCGCAATTTGCCGCGCTTTCGTTCGCTTATTGCCGCACAGAATCACAGACCGACAAGGACGATCTTCCCCATGCTCGATAAACTCTCTGGAATCGAAGAACGCTTCAAACAAATAGACCTCGAACTCGCCGAAGCGGGTGGGAACTATCAGCGCGTCGCCGAACTGAACAAGGAACGCATCGAACTCGAACCCATCGTGGACAAGACGCGCGAATATCGCCAGGCGTTGAAAAACCTCGACGAAGCCCGCGCCATGCTCGACACCGAAACGGATTCGGAATTGCTTGCCCTCGCCCAAGCCGACATCGCCTCCCTCGAGCCAAAGATCGCAACGCTCGAATCCGAGATCAAAAACCTGCTGATCCCCAAAGACCCGCGCGATGATAAAAACGTCATCGTCGAAATCCGCGCCGGACCCGGCGGCGACGAAGCCGCGCTCTTCTCCGCCGACCTGTTCCGCATGTACACGCGCTACGCCGACCGCCAGAGCTGGAAGAGCGAGATCATGTCCGAAAGCCAGATCGGCATCGGCGGCTACAAAGAAGTCATCTTCGAGATCAAAGGCAGGGGCGCTTACTCCAAACTTAAATATGAATCGGGCGTGCATCGCGTCCAGCGCGTGCCCGTCACCGAATCGTCCGGGCGCATCCACACCTCCACCTCCACCGTCGCCGTGCTCGCCGAAGTGGACGAAGTGGAGATCAACATCCCTGACTCCGATATCGAAATTGACGTCTATCGTTCGGCGGGCGCGGGCGGGCAGAACGTGCAAAAAAATTCCACCGCCGTGCGCATCACGCACAAACCGACCGGCATGGTTGTGGCTTGCCAGGACGAACGCTCGCAACTGCAAAACAAACTGCGCGCCATGTCCATCCTGCGCGCGCGCCTCTACGAACTGGAAGAGGAAAAGCGCCGCTCGCAACTCGAAGCCGACCGCCGCTCGCAAGTCGGCAGCGGCGAACGCTCCGAAAAAATCCGCACCTACAACTTCCCGCAAAACCGCGTCACCGATCACCGCATCGGACTCTCCAGTTACAACCTGCCCGCCGTCATGGACGGCGACATCGAACAATTCATCGAAGAACTCTCCACCCGCGACGAAGCCGACCGCCTGTCCGCCTCCGGCGTGGACGACGATGAATGAACCTGCGCGCCGCCCTCGCCGAATTAACCGCCGGACTACACGGCATCACTGACACGCCTGAACTGGACGCGCAGGTCGCCCTGGCGCACGCGCTAAATCAATCGCGCACATGGATTCTCTCCCGCCTCGACGCGCCTCTTTCCACGCCCGAAGCGGATTCTGTCCGGCAAGCGTTAGCCAAACTCCAGTCCGGGACTCCGCTCCCCTACCTGCTCGGACATTGGGAATTTTTCGGACTCGACTTCATCGTCACGCCCGACGTGTTGATCCCCCGCCCCGAAACCGAATTACTGATCGAACACGCCCTCGCCTTTTTGAAGTCGCGTGAGCGCGCGCACGCCTCCCCTCTGCGCGCCGCCGACATTGGCGCCGGTTCCGGTTGCATCGCCGTCACGCTGGCGCATCATGTCCCCAGCCTGCGAGTCACCGCCACCGATCTCTCCCTTCCCGCGCTCGAGGTGACAAAACGCAACGCAAAAAAACACAACGTCGCCGGGCGCGTTGACCTGGTTCAATGCGACCTGCTCCCGCCACATCCCAACCCATTGCCAACCGCGAGCCATTTCAATTTGATCTGCGCCAACCTGCCCTACGTCCCCTCGCATATCGTGCCCTCCCTGCCCATCTTTGGACGCGAACCCCTGCTCGCCCTCGACGGCGGTCCGAACGGACTCGATATCATTCAGCGCCTGCTCAAAACCGCCCCCGAATGGCTCGCCCCGCGCGGGCTGATCCTGCTTGAGATCGAAGCCTCGCTTGGAATGCAGGCATTATCCCTGGCGTACGATATGTTTTCCGAAGCCACGATTCACCTCCATCAGGACTTGACAGGAAAAGACCGTCTGGTGGAAATTGCTTTACCGTAACGCGAGATAGTATCTCGCGCTACCTTTTACATGGCAAAGACCGTCTGGTGGAAATTGCTTTACCGTAACGCGAGATAGCATCTCGCGCTACCTTTTACATGCAAACACAACTTCTTTCTGCATCCGACTCCGCAATTTCGCTCGCCCTGCAAATTCTGCGCGGCGGTGGATTGGTCGCATTTCCGACAGACACGATTTACGGAGTCGGATCACTGGCATTCGATCAAGCCGCCATCGAGTCGATCTACATTGCGAAAGACCGCCCGCTCGAAAAAGCGATCCCGATTCTGATCGGCGAGGTGAGCGATCTCGAAAAAATCGCCCGCGACATTCCTCCGCTCGCATTAAGACTCGCGGCGCGTTGCTGGCCCGGCCCGCTGACCATCGTCCTGCCCAAACACCCGCGCCTGCCGGCCGCCGTTTCATCCACAGCCACGGTCGGCGTGCGCGTGCCGGATCATCCGGTCGCGAGGCACCTGCTCCGCGCGGCTGGACCGCTGGCGGTCACCTCGGCGAATCTGTCGGGACGCGAGAATCCGCGCAGTGCGCTGGAGGTCATGTCGCAATTGCAAGGGCGCATCCCGCTGGTGGTGGACGGAGGCGAAACGCCCGGCGGAGTCGCATCCACCGTGGTGGATATCAGCGGCGCGGAGCCGGTCATCCTGCGCGCGGGTCCGATCACGCTCGATGAAATTAAATCAATCTGAAAATCGCGGTAAGAATCTCTCATGCCATTTTTAGGACAATTTCAGGATGGGCTTATGTCGCCATGTAAAATGGAAAGTGCATTCTCCTAACAAACCCCGTAAGCCAGTGGCAGGCTAAACGGGGTTTGGGTTTTTAATGGGAGCATTCACCTTGCGTAGATTCAGTACCGCAACTTTCAAGTTGCGCTCGCGAGTTGCGCTCGCGAGTTGCGCTCGCAAGGCGCAAGATAAATCCTGCGGCACCATGTAAGGCGAGGGAATCGTTTGAAAAGGAGGCGGCGTGAACATCGTTGTCATTATTTCCGCAAATGCCGAATGGCGCGCGGTCAGGGAACTTTACCCGCATCTGCAATTACAACAATCCCCCTTCGGAGAATATGCCGACCTGACACTTGACACGCGCCGCCTGACACTGTTTCACGGCGGCTGGGGGAAAATATCGGCGGCGGCGAGCGCGCAATTTGTGATTGATCATTTCAAGCCAGACCTGCTGATTAACCTCGGCACATGCGGAGGCTTCGCGGGACGCATTCAAACCGGCGCCGTGATCCTCGTGGAGCGCGTCATCGTCTACGACATCCTCGAGCAGATGACAGATAGCCGCGAGGCGATCGAATATTATTCGACAGAGATTGATCTTTCATGGCTGGGAGATGATTTGCCGGACGCCGCAGTGAAAGGCTTGCTGGTCTCCGCCGACCGCGACATTGTGATCGAGGACATTCCCATGTTGATTCAAACCTACGGCGCGTCCGCCGCAGACTGGGAATCGGGCGCGATCGCGTGGGTGGCAAAACGCAACGGGACGCGCCTGCTGATTCTGCGCGGGGTCAGCGATTTGGTGGGAGGCGCGGGCGGCGAGGCATACGGCAATTACGATCTCTTCGCCGCGCGCACCAAAGAGGTGATGAGAAGATTGTTCGAGATGTTGCCGGGGTTCATCGTATAATCCCGGCAACTCTTTCTCCAGGAATCAACATGAATCTTTTCCAGTCCATCCTGCTTGGCATCCTTCAGGGATTGACCGAATTCATCCCGGTCTCGTCCACGGCGCATTTGCTGATCGGGCAAACATTGCTTGATATTCCAGCGAGCGATGCGATGTTTTCCTTCCTCGTCATCGTGCAACTTGGGACATTGGTCTCATTGTTCGCGTTTTATTGGAAAGACCTGCTCGCCATCTTCAAAGCGACCTTAAACTTTCGACATTCGACCGCCGAGCGAAATCTTGGGTTTTGCATCGTCATCGCCACCATCCCCGCCCTGCTGGCAGGATATTTGCTCAAAGACGCAGTGGAGACTCTCTTCCAACAACCCATGCTCGAAGCCGGGATTCGATTGATCACCGCCGCGGCGCTGCTCGCGCTCGCCGAATGGTTGACAAAAAAGAATCGCAATCTTGACTCGCTGACCTGGCTGGACGCGCTCTTCGTCGGCGCGATGCAGGTTATCGCAGTCTTTCCCGGCGCCTCGCGCAGCGGCGCGACCATCTCCGGCGGGATGTTCCGCGGCTTCGACCGTCCGTCCGCGGCGCGCTTCGCCTTCCTCCTGTCGGCGCCAGTCATGCTTGCGGCGGGCGGATACGAACTACTGGACGTAATCCAAACGCCAAACATCGCCGCGTTCCTGCCCCTGCTCGCGGCAGGCTTCGTCACCGCCGCCATCGTGGGCTGGTTCGCCATCAAATGGCTGATCGGATATTTGAGCAAACATTCGTTGTATATCTTTGCGGTCTATTGCGCTGTGATTGGAACCGCCGCGCTCGTCGCTTCGTTCAAGGGCGCATGAGAGCATTGCTCATTTCCATTCTTTTTGTTTTAACAGCCTGCGCCAGTCCTGCAAACACAGACGTGCAAATCGTGGATGTGTACGCGACTCCCGCCGCCGGAGCCTGGCTCGCAGAGTTATATGCCTGCGCCGATTCCGCTTCGGTCGTCCTGAACTTCACGCCGGATTCGCCGGAGATTCTTTTGCGCGTCGGCGAACCGCGCGGCCTCTCCACGCCCGCCTTTCAAATTGACAGCGAAGAAATTCTGGTCGTCGTCCATCGCGCCAGTCCCATTCAAAACATGAGCCTGCAACAGACTCAAACGCTTTTCGGCGGGCAGGGCGACCCATCCCTGCAAATACGGATCTATGCTCCAGGCGATGACATTCAAGCGATTTTCGAACACTCCGTAATGCAGTCAAGGAACATCGTCTCTTCGGCGCGGGTCGCTGTGGACCCGCAACACATGTCCGACCTGTTGAACGCGGAGATTAACGCGGTCGGAATCCTGCCGCGGCATTGGAAGGCGGGCGATACGCGCGAGGTTTTTTCAGCAGGGATGTTTCCAGTTTTGGCGATCACACAAACCGAACCGCAAGGGGTCATGCAGCAATTGATCGCGTGCCTTCAGAAGTAAAAAACCGACTCACCGCTAATTGACTTCCTGCAAAAGTGCGCAAGAGAGCGCACAATACGCCCTTCCCCGGGCGACGTTCTCTAAGAGTATCAGCACTCCACGAAAGCGCGTATTTGGCGGTCTCTACCGCCAGGTTGCGATAGAGATCGCAACCTACGCAGGGTTTTCGTGATCTACTGAGTATGTTTTGAAATTCTCATTTTGGACACGGATCGCGCGGATTTCACGGAAAGACCAGGAGATCCGTGAAATCCGTGTCCGAAAAGAATGAAAACATGATTTAAGAAACACTCTCTAACGTGGGCGGGCTTTTGCAAGATGTCAAATATCTTTTTCTCGGCGGCTTCGCGTCCTCGCGGCTGGTTCTACGAATTGCGATACAATAAGCGCAGAGGAAAATCATGCGCGCTGTAGACATCATCATCAAAAAACGCGACAAAGGCGAATTGACCCGCGAGGAGATTCGCTTTTTCGTCAGCGGACTCGCCAGCGGGCGCATCCCCGACTATCAAGCCGCGGCGTGGGCGATGGCGGTGCTGCTGAACGGAATGACACCGCGCGAAGTGACCGACCTGACGCTCGCCATGGCGCAATCCGGCGAAGTGCTGGACATGTCCGACGTGGTCAAGATCGCGGTGGACAAACACTCCACCGGCGGCGTCGGCGACAAGACCTCGCTGGTCGTGCTTCCCGCTGTGGCGGCATGCGGACTGCCGGTCGGAAAAATGTCCGGGCGCGGGCTGGGCTTCAGCGGCGGCACGCTCGACAAAATGGAATCGATCCCCGGCTATCGCGTGGATCTCTCGAACGAGGAATTCGAAAAACAACTCAAGCAGATCGGTCTCGTCCTGTGCGGCCAATCCAAAGACCTCGCCCCTGCCGACGGCAAACTCTACTCGCTGCGCGATGTGACCGGCACCGTGCAATCCATTCCGCTGATCGCCTCGTCGGTGATGAGCAAAAAGATCGCGGGCGGCGCGCACGCCGTCGTGCTGGATGTGAAAGTGGGCAACGGCGCGTTCATGACAAATCTTAAAGATGCGCGCGAACTCTCCGCGTTGATGACAAAGATCGGCGAACTGGCCGGACGCAAAGTCGTCACGCTGCTATCGGACATGAATCAACCGCTGGGATGCGCGGTGGGCAACACACTCGAAGTGATCGAAGCCATCGAGACGCTTCACGGCGGCGGACCGCACGACTTCCGCGAACACTGCCTGCACGTAGCGGCGCACATGCTCGTCCTCGGCGAGACCGTCCCGGACGTCCAGGCCGGACGCGCCCTCGCAGAACAATCCATCGCGGACGGTTCCGCATTTGCAAAGTTCCGTCAACTCGTGCAAGCGCAGGGCGGTGATGTCTCATACGTGGACAGCCCGGACAAGTTCCCGCGCGCGGCGCTAATTGAGGAGGTTAAGGCTCCGCAAAGCGGATACATCGAACAGGTCCAGGCGCGCCGCGTGGGCGAGGCTTCCGTCGCGTTGGGCGCGGGACGCTCCAAAAAAGGGGATGCGATTGACCACGCAGCGGGGTTCGTCATCCATCGCAAGGTCGGCGAAAAGATAAAAGAGGGCGAACCGCTCTTCACCGTCCATGCCAACGACAAAAAGAAAATGTCCGAGGCGATTGAGGCAGTGATGCAGGCGCATACGTTCGATGATTTCCCCGTCCCATCGCTGCCGCTGTTCTACGAGTGATCTTCTTCTCAAACCAACCATTGACATTTCCCATCTGTTTCGCTAAACTATACGCAAAAACTACACGATAAGACAAGGAGCAATATGTCCCCTTCTCAAATTTCACTCACCCCAAATTCCCTTTTGCCCGCAACATTCAAATCGTGGGAAATGTACATGAAGGACCAGGGGCGTTCTCCTTACACCGTCAAAGCGTTTCTTTCGGATGTCAAACTGCTGGCCCAGTTCCTGCCGCCAGACCGCGCGCTCGGCGCGATCACCACAGGCGACCTCAATCGCTTCGTAAAATGGCTGGAAAAGGAACGCGGCGTGCCATGCTCGCCCAAGTCGCTGGCGCGGCGCATCACCTCCTTTAAATCCATGTTTCGCTGGCTGCACCAATTCGGCGTGTTGGCGCTTGACCCAGCCGAGAAGGTGGCGCAGCGTTCCGCCACCAGTCCCCCGCCCCAGGTGTTGACAGACGAGGAGGTGGAGGCCGCGCTGGAAGCCGCCAACCGTCACCGCAGCGGCCCCAAAGCGGACGCGCGTTCCTACACATTGTTCTCACTCCTGTTGATCACGGGAATCAAAAAAAGCGAGTGTCTCGGGATCCGCATGGAACATCTCGATCTCGATTCGCAGGGCGGGCCGCTGGTCTTCATTCGTTATGCCAGCCCGGCCAACCGCTACAAGGAGCGCAAATTGCTGCTCACAAAGGAATGGGCAAAGGCCTTTAAAGAATACAAGGCGCAATACAACCCCACCCATCAACTCTTCCCCTGGTCGCCGCGGCGGCTGGAATACCTGCTCGAGGATATCGGCACGGAGGCCGGCCTCGAAAAACATATCTCCTTCGACATGTGTCGCTGGACCAGCGCGCTACGCGACTATAAAAACGGCGTGGAAAACGACCGCATCCGCCAGAAATTGGGCGTTTCCAAAATTCAGTGGCGCGAGATAAATCTCAAGTTGCGAAAATTGAGCGGAACAGAATAGAACGCGCCTGCTGGCGTTACGCCTGCCTGATTTGCCTGGCAAATCACGGGCGGCGCCAGGGGAGAACGCCAATGATGCGTAAGTTCTGTAGAATCAAAACAGGCGCTGCACAGCGCCTGTTTTGATTCGCAGTTCGCTTCATTCCATCTTCGGCGGCACGAGGGTGAGATGCAAAATCTGGCGCGAATCTTTCGTCAATCGAAACGGCTCCGCCAGTTGGCGACCGGCCACCCATACGATCGCTTCGCCAAGGCAAACCAGCGGCCAGCGCGGGCGCGCGCGCCGGGGAATCTTGATGTTCGTGAAAAAGTCGGACAGTTTTTGCGTATGTCCGCCCATGCCCAGCGGGGCGAAGCGGTCCCCGTCGTGACGGACACGCACAGAAAGAGCGCCGTCCGCCCGGCTCGGGTCAACCCAAACCTGAAGCGGGTCCGCGTTGGCTTGCATTTGTTCGTGTGCGAGCATGGGGATGCCCCACCGTTCGGCGGTGAGGCTCCACCCGCCCGCGAGACTCACGGCGCCGGGCAGCGGCACAGAGATCCGATCGGCATCCGCCGGCAGTTGCGGCCAGCGCTCGAACGGCAGGACTGCCCCGCTCGCCGCGACGTACACGCGGTCTACTTCGCGCACGAGACGCGCCCGCCCGGGCAGCGACAGCCCGACGGAAGCCCGCGCCTCGTCCAGGAATGAGACGGCGCGTTCGATCACGGCGAAAGTGATCTCCTCTCCGGGCGCGACTTGTTCGAACGCCCGCTTAAGCAGATGACGTTGAAGCTCGCGCGGTAATCCAAGCAGGGAACGGGAGTCGAACGCGATCAGGTGCGCCGATTCGACCACAAGAGTATCCTGCCAGGCGCGCGTCACCGCGTCGCGAACGATGCGGTGGTCGTCGTGCAGCAGCTGCGCGGCGCGATGGGCGGCCGCGCGAAATTTTGGGTTGTACGTCTCGAGAGTGGGAATGAGCAGGTGACGAATACGATTCCGCGCAAAATTGAACGAGTCATTGCTGGGATCGTTGACCGGGGTAAACCCCTGCGCGGCGCAATAGGCCCGCGTCTCTTCGCGCCAGGTATCGAGCAGGGGGCGCACGAGCGGAATGTTTGGATCGAAACTCGTCAGGATGGTTCGATGGGCCATTCCTTTGAGGCCGGTCAGGCCGCTGCCGCGCAGGAGGTGCATCAATATTGTTTCCACCTGGTCGTCTGCGGTGTGGCCGGCCGCCACAGCCTGCGCGCCCTGCGCGCGCGCCTGCTCGAAGAGAAACGCGTACCGCAGGTTGCGCGCGGCCGCCTCCAGCGACCAATTCATTCTCGAAGCATGTTCCCTCACGTCCGCTCTGCCAACAACAAAGGGAAGTCCCAACGATTCCGCAAGGCGTGAGACGTTCGCGGCCTCGGCTTCGGATTCTTCGCGCAAGCGGTGGTTAAAGTGCGCCACAACGACGGGATAGCCCGCGCGGCGGATCACATCCAGCAGGCACAGGCTGTCGGCGCCGCCGGAGACCGCCGCCAGAACCGCGCGGTCCGGCGCGAGGCCGCATTGATCGCGGAGAATCGATTCCAGGCCGGTGAGCATGGCATCATTATAGCCCAGTGAAACACACGGCGGTAATTGGCCCGCCGTGTGTTCTTCAAATCTGGTACAACTCCACCAGCACGCCGCCGGTTGATTCGGGATGGATGAAGGCGTATTTTTTTCCGTCAACGGCGAGGCGCGGCGCTTCGTTGATCAGGCGCACGTTCTTCGTTTTGAGATGGGCGAGCATCGCGTCAATGTCATCCACCTCAAGGCAGATGTGGTGCATGCCTGCTCCGCGCCTGGCGAGATATTTTGCGATCCCAGAATCGTCGCTGGTCGGCTGAACCAGTTCCACTTCCGCGCCCGCGAGCGGCAGAAAGGCCACCTGCGATTTTTCGGCGGGAACGTCGCGCAATTCGTGGAGGCGAATCCCCAGCGCGTCGCGCCAGAACGAAAGAGATTTCTCCATATCGTCCACGACAACAGCCACATGATCTATACGTTTGATGACAGCCATGAATGACCTCTCGAATCGGAACTATTGACATACATAATTAAACCATATGAGCGGCTATGCCCGAAGTCTCATCAATCCAAACAGGGTCCATAACCGACGCATCGCAGCATGAGCGAAGTTCGGCTTCAAGAACTGGTTGGGACACGTTCCCGGTATGACCGCGATGCCGTTGGCGCGGCAGACCTCCACCGCCTCACGCGAGACGCTGGTTATACCCGCGGCGAGGCCCGGCTGGACGCCCAGCATGCAATGCATCCAGACGCGCGTAACGCCCAGTTCCACGCACTGGCGGACGATCTCATCGGCGACCTGTGGGTTGGCGAGGATGAAGACCGCATCCGGGGTTTCGGGGAGCGCGCGCAAGCTGGGATAACAAGGCTGGCCGGCATAGGTAGCGAGACGCGGGTTGACCGCGAAGACGCGGTATCCACTGTCTTTGAAGTTCCGGTAGGCAAGGTTGCAGCCTGTGTCCCGTCGGTCCGAAACGCCGACGACCGCGATCGTTTTCTGCGCGAGGAAATCGCGCACGAGATTATTGACGTTTGTCATGGTGTTTCTCCAGAATCAAATATCGGGACACAAGGTCCCGATATTAAAACCAAGCGAGCCCGAGAATAAGTTTTCACGAGGGTGATTATATGAGATTCGCATGGATGAGCAAGATGACAAATATCACGGCCGGGCAGGATGGATGCCCCGCGCACCTCGTCTACAGGAACGCCCACAACAGCCAGAGGACGATCATCGCCGAGCCGATGGCGAAGCGCGCCGCAAACGCGGAGCCCCAGCCGATCAGAAACACGCGCGCAGATGCAAAGGCTTTCTCGCGGTCGCGGAAGCGCAGGTATTCCAACCCCAGCAGGGTCAGCGGCGTGGCGATCAAGCCGATCAGCGGCGTGAAGAAAAAACTGACCACGATGCCGACCGCGTAACAGAGCAGGATGTTCTTCCACGGGATCTCGTGTCCGCGCATTTTTTTGGCGATGATGAGGTTGTCCACGATGTTGCCGCCGATCATCAGCA
Source organism: Anaerolineales bacterium (assembly GCA_019187665.1). Lineage (GTDB taxonomy): Bacteria > Chloroflexota > Anaerolineae > Anaerolineales > Villigracilaceae > Denitrolinea. The sequence continues at coordinate 145,927 of JABARH010000017.1, forward strand.
GGGTGATGAAGCCAAAGAGGAGCCAGTCCCACCATGGCATGAGTCCGCTGGCGGCTTGCACGAGGGCATAGACCAGTGTTGCCAGCCACATCACCGTCAGGCCGGGGAAGATCGGCACGATCAATCCCGCCAATCCGAGGAGCAACACAAAGAGGGTCAGCGTTTGGAGAACGATCTGGGACCAGAAGAGGAGATTGGACATGGGAAGGTGTGAGGGGTATGAGTTGCGAGTGGCGAGTTGCGAGTTGCAAGTTGCAAGTTACGAGTTACGAGTTGCGAGTTACGGGCGCTCATCTACGTGTCTACGTGTTTACGTGTTTACGTGTTTACGTGTGTACGTGTTTACTTGTCTACTTGTCTACTTGTCTACTTGTCTACTTGTCTACTTGTCTACGTGTGTACTCAGCACCCGTTACGTCCCAATTGTATCAATCCCGCCCATCCATGGACGGAGGATGTCGGGGACGACGATCGAGCCGTCGGCTTGCTGGTAATTTTCCATGACGGCGATCAGCGTGCGCGGCAGACCCAAGCCTGATCCGTTCAGGGTGTGGACGAGGCGGGCTTTGCCTCCATCGGCGGGGCGATACTTGATGTTGGCGCGGCGCGCCTGGAAGTCGGTCACGTTTGAAACGGATGAAACCTCCAGCCATTCGTCGCAGCCGGGCGCCCACAGTTCGAGGTCGTAGGTGAGAGTCGAGCCGAAGCCGATGTCGCCGGTGCAGAGTTGTTTGACGCGGTAGGGAATCTTTAATTCGGCGCAGGTCTGTTCCGCGTCGGCGAGCATTTTTTGATGCAGGGTCTCCGACTCTTCGGGCTTGCAATACGTGTACATTTCCACTTTGTCGAATTGATGCCCGCGTTTGATGCCGCGCACGTCGCGGCCGGCGCTCATTTTTTCGCGGCGGAAGCAGGGCGTGTATGCGGTGTAGAGTCGCGGCAGGGAAGCCTCCTCCAGAATCTCGTCCATGTGCAGACCCGTGAGCGGAATCTCGGCGGTCGGGACGAAGTAGTAATCTTCCTCGTGATCTTTGTAGAGGTTGTCCGCAAATTTCGGCAGTTGCCCCGCGCCGTAGACGGTGGCTGTCCGCACCATGAACGGCAGGTATTGCTCGCGATAGCCCTGGCGGATGTGCAGGTCGAGCATCCATGCGATCAGGGCGCGTTGCAGGCGCGCGCCGGGTCCGCTCAACACGTAGAAGCGCGAACCGGTTAATTTTGTGCCGCGTTCAAAGTCAATGATGCCGAGCGCGGGACCGAGGTCCCAGTGCGGCTTGGGCGTGAAGTCGAATGTGCGCGGCTCGCCAATGGTTTTGAGGACAACGTTCTCGCTGTCGTCTTTGCCGTAGGGGGTGCGCGGATCGGGGATGTTCGGAAGCGTGGACATGAGTCCGGTCAATTCCGCCTCGACCGCCGACACGTCCGCATCGAGCGCGGAGATTTTATCTCCCACCACGCGCATCGCTTCGATCTTCAATTGGCGCTCCGCCGCGTCTTTCATTTTGCCGATCTCCTTTGAGACGGCGTTGCGTTCCGCTTTGAGCGCTTCCACTTCGTTGAGCAGGATGCGGCGTTTGCCGTCGAGTTCGAGGATGACATCCACCTTCGAGGGGTCATCCTGCCGGTCGCGCAATGACTTGCGGACAATATCGGGCGTTTCGCGGATGAGATTGGTGTCTAACATTCTGGCTCCTTTTTTACCACGACAGACACAAAGGAAATTTTTGGGACTGCATGGTTAATAGAATGACGCCCCGGTCCTTGCAGGACGAGGGGCGTCTCGTGGTGCCACCTGCTTTTGCAGTTACGCAAAATGAATTTTGCGGTACTGCCTTCGGTTCGCGTTATCGGGCGAACCCGTCCCTCTTACTGTAGTGCAATTTGGCAAATTGCGTTACACCTGCGAGGGAGTGGGCAGAGTGGATTTCATCGTCTCGCGGATCGCCTCGCACGGACCGGCGACTCTCTGAACCGTTGCTCGATTACTTGTCTCTGCGCTACGGGTGATTATATGCGGGAGGGGGAAAGTGTCAAGCGGGTTCACTCCCCAAACTTAATCCCCTGTGCCAGCGGCAGTTCCCGCGACCAGTTGATCGTGTTGGTCTGGCGGCGCATGTAGGTCTTCCACGCATCCGAACCGGATTCGCGCCCGCCGCCGGTTTCTTTTTCGCCGCCGAACGCGCCGCCGATCTCCGCGCCGGAGGTGCCGATGTTGACGTTGGCGATCCCGCAATCGGAACCGCCCGCGGCCAGGAAGGCTTCCGCCTCGCGGAGAGAGTCGGTGAACATGGCGGAGGAGAGCCCCTGCGGGACGTCGTTGTGAATCTGAATGGCTTGATCGAGCGTCTCGTATTCCAGCAAATACAGGATCGGCGCGAAGGTTTCGATCTTGACGATCTCGGTCTGCGCGGGCATTTTGATGATGGTCGGCTCGACGAAGTTCGGACCGTGATTGGGGAGCATGTGTCCGCCGCTGACGATCTCGCCGCCGTCGGCGGTCGCTTTCTTGATCGCGTCCATCATCTCCTCGACGGAGGTGTTGACCACCAACGGTCCCATCAACGTATCCGGCTGGAGCGGGTCGCCGATGCGGACTTGCTGATAGGCTTTCTTCAAACGCGCGGTCAAATCATTCGAGATGGATTTGTGCATGATGATGCGCCGCGTGGAGGTACAGCGCTGTCCCGCCGTGCCGACCGCGCCGAAGAGAATCGCGCGCGCTGCCATGTCGAGGTCCGCTTTTTCGGAGACGATGATTCCGTTGTTGCCGCCCAGTTCGAGGATGGCGCGGCCAAATCGCCGCGCGACCGCCTCCGAAACGTGAGTCCCGACCGAGGTCGAGCCGGTAAACGAGACGAGCGGAACGCGTTTATCGTTGAGCAAAAGTTCGCCCACGTCGCGCCCCGATCCGATGGCGAGGTTAAAGATTCCTTTCAACCCATAATCCGCCATGACTTTGTTGGCGATGTGAGTTAATGCGACAGCGGTCAGCGGCGTGTAGGAGGACGGCTTCCAAATCACCGTATCGCCGCAGATGGCGGCGAGCGTCGAGTTCCACGACCAGACCGCGACCGGAAAATTAAACGAGGTGATCAATCCAAGAATCCCAAGCGGATGCCATTGCTCGTACATGCGATGCGCGGCGCGCTCGGAGTGCATCGAGAGTCCGTACAGCATGCGCGCCTGCCCAACCGCCATATCGCAGATGTCAATCATCTCCTGCACTTCGCCGTGACCCTCGGCGCGGATCTTGCCCATCTCCACCGTAACGAGATCGCCGAGCGGTTCTTTTAATTCGCGCAAGGCGTTGCCGAGATCGCGCACGACCTCACCGCGTTTGGGCGCGGGAACGTTGCGCCATGTTAAAAAAGATTCCTGCGCGGCGGACGCAATTTTTTCATACGTTTCCGCTGTGGCTTGAACCACCGAGGCGATCGCCTCGCCCGTTGCGGGGTTGTACGAAACGAGTTCCTTTCCTTTCGAATCTTTAATCCATTGATCGGGGCCGATACACGCGCCCGCGTTGACGGGTTGGATGTTTATTTTTTCGAGCAAACTTTTCATGGGAAACTCCATTAATTTTGATGCAGACATTATACAATCATCGAGGTTGACGCGCCTCGCCAACCTTCACCCATCACGATTACAATGTTCCCATGAAACGACAACTTCCCCATCACGGCTGGTGTTTTGTGTGCGGGACAGAAAACCCGCATAGCATTGGAATTACGATGTGGGTGGACGATGATGGCATCCTAACCTCCGACTTCACCCTCGGCCTCGCCCAGCAAGGTCCGCCGGGCTACGCGCACGGAGGCGCCAGCGCGGCCATCCTCGACGAGGCGATGGGCCTCGTGGTCTGGGCAGCGGGACACAAAGTAGCGGCCGTCAATCTCGAGATCAACTACAGCCAGCCAGTTCCGCTCGATCAGCCGCTGCGCGTCGAGACACGCATCACAACAATCGGCGAACGAAAGATTTTTTCCAGCGGCAAGATCCTCCTGGCGGATGGAAGCGTTGCGGTCAGCGGGCGCGGCATCTACGTATCCGCGCCGAAGTTATTCAAGAATGTGCATCTGGAAAAACGCACGTCCGATTTTAACCCCGGATGAAAACGCCTAGCGGGAACAATCGCAGCGTGGAAACGTCAAACGAAAAAAACGGAGCAACCATGAAGCGCCTGTTGATTTTCCTGCCCGCCCTGATCCTGCTCGCCGCCTGCGCCTCCTCCCCGACGCCCCGGGCGGATGCCCCCGTGGACAGCCACTCTCCCTCAAACGGATCGCCGCCCGCGTACGCGCCGCGTCCGAATGACGATGAACTTCTGCGCGGCGAAGCCTATGTCGATTCGGTTGAACTGCTCACGCTGGAAAGTTATCCGCTTCAATTCGCGCTGATCCTCAAAGGCAGCCTGCCCACTCCGTGCCATGAACTGCGCGTGATGCTCAATGAACCGTTCGAGAATAACAAAGTCATCTTGATGGTTTATTCGGTCGCCGATCCAAACTCGATTTGCGTTCAAATGCTCCAGCCCTTCGAGCAGACTATTTCCCTCGGCAGTTTTCCCAGCGGGCATTACGCGCTCTGGGTCAACGGAAAACAGGTCGCGGAGTTTGATGCGTAAGGGGAAGTAGGCAGGTAGACACGTACACACGTACACACGTACACACGTACACACGTACACACGTACACAGGTAGACAGGTAGACAGGTAGACAGGTAGATACGCAAGAGCCTCCCGATCAACGGAAGGCCCTTGTACCTGCGTACCTGTGTACCCATCCCCCTCAATGCGCCAAAATCTGCGAGAGGAATAATTTTGTGCGTTCCTCTTTTGGGTTCTTGAAAATGTCGTCCGGCTTGCCGCTTTCCACGATCTGACCCTGATCGAAGAAGAACATGCGGTCCGCCACCGCGCGGGCAAAGCCCATTTCGTGAGTCACGACCAGCATGGTCATACCGGACTTCGCCAATTCCACCATCACATCCAACACTTCTTTGATCATCTCCGGGTCAAGCGCGGAGGTCGGCTCGTCGAAGAGCATGATCTTCGGCTGCATGGCCAGCGCGCGGGCAATGGCGACGCGTTGCTGCTGTCCGCCCGAAAGCTGGCCGGGGAATTTTTGCGCCTGGTCCGGAATCCCGACGCGTTCCAGCAACTGCATGGCGACCTCCTCCGCTTTTTGCCTGGTCCACTTGCGGACTTGCAGCGGCGCCAGCGTGATATTTTGCAGGACGGTTAAATGCGGGAAGAGATTGAATTGCTGAAAGACCATGCCGGTCTCCGCGCGCACCTGCTCGATGTTACGCACATCGTGAGTCAACTCGATGCCATCCACCAAAATCTGCCCGCGCTGATGATCTTCGAGGCGGTTGATGGTACGGATGAACGTGGACTTGCCCGACCCGGAAGGGCCGAAGATGACGATCACCTCGCGCTTTTTCACGTCCATGCTCACGCCGCGCAAGGCGTGATAGTTGCCATACCACTTGTGCACATCGCGCACGGAAATAATATTGTCCTGCGTCATCGCTCATCTCCTTTGGTCTATCGTCCGCCCGCGCCAAGCCGCTCTTCCAGCCGCTGGCTGAGGTATGACATGCCATAGCTCAACACCCAATAGATCAATGAAATAAATACGTACACCTCGCGCTGCAAACCCAAAAAGGCGGGTTGCGCCAAAACTGTTTTAGCGATACCCAGCAGGTCGAACAGCCCGACAATGGCGACCAGCGAGGTATCTTTGAAGACCGCGATAAACTGACCAACCAGGATCGGAATCACAAGCCGCAATGCCTGAGGCAGGACGATCAACGTCATCGTCTGTGCGCCGCTCAAGCCCAGCGCGTGCGCCGCTTCATATTGTCCGCGCGGAATCGCCTGAAGCCCGCCGCGCACATTTTCCGCCAGATACGCCGCGCTGAACAGGGTCATGCCGACCATGGCGCGCACGACGCGGTCAATCGCTACACCTTCCGGGAGGAAAAGCGGAAGCATCAACTGCGCCATGAACAGGATCGTGATCAACGGCACGCCGCGCACCAATTCGATGTATGCCACACTCGACCAGCGGATGATCGGCAACTTGGAGCGGCGCCCCAGGGCAAGCAATACGCCCAACGGGAACGAAAACAGAATCGCGACCACTGTCAGCAGGAAGGTGAGCAGCAACCCGCCCCATAAATTGGTGGTGACGATGGGGACCGCGCTTCCTTCGGTCTCCGACCAGCCGCGCGTGAGCAGGATGATGACCGGCAGGAGAATCACCCATCCGGCGATCACGCTCCGTTTAAGGGCATGCGGGCGGGCGCGCCCCAACCCCCAGCCGATCAGCCCCGTGAGGGTCAACGCGGCTAACCAAATACGCGAGGCGCTTCCAAAAGGCAGGAGAATCAACAGCGCCGGGGTGAATAAAACAACAAATGCATATTTTGATCCGCGCGCCCAAATGCCGATCGAGTTTCCCGCGAGGAAAAAAAGGATCGCGAGCCAGGTCCATAGACGCCATGCCTGCTCGATGGGGTATTGCCCGATCAGGATCAGGCGCAGGTTGGCGGAAATGACCTCCCACTCGGCGACGGTCAATGCCCAGGTGAGGAATCCCTTCACCGCCCAATAGACCAGCAGTGCGCCGAGGACCGTTAAGAGCGAGTCGAGCCACGAGCCGAAGAGGTTTTTGCGCATCCAGCGCAATGGACCGGAACGTTCGGTCAGCGGGGGCAGGACAGAGTTTAAGTTTGCCATATCAACGCTCCACCAATTTGATGCGCTGGTTGTACCAGTTCATCAGCGCGGAGGTGATCAGGCTGAAGAGCAAATATGTCGCCATGACCATGGAGATCATTTCCACGGCGCGTCCGGTTTGATTTTGAATCGTGTTCGAAACATAGAACACGTCCGGGTAGCCGACCGCAATGGCGAGCGAGGAATTTTTGATCAGGTTCAGGTATTGACTCGTCAGCGGCGGGATGATGACACGCAGGGCTTGCGGAAAGACGATCAGCCTTAAGGTTTGGAAGGCATTCAAGCCCAGGGCGCGCGAAGCCTCCACTTGCCCTTTGGATACGGATTGGATTCCGGCGCGCACCACTTCGCCGATAAAAGCGGAGGTGTATAGCACGAGGCCGGAGGTCAACGCCATGAATTCGGGGCTGAGGATTTTTCCGCCGGAGAGATTCAAGCCCTTGACAAACGGCAGGTCGAGCGTGAGCGGCGCTTCGGGCAGGATTAACCATCCAGCCGCGCCGATCAGCAGGAAGGCAAGCAGGCTCCAAAGCAGGGACAGCGGCGGGCGTCCCGTGCGCTTGCCGTGCGCGCGCAGGGAGAAGAAAACGATCAGGGCAAGGAGCAAGCCCGCGAGCAGGATCAGGCGGAAGGTTGGGAAGGAGGCGGTTGGGAGTCCCCAGGGAATGCCCACGCCGCGATTCGTCAGGATGATATCGCCGGGCCAGAGGAGGGCGTCTTTGACGCGCGGCATTTTAAGGAAGACGCCGAGATACCAGAAGACGAGGAAGACGAGCAGGGAAAGGTTGCGGACCAGTTCAAGATAAAATGCGGCGAGGCGATTGATGATGAAGTTGGTGGAGAGGCGCGCCACGCCCAGAATGATGCCGAGGATGGTTGAGAAGAGGACGCCGAGGATGCTGACGTTGAGCGTGTTGACCAGGCCGACGAGGTAAGCCTGCCAATAGGATGAGTTGCGGTCATAGGGAAAGGAAAATTCAGAAATGTCGAAGCCGGAGAGTCCTTTAAGAAAGTCCAGACTGATCGTGATGCCTTGCTTCGCCAACCCAGCCTTCATGTTTTGATAGATGATGAGGGCAAGCAAAATCAGCGCGGCGGCAAACGCGGCTTGACCGAGTATGTTTAAAACGCGTTCGTCGCGCCAGAGTGGGATGGAGTTTTTTTGCTGCGTCTGATTTTGCATGGATATGTGCCGCAAAATTTATTTTGCGTCCGGCCGGGCGACCCCAGGGTTGAGGTGCAGAAAAAAAACAGAGGGCGGGAGGATTATCCCCCGCCCTCTGTTTGACGATACGCGATCTAGCGGAAGGGCGGCGCGTAGAGCAGGCCGCCATCCACGTAGAGGCTGTTGTAGCCGCGCGGGATGTAAGTGGGGGTGTCGGGGCCGAGGTTACGGTTGTAGACTTCGGCATAGTTGCCGACGAGTTTGAGGATGTTGTAAGCCCAGTCGTTGGTGAGGCCGAGTTTCAAACCCAGGTCGCCTTCGACGCCGAGCAGGCGCTTGACTTCGGGAGCGGTGGCGCTGGACTTTATATCGTCCACGTTGGCAGAGGTGATGCCAAATTCCTCGCCAGAGAACATGGCGAAGACGGTCCACTGCGCGATGTCGAACCATTGATCGTCGCCATGGCGGACAGCCGGACCGAGCGGTTCCTTGGACATGGTCACGTCGAGGATGACGTGCGCGGCCGGGTCGGCCAGGACGGTGCGGCGCGAGACCAGGCCAGATTTGTCGGTGGTGACCGCGTCACAGCGGCCTTCGGCATAAGCGGCGAAGGTTTTATCGGCGTCTTCAAAAACCGCCGGGGTGTAGGAGATTCCGTTGGCGGCCATCACGTCGGCGAGGTTGAGTTCGGTGGTGGTGCCGGTCTGCACGCAGACTGTTCCACCTTCGAGTCCAGCCAGGTCGGTGATGCCGCTGTCGGTGGGAACCATCATGCCCTGACCATCATAGAAGGTAGTGTGGACGAAGTTGGTGCCGAGTTCGGTATCGCGCACAAGCGACCAGGTGGTGTTGCGGCTGAGGATGTCAATTTCGCCGGATTGCAAAGCAGTGAAGCGTTCGGCGGCGGTGACGGGGCGGAACTCAACTTTGGAGGGATCGCCAAAGATGGCGGCGGCAAGGGCGCGGCAATAGTCCACATCGAAACCGGAGAAACTGCCATCGGCGGCGACGTAGCCGAAGCCGGGCACCTGGGCGTTCACGCCACAGATCAGGTTGCCGCGCGTCTTGACGGTTTCAAGAGTCACGCCATATCCGGCCGGGGCAACGACGGCCGGCGCGGCCGGGGCGATCACGGTGACGACGACCGTTTCTTTAACGGTGACGGTCTCGCCGGGGGCGGCTGGCTGGGCTCCGCCGCACGCGGCGAGCAAAAGGCTGAACAGAACCAGCACGGATAGGATACTCAATGTCTTACGCATGTTCTTCTCCTTGGAATGGGGTGATTTGGATACGACAACTTGTTTACTACTTTTTTCTCGATCAAAGCGCCTCCTTTCGGGTCATCGTATTTGCGGGATTATAGCAAAGAAAGCGACGGATTTATGGTTTTCGCACAACAGATTCAAATCTGGCGTTGACCAGATCCGCCAGCGCGTCGGCGGAAAGTTTAATGTTGAGTCCGCGCTGTCCGCCGGAGATGTGAATTTCGCCCGTGGCGCGCGCGGAAGAATCAAGGATGACCAGAAAGCCTTTGTTAATCAACGCCAGCGGCGAGATTCCGCCAGCCTGCAATCCGGTCAACTGTTCGGCTTCATATTCGGTTGGCAGGTGGACCTTTTTTTCACCGAGGGCGGCCGCCAGCAACTTCAAGTCCACTTCGGAGTCGCCGGGAACGACCACCAGAAGCGGCTTCTTCTTTTCGCGGGCGACGACGATCGTCTTGAAAATGGCAGCCGGTTCCACGTTCAGAAAACGGGCCGTTTCGAGCGCGCCGAGTTTCTCCGCTGGGGTTTCATACGCGCGGTAGGGAATTTTCTTGGCGTCGAGCAAGCGCGTGACATTTGTGACAGGGGTCATGTTGGCATCTCGTGCTAAAATATAAAAGTATTGTACCCCACCCCGGAGGACCCCCATGATCACAAAAGAGTCGCTGGCTGAGTTTGATCTGTTTCGAGACCTGTCCACAGAGGCGCTCGAAGAGATCGCGGAGATCGCCGAAGAAACATTTGTCGGCGCGGGCGGGTATGTTTTTCACGAAGGGGGGCGCGCAGATCAATTGCACCTGCTGGTGAGGGGCAGCATTGCCCTGCGCGTCAAATTGACCTCGCGGCCGGAGGCCGTCACCGTGAGCATCGTCTCGCGCGCGCGCCAAACACTGGGCTGGTCCGGTCTGGTCGCGCCGAATCATTACACCGCTTCCGCATTTTGCGAAGAGGACAGCATGTTGGTAACGGTACCGGCCGAACGGTTCATGCAAATTCTCGAAGCGCACCCCGCCGACGGATTCAAGGTCATGCTGCGCGTCACTGAAATCATCTCAGACCGGCTGCGCAACAGCCGCCAGGCGCTTTTGAAGACATTGTAATTTCGTTTCGCCAGCGGGGGAGACACCGGCAACTGCGTTACAATCACCGCATGAAAGCCGCGCAAGCCCTGATCGGGATGGATGAATTGACCGCGTCTCTGCCGGACAGCTACACCCTGCCAGAACGCGAGCAGATTTCGCGCGCCTACCGTCTCGCGGAGGAGGCGCATCGCGGACAAAAACGCGCCTCGGGCGAACCATATGTTGCCCACTGCGTCGCCGTTGCCAAAATTCTCGCCGATCTCAGAGTCCCGCCGGAGGTGGTGGCTGCCGGGCTCCTGCACGACACCGTCGAGGATACCGCCGTCACACTCGAGGACCTGCGCCGCGATTTTGGAGAGACGATTGCCACGCTGGTGGACGGCGTGACCAAGTTGACCAATCTGCCGCGCGTCTCGCGCGACGATCAACTCGCCGGTCACGAGAACGGGGAGCCTGCGGCGGATTCGCAGGAACACAACCCTGCCGCGCTGGGCCGCAAACGGGATATGGTCAGCGAAACGCTGCGCAAAACCTTCCTTGCCATGGGTGACGACGTGCGAGTGACGCTTATCAAACTGGCCGACCGCCTGCACAATATGCGCACGCTCGGTCACATGCCTGAACACAAGCGTATTCGCATTGCCCAGCAGACTCTCGACATTTTTGCGCCGCTCGCCAGCCGCCTCGGCATCTGGCAGATCAAGTGGGAACTCGAAGACCTCTCCTTCTATGTCACCAACCCGGACAAATACCGGGAGATTGCCGCAAAACTGGATGGACCCCGTCCAGAGCGCGAAGCCAGCATTGCGAACATCATCGAAGCGATCCGCGCGCTGCTCGAAAAACACAATATCAACGTGGAGATCAGCGGGCGGCCGAAACATATCTATTCGATCTATAAAAAGATGCTCCGCAGGGGTAAGTCGTTCGAGCAATTGCGCGATATCCGCGCCGTGCGCCTCATCGTCCCCGATACCCAGGCCTGCTACGCCACTCTCGGCTTGATCCACACTACCTGGCGTCCCATCCCGCACGAATTCGACGATTGGATCGCCAGCCCCAAGGACAACTTTTATCAATCCCTGCACACGGCCGTCATCTTCGATGACGGCAAGGCGGTGGAAGTGCAGATCCGCACGCCAGAGATGCACCAGAACGCAGAGTTCGGCATCGCCGCGCACTGGCGCTACAAAGAGGGACGCGCGCGCGATTCGGCGTACGAACAACACGTCAACTGGCTGAGAGCCATGATGGATTGGAGACATGATGTGAACGACGCGCAGGAATTCGTTGACAGCATGAAGTCCGACGTATTCCAGGATCGCGTGTACATCTTTACACCCAAAGGCGACATCATTGACCTGCCGGCCGGGTCCACGCCGATTGACTTTGCCTATCATGTGCATACCGACATCGGCCATCGCTGCCGCGGCGCGCGCGTGGGCGGAAAACTTGTCCCGCTGGATCAGACCTTGAAGACCGGCGATCAGGTCGAGATACTGATCGCCAAGCGCGGCGGGCCCAGCCGCGACTGGCTGAATTTCAACCTCGGCATGGTGCGCACCCAGCGGGCCCGTTCCAAGATCCGCGCCTGGTTCAAAAAAGAAGATCACGAGGCCAATCTCTCTTCAGGGCGGACCCAGCTCGAACGTGAATTGACGCGACTGGGAATCGCCAACATCAATTACGAAAAACTGGCACGCAGCCTGGCGTACAAACAGCCCGATGAAATGTATGCAGATCTCGGCTGCGGCGATCTTTCACTCGGCAAGATCATTAAACAGATCGCGGAGGCGACAGAGACGACCGACCTGCTTGAGGCGACCGCCCCCACCACCGAGGCCGTAACCACCGAGTCCATCGAGGTGGTCGGGTTGAAGGGATTGCTCACCCAAATGGCGCGCTGCTGCAACCCCATGCCCGGCGACCAGATCGTGGGCTACATCACGCGCGGGCGCGGCGCGAGCATCCACCGCCAGGATTGCCCCAACATCCTGAGTTCGGTGGACCGCGAACGACTCGTGCAGGTTTCGTGGGGCAGCCATGTGCGGACGTATGCCGTTCCGATTCGAATCGAGGCCTATGATCGGCAAGGCCTGATGGGCGATATTTCGAATCTGTTGAATGCCGAGGGCGTGAATATCGTTGACGTGAACGTGAAGATGGCGCAGGGCATCGCCGAACTGCGCTTAATCGTGGAGGTGCGCGACATGGAACAACTCAGCCGCATCCTGACGCGCATCGAAAATATCCCCAATGTGCTGGAGGCAAAGAGGGTGAAGCCGGGGTAAACGCAAACGAACGTTAGTTGGAGGGGGCCGCAAGCCAGGCAGAAACGAACTCGTGCGATTTTAAAATCACGCCCGCCAATGTCTGCACGATCTGGGGTGAAAGAGCCGCAAGGAGCGTCATCGTAAAATTGAAAGGCCAAACCGGATAGGGCTGCATATCAGGGTTGATCGTTTGCAGGATCTCAAGTTTTTGTTTCGCTGCTTCCGCCTTTTTCAAATCTCCTTTCTCGGTTGTATGTTCACGAATGATCTCTTCCAGCCGCATCACCCGGGAGGCAAAATCATCTTCGTGTGCGTTCTTCCGTTCGAGCATTTCCAGGTGAATATGCCATAAGGGCATAAAGATGGCCAAGACCGTCAATGGGGCAAGGAAACCGAAGATCATGCTGGCCGACATGATCGCCAGCACATCATCCTCATCAATTTGGATATGCATCAGGCGCAGACTGGGAACGATGGCTAATATCAGGCCGGCAACGATCAGGGGCAAGGCCGATTCGAAGCAAAATTTTCCCAAGGGCCTCAATCCGCCGCATTTGTCAGAATGGCGCGGCTGGACCTTAATATTAAACAGGAGAGGCAGTTTCCCGATCTGACGACCTGTAACAAAACTCATCCAACCCGCTTGTCCCGCCATGAATAGACAGAGGAGAGTTGCGAGCAGTAATAACGCAAAGGCCAGTACCGCCCGGGGCGTAAAGAAGCCGATCAGATAGTGCGCGATCCCCGCCCATTGCGCAAGCGCGATAAACACGCCCAGCACGACAAGGCTGAGGAACAGAGGTTCCCTTTTGGAGAGAAGTGTCTTTTGATAATCCTGTAGATAACGTTCGAAATCCCCCGGTAGATCATCATAACGGGATTCGAGCCGTCCGCTTTTCAAAAGCCATTGAAAGAAGGGTGGAATTTGATGGACCCACCTGACAAACAGTAAAATAAACAAGAGCATTGCCAACAGGATGATATTGAGAGAGCCGTGATCGCTCAGAGGCAGTTTAACCATCTCCGTTCTGCTTTGCGGGAAAAATGTCAGGTACGCCAAAACAAGGTATACGAACATCACTGCCGAAACCAGATATCTGGAACGAGTAGCCAGCGCATGAATCCAGTTCCAGCTGGAAACTCGAAACCTGCTCCAGGCCTTCGCGTCATCCGGAACATTTCCCGAAAGATTCATTTTTTGCGCGCACATACTGTCTCCTTGTCGCATCACAGCGGCCGCGCCGAATGCGCTATTCTTCCAGGCGAACGCTCTTATCCCCCAGGGCGTAACAGCATTCTAATGGAGGCAGCGCTCCGCGTCAAAGGATTTATAATCTGACATTCCTCGCCCAAGGACTCCCTGTGTCTACCTCCGGCTTCCTCCCCACGCTCTCCGCGCTGTTCGCCGTCGTTGTTTGGGGCGCGACCTTTGTCGCGACCAAGATCGCGCTGGCCGAAGTCTCGCCCGCGACCATCGTCTGGATTCGATTTGGCATCGGTGTGCTGATCCTCGGCGCGGCGGTTCTGGCGCGACGTCAATTTGCCCTGCCCTCGCGAAGCGACCTCCCCCATTTGGCCCTGCTCGGCTTCCTCGGTGTGACGTTTCACCAGTGGCTGCAGGCAACCGGCATGCAAACCACACGCGCCACGAACACCGCATGGATCGTGGCGACCATCCCAGTCTTCACAGCATTACTGGGTTGGTTGCTCCTCCGGGAAAAAATGGGGTGGTTGCGCGTCGGCGGGATCGCGATCGCCGCGTTCGGCGTCCTTTTGATTGTGAGCGATGGAAATTTGAGAATTTTGTTCACCGGCGGATTCAGCTCGACCGGCGACCTGCTGATCTTCATCAGCGCGGTCAACTGGGCAGCGTACACCATCCTCTCGCGGCGGGAACTGGCGCGCCACCCAGCGGCGCGCATGATGTTCTACGTGATGCTCTTCGGCTGGCTGTTCACCTGTATATGGCTCTTCAGCGTCGGCCCGGGCATGCGCGAAATTCCCGCGCTAACATTCAATGGCTGGCTGGCGCTTCTCTTGCTCGGAATCTTCGGATCCGGGCTGGCCTACATCGCCTGGTATGACGCGCTGCGCGAAATTCCCGCCTCGCGGTTGGGCGTATTCATCAACATCGAGCCGCTGGTGACCATCCTCTTCGCCGCGCCGCTGCTCGGCGAACCGATCACGATGATTTCTCTGGCGGGCGGCGCGGTTATTATTTTTGGCGTCTGGCTGGTGAACCGGCAAGGGTAGTCGGATAGTCTCGCAGCCGCCTGATCAACGAGTCCGGACGCTGGCGGGTTTTCTCGCGGTTATTTGAGCATGAGACTACCCTAAATTTTCCCCGCCACATAATCCAGCACGTCTATCTTCGTCAAAATCCCGATCGGCCTGCTATTCTCGATCACGATCAACGCGTAGCCCGCGGTCAGCGACGGCATGGTTTCCTCCAGCGAGGCCTCGGGCGGAAAGACCGCGCCCGCATTTTGCACAAAACCGTCAATCGGTTCATCATGGCTATGTCCCGCGTGCTGTTCCAGCATATGATTCAACACATCCACCTCTTCGAGCAGGCCAACGAGAGTTCCATCCGCGCCGACAACCGGCATCTGCGAGATGCTGTGCTGGTGCATCACCATCACTACTTTGCGGATGGAATCGCCCAGAGACGCGGTGAACAACTGCTTGTTCGGTTTGGCAAGCAGAAGATCGCCGAGGGTCATCTCGCCGAATTCCATCGAGAGGAAACCGAACTCGCGCATCCATCTGTCATCGTAGAATTTGGAGAGGTAGCGCGAACCCGAATCGGGAAAGATGACAATGGGCAGACGATCCGCCGCCAGTTTACGGCAATACTTCACTGCGCCAGCCAGCGCAGAGCCGGACGACCCGCCCGCGAAGATTCCCTCCTGCCGCACAAGTTGCCGCGCCCATAAAAAGGATTCACGGTCGCCGGCGCGTTCGATCCAGTCCACAACCGAGAGGTCGGTGGCAGAAGGCAAAAAATCCTCGCCGATCCCCTCTACCTTGTAGGTCTTTGGATAGGCGCCTTCGGGGATCGTTCCGTTATTCTTCCAGATCTCGGTCAGGATGGACCCCTCGATATCCACGCCCACGATTTTGATATTTGGGTTCTTTGATTTAAGATAACGCCCGATGCCGCTGATCGTCCCGCCGGTGCCCATGCCGATGATCACGTCGGTCACGCGGCCTTCGGTCTGCTCCCAGAGCTCGGGGCCGGTCGTCAGCTCGTGGGTATTTGGGTTGTCCGGGTTATGGTATTGGTTCGCCAACATCGCGTTGGGCGTCTCGCGGACAAATCGCTTCGCCACTTCATAATAGGAACGCGGATCTTCGGGCGCGACCGCCGTCGGCGTGATGATCACTTTTGCGCCGTAGGCGCGCAGCAATAAAATTTTCTCGTTACTCATCTTGTCGGGCATGACAAAAATGGTCTTGTAGCCCTTCAAGGCCGCCGCAATGGCAAGACCAACGCCCGTGTTGCCGGAGGTTGCTTCGACAATCGTCCCGCCGGGCTTTAACTCGCCGCGCCTTTCGGCCTGCTCAATGATGTTTGCGCCGACGCGGTCCTTGACCGAGCCGCCCGGATTCATGAACTCCAGTTTCGCGTACAGCGGAACCGGCAGGTCGCGGGCGATACGCCCGAGGTGGACCAGGGGGGTATGACCGATGGCCCCTAAAATAGTATTGTAGACTCTGGTTTTGTCTGATGGAATAAGCGCGGGCATTCGGTCTCCTTTGGATGAATCAATTTTACCAGCGCGTTGCGCCTGTTCCGAAAAAAGGATGCCTGATCGAGAAAATAAAAACCATTCGACTGCGACGAGAATAGTTCAGGACTTGCGCAAAACCTTGCGGAGGGCGCGCCGAAGGTTTAACGCGCCTGCTGGCGTTACACCTGCCTGATTTGCCTGGCAAATCATGGGCGGCGCCAGGGGAGAACGCCAATTATGCGTACGTCCTGTAGTTTTTGCTCGCCGGGGGCGCTTCAATAGATCGGCAGACGCTCGTCCACTTCCCTGACCCAGGCGTTGATCCCGCCTTTGAGATTTTTCACCTTTTTGAATCCCGCGCTGACCAGCAGCACCAGCGCGCGCGCCGAACGCGTCCCGGCTTTGCAAAACACAACCATGTCCTCGGTCGAGTCGAGTTCCGACAGGCGCGCCGCCAGTTGTCCGAGCGGAATATTGACCGCGTGCGGCAGCGCGGAGATTTCCAACTCGTGCGGCTCGCGCACATCCAGCAGCTTGAGATGATTGGTTTTCAACCGTTCAGAAAGTTCGGGGGCGGAAATGTCCCAGCCCGCGCCCGCCGAACCTTCGTCATGGTCGTGACTCGGAACGCCGCAAAACTCCTCGTAGTCAATCAACTCTTTAATGTCGGCGTTCGGTCCGCACACGCGGCAATTCGGATTCTTCTTCAACTTCACGAAGTCGAAGGACATGTCGAGCGCGTTGTACAGCAGGAGCTTTCCGATCAACGGCTCGCCGACGCCGAGCAGAATCTTCAACGCTTCGGTGGCTTGAAGCGTGCCAATCGTGCCGGGCAACACGCCCAGCACGCCGCCTTCCGCGCACGAAGGGACGAGTCCCGGCGGCGGCGGTTGGGGGAAGAGACAACGATAGCAGGGTCCGGCCTTCGCGTCGAAAATGCTGACCTGTCCGTCGAAGCGATAGATCGAGCCGTAGACATTAGGCTTGTGGAGAAAGACGCAGACATCGTTGGTGAGATAGCGCGTGGGGAAATTGTCGGTGCCGTCAATCAGCACATCATAGTCCTTGGCGATGGACAGGGCGTTGGCGGATGTAAACGGTTCGTTGAACACATCCACATGAATCTCAGGATTCAAATCCAACAGGCGCGCTTTGGCGCTTTCCACTTTCAATTGCCCAATGGTGGACGTTCCGTGAATCACTTGTCGCTGTAAATTCGATGAATCGACCACATCGTAATCCACGAGTCCGATGCGGCCGACTCCCGCCGCAGCCAGATACAACGCGACCGGCGAGCCGAGTCCGCCCGTGCCGATGATCAATGCGGAGGAGGTTTTGAGTCGCTCCTGTCCGCGCAAGCCGACTTCGGGGATTAATAAGTGGCGCGAGTAGCGCAGGATTTCTTCGCGGGTAAGTTCCATCGCCCAAATTATAATCCCCGCGAGTGGTAAAATCGTGCCAGACCGCTTTTGGAGGGCGTTATTGTGAGTGAGATCAGCAACGAGACGCGTTTTTTGCACGCCATCGAAATGGGATTGGGCGCGTGGCAGTTTGGCGACCGCGTATTCTGGAGTTTTGGGCAGACGCACAACGATGCCGATATACGCGCCGCGTTCGAGACCAGTCTCGAGGCGGGCATCCGTTTTGTGGATACGGCGGAGGTCTACGGCATGGGGCAATCGGAGCGGCTCCTCGGCTCAATGTTGAAGACCGCCGATCAGCCTGTGCTGGTCGCGAGTAAATTTTTTCCATATCCATGGCGCGTGCATCGCTGGTTTATGAAATACGCGTTGCTAAACAGTCTCGAGCGGCTCGGTCTGGAACGCGTGGACCTGTACCAGATCCACTGGCCGCACGTGTTTGTGACGCCCGAAAAATTAATGGGGTGGATGGCCGAGCTCGTTCAGCAGGGAATCGTCCGCACGGTGGGCGTTTCGAACTTCGGTCCCAGCCAGACAGTGCGCGCGTATACGACGCTGGCGCGGCAGGGAATCCCGCTGGCTTCGAATCAGGTGGCGTACAGTCTGTTGAATCGTTCCATCGAAAAGAACGGTTTGCTGGAACGCTGCCGGGAATTGGGGATCCGTGTGATTGCCTATTCGCCCATCGCCCAGGGACTGCTAACGGGAAAATATTCGCCCGAAAAACTACCGCCCGGCCCGCGCGCCATCAACGCCGCGGCGACGCTGGGACGCATCCAGCCATTGCTCAAATTGATGACCAAGATCGGGCAGGACTGCGGCGGCAAATCCAACGCGCAGGTGGCGTTGAACTGGTGCATCTGCAAAGGGACCATGCCCATCCCCGGCGCGAAGAACGCCGAGCAAGCGCAACAGAACGCAGGCGCGCTCGGCTGGAAGTTGACCGAGGAGCAGGTGCAGGCGCTGGATGAGGCGAGCGACGAGGTGGTGAAGTAAGTTCGCGATTGAGAACGAAAATATAATGCTGTACAAGGCGTTCGACTTGCAATGCACCCACCAGGCTTGGGTAACGCGGGTAGGGGTGGTTGCTATCGGTCGTTCGACACTTGCGAGGCGCTGGCTTGCGGGCTTGCAAGTCCAACTTGGTCATCAACCGCGCAACCCGCTTGCGATTCACAGACCAGTTGCGACAGACCGTTACCTTGGGATATTTCTTTCCCATGCTGCGGCTCAACTCTCGCCTTTCTTCCTTACTTGGGGCAAGTATCGAAGCAGGCGGCGAAACCGGGCTGCGAACTCGTCCCGGCGTAGTGTGACACGAGACGAAACATAAAGGGGTCCTCCTTCGAGAACGCCTGCTTTGCATTTAACAGCGGGCATGGTTTTGTTGCGTTTTTTCCCGCCGTTTCATGGAGTATGACGCTTCCCAAATAAAAAGCGCCCCGGACGATCATGTCCGAGGCGCCCATGGTGTGGCGGTTTCTGAGGACGCTTTATTGCCGCCTACCTGTTTAGCGAGACTCATTTTTGAAACGCTTGATACGATTTTGAATATCAGACACAATGCCATTAATTTCTTCAAAATCGGTTTCATTTACATATTTTGAAATTTCATCAAGCAAAGCCGCAGTATCTGGCTGGTAATAATGAAGCAAGGTAGCAATATCGTTTTCGTAAATGCCAACTCGCGCAAAATTACCCTGCCGATATAAAGAGGGCAGTGCATAGAGTTTTAGAAGCAATAAACCTTCAACGGTCGCTAAAGGGATATTTCGGTCAAGGAACTTTTGAACCCGTGAATACTCTTTATGAACTTTCCTGAAAAGCGGGTTTTGAGTCAGTAAAAGGTCAATTTGTAATTCGCCATAGTTTGCACGGGCGAAATACATCTCTTGACTTTTAATCTTGAGTTCAGGCAGTTTTTCTAAAGAGGAAACCGCCATAAGCAAATCTAGATCTTGAGTATTTCTTCCCTCTACATAATGAAGAATGGCAATTCCCCCGACAAGAACATAATCTATCTTTCGTTCTTCCAAAACTGCAAAAAAATCTTGCACAGACTGAATTAAAGAATCAGGATTCATCGTGCCACCTAGCCAATTTTTGACATTGAATATAACGGCGTTATGAATAACATCGCCGATTTGAATGCTGCTTTGTATAGTCATTTCATATATCCTATGGCAAGTGTAGCATAAAACTGATGCTGCTTTAGAAAGGGATTGGCTAACGAGACTGTCGAAAAAGCGATTTTGGGGAGTGTCTTCCCCGTTCAGGGTATTATAGATCCGCGTCCCAAACGAGTGGATTTTGCCGATATTGAGAACCAGAGCGAACCGCGTACGCGCCCGTTGTACATCCACTTTCCGTTTTATGCGCAACGCGAATCGGTGCATGCGCTTGTGCGCGCAGACATTGGGTTAGCCAGCGAGGTAGAAGTCCTCGCGCTGACCGGTGAATTTGTAATCGGTCTTCAGATCGCCAATGAAGTAGCGCGTCTCGCCGAAGGCTTTGTACATGGCTTGCGCGGTCTGGATACCATTCTCGTCCGTTGTGACAGAAGAACTGCCCAAATGGTCAGAGAGCAGATAATTGAGAGTCGTCCCATGCCGCACGGCGAGACGGGTCGCACCGGCGAAATAATATTTCGTGACCGCGCCGTCTTTCATTTCATAGTGATTGCCGACATAGGAGGTCGTAATCCCGTTGACGGTGGTTTTGACCTGTCTCCCGTCCGCGTCGTAGAAGAACTGCCCGATCAGCGCGCTGTTCTTCTCCGCGCGCACCATGCGGTTCTCGGCGTCATATTCGAATTCGTACGTGCCAGCATCCGGTCCAGCCGCGATGTAACGATCCGTCATGTTGCCGTTGGCATCGTAGGCGTAGGTGTTGCCGTTCGAGAGGGAGGTCACCGCATGTTTGCGGGTCGCGTCGTAGGTGTAAGTCGCGCCGTTCTTGGATTTCAGGTTGCCGGTGCCGGTCTCGAAGGAATAGGCTTCGGTGTACAGACCTTCGGTCCCGCCGGTGACGGCTGAGTTGGTCACGCGATCGAGTTCATCGTATTGGAAGGTCTGGGTCTGCGGACCGGAGAGGGAATCTGTGATGGTCAGGATGTTGCCCACCGAATCATAGTCATAGGTGGCATTTTGCAAAACGGCGGAATCCGAGGTGCGCGTGGTGGTGAAGTTGAGCAGGCGTCCGCCGTCCACGTTCCAATCGTTGTAGTCGAAGACGGTGCTGAGGATGTTCGCGCCGCGCACGATCTGAGTCATGCGCGAGGCGGAATCGTAGGCAATGCTTTGCGCGTACGCGGACGCGCCGGTCACGCTCACGGGTAACATGCTGTTATTGTATCCGAAGGTCACTACTTCGCCATCGGGATATTTCATCCACGTCGGCAGGTCGGCGGAATTATAGCCCCATTCGGTGACGAAGGATTGACCTGAAATGGTCTTGGCTTCTTTTACGAGTCTTCCGCGTGAATCGTAATTCCAACTTGCAGAGCCAGAGGCATCGGTCATCGAGGTTCTTCGCCCAACTCCGTTTGTTCCCGAATCATAACCGTAACTGACTGTTGCAGTGGAAGGACAGCCAGAATACGATTTTTGAGTCGGTCGTCCAAGCAGATCGTATTGAAGATTGGTCGCGCAACTACGAGCGTCAACTTGCGATGTCATTAAACCGAGCGCATCGTACGAGTAACTCCAGAATCCCATATCGGGATCGTTCATGGACAGTTTGCGGCCGGGATTAGATGATGTCAACACTTCACTCAAAACATTGCATTATTGGATCCGCAGCAACTCCTGAAATTCGTCATCAATGTATGTGATAACGCCAATGAAATCGGCTTGCGTAAATTTTCCGTCTCCTATTGAGGCCCTAAAGAACACATAATATTCCTCATAACGTGCTTGAAATGTACATCTCGAATCTGCCGACAAATTCCCGCAAGTCACGCTGGATTCATCAGCATTGTTGCTTTGAAATGCCGTGATTTGCACCGCCATTTCGGGATTATCAAAAGGGCTTGTATATGTCTTCGATTGGATGCGCGCTCTGTACCACTGTGTTGCTTTGTCAATTGAATCAAATCTTTTCACAATATAGACAGCCAGTCCATTGCTATCACCTGAGACCTCTTCAACAGCTCCAACAGTACCCCTGCCTGGGCGAAGAACAATCGGACCGGCATTAGCTGGCAGTAGTTCGCGTGGTATGGCGAGATCGTAGGCAGTGAAGTCTCTTTCTGGAGCGCACCCTAAGAGACAACCATAGCCGAGAAGGTAATACGGAATAAGGCAAAGCATAGCGCCCAAAACAATAAGAAGGATTGGAATGCCAAGAAGCAAAAGGAACTTTTGAAATTTCATCTCCATGTTTCATCTCCCTTATGGATTCAAGAAGTAGCCGTAAGGGTAAGCTGTTGGTGCTAGTTGAGGCGATATGATCGGCCAACTCATGTACCCCGGTTGCGGCGCGGATGATGGCTGAAAGGAATCCAACCGTGTTGTAAGAGCATCGCGAAATTCTTTCATTGTGATAGCCGCTCCGTAGGTCTTGAATAGCCAGTATCCGAAATCCACTGCGGCTTTGTCACCCGGGTTATCAAATAGAGAACCAGCATATTCTGGGTGAACTTTCATCTCTTTTTTCAGCGAATCATAGTTCTCCAGAATGCCTCCTGCAAGCCAAGAGACTCCTTGCGGCATTCCCCTTGCCGCAGACAAAAACCCAAACAGAATATTTCCCGGGGTTGAGTAGTCTACCTTTTGGCAGAACAGTGGGCCGCATAAAGTTACATCACCCCCAAACTCCATATTCATTTTTATCTTAATATCATATCTTCCCCCATTCCCAAATAAACGGAGATGAGAGCCGAGAAGAGAACCCGCGCAATACGAGACTGAAATGGTGCTATTTTTGCAACTTTCGTTTTCAAACAAGTATTCCACTTCGGGGCCAAACATGCTGAATAAGAGTTCAGTAACATCATCACCAATAACGAGTGTTTCGTCAGGTGCTTCACAGTTATAGTTTTTCAGATAGTTACATGCATGCTTTGGTGAATGGCCACTCGGATCTATGTACTTGGTGGGGGCGTTGTCAACATAAGCATAACGATCATATCCCTGTGCAATGTTTGGCACAATGGAATCCGCTTGAATAAATCGTCCCGTAGTATTATCCAACCACCTGGCCCCGTAGTGCATGAGTCCGAAATCTTCGACATGGCTGTACTGCCCGGTGAAGGAATACTTCGTCGGCAGGACGCCTTCGGTGAAGCGCACTTCTCCCCATGCCTTGTAGCGCGTTTCCGAAACGCGATTTCCGTTCGCGTCTGTTGTAATGCTCGTCGAACCCAGATGGTCGGAGAGCAGGAAAGATAACGTCCCGCTCTTTCGCACGGCAATCCGCTGTGTTCCCGCGAAGTAGTATTTAGTTACATCGGTTCCCTGCTTTTCATAATGACCGCCAACGAACAGAATCGTCTCTCCGTCCATCATTGACTTTACCCGCTTGCCGTCCCCATCGAAAGTGAATTGAGCGATTGTTACACTGTTCTTCTTCACTTCCACAAGACGGTTTTCCGCATCGTAATACAGGTTGAAAGTATCACTGCCGATATTGCGCGTGATTTGGTTGCCGTTGGGGTCATACGAATACGTGTTGGAGTTCGCGTTCGTCACCGCATGGACATGACTCGAATCGAGATAGTCCAGAGTCATATCACCTTTGATTTTCAAATTGCCCGTGACAGGATCGTACCGATAGGTTTCGCTGTACGCGCCTTGCGCAGGTGTGCCAGAAGCAGAGGCGCTCGTCAATCGGTCGAGGGCATCGTAGCCGAAGAATTGGGTCAGGGAATTGACGGAATCCGAGATGGAGGAGATGTTGCCCACCGAATCGTAGACGTAGGTCATGTTCTGGAGAGTTTCGGCGGCGAGAGTCTTCAAGCGTCCTCCCTGCGCAATAAAAATTACCGTACCTTTCCGGTAATCGCATCAACACTAACCGCATAGTTATCTGTGTATTGTACTGTCCAAATGTAGGGATTTCCTTCTTTCCTGGGCGCCAACGTCTCAATTATCATGCACTTATTTTCAACAGTTAATCGAATGAGTCTACCACCTGCATCCTCAGCAATGGTTAGAGCCTCAATTGCTGAGACATTCAACTCATCCACGTTTATCTTTGGCCAATCTACCACAACGGGATGATACTGAATTTCATACCAATTCACAGAGTTTTTGAGTGGCTTGATATAAATCTGGTGTTCAACACGCCTCCGACCTTCCTGAGTAGTAAATATCTCCCAAAAACTAAAATACCCCGTTTGAGGCCCATAATCCACCAACTTACAGTCCACCGAAAATTGCATAAGATTGAGATTCCAGTCGTTAGCAGGCCTGTTCCATACATATTGATATAACGCATTGGCGATAAGCAAATAATTTTCCTGACTCCATCGAACGGGTTTACCGGTAGCTATTGAAGATGATTGGGAGGATGAAGGCATCGAAACAAACACGTCCGCGTTTCCATTGGAAATGGATTCAACAATAGATGATGTATCGATAGAAAACTCCCCTTCACCATAATATCCACGATGTTCATTCCCGTTGATGCGATCAACAACTGTGCATGAAACAAGCAGACCAAGGCCGAAAGACACGAAGAATAGCACAACGGACATTTTATTAACAGGCATTTTCTACCCCTTCTTCGCAATCATCGATAAGGTCTTCTATTCGAGGCAAATCAACTCCCTCTGGAAGTTCCCAGCCAATATCCATCAACGCAATAATATTCTGATAATACAAGAGCAACATAAAGCGAGTATCAAATTGGTGATAGCCAATAGATCTAAATCCTAGCAGGCCCCCTTTCGGATCTCTAGTGGCAAAATAACCGCCCCAATTAATCTGCCCGTTATCGCCCATAAAATTCTTCGCCACCGCAGCCATATCATCCGCGGTAAAGCCCGCACCATTTTGTGCTAATCCAGCGGCTATCAGCAGATCTGTTGGATCGCAACCATCGCAAGCGTTCGTGACTAATCCTATTCTCCTAGCCATGGCTTCAAGCGCAACTGCGGGATCCTCTTGATCTTGACCCGCCATACCTAACCCATAACCCATATCAGGACTGCCATTCACGTATTGGTCTGTTGGTGTACTCATTTGAGCATCCGTTACCTGTGCAATCCCCAAGCCTGTGTTAAGGTTCCCGCTAATCCAAAACCCCCGATGATTCCAAGGGGCCCCGTAATTACTCTGTACGGCTATACCTGCGGCAACTTGGATGCCATAGCGCCTTGACACATTGGCGCTTGCAATTGAAACGCCGATAGGCCCAGCAGTTAATCCACACCAAACAGGCGCAAATAGGAATGCAAAAGTTCCCGGACAATGTCCGCTAGTGGTCTGGACGGTAAGTAATTTAACATAGTCCGCGTGGTTTTCTCTCGTAAATCTGAATCGACTATGTTAAATTACTTTTCAAACGCACCACTAGGGTCGTTGTAAACAACGGGTGAATTATTTGCATAGGCGTAGCGATCATAGCCCTGCGCTCCGCCGGGAACGACCGTATCCGCGCTGACAAACCTCCCTATTCCGCTGTCATAAAATCTAGCATTATAAAACTTCAACCCAAACTCGGCATCATACGAATACTGACCCGTGTACTGATACCTCGTCAGTTCATACGTCGGCGTGGTGACCGGCGCATTCGTCCACGTGTAGCGTGTCTCACCCCACGCCTTGTAACGAATCTCGGAAATCATCGCACCGAGATTATCTGTCGTAATCGAAGTGCTTCCGAGATGATCGCCAAGCATGTACTCCACCGTCATGCTCTGCGGGACGGTGTACTTCCGAATGGCAATGCGGCTCGCTCCAGCAAAATAATATTTCGTTGCCTGACTGCCCTCCAACTCGAAGTGACTGCCGACGAACAGAATCGTCTCGCCATTGACAACAGACTTGACGCGCTTCCCGTCGCCGTCGAACGTAAATTGCGCGATGGTCGCGCCATTCTTCTTCACTTCCACGAGACGGTTTTCCGCATCGTAATATAGATTGAAGGTGTCACTGCCGATGTTCCGCGTGGTCTGGTTGCCGTTGGAATCGTAGGAATACGTGTTGGAGTTGGCGTTCGTCACCGCATGGACATGACTCGAATCGAGATAGTCCAGAGTCATATCACCTTTGATTTTCAAATTGCCCGTGACAGGATCGTACTGATAGGTTTCGCTGTACGCGCCTTGCGCAGGTGTGCCAGAAGCAGAAGCGCTCGTCAATCTGTCGAGGGCATCGTAGCCGAAGGATTGCGTCAGGGAATTGACGGAATCCGAGATGGAGGAGATGTTGCCAACCGAATCGTAGATGTAGGTCATGTTCTGGAGAGTTTCGGCGGCGAGAGTCTTCAAGCGTCCACCCTGTTGGTTCCAGGGATAGTATTCGTACGCTTGGGTAATGCCGTTGCCTAATTCGCGCGAGGTCATGCGGCCCGCCGAATCGTATTGGGTATAGAAGACATACGTATCGTTGCCATCCACAGATTTGAGCAACATGCTATTGTCGTAAGTATTGGTCACAATTTCGCCATCGGGATATTTCATCCACGTCGGAAGATCGGCGGAATTATAGCCCCATTCGGTGACGAAGGATTGACCTGAAATGGTCTTGGTTTCCTTTACGAGTCTTCCGCGTGAATCGTAGAGCCATGATGCAGAGCCGGAGGCATCGGCCATGGAAGTTCTGCGTCCAATGCCATTCGTGCCTTGATGTATTGGCAAGTTGCTCTAGACGGGGACGAAAACCCGCCGCGAGCGCTTATTTAATTTGATCGTTTGGAAGGGTCATTAAGCTCCTCAATCAATTGAATTTTCCTGTTATGTTCAATCTTCTTTATCCTTTCCTTTCCAGATAGATCTCCCCTTAAGAGCGACTCGCAACAATCGAGCAAGATCTCAGCAAGCCTCTTCAATTGAGTTTCGACAACCTGATCCCAAGTATTATTTTCAGTTTTCTCGGTGAAGACGTAGGCTTTCTCTAGCGAGGGAGCGAAATAGCTAAGTACATTGCTGAATTCAAACCACTTACCCAACTCCTCAGACTGATCACCTATTCTGATCAAGGCTTGGTTCCTGTCGATTACCACCTCAATTCCGATTACGGGGGATTTGAATATAACGACTGCGTTACCCATAGCATCGGGATAAAATTCCTTCCGTTCCACACGAAAACCATATTTATCGGTTAGGTAGTCAAAATGCTGAATTATTAACTCGGCTCGGTTTATCATACTGTATCTCCGCGTTTCACTAACAGGAAGGAGGAATTAGATAATCTCCTCTCAAGCTGACTGTATACCCGACAACATGGCAAAGATAGTATAGTTCCCGGGCATACCCGGTACCTGCCTCGGCCCTTGAGATATCACTAGCCAATCGAAACACATCGCCTCTGATAATCGCCTCTTGAAGCCATTGTTTGTTTTGCTCCCATTGTTGTGCAGGACTCATTGAGTTCCAAACTCTCATTGAAATATTAAGCCAGTTACCTCCAATCGATTCTGCAACTTGCTTATTATTTGGAAATCTTCCAATCACTGTAGTAATTTGCTGGGTAGTATCTTTGACTTCGCCAGCGCACATGTCGCCGCCGCAAGCTTGGTTTACACCTTGCAGCGTCCTTGACGCATCTTGTACTTCGCTGGCACACATGTCTCCACCACAAGCAATATTCGCGGTTTCTGCGGTAGCCGCTAGTTCAGCACCTGCGGCAGCAGCACCTGCCGCGCCCACCGCTGGAGCAGTGGCTAACGCTACTCCAGTTCCAATAATACCACCAGCAACTGCACCAACTATCGCAGCAGCGCCAACTTTGTTCCAGTCTACGGATCCCGTCTGAGAATATTGAACAGCAGCGCTGATTCCAGCACCAACTAGGGCGCCAATTGCTACGCCAGCTAGAATTGTGCATACCGGCCAACAATGGCCACCAGGATCGGTATTTCTAACAGGGTTATTTCCAACGTAAGCATACCTATCCCAGGATTGAGCATAGCTCGCTTGAGGAATCAATGAATCGGGTTGAGTAAATCTACCAAGCGACACATCAACCCATCTCGCTCCATAGTTCATCAATCCAAACCCCTCGGATTGCGGCGTGGACAGATCATCGGTGTAGCTGAACTGTCCGGTAAATGTGTACTTGGTTGGCATCGTCCCGAAGGAGTATCGCGTTTCACCCCAGGGTTTGTAGCGCAATTCTGAAGTACGATTCCCGTTGGCATCCGTCACCAGCGAAGTCGAGCCGAGATGATCTGCCAACAAGTATGAAACCACCCCGTTCTTGCGCAGAGCAACGCGGGTCTTTCCAGCCATGTAATATTTTGTAACAACTCCTGTGCCGGTCTTCTCGAAATGCCCACCTACAAAATAGACAGTCTCGCCATCCATCACAGACTTGACGCGCATGCCGTCTGCGTCGTAAGTAAAGGAAGCAGTAGAATCGCCAGAGACAGCGAAAAGTCTGTTCTCAGCATCATAAGCAAATGTGTAGGATTTTCCGTCCGCGTTGCGTTGGATCATGTTGCCATTGGCATCATACGAATACAAATTTCCGTTGGAGAGTGAAATTGCTGCATGAGGGTGTGCTGTGTCGTATGTATAGTTCACACCAGCTTTACTAGCGAGATTCCCGGTAACAGGATCATATGTGTAAGTTTCTGTGGCGTAACCGCCTTGAGGCACATCACCCGTCGTGCCCGCGGTGACGAGACGATCAAAGGCATCGTAGGTGAAGGTCTGTATCTGCGAGTTGACGGAATCCGCGATTGACAGGATATTTCCAACCGCGTCATACTGATAAGTAAAGTTTTGCAACGAGTTGGCAGAGAGCGTTTGTAGGGCTCCGCCTTGCTGGTTCCAGGCATAGTACGTGTAGATTTGTGCCAGTTCATTGCCAAGCGTACGGTTGATGACACGCGAGGCTGAATCATAGACAGTTGACTGAACATATACCGATGTTCCAATCACACTGTTTACGAGCATTTGATTGTCATAGGTGAAGGTTACGACCTCACTATCAGGGTAGGTCATCGTAACCGGTCGATCGGCAGAATTGTAGGTCGTACTGGTGATGAACTGTCCCCCACCAGGAATTGATTTATTCTCTGAAATAGCGCGGCCGCGAATATCGTACGTCCAAGATGTGAAATCTCCACCTGAGACGCTCATCGAAGAACGGCGTCCAATGCCGTTTGCGCCTCGGTCATAGGTGTAAGTCACGCTTGATGTGGATGGGCAGTTTGAATAAGTCTTTCCAATCGTACGGTTGACGGCATCGTAAGTTAGGTTTGTGGTACAGCCGCGCGCATCAGTCTGCGAAGTCATGTTTCCCACTGCATCATAGCTATATTGCCAGAACCCCATGTCGGAATCAACCATAATCACCTTGCGACCAGCAGGATCATATATTATCGCCGTAGTCGCCCCACCTCGCGTAGCACTGAGCATGTTACCAAGGGCGTCATAAACATAGGTCACGGCAGGTCCTGAGGGAGGAGTCACAGATAGAGTCCTTCCCAAGGTGTCTGTTAATATGGTTGTGGAGTGTCCGTTAGCATCGGTGACAATGCTGGTTAGGCCGTTGTAAGAGGTTGTAGTTGCAGTCCCGTCAGGCGCAGTGACGGTCTTCGGTCTGCCCAATGCGTCGAAGGTGGTCACGGTGTTGTACGAAGTCTCTCCGCTGGTATGCGGCGTGGACACGCTCACGGCGCGGCCATACGCATCGAATATCGAATCAACGAGTATCGAATTCGTGTTCGTCAGGTACTGGCGTCCAAGGCCATCGTAGGAACGCGTCACGGTGAAGGTGTGAGTCGCATCCACAACCTGGTTCAACGTCACGACGAATGGCGAGTTCTGGTACGAGACGGTCAAGGTCGGGGTCGAGTCGCCCGGTTTCGTGAGGCTGAGGAATCGCCCGAACGAATCGTAGGTGACCGAGGTCAGCGCGCCGTTGGGGTCGGTCTCGCCTATTGGCAGGCCGAGCGAGTAATCGTAGGTCACGTTTGTAACGTGACCAAGCGCGTTCGTTGTGGACATCGCGTACGTGTGATACACAGAATCGTACGTTGTGTAACTTGTGCGCGCGCCGCTCGTGGGCGCGGAAGATTGAGTCCCGTATCCGCTCCATGAGGTCTGCGAAGTCACATTGCCCCACGCGTCGCGTGTCATCGAGGTCTGGCTGTACGAATTATCGAATATCAAAGATCGCGTGGCTGTTAAAACCCCAACGGTCGGCGGAGTCGTATACAAATTCGCGCCGTCGTAGAGATTAAGGGATTCGGTTAATAGATTCGTTCCATCCGTGACCCATGTGCGGGCGGGCAATCCCACCAGCCAGGCGCTCACGTTCGGGAAGTAATCGGTGTGCGTGACGAGGGTCGCACCGTCGCCGCTTTGCGTCTTCTGGGTCAGGTTTCCATACGAATCGTATGCGTCGTAGGCGGTGGTCAATGTACCGTCAATGGTGGCGCCATTGGCTTGATAGACGTCCTTGGTCTCGGAAACTTTGTACACGAAGCGGCAATACAGCGGATCATACGGTTCGAGATAGAGCGGATCGTACTTGTCTGAGATATCGTATAAGGTTGGCGCGGCCCATTGCGAATATCCGTAGGTTGTAGTTGTAACCTGCAGAGTCTTCAAACCGGAGGCGTAATCCTTGATCGTCACGCTCTTGGAACGGCCGGCCGTCACGTCGTCCTGATAGTATTCAGTGATGGTCTGGTTCCCGTATGGGTCCGTTTCAGTAACGAACTGATGCCCGCGGAACGAGGTGTAAGCCTTGTCATACGGGTGAGGTCCAGCCGCCGCCGCGGAAACAATGGGGTCATTCGTGTGCGGATTCTCGTAGGCGTACAGGAAGGTGTAACTGTCCGAACCCGAGGAGAGCGTCCGCGAAGTGACGCGCGAAACGGTGGTCAGGGGCACGAGCCGCACCCAGTCCACAATGCTGAAGCCGCCTGAGGTTTTATTGAGATAAGGCCGAATGTCTGTGGCATTCACAGGCAGGAAGAAAGGTTCGCTTTCCACTTCCTGATATTGCTGGCTCAGCGACACAGCCGGGCTGTAGGAGACAGCCGACCAGGAGCCGTCCTCCTGGTACGAATATCCCAAACTTAAATAACTTGAAGCGCCAGCCCTTTTCGCTCTCGCTACGACCTTGTACCAGCGGCCCGGCTGAAACGACTTGACATTGTTGAATTGAGTGTATTGGGCCTGGCCGCAAAGCATGGCCGCGTCCTGAACTTTTCCATCCACCACGTAATAATTGATACAGCCGGTCCAGCCGTCCAGGGTATGATCAATTTTTAACGGATTCCCGCCATCCACCGCGTGCCAGGCATCCTGCGGCGATTGGGTGTAATTCGTTTGGTTGTTATAAATGTAAGTGATCGTTCCGCCATAACCGTTGGAGGCGGATGTCAGGTGCATTCCGTCCGCATAGTTGAAGGTGTAAGCTGGCAGGCTGTTCGTCCCGTTCAATCCAAATTCCTGCACCGAGACCAGCGTCGGCGTGCGCCCACCCTCTCCCCAAATCAACTTCGGGAAGATACTGCACGATTCGGACTGGCAATAGGTGAACTGATATTTGCGGATCAACGTCTCGAAAGTGCCGTTGCCATCTGCGTCCTGCTCGACGCGGATCGCCTCCAACAGGGATTGTTGGAAGGACTGATAGGAAGTGGGGGCAGTCCAGATGGATTTCAGATCTGTTCTGTGATTTGACTCATTCGCCTCGAGGCGGTCGAAATAGACGCGGTACCGCCCGCCCGAATAGGTGATCGCTTTCGGGTATTTGTAGGTCGGATGATTCAGGTTGATCCCGCATCCTCCAAAAGTCTTCGTCTCGTTTTCATACGAATAGATCATCGTCTGGCCGTAGATGTTGCGCACCTCGCTCAACGACCAGCGCCACGCAGATTGATCCAGGTGGCAGTTGCTTTCGTCGTCGTAGTCGGCGCTAAATCGCGAAGTTACAGAGCCAAAGGTATATTTTGTTCCGCCTTTGTCCCACACGATCCATTGTTCGGCGTTTGAATCGTAAGCGACTTTGTAAAATTGCTCATCCTCGGCATGATACGCATCGTTCGCGTCTTTGAACAGCCGCATGCTCGTTCCATTCAGGTTTAACTGAAAGGTGTCATCCACGCTTTTCAAGGTTCCATTTGCAAAGGGATCGCCTTCCGTCCCGTTGGTGTTATGTTCGATGTAACTCTCGGCGATAGACCAGCCCATGCCCGCCCACGAAGCCTGCGATGCGTTCGTAACATTGTCCGCGGTGGAACTGCTGTAACTGAGCGAGAGACTCGGTTGGAGTCCGCCCGCTCCCGCCGGGACTTTGATCGGCAGGGAGAAACTCGCCGCGCCGGTGAAGCCCGGGGTCTGGAAGAAACTCATCGTCGGCGTTTCGGCGCTCTGCCAGTTCGAGGTGTAGGTGTCGAAGACGGTGAAGTGATCGGTCGTCGCGATGATCTTATTGTTCAGCGTGTCGATCCGCTGGCTGAGCGGCAGTTTCCATTCCCCCGCGACTTCGTCGTACCAATACAGCATCGTGCTCCCCTCATTGGTCATCCCCTCGTCGTTATATGAAACAATGATCTCGACCGGCTGTGAGAATTGGGACACATCCGCCTTGCTCGAATCCGAAACCGCCGTAACCTCGAACGGCGCGCCGCTCAACGATTGAACGGGCAGCGCCTGCTCGGAGGGACGCGTCACTTTCACGGTCACAGTTTCCGCAACCGCGCCGCCCGGGAAAGTCACTTGCACCTTGCCGTTCATCCCATCCGCTTCTCCGCCCGTCGGTTCCACTTTGAATTCAGTCATTGCATCAAGAAGGATTTCCGCTTTCGAAACCGCCTCTTCTTTCTCGATCAGTTCGGCAAACAGCGTAACCGGTGGTGCGATGCTTTCGTCCGCCTGCCAGAGAATCTTGCCCTCCGACGCCGCGCTCAACGTGAATGTCCCGGCGGATTCATCCCATTTGCCCTCTTCGGGATTAACCGGTGCGAGTCCGATGGGCGCATAGAAACGCAAAAATGGATTGGATAATTTCTCGAAGTCTGTGATCTGGTAAGTGATAACGACTTGTCCCCCAGGAACGATATAGGTCAGGTCGGATTGCAAACCGAGGGCTGGAACCGTTTCAGCCGCTGTAACCGTAGGAACGGGAGTCTCCGTGACGGTTTGAGTCGGCGTTGCTTTGACTGGCGGCGTCGCCTTCGCAGATGGCGCGCTGGCTCGCGCCGGGCTGGTGACAACCATTGAGGCGATCAAAGCCATGCTGACCAGGATCGTGAACACAACATTCGAGATTTGTGGTTTAGGGTTCATGCCTTCCCTCCATTAAAACGAATTCCCGGTAGATTTTGAATTGTGAAAAGGATACTACCCCCCCCCCGTGATTTGTCAAGACTTGTTTTTCGCCCACCCGCCAGATAGTGCAAGGTTTTACGGAAATGCCAATTGACATCCTGCATAAGTCAACCGACGTTAGAAAACGTCTCCTGGGAAAGGGCATATTGTGCGCTCTCTTGCACACTTCTGCAAGAGGTCTAAGATTGCCAACCTGCGATAAAATGGAAGCCATGCTCAATCAAATTTACGTTATTGGTCACATCAACCCCGACACCGACTCCATCGCCGCCGCCATGGGCTACGCCTGGCTCTTGCGCGAACGCGACGGCGCAAACACGCTCGCGGCGCGCGCCGGGGCGTTAAATCAACAGACCGCCTGGGTCTTGAAGACTCTCGGACTCGACGCGCCCTTCCTGCTCACCGACGCTTCGCCCCGCTTCGAATCCGTGATGAGGCGGCTCGATACGATCAGCCCCGCCTCCCAGCTGGGTCTGGCGTGGACGCTTGCCAGCAAAACCGGCGGCATTGCCCCGGTCGTGACCGAGGACGGCAAACCCTACGGCTTGATCAACGGACTCAGCCTCTTCAACTATTTCACGCAGATCCTTGGTCCGCGGCCGGGCGAAACAACCGTGCGCGAGATGATGTCCGCACCCTGCAAAGACGCCGCCGATACCGCCGTTCCCCAATACGCCGCCAACGCGCACATCCGCGATTCGCTCAACCGCATCCTGCGCGACGAATACAACGATTACTGGATCGTGGACGAAAAGGGTCAATACCTCGGCATCGCGCAACAACGCGACGTGCTCAACCCGCCGCGTCTCCAGATCATCCTCGTGGATCACAACGAACCGCGCCAAGCCATCGCCGCGCTCGAAGAAGCCGAACTGCTGGAGATCCTCGACCACCATCGCCTCGGCAACCCATACACGCACCAGCCGATTCGATTCACGGTGGACGTTGTCGGCTCGACCTCCACGCTCGTCACCGAACAGACCGCCGAAGCCGGGCTTTCCATGCCGCCGGCGCTGGCTGGCTTGCTCCTGGCTGGACTATTATCGGATACACTGATCCTGACCTCGCCCACCACCACGCCGCGCGACAAAGAAGCCGCGCAGAAATTATCGCGCTGGGCGTTCGTTGGCGGCAGTCCGCTGAACGGCGAGACGCTTGAATCGTACGGCAAGAAAATCCTTTCGGCTGGGGCGGGTCTCTCCAACCGCGACCCGAAAGAAGTCGTCAGCACCGATATTAAATCTTTCGAAGCGGGCGGATTCAAATTCGCCGTCGCGCAAGTCGAAGTGACCGACCTGATGCAGATCACCGATCACCTTGCGCCTCTCTCGAAAGCCCTGAACGATCTCAAGGACAAGCGCGGCCTCGACTTTGCCATCCTGCTCATCACCGATGTGGTGCGCGGCACGAGTCGTTTGATCGTCTCCGCCAACCCTCCGCCCGCGCTCAACGACCTGCCCTACCCCTCCCGCGCCGACGGCACGCGCGACGCGCAAGGCGTGGTCTCGAGGAAGAAACAGTTGTTGCCGGTGGTGCTGGGGTTGTTGGAATAATCTCAGGACTTACGCATAATTGGCGTTCTCCCCTGGCGCCGCCCGTGATTTGCCAGGCAAATCATGCAGGCGTAACGCCAGCAGGCGCGTTAGACCTTCGGCGCGCCCTACGCAAGGTTTTGCGTATCTTTTAGACGCAGAAATAACGGAAAACAAACCCGCGCGCAGAAATTCGAATGTCCCTCTCTCCCATTGACGGCAAATACTCTTCCGGCAAGCGCCGCTCGAATTTATTTCGCGGGGAGAAGCGGCGCGCGGCGATTCCGATCAGCCTGGTTGTGCTGGGAATCATATTTCTTCTTTTTTGGCTGGTGCCGGTCTACACGTTGGAACCGGTCATCCCGCTTCAGCCGGACGAGATTTCCACCGTCACACCCTCGCCCACCATCACGCCTTCGCCAACTGCGACATCTGCCTTTATCGGTCAGGGCGGGCGTATCATTTTCACTTGCACACGCGGGGACTGGAATCAAATTTGTATCGTTAATGCAGACGGTACTGGCTATACGCAGATCACCGACGACCCGCGCAACCATTACTACCCCACATTTTCCACCGATGGGACTGCGGTCGTTTTTGCGATCAACGAAGGCGACTATTTCGATCTCTATCGCTACGACCTGAGCAAAACCGAACTCGCGCAAATCACTTTCTACATCGGCAACGCCTTCTCGCCGAAATTTTCGCCGGATGGAAAACAACTGATGTTTTTGAATCGCTCCGCAGATGGACCCGTTTCGATTTGGGTGATGGGAGCGCTGGGCGAGAGTCCGCGCAAGATATACAGCGGCGCGCAAACCATCGTCGGCGCGGACTGGTCGCCGGATGGAAAAAATATCGCGTTCGCCATGTCCACCGGACAGCCGAACTCGTATGAGATCCACATCCTGGACGCGGCACAACCGAATCAACCCGCGCGCCGACTGACCTACGCCGTCGAAGGCGCAACCGGGAGCATTGACTGGTCGCCGGACGGACAGTCTCTGCTGGTCTGTCTCGGTCCGGCCGGGGATAAAAATGTTTTTCGTTTCGATCTTGCGACGAGCAACGCGATCCAATTAACGTTTGGAGGCAACAACGCCTCGGCGGCCTATTCACCGGATGGGCAATACATCGTCTACAACTCGCTGCGCAACAACGGGCAGGCGGATCTCTTCGTGATCAACGCGGACGGCCACTCCACGCGCGTCCTCGTGGACAATCCCGAACCGGATTGGCAGCCGCAGTGGGGGCGGTGACATCATCAAGTGGTTTATAATCGAGACAGGAGTTTGTCATGAGTCAAGTATATAAATTACCCCTGGTTCTCGAACCACAGCCCGAAGGCGGATACGTTGTTACGTGTCCTTTGCTCCCTGAATTGATCACAGAAGGAGATTCCGTTCTGGAGGCATTGAACAATGCGAATGACGCGCTGGCGGCTATCGTGGAAGCATTAAAAGAACTTGGACAACCTCTGCCGCCTGCTTTACAACCTTCCAAAGAAAACACCCCGCTATGGGTTGAAACGGTTTTGGCGGCATGAAATATCGTGATGTTGCCAGGAAACTCAAAACCCTGGGGATGGAAGAAATCCCCCGTCGCGGATCCGGATCGCATCGCGTCTGGCGCAACCCTAAAAATGGAAAAATCGCACCCTTGCCAGATTGGGGGCCAAAAGATCTGAAACTCGGAACTCTTCGCGCAGTTATTCGCCAATTAGGGTTGGACTGGCAGGAATTTTCACAAAGATAGACATGCACTCCATCTTTCAAGCCCTCGCCGAGCTCGAACAGACTCACGAACCCGCCGCGCTTTGCACTGTTGTAAAAAGCGAAGGCTCCACGCCGCGGCATGTGGGCAGTAAGATGCTGGTCTACGCGGACGGACGCTTCATCGGCACGGTCGGCGGCGGGGACCTCGAGCATCGCGTAATAGATGAAGCGTGGATGGCTCTGACAGATGGCGAGACGCGGCATTTGCATTACAACATGGCTGACCCCACGCGCGGCGACCCCGGCGTGTGCGGGGGCCAGGTGGAGGTTTTTGTGGAACCGATTCTCCCTCCCCCTCTGTTGATCGTGGTCGGCGCGGGACACGTGGGCAAGGCGGTGGCGCATCTTGCCAAGTGGCTGGGGTTTCGCGTGGCGGTCAGCGACGACCGCAAGGAATTTTGCACGCCGGAAGTGATCCCGGATGCGGAGGCGTATTACCCGGTCACGATGGATCAACTCCCTGCGCAGATTCGATTCGACAAACGCACGTTTCTCGTCTTGACGACGCGCGGCTCCGGCGTGGACTCGGCGGGGATCGCTCCGTTGCTGGATTCTCCCGCCGCGTACATCGGCGTGATCGGTTCGAGGCGCAGGTGGGCGACGACGGTTAAAGCGTTGAAGAAAAAAGGCATCGCGCAGGAAAAGATCGCGCGCGTCCATTCGCCGATGGGATTGGAACTGCAAGCCGAAACGCCGGAGGAGATTGCGGTGAGCATTATGGCGGAGGTGTTGATGGTGAGGGATAAGGGGACGGGGAAGAGGATGAGTGGGTAGTGGTTGGTGGTTGGGGGTTGGTGGTTGGGGGTTGGGGGTTGGGGGTTGGGGGTTGGGGGTTGGGGGTTGGGGGTTGGGGGTTGGTGGTTGACGGTTGGGAGTTGGGGGTTGGGGACGTTGAGGAAACAGAATCCGCTTGGAGGGCGGAGAGAGGCGTGAAGGGGAGCAGGAAAAAAGATCGAGGAGGAACATGTCCGCGAGGGATGCAACGCCGGCGGGTGAAACTCGTAGAGATAGATTGAAAAAGAAAGTTCATTGGACTATAATGAAAGCGTTCATTCAAAAAGGAGAAACTCATGGCTAGAATTTTTGACGTGATTGAATACCCGAACGAGATGGCGAACGAGATCGTGCATCGCTTCCCGGAGGACGGCGCGGGAGATTTCCGCATCGGTTCGCAGGTGATCGTGCGCGAGAGTCAGTGGGCGGTGTTCTACCGGGACGGCAACGCGCTGGATGTGTTTAAGGCGGGGCGGCATACGATCGCGACGGCGAACATTCCGCTGTTGATTGACTGGATCGGCAAGGCGTTCAACGACCGCACGCCGTTTCCCGCCGAGGTGTATTTTGTGGCGCGCAAGGAATTCGCCAATATGAAGTGGGGCACGCCACAGCCGATCATTGTGCGCAACCCGGGCATGGGCTTGGGCGTGGCGTTGTTGCAGGGGTTTGGGACGTATTCGTTCCAGGTGAAGGACCCGCAACAGTTTGTGACTCAGATCGTCGGGACGCAGGGCGCGTATCGCACGAGCGAGATCGAGGAACGCTTGCGCGCGATGCTTTTGTCGAAGTTGCAGGATGCGCTGGGCGAGACGGCCGCGAAACATTCGGTGCCGGAGATGATCGGTTTGACGGAGGAGATCGGCGCGGCGGTGCGCGCGAAGGCACAGGATGATTTTGAAGCGATCGGTTTGACGCTGAAGACGTTCTATGTGGGCAATATGAAGCCCTCGGAGAAGAGCGCGCAGGAATTGCGCGACATGGGTATGCTGGATATGGCGACGTATACTCAATTGCAGGCGGCGGACGCGATGCGCGACGCGGCGCAAAATCCCAGCGGCGGCGCGGGGCTGACGGCCGGCATTGGCGCGGGGATGGGTATCGGTAATTTGATGCAGCAAGCCACGAGCGGCGCGATGATGAATCAGCAGGCGGGCGGCGCGGCAAAATCGTTCCCGGATGTGATGACGCCTTCGGAGGCGGCTTCGTATCTTAAGGTGAGCGAGGAGGATGTGCTGGCGGCGATCAAGGATAAGAGTTTGAAGGCGAAGAAGGTCGGGAGCGCGTATCGGATCAGCAAGAGCGCGTTGGACGATTTTCTGCAAAGTTAGCGGAGAGT
Organism: Anaerolineales bacterium; assembly: GCA_019187665.1. GTDB lineage: Bacteria > Chloroflexota > Anaerolineae > Anaerolineales > Villigracilaceae > Denitrolinea. The sequence continues at coordinate 184,491 of JABARH010000017.1, forward strand.
AAAAAAAGTCTGGCAGAAGCCAGACTTTTTTTGCGCAAAGTGGATTTTGTAGTGCGCACAGGGTGGGCTTTGTGGTACGCGCAAAGTGGATTTTGTAGTACGCACAAAGTGAACTTTGTGGCACGCGCAAAGTGAACTTTGCGGCACGCGCAGGGTGGGCTTTGTGGTACGCACAAAGTAAACTTTGTGGCACGCGCAGGGTGGGCTTTGCGGCACGCGCAGGGTGGGCTTTGTGGTACGCACAAAGTGAACTTTGTGGCACGCGCAAAGTGGATTTTGTAGTACGCACAGGGTGGGCTTTGTGGTACGGGGATGCGCAAAGTGAACTTTGCGGCACGCGCAGGGTGGGCTTTGTGGTACGCACAAAGTGGATTTTGTAGTACGCACAAAGTGAACTTTGCGGCACTTTAGAGTTTTGCGATGACGCTGGGGATGTGGTCGAGGAGGTCGCTGGCGAGGATGGAGGCGGCGCTTCCGATCTGCTGCAAGGCGGAGAGCGCGGCGCGGGCGTGGATCCACGCGCCGGCCGCGGCGGAGGGAAATGCGCGCATGCCCTGGGCGCGCAGACCGACGATGATTCCGGCAAGCACGTCGCCGGTGCCGGCGCGGGCGAGGGCGGCGGAGGCGAAGGGGTTGAGGGCGATGTTTCCATCCGGCGAGGCGGTGACGGTGAAGGCGCCTTTGAGGACGAGGATGCAGTTCCATGCCTGCGCGTATTTCAATGCGATGGTTTCGCGGTCGTTTTGGATTTTGTCTTTGGGGAGGCCGGTCAGGGTGGACATTTCTCCGGGGTGCGGGGTGAGGATTGTGTCCAGTGGAAGTTGTTTGTGCCAGTCGGGAATCTGCGCGAGGAGGTTGAGTCCGTCGGCGTCTATGATGAGGGGAGGTAGTTTTGTTTGGAGGAGTTTGGCGAGGAAATCTTTTGTGGTTTCTTTTGTTCCGAGTCCGGGACCGATGAGGAGGGCGGTGGCGCGGGCGAGGTTTTGGGCGAGGGGGATGGCGGCGGCGCGTTCGATGAATCCGTTTTCGTGTGGGAGGGGAATCCAGGTGGCTTCGGGGAGTTGGCCGGCGAGGGCGGGGTGGAGGGGCGCGGGGATGGCGAGGGTGACGAGTCCGGCGCCGATGCGGTAGGCGGCTTTGGCGGAGAGGTATGGGGCGCCGGTGTAGGGGATGGATCCGGCGGCGATGAGGGCTGTGCCGAATGTGCCTTTGTGTGAGTCGGGGGGGCGGGGGGGCAGGAGGCTGGCGATCCAGTTTGGGTCGGGGGTGAGGCGGGAGGGGGGAGGTGTCATGTGTCAGGTGTCAGGGGTCAGGTGTCAGGTTTCAGGTGTCAGGGGTTAGGTGTCAGGGGTCGGGGGTCGGGGGTCGGGGGGCGGGGGTCAGGTGTCAGGTGTCAGGTGTCAGGTGTCAGGTGTGGGGTGTCGGGGGGCGGGTGTCAGG